>CAVZCB010000013.1:0-100738 GCA_963773555.1 uncultured Alphaproteobacteria bacterium
TGCCCCACAATGTAAGCCGAGATGAACAGCAGGCCGATGGCTGTGATGGGCATCCCCGTCAGCGAAGGATGGACTAATGGTTCCTTCTAGAGCCTGGGTCCAAGTGGAGTGAGAAATTAAAAGGTAAGCAACGATCGCGGTTGCGCCGGGCACCACCCGGGCGATCCCGTCAAAGAACACGCTTGGAATGAGCTTCAGGCTATCCATCGGAGGCCTCTTTGCCCGTAAGTTCGAGAGTGCTGATTCAGCCGCTAGGTGAAAGCGCCGCTAAACGGGTTTGCCAAGCTCGCAGAGGAACGCTCCGAGCGGGGTTGGAAGCCGAGGCATTTGCCCGGCGTGACGTTGAGGGTCATGGCGATCTCCTGGGTGTCGTCTTCCTCGTATAGCCGACCTCAGGCAACTGAGTCCGACAATGCTGGCAGCGGCACGTGACCGGCTATCAACCGAAGCCCCACGCCGCCGCTGGGTTCGTGTTCGGCGCGGTCGTCGTATTCACAGCGTGAACTCGGTGGACGCCTGCTGCTGCAGGCGGCCCATGGCGTCCGCGCCGCGGTAGCGCGCGCGAATCAGCATGAACGTCAATCGGTACGTCCCCGGCACCAGCGGCACGGCCGGCACGAGCAGCGTGGCTGTCCCGTCGCCGTTGCTGATCGTCGCGACGGGGACGGCCACCGTTAAATGCTCGAGCGCCACCGTCACGTCCTCGCCGATCGGCAGCGGCTCCGGGCTCTCTATCACGAGCAGGTCGCCGCGCGTGCTGACCTCCAGCCGCTGGACCTGCGCCCGCAGCAGCAGCGCCAGGCCGGACACCCACGCGTCGAACCGGCGCTGGCGGTCGAGCTTGTCGGCGATCGGATCGACACCGGCGGCGACCAGGTCGCCCACGGTCGCAAGCGCGTCCGGCGACGGCGCGAGCCTCGCCACCGTGCCCCTGAAGCTGCCGACGTGCTCGGCAAGGTCGAGGTAGCGGCTCGTCTCGAACTCGTAGCGGTAGAGCTCGGGCCCATCGACGCGCAGGGACGAGAAGCGCGCCTGCCCCGCAGCCACCAGCGCCAGCCGCCCCTCGCGCAGGTCGAGCCGGTTGGCAGCTACCGTCGTCTCCCCGACGCGCGCGTGGATCTGGTCGTCGTAGGCCGTCACCTCGAGCACGACCGGGTCAGTAACGACGAGGTCCTCGTTAGCGGGCCCGACGTCAACCCCCGCGCGCCGCGCAACCAGCCGCAGGCGCCCGCCCACGGGATCGACCAGCGCCAGCAGCCGGCGCGCCCCCAGCGGGGTCGCGCCCAGCGCCACGGCCAGTCCGCCTCGCTTCCAGCCGGGCTGATCGCGGCCCGCACCACGACGTGCTCCCACGTCGCGTCCCCGAACACCGCTAGCTGGCGCGTGGTCACCGGTGCCTTCGGCCCAACCGCCCCGTCCACCACCTCCCACGCCACGGTCCGCGTCAGCGCCGTCTCGTCACCGACCTCGAACGGCTCCCGTCGACGAACGGCGCGTCCTTGCGCCGGACGCTCGCCCTCAGCACCACGCGCCCTGGCCACCGCCGCGGCACAACATCAGGCTGGTCCGGATCGACCGCGTCGTGGGAGAGCGTCCGCGACCCCCGCTTCGGCGGTGCCGGAGCCCGCACCCGTACGGGCCGGTGAGCACCGCGTCGTAGCGGACCGACAGCGGAACGAGGGTCGGCGCCGAGCGATCCCGCCGCGCACGATCGGGTCGAGCGCGCCGCCGATCACGTACGGCGGCCGGTGCTTGGGCGGCGGCGCGGTGCCGCGGTTGGCGACGATCCAGTCCGCCGCCGTCTGCGTCATGCGCCGCTCGACGCCCACGCCGCCAATCTTCTCCACGGCCAGCACGAGGTCGTGCGCCTGGCGCCGCTCTGGCGGATCGTCGGGCTCAGGCGGCCGCTCAAGCGCGGCGAAGACGTCGTAGCGCTCGTTGAACGCGAGCACGGCCGGCTCGGACCGGTACAGGGGCATCGCGGGCGGTGGATAGACCGACTCGACGTAGGGCTCGAGCTCCTCCCCCACACGCACGCCGGCGTTGAGACCAGGCAGCCCCTTCGTCGTGAAGAACGCGCGCTGCTGGAGCTCCTTGACCAGCGATCCGCTGCGCTCGTCCTTGACGGTCGTCCGTACGCGGAAGCTCAGCTCGTAGTCGTGGTTGGCCATCCACGCGAAGCGCTTGCCGCCTTGGTCGGCGTCGTCGTTGGTCGTCCCGCAGCGGCCGCCCTCGAGCACGGCGTCGAGCACCTCCGCGACCGAGCGGTAGCGCATGCCCTCCAGCTCGAGCCAGTCGACGCCAGCGTCGGGCGGCACCGGGCGGCCATCGAGGCGCAGCAACACATGGGTGATGCCGTCCGGATCCTCTACCCGGATGCGGTTGAGGTTCGGCGCGCTGAGCTTGAACGACTGCTCCGGCAACGGCTTCAGCCCGCGGAACGGCGTCACCACGAGCCGCCGCGGCAAGTGCATCTCCTGCCAGAGGATCGTCATCTCGAAGACCGCGGCCGGCGCGTCGAAACTGACCCGCGCAAACGGCGCCTCCTGCCGCGGCGCGCCGAACACGCGCGCGACCGGCGTCGGCGTGCCGAACAGGAGCCCCGGCCCGACCACGGGCGGCGGCTCGCCGATCCAGTGCAGCGTGCTGTTGCTTTCGGTGAATGGCTGCGTCGCGGCCGCGCGCTGCCCGGTCGCGGCCCCGCGGAAGTCGAGCGTGTGCCAGCGGTCGTGGTCCTTGCCACCGCTGCAGCACGGCCAGCCGTCGCCGTTGATGACGAGCAGCTCGTCGACCTCGAGGCTGAGGATGGCGGTGAGGTACGGGACCTCGGCGTTGACGAGCAGCCGCCGCGTGTCGAGCTTGCCGTCGCGCACGAAGTCGCCGTCCCACAGCAGGCTGACACGTCGCTTCATCCGCTCGGCGATCTGCGCCTGCGTCAGCCCGGAAAGCGACTCCTGGCGTGAATCGACCTCGGCCAGCAGCGTGCTCCACACGCCGGCGTCCTGCCCGTACTTCGCGCGCCGCCTGATCCCCAGCTCGACCAGCTGGTAGGTCGCCGAGACGTCCTCGCTGCCCTGCGTCCCCACCCCGGCCGGCGTGTTCTGCCCCCACACCAGCTTGTCGTCGACCGACACGGTGAAGGCGAGCGCGATCACGCTGTCGACCGCCACCGGCGCCAGGTCGTTGAGCGCACCGGCGGGCCACACCGCGTCGCCGAGCCCAGCGACGTCGTCCATGCGCATGAGCTCGTCGCGCGGTCCGATCAGTTGCGTCACCGGCAGCGCGTCTGACGCTTTCGTGGCCAGCGCCTGCGCGCTGACCTCCCCCACCGGCGTCGCGATGACGCGCATCTTCTCGAGCACCGGCTGATTGAGCGCCTTGTTCCAGCGGAACGTCGCGTCGGGCAGCCACCAGGGCGTGTGGATCTTGACCTCGGCCATCACGCGCTGGTAGGCGGGATCGGGACCGAGATACTCCCACTGGACCTTGAAGCTCGCGCCGAAGTCGAACACGAAGAAAACGTCGAAGTGCGCGCCGGCGTCGAAGTAGGCGATGTAGCCCGACACCTTGGACTCCGTCCGCCATACGCCCGCGGTGAGCTGCAGCGTCAGGTGGAAGTCTATCCCGCCGATGCCGAGGAAGCGCGACCCGCCGGTGACCGCGATGCGGAGACCGAACACGCGGGGCCCCTCGTCGCCATCCACGATCTCGAGGCAGATACCGGCAAACAGCTCGGCGCGGAACACCCACACGTCGCCCTTGGCCCGGAAGCCCAGCCAGCTGCTCGTGTCGTTGATGTGGCCGATGGCGAGCGTGCCCGGCGTGTTGGTAGCGTAGACCTGCCCAGTCAGCGAGACGTTCTTCCCGAGCAACGGTACCGACTTACCGAGCAGGTTCTCTGCAGTGATGCCGAGACCGATCAGCACGCTCCAGCGCTTGCCGTCGAGCTCCAGCGCCCCGAGCGCGAGCGGCTCCTTGGCGCCAGCCGCGATCAGTTGCAGGAGGATCAGCAACCGCCGGCCGGCCGGGGTGCTCGTGTAGAGCCCGAACGCATCCAACCACACCAAATTCTGCGAGCACACCTCGACCCCGAAGCCGCCGCCGACCGCCCACGCGTCGTCGACGGGTACCCAGCCGTCCGACGTGAGGTTGCGCGACGGCTTGAGCTCGAGCTACTCGCCGTGGCTACGGAACGAGTCGAGCAGCGGCATCGACTGTGCGTTGCCGACGTCGGTCGTCCCGACCCCCGGCGTCATGTTGCGCGCGACTAGCGCGCGAACGTTGCGCAGAGTCACCGAACCAATCGGGAGCGGGCTGATCTGCGCGCCCACGAGCCAATAGGTGAAGTTGTCCTGCGGGCCGGTGACGGTGCCGTGGAAGAGGGACCCACCGACGACGAGCTCGGACCCGGCCGCGCCGAGCGTCAGCTGCAGTGCCAGGCCCATCTCCTTGTAGCGGTGGCCGTCGTCCTCGAGCCGCTCGCTCAGCGATCCGAAGCCGACGAGCTTGAGCTTCTCCAGCCGGCACGCGAGCCCGATGCCGTCGATCATCGTGTCGGGGGCCGCGGTCGGCCCGCTCGGGCGTCGCCACCTGCGCGGCCATCAGCTCGCCGCCGACCCAGATGAAGAACGGCGCCGGCTTCGGCACGCGCGTTATTGGGCCGACGTAGATCGTGTCCGTCGCGGCGTCGGCGACGTCCTCGAGGAGATAGCACCGGCCACTGCTCGAAGTATGGGAGGTGGCGAACAGCGCCGGCCGCCGCATCGGGGTGCCGACGTACATGCGCTCGCCCCAGCCGCCGGGCTCGGTCGCTGAACCGGCCAGGCGCTGGAGGACCGCGCCTCGACGGTCATCGCCGACGGGCTGGTCGCTCTCAGTGGGGAACACGATCACGAGCCGCTCGCACCGCTCGGCGGCGTCGCGCAGCAGCTGCACGTACGTGTCGTCGGGCGTGAAATACTGGTCCTCGACGTAGATGTACCGGCGCGCCTGCTGGATCGCGCTGCCGATCGTCTCCCTGATCGTCGCGTCGCCGGTGGGCGCCCAGGGGAGCGCCTCCCCGCCGGCGGCCGGTCGGAACGCCGTGCGCGCGGCCTGGACGATGTGCTCGCCGGTGTCGGGGATCGCACCCGGCGGGTCGAAGACCTTTGCCGGCATGTCGGCCGGCGCGTCGGGGCGCGCAGCGTCGCGCTCGTAGCGGTCGTCGAAGAACCCGAAGAAGTCGAGGGCGGCCGGCCCGGTCACCTTCGCGTGCACGTCGTGGTAGTTGCCCTTGCCGCCGTGGCCGGGGGTGTCGACGCGGTTCTTGTTGACGTCCATCCCCCCGACGTAGGCGACGTAGAGAAACTGGTCGCCCTCAGTGGGGTGCTTGCGCCGGACGAGCTGCATCTTGTCGTGAAAGAGCCCGACGTGGGTCGTGAAGTCGCTCAGCTGCGCGACGCCCGCGTTGAAGTTCGTCGACCTCGGGTTGTCGCTGAGAGTAACCGGATGCGGTGAGTAGACGGCGACACGCCCGTTCTGGTTGAGCGTGTCCATGAAGTCGGGCTTTGTCTGTTCGAATTGCTCGCGAACCCGTTCCTCGAGGTCGGCGGGGCCGAGGATCTTGATGGCGATAACGACCGCACCGGCGGCGACGAGCGCCTCGAACGTCATCAACCCCGCCTTGTCCGTGACGTCGACGTGCTCAGTGATCGCCCCGGCCATGAACGCGGCAATGAGGACTGCGCCGAGCGCGATGACCCCCGCGTCGGTCATGTTCATGAAGATGCCCGGTGTTGGCTGCACAAACTGCGCGGCGAGCAGCCGCGCGTCGCCGAACTGATCGGGCTCGTTCGCGAGCGGCGTGCGGATCATCTTGATCAGCTCCGTGAGCGTGCTGCTCGCGTCGCCGGGGATCAGCTCGAAGTCATTGAACGCCCAGCCGCCGAGCATGTGTGTCCCGCCGCGCTCGAGACCGTTGGCACCGGGGATCGCGACCCGGGTCTCGCGCAGGTCCTCGACGAGATGCCGGAAGGTCTCGATCCCGTCGACCAGCGGCAGCAGGTGGCTGCCGGCATGGAAGCGCTTCGGCCAGGTGCGGTTGCCGACGGGCGGCGGCGGGTCGGCCAGCCAAGCGGCGAGGTCGAGCACCTGCAGGTGGCCGCCGGCGAACCCGCCGGGCAGCGTCAGCCCATCGTCGGTCGGCAGCGCGCGCGACGTCCCCTCGTAGTGCGCCACGAGCGGCAGGGCGTCGCCCGGCGGTCGCCACCGCAGCGTCGCCGTCTGGCCGGCTGCGGGGAACGCCGTCGTCCCGAGGTTGCCGTCCGCATCGCTCGTGAGCGTGGCGTCGGTGATGATGTTGCCGTTGGAGTCGAACTTCCGCATCCTGAACTGCTCGCCGCCAGCCGGCCGGCCTTGCGCGTCGAGCACGCGTAGCGAGCGATCCAGCGGCGTGGCGAGTGCGCGAAACGCCGTCGCGGCCGCGGCGTCGCCCGCCGCTTGGAGCGCGTCGGCGAGCAGCTCTAGCCACGCCCACGGCTCGAGCACGACGCCGTGCTGGAAGACGACGCCGAAGACCGCGCGGGTGACGCCGAACGCGGGGTCGGTGCGGCGGACGAGGTCATGGTCGCCGGGCGCGGGCGCGCCGCTGTAGCCGACATGGAAGGTCGGCGCGCCCGGATGCAGCGCGCGCAAGACGGTATCCAGCCCGAACGGCAGCGGGGCGAGCGCAAGCAGCACGTCGACGTTCGCCGCCGCTGCAGCGGACGCGGACAGCGCGACAGTCTCGGCGGTGGCCGGCCACGACAGCTGGACCGAACCGGGGACGACAAGGTAAGTCACCCCCGGCCGGCGCAGCACTGTCATGTTCGGCGTTGGTGCGAACGGTGCCTTGAGCGTAGTCATCAGGCGGTCACCGTCGCGCTGAAGGAGACCCGGCCGTCGGGAGACACCGTCCGCAGCCGGTACTGCGTTCCGGTCGCACCAGGAGCGGTCTCGAACGACGACCGCGGCGGAATGAGCACCGGTGAGATCCTCTGCCACTCGCCCGCGGCGAGCCGCTCGACCTGGACTGGGACCGCCCCGTTCGCCCACACCCACGAGAACGTCAGGCCTCCCGGCGCGGTCGTCAGGGTCAGCGCCGGCTCCGGCAGCGCGGGCAGAGGGAACACCACCGACCAAGGACCAGCGAGCGCCGAGGGGACGCCGTCGCGCGTCAGCGTGGCGGCCCACACCTGCACCTGCTCGCCCGGGCTGCCGGCCGGGACCATTGTGAGCCGCCGTCGTCCATCGACCTCCGGCAGGCCTGCGACGTCGTGCGATGCTGGCTCGAGCACCGCACCGCCGGGCGCGCGCAGGTGGACCCGCCGCACCGGCGGCAGATCGGGCCGGTTGGCTACCCGCAGCAACTCCGCCGGCTCGACCGAGTCCTCGCGCGCACGCGCGTGTTCGAAGACGAGCAGCTGGTCGAGGCGGTCGTCGTCCGGGATGCTCAGCCGCAGGAGGTTGACCCCGTCGGCCGGCTGACGCACGTCCCGGTCCGGAGTGGGGCCGGGGGTCATGGCCGGCACGCGCACCACGACCTTGGGGACCGCGGCGCCCTCCGATACCCGGCCCTGCGCGTCCGCGCGGCGCAGGCGGTAGAGGTAGGTCGCCGGGCGCTGCGGCAGCGTTTGCGAGATCGGGCCGAAAGCGACGGGCACATCGATTGCCGGCTCGAACAGCACGTTGCGGTACGGGTGACGCGCGGCCAGCTCGACGAGGAAGCGGTCCTCCACGGTGTCGACGTCGCCGGTAGAGATCGCTGCGACCATCGCCGCCTGGTCCTGGGGCGCGGCGAAGGTGAACTCGACGTCGGGCCGGCCCGGGCTCGTGGCCATGATGTGCCCGCCGTCGAGGCCGAGCGCGGCGACCAGTTCGTCGCCGAGCACGCGCTCGAGGACGACGCGCTCGCCCGGTGCGGGCACCGGCCCATTGAACGGGCGCAGGTCGAGGTCGAAGCGGATCGACCCGTTGACGGGTTCGGGCGCGAGGAAGCGCGGGACCGGGCCCAGCAGCGGCGGCGCGAACAGGTCGGGCCGCAACATTCGGCGCGCGCGGCACTGTGTCCCGACAACCGCGCTCTCGTTGCCGGCCAGCGCGCCGCCGGGGAACGTGTCAGCGACGTAGTCCTGATCGTCGGCGGCGCTGACACCGACCCACAGCGTGTCGCGTGGATGGCCGGGCGAGAGGTCGAGGCGATTGTGCAGGACCACCGCGTAGCGCTCGGCGGCCGTGATCGTTAGCGTCTGCACGCGCTCCGCCCAGCCCGCCGGTCGGATCAGGCCAGAGCCGAAGCGCAGCGCCAGCACGACGGGGCCGAGCGCCGGCACGCGGAAGGTCCCGCCCGGCCCGTGCAGGACGGTCCGGACCGTGGCGGTGATCGTCGCGCCGCCGTCGTGACCAATGACGTGGAACGGATACCCGGCGTCGAGCGCGTGGCTCTTGGCGGCGTCGGCCGGTACCGCCCGGGCGAGCACCAGCTGAACGGTGTAGAAGCCAGGCTGGCCGGTCACGGGCGCCACGGCCGTCAGGTCGCCGGCGACCTCGTCGAGCGGCGGTGAGGCGTACACGCGGAACTGACGGGCGAACGGGTCGAGCGCGCGCTGCGTGTCGTGCCAGCCCCACTCGAGCACTATCGCGTTGTCGCTCGTGCCGAGCTGGCCGAGCTCGGCCGGCGTCAACCCCGGGTCGCCGCGAACGAACACACGCGCGAAGACGCCGGTCGGCGCGGCCGGGTCGAGCGCGGCGACCGGCGTCTCGTCGGGCGGCGCCGGCAGCGGCGGCGGCTCGTGCTTCTGCAGCTGGACCGCCCCGGTCTCGGTCCAGTCGTCGGACGGGCGGCCGACGACGTCTACGGCTCGCACGCGATAGCGATGGAACGTCCCCGGATCCGGCGCGTCGCGGACCGTGGGGTCGTCGTCGCGGTGGGCGTGGAAGACGTCGCGGTAGGACAGCTCGGCGACCGGATCGTGATCGGGCGGGACCTCGGGGAACACCTCCATCACGTCTACGCCCGGCCGCACGACCTGCTCCGGCGCGGCGCCGTCACGGGTGCCGAACGCAAGGTTCTCGCCGGGCAGCAGCGGCTCGAACGCGCCGCCCGGCTCCTGGCGGCGCTCGATTTGAAAGCCCGTCGCGTCGAGCGGCGGGGGGACCGGCCCCGCAGGCCAGAACGGCAGTCCCGGCGAGAGGTTCGGCAGCCAGCTGACCTCGAAGCCGAGCGGGGTGATGCCCGCCGAGCCGGGCTGCTGGAGGTTGGTGAGGGCGGCTGTCAGCGGCGGCTTGGGCCGGGGCGTGTTCACGAGCTCCACCCCCATGAGCTGCGTCAAGAGCGGCAGGACGGGCGGCGGGGGGAGCGCCGCGGCCGGCACGCGCACCGCGAACAGGAAGCCCTTCCCGTGGAGCCGCAGCTGGGTGACCGGACTCGGGAACAGCAGCCGGGCCTGGCCGCCCGCCGGCACGGGCAGCGTGCCGCCCATCCCGGCCCACGGCAGGCCCGCCTCGTACTCGAGCGCGTGCCCCTCGTCGAGCTCGAGCACGACGCTCGTCGTCGGCGCGGGCAGGTCGATTACCGCGCTGACGTCACCCGGAAGCGGATCGAGCCACGGTAACACCCCTTCCCGCGCCGCGAGCGGGATGCCGCGGCGGCTGGACACCAGCGTCCCGCCCTCGAGGACGCTCGGCGCCCGCCCGACAACCGTCGGCTGCGGCAGCCGCAGCATGCAGCCGCCGAGGTAGAATTCGGCCGGCAGCGGGGTCGCGGCCGGGACGGTGTGGAAGCCGAAGACGGCGTCGTCGTGGTCGCCCGGGAATCGGCCGGTGATGCGGTAGTCATAGCGCTCTCCAGGCACGAGAGCGGGGTCGTCGTCGAAGTAGGAGAGGCCGAGCGCGCGCCGCCACGTGGGGCTCGCATACAGCATGCGCAGCGGGTCGGTGCCCGGCAGCTCCTCGAAGTCCGTATCGTCCCGGGCGCGCAGCAGCAGCAGCCGGTCGATCGGCCGCACACCCAGGCCGGATAGGGTCGCCCGCAGCTTGTCGGCGACTCCACGGAAGCGCTGCTCGTCAATTACGTCGCCGTCGATCAGGCGCGCCTTCGCCTCCGCGAACTCGTCCTGCTCGGAGGTCAGCGCCGGCATCAGCTCGCGCAAGGGCAGTTGCAGGTCGCGGATGATCTTCGCCCCCTCCCACGGGCGCTCACCTCGCAGGCAGAGCGTGATGCGCTCGACGCCGCGCGCGAGCAGGACGACCTGGCTCACCGGGTGCGGGCCGAGGTCAAAAAGGATCGCCGGCGGTCCGGCAAAGCCAACGGCCTTGCCATCGCGGATGCCGTAGACGAACGAGCGCTCGGCGTCCGTCGATCCGATGACGGTGGCCTCGTGGTCGAGGTTCCAGGTGAAGGCGTCGCAGAGCTGCCCGTCCGGGGGCCAGATGCCTTGCGCCAGACGGACTGTGCCGAAGGCAGTCTGCAGTTCGAGCGTGCGCCGCAGCTGCGTCAGACGCTGGCCGGCCAGCGCGTCGCAGGCGTCAGGCCGGGACGTGTCGCGCTGGCTCTCCCGCCGCTCGATCGTCCAACCGCCCGGCGCGTAGCCGAAGGGCAGCGGACCGAGCCAGACAAGGTGGATCCCCTGTCGTGGTGGTTCGACCTGGCCTAGTGCCTGGGCGTAGATGGAGAGCATCCGGTCCGCCTCAGCGAAAGCATATCCCGCTCAATCAGCAGGCGCAAGCTGGAGTCAATCCGAGCTGCTCCTGGCCGAACTCGGCGCCGGGGAACGGGTTGATCTTCATGGAGCCGTTGCTGAAGGCGGCGGCTCGCAGCCGCTCGCGCGCTTCCGGCCAGAGCGCCGCGCAATAGCCGGGCGGTCGACCAGCGCCTGGCGTGAACGGCCGCCCGACCAGGAAATAAGTATTGCCCGCCAGAGCAAGCGCTAAACCGGAACGGGACGAGAACCGCAAGGGCAGAAAAAGGGCAGAAAAAGGGCAGAAAATGGCGGAGGGGAACAGAACGCGCGCCCGGAATTTCTCTTGTGATATCAGGATGTTAGGCTGGCTGGGGAACCTGGATTCGAACCAGGACTAACGGAGTCAGAGTCCGTGGGTCTACCGTTAACCTATTCCCCAAAGCTGTAAGGGGGAATAGCCAACTTCGGCGTCGAGATCAAGGTGAACTGGGCGGGCAAATGGGAAAAGAGGGTTCCATTTGCCCGGACGGCTGTTCACATCCGCGCGGCGGCGAGACGGTGGGCGTGGCGGTCAAGGTAACCCAAGACAGGCCCGATACGCCGGGGCGATCGGGCCTGAAGGAACGCAGGGCGAAGGCGCGCAGGCACCCTGGCAACTGCCGGCGCAGCCACGGCATCGCCTGTCCGAGCCCGCAGACGAGCGTCAGGCTGCGCTGATGCCCGCCTTCACCTCGTCGGAGACATGTGCCTCGTAGCGGGCGAAGTTGTCGGTGAACATCGCCACGAGCTTCGCGGCCTGCGCGTCGTAGGCGGCCGGGTCGTCCCAGGTGCCGCGCGGGTCGAGCAGGTCGGCGTCGACGCCGGGAACGTCCACCGGCACCTCGAACCCGAAGTTCGGATCGCGTCGGAAGGCGACTTCTGCGAGCGAGCCGTCGAGCGCTGCCTTCAGGAGCGCGCGGGTGGCGGCGATCGGCATGCGCCGGCCAGAGCCGAAGGCACCGCCGGTCCAGCCGGTGTTGACCAGCCAGCAGGCGGCGCCGGCACGGGCGATGCGGTCGCGCAGCAGTGCACCGTAGGCCTCCGGACGGCGCGGCATGAACGGCGCCCCGAAGCAGGTGGAGAACGTGGGCTGCGGCTCGGTCACACCGCGCTCGGTGCCGGCGACCTTGGAGGTGAAGCCCGACAGGAAATGATACTCCGCCTGCGCCGGGCTCAACCGCGCGATCGGCGGCAGCACCCCGAAGGCGTCGCAGGTGAGCATGACGATGTTCCTGGGCTCGCCGCCGCGCGACGTCGGGCTGGCGTTCGGGATCGCCTCGATCGGATAGGCGCACCGGGTGTTTGCCGTGAGGCTGTCGTCGGCGAAATCAAGCTCGCGGGTGGCCGGGTGCCAGACCATGTTCTCGACGACGGTGCCGAATCGGCTGGTCGTCGCGAAGATCTCGGGCTCGGCCTTCGGGCTGAGGTTGATCGTCTTGGCGTAGCAGCCGCCCTCGAAGTTGAACACGCCGCGATCGGACCAGCCATGCTCGTCGTCGCCGATCAGGATGCGGGACGGGTCCTGCGACAGCGTGGTCTTGCCGGTTCCCGAGAGACCGAAGAAGATCGCCACGTCGTCCTCGTCGTCGCGGGCGTGGTTGGCCGAGCAGTGCATCGGCATCACCCCCTGTTCGGGCAGCAGATAGTTGAGCACGCTGAACACCGACTTCTTGTTCTCGCCGGCGTAGGCGGTGCCGGCGATCAGGATCAGCTTCTGCTGGAATGAGATCGCGACGACGGTCTCCGAGCGGCATCCGTGCCGGGTCGGATCGGCGTGGAAGCTCGGGCAGTTCAGCACGGTGAAGCCGGGCACGAAGTCCGCGAGTTCGTCGCGCTCGGGGCGACGGAGCAGGTGGCGGATGAACAGGCCGTGCCAGGCGAGCTCGGTGATGACGCGGACGTTCAGCCGGAAGTCCGGATCGGCGCCGGCGTACAGATCCTGCACGAACAGCTCGGAGCCACGGACGTGGGCGCGCATGTCGGCGAGCAGCCGGTTGAAGTGCGCCGGCGCCATCGGCGTGTTGTTGTCCCACCAGATGTCATCGACCACGGACGGTTCGCGGACGACGTACTTGTCCTTGGGGCTGCGGCCGGTGTGCCGGCCGGTGGAAACGAGAAACGCGCCACCCTGCCCGAGATCGCCCTCGCCGCGGGCGAGGGCGTGCTGGATCAACGCGGGCTCGAGCAGATTGTAGTGCGCGTCGGCAACGCCGGGAAATCCCGACGCTTCGAGGCTCATCCCGTGACTGGCCTCGTCCTGCATCTTGAACACCGTGTTCATGCGCTCCATACCCCCTCGGCGCGGGCCGTCGCAGCCGGCGACGGCGGGATTATATCTCCGGCGATACCGCAGTGCAGCATCAGCCCGGTTCCGTTTCTATAGCATGGCAGGACCGGCTTTGAATCCGGCTGACAGAGTTAACCCAACGCCATTTCGACAAATTGGCTGCATCGGTGTCCTGATATGTTGAGGTCGGGTTTCGGATAGGTTCGCATCGCATCGAAGGAAAAGGGGGCGTCCGTGATCGATTCGCTGCTGGTTCATGGCGCGGCGGTGGCGTTCGGCGGGCGCGGGATCCTGATTCTCGGACGATCGGGCGCGGGCAAGTCGGCGCTGGCACTCGGCCTGCTCGGACGCGGCGCCGCGCTGGTGGCCGACGACCAGGTGCGACTGGAGCGACGCGGCGGGGCATTGGTCGCGACGGCGCCCGCGACGATCGCCGGCCTGATCGAGGCGCGCGGGGTCGGTCTCGCGCGCCTGCCGTCGATGCCGGAGGCGCCACTTCTGGCGGCCGTCGATCTCGACCAAGGTCCAGCGGCACGAATGCCACAGCGTGTGACAATCACGCACCTGGGAATAGAGCTGGAATTGATTTCGGGACGGGATATGCCACATCTTGATCTGCTGTTGACCATTTTCGTGCAGAACGGCCGCGCATTTCCCGACTGAAGGCAGGCAGCGCGGCCGGTTTGTTGCGGGGTTTAAAAGGTGACCGAGGCAGGACGCTCCGAACAGGAGCAGCACATCGTGATCATGACCGGCCCGGCGGGCGCGGGGCGCTCGACGGCGATCGGCGCACTTGAAGACCTCGGGTTCGAGGCCATAGACAACCTGCCGCTGAGCTTCCTGCCCCGACTGTTCGCAGGCGGGCCGGTGGCGCGGCCGGTGGTGATCGGGATCGACCCGCGCAACCGGGAATTCTCGGTGGACCGGATGCTGGCGGCGCTCGACGACATCGCCGCCGCGGCCGGACAGGCACCGGTGCTGGTGTTTCTCGACTGCGATGCGGCCACGCTGGTGCAGCGCTACAGCGAGACGCGGCGCCGCCATCCCCTCAGCCCGCATGGATCGCCGGTGCAGGGCATCGATCACGAGCTGACCCTGCTCGAACCGCTGCGGGAGCGGGCCGACGTGCTGGTCGACACGCGCGCGATGACCCCGCATGAACTGCGCGCCGAAATGCGCCGGCTGTTCGGCGAGGGCGATGCCCGAAGCGAGTTGGCTGTAACGTTGCAGTCGTTTTCCTACAAGCGCGGGGTGCCGCGAGGGGTCGACATGGTGATGGACGTGCGGTTTCTGAAGAACCCGCACTGGGACCTGGCGTTGCGACCGCTTGACGGGCGCGATCCGGAGGTGCGGGCCTTCGTGGAGAGCGATCCGGCCTACGGTCCGTTCTACGCCCGGCTGGCGGACATGGTGGCTTTCCTGCTGCCGGCCTACTGCGCAGAAGGAAAGAGCTATTTCGGCCTTGGGCTCGGCTGCACCGGTGGCAGGCACCGCTCGGTCGCGCTGGTCGAGGCGCTGGCGAAAACGCTTGCGGACGACGGGTGGCGGGTATCTATTCGGCACAGGGATCTGAAGCGTGCGGATATCGGCGCGGTTGCGGATCTGAGGGTGGGTGGCGCGTGATCGGAATCGTTATTGTCGCCCACGGCGGGCTGGCCCGCGAGTATCTCGCCGCGATGGAGCACGTGGTCGGCAAACATCCCGGCACCGTTGCGGTGTCGATCGATGTGGACGACAGCTGCAATTCGAAACAGGACGAGATCGATGCCGCCGTCAGGTCGGTCGACCGCGGCGACGGCGTGGTGGTGGTGACCGACATGTTCGGATCCACCCCCTCGAACCTCGCGGTCTGCGCCTGCCGCGAGACCCGTGACCGGCGGGTGCTCTACGGCGCGAACATGCCGCTGCTGATCCAGCTCGCAAAGAAGCGGGACAAGCCGCTCAACGACGCGGTGGCATCCGCCTTGACCGCCGGGCGCAAATACATCAACTCCATAGATCAGATCGGCCGGAACGGAACTCCGATCGCCCTCTAGAGGCCCGGGAGCCTGTTCGGGACGACATGCGGTTCTCCCTGGACATCGTCAACGAGAAGGGCCTGCACGCGCGCGCCTCGGCGAAGTTCGTCGAGGTGGTGGAGCGGTTCGACGCGCGCGCCACCGTCAGCCGCGACGGGATGGAGGTCTCGGGCGACTCGATCATGGGGCTGATGATGCTGGCGGCCGCGCGCGGCACGTCGATCGACGTGAAGGTCGACGGCGCCGAGGCGGTCGCGCTGGCGGCGGCGCTGCAGGCTCTGGTGGCGGACCGGTTCGGCGAGGCGAACTGAGGCGCGGGCTGGTCAAGGACCGCCGCCGGACCTAGTTTCGCCGGGTCGCTGCCCTCCAGGGAGTTCCGATCATGCTCAAGGCCCTCGTTTCCGCCGCCTTCCTCGCCATCCTGACATTGCCCGCCGCGGCCGAGACCATCCGGGTCGGCATGTCGGGCGGGTATTTCCCGTTCACCTTCGTCAAGCAGGACAAGCTGCAGGGCTTCGAGGTCGACTTCATGAACGCCGTGGCCGAGCGCACCGGCGACACCGTCGAGTTCACCACCATGTCGTTTTCGGGCCTGATCGGCGCGCTGGAGGCGGGGCGGATCGACACGGTGGCGAACCAGATCACCATCACCCCGGAGCGGGCGGCGAAGTTCGTGTTCACCCAGCCTTACGTCTACGACGGCGCGCAGGTGGTGGTGAAGAAGGGCAACGAGGACGAGATCACCGGGCCGGAGTCGCTGAAGGGCAAGACCGTGGCGGTGAACCTCGGCTCGAACTTCGAGGCGCTGCTGCGCGCTCTGCCCTACGCGGACCAGATCGACATCAAGACCTACGAGAGCAATATCGAGCAGGACACCGCGCTCGGGCGGGTCGACGCGTTCGTGATGGACCGGGTGTCCTCGGCGCAGGTGATCGCCGAGAGCCCGCTGCCGCTGGCGCTGGCCGGCCAGCCGTTCTCGCAGATCGAGAACGCGCTGCCGTTCCGCGACGACGAGGCGGGGCGCGCGCTGCGTGACAGGGTCGATGCGGCGATCACGGAGATGAAGGACGACGGCACGCTGGCGGCGATCTCCGAGAAATGGCTGGACGCCGACGTGACGAAGCCCTGAGCCATGGCCGCGCTCGATCCCGGCTACATGCTCGGGCTGGTGCCCGTGATCCTGCGCTACGTGCCGCTGACCCTCGGTATGGCGGTCGCGGCGATGGCGATCGCCCTGGTGCTCGCCTCGGTGCTGGCGGTGATCCGGGTGCTGAAGGTGCCGGTGATCGACCGGCTGGTGGCGCTGTTCATCAGCTTCTTTCGCGGCACGCCGCTGCTGGTGCAGCTGTTCCTGTTCTACTACGGCCTGCCGCAGATCTTCAGCGCGCTCACCTCGATCAACGGCGTGACCGCGGCGATCATGGGGCTGACCCTGCACTTCTCGGCCTACATGGCCGAGAGCATCCGCGCCGCGATCACCGGCGTCGATCGCAGCCAGTGGGAGGCGGCGCAGTCGGTGGGCATGACCCAGCTGCAGCTGATGCGGCGGATCATCCTGCCCCAGGCGGCGCGGGTCGCGGCACCGACGCTGCTCAACTACTTCATCGACATCATCAAGAGCACGTCGCTGGCCTTCACCCTCGGCGTCACCGAGATGATGGGCGCGGCGCAGAAGGAGGCGGCCGGCAGCTTCCGCTACTTCGAGGCGTTCCTGGTGGTGGCGATCATCTACTGGGTGATGGTCGAGGCGCTGGCGGTGGTGCAGCGGCAGATGGAAATCCGACTGCACCGGGCCTACGCGCGATGACCATCCGCGTCGCGGGGCTGACCAAGCGCTACGGCACCAACACCGTGCTCGACGCGATCGACCTCGACATCGAGCGCGGCGAGCGGATCGCCATCATCGGCCCCTCCGGCACCGGCAAGTCCACCTTCCTGCGCTGCCTGAACTTCCTCGACCGGCCCGACGCCGGGCGGATCGCGATGGGTGGTCTGACGGTCGATGCCGCACGCGCCGGGCGCCGCGAGATCCTGGCGCTGCGCCGGCGCACCGCGTTCGTGTTCCAGAACTACGCGCTGTTCGCCAACCGCACGGCCCAGGGCAACATCGCCGAGGCGCTGATCACCGTGCAGAACCAGCCGCCGGCCGAGGCGCGGGCGCGAGCCGACGCCATCCTCGGCGAGATCGGCCTCGCCGACCGGGCCGACGCCTATCCCGCCGCTCTGTCGGGCGGCCAGCAGCAGCGCGTCGGGATCGGCCGTGCGATGGCGCTCGGCGCGGAGCTGATGCTGGTCGACGAGCCGACCTCGGCGCTCGATCCCGAGTGGATCGGCGAGGTGCTCGACCTGTTGCGCCGGGTGGCGGTCGGGCACCAGACCATGCTGATCGTCACCCACGAGATGCAGTTCGCCCGCGAGATCGCCGACCGGGTCCTGTTCATGGACGGCGGCCGGATCGTCGAGCAGGGGCCGCCGGAGCAGGTGTTCGGTGCCCCGAAGGACGAGCGGCTCCAGGGTTTCCTGCGGCGGGTCGGCTGACATGTCCGACCCGGGGCCGGAGCCGCGCAGGAGCTATCACCACGGCAACCTGCGCCAGGCGCTGGTCGAGGCAACGCTGAAGCTGATCGAGGACAAGGGACCGCTCGGCTTCACTCTGGCCGACGCGGCGCGCGCGGCCGGGGTGAGCGCCGCCGCGCCCTACCGCCACTTCCGCGGCCGCGACGAGCTGATCGAGGAGGTGGCGCGGCAGGGCTACGGCATGTTCGCCGACCGGCTGGAGCGGGCGTGGAACGAGGGGCGGCCCTCGGCGCTCTCGGCGTTCATGGCGACGGGCCGGGCCTATCTCGACTTCGCCCGCGGCAATCCCGGCTACTACATCGCCATGTTCGAGAGCGGCGTCTCGATCGCCGGCGATCCGGATCTCGCGCTCGCCGCCGACCGGGCGATGTCGGTGCTGGTGCGCGCCGCCGAGCGGCTGGCGGCACACCTGCCGCCGGACCGGCGGCCGCCTGCGGGCATGGTCGCGAACCACATCTGGGCCTTCAGCCACGGGGTCGTCGAGCTGTTTGCCCGCGGCCATCCCGGCGGCCGGGCGCCGTATTCCGCCGACGAGATGCTGGAAAGCGGCACGGCGATCTATCTGCGCGGTCTCGGGCTGATCCCGAGCTGAAGCGTGCTGGCGTGCGCATGAGGTGAACTGATGGCGAACACCTGGCAGGGCGGCCGGTCGTGACGCTGCACCGGCCGCTGGCGCCCGCGGGGCGGGCCGGTCGCGCCGGCCCGGCCGGCGCGGTTCCCTGCGCCGAGGCGTCGCGTCCGTGGGTGCTGGCCGCCACCATCCTCGCCTCGGCGATGGCGTTCATCGACGGCTCGGTGGTGACGATCGCGCTGCCGGTGCTGCAGGCCGAGATGGGGGCGGGTCTCGCGGCGCTGCAGTGGGTGGTGAACGGCTACGCGCTGTTTCTTGGCGCGCTCTTGCTGGTCGGCGGTGCCGCCGGCGACCGCTTCGGGCGACGGCGGGTGTTCGTGGCCGGGACCGGGCTCTTCGCACTCGCCTCTCTCGGCTGCGCGCTGGCCCCGGGCGTGGGTGCCCTGATAGCGATGCGGGCGGCGCAGGGGGTCGGTGCGGCGCTGATGGTGCCGCAGAGCCTCGCGATCATTTCCGCCGCGTTTCCCCAGGAGATCCGCGGCCGGGCGATCGGTACTTGGGCCGGAGCGGCGGCGATCACCACGGCGCTCGGACCGGCGGTCGGAGGCTTCCTGATCGATTCCCTTGGCTGGCGGGCCGCGTTCTGGCTCAACCTGCCGCTGGCGCTCGCGGTGGTGGCGCTGGCGCTGGCGCATGTGCCCGAGAGCCGGTCCCCGGCGAGCGGGCCGCTCGACTGGCGCGGCGGAGCGCTCGCGGTGCTTGTCTCGGCGCTCCTGACGCTGGGTCTGACCACCCTCGGTGATCCCGATCGCGGCGACTGGGCGGGGGTCGCGCTACTTGTCGCCGGCGCGGCGGCAGGATGGCTGTTCCTGCGGGTCGAGCATCGGGCGGCTACGCCGCTGGTTCCGCCGGGCCTGTTCCGGATTCGGGCGTTCAGCGGGGCGAACCTGCTGACGCTGTTTCTCTACGGCGCGCTTACCGCAGTGCTGTTCCTGCTGCCGTTCGCGCTGATGGGTCGGCGCGGGCTCAGCCCGAGCGCCGTGGGACTGGTGCTGCTGCCGCTCGGGCTGATCATCGGCGTGTTCGCCCGGCCGGCGGGCGCCCTCGCGGACCGCTTCGGAGTGCGGAGGTTCCTGGTGGCCGGATCGCTGCTGGTGGCGCTGGCCGCGGGATGGCTGGCAATGGCTGTACCCGGGCTGGTCGGCGGTGTGGTGCTGCCGGTTGCGATGCTCGCCGCCGGCATGGCGCTGGTGGTGGCACCGCTGACCACCGCGGTGATGAACGCCGCGCCGGACGCTCTGGCCGGAGCGGCCTCCGGGATCAACAACGCGGCGAGCCGCCTCGCCGGGCTGTTCGCCGTGGCGCTGGTCGGGGCGGTGACGGCGCTCGTCTTCCGGACGGCCGCGGCGACGCCGGGCGCGCGGTTCGGGGTGTTCCCGCCGGACGGTGATGCAAGCTTGCCCGCCATAGCCGCGGCCTTCGACCGGGCATTTTCTACGGGCATGGCCACCGCGGCCGGACTGGCGCTCCTGGCCGCGTTCGCCGGCTGGCTGACGCTGGGGCCCCCCGCACCCCGGTCCGATTTTTCCCGACCCTCCCCTTGACGACGCCGGGGACTCCCACAATCTATGTGAATGTTAATTACATTAACATGGAAAGGAGCGCCTAATGAACACTGCCGTCCGCTGGCTGGAACGCGCCCGGGACGGGCTCGACGAACGCGGTCGAGCTGCCTGGATCGTCCTGACCGTGATCGGCTTCGTGCTGTTCTGGCCGATCGGTCTCGCCCTTCTCGTCTATATTTTCTGGAGCAAACGCATGAGCTGCCAATCCTGGGGACGCCATCACCATAGCCGCCGCGCCCGCGCTTCGGGCCGCACCGGCAACACCGCCTTCGACTCCTATCGCGAGGAGACGCTCAAGCGGCTCGAGGAGGAGCGCGACGCCTTCCTGAGCTTCCTCGAACAACTCCGGGCCGCCAAGGACCGGGCCGAGTTCGACCAGTTCATGACCGGTCGCCAGACCCCGACGCCCGACGCCGCCTGATCGGCCGACGGCCTCGAACGCCGCGCACCCGCAAGGGGCGCGGCGTTTTTGCGTGCGAGGGGGGCCGCGGCGGTGGTAAGGACGAGGCGCTCGAATCGTGGGGAGGATTCGGATGCCGGACGACTTCGAGTGGCTGAACCCGCCGCCAGGCTGGTCAGGTGACGCGGCCGGCCTCGAGGTCGAGACCGGGGAGAAGACCGACTTCTGGCGCGAAACGTTCTACGGGTTTGTCCGCGACACCGGCCACGCCTGGCTGGCGCCGGTGGACGGCGACTTCAGCCTTTCGGCGCGGTTCCGGGGAGATTATTCGCAACTCTACGATCAGGCGGGGCTGATGCTGCGCCGGGACGACCGCACTTGGATCAAGACCGGGATCGAGTTCACCGACGGGCTGATGCACTTCAGCGTGGTCGTCACCGGTCCCCGGTCGGACTGGTCGGTGGTCCCGCTTCCCCGAGGCGACGCCCGCGACCGAGGTTGCGGCGCGGCTGACCCGGCACGGCGACGCGGTGCGGGTGCAGTACGCGCTCGATGGTGGCGCCTGGCAGATGGCGCGACTGGCGCCGTTTCCGGACGGACCGGCGCGGGCCGGGGTCATGGCCTGCTCGCCGGAGCGGGCGGGGTTTCGCGCCCGCTTCGAGGCCATCGCCATCGGCCCGCCGATCTCGCGGGAGCTGCACGCCTAGACCCGACGCGCCTCAATTCCCTTCCGCCAGCCCGGCCATGATGATCCGCTCCAGCGCGTCGTAATCCTCCGCGTCGAACCCTCCGACCCCCTGCAGCCAGATCCCCGGTGCCCGCAGGCCGTCGGGGATCGCCCGGCACGTCACCTCCCGCCCCCGCTTCTCCTGCGCCAGCAGCCCCGCCCGCGCCAGCACGCCGATATGCTTGGAGATCGCCGCCAGCGACATCCGGTGCGGCCGCGCCAGTTCGCCCACGGTCCGGTCGCCGCCCATCAGCGCGGTCAGGATCGCCCGCCGCGTCGGGTCCGCGAGCGCCGCGAACACCAGGTCGAGATCACCGCCATCCACGCCGCCCATCGCTCGCTCCTGCGAGGATCCGGGCCAAAAGTCAACCATTCGGTTGAGGATCCGCGCCGGGTCCGGCACCCGCGACCCGCGCTGCGCGATGAGTCTCGCAATCGGTCCCTCTGCGGCCATAAGTATCCGATTTCAAACAGATTAATCGCCCACCCGCCCGTGCCGCTCCGCCTTGACAGCGCGACGCGCATTCAGTACCACCCTAGCCCAAGTCAAGCCCGGGAGGGGGAGAGGCTGGGGCCGATGTCGGAAGACCCGTTTTCCGATCGGCTCAAGCGGCTCGAAGACAGGATCGCCGCCGCCCGGGCGGGTCGTGCCGAGCCCCAGCGGGGGCACCGGAGCGAATTCACCCAAGGCTCGCTCGCCTGGCGCATGGTGATCGAGCTGGTGGTGGGGATGTTCCTCGGCGTGGCCATCGGCTACGGACTGGACGCGCTCTTCGGAACGCGTCCGCTGTTTCTGGTGGTGTTTGCGCTCCTCGGTTTCGCCGCGGGGGTGCGCACCATGCTCCGCACCGCCGACGAGGCACAGCGGAAGCGGGGGGAAGGCGCGCTGCTTCGCGGCGCGAACGACAACAACGGCGACAGCGCGGACCGCACCGGTCCGGATGGGACGTGAGAGGGCGCGATGGCGGATGAAGCGGAAGGCAGCAGGTTCAACATCCACCCGATGGAACAGTTCCAGATCCACCCGCTGTTCGGCGACGGACCGGTGCACTGGTACACCATCACCAACGCCACCCTGTGGATGGCGCTGGTCATCGCCGGGATCAGCCTGCTCCTGATAGCGGGATCGCGCGGCCGCGCGCTGGTGCCGTCGCGTGGCCAGTCGATGGCCGAGTCGGTCTACGGCTTCACCTACAAGATGATCGAGGACGTCGCGGGCAAGGAAGGCGCCAAGTTCTTCCCCTACATCATGACCCTCTTCATGTTCATCCTGTTCTGCAACGTGTTCGCGCTGATCCCCACCAGCCTCGCGGTGACCAGCCACGTGGCGGTGACCGGCGTCCTCGCGCTGGCGGTGTTCTTCACCGTAACCGCGGTCGGCTTCGCCAAGCACGGGGTCGGCTTCCTGAAGCTGTTCTGGGTGTCGAGCGCGCCGACGGTGGCGCTGCGGATCATCCTCGCCATGATCGAGGTGATCTCCTACTTCGTGCGGCCGCTCAGCCACTCCGTCCGACTTGCCGGCAACATGATGGCGGGTCACTCGGTGATCAAGGTGTTCGCCGGGTTCGCCGGCGCGCTTGGCGTCGGCGCCGTCCTGCCGATCGTGGCGATCAGCGCCGTGTTCGGGCTGGAGCTGATGGTGGCCTTCATCCAGGCCTACGTCTTCGCGATCCTGACCTGCGTCTATCTCAACGACGCGCTGCACCCGGGCCACTAGGCGCAGCGCCACTTCCCATCAGCCATTCCGATCCATAGAGGAGAGACATCATGGAAGGCGATATCGCAAACATGGGCCAGTACATCGGTGCGGGTCTCGCCTGCATCGGCATGGGCGGCGCGGGCATCGGCATCGGCCACGTGGCCGGCAACTTCCTCGCCGGCGCGCTGCGCAACCCGGCGGCGGCCGGCGAGCAGACCGCCACGCTGTTCATCGGCATCGCCTTCGCCGAGGCGCTCGGCATCTTCTCGTTCCTCGTCGCCCTGCTCCTGATGTTCGCGGTCTGAGCACGACGACCCGAGCCTTCGCGGGCCTGCCTGGCCCGCGCGCCCCGGAGGGAGTGAGAGATGGAGCACGAGGAAGCCGCACCCGCGGGCGCCGACGGCCAGGTCGGCGTCGCACCGGTGGACGTCGGCGGCGATGCCGCCGTGACGGTGGCGAACGGCGGTGAACTGGAGCACGTCGAGTCGGGAATGCCGCAGCTCGACTTCGCGATCTTCCCCAACCTGATCTTCTGGTTGGTGATCGCGATGGTCGCGCTCTACCTGATCCTGACCCGCATCGCGCTGCCGCGAATCGGCACGGTGCTGGCCGAGCGCAGCGACGCGATCTCCAACGACATCGAGCAGGCCGCGCTCTACAAGCGGCGGGCCGAGGAGGCCGAGGCGGCCTACAACGCCGCTCTGGCGAAGGCCCGCGACGAGGCGCACCGGATCGCCGCCGACGCCAAGGCGCAGATCGACAAGGAACTGTCGACGCTGCTCGCAAAGGCGGACGCCGAGATCGCGGTCAGGACATCGGAGTCGGAAAAGCGTATCGGCGAGATCCGCGACAGCGCCGCCCGGAGCGTCGAGGAGGTGGCCCGCGATACCGCAGGTGCCCTCGTCGACGCGCTGATGCCGCAGATGGCGGACCAGGCGGCGGTCGAGGCGGCCGTGTCCAACCGGTTGAAGGGCTGACGCGATGGACTTCCTCAACAACACCGAGATCGTGGTCGCCATCGGCTTCCTGATCTTCGTCGGCGTGCTGCTCTACTTCGGCGTACCGGGAATGCTGACCCGCAAGCTCGACGAGCGGGCGGTGCGCATCAAGGAGGAGCTCGACGAGGCCCGCGCCCTGCGCGAGGAAGCCCAGACCCTGCTCGCCAGCTATGAACGGCGGCAGAAGGAGGTCGCGGTGCAGGCCGAGGAGATCGTAATCGCCGCGCGCGCCGAGGCCGAAAAGGCCGCCGAGGCCGGCAAGGAAGAAATCCGTCGCTCCGTCGACCGCCGGATGCAGACCGCGACCGAGCAGATCGCCGCGGCCGAGCAGGCCGCCGTCCGCCAGATCAAGGACCGCGCGGTCGCGGTGGCGATCGCCGCCGCCGGCGACGTGATGCGCGACAGGATGAAGGCCGACGACGCCAACCAGCTGATCGACTCGGCCATTGCGGAAGTCGGCGCGAAGCTGCATTGACGACTTGCGCCACCGACAAGAACGGAGCGGGCGCCGCTGGACGCCGCGCGATTCCTGTAACAGGATCGGCAGGTCGCCCGCGCACCTGATGCGGACGGGGCTGGGAGGGAGCCATGGTGCCTGTTGAGCAGCGCAAGGAACAGCTCGAGACCCGCCTCGGGGAGCTTCGCGCGCGGCTGGCGCGGATCGAGGGCGATCTCGAGCAGCCGGTCAGCGACAGCTTCTCGGAGCAGGCGGTCGAGCGCGAGGAAGAAGAGGTGCTCGAGGACCTCGGCGCCGCCGGCATCCAGGAGATGCGGATGATCGAGGCCGCGCTGAAACGCATCGAGGCCGGGACCTACGGCACCTGCGTTCGCTGCGGAGACCCCATCGCCGAAGAACGGCTGGACGTGGTACCCGCGACACCGATCTGCCGCGACTGCGCCCCGACGCGCTGACCCGCCTCGGGCCGCGTCGCGCCCACGCTACACCATCACAAGCCAGCCGCCGCGCTCTTCCCGCACTGCCGTCGCGCGCGAAGGGCAGCGGCCGGACCGCGGGGCGGGCGCGAAAGCGGCCGCCCCGGGGGGCGGTTCGGCCGCTGCCCGGGCTGAAGCCCGGGCGGGACGGCTCGGCCGGCGCGCCCTGGTCCATGCTGTCGTCGTGCTCGACGTTAACGAACAATAATCCGAGTTAAATCAATTACCTATGCGTATATCGCGCGCGTTATTCGGCGCTGTCGCACCTGACCGCCGCCGTCTGTCCCGACACCTTACGCGGTGCGATTTCAAGCCGCCCCCTCGTAGCGCGCCGCCTCCCAGGCGAGCATCGCCCGCTTGACGCCCGAGGCCCCAGTGATAGCCACCCAGACCCCCGGCCTTGCGCAGTGCCCGGTGGCACGGGATGATCCAGCTGACCGGATTGCGCCCGACCGCCGTCCCGACCGCCCGCACCGCCTTCGGCCGGCCGATCGCGGCGGCGATGTCGGAATAGGTGGTGACATGACCGCTCGGCACCTGCAGCAGCGCCTCCCAGACCTTGATCTGGAACGGCGCGCCGATCAGGTGCAGCCGGGTCTCGCCCGCGCCCCGGAACGCATCGCTCACCCACGGTCCGATCCGGTCCGGCGCCTCGACGAATTCCGCGAGCGGCCAGCGGCGGCGCAGGTCGGCCATCGCCGCCTCCCGCCCGGTCTCGGCGGCGAACGCCAGACCGCACAGCCCGCGGTCGGTGCCCATCGCCAGCGCCGGCCCGAACGCGGTGTCGAACCAGCCCCAGGCCACCGTCAGCCCCGCGCCGGCGCGGGCGAACTCGCCCGGGCTCATCGCCTCCCAGCGCAGGAACAGATCGTGCAGCCGCCCCGAGCCCGAGAACCCGCTGGCGTATGCCGTGTCGAGAACCGTATGCCGTTCCGCCAGCAGCCGCTTGGCGTGGTCGAGCGCCAGGTACTGCTGGTATCGCTTGGGGCTGACGCCGACCCACTGGCTGAACAGCCGCTGGAAATGCGCGGGGCTCATGCCGACGCTGGCGGCCACCTCGTCGAGCGAGGCCTGCGCGGGGGCGCGCGCCGCGATATGGTCGATGGCGCGGCCGATCACCGCGTAGTGGTAGGGCTCGGGCTCGGTCATGGTCGGTCTCTCGCATCTGGCCTGTCGCGAAGATAGCCGAGCGCGCCGGTCATACCCACCCGGAAGCTGCGGAATCCGGGCTTGCCCGCGACGATGCCGCATGCCACGAGAAGCCATGCCCGAGCAGCTCGACTACCCCACGATCTCCGAGATCTTCCGGCGGTTTCACGAAGCCGAACCCGAGCCGAAGGGCGAGCTCGCGCACACCAACGCCTACACGCTGCTGGTCGCCGTCGCGCTGTCGGCGCAGGCAACCGACCGGGGCGTGAACAAGGCGACCGAAGCGCTGTTCCGCATCGTCGACACCCCGCAGAAGATGCTCGACCTCGGCGAAGCGGGTTTGATCGAGCACATCAAGACCATCGGCCTCTTCAACAACAAGGCCCGGCACGTGATGAAGCTGTCGCGTATCCTCGTCGACGACTTCGGCGGCGAGGTGCCCTCGTCGCGCGCCGCACTCGAAAGCCTGCCCGGCGTCGGGCGCAAGACCGCCAACGTCGTGCTCAACATGTGGTTCAGGATGCCGGCGATGGCGGTCGACACCCACATCTTCCGCGTCGCCAACCGCACCGGCATCGCCCGCGGCCGCGACGTGCTCGCCGTCGAGCGGGCGCTGGAGGACCGGGTGCCCGCGCCCTACCAGCTGCACGCGCACCACTGGCTGATCCTGCACGGCCGCTACACCTGCCGGGCGCGCAAGCCCGCCTGCCCGGCCTGCCTCATCCGCGATCTCTGCCCCTTCGAGGAGAAGAACCTGTGACCAAGGCTTACCAGGTGGTCGGCATCGGCAACGCCATCGTCGACGTGATTTCCCGCATCGAGGACCGCTTCCTCACCGAGCACGGTGTCGAGAAGGGCATCATGCAGCTGATCGACACCGCCCGCGCGATCGAGCTCTACGGCCACATGGGCCCGGCCCGCGAGGTCTCCGGCGGCTCGGCGGCCAACACCATCGCCGGGCTCGCCGCCCTCGGCAGCCGCACCGCCTACGTCGGCAAGGTGAAGGACGACCAGCTCGGCTCGATCTTCGCCCACGACCTGCGGGCGCAGGGTGCTGCCTACGCGACACCGCTGGCACCGACCGACCACCCGCAGGAGACCGGGCGCTGCATGGTGCTGGTCAGCCCCGACGGCGAGCGGTCGATGAACACCTACCTCGGCGTCTCCGAATTCCTCGCGCCCGGCGACATCGACGAGGACCAGATGGCGGCGGCCGAATGGACCTTCCTCGAAGGCTACCGCTACGACGGCCCCGACAGCATCGCCGCCTTCGAGAAGGCGGTGCGCGCGACCAAGCGCGCCGGAGGCAAGGTGGCGATCACCCTGTCGGACCCGTTCTGCGTCGAACGGCACCGCGACGAGTTCCTGCGGATGATCCGCGCCGACGTCGATCTGCTGGTCGCCAACGAACACGAGCTGCAGTCGCTCTACCAGACCGACGATCTCGAGGCGGCGATGGACCGGGCGCAGGCCGAGATCCCGGTCACCGCCTGCACCGTCGGCGCCAAGGGCGCGCACGTCCTCGCCGGCGAAGACCGCGTCCACACCCCGGCGACGGCGGTGACCCTGGTCGACGCCACCGGCGCCGGCGATCTCTTCGCGTCGGGGTTCCTCTACGGCCTGACCACCGGCCGCGACTGGCTCACCTCGGCGCGGATGGGATGCCTCGCCGCCGGCGAGGTCATCAGCCACATCGGCGCCCGCCCCGAGGCGGACCTGCGCCGGCTCTTCGCCGAGGCGGGCCTGAGCTGAGCACCGCCGCGCCCGTCGAGATCGCGTCCGCCCCTCGCGCCGGGGGCGGCGACAACCCGCGCCTCGGCATCGCGCTGATGATCCTGACGACGGCGATCTTCGCCGTGCAGGACGGCCTCTCGCGCCACCTCGCCGCGAGCTACAGCGTGATGACCGTGGTGATGATCCGCTACTGGTTCTTCGCCGCCTTCGTCGTGGTGCTCGCCGCCTCGCGCGGCGGCGGGCCTCGCCCGCGTGATCCGCACCCGGCAGCCCGGCCTGCAGATCTTCCGCGGCGTTCTGCTGGCGCTCGAGATCTGCCTCACCGTGCTCTCCTTCGTGCTGCTCGGGCTGATCGGCACCCACGCGATCTTCTCGGTCTATCCGCTGCTGATCGCAGCACTCGCCGGGCCGGTGCTCGGCGAATACGTCGGCTGGCGCCGCGGCCTCGCGATCGCGGTCGGCCTGATCGGCGTGCTGGTCATCCTGCGCCCCGGCTTCCAGGTGTTCAGCCCGGCGGCGCTGGTGCCGCTGATCGCGGCGCTGATGTTCGCGCTCTACGGGCTGCTGACCCGGCTGGTCGCCCGCCGGGACAGTGCGGAGACCAGCTTCTTCTACACCGGCGTCGCCGGGGCGGTGGTGATGACGCTCGTCGCGCCGTTCTGGTGGACGCCGATGCGCGGCGCGCTCGACTGGGCCCTGATGGCCGTGCTCTGCGTATCCGGGGCGCTCGGGCACTACCTGCTGATCAAGGTCTACGAGGTGGCCGAAGCCGGCACCGTCCAGCCGTTCGCCTACTTCCAGCTGGTGTTCGTCACCATCATGGCGCTCGCGTTCTTCGGCGAGCGTCCCGATGTCTGGACCGTGGCCGGCGCCGGCCTGATCCTCGCCGCCGGCCTCTACACCCTGATCCGCCAGGCCCGGCTCAGCCGGTCCGGTTGATGTCGGCGACCAGCTGGACCGGCGTCGGCCTGCCCTGGAGCCGCGCCCGGTAGACGTGCAGCGCCTCGAGCACCCGCATCACGTAGTTGCGGGTCTCCGAGAACGGGATCGATTCGATCCAGACCACCGGATCGACCTTCGGGTCGCGCGGATCGCCCAGCTTCTCGAGCCACTGGTCGACGCGCCCGGGCCCCGCGTTGTAGGCCGCGGTCGCCAGCAGGTAGGACCCGTCGAACCGCGCCAGCATCCGGGCCAGGTACTCGGTCCCGAGCCGCGCGTTGTAGAGGCCGTCGCTCCCCAGCCGGTCGGGGTCGAAGGCCACGCCCGCCACGTCGGCCATGTGCTTCGCGGTCGCCGGCATCAGCTGCATCAGTCCCTGCGCGCCGACGGAACTCGCCGCGGTCTCGTCGAGCTCGGACTCCTGACGCGCGATCGCCATCGCGAATTCGGTCGGCACCGGCCAGCTCTGTTCGGCGATGGCGTGCAGCGGATAATACTGATCGGCGATGATGATGCCGTCGCCGGCCGCGTCCTTGCCGATGCGGATGCCGATCTCCGGTCGCCCGAGGTCGATCGCCATCTGCGCCAGCGCCGCCCGGGTCTCCGCCGGCTGGCCCTCGGCGGCATGGCGCCAGAACTGCGAGGCCCGCCGCTCGTCTCCCGCCCGGTTCAGCAGCCGCGCCGCCTTCACCACCGAGGACTCCATGAACGGGGCGTGGCGCCAGTCGGGCGGCGCCGCCTCTCCGGCAAGCTGCGGATCGGGCGGGCTCGCGAGCTTCTCCGCCGCGAGCTGTCCGTAGAAGCTCGTCTGATACGCCGCCCCCTGTCGCCAGGCCGCCTCCGCCGCGGCCTTGTCGCCGGCCTTGTCGTAGGCGAGCCCCAGCCAGTAGCCGGCGCGCCCGAGGCTGATCGGCGTCCCGACCAGCGACCTGAACCGGGTGAAATGCCCGATCGCCCGTTTCGGCTCGTTGAGCCTCGTCAGCGCGACGAAACCCGCCACCCACTCGGCATCGGCGTAGTCCGCGCCGTCGCTGCCGAAACTCTGCGCCGCCAGCCGGTAGGCGCCGGTGACGTCGCCGTCCTCGAGCGCCTGGCGCGCCAGGTTGGCCCGCCGGTCCATCCACATGTCGGGTTTTCCGAGCGCCTCGGCCGAGCGCGACATCTCGAGCAGATAGGCCTCCGCGTCCTGCCAGCGGCCCTTCTTCACCCGATAGAGATAGCGCTCGTAGGCGAGCCCCGGATCGCCCTTCAGCTTCGCGGGCACCGTGTTGATCAGATACTGCAGTCCCTCGTCGTCGGCCCGGGTCGCGATCCGCGCCTGCGCCAGCCGCTGCCAGTCCGGCCCGACCAGCGGCAGCATCGCCTCGGCCTCGCCGGCCAGCCCGCGCCAGAGCAGCATGTCGAGCCGCGCCTCATGCGACCCCTTCAGCTCCGACTTCCACCGCGCCAGGATCGCCGTCCGCTCCGGTCCGGTCAGCGAATAGTCTCGCCAGGCGCGGCTGATCTCGGCCACCGCTTCCTCCTGGCGCCCGCTGGTGGAGAGCGCCTCGGCCAGCCGCAGCGACCCGGTGCCGGTCTGCGGCGGCTCGGTGCCGAAGAACGCGAACACCTGCTCGGGCGGCATCCCCGAGGGCATCACCCGCTCGCCGGCCTTCCGCAGCGTCTGCAGTCCCGGCCAGTCCGGGTGCCGCGCAAGGAACCGGCCGTATTCGTCCCAGTTCCCGGCGCCGTCACGCAGCCGGGTCCAGAGCACGATGTCGGTGGCCGTGAGACTGCCCGACCGGGCGGCGAAGGTCCGAGCGTCGAGCCAGTCGGCGGTTGCCGTCGCGGCCAGCGCCCGGGCGAGCATCTCGCCCTGCACCGCGGTCTCCGCCGCGGCCGGCGACTGCACGCCAAGCCAGACGCCGGCCAGAACCACGGGCGCAACCCTGAAACGAAACCACATGCTCGACCTCGGTACGCGTGTTCTGATTTGCGGCGACTATACCATAGCGTGTGCGCTGCGTCTGTAGCGGCCATGCTTGCGGTTAATCGAGTTCACGACTAGGTTCGCGCCCGGTTTCCGGGGGCAACAGCGCTCCCGGCCCTGCCCGGAGATGTAGCATGTTCAGAGGATCCATTCCAGCGCTGGTCACCCCGTTCCGCGACGGAAAGGTGGACGAGAAGGCGTTGGTGGATCTGGTGAATTGGCATGTGGAGGAGGGGAGCCACGGCCTCGTCGCCGTCGGCACCACCGGCGAGACGCCGACCCTGACCCACGAGGAGCACGAGCACGTCGTCGAGGTGGTGGTCCGCACCGCGGCCGGCCGCGTGCCGGTCATCGCCGGCGCCGGCTCGAACAACACCGACGAATCGGCCCGGCTGATGCGGTTCGCCGCCAGGGTCGGCGCCGACGCGGCGCTGGTGGTCACCCCCTACTACAACAAGCCGAGCCAGCGCGGCCTCTACCAGCACTTCAGGACCCTGCACGACGCGGTGGATCTGCCGATCATCATCTACAACATCCCCGGCCGCTCGGTCGTCGACATGACGCCCGGCGACGATGGGCGAGCTCAGCCGCCTGCCCCGCATCATCGGGGTCAAGGACGCCACCGGCGACATCGCCCGGGTCTCCGACCAGCGCCTCTCCTGCGGGCCGGACTTCCTGCAGATCAGCGGCTGCGACGAATCGGCCCTCGGCTTCAACGCCCATGGCGGTCGCGGCTGCATCAGCGTCACCGCCAACATCGCGCCGCGGCTGTCGTCCGAATTCCAGGAAGCGATGCTCGCCGGCGACTACGCCCGCGCCCTCACCTATCAGGACCGCCTGCTGCCGCTCCACCGCGCCGCCTTCGCCGAGCCGAACCCGAGCCCGACCAAGTACGCCCTGTCGCTGCTCGGCAAATGCACCGACGAGGTGCGCTCGCCGATGGTCCCGCTCGAGGACGCGTCCAAGGACCGGATGCGCGGCGCCATGCGTCACGCGGGCCTGCTGAACTGATCCCGGGAGGCGGTTCGGCCACTGCCCGGGCTGAGGTCCGGGCGGGACGGCTCGACCGACGCACCCTGATCCTCACCGTCGTGCAACGTAAAAATTGCGTTAAATCGGGCCCTACGGTTGCTTGCAAATCAATGGGTTAGCATAATATCATGTGCGGACACCGGCCATCCCCCGATCGGCGCCGCATCCCCAGCCGTCGGGCGTGGCCGCGCAACCTTCACCGGTCGGACACCCGCCAGCGCGGATTGATCCACGGCTCGGCGTTGGCGGCCGGCAGCGGCTCGCGGCCGAGGATGTGGTCGGCAGCCTTCTCGCCGACCATGATCGACGGCGCGTTGAGGTTGCCGTTGGTGATGCGCGGGAACAGCGAGCTGTCCGCCACCCGCAGCCCTTCGACACCGATCACCCGCGCCTCCGGATCGACCACCGCCAGCGGGTCGTCCCGCCGCCCGAGCCGCGCGGTGCCGCAGGGGTGGTAGGCGCTCTCCGCCTCGTCGCGGACGAAGGCGTCGAGCTCGTCGTCGCTCTGCACGTCCGGCCCCGGGCTGGATCTCGCCCGCGGCATAGGGCGCGAAGGCCGCCTGGCCGAAGATCTCGCGGGTCAGCCGGATGCAGTGGCGGAAGTCGCGCCAGTCCTCGGGCGCGCTCATGTAGTTGAAGCGGATGCGCGGCGGCGCGGCCGGGTCGGCGGAGCCAAGCCGCACCGTCCCGCGCGACGGCGAGCGCATCGGCCCGACGTGCGCCTGGAAGCCGTGGCCCTTCACCGCCGCCTTGCCGTCGTAGCGCACGGCGAGCGGCAGGAAGTGGTACTGGATGTCGGGATAGTCGACGCCGGCGGCCGAGCGCAGGAACGCGGCGGATTCGAACTGGTTCGAGGCGCCGAGACCGGACTTGAGCAACAGCCAGCGCGCACCGATCGCCAGCCGCGACGGCCAGTTGTAGTAGCGGTAGAGCGTCACCGGCTTGCGGCTTCGCATCTGCACGTAGACCTCGAGGTGATCCTGCAGGTTGCCGCCGACACCCTGCCGGTCGGCGACCACCGGGATGCCGTGCTCGGCGAGATGCGCTGCGGGACCGATCCCCGACAGCATCAGGAGCTTCGGCGTGTTGATCGCCGACGCCGAGAGGATCACCTCGCGCCGCGCGGTCACGGTCTCGCGCCGCTCGCCCCGGCGGATCTCGACGCCGGTGGCGCGACCGTCGCGGATCGCCACGCGCTCGGCGAAACAGTGCAGCACCCGGACGTTTCCCTGGGCCAGCGCCGGACGCAGATAGGCGTTGGCGGCCGACCAGCGGCGGCCCTTCCACACCGTCTGCTCCATCGGCCCGAAGCCCTCCTGCTTCTCGCCGTTGTAGTCGGCCGTGGTCTCGAAGCCCGCTTCGCGGCCCCGCCGCGACGAAGGTGTCGTAGAGCGGGTTGGTGCGCGGCCCCCGGGTGACGTGCAGCGGTCCGTCGGTGCCGCGCCAGTCCGACGGCGCCGGCCCGTGCCAGGTCTCCATCCGCCGGAAGTAGGGCATCACGTCGGCCCAGCCCCAGCCGTCCGCGCCCATCTCGGCCCAGGTGTCGAAGTCGCGGGGATGGCCGCGGACATAGACCATGCCGTTGATCGAGGACGACCCGCCGAGCACCTTGCCGCGCGGGCAGACCAGACGCCGTCCGCCGAGATGCGGCTCCGGCTCCGAGAGATAGCCCCAGTCGTAGCGGGCCATGTTCATCGGATAGGAGAGCGCCGCCGGCATCTGGATGAACGGCCCCCAGTCGGTGCCGCCGAACTCGAGCACCAGCACCGAATGCCCCGCCTCGCCCAGCCGGTAGGCGAGCGCCGAGCCGGCCGAGCCGGAGCCGACGATGACGTAATCCGCTTCCATCAGGCCGGAACGCGAAGCGGCTCGTAGCTGACCATGACGTGCTCGGCGAAGCCGGGGCGTTCGGTCAGGCGCGCGTAGTAGGCGGCGAGGACCGGGCGGTCGGGCGCGGGCGATGTCGATGGTGAAGTAGCGATAGAGGATGTGGCCGATCACGATGTCGGCCAGCGTGAAGTCCGCGCCCATCACATAGGGGTTGTCCACGAGCCGCGCCTCGAGGATCGCGAGGTTGCGGTCGTGGGCCTCGATGGCCCGCGCCAGCGCCGCCGGGTCGCGCTGCGACGGCGGGGTGCGGATCACCGCCCAGAAGATCGGGCCGGTGAAGCCCGGCGCCAGCGTGGTCTTGCCCCATTCGGCCCAGACGTCGACAGGGGCGCGGGCGGCCGGGTCCTCGGGCCAGAACGGCGCCGCGCCGTAGCGGGAGCCGAGGTAGCGCAGGATCGCGCAGCTCTCGAACAGGGTCAGATCGCCGTCGCGGATCACCGGCACCAGGCCGTTCGGGTTCATCGCCCGAAACTCCGGCGTGTCGGTGCCGCCGTAAACGTGGCCGTAATCCAGCCGTTGATGCGCCAGGCCAAGCTCGGCAAGGCCCCACATCACCGCCTGGACGTTGGACGAGGTGGCGCGGCCGTAGACGGTGATCATCGCGGAAATACTCCTTCTAGAACGGCGCGTCGACCGGCGCGGTTCCGACGTAGACCGACTTCACCCGGCTCCAGTGCTCGAGCGCAGCGCGGCCGTTCTCGCGGCCGAGCCCGCTCGCCTTGACGCCGCCGAACGGCGCCTCGACCGGGGTGAGATTGTAGGCGTTGATCCAGGTCGTCCCCGCCTCTAGCCGCGCGACCACCCGGTGGGCGCGGGCGAGATCGCGGGTGAAGACGCCGGCGGCGAGACCGAACGGGGTGGCGTTGGCCCGGGCGATCGCCTCGTCCTCGTCCTCGAATTTCAGGACCGACATCACCGGTCCGAAGATCTCCTCGCGCGCGATCGTCATGTCGTCGGCCACGCCGGCGAACACCGTCGGCTGCACGAAGAAGCCGCCCTCGAACCCCTGCACGCGGGCGCGTCCTCCGCCGGTCAGCAGCCGCGCGCCCTCGGCCTCGCCGCTGGCGATGTAGCCCATCACCCGCACGCCCTGCTCGGGCGAGATCAGCGGCCCCATCGTCACGCCCTCGTCCATCGGATCGCCGGGAACGATGCGCTCGGTGCGGGCGACGAGGCGGTCGAGAAACGCATCGTGCAGGTCCCGCTGAACGAAGACGCGGGTGGCGTTCGAGCATACCTGCCCGGCGGAGTAGAAGTTGCCGAGCATCGCGCCGCCGACTGCGGCATCGAGGTCGGCGTCGTCGAACACCACCATTGGCGACTTGCCGCCGAGTTCCAGCGTGACCGCCTTGGTGCCGGCCGCGGCGGCGGCATAGACCTTGCCGCCGGTCGGCACCGAGCCCGTGACCGAGATCTTGGCGATCGCCGGATGGCTCGAAAGCGCCGCGCCTGTCGCACCGCCGCCCTGCACCACGTTGAACGCGCCGGCGGGCAGCCCGGCGTCGGCGAGGATCTCGCCGAGCTTCAGCGCCCCGAGCGGCGTTAGTTCGGAAGGCTTGAAGATCAGCGCGTTGCCGCAGGCGAGCGCGGGTGCCGCCTTCCAGCAGGCGATCTGCGAGGGATAGTTCCAGGCGCCGATCCCGAGACAGACCCCGAGCGGCTCGCGACGGGTGTAGACGAAATCACCGCCGAGATCGATCGCCTCGCCGGCAAGCCCGGCGGCGAGGCCCGCGAACCACTCCAGCGCGTCGGCGCCCGAGGCCCAGTCGGCGACCAGCGTCTCGGAGATCGGCTTGCCGGTGTCGAGGGTCTCCAACTCGGAGAGCGCCCGGTTGCGGGCGCGGATCAGGTCCGCGGCACGCCGCAGCACCCGGGCCCGGGCCGCCGGAGGCGTGGCCGACCAGGCCGCGAAACCGGCGGTTGCCGCCTCCACCGCCCGCTCGAGCACCGCCGGCGTCGCCTCATGCAGGGCTGCGATCGTCTCGCCGGTGGCCGGATAGCGGACCTCGAGCGGCGCGCCGGCGCCGTCCTCGACCGCACGGTTGCCGATCCAGTGCGAGGCGGCGGGCTGGGCGCGCATCAGCGGGCCTCCAGCGCGCGGTCGAGATAGTCCTCGACGGTGGCGACGGCGGCGGCCGGAGCGGTCGGACGGCCGCGCAGCGCCTCGCGCAGATAGACGCCATCGATCAGCGCGCCGACGCCTTCGGCGACGCGCCCGGCTTCGGACGGCGGCAGCAGCGACTTCAGCGCGTGCAGCAGGTTCGAGTGCAGGCGGCGCTGGTAGAGGGTCAGCAGGCGCGCCGCCCCCGGCGAGCTCAGCGCCCAGGCGTAGAAGGTCAGCCAGGCGCTGATCGTCGCCTGGTGGAACTGTTCGGCGCCAAAGCTGCCGACGATGATCGCCGACAAACGCGCCCGGGGGGTGTCGGCGCGGCGAAGACCGGTCACGACGGCCGCGCCGAACTCGGCGAGCAGGTGGCGCATGGTGGCGAGGATCAGGTCCTCCTTGCCGCCGAAGTAGTGATGGGCGAGCGCCGGCGACACCCCGGCGCGGCCGGCGATCTGCGCCATGGTCACGTCGAGCGATCCGCGCGCGGAGATCTCCTGCAAGGCCGCGCCGATCAGCGCGCGGCGGCGGGTCTCGGCCATGCCTGGTCTCGGGGACATCTGGCCTCTACGATTGTTGATTGACGGATCAATCAATATGGGTTTCCCTTGCAAGGGTCAATGCATTCGCGCGAAGTCCTTGTCGAGACACCGGGCCGCCCGGGCGGCCCACCCGAACAGATGGAGGCCCCCATGAAACGTGTGCTGACCGCAGCGGCGCTGGCGATGACGCTTGCCGCGCCGCTTCATGCCGCCGAGCCCGACAGCTGCGCCACCGTGCATTTCTCCGACGTCGGCTGGACCGACATCACGGCGACCACGGCAGTGGCCACCACCGTCCTGCAGGGCCTCGGCTACGACACCGACGTCAGCATCCTGTCGGTGCCGGTGACCTACGCCGGCCTGTCGAAGGGCGACATCGACGTGTTCCTCGGCAACTGGATGCCGACGATGGAGGGCGACCTCGCGCCGCATCGCGACGACGGCACCGTGGAGGTGCTGCGGCCGAACCTGACCGGAGCGAAGTACACGCTGGCGGTCAACAGCAGCCTGGCCGAGCAGGGGCTGAAGGACTTTGCCGACATCGCCAAGTTCGGCGACCAGCTCGACCACACGATCTACGGCATCGAGCCGGGCAACGACGGCAACCGGCTGATCCTCGACATGATCGACCAGAACGCCTTCGGGCTCGGCGACTTCAAGCTCAAGGAAAGCTCCGAGCAGGCGATGCTGGCGCAGGCCAAGCGGGCCGAGAAGAACGGCGAGGGCATCGTGTTCCTCGGCTGGGAGCCGCACCCGATGAACGCCAACGTCAAGATGACCTACCTGACCGGCGGCGACGACTGGTTCGGGCCGGACTTCGGCGGCGCGACGGTCTACACCAACGTACGCAAGGGCTACGTCGACGAGTGCCCGAACGTCGGCAGGTTCCTGACGAACCTCGAGTTCACCCTGCCGCTGGAGAACGAGATCATGGGCAAGATCCTCGACGACGGCGAGCAGCCGGAAAAGGCGGCGGCCGAGTGGCTGACGGCGCATCCGGACGTGCTCGGACCCTGGCTCGACGGCGTGACCACGCGGGACGGCGGCGACGGGCTCGCCGCGGTGCGCGGCGCGCTCGGCGTCTGATCGGGCGCGCGGGGGATGAACTGGATCACCGAGGCGAAAATCCCGATCGGCGAATGGGCCGGCGAAGCGGTCGACTGGCTGACGCTGCACGGCGCCTGGTTCTTCGACGGGCTCGCCAATGTCGTCAACGGACTGATCTCCGCCATCCTCTGGGTGCTGCAGACGCCGCATCCGCTGGTGATCGTCGCGGTGTTCGCGGCGATTGCCTGGGTGCTGCAGCGGTCCTGGTGGACGGTGCTCTTCGTGGTGCTCGGGTTCCTGTTCATCCTCAATCAGGGCTACTGGCAGGAAACCACCGAGACCCTGACGCTGGTGCTCTCGGCGGTGGTGGTCTGCATGGGGGTGGGCGTGCCGATCGGCATCGCCGCGGCGCACCGCCCGAGGCTCTACGCGGCGATGCGACCGATCCTCGATCTGATGCAGACGCTGCCGACCTTCGTCTACCTGATCCCGGCGATCGTGTTCTTCGGCATCGGCATGGTGCCGGGGCTGATCGCCACCGCGATCTTCGTGATCCCCGCGCCGATCCGCCTCACCCACCTCGGCATCGTCACCACGCCGAAGGAGCTGAAGGAGGCAGGCCTCGCGTTCGGCGCGACGCCCGGGCAACTGCTGCGCAAGGTCGAGCTCCCCTGGGCGCTGCCGCAGATCATGGTCGGGCTGACCCAGACGATCATGCTGTCGCTGTCGATGGTGGTGATCGCCGCGCTGGTCGGCGCCGACGGGCTCGGGGTGCCGGTGGTGCGCGCGCTCAACACCGTCAACACCGCGCTCGGCTTCGAGGCCGGGCTGGTCATCGTGGTCGTGGCGATCCTGCTCGACCGCACCTTCCGGCGCGGAGGCTGAAGCGCATGAGCGACACGGGTCACATGATCGAATTCGACCGGGTCTCGATCGTGTTCGGCGACCGGCCGGACAAGGCCCTGCCGCTGATGGACAAGGGCGAGACCCGCCCCGAGATCCAGAAGGCGACCGGCCAGATCCTCGGCGTCCACGACTGTTCGCTCTCCGTCGCCCGCGGCGAGATCTCGGTGCTGATGGGGCTGTCGGGGTCCGGCAAGTCGACGCTGCTGCGCGCCGTCAACGGCCTCAACCCGGTGTCGCGCGGCCGGGTGCTGGTGCGCGGCGCCGGCGACGAGATGATCGACGTCGTCACCTGCAACGCCGAGCGGCTGCGGTCCTTGCGCCGCGGCGCGGTGTCGATGGTGTTCCAGCAGTTCGCGCTGCTGCCGTGGCGCAGCGTGGTCGAGAACGTTGCCCTCGGCCTGGAGCTGGCCGGCGAGCCGAAGGAGAAGCGCCTCGCCAAGGCGCGCGAGGTGCTGGCCACCGTCAACCTGCAGGACTGGGCCGAGAAGAAGGTCTCCGAGCTGTCCGGCGGCATGCAGCAGCGCGTCGGCCTCGCCCGCGCCTTCGCCACCGACGCCGAGATCCTCTGATGGACGAGCCGTTCTCCGCGCTCGACCCGCTGATCCGCAACCGCCTGCAGGACGAGCTGCTGCAGCTGCAGGAGACGCTCCACTGCACCATCGTCTTCGTCAGCCACGACCTCGAGGAGGCGGTGAAGCTCGGCAACACCATCACCATCATGGAGGGCGGACGGATCGTGCAGACCGGCCGGCCCGAGGACATCGTGCTGCGTCCGGCCAACAGCTACGTCGCCGACTTCGTCGCCCACCTCAACCCCTTGAGCGTGCTGACCGCCGCCGATGCCATGACCGCGGACGCCGGCCCCGGCGACCCGGGCCGGATGCTGTCGCCGGAGACGCCGCTGCGCGAGGCGCTGCCGCATGTTCGCCACCTCCGACGCCCCGGTCTGGGTCGGCCGCGACGGCCAGGCGCAGGGCCGGATCAGCCCGCGCGCCATCTGTGCGATGCTCGCCCGAACCAGCGAGGCCGCCGCCTGAAGGCCGCGCCGCCCCCAGGCGCCGCCGGCATGTTCCTTCGCCCGCGCGCCGCCTTAACACGCGTGCAATTCCGGATATGCCGTTGATCGAAAAGGCGTTCATCTTCGTTAATCGCACGGTTTCACGCCAAGCGACACGGGCCTTGCCTGTTGCGAGAGCGGCCCCCCGCAGGCACGCAGAGCGGCGGCCGAGCGCAACGGTGCCCGTGTTCCCATCGCGGATTTGTCCGTCGGATCGGAGACCGACGGTCCGGGCTGAAACCCCTCGGCGTCCGCGACCGGCGGTCGAACCCGCCGCCGGGGTCAGCGGCCGGGGCGGGGAGGCCGGGTCGGATGCGCGCCGCGCTGGTCGGCGGCCCGGGTGACGCGCACCCGGACCGGCCGCGTTGCCGCGGACCGGAGTCGAAAAGCAGCCAAAAGCAGCGGAACGAGACCCGCCAGAACACACTCCAGATACCCGGCTGACATCTCAGGCCTCCTCCGGCCAACACGACGCGCGCTCACCCTGCTGGGCAAAACTTAAGGCCGCGTTACCCGCCGGCCCGCCGCCCGTTCCATTTTCCGGACAGTGCTTGCCGAATTTGGCGCTTTGTGGCGCCGTTGCGTCGGCCTATCTGTGCTGCGCAACAGATCGGGAGGGCTTGCCATGCTGAACCAGATCCACGGACTGCATCATGTGACCGCGATGGCGTCGGGCGCGCAGGCGAACAACGCCTTCTTCACCGGAACGCTCGGCCTGCGCCGGGTCAAGAAGACGGTGAACTTCGATGCGCCCGACGTCTATCACCTCTACTATGGCGACGCGGCCGGCACGCCGGGGTCGGTGATGACCTATTTCCCGTTCCCCCACATCGCCCGGCGTCGTCCGGGAACCGGCGAGGTCGGCGAGACGGCGTTTTCCGTGCCGACCGGCGCGCTCGGCTTCTGGAAGGAACGGCTCAGCGCCCGGGGCGTCGCCGGGCTTGCCGAAGGCGAGAGCTTCGGCGCCCGGCGGCTCGGCTTCACCGGCCCGGACGGCGACGAGCTGGCGCTGGTCGAGGCCGACGACGACCGGGCGCCCTGGACCGGCGGCGGCGTGCCCGACGAGACGGCGATCCGCGGGTTCCACGGCGTGCGCCTGCGGCTGCGCGATGCGGCCGCGACCGCGGAGCTGCTGCGCTACATGGGCTACGGGGAAGCCGACACGGCGGGGGCGGTGACGCGCTTCCGGCGCGACAACGGCAACGGCGCCGACGTCGTCGATCTCGAAACGCTGCCGGACGCACCGGCGGCGGTAGCGGGGGCGGGCTCGGTGCATCACATCGCCTTCGCGGTGACCGATCGGGCGGCGCAGGCCGAGGTGCGCAAGGGGCTGGCCGACACCGGCTACCAGGTGACGCCGGCGATCGACCGCGACTACTTCTGGGCGATCTACTTCCGCACGCCCGGCGGGGTGCTGTTCGAGGTGGCGACCGGCGAGCCCGGCTTCGCGCGGGATGAAGACGCCGGCCATCTCGGCGAGGCGCTGCGCCTGCCGCGGCAGCACGAGCATCTGCGCCAGCGGCTGGAGCGGACGCTGGAGCCGATCGAATGAACTCGGCCGCCGAATATTACGCCTATCACGCCGAGGGCCGGGCGGCCGGCCGGCCGCTCGCCTTCGTCTTCCATGCGACCGGCGGCACCGAAGACCAGTTCGTGCCGATGGTGCGCGAACTGATGCCCGGCACCGCGATCGTGGCGCCGCGGGGCGACGTCTCCGAGCGCGGCGTCCTTGCGCTTCTTCAAGCGCCGCGGCGCCGGGGACTACGACATGGCCGACCTCGACAAACGGACCGAGGCGATGATCGCGTTTCTCGAGGCCCATGCCGGTATCGCCAAGCCGAGCCGGGTGATCGGGCTCGGCTACTCGAACGGTGCCAACATGCTGGCGAGCGTGATCTTCCGCCGGCCGGCGCTGTTCGACGACGCGGTGCTGCTGCACCCGCTGATCCCCTGGACGCCCGAGCCGGCGGAGGTGCGGACGCGGGTGCTGATCACCGCCGGACGGCACGATGCGATCTGCCCGCCGGAGGCGACCGAGGCGCTGGAGCGCTGGTTTCGCGACCAGGGTGCGGCCGTGACGGCGCATTGGCATGACGGCGGCCACGAAATCGACCGATCGGAAATCTCGGCGATCGCGCGGTTCCTGCGCTAGAGCAACAAGGGGAGGAACGACGTGGCCATCGATCCGGACGACATCACCCTCGAGGAGGGCGAGAGCAAGGGGCGCTATGTCTATCGCGCCGGCGGGGCGGAGGCGGAGATGACCTTCAGCAAGGCGGGCACCGGCCTCGTCATCATCGATCACACCGAGGTGCCGGACGTGTTTCGAGGCCAGGGGGTCGGCCAGGCGCTGGTGGCGCGCGGCGTGGCCGACTTCCGCGCGGCCGGCAAGACGGTGATGCCGCTCTGCCCGTTCGCCGCGGCGCAGTTCCGGCGGCACCCCGAGTGGCGCGACGTTTTGCAGCAACGGAGGCAGCCATGAGCTGGAACCCCACCCTCGACCCGACCTGCCCGACGGGCGCGGGGATCGACGCGATCGAGACGCTGATCGTGCCGCGCGCCCGCGACCTCGGCGGATTCGAGGTGCGCCGGGCCTTGCCGGCCCCGAAGCGGCAGATGGTCGGGCCGTTCATCTTCTTCGACCAGGCCGGGCCGGCGGAGTTCCTCACCGGCCAGGGCATCGACGTGCGGCCGCACCCGCACATCGGGCTCGCGACCGTCACCTACCTGTTCCGGGGCGAGTTCCAGCATCGCGACAGCCTCGGCACCGACCAGATGATCCATCCGGGTGCCGTCAACTGGATGATCGCAGGCAAGGGCGTGACCCATTCCGAGCGCACCAGTGCCGCGACGCGGACCCACCCGCATTCGCTGTTCGGCATCCAGACCTGGGTGGCGCTGCCCGAGACGGCGGAGGACGCCGACGCCGGCTTCCAGCACGCGAGCAAGGACACGCTGCCGGTGCTCGAGGCGGAGGGGGCGACCGCGCGGCTGATCCTCGGCGAGGCCTGGGGCGAGAAGGCGCCGGTCGAGGTGTTCAACGAGATGTTCTATGCCGATGTCGAGCTCGCGCCGCGGCGCCAGCGTGCCGCTGCCCGACGGGCACGAGGACCGCGGGCTCTACATCGTCTCGGGCAGCCTCGAGATCGGCGGGCAGCGCTTCGAGGCGGCGCAGATGATGACCTTCCGCCCCGGCGACCGGCTGGCGATCACCGCCGGGCCGGAGGGCGCGCGGCTGATGCTGCTCGGCGGCGAGACGCTGCCCGGGCCCCGGTTCATCTGGTGGAACTTCGTCGCCTCGTCGCGCGAGCGGATCGACGCCGCCAAGGAGGCCTGGCGCGCCGGCGACTGGGCGCACGGCCGGTTCCGGCTGCCGCCCGGCGACGACGCGGAGTTCATCCCGCTCCCCTGATCTGCCCGCGGCAAGGGGCGACGGTCTGTCGCCCCGGATTAACGAACATGAATCGACTTGATATCAGATAGATACCCGGAATTTCGCGCGCGAAACCGCGCTCTTGCGCAGCGTCATCCGTTTTCGCGGAGGACACGGCCCGCGAGGTAGAGCGAGCCGCAGATCAGGATGCGGCCGTCCGGCCCGGCGGCGGTGATCGCGGCGATGGCGGCGGCGACGTCCGCCGCCGGCTCGGCCTGGGCGAAGCCGGCGGCGCGTGCCGCGGCGACCGTCTCGCCGGCCTCGAGCGTCGCGGTTTCGCCGGGGATCGAGACGCCGTGCAGCGAGCGGGCGACGGGGGCGAGCGGACGCAGGTAGCCGACCACGTCCTTGGTGTTCAGCATGCCGGTGACCAGGTGCAGCGGCCGCGGCGGCAGCCGGCCGAGCGCCTCGGCCAGCGCCTCGCCGGCCGCCGGATTGTGGCCGCCGTCGAGCCAGAGCTCGGCCTCGCCGGCCGCCTCGACCAGCGGCCCGTGGCGCAGCCGCTGCAGGCGGGCGGGCCAGTCAGGGCCGGTGACTGCGGCGGCGCACGCGGCCTCCTCGAAGCCGAGGTGGCGCAGGGCGGCCAGCGCCATGCCGGCGTTCGCCACCTGGTGGGCGCCGATCAGGGCCGGCACCGGCAGGTCGAGCAGGCCGCTCGCATCGAGGAACGCCATGCGGCCATGCTCCTCCCAGACCTGCCAGTCGTGGTTGGCGAGGCTGAGCGGCGCGCCGACCCGCTCGGCCCGCGCCTCGATCGCGGCCAGCGCCTCGGGCGGCTGCGCGCCGACGATCGCCGGGACGCCGGCTTGAGGATGCCGGCCTTCTCGCCGGCGATCTCGGCCAGCGTCTCGCCGAGGTAGCTCTGGTGGTCGAGCGAGACCGGGGTGACGATCGAAAGGCAGGGGCGGTCGACGACGTTGGTCGCATCGAGCCGGCCGCCGAGCCCGACCTCGAGCAGCGCGAACTCGGCAGGCGTCTCGGACATGGCGAGGAACGCCGCGGCGGTGGTGATCTCGAAGAAGGTGATCGGCGCGCAGTCGTTCGCCGCCTCGCATCGTTCGAGATCGGCCGCCAGCCGGTCCTCGTCGATCAGCGCGCCGGCGAGCCGGATCCGCTCGCGGAACTGCGCGAGGTGGGGCGAGGTGTAGGCATGGACCCGGGCGCCGGTGCTCTCGATGCCCGCCCGCAGCATGGCCACGACCGAGCCCTTGCCGTTGGTGCCGGCGACATGGATCACCGGGGGCAAGCCGGCGCTCGGGATGGTCGAGGGCCGCGAGCAGGCGCTCGATGCGGCCGAGCGAGAGGTCGATGACCTTGGGGTGCAGCGACGCGAGGCGTTCGAGGACGCGGTCGCTCGGGTCGCTCATCCGGCGGCGGTCATTCGGGCGTGGTCATTCGGCGGCGGCCTCGGCCGTCTCCTCCGGGGCCGGCAGATCGCCGCGCACGTACGGCGGCTGACCGGTCAGCAGGCGCAGGATGGTGGCGAGCTCGTCGCGCATGTCGCCGCGCGCCACCACCCGGTCGAGCATGCCGTGGTCGAGCAGGTATTCGGCGCGCTGGAAGCCCTCGGGCAGCGTCTCGCGGATCGTCTGCTCGATCACCCGCGGACCGGCGAAGCAGATCAGCGCGCCGGGCTCCGCAATCTGCACGTCGCCGAGCATCGCATAGCTGGCGGTGACGCCGCCGGTCGTCGGGTTGGTGAGGACGACGACGTAGGGCAGGCCCGCCTCCTTGAGCATCTCGACCGCGACCGTGGTGCGCGGCATCTGCATCAGGCTCAGGATCCCCTCCTGCATCCGCGCGCCACCGGCGGCGGCGAACAGGATCAGCGGGCACTTGCGCTTCACCGCGCGCTCGGCGCCGGCGATGATTGCGTTGCCGACATAGAGACCCATCGAGCCGGCCATGAAGGCGAAATCCTGACCGACGCAGATCGTCTTCAGCCGGCCGATCTCGCCTTCGGCGACCAGCATCGCCTCTTCCTCGCCGGTCTTGCGGCGGGCTTCGCGCAACCGGTCCGGGTATTTCTTCTGGTCCTTGAAGCCCAGCGGGTCGGCCAGGGGCTTGACGACCGGCACCTCGACGAACACGCCGCCGTCGAACAGCGCGGTGAACCGGTCGCGCGGGCTGATCGCCAGGTGATGACCGCAGTTGGTGCAGACGTTCAGCGCGTCGGTGAGCTCGCGATGGAACAGCATGGTGCCGCAATTGTCGCACTTCACCCAGAGGTTCTCGGGCACCTCGCGGCGGGTGAACAGCGAGTTGATCCTGGGGCGGACGTAGTTCGAGATCCAGTTCATCGCGGGCCGGCTCCCTCGGCGTCGATCGTCCGTCTAGATAGAACCCGGGTCCCGCGAATGCAATCGCCGCCACCGGAATGCGGGTGCGCGCGGCACCGCGACCGCGCCGGACCGGCCCCGCGACGCCGACTGAGATCGCGGCCGACCGGGGCCTCGCCACCCTTGCGTCGTGGCATCCGATCGAGCGCGGAGCCGGCGGCTCGTGCCGCAGCCCTGCCTCACGCTCCGGCGCCGTCCTTCACCGATTGCCGCGGCCGGCGCCACCGGGCCAGCCAGCGGCGAAGGCGTCCGAGGTCGTCGTCCTCGTCCTCGAGCCGGGCCAGCAGCTTCTCGTCCGGCTCGACCAGGGCTTCGAGCTGCAGGCCCATGCTGGCGATCCGCCCGGATTCGAGCCGCCGCACCACGAGGCTGCCACCTGGGATCGGCACCACGGCGTCGAGCGTCGGGCGACCATCGAGCCGCGCCGCCGCCCAGTCCGCCAGCGACGCGTCCGGGTCGTGCTCGCCGATGGCGATATCGTAGAACTGCTCGACCTCGGCCATGCGGGTCTCGCCGCGGATCGGCAGCTCGCCGAACAGCAGTCCGAGCCGCCGGGCCACGTCCGGACTTTCGCGGAACAGGCTGTCGAGGCGCGGCAGCCGGTCGCGCGAGACGAGGAAGTAGCTGTAGTCTCCCGGCTGCAGCGGGCCGGCTTCCGGCGCGTCGAGGATCTGGCCCTTGCGCACCACCATCACCGTGCGGGCCCAGGTCGGAAGCCGCGACAGTCCGAGGATCACGCTGTCGGCGGTCACCGGGTAGCCGACGATCTCCCGCTCGACCTGGCCGGGAATGTCCAGCTCGACCCGACTGATCTTGAGCGTCGTCTGCTTGAGCGCCACGCCCAGCCGGCGTGCGACATTGGTCAGCGTGCCGCCCTGCGCCAGCATCGAGAACAGCACCACGAAGAAAGCGATATTGAAGTAGGCCGAAGCGTTCGGAACGCCGGCGAGCGTCGGTATGGTGGCGAGAAAGATCGAGACCGCCCCGCGCAGCCCGACCCAGGCGACGAAGGCCTTTTCCTTCCGCGCGAACCCGAACGGCGCGAGACAGAGCCAGACCGTCAGCGGCCGGGCGACGAAGGTGAGCACGACCGCAACGAAGATGCCTTCCGGCGCGTAGGCCAGAAGCTCGCTCGGCGTCACGAGCAGGCCGAGCATGAGAAACATCACGATCTGGCAGAGCCAGGTCACCGCGTCGTGAAATCCGACGATCGACGGATAGGCCCGCACCGGCCGGTTCGCCATGGCGAGCCCGGCGATGTAGACCGCGAGCAGGCCGCTGCCTCCGGCGAGCGAGGCGGCGGCGTAGATCAGGATCGCGCCGGCCACCGCGAACAGCGGATGCAGCCCGCCCGGCATCGAGATCCGGTTCAGCACCGCGACCAGCGCCACGCCGCCCGCGACGCCCACCACCGCGCCGATGCCGGCCTGTTGCGCGAGCGCGATGGCCTGGTCCCAGCTCGGGGACTGGGCGCCGGACAGGATGAACTCGGTCAGCACGATCACCAGGAACATCGCGATCGGGTCGTTGGTGCCGCTCTCGATCTCGAGGGTCGAGCCGACACGGCTCTGCAGCCGGATCCCGCCGGTCCGCAGCAGGAAGAACACCGCCGCCGCGTCGGTCGAGGCGATGGTCGATCCCAGCAGCAGCGCCTCGATGGGCCGCAGGTCGAGCACCGCCCAGCTCGCGGCGCCCGCCACCACGGCGGTGATCACCACCCCGAGCGTCGCCAGCGTCATTGCCGGCGACAGCACGCCGCGGAACACCGAGAACCGCGTTCGCAGACCGCCATCGAACAGGATCACCGACAACGCGACCGAGCCGACCAGATAGGTCGCGGAATAGTTGCCGAAGGCAATCCCGCCCGGGCCGTCCACGCCTGCGAGCATTCCGATCACCAGGAACACCAGGAGCAGCGGCGCGCCGAAGCGCGTGGCGACGAGGCTCGAGAAGATGCCGATCAGGACCAGCGCCGCGCCGATGAAGATCGCCGTGTTGACGAGATCGAGGCCGGGCATCTCGGTTGCGGGCTCCTGTTGCCGGGATGGCCGACTATGCGGGGAGGCGCTGCCCGGACGCAAGCGACCCTGGGCGGGCGGAACAACTCGGACCGGCAGCGGTTGGACCGCAAGAAGCCGAATTCAGGAGTCGCGCATGGCACCCCACGATACCAACACCCCGAAGGAAGCGCGCCGCCACGCTTTTCCGCTGATCGGAATGGCGGCGCTCCTGATCATCGTTCTGCTCGGGTTCGTCTGGTGGGTCTGGTACGCCACGGACGACGCCGACGGGCCGCCCGAGGAGCCCGCCCTCCAGCAACCGGTAGAGCCGGCGAACTGATCAGCCGGCGCCGAGCCGGCGCGCAAGCACCCGAAGGGCCTCCATCGCGGCGCCCAGCGCCGCAGGATCATCGCTGCGCGCCACGATGTTGGCGCCGAAGCGCCCGTCGCGGACGAAGGGGTAGCTTCCGATCGCCACGGCGGGATGGGCCTCGGCCACCTCCCGCAGCGGCCCGGCGATCTCGCCCTCGGCCCGGTCCACCCGAAGCGTCTCGGTCAGGAGCGGCTGACCGCCGGTCAGGCCCGGCAGCAGCCCGGCTACCATCGCCTCGAACACCGCCGGCACGCCGGCCATGACGTGGACGTTGCCGATCGAGAACCCCGGCGCCCTCGATACCGGGTTGTCGATCAGCGTCGCCCCGTCCGGGATCCGCGCCATCCGGAGCCGCGCCGCGTTCATTTCCACGTCCGGATTGGCGTAGTTCGCGGCGAGGATGGCGCGGGCGTCCTCGCGCACGTCGATCCCGACGCCGAAGGCTGCCGCGATCGCGTCGGCGGTGATGTCGTCGTGGGTAGGCCCGATGCCACCGGAGGTGAACACATGGGCGTAGCGGCCCCGGAGCGCGTTCACCGCCGCCACGATCTCGTCCATGTCGTCGGGGACCACGCGGGTTTCGCGCAAGGCGATGCCCTTCTCGGTCAGCGCCGCGGCGAGATGCGGCATGTTGGTGTCGCGGGTGCGGCCGGACAGGATCTCGTCCCCGATGGTCAGCATGGCGGCGGTGGGATTGGGCATCGTCGACTTGTCCTTCTCTGCGCAGCGAGGCAGAATCGGCGCGATGAACTTCGCCAGGCCCCTGATCCGCGGCACGCTCGTGCGCCGGTATAAACGATTCCTCGCCGACGTCATGCTCGAAGACGGCAGCGAAGTGACGGCGCATTGCGCCAATCCCGGCGCGATGCTGGGGCTGGACGCGCCGGGCAGCACGGTCTGGCTCGAGCCGAACGACGATCCCCGGCGCAGGCTCCGGTTCGCCTGGCGGCTGGTGGAGCTGGAGGACGGGCATTTCGCCGGCATCGACACCGGCCTGCCGAACCGGCTGGTGGCCGAGGCGCTGGCGGCGGGCGGCATCCCGGCGCTCGCCGGCTACGCCGCGGTCCGGCCCGAGGTACGCTACGGCACCGGCAGCCGCATCGACTTCCTGCTTACCGGCCCCGACCGTCCGGACGCCTACGTCGAGGTCAAGAACGCGCACCTCCGACGCACGGCCGACTGGGCCGAGTTTCCCGACAGCGTGACCGCCCGCGGCACCAAGCACCTGCGCGAGCTTGCCCTGGTCGCCGCCGCCGGGCATCGCGCGGTGATGCTCTACGTGGTCCAGCGCACCGACTGCGCCCGATTCCGCCTCGCCGGGGACCTCGACCCGGCCTATGCCGCCGCCTGGCGCGCAGCCCGCGCCGCCGGGGTCGAGGCCCATGCCCATGCCACCCGGATCGATCGGAGCGGCGTGGCGCTGACCGGGTCCATGCCGGTCTTCGATCCCGACGAGGTCGAGCGTGACGCGGGAAGGGCCGCCCGCACTCTCTGAGTCGCTCCGGGTTTGCATTGATCCGCCCGCAAGGCTACATCCGGAGATGGACCCGCCTGCGAGGCTACATGCGGAACGTTATGTCGGGAGAGCCCGCCTTGGATGATTTGATGCCCGGCCGTCTCAACAGGGACGGCATCCGTATCCATGGGCCCGACGAGTTCGAGGGCATGCGCGTCGCCGGCCGGCTGGCGGCAGGGATCCTCGACAGGATCGCCGATCAGGTGGCGCCGGGCGTGTCGACGCTGGAGCTCGACACCGCGGTGCACGACATGATCCGTGCCGCTGGCGCCACCTCGGCGACGGTCGGTTACAAGGGCTACAAGCACGCCACCTGCATCTCGATCAACCACGTTGTGTGCCACGGCATCCCGTCCGACAGGCGGCTGCGCGACGGCGACATTCTCAATATCGACGTGACGGTGATCGTCGACGGCTGGTACGGCGATTCGAGCCGAATGTTCGTCGCCGGAAAGCCGGCCCGCAAGGCCGAGCGCCTGATCAACATCACCTACGACGCGCTGATGGAAGGCATCGCCCGCGTCGCGCCCGGCAACACCTTCGGCGACATCGGCGCCGCGATCCAGCGCTATGCCGAGGCGCACCGCTGCTCGGTGGTGCGCGACTTCTGCGGCCACGGGCTCGGCCGGGTGTTTCATTCCGCGCCGAACGTGCTGCACTACGGGCGGTGGGGTACGGGGCCGGTGCTGGAGCCGGGGATGTTCTTCACGGTCGAGCCGATGATCAACCTCGGGCGCCCCGAGACCAAGGTGCTCGACGACGACTGGACCGCGGTCACCAAGGACCGCTCGCTGTCAGCCCAGTTCGAGCATTCGGTCGGCGTGACCGAGACCGGGGTGGAGATCTTCACCCTGTCGCCGGCCGGTCGCTTCCATCCGACGTGGAACCGGACGGACTGACCCCGTTTCGGAGGCTGTTTCGCGGGCGGGCTCGTCAGGTCGATCCACATGCGGACCTGCGGCGCGGATCAGACTGGACCGCCCGCACCGGGGCGTGCATGGTCGCCCGGAACTCAAGGGAGGATCGCCGAATGACTGGATCTCTGCGGACTGCATTTGCGGCGCTGGCCGTGCTGCTGGCCTTTGCCATGCCGGCCGAGCAGGCCCGGGCTGCCTCGGCCTCGGAGATCGACGGCAAGGTCGATCTGGCGCTCAAGAGGCTCTACGGCGAATCGCCGGCGGCGCAGGCGCTGTCGGACCGCGCGGTGGCGGTGCTGGTGTTCCCAGACATCGTCAAAGCCGGTTTCGGCGTCGGCGGGCAATACGGCCAGGGAGCGCTTCGCCGCAACGGCGTGACGACCGGCTACTACAACATCGCCTCGGCCTCCTTCGGCTTCCAGATCGGCGCGCAGACCTACAGCGAGGCGCTGTTCTTCATGACCGAGGACGCGCTGAAGTATCTCGACAAGGCCAAGGGCTTCGAGATCGGCGCCGATGCCAACGTCGCGATCGCCGACAAGGGCCTGAACGTGGACGCGAACTCCAGCACGATCATCGACCCGATCGTCGCCTTCGTCTTCGGCCAGAAGGGCCTGATGGCAGGCGCGACGCTGGAAGGCTCCAAGATCACCCGGATCAACCCGACGCAGTAGCCGGTCACAGCCGGTAGAGCGCGCCGTATTTCGCCTCGAGCTGGGCGAGAAGCGTCGCCGCGTCGGGCTCGCGCCCGCACGCCTCCGCGATCAGAGTCCGCGGCGCCCGGAGCCGCCCGCGCCGGTGGATGCGCGGGCGCAGCCACGAAATGACGTCGCCGATCTCTCCCGCGGCCAGCCGGTCGTCGAGGTCGGGAAGGTCGCGTCTGAGCGCCTCGTTCAGCTCCGCCGCGTAGACGTTGCCGAGCGTATAGGTCGGAAAGTAGCCGAACAGGCCTGCCGACCAGTGCACGTCCTGCAGCAGGCCGCGCCGCGCATCCGGTACCTGGCGGCCGAAGTCTGCCGCGAACCGGTCGTTCCAGGCCGCCTCGAGGTCGGCGACGTCGAGATCGCCGCCGATCAGCGCGCGCTCGAGGTCGAAGCGCAGCATCACGTGAAGATTGTAATGCACCTCGTCGGCCTCGGTCCGGATGAACCCGGTCTCGACCGCGTTGATCGCCTGGTAGAGCGTTTCCGGTCCATCGATCCCGATCTCGCCGAACTCCGCGCAGAGCGCCGGGTAGAGCCACGTGCAGAACGCTCGACTGCGGCCGATCTGGTTCTCGAACAGCCGCGACTGGCTCTCGTGAACCCCCATCGAGGCATGCGCGCCGGCCGGCAGGAGCGCCTGCTCCGGATCGAGCCCCTGCTCATAGACCGCGTGACCGACCTCGTGGATCACCGAATAGATGCAGTCGCGCGGGTCGTCCTCGTCGACGCGGGTGGTGATCCGCACGTCGCCGCCCGAACCCGACGACGACGGATGCACCGCGATGTCGAGCCGGCCGGCCGCCCAGTCGTAGCCGAAGGCGTCGCCGAGCCGGCGCGCCAGTCCGAGCTGGCGTTCGCGCGGGAACTGTCCCGCCAGCGCCGGCGCCCGCGGGTTCGTCGCCGCGATCCGCGCCCGGAGCGCCGCGAGCCCGGCGCGCAGGCCGCCGAACAGCTGGCTAAGCCCTTCCGCCGTCGCGCCCGGCTCGAAGTCGTCGAGGAGCGCGTCGTAGCGCCCGCGCCCTTCGCGCGCCAGGCAATCGGCCTCCGAGCGCTTCAGCGCGACCATCCGCGCCAGGTGCGGCACGAACGCCGCGACGTCGTTTGCCGCGCGCGCCGCTTCCCACGCGGTCTGCGCCTGAACCGCGACCCGCGCGAGTTCCCCCGCCAGCCGCGCCGGCACCATGACCGCGCGGGCGTGCAGCCGCGCCGCTTCGGCGAGGTTCACCGCTCCCGCACCCTGCTGCGGACCGGCCGCCGCGATCCAGTCGGGAAGGCGCGGGTCGGTCGCCAGCGCGTGGGCCGCCGCGGCGATCGCCTCCGCGTGCTCGGCCCGCTGCGCCGCGCCCTTTGGCGGCATCTGGGTCTCCTGGTCCCAGTTCAGCAGCCCCGCCACCTGCTCCAGCGCGCCGATCCGGCGCAGGTGGGCGGCAAGCTCTCCGTAGGCGGCGGTCGCGTCCATCGTCAGCTCCAGTCCATCACCACCTTGCCCGACCGGCCCGAGCGCATGACCTCGAAGCCTTCGGCGAAGGCGTCGACGGGGATGCGGTGGGTGATCAGCGGGGCGAGGTCGAGACCGGACTGGACGAAGGCGATCATCTTGTACCAGGTCTCGAACATCTCGCGGCCGTAGATGCCCTTCAGGGTCAGCATCTTGAAGATCACCTTGTTCCAGTCGATCTCGAAGCCCGCCGGCGCGATGCCGAGGATGGCGATCTTGCCGCCGTTGTTCATCTTGTCGATCATGTCGCGGAACGCCGGCGCCGCGCCCGACATCTCGAGCCCGATGTCGAAGCCCTCGGTCATACCGATGTCGCGCATCACGTCGGACAGGTTCTCGGCGCCGGCATCGACCACGTACTCCACCCCGAGCGCGCGGGCGAGGTCGAGGCGGTAGGGATTGATGTCGGTGATCACCACCTTCCGCGCGCCGGCCCGCTTCGCCACCAGCGCGCCCATGATTCCGATCGGCCCGGCGCCGGTGACCAGCACGTCCTCGCCGACCGAGTCGAACGAGAGCGCGGTGTGGACGGCATTGCCGAACGGGTCGAAGATCGCGGCGATCTCGTCGGGGATGCCGTCGGGGATCGCCACCACGTTGTCCTCGGGGATGGCGATGTATTCTGCGAACGACCCGGGCCGGTGAACGCCGACGCCGCGGGTGTTGCGGCAGAGGTGGCCGCGGCCGGCGCGGCAGTTGCGGCAGGCGCCGCAGACGATGTGCCCCTCGCCCGACACCCGCTGGCCGACGGAGAAACGGCGCACGGCCGGACCGATCTCCGCGATCCGGCCACAGAACTCGTGCCCGACGACCATCGGCACCGGAACCGTGTTCGACGCCCAGTCGTCCCAGTTCCAGATGTGGACATCGGTGCCGCAGATGGCGCTTTTCGTGACCTTGACGAGGACATCGGTCGGCCCGGGCTCGGGGACCGGCACCCGCTCCATCCAGAGGCCGGGTTCGGGCCGCGCTTTCACCAGGGCCCTCATCTGGTTGCTCATTGCGGCCTCCACGGTTCGATCGAGACGTATTTCAGTCGGCCTCAGCGGGCAACCACGTTGAACGAGGGACTTCCGGGGCCGGGCCTCCGAGGTTGACGTGAAGGATGACCAAGGGCGGCCTCGCCGCGACCCTTTCGTTCAGGACGCCGGTCGCCTCGGCGACTTCGGCGATTGTCGCAGCCTCTCGAGAATGAACAGCGCCGCCATCAGCGGAACGAGCCACGCGATCCGTGACTGGTAGCGATCCGCAGGTGCGGAAAGCCCGCCGAAGATCGCGGCGTTGCAGACCAGTCCTACCACCAGAACGGCGACGACCTCGCGCTCGCGGTTGCCGACCTTCAAGCCGTCCAGCCAGGCCAGTGCGAGGATCACCAGTGTCGCCACGGCGACGACGGTGGTGTGCAGCCAGCCGAAGGCGTCCAGCAAGCCCCGCTCCCGCCCTCCATCGAACTCGAGATGCAGAGCCCCGTTCGCGCGGTAGCTGACGTCGGCCTGCGCGAACTCCCCGGTGCCGAGCGACACCAGCTGACGCGCGCTGTTGCCGCCCAGCGACCAGATCTGCCGTCCCGGATATTCGAGGAACGCGTGCCACAGGATGATCAACTCCTCGTCGCGAACCCGCGTCATCTCTTCCGGCGACAGCTTGGTGAGGCCGTGCTCCCCCCAGAGCACGTCGCGGATGTTGTCGGGCACCCCGTTGTCGAACAGCCCGCAGACGGCGTAGGCCTCGGTGGCGCAGTTCTCCTCGAGGTACCAGCGCGCCGGCCCGTCCTCGATGGAGCGCGCGAGCAGGAGCGGCAGCCGCCGCGGAGCGATGCTCGGCCCGTCATAGGCCGCCAGCCCGAGCACGACGTTGGCCGCGAGTGCGAGCGCCAGCGGCGCCACCCCGGCCAGCGCCACGATCCAGGTCAGGCGGCGCTGAAGCAACACGATCAGCAGCGCGGCCCCGATGCAGGCCGTCGCGAGCGGGATGTGTCCGTAGTGGCTCATCGTCGCGAACGCGGCGATCGCGCAGAGCCCGAGGCGCTGCCACGGACCGAGCCGGTCGAAGGTCCGCACCAGCACCATCGCGAACAGCACCACCACGGCGGCGAGGATGTCGGGCATCAGGAACGAAACGAACCACGGCAACGACGTCAGCGTGCCGCACACGATCACGGCTGTGGCGACCGCCGCGGGCGGCGCCTCCGTCTCCCGGTCGATCAGCGCACCGAGCATCAGCAGCGTCATCGAAGCCTGCAGCAGCGCGGGAACCAGCAGGCCGAACGGGTGGGACGTCAGATAGACGAAGACCGCGTAGGGCGCGGACCTGAGGCCGCGAGAGGAGACGTATCCGCCGGGGCTGTCGGACCCGCCGAGAAGAGCCGAGAGCGCCGAGCGGATCACCTCGTGGCCTTGATTTATGTAGCCCAGCACGTCCGGGAACAGCAGAGGCACGTTCAGGATCAGCATCGGCCAGGACAGCAGGAGGGCCGCGAGCAGCGCCAGCGCCACACCGTGCGCGGACACCGGCCGGCGCGCCGCGCTCCCCGTGGCCGAAGCAAGCATCAGGCGGCGGCCGCGGCCGGTTTCCGCTCGATCTGGAACTCCTCGTGATAGGCGCGCTCGACGTTGACGGTCCAGACGTCGTGGCTCGCCCCGCCGACGTTTCGCGCCGCCAGCATCGCGGTCAGCATCGAGTGGTCCTGATTGTTGTAGCGATGCAGCCCGTTGCGGCCGACGGTCTGGAAGTTGTCGAGGCTCTTGACCCAGTCCTCGATGGTGCCGACCGCCGCCTTGTAGTTGCCGTCATAGACCGGATACGCCTTCGGCTGCCGGATCACCGCACCGTCGATCACGCTGCTCGCGGCCGCGAGCCCGAGCGTCTCGAGTTCGGCGGACGCCTTGGCGATCAGCTCCTCGTCGCCGAGCTGCCAGAGGCCGTCGCCCTCGAAGCAGAAGTATTCCATGCCGATCGAGGCGCGCCCGGCCTCGGGCACCATCTCCTCGGACCAGGCGCGGAAGTTCTGGATGCGACCGACCGACACAGAAGCGCTGTGGATGTAGATCCAGTTGTCGGGAAACGGGTCCGCGTGGTCGAGGATCAGCGTCACGATCAGGAAGTCGCGGTAGCGCAGCATCCCGGCGGCCTCGCGCACCGGCTCGGGCGGCGGGGGATCGACGCGCTCGACGAGGTCGCGCAGCGGCATCGTGTTGATGAAATGGTCGGCGGCGATCCGCTCAGTGCGCCCGGCGCCATCCTCGTTCCACTCGCGAATCTCCACCGCGGTCACACGCGATTCGTCGCGAAAGACGCGCTGGACCTCGCTGCGCATCCGCACTGCGCCGCCCGCGCCCTCGACCAGAGCGGCCACCTTCTCCCACATCATGCCCGGTCCAAGCCGGGGATACTGAAATTCCTCGATCAGGCTCGCCGTATTGTTCCCGCCGCCGAGCGCGTTCCAGATCGCCTTCCCGAGCGAAAGGTTCTGGATACGCTGCGCTGCCCAGTCCGCCTGGATCTGGTTCGGCGGAATGCCCCAGACCTTGCTGGTGTAGCTGCGAAAGAAATGCATGTAGAGCCGGCCGCCGAAACGGTTGATCACCCAGTCCTCGAAGCTTTCCTCCTTCGGGCTCGGGCGCACCTGCCATTTCGCGTAGCTCAGCAGGATCCGGGTCGCCTCGTAGGGACCGATGTTCCACAAGGCATTGAAAAGCTTCAGCGGGTAGCTGAAGTAGCGACCACGATAGTAGATCCGGCTGAGGCGGGGAACCTTGATGAAGTCATCCCCCATGACCTCTTGCCACATCGCCTCCACTTCGGGCACCTTGGTGAAGAACCGGTGGCCGCCGATGTCGAAGCGGAAGCCGTTGTGGCTCTCGGTCCGGGCGATGCCGCCGACGATGGAATCGGCCTCCAGCACGATCGGAACGAAATTCGAATCCATCTGCTGCAGCTCGTACGCAGCGGTAAGACCGGCTGGCCCTGCTCCGATGATCGCGACAGTCTCGCTGTCCGCGCGGTTGCTGTGGTTCCTGTCGGTCACACTCACTCCTTGAACTCTATCGAATCGCCCGGGGTCGGATTGACGCAGCACGCGCCGGGGCGACCTCATGCATTGTAGATTGCAATGCAAACCGGTCCATGACGGTTCGTCGAGAATGCGTCAATGGAATCCGGATGGTGGCGGCTAATCGGTGGGGGCAGAGTGGACACCGACCTTCATGACGGCAAGACTGTGGATGCCGATGCGCAGATCTCGCATCGGCCGGAAATCGCCGTGGTCGTGCCCGCCTACGAGGCCGAAGCCGTGATCGGCCGCTGTCTCGACGGCCTGCTGGCCGCAGGGTTCGCTCCAGGTTCTGTCCTCGTGATCGACGACGGCTCGCGCGACGCGACCCGCGAGGTGGCCGCCCGGCGGGGTGTCCGGCTCGTTTGCAACGAAGCGCCGCAGGGCGCGGCCAGGGCGCGCAACCGGGGCGCCGAGACCGCGGATGCGGACATCCTGTTCTTCGTCGACGCCGATGTCGTTGTCCGTCCGACCGTTCGGGACCGACTGCTGGCGCGGCTGGAGGGCATCGCACCGCCGGTGGCGGTGATCGGGTCCTACGACGACAGCCCGCCCGGTCCGAGCATCGTGGGGCGGTACCGCAACCTCCTGCACCATTACGTCCACCAGCAGAGCGCCACCGAGGCCTCGACGTTCTGGACCGGTCTCGGCGCGGTGCGTCGGGACGCGTTCCTTTCGATTGGCGGGTTCGATACCGCGTGGGAAAAGATCGAGGATACCGAGTTCGGCGTTCGTCTGCGCCGCTCCGGGGCGAGGATCGTGCTCGACCGGGACCTCCAGGGCACGCATCTCAAGAACTGGACGACGGGTTCGATGTTCCGGACCGATCTCCTCGGCCGCGCCGTCCCGTGGTCGCGGCTCGTGCTGTTTCACGGCGGGCCGCGCGGGGATCTCAACCTCTCGGGCACGCACCGCGTCAGCGTTCTGGCGGTCGGCGTCTTCGTGCTGAGCCTGATCGCGGCCATGCTCACCCCGTGGGCCCTGGTCCTTGCCGCCCTGGCGATGCTTGCATTCGTCTTGGCCAACCGAGCCTTCCTGCGGTTCCTCGCCCGCCGGCGCGGGGTCGGGTTCACATTGGCGGCATTGCCGTTTCACGCCCTGCACTATCTCGCCGCCGGTCTGGGATTTGGCTGGGTGGTGTTGAGCGAGGCCGTGCCTCGCGCGTTCGGACACCGCCGCGGCGGCGCCGGGTGAAGGTTCTCGGGCTGGCTCTTGCCGCCCTTCTGGTGGCTTGCGCCGGTCAGGCCGAGACCATGCGCGAGGCTGCTACGCGGGAGGGGATCGAGATCGGAGTGGCGGTCGGCCTGGCACAAGTGAAGGCGCAAGGACCGCTTGTCGCGCGCGAATTCACCTCGGTCTCCACCGAGAACGCGCTGAAGTGGGCCGCCCTCGAGCCGCAGCCCGGCCGCTACGCCTTTGCGGACGCAGATGCGATCGTCGCGTTCGCCGGGCAGAACGGCTTGCGCGTGCGAGGCCACACGCTGATCTGGTCCCGGCTGAACGGCCTGCCCGCATGGCTGGCTGCCGCGCCCGCCGATCCACCCGCCGCGCACCTCCGCACGCTGGCGTTGGCGCATATCGAAAGGGTCGTCGGGCGCTACCGCGGGCGGATCGCGCAATGGGACGTGGTCAACGAGCCGATGCGGCGCGACGGACTGGCGCTCGAGGCGGACAACCCGTTTCTCGGGCCGGGGGGCGAAGAGGTTTCTCGTGGACGCGTTCCGGACCGCGTCTATGGCTGACCCCACAGCAAAGCTGTTTCTCAACGAGATCTTCGTCGAGCAGGAACCGGCCCGTCTCGACGCGCTTCTCGCGCTTGTCGGGCGTCTCAGCGCGGCTGGCGCGCCAATCGACGGCATCGGCCTGCAAGGTCACTATCGGACCATGCCGCCCGACAAGCGCCGGCTCGAGGCTGCCCTGGCGCAGGTCGGGGCGCACGGGCTCTCGGTCGAGATCACCGAGCTCGACCTGCCGATCGAGCTTTTCGCCGGGTTCAGGGATCCGCTCGCCGCGCAGGCCCGGTCATACGTCGACGTGGTCGGCGCATGCCTGGCCGTCGCCGCCTGCACCGGCGTGACGGTCTGGGGCCTGAGCGACGGAGACAGCTGGCTCGGCGCCGATGCCGCGCCGCTGCTATTCGATCGAGCCTATCGGCCGAAGCCGGCGTTTCAGGCCGTGCTCGACCTCCTGTCGGGCCTCGACAACTGACCTTTTGCGGGGGTCGACGACCCGCCGTCAGGCATCTGAAACCGCGTTCGGATCCAGAACCCGGCGGTCGGACGCGTTCAGGTGGCGCAGCCGATCCATCTCGAACGTCGCGAGCCGATCGCGCGCGCCGCCGGGGCCCAGAAGGTAGCCCGCCATCTGTCCGGCCGCGTCGAAGATCAGACCCACCATCACATACGGCCCGCGCCGCGCCTCGCTGACGCCCTCGGCGAAGAGCTCGCGCCGCATCCTTCCGTAGCGGACCAGCGGGATCAGCGGGCCGAGCGCCGTGTAGGTCAGCCGTTTTCCCCACCCCCAGCCCTCATCCGAAGCGCGTTTCGCGCCGTAGAGCCGCCCTGCGTCCATCCGCAGCCGCCCGGTGGATCCCAGGCTCGAAGGATTGACGTGGCGGATCCGGGCGCGGGGCGCGAACCGGAACCTGCCCCCCGCGGCCTTGAGGCGGTGCAGCACCTCGCTCTCGCGGTTGAAGAGCCGTGGAAGCTCGGCAGCCAGCGGCTCGAGGGCGCTGCGCCGGTAGGAACCGTTGTGCAGCGCCACGGCGTCTGCCTCGCCTTCCGGCACCCGCTCGCTCCATTGTCCGTAGGCGATGAGCTGGTTGGTCCAGCTGAGGCCGCTCGCCGGGTTGGCGTTCACGATCGCCGACCCAACGGCGACGCAGTCCTCGGTCCAGACCTCCAGCAGCCGTTCCGCCCACTCGGGCTCGGGGAACGCATGGTCCTCGATCGACGCGACGATCGGCGCGGACGCCTCCAGCAGGCCGCGCGCCGCCGCGTGGTCGACATTGGAGATCGGTCCCACCTCCAGGATCCGGCGCGAGTTGAATGTCGCAAGCAGCGCCTCGCCCCCCGCGAGCCGCCTCGGCCGAGGGCGCGACCAGCACCAGCTCGAGCTGGTCGGCGATCGTCTGCGCGGCCAGTGACGTGAGCGTCCGGCGCACCTGCGAAAGATCGGTCGGGGTGACGATAACGACGCTGAGGCGTGGAAGATCGGTCATACGCGCCTCCCGTCCGCGTCGAGCGGAGCGGCGCGCCTCGCGGCGACTTCGGCCGCGGTGACCAGCGCCAGGGCCCTGCGGCCATCCTCGAGGTCGGGCGCCGCGGGCCGCCCCGCCAGTGCGGCGTCAACGAACGCCGACAGCGCGCGGCCGAACGACGGTTCGCGACCGGGCGCGTGCATGATCTCGCGCGGCGACAGAAGCCGCGCCCGGTCCGCCAGCCGATGCACACGCGCCAGCCGCGCGGGCGGCCGCTCGACCGGTCGCGGCGAAAGGTCGTTGACGATGTCGAGCACGAGGTGGCCGGTCTCGCCCAACAGTTCGATCAGATGCGTCGAATGGCCGCTGGTCTGGGACGCCAGCATCTGCACGAGGACGCCTTCCGCGAGCGATCCCGAGACCGTCGCGATGGTGCCGCTCGGGGTCTGGCGTTCCACCGCATCGATCGAGCCCGCGTCGATCCGCGATCCGGTCAGATGGCCGATGAGGTCGAAGTGGTGCGTCGCGAGGTCAGCGAGCGCGCCGCCGCCGGCACCGGCCTCGGCCTTCCAGCCCGGCAAGGTCCGACGGGCGGAAGAGAACAGGCTCCGCACCGCCACGAGCCGACCGATCTCGCCGCCTGCAACCCGCCGGCGCGTCGCTTCGACCAGGGGGTGGAACCGGAAGTTGAAGCCGACCATGCCGACCGTGCCCGCCGCCTTCCAGGCCGCGATCATCGCGTCGGCCTCGTCGAGCGACAGCGCCAGCGGCTTCTCGACATAGACGTGCAACCCCTTGGCGAAGGCCGCCACCGCGGCCGGGGCATGGAGCGCGGGCGGCAGGCAGACGACGACGGCGTCGAGCTCGGCTGATGTCGAGCGTCTTTCGCCAGTCCGCAAACCGCACCGCGCCGGGCAGGTTGACCCCCGCCCGATCCCGCATGCCGGGGTCCGCGTCGGCGATCGCGCTGACCTCCACCCGCGGGTGCCGCGCGAGAATCGGCGCATGGAACATCGCGGCGATGCGGCCGCAGCCGAGCAGTCCGACGCGCAGTCGTTGAGCGATTTTCAGCGATTGCGGCCTCCCGTCGTTCGCTCCGCCAGGGCCTGCGAGACAAAACCTTGGACCATCGCGATCTGCGACACCGCCATCAGAAGCGACTGATCGGCGGCGGCCAGACCATGCCGCCGGATCGGGTGTCCGACCAGCCCGACGTAGAACCGCAGCGCCTCGAGCTTCGGCCGTTCGTCGCCGCGTCGCTCCAGGACGCGGTGCAGATGTCGCGCGCCGCGGCCGTAGTTGGCGTGCTGGCGCCAGAATCGCCGGAAGCTCAGCGCGTGGTGATGATCGACGACCGCGTCGGGCGCGAAAGCCAGCGATCCGCCCGCCGCACGCCACCGCAGCCCGAAATCCCGATCCTCGGCCGCGGCCAGCGGAAAGCTTTCGTCGAAGCCGCCGATCCGCTCGAACGCTTCACGGTCGCACCCCATGTTGTTGCTCGTGAAGAACGGCGCCGATCCGACGTCGGCGCCGAAGTAGTCATAGAGATAATCGCAGAGCGCCTGACTGGCGGCGGCATGAGCATTGTCGACCAGCGCGTTCTCGACCTTCCCTCCGACCAGCCGTCGGGGATCGCCCCCGTGGGCGGCGAGAAGGCGGCCGAGCCAGCCCGGCCGGGGCCGGCAGTCGTCGTCGGTGAACGCGACGAATCCGGCCTGCGTCGCCTGGACGCCGGCATTGCGCGCGGCGGCCGGCCCGCGATTTGCCTGCCGGATGCACCGCACGCGCGGGCCGAACGCGGCGCAGACCGGCTGGAGCGGCTCCGCCGATCCGTCGTCGACGACGACGACCTCGAAGTCGTCCGCTTCCATCGCCACGAGTGCCGAGAGACACCCGCCCAGTTCGGCGGGGCGATTGTAGCTCGGCACGATCACCGCGGCCCCGACCATCAGGCGTTGCTCCGTCCGGCCGCCGACATCTGCGCGTAGGTCGCCTCGAGCCGGTCGAGCACGGCGTCGCGCGAATACTCGGCTTGCGCCACCCGACGCCCCTCCGCGCCCAGCGCCTCCGCATGGTCCCGGTCGCTCAACACCCGCAGCAGGCGCTCCGCCAGAATCTCGGCGTCGCCCGGCGGCACGAGATAGCCCGTCTGGCCGTCGCGCACGATGTCCGACTGGCCGCCGACGTCCGACGCGACGACTGCGGTGCCGCGCATCATCGCCTCGGTCGAGACGTTGCCGAAGGGCTCGTGCCAGAGTGAAGGAACCACCTGTACCCAGGCGTCGTCGAACATCTGCTCCATCACGTCCCGCGAGACGTGCCCGCAGAACGCCACCCGCTCGCCGAGACCCGCCGCGCGCGCCCGCACCTCGGCCTCCAGCGGACCGGTTCCCGCGATCAGCAGCCGCGCCGAAGGCAGTCGCGCCGCCACCCGCTCGAAAGCGGCGATCAGCGTCGCGACCCCCTTCTCGCGCACCAGCCGCCCCGCGAACGCGACCAGCGGCACGTCCCCGAGGGGCGGCCGCGCGGCGCGGGCATCGACGCCGTTCCCCATCACCTCGACGCCGGTCCATCCCTCGGCCTCCATCAGCCGCGCCATACCCGTCGACAGCGCCGCGACGCGGTCGATGTTGCCCCGCCACCGCCGCAGCAGCGCCAGTTGCGTCATCGCGGCCACCCACGAGCGGGCATCGACGCAGCCCTCGCGCCGGCAGACGGTTCCCGGCGATACGGTGCAGGGCGTGCCGTCGGGCAGGAGCTTGAGCCCCGAGGGGCAGATCGCCTTGTAGATCGCCGCCTGGAACAGCGTCGGCACTGCGCGCAGCGCGGGCAGTATCAAGGGCGACATCTGCCACAGGAACATCCGGATGTGCACCACGTCGGGCGGATGCCGCGCGAGTTCGTCGCGCACGGCCGACCAGGCAAAGGGATTGGCGAACTGCGTCGCCGACGCCGCGCCACGACAGACGCGGTCGGCCTCGTTGCGCAGTCCCGGCACCAGCGCGGCGTCGCTCGCGAGCAGCCGGACCGCGTGGCCGCGCGCCCTGAGCCCGCTGCGCAGCGCGAGCATCTGGAGCTCCGCCCCGCCGTTGGCCGCCCCGAAGTCGTTGATCAGAAGGATGTTCAACGGAAACGCAGGACTCCCGGGCCTGGTCGCGCCAGTTTGCTGGCATTCGTCTGACGCACCGGTGCCGGACGCGCAAGGCCATTCGTCAGGGCCTGGCCGGGCCGCGCGACGACTTCGTCAACGGTGAACGCCGCCAAGGTCTCGCATTGCGGTGCAGCGGCTTGACCCTTACCACCCACTCGACCACGGTAGCGTCGCGAAACCGAGGTGGCGCCCCGCGAGATGAGACTGTTCGGCAGATCCGTGTCGGCCCCACGGGTCGAGGCCCTGATGCTCAAGGCGTCGGGAACCGCCAGCTTCACCGATCGCGAAATCGTCTTCTTCATGCCGGTCTTCCGGGATGCGGACGTGGCCCGCCGCAGCCTGACGCGGCTGCGGCGATTCTATCCGGAGTCGCGGGTGGTCCTGCTTTCCGACGGGGACGAGGATTTCCGATCCGGGCCGTTCATCGAGGACTTCGGCGTGGAGTTCGTCGCCGGCGAAAACCTCTACGGCATCGAGCACCGCGGCGCGCTCGTGCAGCGGATGCTGGCCGAATACCTGCGCTCGCCTGCTCGCTTCCTCGTAAGGATGGACACCGACGCGCGGATCGACCGCCGCTTCCGCTACCTGCCGCGACAGTCGGGCGTCTTCGGCACCGTCGGCCGTCGGTCGCGGACCCTTCAGGGAGGATGCATCGTCGTCTCGAACGATGCCGCGCACCGCCTCCACGCGAGCGGGATATTTCTCTCCGACCGGTTGCTCGATCCCGCGACGACCTGGGGACGCTACAGCACGCCCGAGAACCTGCAACGAAAGATCGCCCAGGGCCGCATCGCCTATGACAAGGTGCTGCACTGGGGCTGTCAGGAGCAGGGCATTGCGATCTGGGAGTTCTCCGAGATCTTCGCCGTATGGAAGGCGACCCCCGAGTACGCGCAGCGGCTCGCCAACCGGACGCTGCGCGCAGCAATCGTGCATCCCGACAAGATGGAAGGCGAGGGCGCGGTCGATGACCGAATGGCGGGGTGAATCCGACTTCGAGCGCCTGGGCGATGCCGTCGTCCTCGTGACCGGCGTCGCCGGCTTCATCGGCTTCTGCGTGGCCCGCGCGCTTCTGTCGCGGGGTATCGAGGTCGTCGGGATCGACAGCCTGGCGGAACTTTACTACGCGCGAGAGTTGAAGCGGATGCGCCTGCGCGAGCTCGACCGCCTGAAGGGCTTCACGTTCGTCGAGGCCGACCTCCTCGACGCCGGCGCCCTGGATGACATCTTCGCCAGTCATGTCCCGACACACGTTCTGCACCTCGCCGCCCACGCCGCCGTGCTGCCCTCCTTCGACGACCCCGTCGCCTACGTGACGAGCAACATCCTCGGGACGCAGGTGCTGCTCGAGCGTGCGCGGCGACTGGACGGCCTCACCCACCTGGTCTACGCCTCCACCTCGTCGGTCTACGGTCGCAGCGTCGATGGCGGCATCTTCCACGAAGGCCTCAAAACCGATCAGCCGATCTCGGTCTATGGCGCCTCGAAGGTCGCGAACGAGGCGATGATGCAGGTCTATTCCGACCGCTATGGCCTTCCCGTCACCGGCCTGCGATTCTTCAAGGTCTACGGCCCCTGGGGGCGGCCCGACACGGTGTTCTTCAAGTTCGTCGATCGCGTCCATCGCGGCCAGCCGATCGCGCTGCACAACTACGGCGAGATCAGCCACGCCTTCACCTACATCGACGACATCGTCGCCGGCGTGATCGCGGCGCTTGCCCGGCCGCAAAGGCACCCGTCGCGGGCACCGCGCATCCGGTCTACAACCTCGGCAACCCCTCCAGCGAGCCGCTCGGCCGGTGCCTGGATCTGATCGAGGCGGCTCTCGGCCGTGAGGCCGATCGACGGCTCGTCGCGCTGCCACCCGGGGATCGCACATTCTCGCGCTGCGATATCTCACGGGCCGCGCGGGACCTCGGCTATGCGGTGACCGTGCCGGTCGATGTGGGGATTCCGCGGCTGGTCGAGTGGTACACGAAGGTCTGCGCGCCGCTGGATCGTACGCTCGTCGATGTGTAGTCCGCAGCGCGGGAAATGGTCGGCATGACCCCGGTACATCTCGCGCTCGTGCAGATGACCGGCGCGCGGTTGATCGGGCTTGCGATAACCGTGTGCGGCTTCGCCGTGCTCGGACGCCTGCTCGATCCCGCCGCGTTCGGCCATTTCGCAATCGCGTTCAGCGTCTACAACCTCTTCAAGATCCTGTCGAACTTCGGGCTGCGCCAATACATCATTCGCGCGCAGGACGATGTCCTGCCCGGGGCCATCGCCGCTGCGACCAGCCTGTCGCTGTTCATCGCGGCCGCCGGGTGCCTGATCTGCTGGGCGACCGCTCTGGTCTTCGGGGGCGGCCTCATGCCCGCGCCGATCGCCGCCGCGCTGGTGCCGCTCGGCGCGGCGTCTGCTCGTCGGCCCGCTGACCCTCAACGTCGAGGCGGGGCTCTACAGGGCGATGATCTTCAGCCTGCCTGCCCGCGCCGCTGTGTTCTCGACGGTCGCCGAGGTGGCCACCGCCATCGCCCTCGCCGCCGCCGGGTACGGCGTGCTCGCGCTGGCGCTCGGCACGCTTGCCTCCCAACTGGTGCTCGGCTTCGTGTTGCTCGCCTTCGGTCGCGTGGTCGAGCGACCGTGGCCGCGTTTCACGCTCCGGGGCGTTGCCGCGCTCGGCGCGTTCGGGAGCCGGCTCACCACCATCAATGTCCTGCCGAGCGTGGTCGACATCGTGCTCGTACCCACGCTCGGGTTCTTTGCCGGACCTGTCGCCACCGGGCTGTTCAACCGCTCGCAGGTCATCAGCAATCTTCTCGACCGGACGGTGCTCGAGGGGATCGACCCGGTGATCCTGCCGGCGGTCAGCGGCGCGCTTCGCAGCGGCGTTCCCCCCGGCGTCGTGCTTGCCACCAAGCTCGACTACCTGACGGTGATCTGCTGGCCGGCCTTCGCGATGATCGTGCTGTTTGCCGATCCGATCGTCGCGCTGCTTCTCGGCAGCCAGTGGGGGGCCGCGGTGCCGGCGGTGCGGATCCTGGCGATCGGCGGCTTCGCGCTGCCCCTTACCAAGATGAGCGTGAAGTTCTTCACCGCCGTCGACGCCCTCGACTCCTATCTGCGCATCCAGGCGGCACACCAGATCATCCGGCTGGTTCTCGGTATCGCAGGTGCGATGATCTCGCTCGAGGCGTTCTGCGCCGGCATTTCCGCCGGCCTCGTCATCAAGGCGCTGCTGATACTCGTGAGCCTGCACCGCCGTCTCGGCGGACCCGTCGACGCGCACCGCAGGGCGTTGCGCCGCGGCCTGGCCATCACCACAATGTCCGTTGCCGCCCCGGCCGTTGTGCTGGCCCTCGCCGATATCGGTCCGGTCGGCCTGCTCGCGGCCGCCGCGGTCAGCGGCTTTGTCGGCTGGCTGGCCGCGCTCTGGCTGCTCGACCACCCGCTGCTGCGCGACGCGCGCACGATGTCGAGGGATCTTCGGATGCGCAAGCTGTCGGCGGGCTGACCGTGCCGGGCGGCGACCGAAGCGGCGGCGACCTTCGCGGCATCGACTACTTCTACGACGTGCCGCTGCCGAACGTGCATTCGGCGACCATCCAGATCCTGAAGACCGGCCGCGCGCTTGCCGAACTCGGCCACGACTTCGGGTTTCTCTCGCGCGGCAGCGCGTCGGATACTTCGAGCGTGCTCGCCGACCTCGCGCTCGCGCCGCACCCCCGGCTCCATTTCGGCAACGGATTTCCCTCCCGGCCGCTGACGCCGGTGCTGCGCCGCATCGCCATCGCGACGCGCCCGCCGCGCGCCCTTTCGCACGTCCCTTCACACGGCCCCGAACGCGTGATCGTCAGCCGAGGCGAGACCGGCCTCCTGCTCGCCCCGGTGCTTCGGCGGGCTGGGCGGACGTTTCTCTACGAGATGCACCGGCTCGCCTTCGTCGCCGAGGCCGAGCGGCTGCTGGGCCGTCGGCTGCTACCCGACGAGACGCTGCCGCCGGGCGCGGAAAGAGTGCGACGACGCGAGGCCCGGACCATCGCCGCGGCAGACGCACTGATCTTCCTGACGGACGAGCTTCGGGCCGCGACCGCGATGGCCTTCGACGTGTCGGTGCCCACGGTCGTGGCACCGAGCGGCGTCGATCTTCCGCCGTCGCTCCAGACGCCGAAGGACGTCGATCTCATCTACGTCGGCAAGATCGAGCCCCGGAAAGGCGTCGATACGGCACTTGCCGCCCTGCGCCATCTGCCGGGGCGCCGGCTTCGCCTCGTGGGCGGTGGCGAGCGCCTGCAATGGGCGCGGGATCGCGCGCGCGCGCTCGGGGTGGAGGATCGGGTGGAGTTCACCGGACACCGGCCTCACGCGCAGATCACGGCCGAGCTGTCCCGCGCCAGGGTGGGCCTCTGCCCGCTGCCCGAGGGCATCGACCATGTCTCCGCCCGCTTCACCAGCCCGCTGAAGCTCCTGGAGATGATGGCCGCGGGGCTGCCGATCGTCGCGACGGACCTGCCCTCGGTCCGCGCCATCTGCCGTCACGGTGACCAGGCGCTGCTCGTGGCACCCGACAGCCCGTTCGCGCTGGCGCAGGCAGCGGAGCGACTTCTGACCGACCCGGGTCAGGCGGTACCCCTCGGTGCGCGGGCGCGCCGTCACGCAGCCTCGTTCGAATGGAGCGAGCGCGCGCAGAAGATCGCCGGGCTGATCGGCGCGCTCGACAGGTAGATCGACCGTTGGCGATCAGGTGCCCGGTGCGGGGCGAATTTGGACTCGTCCGGTCACTATGGTTGGGCTAACTCTCGTGGCATGGACACCAAGCCGCTCATCGTCGGAATTGGGGCCTCGGCCGGCGGCATTCCGGCAATGGAGGGCTTCTTCCGCCACCTCGAAGCCAGCGACCAGCTTGCCTTCGTGGTCATCACCCACCTCAATCCCCAGCACGAGAGCCTGCTGCACCAGGTTATCGCGCGCCAGACTGCGCTCGCGGTGAAGGTCGCCGAGGACGACATGGCCGTCGAGGGCGGCAACGTCTACGTCATGCCCGAGAACGCGACGTTGTCGATCGAGAAGGGGCGCCTGCAGCTTCACGAACTCGATCCGGTGCACCGCGAGCGCAAGCCGGTCGATGTCTTCTTCAGCGCTCTGGCCGAGGATCAGGGCGAGAATGCGGTGGGCATCGTGATGTCGGGTGGAGACTCCGACGGAACGCTGGGCGTCAAGGCGATCAAGGGACGTGGCGGTGTCACTTTCGCCCAGGAACACGACGGCTCCGGGCCGCGCAACCCGGAGATGCCCGAAAGCGCGATTTCGAGCGGACTGATCGACTTCGCGATTCCCGGCGAGCAGATGGGCGAGGAACTGCACAAGTTGCTGCGCGGCCGGGCGGTCCTCGACCGGTTCTTCGGCAGCGTCGAAAGCGACGACAATCGGCTCCAGCGCGCGCAGGGGGAGATCTCGAAGCTCCTGAGCACTCACTCGGGACACGATTTCTCCGGATACAAGAGCAGGACGTTCCTGCGCCGGGTAGGCCGGCGCATGAAGGTCGTCCAGATCCAGACCATCGACAGCTACATCGAGCTCCTGCGCAACGACCCTGCCGAGGTGATGGCGCTCTTTCGCGATCTCCTGATCAACGTGACCGAGTTCTTCCGCGACCCGGAGGCCTTCCAGGCCCTGGCGGAGCAGGTCATCCCTCGCCTCTTGGAGGGACGTGGCGCCGACGAGACGGTGCGCATCTGGGTGCCGGGCTGCGCGACGGGCGAGGAGGTGTTCTCGCTCGGCATTCTGTTGCGAGAGGCGATGGACGCACGCCCGTCCGTCCCGCGCGTCCAGATCTTCGCGACCGACATCGACGAGCCCGCGCTGGCGGTCGCGCGCATCGGCCGCTATCCGATCCAACTCCTGAAGGGCCTGAGCGAGGAGCGCCTGCAACGCTTCTTCGTCCGGGACGGCGGCGGCTGGCTGGTGAGCAAGAAGGTTCGCGATCTCTGCGTCTTCTCGCCGCACAGCATCATCAGCGACCCGCCGTTTTCGCGCATGGACCTCGTCTCCTGCCGCAACCTGCTGATCTATCTCGGCCGCGAGCTGCAGGACAAGGTGATCCCGGTCTTTCACTACGCGCTCAAGCCGGGCGGCTATCTGTTCCTCGGCACTTCCGAGAGCATCAGCCAGCACGTCGACCTGTTCTGCCCGGTCGACAAGAAGCACCGCATCTTCCAGAGCCGGGACCGGGGGGGCGAGCATCGCCGCCTGCCGTTCGCCCTCGAGCAAGGGCTGCACGACACTCCAAGTCGCGAGCGTGTCGGCGCCGCTTCCGCCAACCCGCTCCGGCAGCGGGTCGAAAGCCAGATCCTGGAGCGCCACGCGCCCGCCCACGTGGTTGTCCGCAACGACGGCGACGTCGTCTACTACTCTGCCCGCACCGGCAGCTATCTCGAGGCGCCACGCGGCGCGCCGAACAGCCGGCTTCTCGACCTGGCCCGGCGTGAGTTCCGCCTGGATCTCCGTGCATTGCTCCGGGAGGCGATCGAGTCCGGCCGGCCGTCCGCGCTGGTGAACGTGATGCTCGAAGGTGACGAGGCGGAGGGCCAGATGGTCGCACTCCGCGCCGAGCCGCTAGACGGCGGGCGCGATGGCGAATCGCTGTTTCTCGTCACCTTCACGCCGCTCGGGCCCGCATCCGCGCACCAAACCGAGGACGCCTCGGTCGAGGCCGCGAGGAATGACGGCGAGATGCGGGAACTGCGCGAGCGCCTGCAATCGACGGTCGAGGAATACGAGACCGCCCTCGAGGAGCTGAAGTCGTCGAACGAGGAGCTCGTCTCGGTCAACGAGGAGGCACAGTCGACCAACGAGGAGCTCGAGGCGTCCAAGGAGGAGATGCAGTCGCTGAACGAGGAGCTCAACACCATCAACCATGAGCTCAGCGGCAAGGTCGAGGAGCTGGACCGGTCCAACACCGACCTGAAGAACCTCTACGAGGCGACGAGCATCGCGACCGTCTTTCTCGACGGGCAGCTGGTCATCCGCAACTTCACGCCCGCCGCCTCGTCGTTCTTCAACCTCCGCCCGTCCGATATCGGCCGCCCCCTGACCGAACTGGCCAGTGCGCTCGTCTATCCCGACCTCCAGAATCACATCCGCGAGGTGTTCGCCACCGGCAAGATGGTCGAGCACCACCTGACGCCAAACGGCGACGATCGCTACTTTCTGGTTCGCCTGATCCCTTACCGCGACCAATCGGACGACGTGGGTGGGGTCGTGGTGACGCTGGTGGACATCACCGGACTCGGCCGCGCCGAGGCGCACCAGAAGGTGCTGATCGCCGAGCTGAACCATCGCGTGAAGAACATGCTGGCGATCGTCATCAGTATCGTCAACGCGACGCTGCGGCACGCCCCCTCCCCGGAGGCTTTCACCGAGACGCTGGTCGGCCGGCTGCACGGGATGGCCCGGGCCTACGGCCTCCTGTCGAACGAAAACTGGTCCGAGGTCTCGATCGGCGACCTGGTGACGCTCGAGATCGACTCCCATGGTTCGCGCAGGATCAGGACCGAGGGGAGCGACATTCGCCTGGCGCCGTCTCAGGCACTCGCGGTCGGCATGGTCCTCCATGAGCTCGCCACCAACGCCGCCAAGTATGGCGCGCTGTCGAACGAGACGGGCGGGATCGAGATCACCTGGGCGTTGGAAGAGGACCGCGTTCGCCTCGACTGGCTGCGAAAAAGGCGGCCCCGAGGTCGTTCCACCGGAACGCGAAGGCTTCGGGTTCGTTCTCATGAGAGGACAAGTCGAACACCAGCTCGGCGGCGAGCTTGCGGCCAACTTCGATCCGGATGGTTTCAAGGCAAGGCTTCAGTTTCCGCACGGGTAGATCGCGAGGTGCCGTGCAGAATCCGCAGGAGCCGGCCATCGGCTCGGACAGGCCGCGTCTGTTGATCGTCGAGGACGAGTGGCTGATCGCCGTCGATCTTCAGGACGCGCTGCAAGCCGCCGGCTTCGCCGTCGTTGGACCGGCCTCCACCGTCGCCCAGGCGCTCGACATCGTCGAGCGCGAGGCGATCGACGCAGGGCTTCTCGACCTTCATGTCGGTTCGGAACCTGCCTACCCGGTGGCTGATGCCCTGAGGCAGCGCGGCATTCCCTTCGCCTTCCTGACCGGGCACAGCCGGGCGGATCTCAGGCCGGAATACCGGGAAGAAACCCTGCTGTCCAAACCCGTCGCGATCGGCGTCCTCAGGATCCGTCTGGATGCCATGCTGCGCGGCGGCAACAGCTGAAGCGTCCCCGTCTGCTACGGCCTTCGTCCGTCGAGGTCGCGGCGCCCGGATTGAGGTTGGCGATGCCGCGAGTGCGCGAACTTCCTTGCCATTCGGTTAATTTCGGAAATCGATTCCGCCATGATTTCAATGGCTTGCCATAATATCACGCGTGGACACCCTCCTGACGCGCCCGGTCTCGCCGCGACCCGGCCCGGTCCCGGTCAGGTTGCCTGTCCCGCCGTCCGACCCAATTCCCTGCGGTAGCAGTCCCATCGCGGCCCATCGGCGGGAACGATCGACGGACCCGCGCGTTGCCTCAAGCCTCCGGAGATCGCATGCCCCGTCCCAGCTTCCGCCGCGACCAGATCAGCCGCCGCATCTTCGCCTGGGCACGCGGCGTCCTGCCCCGCCTGTCGCCGACAGAGCGGCAGGCGCTTCAGGCCGGCGATACCTGGTGGGACGCCTCGCTGTTCTCCGGCTCGCCCGACTGGCAGAGCCTGCTCGACACCCCGCCCGCCCGGCTGACCGAGGCCGAGCAGGCGTTCCTCGACGGCCCCTGCGCCGAACTCTGCGAGATGATCGACGACTGGAAGATCACCTGGGAGTGGCGCGACCTGCCCCCCGAGGTCTGGAGCTTCCTGCGCGACAACCGCTTCTTCGGCATGATCATTCCGGAGGAGCACGGCGGCCTGGGCTTCTCCGCCTTCGCCCACTCCGAGGTGATCCGCCGCATCTCCACCCGCAGCGTCACCGCCGCCGTCACGGTGATGGTGCCGAACTCTCTCGGCCCGGGCGAGCTGCTGCTGCAGTACGGCACCGACGCCCAGAAGGCGCACTGGCTGCCCCGCCTCGCCTCCGGGGCCGAGATCCCCGCCTTCGGCCTGACCAGCCCGGAGGCCGGCTCCGACGCCGCCGCGATGACCGACGAGGGCATCGTCTGCCGGGGCGAGGACGGCACCCTCGGCATGCGCCTCAACTGGCACAAGCGCTACATCACCCTCGGCCCGGTCGCGACCGTGCTCGGCCTCGCCTTCAAGCTCCGCGACCCCGACCACCTGCTCGGCGACACCGTGGACCTCGGCATCACCGTCGCCCTCGTGCCGACCGACACCCCTGGCGTCGAGATCGGTCGCCGCCACCTCGCCTGCCTGCAGGCGTTCCAGAACGGCCCGAACCGCGGCCACGACGTGTTCCTGCCGCTCGACGCGGTGCTCGGCGGCCCCGAGCGCGTCGGCCAGGGCTGGCAGATGCTGATGAGCGCGCTGGCGGCGGGGCGCGGCATCTCGCTCCCCTCGCTTTCGGCCGCGGCGGCGGCGTTCTGCGCCCGCACCACCGGCGCCTACGCCCGGGTGCGCGAGCAGTTCGGCATCCCGATCGGCAGGTTCGAGGGGGTCCAGCTCCGCCTCGCCCGCCTCGCCGCCACCGCCTACCAGCTCGACGCCGGCCGCCGCCTCACCTGCGCCGGCCTCGACGAGGGCCGCAAGCTGGCGGTGATCTCGGCGATCATGAAGGCGCACGCCACCTACCGGATGCGCATCGCCGTCGACGACGCGATGGACGTCCACGCCGGCAAGGCGGTGATCGACGGCCCCGCCAACTACCTCGGCAACCTCTACCGCGCCGTCCCAGTCGGCATCACCGTGGAAGGCGCCAACATCCTCACCCAGAACCTGATCATCTTCGGCCAGGGCGCGATCCGCTGCCATCCCTATCTGCTCGACGAGATGATGGCGCTCGAGGACGACGACCTCGACGCTTTTGACCGCGCCTTCTGGGCCCACCTCGGCCACAGCACCCGGACCTTCTTCGCCGCGTGGATCCGCGCCTGGAGCGGCGCGCGCATCGGCCCGGTGCCCCACGGTCGGGGCCACGTCGTCCGACGCCACTACCTGCGCCTCTCGCGCTACGCCGCCGCCCTCGCCGTGGTCTCCGACATCGCGCTGCTGACGCTCGGCGGCGCGCTGAAGCGCCGCGAGCTGATCTCCGCCCGCCTCGGCGACGTCCTCTCCGAGCTCTACCTGCTGTCGGCCGTGCTGAAGCGCTTCGAGGACGACGGCCGCCCGGAGGCCGACCTGCCGCTCGTCGCCTGGTGCATGGCGACCGGCTCTGCCACCATCGAGCGCCGCCTCGACGCCACCCTGCGCGCCCTGCCGTCGCGCTTCCTCGCCGGTCTCGCCCGCTTCGCGGTGCTGCCCGGCGGCCCGAGCCGCCCCGGCCCGGACGACGACACCATCCGCGCCTGCGCCGAGCTGCTGCTCGCCCCCTCCGACACCCGCGACCGGCTGACCGCCGGCGTCCACTGCGGCGGCCCCGAAGGCGGCATCCAGGACCTCGAGGCCGCCTTCGACGCGGTCGTCGCCACCGAGCCCGCCCGCCGCAAGATCCGCGACGCCCGCGCCGAGGGCATCGACGACGCGGTGGACAAGGGCGTGCTGACCGAGGAGGAAGCCGCGCCGCTCCGCAAGGCCGCGGCGCTCGTCGCCAGGGTCGTCGCCGTCGACGACTTCGCCCCCGAGGAGCTGTCGCCGCTCGCCCGCGCCGACGCCCCGCCGCCCGCCCGCGAGGCGATGGCGTCATGACCCGTCCCGTCTGGATCGTCGACGGGGCGCGCACGCCCTTCATCAAGGCCCGCGGCGGCCCCGGGCCCTTCACGCCCGTCGATCTCGCGGTGCAGGCCGGCCGGCCGCTGCTGCTGCGCCAGCCGTTCGAGGCCACCGCGTTCGATCTCGTCGTCCTCGGCTGCGTCAACGTCATCGCCGACGAGATGAACCCCGCCCGCGTCGCCGCGCTGCGCCTCGGCCTCGGCGCGACGATGCCGGCCTTCACCGTGCAGATCAACTGCGGCTCGGGCATGCTGTCGATCGACAGCGCCTTCCGCCGCATCGAGAACGGCACCGCCGATCTCGTGCTCGCCGGCGGCACCGAGGCGCTCTCCCACAGCCCGCTGGTGCTCAGCCGCGAGGCGACCGAGTGGTTCGGCAGGTTCGCCGCCGCCAGATCGACATGGGCCAAGACCGCGCTGCTCGGCGAGCTGCGCCCCGACTTCGCCCGACCGGTGATCGGCCTCGAGCGCGGCCTCACCGACCCGATCGTCGAGCTCAACATGGGCCAGACCGCCGAGAAGCTCGCCCACCTGTTCGGCATCTCCCGCCCCGCCGCCGACGCCTATGCCGTCGAGAGCCACCACCGCCTCGCCCGCGCCCGGTCGGAGGGCTGGCTGGCCGGCGAGCTGACCCCGATGGTGGGCCGCGACGGCACCCTCTACGACCACGACGACGGCGTGCGCCCCGACAGTACCACCGACAAGCTAGCCACCCTGAAGCCCGCCTTCGAGCGCCCGTGGGGCAAGGTGACGCCCGGCAATTCCAGCCAGATCACCGACGGCGCCTCCTGGGTGATCCTCGCTTCGGACGCCGCGGTCGAGCGCCACGGCCTCACCCCGCGCGCCCGGCTGCTCGACTGCGCGTGGTCCGCGCTCGACCCCTCGATCATGGGCCTCGGCCCGACGCTGGCCGCCACCGCGCTCCTGAAGCGCCACGACATGGCCCGCGACGACATCGACGTCTGGGAGATCAACGAGGCGTTCGCCGCCCAGGTCCTCGCCTGCCTCGCCGCCTGGGAGGACGCCGGCTACTGCCGCGACGTGCTCGGCCTCGACGCCGCGTTCGGCGCCATCGACCGCGACCGGCTCAACGTCGACGGCGGGGCGATCAGCCTCGGCCATCCGGTCGGCACCAGCGGCAACCGCATCGTGCTGCACCTCGTCAACGCCCTCAACCGTCTCGGCCATCGTCGCGGCATCGCCACCGAGTGCATCGGCGGCGGCCAGGGCGGGGCCATGCTGGTGGAGGCCGCCTGATGCAGACCCCGGTCCTCGACGCCCTCGCCCCCCGCGTGCTGGAACTCGGCCCCACCGGCACCCCGGACTACGCCGGCGCCCACTGGCGGCTGACCCCCGACGCCGACGGCGTGGCGTGGCTGCTGCTCGACCGCGACGGAGGAGAGCGCCAACACCATCTCCGCCGACGTGCTGAGCGAGCTCGACGCCGCCCTCGAGATGGTCGAGAAGTCCGCGGCCAAAGGCCTGGTCCTGCGCTCGGCCAAGCCGAACGGCTTCGCCGCCGGCGCCGACATCCGCGACTTCCGCGACCGGCCCGCCACCCCCGAGCCCGCCGCCTCCGAAATCGTCGGGCAGCTCACCACCGCCCACCGGATCGTCGACCGCCTCGCGGGCCTGAAGTGCCCCACCGTCGCCGTCGTCCACGGCTTCTGCCTCGGCGGCGGGCTCGAGCTGGCGCTCGCCTGCCGCCACCGGATCGCCGTCCGGGGCGCGACCCTCGGCTTTCCCGAGATCATGCTCGGCCTGCACCCGGGCCTCGGCGGCACCTTCCGGCTGACCGGGCTCATCGACCCGAGCGAGGCGATGAAGATGATGCTGACCGGCCGCTCGGTTCCCGCGCGCAAGGCCAGGTCGCTCGGTCTGGTCGACGCCGTCACCGAGGAGCGCCACGTCGCCGCCGCCGTCCGGGCCGCCGTCGAGGGCGGCCTCGACCGCCACAGGGCCGGCCTCAAGGCCAGCGTCCTCGGCACGTCGCCCGCGCGCAGCCTCGCCGCCCGCCAGATGCGCGCCGAGGCCGAGAAGCGCGCGCCCGCCGCGCACTATCCCGCCCCCTCCGCCCTGATCGACCTTTGGGAGAAGCACGGCGGCGACCGCGAGGCGATGCAGCGCGCCGAGATCACCTCCTTCGCCGCGCTGATGGCCGGCGACACCGCACAGAACCTCATCCGCGTCTTCTTCCTCCGCGAGCGCCTCAAGGGACTCGCCAGGTCTGGGGCCGCGCCCGCCCGCGTCCACGTGGTCGGCGCCGGCACCATGGGGGGCGACATCGCCGCCTGGTGCGCGCGCCACGGGGTCCGCACCACCCTCACCGACCTCGACCCCGCCAGCGTCGCGCGCGCCATCGGCCGCGCCGGCGCCCTCTACGACAAGATCCTGCACGGCACCGACCGCCGCGACGCCCGCGACCGGCTGATCCCCGACTTCGCCGGCGATGGCGTCGCCTCCGCCGACATCGTGATCGAGGCCATCGCCGAGAAGGCCAAGGCCAAGCGCCAGCTCTACGCCACGCTCGAGCCGCGCCTGAAGCCCGGCGCGGTGCTCGCCACCAACACCTCGAGCATCCCGCTCGAAACCCTGCGCGACGGCCTCGCCCACCCCGAGCGTCTCGTCGGCCTGCACTTCTTCAACCCGGTCTCGCGCATGCAGCTCGTCGAGGTGGTCGCCCACGACGGCGCCGACGACAGCGCCCTCGCCGCCGCCCGCGCGCTCTGCGGTGCCATCGACCGCCTGCCGGCGCCGGTCGCCAGCGCGCCCGGCTTCCTCGTCAACCGCTGCCTGACCCCCTACCTGCTCGAAGCCATGCTGATGCTCGACGCATGGCGCGAAACCCGAGACCATCGACCGCGCCGCCACCGGCTTCGGCATGGCCCAGGGCCCGGTGGAGGTCGCCGACCGCGTCGGCCTCGACATCTGCCTCGCCGTCCTCGAGATGCTGCGCGACCGGCTCGACACGCCGCTGCCCGACCCGCCCGGCTGGCTGCGCGAGAAGGTGGACAAGGGCGAGCTCGGCGCCAAGACCGGGCAGGGCCTCTACACCTGGTCCGACAACAGCCCGAAACGTGCCAAGGACCCGCCCGACCCCGATCCCGAGATGGCCGACCGGCTGATCCTGCCGATCGTCAACACCGCCGCGGCCTGCCTGCGCGAGGGCGTGATCGCCGACGCAGACCTGCTCGACGCGGCGATGATCTTCGCCACCGGCTTCGCCCCGTTCCGCGGCGGCCCCGCCGCCTACGCCCGCGCCCGCGGCATCCCCGAGGTCCGCGCCCGCCTCGACGACCTCGCCGCCGCCCACGGCGACCGCTTTCGCCCCGACCCGGGCCTCGACGCGCTGGCATGAGCGGCGCGCCCGGCGATCCCGCAGCGCTCGCCCGCCCGAACCTGCGCGAGCGCGTGGGCCCCTTCGCGACACCTCTCGCCCGCGGTGCTGCGGGCGCTGAAGCGGTTCGCGCCACCAGCCTCGCCACCGGTTTCGCAACACCTATCTGAGCTGCAAACGTAACGAACCGAGGAGGACGACATGCGGATCCCGAACGAAGCCTGGGTGCTGGTGCTCGACGGCGAAAAGTTCATCCTGCTGCGCAACCACGGCGACGCGGAGCTGCTGGATCTGCGGGTGATCGACGCCGAGGCGGTGGAGAACCCGCCGACCCACGAGCAGGGAACCGACCGGCCCGGCCGCCTGGATGACACCGGCCCGGGCCGCAGCGCCGTGCAGGAAACCGACTGGCACCGCCTGGAGAAGACCCGCTTCGCCGCCGAGATGGCCGAACGGCTGCGGAAATGGGCGCTTCAGGACCGCTTCAAGGCGCTGGTCGTCGTCGCCGACCCGCGCACGCTCGGCGAGATGCGCCCGGCCTATCACAAGACGGTCTCCGAGCGGCTGATCGGAGAGATCGACAAGGATCTGACCGGTCTGCCGGTGCCCGGGATCGAGAAGGCGCTGAAGGCCGCCTGAACTCGAGCGCGCGCCGGACTTCGAGGCCGAAAGTCAGCCGCAACCGGCCCGGACCAGGCGTGCGATGACCCCCGGGGTTCCCTCGCCGGCCCGACCCTCGCCCCCGCCGCGGGAACAGCCTTGCCGCGCGGGAGTTGCCCCCATGCAACCTGCTGGCCGCGCAATGAGGTATCCCCCGTGTCCGTCTCCCCCGCCTTGCGGACCTTCAGGACCGCGCTGATCTGGGCGGCGGTCTTTTCGGCGGTGGCGCTGCTGTGGCTGCTGCGCGACGCGATGCTGATCGGCTTCGGCGCAATCCTGGGCGCCCTGCTCCTGACCATGCTCGCGGAGAACTTCACCCGCTGGACGCCTCTGCCGCACGGCCTGGCGATCCTGGCGTCGGTGCTGGTGATCGTCGCGGTCTGCGGCATCGTCGTCTGGCTGTTCGGGGCGCAGGTGACCGGGCAGCTGGTCGACGTGTTCGAGCGCGTCCGGGATGCCGAACAGCAGATCAGCCAGCAGCTCGCACAAAATCAAGCGTCGGGGCTCGCCCATCGGCTGATATCCAGCGCTACCGGCCTCATCGGCGACATGCTCGCCTACACCGCCTCGACGCTCATGAGCCTCGTCGAGGGGGTGCTGATCGTGGTCATCAGCGCGATCTATCTCGCCGCCGAGCCGGAGACCTACCGCCGCGGTCTGGTCCTGCTCTTTCCGCCGAGCCTGCACCCGTGGGCCGACAGCACCATAGGCACCATCCGAGAGTCGCTGCGTCTGTGGCTCCTCGGACAGCTCGTGCTGATGCTGGTCACCGGCGTCCTGTCGTTCCTCGCCGTCTGGGCGATCGGCCTGCCGAGCCCGATCGGGCTCGGGGTGATTGCCGGGATCACCGAGATCGTCCCCTACGTCGGCCCGTTCATCGGCGGCATTCCCGCACTGCTGGTGGCGATCACCCTCGGCGTCTGGCCGACGATCTGGACGCTTCTCGCCTATATCGGCGTCCACATCGTCGAGGGCTACCTGATGGCGCCGCTGATCCAGCGCCGGTTCGTCCACATCCCGCCGGCGGTGATGCTGATCGGCATCACCGCCATGAGCCTGATCTGGGGCTTCGTCGGCGTGCTGTTCGCGGCTCCCCTGACGGTGGCGCTGTTCGTCGCGGTCAAGCTCTTCTACGTGCGCCAGACCCTCGACGAACCGGTCGAACTGCCCCGGCGCGAATGACGCGGCCGCGCGAAGCGGATCCCGCCTCCGCGGCCGGTCGCGGAACCGCTATGCTTTCCCCGTTGTTGGTTGGCAAACCGAATGTCGCCGAGAGGAAGCCATGCTCGACTGGGCCATGCAACACAGCCAGCTGATCAGCGACGTCCTCAACCTCGGCATGCTGCTGGTCTGGATCATCTACCTGCACGTGATCGTGATCGGCCGGCGCCGCCAGGCCCGTGCGAACATCCTCATCACCATCGGGTCGGGATCGGGCCTCGCCGCGCGCTGTCTCGTCAGCAACATGAGCGCGGAAGCGATCTATATCCACAGCATCATTCTCCGGCTGGAGACGGAGGAGGGGGTCGTGAACGCCTCCGTGACCGAGATCGATACGGTCGAGGGCCAGCACGAGCCGTCGGATCTGAACCTCTGGACCCGGCAGGGACCTCTCCAGTCAGGCAAGCTGAGGGACCTGGGCACGTTCGACGGCATGATCGAACACGCCCTTCTCGTCGGGTCGAACGGGACCGGCACCGAAAGCGCCAAGCGTGAGACGCTTCAGACGCTGACCATGAATGTCATCGCGGTCTATGCCTCGGAGGATCTGCCCGTCGCGGCGGAGCGCAGCTTCGACGTGATCCGCGAGGATGACGGCAAGCGATACCTCCGTCCCAAGACCACCGCGGCACGGCAGATTCGGTCGCGGAGCCAGCGCCGTTCGATCCGGCGCACCCTGAAACGAGATCTACGCAACGATCGTCATCTGGAATAGCCTTGGTCGGCTCATCTCCCGGTTCCCAGACCGCCGTCGGAGGTGCCACGAGGGCGTGGACATCCTTGCCATCAGGTTAATTCCGAAAATCGTTTCTCACGATATCAATAACTTGCCATAATATTGCACGCGGACACCCCTCCGACGTCACTGTACGCGATCCCATCCGAGGCTGTCCCGGATGTCCCTCAAGCTCGCTTCTTCAGCGGCCCGGGATGTCAATGCGGGCGTTCCCAGAACCGCAACTTGCGGCACGCCTCGATGAAGTCCGTTGCGGCGCCGCGCCCGTCCAGCCTGAAGCACCCGGCATCGAGTTTGCCCGACAGACCGGCAGCCGCGACGAGCGGATCGGCCGAGGGCGCCAGCGCGATGAACTTCGCGTGCGCGAAGGCATCGGCGATGAAGTCCCGCGCCGGCGGCATCGCGACCAGCGCGTCCGCCTCGCCCGGCACCAGGGCGACCGCGTCGAACAGCACCGACGGCCCGCCGCCGATCTTCTCGTCCGCCTTTCGCTTCTTGCCCTTGCTGTCGGTAAAGCCGCCGATCCGGGGCGCCACGAACTTCACCTTCGCGCCTTCGGCCTCCGCCGCCGCGAGCAGTGCCTCGATCAGCTCGCGCGTCCGCCCCGTCGGAGGCGAGGACACCGAGCGTCCGGCCTTCGAAGCTGTCCGGGCCGTTCAGAACGATGCTCAGCGCCGGCGACGCCTCCAGATCCATGCGGGTCGGCTGTGCGGCAGGCGCGGGTTCCGGAAGCGTCTCAATCCCGAGATGCTCCGCGACGCTCCGCGCCAGCCCCTCGTCGATGTTGCGCAGATGCGACACGATCCGGATGCGAACCGCTTCCATGTCGCACTTCGACAACTCGAAGACCAGCGCGTCGCGGAGATGGGCCTGCTCCACCTCGGTCTGGCTGATGAAGAACAGCCGCGCCTGGCTGTAGTGGTCATTGAAGCTTTCGGGCCTGAGCCGCGCCTTCTCACCCTGCACGGTCTGGCGGAAGCTGGTGTAGCCCTCGAGCGGATGCTCGCGCGGTCCCTCGCCCCAGCCATTCGGCTCGTAGTTTACGCGGCCGCGGATCGGCTGGGCGGTCTGCATGTGTCCGTCCTGCTGGTAGTTGTGGACGGGGCAGCCGCGGGGCGCATTGACCGGGATCTTGGTGAAGTTCGGACTGCCCAGCCGCTTCAGCTGCGTGTCGAGATAGGAGAAGTTGCGGCCCTGCAACAGCGGATCGTCAGTGAAGTCGATCCCCGGCACCACGTTCTGGGTGCAGAAGGCCACCTGCTCGGTCTCGGCGAAGAAGTTGTCGACCACCCGGTCGAGCGTCATGGTGCCCACGACCTCGGGCTTCAGTCGCTCCTCGGGAATGATCTTGGTGGAGTCGAGCACGTCGAACTCGAAGCCGTCGGCGAACAGCCTGGTCGAACGTCTGTAGCGCCAGATCCCAGGCGGGCGGCATCCCGCCGGTGATCTCCTCCCAGGTGATGCGGCGGTGGCGGTCGGGGTCGGCACCGTTGATCTTCATCGCCTCGTTCCAGACCACGGACTGAAGCCCGTTGTGCGGCTTCCAGAAGAACTTGACGAAGGTCGACTTTCCCTCCGCATTGACGAAGCGATAGGTGTGAACGCCGAAACCTTCCATCGTCGAGAACGAGCGCGGGATCGCCCGGTCGGACATCAGCCACATGATCATGTGCATCGATTCCGGGGTGAGCGAGATGTAATCCCAGAAATTGTCATGCGCCGACTGCGCCTGCGGAAAGCCGGTATCGGGCTCGGGCTTCACCGCGTGGATGAGGTCGGGGAACTTGATCGCGTCCTGAATGAAGAACACGGGCATGTTGTTCCCCACGAGGTCCCAGTTGCCCTCGTCGGTGTAGAACTTGGTGGCGAAGCCACGGACGTCGCGGGGAAGGTCGAACGACCCCTTGTTGCCCGCGACGGTCGAGAACCGCGTGAAGGTCTCGGTCTTCTTGCCGACCTTCTGGAACGGAGCAGCCCGGGTGATGGCGCTCAGATCCTTCTTGCATTCGAAGGTACCGTGCGCGCCGAACCCGCGGGCATGGACGACCCGCTCGGGGATGCGCTCATGGTCGAAGTGAAAGATCTTCTCGCGCAGCACGAAATCTTCCAACAGCGTCGGCCCCGGCGCCCCGACTTTCAGGCTGTTCTGGTTGTCGGCGATCGTCACGCCCTGCGCCGTGGTCAACCGCTCGCCGCGGCCTTCGGCGTGCTGGTGATACTCTCCGCCGCTCCCCTTGGCGGAGAGAGTATGGCCAGCATCGGATTGCTCTTGTCGTTTCTGATCGGACATAGGTGCCTCCCACGCACTCAGGGTCCGGCTTCGAGCAGCGGACCCTTCCCTAACCGGAGGGCTGTGCAATCGTTCCCGGGCGATTTGATGACGGTCAGGCCGGGAGGATCGCGAAAAAATCCGATCCGGACGACAGGTCTGTCCGGACGTATTGCGCGCAAGGTCTGGCCGCCCAGGAGTCTCTCCTCAACTCTGCGAACATAACCGATCACGACAGCTTGGCCCTCACGCTCTTGCCGCAGGAAAAGCCGGGGGTCAGCGCTCGCGGCTGATGTGCAGGAACCCGTTGCCCCGTCCGGCATTGTCAGCGGTTGCCGAAATCGAGGACCAGCCGTTGGCCACCGCCGAGCCTTGCGAGACCCTGCCGCACGGCCTCGTCTATGTCAGCGACGAGAGCCCGGGGATCGCCCGCCGTCGCCGCGGCAAGGGGTTCAGCTATGTCGGCGCGGCCGGACAGCCCCTCGACGCCGCGGAACGGGCGAGGGTGGCGAAGCTCGGCGTTCCCCCGGCATGGGAACACGTCTGGATCTGCCCCGACAGGGCCGGACACCTGCAGGCGACGGGGATCGACGCGGCGGGACGCAAGCAGTACCTCTACCACACCGACTGGAGCGCCTGGCGGTCCCGGTCAAAGTACGACGGGCTGGCGGCCTTCGGCGCCTCCCTGGCACGGTTCCGCGCCCGCGTGAGCCGGGACCTCGAGGGGGAGGCGGGGGATCTCGACTTCAGCCTCGCCGCCATCGCGATCCTCCTCGACCGCCTGCACCTGCGCGTCGGCTCGGTCGCCTACACCGCGCAGAACCGAACCTATGGCGCCACGACCCTGCTGCGCCGACATCTGGACCTCGACGGCGGCGTGCTCCGGCTGCGCTATCGCGCGAAGGGGGGCAAGCAGGTCGAGCACACGCTCCGCGACCGGCGGCTGCACGCGACCTTCGAGGCTATCGATGACCTTCCGGGGCGACAGCTCTTCAAGTGGGTCGACGCGGAGGGGACGGTTCACGCCATCGGCTCGCACCACGTCAACGCCTATCTCGCCGAGCACACCGGGCTGGCCGGAGTCAGCGCAAAGTCCTTCCGCACCTGGGCCGGCACGATGGCGGCCTTCGAGACGGCACGGGAAACACAGGGCCGGCTCACCGTGCGGGCGATGGCCGGAGCGGCGGCGGAGCGCCTGAACAACACCCCGGCGATCGCCCGCTCGTCCTATATCCATCCTGCCGTTCTCAAGCTGGCCGAGGTCGATGCCGAGCCCCGCCGCGAGATGATGCAGAGCCTGCGGCCCAGCGGTCCGACCAGGCTGCCCGCGAACGAGCGCCGATTGCTCGGGCTTCTGGAGACCGCGGAAGACACGACGACGCCCGCCGTCGGTCCGGCGCTCAAGGCGGCACTGCGGAAATCGCTGAAAAGCAGCGGCGAGTGACGGCGCTTCTCACGGGCGGCTGCAGGCGCCGCAGCGCTCGCCGCTACCGCTCCCCCCTCAAGGTCGCGCCGCAGACAATTCAAGCACCCGACGCCCCGGCCCGCGCTGTCACCGGGCGCGGCCGAACGCACCGACTGTTGCGACTGCAGCTTCGCTCCCGCACCGGAACGGACAGCGCCAAGCCGACGTTGCGGCGTATGATCGAATTCAACTCAGCCCTCGCCCTCGCGGGCGGGACGGTGCTGGTTCTCGGCCTGTTCGCAGGATACGTGAAGAACCGGCTCTGGGTCTCGGAGACGACGATCTGCCTGCTCGTCGGGATCGTGGTGGGGCCGGCGGTCTCCGGACTGGTCGATCCGTCGCACCTGTCGATCGAGCCACACGTCCTGCTGCTCGAGGTCGCGCGCCTCACCCTCGGAATCGCCGTGATGGGAGCGGCGCTGCGGCTGCCAACCGACTACCTGCGCGGGCACCTCTGGCCGCTCTTTTTGTCGCTCGGGCCGGGCCTCCTGCTTATGGGGCTGACGTCGGCCGGCCTTGCCGCGCTGATCCTCGGCCTGCCGGTCCTGCCGGCGCTGCTGCTCGGGGCGATCCTGGCGCCGACCGATCCGGTGGTCGCCGGCTCGGTCACGACGGGCAAGATCGCCGAAAAATTCCTGCCGGCTCCACTGCGAAATCTCCTGACCGCCGAGAGCGGCGCCAACGACGGGCTCGGGCTGCTGCTGGTGCTGCTCCCGCTGCTCCTGATCGAGCACCCGCCGGCCGCGGCATTCAGCGAGTGGGCGACCCGGGTGCTGCTGTGGGAGGTGCTCGCCGCAGTCGGCTTCGGCGCCGCCACCGGCTGGGCCGCCGGCTGGCTGCTGCTCTGGGCCTACCGCCAGCCGTTCTCCGAAGACCACTCGCTCGTCACCATCGGCCTCGCCCTGTCGGTGACCGTGCTGTCGGTGGTCCGGCTGGCGGGCAGCGACGGCATCCTCGCCGTTTTCGCCGCCGGCATTGTCTTTACCCGCTTCGTGTCCCGCCGTGAAACCCGGCACGAGCATGCCCAGGCGGCGATCGGCCGCTTCTTCGATCTGCCGGTGTTCATCCTGATCGGAACTCTGCTGCCTTGGGACGACTGGCGCGACCTCGGCTGGCAGGCGCCGGCCTTCACCGTCGCCGTCCTCCTGCTGCGCCGCCTGCCCTGGTGGCTGGCGCTGCGCCCCCTCGCGCGAGAGTGCGACGGCCGCGGGGCGGCAACCTTTCTCGGCTGGTTCGGCCCCGTCGGCGTGGCGACAACCTACTACGCTCTTCTCGCCACCGACCGGACCGGGCTCGCCAGCCTCTGGCCGGCGGCGAGCCTCGTGGTCTTCGGCTCGGTCGTGGCGCACGGCGTCTCGGCGACCCCGCTGACGCGGCTTTTCGGCCAGTCCGCTAGGTCCTGAGCCGGCAAAGGGCGAAGAGCCCTGGCTGAGACCGGTGGAACTATATCCCTGAAAGGTTGTTATCGAGGCACGACCGCCGTTGAGGCGGCGTTTCCGCAATCGAAGCCGTCTGGCCCGACGGCGGGCAAGTGAGGTGTCTGATGTCCCGACTCTGCGTCGTCACGGGGGGTGGCGGATTCATTGGCAGACACCTCTGCCAAGAGCTTGTGGCCACGGGTTACGAGGTCCGTGTTCTCGACAGGCTCGATGCCCAGGTTCACGGCGACAGCGTCGGCGACCCGCCCCCCGTCGATGCTGATGAGCGCCGCCACGTCCAACTGATCCGCGGCGATGTTCGCGACCCCGATGCCGTGAGGCTGGCGCTCGAAGGCGCGCATCTCGTCGTGCACCTCGCCGCGCAGGTCGGTGTCGGTCAGAGCATGTACGAGATCGACGAGTATGTCGGCACCAACGACCACGGCACCGCCGTCCTGCTTCAGGCGCTGATCGACCATCCGGTCGAGCGCATCGTCGTCGCCTCGTCGATGAGCGTTTACGGCGAGGGCCGCTACCGCAACCTGTCGGGCGAGCCGGTGACGATCGCGCGCCGCCGTCCCGCCGATCTCGCCGCCGGCAACTGGGATTTCACCGACACCGAGGGGCGTTCGCTCGTTGCCGTGCCGACCGACGAGACGAAGCCGACCGACCTCGCCTCGATCTATGCGCTGACCAAGTACGTGCAGGAACGCGCCGTGCTGCTGTTCGCCGAGGCCTACGGGATCGACGCCGTGGCGCTGCGCCTCTTCAACGTGTTCGGCCCGGGCCAGGCGCTCTCGAACCCCTATACCGGCGTGCTCGCGAATTTCGCCAGCCGCCTTGCCGCCGGCGCCCCGCCGACGATCTTCGAGGACGGGCACCAGCAGCGCGACTTCGTCCACGTCCGCGACATCGCCCGCGCCTTCCGCCTCGCGCTCGAGACGCCGGAGGCGGCGGGGCGGGTCATCAACATCGGCAGCGGCCGCGCCTATTCGATCCTGCGAGGTCGCGGATCTGCTCGCCGCGGCGATGGGCCGCGACATCGAACCCGAAATCCTCGCCCGCGCCCGCAGCGGCGACATCCGAAACTGCTTCGCCGACATCACGCTGGCCCGCGAGGTGCTCGGCTACGAGCCCCGACTTGCGCTCGAGGATTCCCTCGACGAGTTCGTCGCCTGGGTCGCCGGCCAGCGCTACCAGGACAAAGGGCTCGAGATGCGGCGCGCCCTGGAGGAACGGGGGCTCGTCTCGTGAGAGAATTGCGCACCACCCCCTTCGGCTTCGTCGAGTGGTTCCGCCCCGGCGAGTTCAAGCGGGTCCAGAAGGTGCTCGACGGCATCGCCGAGACCCCCGCCGGCTACTTTCGCACCCATCTCTCCTGGGCCGATTTTCATGCTCCCGGCGGTGCGGAGTGGTACGACTGGCTGATCCCGACGATCGCCCGGCGGATCGAGCTCCTGCCCTGCATTCACTACACGCCGCCATCGCTGTCCCGCACCGGGCGCTCATCGGGTGCCCCCCGGCGATTGGGCGACTATGCCGATTTCATCGACCACGTGCTCGACCGCTACGGCGCGCACCTCCGCCACGTCGAGCTCTGGAACGAGCCCAACAACCTGCTCGACTGGGACTGGCGCGACGATCCCAACTGGGAAGCCTACTGCGAGATGATCGGGGCCGCCGGGCACTGGGCCAAGCAGCGGGGCTTCGAGCCGGTACTGGGCGGTCCCGCCCCGTTCGACGCGAACTGGCTGGACCTGATGGGAGAGCGCGGCGTTCTCGGCGTCGTATCCGCCGTCGGGCTGCATGGCTTCCCCGGCACCTGGGACAGTCCGGCGGGCAGCTGGACCAGCTGGCATGACCAGATCCGTGCCGCTCGTGCTATCCTCGAGCGCCATGCGCCCGGCGTGCAGGTCTGGATCACAGAGACCGGCTATTCGACCTGGCGCCACGACGAGCTCACCCAGGCGTCGCGCTTCCTCGAGGCGCTCGAGGCGCCAGCCGAGCGGCTCTACTGGTACGGCTGGCAGGACATCGCCTCGAACGTGGCGGTGCAGGAAGGTCTGCACTTCGACCGCCGCCACTATCACCTCGGCCTTCATTGCGAGCGTGGCCAGCCGAAGCTGCTGGGCCGGATGATCGCCAGCGGCGGCGTCGCCACGGTCCGGACCGCGGTGAACCTCGCTACGCCCGCCATCCGGCGTCCGATCCATCCGGTCGCGGTGGTCGGCGGCGCCGGCTTCATCGGCTCCAACCTGGCGGACAGCTACCTCACCGAGGGCCGGGACGTGCTGGTGGTCGACAACCTCGCCCGCCCCGGCGTCGAGCGCAATCTCGCCTGGCTGAAGGCCCGCCACGGCGACCGCCTGACCCCTGTGATCGCAGACGTCCGCGACGCGCCCTCGATCGAGGATGCCCTGGCCGACGCCGGCGCGGTCTTCCACCTCGCCGCCCAGGTGGCGGTCACGACAAGCCTGGACGCGCCGGTCGAGGATTTCGAGGTCAACGCCCGCGGCACGCTCAACGTGCTGGAGGCGGTGCGCCGCAGCGGCCGCCGGATCCCGGTGGTCTTCGCCTCCACCAACAAGGTCTACGGAGGCCTCGAGGCGCTGGCGCTGACCGAGACGCCCGGCCGCCACGAGCCCGAGGACGCGGACTTCCGTCGTCACGGCGTGCCCGAGAGCTGGCCGCTTGCCTTCTGCACTCCCTACGGCTGCTCCAAGGGCGTCGCCGACCAGTACGTGATCGACCAGGCCAAGACCTTCGGCGGTCCGGCGGCGGTGCTGCGGATGAGCTGCATCTACGGCCCCCGGCAGTTCGGCACCGAGGACCAGGGCTGGGTCGCCCATTTCATGAAACGCGCGCTTTCCGAGCGCCGATCACGCTCTACGGCGACGGCCGCCAGGTGCGCGACATCCTTCACGTCCGCGATGCCGTCGCCGCCTACCGGGCGATGCTCGCGCAGATCGAGACGGTTTCGGGGCACGCCTTCAACCTCGGCGGCGGGCCGCGCAATGCCGTCAGCCTCCGCCAGGTGCTCGACGAGATCGGCGGTCTGGTCGGTCGAGAACCGGAGGTAAGCGTCGACGGCTGGCGCGCTTCCGACCAGCTGTGGTTCGTCGCGGATACCCGCGCGCTCAGCCGGGCCACGGGCTGGCATGCCTCGGTCGGCTGGCGCGAAGGCATCGCCGATCTGCGCGACTGGCTGGTCGGCGCCGAAACTCTCCCCGAGCCGCAGAAGGTCAGCGCATGAGGATCGCTCTCGTCAACCCCGCTTGGGACTACGCCGGCAGCATCTACTTCGGCTGCCGCGCTCCGCACCTGCCGCTCGAGCACGGCTATTCCGCCGCGATGCTTGCGCGTGACGGGCACGAGCCGCGGCTCTACGACGGCCAGCTCGAGGGCCTCGACAACGCCGCGCTCGCGGAGCGGGTCGCAGACTTCGCCCCCGACATCACCGTCGTCACCACCGCGCCCACCTATCTGTTCTGGCGCTGCGCTCCGCCGGAGTTGCGCGTCCCGGCCGACTTTCTGGCCCGGCTCGCTGGCCGCGGCGGCCGGACCGTCGCCGTCGGCCCGCACGGCTCCGCGACCCCCGCGCCGACGCTGCGCAAGCTCGGTGTAGATCTGGTGGTGCGCGGCGAATGTGAGGAAACCGTCGCCGCTCTCGCCCGCTGCCCCGACTGGTCCGGCGTGCCCTCAACGGCGTGGCGCGACGGCGACGACACGCGCATCGTCGGCGCGCTGCGCTCGAGCCGTTTCACCGACCACCCGGTGCTGTTCTGGCCGGACGAATGGATCGCCGCGCACCGCCACCACCACCACCGTTTCGACGAAGGGCAGCATGGCTTCGGCGCCGAGGTCGAGGCCTCGCGCGGCTGCCCTTACGACTGCACCTTCTGCGCCAAGATCGACTTCCGCGACAAGTACCGCCGCCGCGAGCTCGCGCCGCTGCTCGAGGAGATCGACGCGCTGATCGCGCAGGGGGTGGGCTACATCTACTTCATCGACGAGATCTTTCTGCCGCAGACCGCGCTGCTCGATGCCCTGGTCGAGCGCCCGGTGAAGTTCGGCGTCCAGACCCGCATCGACCTCTGGAAGCCGAAGCTTCTGGAGCTTCTCGGTCGCGCAGGCTGCGTCTCGATCGAGGCCGGGCTGGAGAGCCTGACCGTGGAGGGCCGCGAGAGCCTCGCCAAGCGCTGCCGCCTCGACACGCCGGAGCTCGCCGAACTGCTGATCGACGCCCGCCGCCACGTCCCGTTCGTGCAGGCCAACCTGATCGGCACGGTCGAGGACAGCCCCGAGCTCATCGCCCACTGGCGCGACCACCTGATTGCCCACGGCGTCTGGGCCAACGACCCGGTGCCGCTCTACCCCTACCCGAGCTCGCCCAGCTACCGCGCGCTGTGGGGGCCGCCCGACGATCGGGCCTGGGAGCGTGCGCACGAACATTATCTCGGCCTGTTCCACGACTTCAGTGATCTGCAGGACGCCGATCCGCTGCCGCTGCCGGAGCTCGAGACGCCATGCTGCCGCGGCTGAACCGGCGGCCCCGCATCCTGATTACGTGCGACGCGATCGGCGGTATCTGGCGGTACGCCGCCGACCTGGCCGGTGCGCTCGATCGGGCCGGCCTCGAGACGATCCTCGTCGGCACCGGCCCCGCCCCCCGGCCGGCCGCAGCGGCGCGGCTTCCCCGGCCGCCGGTCTGGCTCGACCTTGCGCCGACCTGGCTCGCGGCCGACGCCGCCGAAGTCGGTCGACTGGCCGAGGAGTTGGCCCGCCTGCAGCGCGCGCACGGCGCGGATTTCGTCCACCTCAACCAGCCGGCGGAGGCCGCGCTTCTCGACGTCGACGTTCCGGTCGTTGTCGCCGCGCACTCCTGCCTCGCCACCTGGTGGCGCGCGGTCCGGGGCGGCGATCCGCCGCTCGAGTGGTCCTGGCGCACCGGTCTCGAGGCCGACGGCTTCCGCCGCGCCGATGCGGTGGTGGCCCCGTCCCGGGCGCATGCCGAAGCAGTGTGCGATACCTACCTGACCGAGATGCCGGCCGTCGTTCCGAACGCCAGCGCCGCCGAGCCGGGCGACCCGTCGCGGCGCGATCCGGTAGCCGTGGCAGCCGCCCGCTGGTGGGACGCCGGCAAGAATCTGGCGATCCTCGACGCTGCCGCGGCGCAATTCCGCTGGCCGGTGCTCGCCTTCGGCGGCTTCGACGGCCCCGATGGCAGCCGGAGCACGCCCCGGCACGTGCGGGCGCGCGGCGCTTGCCCCGCAGGCGAAGTGCATGCCGCGATGCGCCGCGCCGCGATCTTCGTCTCACCGTCGATCTACGAACCCTTCGGCCTTGCCGCTCTGGAGGCGGCGCGCTCGGGCGCCGCGCTGGTCCTGGCCGAGATCCCGACCTACCGGGAGATCTGGGGCGGGGCCGCCCGCTTCTTCGACCCCACCTCTCCCGCCAGCCTGATCGCCGCGCTCGATGCCCTCGCCGGCGACGAAGCCGAGCGGTCGCGCCTAGCCGCAGCCGCGGCGGCCCGCGCCGCAGCCTTCACGCTCGATGCGCAGGTCGCGACGCTCCGCGACGTTTACGCGTCGGTCGGCGCGGGCCACTCCCTCCAGGCGGCGGGGTGATCTCCGATGCGCTTCGTCTTCTTCACCCACTCGCTCGCGTCCGACTGGAACCACGGCAACGCGCACTTCCTGCGCGGCGTGATGCGCGAACTCGCCGCCCGCGGCCACACGGCCACCGCCCGCGAGCCCGCCGAGGGCTGGAGCCGCGCCAACCTCCTGCGCGATCAGGGTCCCCGCGCCCTCACCCGGTTCGCCGATGACTTTCCCGGCCTCGAGACCCGCACCTATGAGCCGGGCACGCCGCCAGAGGCCGCCGTTGCCGACGCCGACGTGGTGATCGTCCACGAATGGACCGATCCCGCGACGATCGCCGCCGTCGGCCGGCTCAGGCGGCGCGGCGGGCGCTTTCTCCTCCTCTTCCATGACACCCACCACCGCGCGGTCTCCGACCAGGGCGCGATCGCCGACCTGGATCTGGCCGACTACGACGGCGTCCTCGCGTTCGGCGAGACGCTCAGCGCCCGCTACCGCGCCGCCGGCTGGGGGCGGCAGGTCTTCACGTGGCACGAGGCCGCAGATATCCGGCTGTTCCGCCCGCACCCGGAGATTCGACCCGACCGCGACGTCATATGGATCGGCAACTGGGGCGACGGCGAGCGCAGTCGCGAGATCGGGCAGTTCCTCATTGAACCCGCCCGCGCGCTCGGCCTCACCGGCACCGTCCGCGGAGTACGATATCCGGCCGAGGCGCTGACGGCGCTCGCCGATGCCGGTCTCGACCACGGCGGCTGGATCGCCAACGCCGACGCACCGGCCGCGTTCGCGCGCCACCGCTTTACCGTCCACATCCCCCGCGCGCCTTACGTCACCCGCCTGCCCGGCATCCCGACCATCCGGGTGTTCGAGGCCCTCGCCGCAGGCATCCCGCTGATCTCTGCCCCCTGGGACGACTGCGAGGGCCTGTTCCGCTCCGGCGCGGACTTCCTCAGCGTCCGAACCGGCGCCGAGATGCGGGCGGCGATGGCCCGCCTGCGCGACGACCCGGATCTGCGCACAGCGCTCGCGGTATCGGGACGCGAGACGATCCTCGCCCGCCACACCTGCGGCCATCGTGTCGACCAGCTTCTCGGCATCGTCGACGCCCTGTCCCGGCAGCCGCGGGAGGCGGTGGTATGAAGATCGCGTTCTACGGCTCGAGCCTGCTCTCCTCCTACTGGAACGGCGCGGCGACCTACTACCGCGGGCTCCTGCACGCGCTCGCCGCGTTCGGCCACGAGATCACCTTCTTCGAGCCCGACGCATTCGACCGCCAGGCGCACCGCGACATCGACATCCCCGACTGGTGCCGCGTCTGCGTCTACCCCGCCACCCCGGCCGCGCTGCGCCGGGTGGTGACCGCCGCCGGCGCCGCCGACGTGGTGGTGAAGGCAAGCGGCGTCGGCTACGAGGATGACGCGCTGCTCGACGGCGTGGTTAAGGCCGCCGCGCCCGGTGCGGTCCGCATCTTCCTCGACGTGGATGCTCCCGCGACCCTCGCCGCCATGGAAGCCGATCCCGCCCACCCGGTCCGCCAGGCGCTGGCGCGCCTCGACATGGTGCTGACCTACGGCGGCGGCGAGCCAGTGGTCGCCGCCTACCGCGGCTTCGGCGCCCGCGACTGCGTGCCGATCTACAACGCGCTCGACCCCGCGACCCACCATCCGGTGCCGCCCGAGCCGCGCTTCGCCGCCGATCTCGGCTTTCTCGGCAACCGCCTGCCCGACCGCGAGGCCCGCGTCGCCACCTTCCTGTTCGACGCCGCCGCCCGCCTCCCCGAGGCCCGCTTCCTGCTCGGCGGCTCCGGCTGGCTGCAGGACGCGGTGCCCGCGAACGTCGCCGTCCTCGGTCACATCCCGACGGCGGATCACAATGCCTTCAACGTTACCCCGCGCGCAGTGCTCAACATCAGCCGCGCCGACATGGCCGCCACCGGCTTCTCCCCCGCGACCCGGGTGTTCGAAGCGGCCGGCGCCGGCGCCTGCCTCGCCACCGACCCCTGGCGCGGCATCGAGCTGTTCCTCCAGCCCGGCCGCGAGGTGCTCGTGGTCCGTGACGGCGCCGATCTCGCCGAGATGCTCCGTGCCCTGACCCCCGAGCGCGCCCGCGAGATCGGCGACAATGCGCGGGCCCGCGTGCTGGCCGAGCACACCTATGACCGCCGCGCCGCCCAGCTAGACAGCCTGCTCCGCACCGCCCGTGCCGCGCGCGCCGAAAGCGGACGCGCCGCATGACCGCGCCGCTCGATATCGTCGTCCTCGGCCTCTCTCTCAGCTCGAGCTGGGGCAATGGCCACGCAACCACCTGGCGGGCTCTGATCCGCGGACTCACCGCCCTTGGCCACCGTGTCATTTTCCTCGAGCGTGACGTCCCCTGGTACGCCGCCAACCGGGACCTGCCGGCCCCCGACTTCTGCGACTTCGCTCTCTATTCCGATCTCGCCGCGCTCTCGGACCACGACGCCGCGATCCGCGACGCCGACGCGGTCATCGTCGGCTCCTATGTCCCTGACGGCATCGAGGTTCTCGAGCGCGTGCTCTCTACCGCCCACGGCGCTGTCGCCTTCTACGACATCGACACCCCGATCACCCTCGCCGCGCTCGATAGCGGCACCGCGACCTACATCGCCCCGCGCCAGATTCCCCGGCTCGACGCCTACTTCTCCTTCGCCGGAGGGCCGTCCCTCGACCGTCTCGAACGCATCTTCGGCGCCCGTCGCGCCCTCCCCCTCTACTGCGCCGTCGACACCGGCCTCTACCGCCCCGCCGGCGTCCCCCCGCGCTACGATCTCGGCTACCTCGGCACCTACAGCCCCGACCGCCAGTCCGCCCTCGAGCGCCTGCTGCTCGAGACCGCCCGCCGCCTGCCCGAGCGCCAATTCGTCGTTGGCGGCTCGGGCTACCCGCCCGACATCGCTTGGCCCGTAAACGTCACCCGCATCGAGCACGTGCCCCCGGCCGCGCATCCGTCCTTCTACGCCAGCCAGCGTTTCACGCTGAACGTCACCCGCGCCGCAATGCGTGCCGCAGGCTGGTCGCCCAGCGTACGCTTGTTCGAAGCCGCCGCCTGCGGAACCCCCGCCATCTCCGACCACTGGCCGGGCCTCGACGAATTCTTCCCGGCCGGCCGGGCGCTGCTGGTCGCCGAGGATACCGAGACTGTCTGCCGCCATCTCGCGCTTCCGCCCGCCGCCGTCGGGGCAATCGCGGACGCCGCGCACCAACTCGTGCTCGCCGAGCACTCGGGCCTCGCTCGCGCCCGGACCCTTGCCCGCACCCTCCGCAAGCTCTGCAACCCTCTCGCTGCAGCCGGATACCTGACATGAACGAACCCCAAATCTCGGATGGCAGTCTCGATGCCCGCATCGACGCGCTCGGGCCCTGGTTTCACAATCTGCGCCTGAGCGGACGCCAGACCGCCCCCGACCACTTCCTCGGTGATCACCCTACCACGAAGTGGCGCAGTTTCCGGCACCTGGTGCCGGACGACCTGAGCGGCATGACGGTGCTCGACATCGGCTGCAACGCCGGCTTCTTCGCGCTGGAAATGAAGCGGCGCGGCGCCGATCATGTGGTCGCCGTCGACAGTGACCCGCGCTACCTCGCCCAGGCCGCGCTCGCAAGCGAGGTCGCGAGCCTGCCGCTCGAACTGCGCCAGCTCTCGGTCTATGACGTCGGAACCCTCGGGCGACGCTTCGACCTCGTGCTGTTCCTGGGGGTGCTCTACCACCTGCGCCATCCGCTGCTCGCGCTCGATCTCCTGCACGAGCATGCGGTCAAGGATGTTCTGCTGTTTCAAAGCCTCCTGCGCGGCGATTCCGCCCTCAGCACCGTGGCCGAGGACTATGCCTTTACCGACACCGCGCCCTTCGACCGCCCGGAATATCCGCGACTGCATTTTGTGGAACAGCGTTATGCCGGCGACCCCACCAACTGGTGGATCCCCAACCGCGCCGGCGCCGAAGCGATGCTCCGGAGCGCCGGATTCGCCATCGCCGGCCATGCCGCGCCCGACGTCTGGCTCTGCACCCTCAACTGACGGGGAACCACTCCGGAAGCTACCGATTGATCCCACAGACGAAGGAGGAGGCCCCCCGTCATGTCCCAAGCTCAAGTCACCACCGATCACGCCGCCATCCGCCGCTGGGCCGAGTCGCGCGGAGGCCGCCCCGCCAGCGTCAAGGAAACCGGGGACGGTGGGCCGGGCGTGCTGCGCATCGATTTCGGGCCGGAACTCGCCGAAGGCCTCGAATTGATCACCTGGGACGCCTTCTTCGCGAAATTCGACAACGAGCATCTCGGGTTCCTGCACCAGGAAGAGACGGAGGACGGCGTGCCCAGTCGCTTTCACAAATTCGTCGACCGCAACTGAAGAGCGGCCGGGCAGCCTTTGACATCAGTCCGCTACAACAATCCAAACGGCCCGAACGCACCGCTGAAAACGTTCCCTCGGAAGACAACGGAACGATCTGGTCGGATGGACAAGGGGCGCCGCTTCCTCGTCTCTCAGCGGGCGCCTCTGACGTTACGCAAGACGTCGATTTTTTTACTGGGAGCGCTCGAAATCACGCTGAAGGAACCGTCCGTCTCCAGAACCACCGCTGCCGCATCCTGAAGCTCCGCGACACCTTGTGCCCGCAATACCGCGATGATCTCCACTCTGGTGACCCGCTCCTTTCTGAGCGCCACCGGTAGAAACTCGCCACGGTGGAGCAGAAGTGTCGGTTCCGCCTTGACGAGTGCCTGAAAGCGCTCGGAACGCACGGAAAAGAACGTGACGACGTACTGGAGCGCGCAGAGCAGGGCGAACGCCGCCAAGCCCTCCGTCAAGGATACCTCCGGGCTCAGAAGCGCTGAGGCGAAGGTGGAACCCAAGGCGACGGTAACGACGAGATCGAAGGCATTCATCTTCGACAGAGTTCTTTTGCCGGTGACGCGAAGGAGAACGACCAGGCCGATATAGGCACACGGACCCACGACCGCGAGCCGAACGAGGTCGTGCCAGCTGTCGAAGAACATGACATCTCCAGTTCTTGAGGGTTAAACTGCACCGATCCCCGTCGAGGCTCCGGGGAGCGCAGGCCTCTCGTGCTACGGTTCCCGGCTTTAAGCCAAATGGCCTATTTACTTCAACGCGACGCGCCCCTGTCTCGTTCCGCCTCGTCAGGATCGGTGCAGTGTCGCTCCGGCGGGTCGCCGCTTTCTCCTGCGAAAGGAAGCGGCCGCCGGCGCGGCATACCAATTGGCTCTCCCCCAGATTTCGGAGCAGGGTCGTGTCTCGGAGTTGGTGGAAATTGTCGAACGGCGCGCTCCGAGCATGGTGATGTCGGCCTGATCAGGCGGCCCGGTCAAGGGCGAAGGGCTCGATGGGCTGGGAGAGGGTCTCCCATCCGTCGACCTTGCGCATGGCGATGTGGCCGGAGGCGAGCAGGGCCCAGAGCAGCATGGGCACGGTCTCGGCGCAGGGCAGCACGGTCTGGGTCTTGATGCGCCGGCGGAATTCCTCGTTCAGCCGCCCGATGGCGTTGGTGGTGCGGGCCGATTTCCATTGCGACGGATCGAGGCGGGTGAAGGCGAGCAGCCGCTCTCCGGCTTCCTCGAGGCTGTCGGCGACGGCCCGACACTTGAGGCCACATTTGCGGAGGAACGCCTTGCGGCGGGTCTCCACCTCGGCGGCGGTCTCGGCGTAGATCATGTCGCGGCACTCCTCGGTCAGCTCGTCGTGCAGGCGCTTCGGCGCATGGCCGAGCAGGTTGCGGTGCTTGTGCACGGTGCAGCGCTGGATCGGCAACTCCGCGCCCCACAGTGCGGTGAGCGCGGCCTCGAGCCCGGGCGCACCGTCGACGATGACGAATCGGGGCGCTTCAGGCCGCGGGCGTCGAGGAACTGGCGCCAGGCCGCGGTGCTCTCCCCGCCCATGTGCCTGATGGACAACAGGATGTTCTGGCCGTCGCGGCATACGCCGATGGCGGCCAGCACGGAGATGTTCGGGGCCTTCTTGTCCAGCCGCGTGCGGATCACCGTGGCGTCGAGGATCAGACGGACGATGTCCTCCCCGGCGAGGCTGCGGCCGCACCACGCCTCCCAGTCGACCTTCACCTTGCGCCACGCCCGGCTGACGACGTCCTTGCCGACCGCGTTTGTCAATCTCGGACCAAAATGGGGCCATTGCCCGGCGTGATACCGGGCCATGGCCGCGGGTTTGGCGTGCGCCTTGGCGCCGGTCTTGCTGAGCGGGACGAAGCCCAGCTCGTCGATGATCAGCAGATCGTCGGCGCGCGTGCTCCGCACATGCCTGACGTGTGCCAAGGCGCACTGGCCGAAGGCCGTTTCATATGGGCTGTGGATCGATCGTGGAGGTCAGGCCTTGTCCTTGCGGCTCTGACGGAGCCTGAAGCTCTCGCCGTTCATTTCGAGGATGTGGACGTGGTGGGTCAGGCGGTCGAGGATGGCGCCCGTCAGGCGCTCCGATCCGAAGACCTCGGTCCATTCGTCGAAGGGCAGGTTCGAGGTGATGATGATCGAACCGCGCTCGTAGCGCTGGGAGATGACCTCGAACAATAGTTCGGCGCCGGTTTTGGAGAGCGGCACGAAGCCCAGTTCGTCGATGATCAGCAGGTCATGGGTGGCGAGGCTCTTCTGGAGGCGCTGGAGCCTGCGATCGTCGACAGCCTCCATGAGCTCGTGGACGAGAGCTGCGGCGGTGATGAAGCCGGCCTTCCGGCCCTTCTGGCAGGCGGCGAGGCCGAGCCCCAGGACGACCTGCGTCTTGCCTGTGCCGCTGGGCCCCAGAGCGATGACATTCTCGCGGCGGTCGATGAACTCACCCCGCGCCAGCTCCATGGTCAGCGCCTTGTTGAGCTTGGGGATCGCCTTGAAGCCGAAGCTGTCGAGGCTCCTGGTGGCCGGGAACTTCGGGGCCTTGATGCGGCGCTCGACCATTCTCCGCTCGCGTTCGATCAGCTCGAGCTCGCAGAGCCTCAGAAGGTACTGCACATGGTCCTTGCCCTCGGCCGCGCACTGCCGGGCAAGCTTGGCGTGCTCGGACTGGAAGGTGGGCAGCTTGAGCTTCCCGAGATGGTGCTGGAGCAGCACCTGGGGCGCGTCGCTCATGCCGCCTTACCCCTTTTCACAGCACATTCGGTGGTGGGAAGCTGCCGGCGTGCAGGTGATGCGGGTATGGCTGTCATGCCGGCTGTCCGCGATGGCTTGGGACGCTTGGCCGCCCGTGTCGCCGCCTCTGATCGACCGCTGATTACGCGATGCCCGCGATGGCTTTGTAAGGCGATGCAGGCGAGACGAGGCATGCGTTCCAGAGCCGGAAGGGAGGGCGGAGTATGCGGATCTGCGTCGGAATTGACGCTGCGAAGGTCACACATTGGGCGGTGGCCGTTGACGCTGAGGGCCGGGTCGTTCTCGACCGCGCGGTCGAGAACGACCCCGACGCGATCGACAGCCTGGTTGCCGAGCTGCGCGGCCTCGGCGGGGAGGCGATGATCGGGCTCGACGTGGTGGGCTCCTTCGCCCGTTTCCTCGAGGCGGTCCTGCTGGCGGAGGGCTTCGCCCTCGTGCATACGCCCGGCATCGCGGTGAACCGCGCCGGTCAGGGTTTCTCGGGGGGCGAACGCAAGTCCGACCCGCGGGATGCGCGCACCATCGCGGACCTGGTGCGCACGCGCGACCTGCGCCCGATCCTGCCGGACGACGACACGCTCGTCGCGCTGCGGCTCAAGGTCGGCCGCCGGCGCGAGCTGATCCAGGACCAGACACGGCGGATAACGCGTCTGCGCGGGCTTCTCCGCGGCATCCATCCCGGCCTCGAACGGACGCTGGACTTATACCAATCGCCCTATGCGTTGACCGCTTTGGCCCAGTCGCGTGTGGCGATTGAGGTGATCGTGGCGGGTCTTGCAACGAGGGCCTTCCAGGCGTCGCAACAAGCGTCGACGATGGCGGTGTAGGTGTAGAAGACCAGATTGGCGAGATGGTTCTGGCGCAGATACTGCCAGATATTCTCGACCGGGTTCAGTTCGGGTGAGTAGGACGGCAAGCGCAGCAGGCTGATGTTGGCCGGCATGTCGAGTTTGCCGCCAGGCCGATGCCAGCCGGCGCCGTCGAGGATGAGGACGGCGTGCGCGCCGGGGGTGATCTGGGTGCTGATCTCCGCCAGGTGCAGGTTCATCGCCTTGATGTTGACGCACGGCAGCACCAGTGCGGCGCCGACGCCGCGCGCCGGACAGACGGCGCCGAACAGATAGGCCGAGGCGTAGCGTTGATCGCGCGGCGCACGCGGGCGGCTGCCCTTGTCGGCCCAGACGTAGGTCAGGCTTCCATGCTGGCCGACGCGTGCTTCATCCTGCCACCACAGCTCGACCGGCTTGCCCCGAGCATGCTCGGGAAGGGCCGCAGCGACCAGCTCGGCGAAGTTTTTTTATGCGCCTCCTGGGCGGCGATGTCCTGCTCGGGGTGGCGCGGACGCACCGAGACCCGCGAGAAGTTCAGCCGCGCCAGCAGCTTGCCCACGGTGCGCTCGTGCATCTCCACCCCGAAGTGCCGGGCGATCTCGCCCTGCAGATCCCGGCACCGCCAGCGCACCACCTTGTGCACATCCGGTTTCGGCCCCTCACGGACCCACGCCGCGAACGTGGCCTCCTGCGCCGCGGTCAGCTTGCGCCGGCGGCCACGGGCGCCGGCCCGGTTCGTCAGGCCTGCAAGCCCGGCCTCGTTGTAGCGATGCACCCAGTCGCGTAAGGTCTGCCGGTCCATCCCCGCCGCCTGCGCCGCCTCCGTCCGGGTCCGGCCTTCCAGCACCAGAGCCAGCGCAAGCATCCGCCGCGACGCAGCCGCATCCTTCTCCCGCGCGGCCGCCCTCCGAAAACCTGCGGCGTCCAGACCCGTCCGCGTGATCGCAATCGTCATCACCGATCCCCCTGCTCCGGGAGCAGAGATTCAGACCCGGACGATCCCTGCAACTCACGTTCGAGTCAGTGAAACCGGCGACTACTTACCTGCAAGGGACCGCTGGCGCTGCTTTCGCGCTATGTCACGCCGGCCGAGATCAGGCGCGCCGGGAAGACCCGGCTGCGGGCGCATCTGATGAAGACGCCGCATCTGCACGGCATCGACGCCCTGATTGACCGGGCCCTGGAGGCGGCTCGCGCTCAGAAGATCGTCGTACCGGGCGAAGCGCCCACGGCCGACCTGATCCGGGACATGGCCGCAGAAGCGCTCGAGTCGCGCGCCAAGATCGTCCGGATCGACCGCGATCTCGAGGGTCTGCTCGCCGACCACCCTGACGGCGCCCTCATCCGTTCGCTGCCGGGGATGGGGGCGGTGCTCGCGGCTGAGTTCGTCGCCTGTGTCGGCGACATCCGGCGCTTCGCGTCGGCCGACGCACTGGCTTCCGCCGCCGGCCTCGCACCCGTCCAGCGCCAGTCCGGCAAGCGCGCCGGCTGGCGTCGCGCCTACGGCGGCGACAAGGCCCTCAAACGCGTCTTCTACCAGAGCGCCTTCTGCGCCGTCACGACCCGCGACCCGCTCTCCAAGGCCTTCTACGACCGCAAACGTCGAGAAGGGAAACATCACAGCCAGGCCCTCATCGCGCTCGCCCGCCGCCGTGTCACGGTGATCTGGACCATGCTCCAACGACGCGAGGCCTTCGATCCGGATCGAAAAGCAGCTTGACTTGCCCATTACGCAGCGTCTCGGACATCAGGGTCATGTAGCTCGACGGCCTGGTGGTCTCGACCCGCGCTCGAGGCAGGTAGGGGTAGCAATCGAGATCGAGCCGCGGCGGACGCCGCTCGACGCGGCACAGCACCAGGTGCTTGACCGCGTCGTACCCGATGGCACCGAGGTCGAGAGCCTGGCGCACGGCGCCATGGACATGGTCCATCTCGAAGGTCTCGAGGAGCCGCAGCACCTGAACGTACTCGCGCTTTCCCGGCTTGCCCATCCGGGCCTCGAGCAACCGGCGCAGTGTGGCGAACTCCTGCGGCAGCTCCCAGCCCTGGAGCGGCGCCGCCTGGTCGAGCGCCCCGACCTTCTGCTCCAGGAGCGGCAGGAAGTGCAGCGGGTCGAAGACCATGTCGGCCTTCTCGTAGGACCGCCGATGCCGCGCGATGATATCCGTGCCGGCGCCGATCACGACCTCGCCGACATAGCCGCGGACCTCGAAGCTCTCGAAGCGGGGCATCGGCACCAGGAAGTTCCGCCGGCCGAAGCCGATCACGCCCTCGACGTTGCCCTTGTCGTTCCCCTTCCCCGGGCGACCGAACCGGTCCTCGAAGAGATAGTGCGACGGCAACTCCGAGAAGGTGATGGTCCGCTTGCGGGTCCCGTCGCCGAGGATCTTCGCCACCGCGAGCGTGGTGTTGTCGAACAGGATCGACAGCGGCACGCCGCCGAAGAAGGCGAAGGCCGAGACGTGGCCGTCGCAGAGCGCTTCGGTCGTCTCCGCAGGGTAAGCCTTGATGAAGAACGCGTCCGAGTGCGGCAGCGCCATCGCGAAGTAGTGCAGCTTGCACTGGACCCCGCCGATCTCACCGAGCGCCTCGCCGAAGTCGGCCTGGGCGTGCCCGGGCGGATGCGACAGGGGGACGAACACCTCCTGGGTCCGGCGCTTCTTCTCCCGGACGTAGTCGGTGACGATGGTGATGCCCCCGGTGAAACCCGTGCTCGTCGCGCAACCGCTCGAAGATCCGATGCGCCGTGTGCCGCTGCTTCCTGGGCAGGGCCCGGTCCGCCTCGAGGATCTGGTCGATGATCGGGAGGAACGGGTCGAGCTTCGGGCGCACCGGGGGCTTCGAGCGCCGGTACCCAGGGGGCACCGAGTGCTTCAGGATCTTCGACACCGTCTTGCGGTCGATCCCGAAAAACCGCGCCGCCGCTCGCTCGCTGAGCCCATCGACATGGCATGCTCGCCGCACACGCGCATAGAGTTCCACAGAGTACATCTCCCCGCCTTCAGCTCGTTCGCCTCAGGCGTAAGGTGGCGGAATTTTACTCCGCGGCGGTCAGAGCATCCGACCGCTTCCGTGGCCCACTTTGCCTCCGGGATTC
>CAVZCB010000014.1:0-110067 GCA_963773555.1 uncultured Alphaproteobacteria bacterium
CGAGGCGTGCGTCGGCGATCAGCGGCAGGGCGTTGTGCTTGTGCGCGTCGTAGGGCGTCACGTTGATCGCGACGATGCGGCGGTCGGGGTGCTTGAACAGCGCCCAGGATCCGGTGGTGAAGTCCTGCAGCCGGGTGCCGACGGCGATGACGACGTCGGCTTCCTCGGCGACGGCGTTGGCGGCCGACGAGCCGGTGACGCCGATCGAGCCGAGGTTCAGCGGGTGGTCCCACGGCAGCGAGGACTTGCCGGCCTGGGTCTCGCCAATCGGAATGTTGTGCCTCTCGGCGAACGCCTTGAGCGTGGCGGTCGCCTCCGCGTAGAGCACGCCGCCGCCGGCGATGACGAGGGGCCGTTTCGCACTGCGGATCGCGTCGGCGGCGACCTTGACCTCGCGCAGGCCGGGGCGCGGACGGCGGCGGTGCCATTCCCGGCGCGCGAAGAACTCGGCCGGCCAGTCGAAGGCCTCGGCCTGAACATCCTGGCAGAAGGCGAGGGTGACCGGGCCGCAGTCGGCCGGGATCGGTCATGGAGGCGAAGGCACGGGGCAGGGCGGTCAGGAGCTGCTCGGGGCGCATGATGCGATCGAAGTAGCGGCTGACCGGGCGGAAGGCATCGTTGGCCGTGGCGGTGCCGTCGCCGAAGTCCTCGACCTGCTGCAGCACCGGGTCGGGCGCGCGGCTGGCGAAGACGTCCCGGGGATCAGGAGCACCGGCAGGCGGTTGACATGCGCCATGGCGGCGGCGGTCACCATGTTGAGCGCGCCGGGGCCGATCGAGGTGGTCACCGCCATGGCCCGCTTGCGGTTCAGCGCCTTGGCGTAGGCGATGGCGGCGTGGGCCATGCCCTGCTCGTTGTGCGCCCGCCACGTCGGGAACTCGTCGCCTGCCGCGTGGAGAGCCTCGCCGATGCCCGCGACGTTGCCGTGGCCGAAGATCGCCCAGGCTCCGCCGAGGAAGGGCACGCCATCCTCGTTCATCTGGCGGGCGAGGTAGCGGACCATGGCCTGGGCGGCGGTGAGGCGGATCGACTTCATGCGGCGGCTCCCTTGGCGGCGCGGGCCGCGTCCCAGATGCGGCAGAGGCGGCGGTAGTCGGTGCGCCATGCCGGTGACGGCCTCGGCGTCGGTCGATCTCGCCGGCGAGCCAGCCGCGGGCGGCGTCGGCGAAGATGGTGCGGCCGACCGCGAAGCCCTTGACCAGGTCATGGCGGGCGGCGGCGGCGAAGCTTGCCTTCAGCGCGTCCTCCGGCGCCTCGAGGCCGAGCACGACGATGCCGCGGCAGTGCGGGTCGTTGGCGGTGATCGCGGCGCAGGCGGCGGTCCATGCGGCGTCGGAGGTCATCGGCTCGAGCTTCCACCAGTCGGGACGGATGCCGAGGTCGTAGACGCGCTGGATGATCCGGGCCGTGGTGGTGTCGTCGACCGGCGCGACCTTGGAGGGGATGATCTCGAGCAGCAGTTCCAGCCGGTTGGCGCGGGCGGCGCGGGCGAGGCGGACGAGGGTCGCCTCCTGGTCGGCCTGCATCGCGGCGTCGTCGTCGGGGTGGGTGAAGGCGAGCACCTTGACCACCTGCTCGACCGGCCACTCGGCCAGCGCGCTGCCGTAGTCGGGCTCGATCTCCAGCCGGAGCGGGCGGGAGCCCGGCTGCTCGACCGGGCGGCCGATCCAGAGGCCGGTGCCGGCGGCGGCGTGGAGCGCGTCGCGGCCGAGGCGGCCGTCGCAGAGGATGCCGTAGCCGGGGCCGCCGTTGGCGACCTCGCGCGCGGCCTGGAGGCACAGGAGCTTGAAGGCGCCGATGCGGTCGTGGGGCTGGCCGAGGTCGTCGGCGAGGGTTTCGAGCTGCGCGCGGTGGTCGAAGGCGAAGACGCGAGCTCGGGCCAGTCGTGCAGGCGGTTGGTGGCCCAGTGGATTTGTTCGAGCTCGGCGTCGTGGCGCAGGGCGGGGGTGCGGACGCCGCGGTCGAGGAAGAAGGCGAGTTCCTGCCACGACGGATAGGCGGGCGTGCAGCCGTGGCGGGAGACCGCGAGCGCGCCGCAGGCGTTGGCGTAGGTGAGGGCGGTGGGCCAGTCGGCGTCGGTCAGCCAGCCCTTGAGCAGGCCGGACATGAAGCCGTCGCCGGCGCCGAGCACGTTGAAGACCTCGATGGGGAAGCCGGGGCCGTGCTCGCCGTCGTCGAGGCTGTCGGGGATGGCGGCGGTGAAGGCGGCGGCGCCCATCGGGCCGCGCTTGGCAGACCAGGGTGGCGGCGGAGACGGCGCGGACGGCGCGGAGGGCGGCGATGGTGTCGGTGGTGCCGCCGGCGATGTGGAATTCCTCCTCGGTGCCGACGATCAGGTCGAAGAGGTGGAGGGTGGACTGCAGCTTGGCGGTGACGGCGGCGCTCTCGATGAAGCGCTCCTCGCCGAGGCCGTGGCCGGCGAGGCCCCAGAGGTTGGGGCGGTAGTCGATGTCGAGGGCGGTGCGGGCGCCGTGCTGCCTCGCGAGGCGGAGGGCCTTCAGCACGGCGGCCTCGGTGCGGGGGTTGGAGAGGTGGGTGCCGGTGACGGTGACCGAGCGGGTGTCGGCGATCAGGGCCTCGTCGATGTCGGCCTCGCAGAGGGCCATGTCGGCGCAGTTCTCGCGGTAGAAGATCAGCGGGAAATGGGTCTGGTCGCGGATGCCGAGGATGACGAGGGCGGTGAGGCGCTCGGGGTCGGTGACGACGCCGCGGGTGTCGACGCCTTCGGCGGCGAGGGTCTCGCGGATGAAGCGGCCCATGTGCTCGTCGCCGACGCGGGTGATCAGGCCGGCGCGCAGGCCGAGGCGGGCGGTGCCGCAGGCGATGTTGGTGGGGGAGCCGCCGATGTACTTGTGGAAGCTCGCCATGTCCTCGAGCCGGCCGCCGATCTGGGCGCCGTAGAGATCGACCGACGAGCGGCCGATGGTGATGACGTCGAGTGCCGGCATGCCCCGGTATCCTCCCCCCTCCGGGCGTTCCGCGCCGCCCGTGCCGCTGCCGGCGCGGGGCGGGCGGCGGCCGACGCCGCTCTCTCCCCCCGTGCCGCAGCGGTCTGTCCAGTGCTTGTAGCGGGTTGCGGGGGGTCCGGAAAGGGGGCGGGCGCGGGAGGCGGGCCGGTGGAGAGGGGGGTGTGTCCACGCGTGATATTATGGCAAGTGGTTGATATTGCTGGATCTGAGGGGGCGGTTTTAACCGTCTGTCAACGGTTTCGGCCGGGGCGGTCAGGTTGCGGGCAGGGGCGCCGCGAGCAGCGGAGGGCGGCGCCCGACGCAAGCCGGGCGAGACGGCCCGACTTGGGGGCGGGCCGGGCGGTGCCCTATCTGGGACCCCCAGTGAAACGACTGAGGCGCGTCAGGCGTTGTCCGCGGTCGGTGTGCGTGGATTGCTATTCCCAACTATTCGGTGTCGACGAGTTCGTCGACATCGGATGTGTCCACGGTTGTTAGGTCTCCCTTAACATCGCTTGTCCGCGTTAGGCGGCGTTCGAACGAAACCAAGGCTTGGGTGACTTCGGGGTCAGATGTCTCGCCCTCTGCCCGCGTCATTGCCGCCCTAACGTCATCGACATAGTTATAGTCACCTGTCGCCTTGAATATCTCTAGGCACACATCCGCGAAGAGGCGCAAACTATGCGGCAAGTTCGGGTTTTTTTCTAGAAGGATGACCGCCAAATCGTGAGCGTCGTTAAGAAGTTTCGCCTTGTCCTCGGGCATTAGCCCTACCGCGGAAATGGCTCTCTCCAAGACAAGGCGAACCTTGTAGCGGCGCACCGGGCCATCAGCCCGCAGATCATTTTCAAAAACGCGAATTTCAGTCTCGGCATCTGAGAACGCTCCTTGTCTGATGAGGTTGGCAATTAGACGGTGGCGCGGGACCCGTTCACCTGGCGCAGCGGAAATCATCATTCTAAGAAGTTCATTTTGGTCACCGACACTGGCAACCCTGCGAACCCCAGCATCGGTTGAGCAGAGCTGGCGCATGGTAGCAATCTCAATGTCATACGAAGGGGATAGGGTTTGGATGACGCGTCGCAGGAGATCGAAAATGTCCTCCGGATCCGCAAACTTGTAGTCCGTGACAATATTTGAAATTACCGGATGTCTACCGCGCCAACCATAAATGCTATTTTTCCGATCAATAGAGTATTCCTCGACCAGACCTTCGAGATTATCCAGAAATCATTCCAAGATCTTGAGCTGAAAGATTTAAGAGTTTAATAACAAGCTGGCGATGAACAATAACTCCAAAGCTTTCCAGAGCGCATATGTGTTTATATATATGCTGGAAATCTTGAACGATACCGGAGAATTCTTTTAGAATTATCAAATCGAAGCGATCATTCGCAAATATGTTTTTCATGCAGACAAAGAAATCTCTATTGCACCTTTCAGTAAGCCGTCTCTTGCGCTCTTGGTAAGTGAATCCGCGAAAACTCCTGTCTACCAGCTTGGCAATCCTTGGCTTGTTATAAATCAGATTTAAGAGATTGGCGATCTCAAACTGGTCAAGCTTAGATAGTCTTTCAATCTTCCCAGACTTCGTCAAGTTTGCTGATTTGACCCGCGGCTTCCAATGGTTGTTGGAGGACGTCAGAATCGACTTTAACGATTCGCTGCCATCTGCAATCAGTAGATCTGCTAGCTCATTGACTTCGGGTAGATAGGAATGCGCATCGTCCAAAACGAGTACGCCTCTTTCCCCCTTTTCCTTTAAATCCTTCGCTAAAGACCTCCACTCATCGGCCAGCAAGGGACGATTTGGATGATGTTCCCAGCCAAAAAATCCGTCATCGACAAGTGATAAGGCAATTTGGCGCGCCAACGTAGTTTTTCCAACGCCACTTGAACCAAGTATAGTCAAGAATCTCAATTTATGGTGGAGGACCTCCTTATTAATGTGGCGTGAAGTTCTATCAAAAGTTAGCCCCGCGCGTATCTCCGGATACTGTGATGGTGCGCCAGCATACATTGCATCAAAATGCGATGAGTGTTTATTAGCTTCATTGGCGATGTCATTAGTTGTAGGCGTTAAGGTCGCGTATTTAGATAGGAAGTCATCATCGGCGATCAGTTTTCGGGTGCTGGAACATTCTTAGCTATCGCCAGGAAAAAATCGTCAATTCCACCAAAACAAACTCGTACACCTTGGTTCTCCAATAGGAGGGAACGGTTGTCGTCGCGGGTATAAATCAGGAGAAATACCCCTAAAGCAGAGTGTGACTTTCTTCGAAATCTTCAACGCCCGGTGCGCAATTGCCCTAATGTCCGGGTCGGCTAAAGAATGTCCGATAATTACTAAGTCGGAATCCGTTATGTCGCCTTTTAGGCGATCATATAGGCTTTCCCGGTAATCGTTTACTAAGTCGTTATCTTCTGTCGTGAGAACCATCCTTGAATTGTGGCCGTCCACGACATCCAGTCCTATCGTCCCATGGAGCTTAAATATTGGAACTGCGTCTGGAGGTGTTCTTCCGTCAAAATCGAAATTAGACGAGAAAACCTTCACCTTTCCGCCCTTCCTTAAATAGCATTTTTCGATCAAATCGTCATAGTTTGTGGTGAATATTGAGCGCCAAGAACTATCAGGGAGGTTAAGCAAGCCGCCCGTTGGCCGAAGGTTGCTCATCCTTTTTCGAATTATTCGGACCATCTCCTGCCACGAGTACCGCTGAAGTTCAAATAGACTGCAGATTTCCGCGAAGCTGTATCCCTCTGGGAAAATTCCCAGGGCCGCCGAAAGGTCGGCAACTATTTCGGAAACACTTGGCGCACCGGATGGGATCGATGCTCCCGCGCCGAAGAGCAGCACAGTCTTTTCGGGCTTCAGTTGCTTCGCAAGCGCGTCCAACGGTACTGTCACGCCGTCTCCAATTATGCCTGCTTTCAGGCTGCACCCTGATCTTCAGGAGTGCAAGGTCGGGTTGAGGCGGCTGATGGTACAGAGAGTTGTAAGCGTTGCGCATTTGCCGACACGCGCAGCGACGGTCCTCTGCGGCCGGTCGACACCTCACCTGAACCGCGGCGGCGGGAGGTGCTTGCGGGGCTCGCGGCGCTCGTCCGGGGCGAACTGGCGCTCGATCTCGTAGAACACGGAGTCGAGGGTGTCGCTGGTGGCGTCGCGGCCGGCGAAGTGCAGGGCCCAGCCGGTGCGGGTGCGCTCGCGGCGGATGCGCAGGTTGCGGCTGATGTCGAGGGTGCGGCGGGGGCGGCCGGGGCGGGCGGGGCCTTCGGGCTCGTGGCGCTCGGCCTCGATCATGATGGGGAGGAGGGCGCGCCACTCGGCCTCCGGGTCGTCGGCGGCGTCCTCGAGGGTGGCGCGGATCAGGTCGCCGTAGTCGCGCGGGATCAGCGGCGCGAGGCGGAGGAGCTGGCGGAGCGAGAAGGTCTCCGGCGCGGTGAGGAAGCCGTCGAGCTCGGCGGCGAGGTGGGCGATGGTGCGCAGGCGGGTGCGCTTCTGGCGGTTGAGGTTGCGGTAGAGCGCCTCGATGGCGGCGTCGATGCCGTCGTGGGCCTCGGCGCGGGCGGAGCGGACGGCGACCATCGCCTGCTCCCAGGGCGAGACCTCGACGCGGATGGCGTTCTCCTCGACCATCGCGACGTAGACCTCGGCGGCGCTGGCCGGGGTGCGCAGGAAGGCGGGGATGGCGGCGTAGCGCTCCTGGCCGGTGAACTCGAGGAGCTCGCGGAAGGCGGCGAGGCGGCGGAAGCCGGAGATCAGGCCGTAGGTGTGGGGCGGGGCGGGGTCGGAAAAGGCGTAGACCTCGATCGGCATGCGCAGGCCGGAGGTGGCGATGGAGAGGCGGAGCTCGAGGAGCGCGGGCTCGTCGGTGCGGGTGCGGTCGCGGGCGAGCGCCTCGGCGTCGATCTCGGCGAGCGGGATGAGGTGGATCGGGTCGGGCATCGGGGCCTCCGGGGGGTGCGAATCGTCGGGGCAGGATGCACCGGGTCGGGGGGGTGTTGCGTGAGGGGCGCGAGGGGCGGGCGGTGGGGCGGGGGACTCGCGTTTGACAAGGCGCGGTGGCGAAGGTGTGCGCGCCGCGGCCGCGGCCGCCCGCGATGAGGGCAGCGGCACGCCCGCGGGGGGCCGCGAAAGCGGCCGCCCGGGGGGGCGGGCGGCCGCTGCCCGGGCGCCCGGGCGCCGGGCGGGACGGCGTCACCCGCTGCGCTCGGCCCCGCGGTCGGCATATGCGATGGGCCTGGGTGGGGGCGGCTGGCGGTCGGCGGGCGGCTCGGCTAGCTTGGCGCCGAGGTCGAACCTAAAGAGGGAGAGAGGCATGGGCGTGTCCGACGTGGTGGCCCGCGGCGTCGCGATGGTCGGGGCGGCGGCGATCCTGGCGCGGCGGTGGGGCAAGAGCCCGCACGCGCCGGCGATGGGGACGTCGCCGCAGCATTCCGGAGGCGAAGCCGCAGGGGATCCCGACGCTGAAGATGCCGACGGCGAAGGGCTGGGACGGCGGGGGCGACACCGGTGGCGGCACCGGGGCTGAAGGTCAACGCGTTCGCGACCGGGTTGAAGCATCCGCGCTGGATCTACGTGCTGCCGAACGGCGACGTGCTGACGGCCGAGGCGCTGATGGACGCGATGCCGGCGAAGAGCCCGTTCGAGTACGCGATCTTTGCCACGATGAAGCGGGCGGCGGCGGTGGGGCGGAGCCCGAACCGGATCACGCTGTTGCGCGACGCGGACGGCGACGGGGTGGCGGAGGTGCGCGAGGCGTATCTCGAGGGGCAGAACCAGCCGTTCGGCATGGCGCTGGTCGGCGACACCTTCTACGTGGGCAACACCGACGGGGTGGTGGCGTTTCCGTTCGTCGAGGGCGCGCGGCGGCTGGAGGGGCCGGGGCGGAAGCTGGTCGACTTCAAGCCCGGCGGGCACTGGACGCGGAGCCTGCTGGCGAGCCCGGACGGGGCGCGGCTCTATGCCGGGGTCGGGTCGCAGACCAACATCGCCGACGAGGGGATGGAGGTCGAGGAGGGGCGGGCGGCGATCTGGGAGATCGACCTCGCCGGCGGCGGGGCGCGGATGTTCGCCTCGGGGCTGCGCAATCCGGTGGGGCTGGCCTGGGAGCCGTCGACGGGGGTGCTGTGGACGGTGGTCAACGAGCGCGACGGGCTCGGGGACGAGACGCCGCCGGACTACCTGACGGCGGTGGTCGAGGGCGGGTTCTACGGCTGGCCGTATCTGCTACTGGGGGCAGACGGTGGACGACCGGGTGCCGCAGGACCCGGGGCTGGTGGCGACGGCGCGGACGCCGGACTACGCGCTCGGGGGGCATACCGCCTCGCTGGGGCTGTGCTGGCTGCCGGAGGGGACGCTGCCGGGGTTCCCGGAGGGCATGGCGATCGGCCAGCACGGGTCGTGGAACCGCAGCAACCTCAGCGGCTACAAGGTGGTGTTCGTGCCGTTCGCGGACGGCAAGCCGTCGGGGCCGCCGCGCGACATCCTGAGCGGGTTCCTCGCGCCGGACGAGAAGGTGTCCTACGGCCGGCCGGTCGGGGTGACGCTGGGTCCGGACGGATCGCTGCTGGTGGCCGACGACGTCGGCGACGTGATCTGGCGGGTGACGGGGGCGTGAGCGGTGCTCACGGCCGCGCCGCCGTCGGCGGGGAACCAGTGTCGGGTCCGGTTGGCGAAGGCGACCAGGGTCAGCATCACCGGCACCTCGACCAGCACGCCGACCACCGTGGCGAGCGCCGCTCCCGATCCGAGGCCGAACAGGCTGATCGCGACGGCGACGGCCAGCTCGAAGAAGTTGGAGGTGCCGATCAGGGCGCAGGGGGCGGCGACATCGAACGGGATGCGCCACGCCCGTGCCGCGCCATAGGCGAGGAAGAAGATGCCGTAGGACTGGATCAGCAGCGGCACGGCGATCAGCGCGATGACCAGCGGGCGGTCGAGGATGACCTCGCCCTGGAAGCCGAACAGCAGCACCACCGTCACAAGGAGGCCGAGGATCGAGAACGGCTGCACGCGGGTCTTGAACTTGGCGACCGCTGCCGCGCCGCCGTTGCGCACGAGGTTGCGGCGGGTGAGATACCCGGCCAGCAGCGGCAGCATGACGTAGAGGCCCACTGACAGCAACAGCGTGTCCCAGGGCACGACGATATCCGTCACCCCCAGCAGGAAAGCAACGATCGGCGCGAAGGCGAAGACCATGACGACGTCGTTCACGCCGACCTGCACCAGCGTGTAGGTCGGATCGCCGCGGGTGAGGTTGGACCAGACGAACACCATCGCCGTGCAGGGGGCCGCCCCCAGCAGGATGACGCCCGCCAGATAGGCCTGCGCTTCGTCCGGCGGGATCAGGCCGGCGAAGACGTGGTTGAAGAACAGCACGCCGAGTGCTGCCATCGTGAAGGGCTTGATCAGCCAGTTCACCACCAGCGTCACCACCAGCCCCTTCGGCCTGTCGCCGATCCGGCGCAGCGCGGCGAAGTCGACGCCGACCATCATCGGATAGACCATCGCCCAGATCAGCACCGCCACGGGCAGGTTGACCGAGGCGATTTCCAGCGCCGCCAGGGCGGAGAAGACGCCCGGGACGAGGTTGCCGAGGAGGAGGCCCGCGCCGATGGCCAGCGCGACCCAGAGCGAGAGCCAGCGTTCGAAGGTGCCGAGACCCGCCGCGGCGGGAAGCGATGTGTCGGTCATGTCGTTCCTTCGCAAGGTCGGGTCAGCCGGCCCTGGCGGTGCTTTCGCCGATGTCGTCGAGTTTGCGTTGCAGCGTCATGCGGTCGAGCGTGGCGATCGGCAGGCTGACGAAGATCGAGATGCGGCTGCGCAGCATCCGGTAGGCGTCGAGGAACGCGATCCGCCGGACCGCCTCCGAGCCTTCGACCCTGACCGGATCGGGCACCCCCCAGTGCGCCGTCATCGGCTGACCGGGCCAGAACGGGCATTCCTCGGCGGCGGCGTTGTCGCAGACCGTGAACACGAAATCCATCCGCGGCGCCTCCGGCCCGGCGAACTCGTCCCAGCTCTTGGATCGCGCAAATCCGGTGTCGTGCTCGAGGCCCTTGAGCAGATCGAGGGTGAAGGGGTGCGGTCCGGATCCCGGCTTCGATCCGGCGGAGAACGCCCTGAACCGGCCCGCCCCCTCCCGGTTCAGGATCGCTTCGGCCATGAGCGACCGGGCGGAGTTGCCGGTGCACAGAAAAAGCACGTTGTAGGGGTCTCTCGGCATGACGGGCTCCCGGGCTAGCAGGCGCAGGCGAGTTCATCGATCACCGGCTGGCACCGTTCGGGACGACCGCCGCAGCAGTCCTCCATCAGGAAGCCGAGCAGGCCGCGCATCCCGTCCATGTCGGCGAAGTAGCGGATGCTGCGCCCCTGCCGTTGGTTCCGGACCAGCCCGGACCGGGCGAGAACCGAGAGGTTGGCCGACATCGTGTTCTGGCGCACATCGAGGGCGCGCTGATGTCGCCGGCCGTCATGCCGGTCTCACCCGCCTTTATCAGCAGGCGGAACACCTCGAGCCGGGTGGACTGGCTGAGCGCCGCGAAGGCGCCGAGGGCGTGATTGATATCCATACATCACGATATATAGATATGAACCACTGCAGTCAACCAATGTTCGCGGGCGCTCGTGCCTGCGTCCGGACCGGCGACGCACCGCCTTCCGGACCGGCATAAGCGACGCATGCGTCGCGCCGGTTCGTCGGCTGCAGCGCGTGCGCGTGGAGGCCGAGGGGGTTGCAGCCGGACCGTCGGCCTTCGATCCGCGACGTGACTGCGGCACTGGCGCGCAATCGCTTATTCGTTTGCGTTTACACCCTGCGCCGACGCCGGCTCAGCGGCAGGTGTAGCCGCCGTCGATCGGCAGCGAGACGCCGCTGATCATCGAGGCGCCGTCGCTCAGCAGGAACACGATCGGCGCGGCGATCTCGGCCTCGGTGGCCCAGCGTCCGAGCGGCATCGCGGCGAGGAACGGCTCGGCGATCTCCGGGCGGCCCCAGTAGAACGCCGACATCTCGGTCATCACCACCGTCGGGTTCACGCCGTTCACCCGGATGCCGTAGCGGCCGAGCTCGAGCGCCGAGACCCGGGTGATGTTGTCGAGCGCGGCCTTGGACGAGCCGTAGGAGACATGCCCCGACAGCGCCACCAGCGAGGCCTGGCTCGAGACGTTGACGATGGAGCCGCCGTTGCCGAGGCGGATCATCGACTGGGAGGCGTATTTCGTCACCAGCAGCGCGCCGCGCGCGTTGATCGCCATCACCTTGTCGAACACCGAGATGTCAGTCTCCATCGGCGTCGCGATCTCACCGCCGAAGCCGCCGCAGTTGACGACGCCCCAGAGGTCGAGGCCTTCGAGAGCGCTCCGAACCGCCACCTCCTCGGTGAGATCGAATGCCAGCGTGCGGCAGCCGGTGTCCCGCGCAAGGGCCTCGAGCGCCGCCTCGGCGCGGCCGCTGGCGACCACATCGGCGTTCGCGGCCACAAGCTGGCGGACGGTCTCTCCGCCGATCCCGCCGCTGGCGCCGGTGACGAGGATGGTCCGGCCGTTGAAGTCGGTCATGGTCTGCTCCGGTGTCTCGAAAGGGGCGGTTCGCTCGGGTCCGGATGGTAGGGTGGGGAGCGCCGGCGCTGCAAGCCGGATCGGCCGGCGCGGCGGCTCAGGCCGGGCGCGCGCCGTCCGCCCGGAAGCGGCGCGGCGAGTGGCCGGTCCAGCGGCGGAAGGCGTTGGTGAAGGCGCTCTGGTCGGCATAGCCGAGCAGGTAGCTGATCTGCGCCAGCGACAGTCCGCGGTCCTCGAGATATCGCATCGCCATGTCCCGGCGCAGGTCCTCCACCACCTGGCGGAACGGCGCGCCCTCTGCGGTCAGCCGGCGGGCGAGGGTGCGTTCGCCGAGGCCGAGTTCGCCTGCGACCTCGCTGGCGGTGGGCGCCCCCTGCGGCAGACGCTGGAGAACCAGCCGCTCCACCTCGGCGCGAAGCTCGGGACGCGGGCTCCGCTCGGCCAGCAGGTCGTCCGCGTGCCGGATCAGCAGGTCGAGCAGATAGGGGTCGGCACTGGTTCCCGGCAGCGCCAGCTGCTCGTGGCTGACGATCATTTCGGTGGCTTCCGCCCCGAAGCGCAGCGGGCAGCCGAAGAAGCGCTCCACCTCGCGCAGCGACGAGGCGCGGGGATGGGCGAAGCGCATTTCCTGCGGACGGAAGCTGGCCCCGGCCCAGCGCCGCACCGCGGCGACGATGAACGCGGTCTTGAACTCCGTGGCGTGCCGGCTGCCGCGCAGCCGCGCGCTGCGGGTCTCGATGCGGAACCGGGCGTCCGGCCCGGCTTCACCGAGGGCGTAGTCCGCGGCATTGTCGTTCAGCGCCCCGTACCGGGTCGCGTTCCGCATCGCCTCGCGCAGGGTTCCGGCGACGATCGAGGGATATGCCGCAAGACCGGAAGCCCGCAGATCGTAGCTGCGGCCCATGGCGATCCCGAACGTGTCGTTGCCCGAGATCCGCGCCGCGGCCTCGATGAAATCCGCGAAGCTGCTGGCGGGCACGCGCCGGGTCGGATCGGCGACGAGCGCCGGGCGCAGACCCGCCGCGCGCAGCGCCTCCCGCCCGACGTCCGAGCCGACGCCGCATTCGGCCATGACATGGCGTATCCAGGCGACCGGAACCTCGTACATCGTGCCGATCCGTCAGGGGTCGCTCGCCCGTGGGGCGAGCGATGCTCTTAGGGCGAGCAGTATGACACCGGATTGGGGTTGTTGCACAACTTTGTGGCAGGACTCCGCAAGAAAGTCGGCAGAAATCCGCCGATACCACGCCCGAGACGGAGCCTTGGGGGGCATGAGGATTGCCGGGCCCGGTCTGCGATCCGGGCCGCGTTCGCGTGACGAGGGGGGCTCCGTCTCGACCCGGTCGACGCCCGCCCTTCCCGCACGGCACCGTCCGACGAACCTTTCCGGAGTGCTCTGACGAGATGCCGAACTGATGCCCGACCAACCCAGTACCTGCAGCCGCTGCCGCGCCCGACCGGCGTCCACCCCGCACACGGCGTATTGCAAGCCGTGCCGCGCCGCCTATCAGCGCGAGTGGCGGGCCCGCAAGCGGGGCGAGGTGCTGCCGCTGTCGACAACACCCTTCCTGCCGGTGGACGGTCCGCGGGTCCGGCTGCGCGGAACCCCGACGCGGGCGGAGATGCTGCGCTACGGACTGGTCTAGGCGGCGAGATCGCTCTACCCCGGCGGTGCTCCCAACAGATCAAGGACGCCCCGGAGCGGGATGTGCACCCAGGCCGGCCGGTTGCCCATCTCGTAGCGGATTTCGTAGATCGCCTTCTGGAGCAGGAAAAGCTCCAGCAGCGCATCGGCGAGCACCGGATCCTCGGGCAGCGACGACGCGCCGCGCGAATGCTCGCGGTAGGCGGCGAGGAAGCCGGCGCGGGTCTCGGCCTGCCACTGCTGCGCCCGGGCGAGCGCTGCTTCGCTGATCTGGCCGGGGCCCTGGACGTGCCGCTCGAGGGCGAGCGCCGCGGCGTAGTCGAACGAGCGCAGCATGCCCGCCACGTCGCGAAGCGGCGACGACTTGGCGCGGCGCTCCTCGAGGGTCCGGCCGGGCTCGCCTTCGAAGTCGATGATCGCAACGTCGTTCTGCGCCACGAGCACCTGGCCGAGGTGATAGTCGCCGTGGATGCGCGACCGGCCGCCCGATGCGGCCATGTCCGCGACCTGCTCGAAACGCCGGAGCAGATCGGGGCGCGCGTCGATCAGCGTCGCCACGTCGGCCTGCACCTCCTCCGGCAGGTCGGGGTGCGCTTCCAGGCGGTCGAGCAAATCCGCCGCCTCGGCCGCGGCTTCGCCCGACCACTGGGCGAGGTCATGGGCCGTCAGCGGTTCGACCGCGAAGGCCGGGATCGTCGGTCTCGGTGGCGAACGCCTTGTGGAGCTCGGCGGTCCGCTGGCCGAGCAGCGCGCCGATGCCGAGCGGGAAGGCGAAGCTGCCGTCCTCGGGGTCGGGCGTGCTGGCGGAGGTGCGAAGCTCGACTTCGTTGAGGTCGCGTTGCAGCGCCTCGACGATCGCCCCCCACGCGTCGCCCTGATTGGGCACGAAGGCGAAGGCCGCGGCGAGGGTGGTCGGCGTCTCGCCGTCCAGCCGGATCGAACCGTAGTAGGCGGGCGTCTGGGGGAAGTGGGCGGTCTCGGTGAGGAAGCGCGCCACTTCCACGTCGGGTTGCTCGCCGGCGCGCAGCCGGCGGTAGATCTTCAGGATCACCTTGTCGCCGAAGGCGATCGAGACGTTGCTCTGCTCGACGCCGAGCGGGCGCGGGTCGCCGATCTCGTCGATGGCGGCGAAGGTCGCGGTCGCCTCGGCGCGCACCGGGCCTTCGCTACCGTCGAGGACCGTGCCGTCGCGCATCGCCTCGAGCAGCGCCAGCGCCAGCGCCTCGTCGTGGGCGCCGTCGATCAGGGCCCCGACGCGGGGGCCGCGCCGGATCTTCGCCAGCGTGTAGGAGAGCTTCGCGGCGCCGGGACGCAGGTTCTCGTCGCCCCAGCGGGCGGAGAGTGGCAGGAAGTAACGCTGCTCGTCCTCCCCGAGCTGCACGTTGACCGCCGCGAGGGCATGGGCGCCGGGTTTCAGTTCGCCGAGGGACATGAGGCCGGCGCGGTCGATGCGGATGTCCTTGGCGCCGAACCAGCGCTGCAGCGGCAGGAACTGCGGCAGGACGTCGGTCTCGAGCTGGCCGCGTTCGCGTCCGGTCAGCGCGGTCTCGATCCGGCCGTCGCGGGTGGTCAGCGTGATGAATTCGGGCAGGGATCTCGGGCAGGGCTGCGTGCCAGCTCGGCGCGCGTTCCTCGTCGGCGAGCATGAACCAGAAGAAGCCGTAGGCCGGCAGCGTCAGCATGTAGGGCAGGTCGCCGACCGGGGGGAAACGCCGAGCGGCCGGTGAGCTCGATCGGCACCGCGCCACGGAACCGGGCGAGGTCGAGCTCCACGGCCTGCGCCGAATCGGCGAGGTTGGCCACGCACAGGATCCGGTCGCCGTCGTGCTCGCGCAGATAGGCGAGGATCTTGCGATTGTGCGGATAGATCAGCGTCATCGTCCCGCGCCCGAACGCGGCGTGCTGCTTGCGCACCGCGACCATGCGGCGCATCCAGTTCAGGAGCGACGACGGGTCGCCCGCCTGCGCCTCGACGTTGATCGCCTGATAGCCGTAGATCGGATCGATGATCGCCGGCAGGTAGAGCTGCTGCGGGTTGGCGCGGCTGAAGCCGGCGTTGCGGTCGGAGGACCACTGCATCGGCGTGCGCACCCCGTCGCGGTCGCCGAGGTAGTAGTTGTCGCCCATGCCGATCTCGTCGCCGTAGTAGACGATGGGCGTGCCGGGCATGGAGAACAGCATGGAGTTCAGCAGCTCGATCTTGCGGCGGTCGTTCTTCATCAAGGGCGCGAGGCGGCGGCGGATGCCGAGGTTGATCCGGGCTCGGCCGTCCTCGGCGTAGAATTTCCACATGTAGTCGCGTTCGTCCTCGGTCACCATCTCGAGCGTCAACTCGTCGTGGTTGCGCAGGAAGATGCCCCACTGGCTGTTGGGCGGAATGTCCGGGGTCTGGCGGATGATGTCGGTGATCGGGTGGCGGTCGGCCTGGGCCAGCGCCATGTACATCCGCGGCATCAGCGGGAAGTGGAAGCCCATGTGGCACTCGTCGTCGTCGCCGAAGTAGGGACGGGTGTCCTCGGGCCACTGGTTGGCTTCGGCGAGCAGCATCCGGTCGGGGTAGTGCCGGTCGAGCTCGGCGCGGATCGCCTTCAGCACGTCGTGGGTCTCGGGGAGGTTCTCGTTGTTGGTGCCCTCGCGCTCGACGAGGTAGGGGATGGCGTCGAGGCGCAGGCCGTCCACGCCCATGTCGAGCCACATGCGCATCACCTTCAGCACCTCTTCGAGCACCCGCGGGTTGTCGAAGTTCAGGTCGGGCTGATGCGAATAGAACCGGTGCCAGAAGTAGGCGCCGGCCACCGGATCCCAGGTCCAGTTCGACTGCTCGGTGTCGATGAAGATGATCCGGGTCTCGGGAAATTTCTCGTCGGTGTCGCTCCAGACATACATGTCGCGCGCGGCCGACCCCGGCTTGGCGCTGCGGGCCTTCTGGAACCATGGATGCTGGTCGGAGGTGTGGTTGATGACGAGCTCGGTGATGACCCGCAGGCCGCGCCGGTGCGCCTCGGCCACGAAGGCCTTGAAGTCCTTCACGTTGCCGTAGGACGGATTGATCGTGCGGTAGTCGGAGATGTCGTAGCCGTCGTCGCGCAGCGGCGAGGGGTAGAACGGCATGACCCAGACCGCCGTGACGCCGAGCTCCTGGACGTGATCGAGCCGCTGCATCAGGCCGGCGAAGTCGCCGATGCCGTCGCCGCTGGCGTCCTGGAACGCCTTGACATGCAACTGATAGATGATCGCGTCCTTGTACCAGTCGGTCTGGCTGCGGTCGATCAGGCTGCCGCGGTTCCCGCGCACGGCGACGGTCGCGCCGCGGCGCGGGGTCTTGGTGGTCTGGTCCATCAGCGAGTTCCTCCCGGCGCGTGGAGCTGCCAGATTGCATAGGGCCGCGTGGCCGGTTCGAGGTCGAGAAACTGTGTCTTGCCGTGCCAGGTGAAGGCGTTGCCGTGGATCAGGTCGCGGACCTCGATCGGGGCGTCGTCGGGCAGGCCGAACTCCCACAAGGGCACCTCGAAGGAGAACACCGCGGTGTTGTGCGGGTCGAGGTTGACGTGGAACAGCAGGAAGTCCTGCAGATCGTCGGTGCGCCTGCCGTAGGCGAGCACCTGATCGGCGCTGGTCCTGTAGAATGCGAGATTGAGGAAATCGCGCAGCGCCGGGTGCTCGCGCCGCAGCCGGTTCATCAGGCGGATGTCGTCCTGGATGTTGCCGGGCGCGTCCATGTCCCAGGCGCGGATCTGGTACTTTTCGGAGTCGAAGAATTCCTCCTTGCCCGGGACCGCGGCGGCCTCGCACACCTCGTAGCCGCTGTAGATGCCGTAGTTGCCGGCGAGGGTGGCGGCCAGCACCAGGCGGGTGCGAAAGCCGGGGCGGCCGCTTTGCTGCAGGAAGTGCGGGTTGATGTCCGGCGTGGTGGCGAAGAAGTTCGGCCGCATGTACTCGCGGCATTCCTCCTGGGTGAGCTCGGTGAGGTATTCCTCGATCTCGGCCCGCTCGTTGCGCCAGGTGAAGTAGGAGTAGGACTGCGAGAAGCCGACCTTGGCGAGCCGCTTCATCACCTTGGGCCGGGTGAAGGCCTCGGCGAGGAAGATCGCGTCGGGATGCAGCGCGCGGACCTCGCCGATCACCCACTCCCAGAACGGGAACGGCTTGGTGTGGGGGTTGTCGACGCGGAACAGCTTCACGCCGTGCGCGCACCAGTGCAGGAACATCTCGCGCATGGCGAACCAGATGTCGGGGATCGCCTCGCGGTAGAAGTGGAAGTTGACGATGTCCTCGTACTTCTTCGGCGGGTTCTCGGCGTACTTGATGGTTCCGTCGGGGCGCCAGTCGAACCACTCGGGATGCTCCTTGATCCACGGGTGGTCGGGCGAGGCGTTGAGCGCGATGTCGAGCGCGATCTCCAGCCCGTGCTCGCGCGCCGCCGCGACCAGCCGGTCGAAGTCGTCGAGCGTGCCGAGCTCGGGGTGGATGTCGAGGTGGCCACCCTCGGCGGCGCCGATGGCGTAGGGGCTGCCGGGATCGTCAGGGCCGGGCGTGAGGGTGTTGTTGCGGCCCTTGCGGTTGGTGCGGCCGATCGGGTGGATCGGCGGAAAGTAGAGCACGTCGAAGCCGAGGTCGCGCACGTAGGGGAGCCGGGCGATCACGTCGTCGAAGGTGCCGTGGACCGTCGGGCTGCCTGACTGCGAGCGGGGGAACAGCTCGTACCAGGCGCTGAACGCCGCGGCCTCGCGGTCGGCGAACACCTGGAGCGTGCGGTAGGTGGTGAGGTTGTTACGTGGCGCCGCCCGGTACATCGTCGCCACCACGTCCGGGTGGCTCATCAGAGCGAACCGGGTGTCGGGGTCCTTGGTGGCCTTGTCCTGCTTCAGCACGTCGCGCAGCGCGGCCTTGTCGGCACGGCTGCCCCGGCCTTCGGATCCCACCGCGGTCTCGATGATGTCGCGACCCTCCTGCAGCTCGAGGGCGATGTCGAGCGCGACGGCGTGCTTCTTGGCGGTGTCGCGCCGCCAGGTGCCGAAGAGGTCACGCCAGGCGATGAGGCTGCAGTCGTAGAAGGCGTTCTCCGGGAAGCGCACCATCGCCTGCCAGCGGTCGTTGACCATGAAGGTCATCGGCACCTCGTGGAACTCGCCGGCCCCGGCGCGCCGATAGAGAAAGGCCGCGTCGATCCCGTCGTGTCCGTCGGAGAAGATGTCGGCCTCGATCCGGCTCGGCCAGCCGGCCACGACCTTGGCCGGAAACCGGCCGCCGTCGATCTCGATGCTGACCCCTTCGATCGCCAGGCGATCGGCGGCGAGCGCCCGCAGACGCTGCTCCGCCGCCTCATCCGGCTTGTGCCGGGTCAGTTTCCGTCTGGTTGCGCGTGCAGCCTGTGCGGCCTTTTCGGTGCCCTTCACCGCGGTCCCCCTTTTGCATCAAGCCCTCTAAGGCATAGATCGCTGCCTTCCTCGGAGCAACCGTTCCCCGCCAACCAAGTTCCGCCTCGGCGGAGACAGGCCGGGTGGCAACGCGAGTCCCGGGGCGGGCGCGGGCGCAGGCTCTCGAAGGCTTGACTGGCAAATCTCGGGTCGGGCACGGATAGCAGGGTTGGTGACGAAAGGGTCTCGTGTCCGCCGCCGGATCGTGTTGCTCTCGCGTTCCACGGCAAGGGAGAAGTGCATGCGCCGGCGCGCTGGTCGAGAAGAGCATCCGTTCAAGCGCGACGAGGGGGCGATCGGCCGGATCAGGGCGCGGACCCGGCAGGCGGTGCGGCCGGGACGTCTGCTGACGGCGCGGTGCGCGCCTGTTGCCGGCCCTGCTGCCTGTTGCGTTGATGCTGGCGCCGGTCGGGGTGCGGGCGCAGACCACGCCGGTCGTGCTCGAGCTCTTCACCAGCCAGGGCTGTTCGTCCTGCCCGCCGGCCGATGCCTTGCTGACCGAGCTGGCGGGCCGCGAGGGGGTGATCGCTCTGGCGCTTCACGTCGACTACTGGGACTACCTTGGCTGGAAGGACGACTTCGCCGATCCGGCCTACACCGCCCGGCAGCGGGCCTACGCGAAGGCCGTGCACAGCCGGACGATCTTCACCCCGGAGATGGTGGTTCAGGGGCAGGCGGTGGTGAAGGGCCACGATTCGGACGCCATCCTCGATCAGATCGCCCGGTTTCAGAGCCGTCCTGCGCAGGCGACGATCCACCTCGAGCGCGACGGGGAGGATGTGAAGATCGCGCTCGCGCCGGTGGGAAAGGGGAGCGGTCCGTCGGAGATCTACGTGGTCGAGTTCGTGCCCTCGGAGGAGGTCGCCATCGAGGCCGGCGAGAATGCCGGGTCGACGCTCACCTACACCAACATCGTGACCGACTGGCAGTCGGTCGGCCGCTGGGACGGGACGACCGCAGTGTCGCTGCGCTACGAGGGCGCCGGCAAGGGGCCGCTCGCGATCATCGTGCAGCGCGCCCACATGGGACCGGTGCTGACGGCGGCGAAGCTGGACTGAGTATTTCGGCAGGCGGCGGGCAGGCGCGCCTGATTTCCCTCAAAACCGTTTAACCCAGCGGCGGTGGAGCCAGTAGTACTGTTCCGGGCGGGCGCGGACCCGGGCGGCGAGGCTGTCGGCGGCGGCCTGGGTCATTTCCGCACCGGTCGAGGGCGAAATCGGCGCCTCGAAGTCGATGACCACGCTGATGCCGTCCGGCTGGCGGGTGCCGTAGACCGGGATCATCGGCACACCGAACTTGAGTGCCAGATCGGCGATGGTGGTGCCGCTGGGGGCGGGGTGGCCAAGGAACTCGACGGGGTCGCCGCGCTGCACGTATTGGTCGAGCAGCACGGCGAAGACACCGCCGGACTTCAGGTGGCGGACCAGCTCGCGCATGCCCGAACGGCCGCGCGGCAGGATCGGGGCGCCGGATTCGGTCAGGTTCTCGACGTAGGTGCGTTCCAGCCAGGGGTTGTTGACCGGCCGGTAGAGCGCGCCGACCGGGATGCCGCGGGCCTTGAGCGCGCAGCGGACCGATTCCCACTGCCCGAAGTGGCCGGAAACGAGCAGCGCGCCCTTGCCGTCAGCGCGGGCCCGCTGGAGCGCGTCCCAGCCCGGCCCGGACGGCGGCGACCACGCGGCGCGGGTCTGGAAGGCGCGGCTCGAGAAGATCTCGATGAAGGTGCGGCCAAAGCTGTCGGCCATCGCGGCGCGGATCCGGGCCCGTTCGGCGGCGGGCATGGCGGGAAAGATGAGGTTCAGGTTGCCGTCCACCCGGCGACGCAGGTCCGGAACCAGCGCGACGGCGGCGCGCAGGAACGTCGAGGCGAAGCCGAGCCGGGCACGGTAGGGGAGCGCGCGCGCGAGACCGAGCAGCGCGCCCTGCGGCACCCAAGCGAGAAAGTCGACGATGCCGGAGCGCCCGGCCATTATCAGGCGCGACCGGAGCGCGCGACGAAGCGGCCAGCCGGATACCTGCCGGCCGGGGACGCGAGAATCATCATGTCGCGGCTCCTCCCGTCGCCTGCCGCGGGAAGATGCGGCTCAGGATCCGATCGCGCCGGGCGCGGCCCGGCGCGGGTCAGTGCTTGACCGGGTTGATCATCATTACCATCTGCCGGCCCTCGAGCCGGGGGAAGCCCTCGATCTTGCCGAGTTCCGTCACGTCGTCGGCGACGCGCTCGAGCAGCCGGCGGCCGAGTTCGGCATGGGCCATCTCGCGGCCGCGGAAGCGCAGGGTGATCTTGACCTTGTCGCCGCCCTCGAGAAACTTCACCACCGAGCGCATCTTGACGTCGTAGTCGTGCGTGTCGGTGTTCGGGCGGAACTTGATCTCCTTGATCTCGATGACCTTCTGCTTCTTCCGCGCCTCGGATTCCTTTTTCTGAGTTTCGTACTTGTACTTTCCGAAATCCATGATCTTGGCGACGGGCGGATTGGCATTGGGAGAAATCTCGACGAGGTCGAGGCCGGCTTCGGCGGCGAGCATCATTGCCCGGTCGGGGGTGATGACGCCGATGTTCTCACCCTCCGCTCCGATGAGGCGGAGTTCGGCGGCCCGGATCCGGTCGTTGACACGGGGTCCGGTGTCGCGCGTCGGCGGCGCGTTGTGCGGTCTGCGGGCTATGGCGTTGGCATCCTTTTGATCGTTGCATGGATAAAAACCGGAGCGTGGCCCCGGTCGCATCGATATGATAGTGCAGAATGGGGCGGAAGTGAAGATCCGACCCCGGGATTGCCGGCGTGACGAGGCGCACACCCCGGCCGTTTCCCGCTCGTGACGACTGTAACCCCTTGGCACTTGCCGACGTCACTGATCAACTCCGCGGAGACCGGGCGCGCCGGTCCAACGCAGCAACGTTAGACGGGAGAGATATTATGCAGAGACGGACCTGGTACTGGATCATCGGGGCAATCGTGGTGATCCTGATTTTGTACTTCGTGTTTGGCTCGAGCGGGACCGAGACGGCCGAGGAGCCTACCGCGCCCGCGACGACCGAAACGGCCCCTGCCGCTCCGGCCGAAACGGCCCCTGCACCGGCGAACTGACACGTCAGGCGAGGCTTTCGCAGAAGCGGCGGATGCGGGCGCAGGCCTCGGCCAGCACCTCGTCCGCCGCCGCGTAGCTGATCCGGAAGTTCGGGCTCAGCCCGAAGGCGGCGCCGAACACGACGGCGACGCCTTCGGCGGCCAGCAGCGCGTCGGCGAAGGCCTCGTCGGAATCGATCGGCGTGCCGTCGGGCGTTTGGCGGCCGAGCAGCCCGGCGATCGAGGGATAGACGTAGAACGCGCCTTCGGGTTCGGGACAGACGATCCCGGGGCAGGCGTTCAGCAGGCCCGTCACCAGATCTCGGCGGCGGCGGAAGGCGATGGCGGCCTGCGAGATGTAGTCCTGCGGGCCGGTCAGGGCCTCGACGGCGGCCCACTGGCTGACCGAACAGGCGTTGGAGGTCGACTGGCTCTGGATCGTCACCATCGCCTTGATCAGCGGCACCGGCCCCGCGGCGTAGCCGATCCGCCAGCCGGTCATCGCATAGGCCTTGGACACGCCGTTGACGGTCAGGGTGCGGTCGAGGAGCCGCGGCTCGACCTCGGCGGGGGTTGCGAAGACGAAGGGCGGATAGGCGATGTGTTCGTACATGTCGTCGGTCATCACCCGGACCTGCGGATGCTCGACGAGCACGTCGGTGAGCCGCTTCAAGCTCTTGCGCCGAATAGCCGGCGCCGGTCGGGTTCGACGGCGAATTGAAGATCAGCCACTTGGTCCGCGGCGTGATCGCCGCGGCCAGGGCCTGCGGGGTGATCTTGAAGTTCTGTTCGATCCCGCCCTCGACGATCACCGGCGTGCCGCCGGCGAGCTGCACCATGTCGGGGTAGCTGACCCAGTACGGGGCCGGAACGATCACTTCGTCCCCCGGATTGATGGTGGCGAGCAGGGCATTGAACAGAACCTGCTTTCCGCCGGTCGAGACGATGACCTGCCCCGGGTCGTAGTCGAGGCGGTTCTCGCGCTTGAACTTGGCGGCGATGGCGCGGCGCAGTTCGGGGATGCCCTCGGGCGACGTGTAGCGGGTCTCGCCGCGGTCGATCGCGGCCTTGGCCGCGGCGCGGATGTGGGCGGGCGTGTCGAAATCCGGCTCGCCGGCGCTGAGGCTGATGATGTCGCGGCCCGCGAGCTTCAATTCGCGGGCGCGGGCGGAAATGGCGATGGTCGGCGAGGGCTTGATGCGGGCGAGGGCATCGGACAGAAAGGCCATGACCGCTCCAGTTTGCAAACGGGGCGCTGGTGTCTTAGGGTCCGTCCTTGGCCGGAGCAAGTCTGACCGGCCCCTATCGAAGCGATTATCGGAGCGGAGCATGCAAGGCGACTTGCGCGATGACGGGGATTTCGCCGTCGTCGACGATTACACCGACGCGGCCTCGACCTTTGGCGACCGATTGGCGCTGGCGCGCGAGGCCGCCGGGTTCGGCCAGTCGCAACTGGCGCACCAGATCGGGGTGAGGCTGCCGACCCTGCGCAACTGGGAGGAGGACCGGGCGGAGCCCCGGGCCAACAAGCTGCAGATGCTCGCCGGCATGCTGAACGTCTCGATGGTGTGGCTGATGAGCGGGCAGGGGGTGACGCCGGAGGTCGGGCGGGCGCCTGCCCGGGCCAGCGCCGCGACCGAGGCCTGCCTCGCCGATCTGCGCAACCTGCGGAACGAGCAGATGCGCCTCGCCGATCAGTTGCAGGCGCTGGAGAAGAGGTTGCGGGGGACGCTGGCGTGACGGTCCGGCCGTTTCACCTGGCGTTTGCGGTGGGCGATCTGGCGAGCACGCGGGCGTTCTACGGCGATCTGCTCGGCTGTGCGATGGGCCGGAGCGCGCCGACCTGGCAGGACTTCGACTTCTTCGGACACCAGTTGAGCGCGCACGTTGCCCCGGTCGGTAGCGCCGTGGGCGGGCAGGTCGATGGACAGGACAGTGCCGATCCCGCATTTCGGCGTTGTGCTGGATCTGGAGGCGTGGCGCGCGCTGGCCGACCGGCTTCGGGAGAAGGACGGCGGGTTTCTTATCGAGCCGCAGATCCGCTTCGAGGGGGCCCCGGGGGAGCAGGGCACGTTCTTTCTGCAGGACCCGTCGGGAAACACGCTCGAGTTCAAGGGGTTTCGGGACGCGGCTGCGATATTCGCGGCAGGCGCGCCCGAGGCGTCCGCCGTGTGAGCATCGTTGCACAAGCGATGGACCCGGAGTTCGAGACCCGACTGCGGCGGATCCGCATCCGGAGCTGGCGGCGCGGGATACGGGAGATGGATCTGATCCTCGGCGGTTTCGCCGATGCCGAGCTTGCGGGCCTCGATCGGGACGAAATCGATGCGTTCGAATGCCTGCTCTCGGAGGACGATCACGACGTCTACCAGTGGGTTGCGGGGCGTAACGAGGCGCCCGCCGGCCACCAGGGAATGGTCGGGCGGATCCGTCGATTCCACCGGGCCGAGGGGTTGACCGAGCCTTAACGAGTTGGTTAGGTTTTTACTTGAGGGTCATCCGCACGATAGCGTTTGTGCGGAGTGACATCATGAGTTTGCACGCAAAGGTTGCGGCTGTGCCGGAACCCTCCCCGGAGGAGGCGTTCCTTGGATGCTATCTAGAGACCTTGTCGATGGTGGAGCGGCTGCATCGGTTGCTGCTGGACGTGGTCAAGGACGAGTTCGAGCGCCTCGGGATCATCGACATCAATTCGGTCCAGGCGCTGCTGCTGTTCAACATCGGCGACAACGAGGTGACGGCCGGGGAGCTCAAGACCCGCGGCTACTACCAGGGGTCGAACGTCTCCTACAACCTCAAGAAGCTGGTCGAGTGCGGCTACATGCACCACCAGAAGTGCGATGTGGATCGCCGCGCGGTCCGGGTGCGGCTGACCGAGAAGGGCAGCAACATCCGCACGATCATCGCCCAGCTGTTCCAGCGCCATGCGGCGGGAATTCTCGGGCGCGAGGTGCTGGGGAACATGCGGCTCGAGGATATCAATGCGAGCCTGCGCCGCATGGAGCGCTACTGGAGCGACCAGATCCGCTACATCTACTGAGATTGTCGCGTCGCGACCACACCCCCCGTGGCCTTCGCGCAACCCTCCAAGTCTCTTTTCGTCTCCACTGCTGCCCAAGCGCTTAGAAACATGATACGATCCCCCAAAGACAAGAATCCGCCGAAACTTCAGTCGGTGGCAGGACTGACGCGGGCAGGACGAGAGTAAAGGGTCACCGGGCGGATCGATGAGCAACGCTGTTCACAACCCTGGGGCGAAAACATACGGCCCCTACGAATATGCGCTCGGAGACGAGCTGCGCGGCGAGCGCGCGACGCTCGGCAAGACGCTGCTCGACATCCAGCGGGACCTGAGGATCAAGGCGGCCTACATCGCCGCGATCGAGGACGCCAAGCCGGAGGTGTTCCCGAACCCCAGCTTCATCGCCGGTTACGTGCGCTCCTACGCGCGCTACCTGAACATGGACCCGGACGAGGTCTTCCACCGCTTCTGCCAGGAGAGCGGTTTCGTCGGCGGTCGCGGCGGCCAGGCCAGCATGAAGGTGGCAGGGTCGGCCAAGGCCACGCCGATGGCGGGCGGCTTCCAACCCGATTTCCCGCTGTCGCGGCTGCAGGGCAGCGGCGGCATGCCGCAGATCCCGGTCTCGGCGATCGGATCGGTGGTGGTGCTGGTGGCGCTGCTCGGGGCGCTCGGCTACGGCGGCTGGACGGTGTTGCAGAACATCCAGCGGGTGCAGTTCGCGCCGGTCGACGACCTGCCGGTCGCGCTGGCCGAGGTCGATGCGCTGGACGCGCCCGAGGTTCCGGCAATCGAGGAGCCGGCGCTGACCGAGCTTGCGAGCCCGGTGGCCGCGACCGCGCTTGCCGATCTCTACCGCCAGCAGGAGCTGGAGGTGCCGATCCTGGTGCCGCGCGACGGACCGATCGCGGCGCTCGATCCGGACAAGACCGGGCTGCTCGCCAGCCTTTCGCCGGCGAACGAGCGAGTTGCAGGCCGGGGATCGAGGTGCCGGCGGCGCTGGTCGAGGCGGTGGCGGCGATGCCGGGAGCGCGGCTGGCCGGTCCGCAGGTGACCATGGCGCCGGAGCGTCCGGCGCTGGTCGTCGTCGCCGAGCGCGCGGCCTGGGTGCGGGTCTATCAGGCGAACGGCACGGTGCTGTTCGAGAAGATCCTCGAGAAGGGCGAGACCTATTCGCCGCCCGAGGGGATCGAGGCGCCGATGATCTGGGCCGGCAATTCCGGTTCGGTCTACGTGCGGGTCGGGGATACGCTGCGCGGTCCGCTCGGCAGCGGCACGCGGGCCGCCAAGGACGTGCCGCTCGACGCCGCGACACTGACCGAACGCTACGGCGCGGTCGAGAACGTGCCCGAGGTGATCTCGCAGTCGCTCGAAGGCGCTGCCGCGGAGACCGGGCCGGCGGTCGCGATCCGCTGACAGTGAGGTGACCGCCGCGGGTTGGGGATGACTTCCAGCCGCTGCTGGCCTATGTTTCCGCGCGAGGCTGATATGCGCGGAACTCCGATCCCATGACACACAATCCCGTTCGCCCCTGGCGGAACATCGAGCGGCGCCGGTCGCGGCTGCATCCACGTCGGGCCGGTTCCGGTCGGCGGCGACGCGCCGATCAGCGTGCAGACGATGACCAACACCCTGACGACCGACGTGCGCGGAACGGTGGCGCAGGTGCTGGCCTGTGCCGAGGCGGGGGCGGACATCGTGCGGGTGTCCTGCCCGGACGAGGGCTCGACGCGGGCGCTCGCCGAGATCGTGCGCGAGAGCCCGGTGCCGATCGTCGCCGACATCCATTTCCACTATCGCCGCGCCATCGAGGCGGCGGAGGCGGGGGCGGCGTGCCTGCGGATCAATCCGGGCAACATCGGCTCCGAAGGAGCGGGTGCGCGAGGTGATCAAGGCGGCGCGCGACCACGGCTGCTCGATGCGGATCGGCGTGAACGCAGGGTCGCTGGAGAAGCACCTGCTGGAGAAATACGCCGAGCCGTGTCCGGAGGCGATGATCGAGAGCGGGCTCGACCATATCCGCATCCTCGAGGACAACGATTTCCACGAGTTCAAGATCAGCGTGAAGGCGTCGGACGTGTTCCTGGCGGCGGCGGCCTACCAGGGGCTGGCCGAGGCGACGGACGCGCCGATCCACCTCGGGATCACCGAGGCGGGCGGGCTGATGACCGGCACGGTGAAGTCGGCGATCGGACTCGGGCAACCTGCTGTGGATGGGGATCGGCGACACGCTGCGGGTGAGCCTGTCGGCCGATCCGGTCGAGGAGGTGCGGGTCGGTTTCGAGATCCTCAAGGCGCTGGGGCTCCGGCATCGCGGGGTCAACATCATCTCCTGCCCGTCCTGCGCGCGGCAGGGGTTTGACGTGATCAAGACCGTGGAAGCGCTTGAAAAGCGGCTGGAACACGTGAAGACGCCGATGTCGCTGTCGATCATCGGCTGCGTGGTCAACGGGCCGGGCGAGGCGCTGATGACCGATGTCGGCTTCACCGGCGGCGGCGCCGGCGCGGGGATGGTCTACCTGGCGGGCAAGCAGGACCACAAGATGGACAATGCCCGGATGATCGACCACATCGTCGAGCTGGTGGAGAAGCGGGCGGCGGAGCTGGACGCCGAGCGCGAGGCCTCGGCGAGGGCGGCGGAGTAGCGAGACCGCGCCCGCCACCTCGATTGACGGGGCGGGCGAATTGGAAGAGACGGTGCGCGTCGCGTCGCCTCGCGTCTCGGGGCCGGGGCGTTTCCCCGGTCAGCTTTGCACGGTGCCTTCATGACTGCCTCGACCGGAATGCTGCGCATCGCGCTGGTGATCGGACTGCTCGCCGCGGTCGGGCCGTTCGCGATCGACATGTACCTGCCGGCGCTGCCGGAGGTGGCCGCCGAGCTGGGCGCGACCGTGCAGGCGACGCAGTTCACGCTGATCGCGTTCTTCGTCGCCTTCGGGGTGTCGCAGCTGGTCTATGGGCCGCTCAGCGACCGGTTCGGGCGCAAGCCGCCGCTCTATGTCGGGCTGGCGATCTATCTCGCCGGGACGCTCGGCTGCGCGCTGGCGCCGTCGATCGGCTGGCTGGTCGCGGCGCGGCTGGTGCAGGGGGTGGGCGCGGCAACGGTGATGGTGGTGCCGCGGGCGATGATCCGCGACCTCTACACCGGGCCGGCGGCGACGCGGATGATGGCGACGGTGATGCTGGTGATCTCGGTCTCGCCGATGCTCGCGCCGCTGGCCGGCAGCGGGCTGATGCTGCTCGGGAGCTGGCGGCTGATCTTCGGGGTCCTGGCGCTGGCCGCGACCTTCAGCCTGCTGGTGACGCGCTTCGTGCTGCCCGAGACGCTGCCGCCGGCGCGGCGGGTCGCGGCGCGGCCGGCGGCGCTGGCGCGCGGCTTCGTCCGGCTGTTGCGCGATCCGGTGTTCATGGGGCTGTCGCTGGTCGGCGGGTTCTCGATGGCGAGCTTCTTCGTGTTCATCGCCAGCGCGTCCTTCGTCTATACCGAGCAGTTCGGGCTGTCGCCGACCGGATTCAGCCTGGCGTTCGCGCTGAACGCGATCGGCTTCTTCGGCGCCTCGCAGCTCGCGGCGAGCCTTGGCGAGCGGTTCGGCATGGCGCGGGTGGTGCGCACCGCGGTCACCGCCTTCGCGGCGATCACCGCGACGCTGCTGGTCGTGACGCTGCTCGGCTACGGCACGCTGCCGGTGGTGGTGGTCATGCTGTTCTGCGGCAACGCGTTTCTCGGGCTGGTGATGCCGACGACGATGGTGATGGCGCTCGATCCGCATCCCGACATCGCCGGGCTCGCCTCGTCGCTCGGCGGAACGTTGCAGATGGTGACGGGCGGGGTGATGATCGGGCTGGCGGGGCCGTTCTTCGACGGGACGGTCACGCCGATGGTGGCGACGATCGCGCTGGCCGGGGCGCTGGCGCTGGCAGGCCGCGCTGGTGACCTTCCGGCGCGGGCCGGCGGACGCGTTCGCCGGCAATGGATGAGGCGATGGTTCCGTTCGAGAAGCTCGACCAGATTCAGGCCCGCTACGAGTATCTCGAGGCGCGGCTGAGCGCGGGCGCCGCCGCGGCGGACCTTGCGGCGCTGTCGCGCGAGTACGCGGGACTGAAGCCGGTGGTGGAGGAGATCGCCCGCTACCGCGCGCTGCTGCACGAGCGGGACGATGCGAAGCGGCTGCTGGGCGATCCCGAGATGCGGGCGCTCGCCGAGGAGGAGCTGGAGGGGCTGGGCGCGGCGCTCTCCGAGGCGGAGCGGGCGGTGCAGCTGGCGCTCCTGCCCAAGGACGAGGCGGACGAGCGCTCGGCGATCCTCGAGATCCGGGCGGGCACCGGCGGCGAGGAGGCGGCGCTGTTCGCCGCCGACCTGGCGCGGATGTACCAGAAGCTCGCCGAGGCGCGCGGCTGGCGCTGGGAGGTGGTCGAGGAGGCGGCGACCGAGCTCGGCGGGTATCGCGAGCTGGTGGCGCATGTCACCGGCCGGGGGGTGTTCGCGGCGCTGAAGTTCGAGAGCGGGGTGCATCGAGTCCAGCGGGTGCCGGCGACGGAGTCGGGGGGACGGATCCATACCTCGGCGGCGACGGTGGCGGTGCTGCCGGAGGCGGAGGAGGTCGACATCGAGGTGCCCCAGCAGGACATCCGCATCGACACCATGCGCGCCTCGGGCGCCGGCGGCCAGCACGTGAATACCACCGATTCGGCGGTGCGGATCACTCACCTGCCGAGCGGAATCGTGGTGACGTCGTCGGAGAAGTCGCAGCATCAGAACCGGGCGCGGGCGATGCAGGTGCTGCGCGCGAAGCTGTTCGACCTCGAGCGGCAGAAGCTCGACGCCGAGCGGGCGGCGGACCGCCGGGGCCAGGTCGGCACCGGGGACCGGTCGGAGCGGATCCGGACCTACAACTTTCCGCAAGGCCGGCTGACGGACCACCGGATCGGGCTGACGCTCTACCGGCTCGACCAGGTGATGCAGGGCGACCTCGACGAAGTGATCGCGGCGCTGGCCGCCGCCGATCAGGCGGCGCGGCTGGCCGATCTCGACCCGTGAGCACGGTGCAGGGGGCGCTGGCCGCCGGGGCGGCGCGGCTGCGGACGGCGGGGGTTCCGGACGCTGCGCGCGACGCACGGCGGCTTATGGCGGCGGCGCTGGGGGTGGGGCCGGAGCGGCTGGCGCTGGCCGAGGGCGCGCTGCCCGGGGCGGCGGGGGCGGCGTTCGCGCGGATGCTCGAGCAGCGGGCGCGGTTCCGGCCGGTGGCGCAGATCCTCGGGCGGCGGGCGTTCTGGGGCCGGGAGTTCGCGGTGAGCGCGGCGGTGCTCGATCCGCGCCCCGAGACCGAGACGCTGGTGGCGCTGGCGCTGCGCGATCCGGCGCCGGCGCGCATCCTCGACCTCGGAACCGGCAGCGGGGCGATTCTGGTCACCCTGCTCGCGGAGTGGCCGGCGGCGCTGGGGACGGGAACCGACATCGACGCGGATGCGCTGGCGGTGGCCGAGGCGAACGCCACCCGGCATGGAGTGGCGGCGCGTGCCGATTTCCGCGTCGGGGACTGGACCGAGGGCGTCGAGGGGCGCTTCGGGCTGGTGGTGTCGAACCCGCCCTACATCCCGGAGGGCGAGATCGCGGCGCTGGCGCGCGACGTGCGGGACTGGGAGCCGCGCCACGCGCTGACCGCCGGGCCGAGCGGGCTCGAGGCCTACGGGCGGATCGCGGCGGGGCTCGGGGAGGTGCTGGCGCCGGGCGGGCGGGTGCTGCTCGAGGTCGGCGTGGGACAGGGGACGGCGGTGGCGGCGATCCTGCGGGGCGCGGGTCTCACCGGCGTCGCGGTGCACCCGGACCTCGATGGGCGCGACCGGGTGGTGGAGGCGACGGCGGGGCGGTGAGGGGGTCGGTCCGCGCCGGTCGCTACCATCGGCGGACGACAAGCGGCGGGTCGTCCGGGGCGGGTTTCGTCGGGGCGAGCCTGAGCGAGTTCTGGACGACGGCTTCGCCGTTCGTGGCCTCGGGGGCGGGCCGTGCATCCTCGCTTACCTGGAAACCCTCGCTCGACGACGCGCGCCGCCAGCGCTCGATGGCCGAGCGGACCACTTCGCTGCGTTCGGTGGGCCGCGCGATCTCGCCACGCGCGCCGGAGTCGCTGCGCGGAATCTCGCCGGGCGAGAGCGTGCTGAAGGTGATCCGCGCCACCAGCGGCAGGCCTTCGCCGATGCCGATGGCCTCCTGGGCGCCGAGCGACGGCACGAAGGCGAGCAGGTTGGCGGCCGCTTCGGATACGGCCGAGCGCAGGAGGGCCTGATCCGCGTCGTTGGTCATCCGCATCACGAAGAACGTGCTGCACTGGGAGATGATCGTCGGGTCGAGCTCGGCCGGCCGCTGGGTGACGAGGCCGAGGTGGACCCCGTACTTGCGTCCCTCGCGGGCGATCCGCTTCAGTGCGCGCCGCGCGGGGGCGAAGCCGGCATGCTGTTCCGACCAGGCATAGCGGTGCGCCTCCTCGCAAACCAGCAGCAGCGGGATGGCGCCGTCGCTCCAGAGCGCGAAGTCGAAGGCGAGCCGGGCGAGAACGCAGACGACGGCGTCCACCACCTCGTCGGGCAGGCTTGCGAGCTTGAGGATCGACAGCGGCTTGTCGTCGGATTCGAGGCTGAAGACCTGGGTGAGCACGGCGGCCATGGTGTCGCCGCCGAGGTTCGCGTTCTTGAACATGAACTGGTAGCGCGGATCGCTCTTGATCGTCTCGATCCGGGTCATCAGGCGGTGGTGGATCATGCTCGAGGACCGGTTCTCGAGCTTGCCCATCCTCTCGCGGATCAGCCCGAGCAGATCCTGCAGATTGTAGGGCGACGGCGTATCCGCGGTGAAGCCGCCGCGTGCCGCCTGTCGCCTCTCGACCGAGAGCCGCTCGGGGGCGTTCTGGTAGTTCGCCTTGGCGAGCGGAATCAGTTCGGCCAGGATCTCCATTTCCTCCGGCGACGCCGGCTTTCCGCCATAGATGACGTTGGTGGTTTCCTCGAAGTTGAACAGCCAGAACGGCAGGCGGAGATTCTCCGCGCCGATGACGTTGGCCCGGTTGCCGAACGCGGCGCGGTATTCGTTGTGAACGTCGAGCAGCAGGACGCGCAGTTCGGGCCGGACGTCGATCACCTTGGAGACGATCGAGGCGACCGCGCTGGACTTGCCGACGCCGGTGGATCCAACCACGGCGAAGTGCTTGGCCAAGAGATGGTCGGTGTCGACGTAGGCCGGGATCGACGGATCCTGGCTGAGGTGGCCGACCGTGACGGTCCGGGCGCCGCTCGAGGCGTAAATCAGGTTGAGTTCATCCCGGCCGATCATTTCCGCCGGGTCGCCGATCGCCGCATATTCCCGGACGCCGCGCCGGAAGCGGAGGCTTCCAGCCGCCGTTCGTTCGATCTCGCCCAGCAGATTGGCGCGCGCCATCACGCGGAAGCCATTTATCTCCTCGGGCCGGAGGCTGACCTCCGAGATCATGCCGACCAGCGTGGTGTCATGGCCCTTGATCGCGATGAACTTGCCGACCGTCGGGCGATCCGGTCCACCCGGGAGGGGAAACACCAGCCCGATGTGCGCTTCGGACCCCTCGACCGCCAGGACATGCCCGAGGCACCTGTCCGACGTGGCCCATCCGGACCCCTGGGCACCATCGTGGGACATCGTCCCTCCTCGTTCTGAGTTAATCGGTTATTCCTGCTCGTGCCGACGTTATTGCCATCGACCCGTTGCGACAGTGTAAACGCCGCGGCATGCCGGCTGACCCCACCCGGCGAATCTGAGGGGCCTCAATGCAGGGTGCGGGCGCGGGTAACGCTGGACGGGAAAAGCGCTTGTCTTTCCCGACCGGATGCTTATATCCTCCACCTGATCCCGCCATCGTCGTCCGATTTGATCGATGTGACGCAAGGCGGATCCGACAGGTGCACTGACACACACGTGGGATGACGGATGACCGCCTGAGGCGGTGGCATCGCGCGCCCCCCAAGCCAACAATGGCGGAAACCTCACGGCATGAGATCATCGAACAAGTCACGGTCCAGAAACAAGTCCGGCAACAGCAGCAGTCATAACCAGCAGCGCGGTCGAAGCATGGGCAATATCGTCAACCGCGTCTTCGAGAGCGCGGGGCCCGACGGCAAGGTGCGCGGCACGCCGCAGCAGATCATCGACAAGTATCAGGCGCTGGCGCGGGACGCGCAGGTCAGCGGCGATCGGGTCGCCGCGGAGAGCTACCTGCAGTATTCCGAGCACTACAGCCGGATGCTCGTCGAGGCACAGCGCCAGCAGGCGGAGAACCAGAGCCGGTTCAACCCGGAGCGCGACGACAACAACAGCCAGCCGCAGCAGCGCGACGACAACAACGGTCAGCCGCAGCAGCGCGGCGATGACCGTGACGGTGGTCGTCAGGGCGATCAGCAGCAGCGGAACGACGGCGGACATGACGGCGACCAGCCTCGCCGGCAGAATCCGCCCAGCACGCCCTCGGGCCTGACGACGATCGAGCCGGAAGATTCCTTCGATCGATCCGGTCCGATCGACACCCCGGAAGGGCATCGCGCGCCGCGTCATGACCCCCCCGCGGAGCGGTCGGTCCGGTTGGCGTCGTCCCCCGCGGCACAGCCGGCGGTCAATGGGGGCGATTCGGCGGAGGGAGCTGCCGCTGAAGCCGCGCCGGCCAAGCCGAAGCGCTCGCGTACCCGGCGGAAGGCCGAGACAGAGGCAACGTCGGCCGATCAGGACACCGCGCAGGCCTCCTAGGCCCGCCAGAGCGACTTGCGCGGCCGAGATCAGCCTTGGCCGTCTGCGACCAGGCGGGCGAGCCGGCAGAAGCCTTCGAGCGGGATCTGCTCGGCACGGTCGGTCGGTGCGATTCCGGCCGTGGTCAGAAGCTCCTCGATGTCGGGCCCGAGCGAACGGAGGCTCGCGCGCAGCATCTTTCGGCGCTGGTTGAAGGCGAGCGCGACGACGCGGGAGAGCGTGCGCGCGTCGGCCGGGTAGCGCGGCTGCTCCAGCCGGTCGAACTGGACCACCGCGCTCGTGACCTTCGGAGGCGGGGTGAAGGCGCGGGGCGGGATGTCGAAGGCGATGCGGGCCTCGGTGCGCCACTGCGCCAGGATCGAGAGCCGTCCGTAGGCCTTGGAGCCGGGGGTCGCGACAATGCGCTCGGCGACTTCCTTCTGGAACATCAGGGTCAGCGAGGTCCAGTACGGAGGCCAATCGGCGGGCGTGAGCCAGCGGACGAGCAACTCGGTGCCGACGTTGTAGGGCAGGTTGGCGACCACCCGGACCGGCGGCGTCAGCAGGGGGCGCGGATCGAGGGTCAGCGCGTCGCCTTCGAGCACGTCGAGCCGGCCGGGGTGGACGGCGGCGATCTCCGCCAGAGCCGGCAGGCAGCGGGCGTCGCGCTCGATCGCGACGACGTGGCGGGCGCCTTCCATCAAGCAGGGCGCGGGTGAGGCCGCCGGGACCGGGGCCGATCTCCAGAACGTCGCAGGCGGCAAGGTCGCCGGCGCGCCGGGCGATGCGGGCGGTCAGGTTCAGGTCCAGCAGGAAGTTCTGGCCGAGCGCCTTGCGGGCCGACAGGCCGTGTGCCGCGATCACCGCGCGCAAGGGCGGCAGACCGTCGGGAGCAAGGGTCAGGGGCGCGACGCTCACCGGCGGGCCGCCCGGGTCTCCCCCATCGTGCGGGCGAGTTCCAGCGCGGCGATCAGGCTTGCGGGATTGGCACGGCCCTGGCCGGCGATGTCGAAGGCGGTGCCGTGATCGGGCGAGGTGCGGACGAAGTCGAGCCCGAGCGTCACGTTGACCCCGCGCTCGAAATCTACGGTCTTGATCGGGATCAGCGCCTGGTCGTGGTACATGCAGACCGCGGCATCGTAGCGGGCGCGCGCCGCCGGGTGGAACATGGTGTCGGCAGACTGGGGGCCGGCGAGATCCAGTCCCTCGGCGCGGAGCCGCGCCAGCACCGGGGCGATCAACCGGATCTCCTCACGGCCCATCGCGCCGCCCTCGCCGGCGTGCGGGTTCAGGCCGGCAACGGCGATGCGCGGGCGGGGTATGCCGAAATCGGTCGCAAGCGCGGCGTGGGTGATGCGCAGCGTCTCCTCGAGCAAGTCTTCGGTCAGGGCTGCCGGCACGTCGGCGAGCGGGAATGTGGATGGTCACCGGCACCACGCGCAGGCCGGGCGCCGCGAGCATCATCACCGGCCGGGCGGCGCCCGAGAGGTGGGCGAGGTATTCGGTGTGGCCGGGAAAGGCGAAGCCGGCACCGTCCTGCAGCGCCTTCTTGTTGATCGGGTTGGTGCAGAGCGCCAGCGCCGCGCCGCTGCGCACCAGCGCGACCCCCCGGGCGATGGCATCGACGACAATGGCGGCGTTCGCCGGGTCGGGGTGGCCGGGAAGTGCGGGGCGCGGCAGCGGTTGCGGGAGCACCGGCAGGCCGTTGTGCCATCGCGGTCGCGGCGTCTGTCGCGTGCTTCGATCGGCTGGACCGACAGGCCGAGGCGCGCGGCGAGATCGGCAAGGTGCGGGACGTCGCCGATCAGGAAGAACGGCAGGCGATCGCGCAGGGCGGCCCAGGCCTTGAGCGCGATCTCGCCGCCGATGCCGGACGGATCGCCCAGCGTCAGCGCGACGGGAAGGCTCATCGTTCGACGATCAGGGCGTCGCCGAGAAGCTCCTGGAGATAGCCCTGGCCGAAGCTGGTGATCCGCTCGGTGAACAGCTGTTGGCGCAGCGCTTCGCGGGCTTCGGGATCGTCGGCGGGCGCCTTTTCCGGGCGCACCTCGTTGATCGAGATCAGCTTCACGAGCGCGATGCCGCCGGGGATCGGCAGCGGCCGCGTGACCTGGCCGGGGCTGAGCAGCAGCACCTGGGCGCGAAAGCTGTCGGGCAGCTGCGCCGCGGCCATCGGCTCCATCGTGCCGCCGTTCGGGGCGCTGTCGCTGCGGCTGTACTGGCGGGCCATCTCGGCAAAGCTCGCGCCCGACGTGATCCGGCGGTAGAGGTCGTTGGCGAGCGCGTCGGTCTCCGCCTCGCCGTGCTCGGCATAGGGAAGCGCGATCTCGGCTAGCGTCAGCATTTCCACCGGCCGCGTCGCGTTGAACTCGAGTGCTGCGTCGAGGTCGGCTTCGGTCGGGGTCGCGCGGGCGCGGAATTTGGTGCCGACCACCTCGCGCCAGAGCAGGCCCGATTCCACGAAGTCGTACATGGTCTGCTTGTCGATGCCGCGGGCGTCGAGCACCTTGTAGACGTCCTCGACCTGAAGTCCCCGCCCGGTCGCGAACTCGGCGACGCCGGCCTCGATCGCGCCTTCGGGCAGCTCGATCTGCATCTCCTTGGCGGCCTGCTTCTTGACGCGGTCCTCGGTGAGCTGCTGCACGGCGAGATCGTGGACGTCGTCCGGGCGCGCCGAGCGCGCTCAAGAGCTTCATCCGCTGCTCGATGTCGTAGTGGGTGATGACGCCGGTGTTGACGGTCAGGGCCGGAGCATACGGATTGGCAGCGAGTGCCGGAGAGGCAAGCGCCAGCATCGAGACTGCCAGAGCCTTCAACACGTTCCGCATCGATACTCCTTCCACCGGTCAGGTTCCGCGCGTCAGGCAGACACGCGCCGGCCATTGTCGTTCGCCCGCCTCGCCAATGCCCGCCAGCCGCAAGTTGAACCCGATCGAGGTCGAGGGGGGCAGATTATCCGAAGAGGTATAGCGGCGCGAGACCGAAAGGTCGAACTCGGCGCACTCGTTGCCGTAGGTGATGCCGGCGCCGGCGCGCAGGTTGCTGTCGCTCGCGAGGTCGTAGCGCCAGAGCCCGCGCACCTCCCAGTTCGGGTGAACCCGGTAGCGGGCGTCGAGCGACAGCTCGTTGGTCTCCGGCTGCGGACCGAGGATCGGGTTCGAGTCGTCCTGCGCGAGATAGACGTAGGACGCCCGGACCCCGGAACGCACGCTGTCCCAGGCCATCGCGAACTCGTTGCGGCGGAAACCGAGGTGGTCGTCGAACAGCGCGCGGTTGACCAGAGTCAGCCCCGGGGCGACATCGAAGGAGACCGCGCCGACCCAGTCCGAATAGCGGCCGGCGAGCCCGGTGCCTTCGGCGAATTCGGGGTCGGCCTCGGCGCGGATCACCCGGCCGAAGGTCAGGCCCAGCGACCAGCCGGCGGGATCCTGACGGGTGTAGCTGACGCCGAGGTTGGCGCGCAGCCCGGTCTCGTAGCGGTCGATGCCGGGAAAGCGGTTCAGCGAGAAGAGGTTGTTGGCGTCGAGCTCGGGCAGCTGGCTGTCCTCGTTCGGCACGTCCTCCTCGCCCCAGATTTCGGACCAGGCGACCTGGGCGATCGGCTCGATGACGTGCGCGGCGCCTTCGGTGCGACGGATCAGCGGCCAGCGCAGCTCGACCGCCACGGTCGGCAGCGCGCGGGCGAGCAGGCCGTCGGGTTCGCCGGAATAGTCCCACGCCTGGTAGGCGTTGACGTCGGTGGCGGCGGTGCCGGAGGCGAGGATGCCGTGGGGAAGGGTGAACTGCCGGTTCCAGTCGACGCCGCCGCCCATGCGTACCATGTTGCCGCCGACGTCGCGCAGGATGCCGAGCGCTTCGCCGTCGATGCCGAGCCTGCCGCCGCCGATCTCCGGCGTGTCGACCAGCCGGCGATAGGTGAACTCGGGAAACACGAACGGGATGGTGTCGGTGTCCTCGTCGTCGCGCAGGCTCTGGAAGGCGACGGTGCCGAGCGAGACGTATTCGTCGGGCAGGGTGCGGTGGATGCTCGCGGTGCTGGTCAGCCGGTCGGCGTCGGAGTAATCGAACTGCTGCAGGAAGCTGTTGTCGCTCGCCACGTCGAGGTCGAAGTCCACGACGAAGTCGCCGCGCAGACGATAGGTGCCGAGCGCGGAGAGCGTGCCGCGGATATCGGGATAACCTTCGTCCGGCAACCCGTCGTCCAGCGCGAGCACCCCGGAGATGTCGAAGCCGCCCTCGGCGAAGCGCCGGCGGTACTGGCCCTCGAGCAGCTTCGCCCCGGTGGTGGTGACGAACGGCGTGATCGGTGGTGTCGGCGGAGGGGCCGAGCGTGCGATAGTAGGGCAGCTTGAAGCCGAAGCCGAAGATGTCGGAGGAGAGGAACGACGGGATCAGCACACCGCTCGCCCGCTCGACGCCGGGCTCGGGGATGCTCGCCCGCGGCAGGTAGCCGATCGGGCAGGCCGAACAGCTCGAACCGGGCGTCCTCGAGATAGAGCCGCCGCTCGACCTCGTCGCGGGTGATCCGCGAGGCGCGCAGCGCCCAGGTCGGCGTCGGGTTCTCGGCGCAGATGGTGCAGGAACTGGCGATGGTGTGGGTGAGCGTCTCGTAGCGGCCGCCGCTCCGGCGCAGTTCGGCCGCGGCGAGCTGCATCTTGCCGGCGATCAGCAGCCGTGCGCTGGAGATCAGTCCCTCCTCGAGGTCGGGGCTGAGCGCGGCCGCGTCGGCCAGCAGCACGCCGCCGGCCGGGTCGGTCAGCGCCAGCGGGCCCTCGGCGCGGATCTCGTCGGCCGCCTCGTCGTAGGTAATCCGTCGGGCGCGCAGCACCCGGCCCTCGTAGAGCACCTCGACGTTGCCGGTGGCGACGAGCTGCCGTGTCTCGCGATCGTAGGTGACCTCGTCGGCGACGAGGCTCGCCGGCGGGCCATCCTGCGGCAGCGCCGGGCGCAGCAGCCCGATCGCCGCGAGGGCGGCGGCGAGCACGGCGCTGCGTCGGGTGCGCCGCACGCCTAGCCGTCCTCGAGATGCAGGAGCAGGCTGATCGCCAGCAGGATCGCGGCCACCGGCGGCGACCACGCGGCGACCATGAGCGGGATTCGGCCCCGCCCGCCGAGCGACTCGGCGAAGTCCTTGAGGAAGTAGAGCGCGAAGCCGGCGAGAACCGCGAGCAGGATCATCACCCCGGTCTGGCCGAACCGGGTGGGGCGGAGCGCGAAGGCCGCGCCGATCAGCACCATGGCGGCGAACAGCGCGGGCTTGGCGAGCTCGCTCTGCAGGAACAGCCGGTGCCGCAGGCCGGAGAAACCCGATTCTTCCATCTGGGCGATGAACCGGCCGAGATCCCAGAAGCCGACGGTTTGGGGCGGCGCGAAGCTGTCGAGGATCTCGTCGCTGGTCAGGGTGGTCGGCAGGTTGATCCGGCCCGGCGGCGCGGTGCGGTCGTAGCGTCCGTTGGCGTCGAGGGTCCACTCGGAGGCGTTCTCCAGCAACCAGCTTCCCGGGATCAGCCGGGCCGCCGGGGCGTCGATCCTGGAATAGAGCCTGCCCTCGGAGTCGAAGCGGTGCATCCGGACCCGGGAGAGGATGGTGCCGTCGGCGTTGGTGCGCGCCGCCTGGATAACGGTCTGTCCGTCGGGATCGGCCTGACGCAGCCAGACGCCTTCCTTGGAGAACGACAGGAGGCTCGAGCCCGAGTTGCGGAAGTCCTCCTGGAAGGACTGGCCGCGCTTCATCGTGGCGGCGACGAACGGGTTGACCACGGCGACGAAGACGACGCCGAGCGCGACGGCGGCCACCACCGGGATCGAGATCAGGCGCAGCGCCGAGACGCCCGAGGCCCGCATCACCACGAGTTCGCTGGTGCGCGCGAAGCGCAGGAAGGTGACGAGGCTTGCCAGCATCAGCACCAGCGGGAACACTTGGTAGAGCAGTTCGGGCGCCTGCAGCAGCGTGATGGCGATGACGTCGCCGGCGCTCGCGCCGGACTCGCCGAACCGGCGCAGGTTCTCGACCGAGGTGAACAGCAGGATGACGAGCGCGATCACCGCAAAGACCGCGAGGGTCGACCGCAGGAATCCGCGCAGGATGTAGCGCACGAGCGTCATGCGGTAGCGTCCCGGTGCACCGGTCGCGGTCGGTTGAGGCGCAGGAGCAGCAGCGCGATATAGACGAGCCCGAGCAGGGCCGGCGCGTACATCAACGGCCAGAGTTCGGTGCGCTCCTGCACCGGGGCGCGCACGGCGAACATCAGCACCTGCAGCACCGCCGCGACGCCGATCGCCACCACCACCCGTCGCCCGAAGCCGCCGCGCCGATAGCCGCCGGCCAGCAGCGTCACCAGCGCGATCATCGGGAAGGTCATCGCCAGCAGCGGCAGGCTGAGCTTGTAGTGTCCCTCGGAGATGTAGTCGGCGCGGGTGTAATGCCCGCCCGCGAGCATCTTCGGTGTCGGCCGGAGCAGTGCTGTCACCGGGTATTCCGACGGTCGCGGAACCCGGTCGCCCTGTTCGCTGATGAGCTCCGAGAGGTCGAAGACGAACTGGTCGAAGCGGACCGCCGTCAGCTGAGAGCCGCCGCTGCCGGGACTGATCGCCACGCCATCGAACATCACCAGACGGGCTTCCATCCCCTCGCGCACCAGCTGTGCACGCTGGGCGGAGTAGGTGACCACCTGCTTGGGATCGCGCTGATCGTTGAGGAAGATCCCGGCCATCTCGCCGGCCCGGTCGGTGTTGGAGATGAACAGCGTCAACCCGTCGATCGGGTGCAGGAACTGTCGCTCGACGATCAGCGCGTTGGCAAGGTCGGAGCGGATCTCGCGGGTGCGCTCGGCGAGGATCGCGCCCGAGCGCGGCACCAGCACCATCAGCACGACCCCCATGCCGACGGCGATCAGGGCACCGAACATCGCCACCGGCCGCAGCATCGCGGACGGGCCGAGCCCGGCGCCCATCATCACGATCAGCTCGCTGTCGGTATAGAGCTTGTTGAGCGCGTAGAGCGCGGCGCCGATGCCGGCGAGCGGCAGCACGATCACGAACACCTGCGGCAGGAGGAGCGCGGAAAACTCGAGGAAGATCCGGGCGCTCTGGCCGCTGGCGACCACGGTATCGATCAGCCGCACCGCCTGGGTAAGCCAGACGACGCCGGTGAAGACCAGCACGAAGAAGCCGAACGCCGCGATCAGCTGGCGCAGGATGTAGCGGTCGAGTCGGGTCACGCCTGCCTCTCCCTACGCGGTCTTCTGCCGCCCGACTGGCCAAAGCCCGCGAAAGCCGCTAGGGCGATGGCCTGACCGCAACTCTATGGAGACAGCCGTGACCGCGCCACTGCAAACCGTCTTTGCCGCCGCCGAGCCCGAGAAAATCGCCGAGATCTCGGGCCGGATCGTGGTCTTCGCCGCCGGTGAGGGGACGCTCGACCCGCTGGCGCGCCGGGTGGACCGGCTGTGCAAGGGGGCGGTCGGTCGACTGATCGCCAGCGACGGATTCGCCAAGGCGAAGGCCGGCAGCGGCCACGTGCTCGCCCATCCCGGCGGTGTCGCGGCAGAAGCGGTGCTGGTCGTGAAGCTGCCGCGCAAGCCGACCCCGGCGGAGGCGCGGCTTGCCGGCGCGGCGGTCGCGTCCTTCAACACGACGGTTCCCCTGACCGTGCTCGCCGGCGGTCAGGCGCGGGCGGCGGATGTGGCGCTGGGTCTGGCGTTGCGCGCCTACGCCTTCAATGACTACCGCACGTCGGAGGCCGATGCGCCCGAGCCGAACCGCGGCGCGACGTTCCAGGTAAAGGATCCGGATGCCGCCGGTGATGCCTTCGCGCCGCTTGCGGCGCAGGCCGAGGGGGTATTCTTCACCCGCGACCTCGTGAGCGAGCCGGCGAACGTGCTGACGACGACCGAGTTCGCCGACCGGCTGACGGGGCTGCGCGAGCTCGGCGTCGAGGTCGAGGTGCTCGAGGAGCCGGACCTCGAAGCGCTCGGGATGCGGACGCTGCTGGCCGTCGGGCAGGGGTCGGAGAGCCCGTCCAAGGTCGTGGTGATGCAATGGAAGGGCGGCGGCGACGAGGCGCCGTTCGCGCTGGTCGGCAAGGGGGTGGTGTTCGACACCGGCGGCATCTCGATCAAGCCGGCCGGCGGCATGGAAGAGATGACGATGGACATGGGCGGCGCGGGCGTCGTCTCCGGCGTGATGAAGACGCTGGCGCTGCGCAAGGCGCCGGCCAACGTCGTCGGCCTGGTCGGGCTGGTCGAGAACATGCCCGACGGCAAGGCGCAACGTCCCGGCGACGTGGTGAAGCTCGATGAAGGGTGACACGGTGGAGGTGATCAACACCGACGCCGAGGGCCGGCTGGTGCTCGCCGACGTGCTCTGGTACGCGCAGGACCGCTTCAAGCCGTGCGGCATGGTCGATCTCGCCACGCTGACAGGCGCCGTGATCGTCGCGCTCGGCCATGAGATGGCCGGGGTCTTCGCCAACGACGACGGGATCGCGGACGCTTTTCTCGCCGCCGCCAAGGCCGAGGACGAGGGTGCGTGGCGGATGCCGCTGGCGCCGGCCTTCGACAAGATGCTGAAGAGCCGGATCGCCGACATCGCCAACGTCGGCGGAAGGCCCGCCGGTTCGGTGACGGCGGCCCAGTTCCTCAAGCGGTTCGTCAAGGACGAGACCCCTTGGATCGCATCTCGACATCGCCGGGGTCGCCTATGTCTCGAAGGACGGCGACCTTGCGCCGAAGGGCGCCACCGGCTGGGGGGTGCGCGCGCTCGACCGGCTGATCCGGGACCGCTACCAGAGCTGATCGGGGTGGCGGAGGCGCTGTTCTACCACCTTTCCGCCTCGCCGCTGGAGGTGGCGTTGCCCGACCTGCTCGAGCGGGCGCTGCAGCGCGGCTGGCGGGTGGTGGTGCGCTGCGGCTCCGAGTCCGGCATGGCGCAGCTCGACGCGATGCTCTGGACCTTCCGCGACGATGCGTTCCTGCCGCATGGCACCGCCGCGGCGGGACACGCGGCGTTGCAGCCGGTCTATCTGACGCTCGGAGAGGAGACGCCGAACGGTGCGGACGTGCTGATGCTGGTGGACGGCGCCCGCGCGGCACCGGCCGAGATGGCGGGGTTCCAACGCGCCTGCCTGATCTTCGATGGCGCCGACGACCGCGCTGTCGAGGCGGCCCGCAACGACTGGCGCGCGGTCAAGGCCGCGGGATTGCCGGCGAAGTACTGGGCACAGGAGCGGGGGCGCTGGGTGCAGAAGGCGTGAGCCCCGGCCGCGCCCGCGGGGGTTTCGGTCGCCGGCGGCAGGGTGTAAGAGCGCGTTCGATTCTGCGAAAGGCTGAGTGAATGAATCAGGTGGTCGACAAGGCCCTGCGCGGCATGGCGCTGCTGAAGGTCTCGAACATCCGTCACTGGACGGACCGCACCTTCTCGTTCAACTGCGAACGGCCGCAGGGATTCCGCTTCCGCTCGGGCGAGTTCGTGATGATCGGGCTGATGGTCGACGGCAAGCCGCTGGTGCGGGCCTATTCGATCGCCTCGCCGTCGTGGGACGACGAGATCGAGTTCTACTCGATCAAGGTGCAGGACGGGCCGCTGACGTCGCGGCTGCAGCATCTCGCGGCCGGCGACGAGATCGTGATGCGCCCCAAGCCGGTCGGCACGCTGGTGCATGACGCGCTGCTGCCGGCGCGGCGGCTGTTCCTGTTCTCCACCGGAACCGGCATCGCGCCGTTCGCCTCGATCGTCCGCGACCCGGAGACCTACGACAAGTTCGAGCAGGTGGTCCTGACCCACACCTGCCGGCAGGTCGCCGAGCTCGGCTACGGCCACGACCTGGTGGCGCGGATCCGCGGCGACGAGATGCTGTCGGAGATGGTTGGCGACAAGCTGACGCATATCGCGACGACCACCCGTGAGGAGAGCCCGGCGATGGGGCGGATGACCGACTGGATCCGCGACGGGCGGCTGGCTGATGCTGCGGGCGGCGGGCTCGACCCCGCGACCGACCGGGTGATGATCTGCGGCTCGATGGACATGCTGCAGGAGCACAAGGCGCTCTGCGAGGCGGCCGGCATGACCGAGGGCTCGAACTCCGAGCCCGGCCAGTTCGTCATCGAGAAGGCCTTCGTCGACTGAGACCAGTCCGGTGTGATACGGCGGCATTTCGCGCGCGAAATTCCGGGCATGTTTTTGTTTTTAAAGGGATTAATCTTCAATAACTTTGCGTGAATTGCGTGAATGCGTTCCGACCTCGCGCGCTGTCCGCTGCGGGAGCTCCGATCAGAGCACAGGTCCGAACATCGCAACGGTGTTGTTCCAGAGCCGGCGCCCCATGCTCCAGTCGGCGACCTCGTCGACGTCGACCGGGTGCGAGGCCGCGAGATAGACCTCCTGGCGCTCGCGGACCCTCGCGGTCAGATCCGCGTCGAACACCAGCACGTTGTTCTCGAAATTGAGATCGAAGCTGCGGCGGTCGATGTTGGCCGACCCGACGAGGGTGATCTCGCCGTCCATCGTCAGGGTCTTGGCGTGCAGCAGTCCGCCGACGTACTCGAAAATCCGCACGCCGGAGTTGAGCAGCTCGGTGTAGTAGCTCCGGCTCGCGGCGGCCACGATCCAGGAATCGTTGCGGGCGGGGAAGATCATCGTCGTCTTCACGCCGCGCCGGGCGCTGGCGCAGAGGGCGGCCTGGATCGGCTCGTCGGGCACGTAGTAGGGGGTGGTGATGAAGAGGTCGCGGCGCGCGGTGTAGATCAGCGCCTCGAACATCTCCGGCATCGCGGAATAGCGCACGGTCGGGCCGGTGCCGATCGCCTGCGCCGGAAATCCGGCGGTCGAGGGCTCCAGCGGCGCACGCAAGAGCGCCGAGATGTCCTCGCTGGTGTGCGCCATCCAGTCCTGGGCGAACAGCTGCTGCTGCTGGCGTACGATCGGCCCCTCGAAGCGCAGCAGGATGTCGACCCAGGGCGCGAACTTGGCCTTGATGCGGAACTCGGGATCGGCGCAGTTCTGGCTGCCGCAGTAGGTGATCGCATTGTCGATCACCACGATCTTGCGGTGGTTGCGCATGTCGATGCGGCCGCGCAGTGGCTCGAACGGCCGGAACCGGATCGGCAGGGCGCGCGCCACCTTTACGCCCGCGTCCGACATCGCCTGCCAGTGCTCCGACTTGGTCATCAGCCGCGAGCCCAGCCCGTCGGCCATCGCCCGGCAGGTGACCCCGCGCGCCGCGGCGCGTTTCATCGCCTCGACCACCTTGCGGCCGTTGGTGTCCGGCAGCCAGATGTAGAACAGCAGGTGGACGTGATCCCGTGCGGCATCGATGTCGGCGACCATCGCGTCGATCCCGGCGTCGGAGTCCGCCATCAGCCGGGCGCTGTTGCCGGGAACGGCCGAGAACCCGCTGATCGACGTGCCGACCCGGAACAGCTGGGCGAAGCGCGGCGGCATGTCCGGCAGCGGGTCGGGCGCCGTGCCGGTGCCGACCTCGGCGGGCGGCGGCAGCTTTTCTTCGGCGCCGCGCAGCCTGCCGAGCCGCTTCGAGCCGATATTCGCCTCGCCGAACAGCGCATAGGCGACCATGCCGGCCACCGGCGTCACCGCGATCACCGTCACCCATGCCATGCGCGAGGCCGGCTCGCGGTGCGGCCAGAGCAGCGCCCGGAGCACGAAGGCGATCTGCAGCATCACGTGCAGCGTCACCAGCAGCCATCCTGGGAACATTACGCCGAACATCCGGTCTCCGTGACAAGGTCCGGCATCCTGACCCGGCGCCGCCGGTCAGGCAAGCGGCGTGGTCGCCGGGAAAATTCTCAGACCATCATTTCCTTGGTCGCCGTCAGCCGGATCTCCGGGTAGTCCCGCGCCACCCGGTCGATGTCCCACTGCAGCCGGGTCATGTAGACAGGGTCGCCGTCGTGATCCTCGGCCATGTGGCCCTTGTTGGCGCGGGTGAAGGCGTCGATCTTTTCCTGCGGCCCCGAGACCCAGCGGGCCGAGGTGAACTGCGTCGGCTCGAAGCGCACCGGCAGGCCGTATTCGATCTCGATCCGGCTCGCCAGCACGTCGAACTGCAGCGGGCCGACCACGCCGACGATCCAGCCCGAGCCGACGGAGGGCTTGAACAGCTTGGAGGCGCCTTCCTCGGCGAACTGGTTCAGCGCCTTCTCCAGGTGCTTGGCCTTCATCGGGTCGCCGGCGCGCACCGACTGCAGGAGCTCCGGCGCGAACGACGGGATGCCGGTGAAGCGCAGCTCCTCGCCCTCGGTCAGCGCGTCGCCGATCCGGAGCTGGCCGTGGTTCGGGATGCCGATGATGTCGCCGGCCCAGGCGTCCTCGGCGAGCTCGCGGTCCCGGGCGAGGAACAGCACCGGGTTCGACACCGCCATCGGCTTCCTGGTCCGCACGTGGTTGAGCTTCATGCCGCGCTGGAAGTGGCCCGAGCACAGCCGCACGAAGGCGACGCGGTCGCGGTGCTTGGGGTCCATGTTGGCCTGCACCTTGAAGACGAAGCCGGTCACCGCCGGCTCCCATGCGCCCACCTGCCGCGTCTCGGCGGCATGCACCTCGGGCGGCGGGCCGTAGGCGCCGATGCCGGCCATCAGTTCCTGCACGCCGAAGGAATTGATCGCCGAGCCGAACCAGATCGGCGAGAGGTTTCCGGCGCGCATCGCCGCGGCGTCGAACGCGGGCAGCAGCGCGCGGGCCATCTCGACCTCCTCGCGCAGCTTCGCCAGCAGCGCGGGCGGGACGTGTTCGGCCATCGCCGGGTCGTCGAGGCCCTGCATCGCCACGCTCTCGGCGCGCCTGTTGCGGTCGGCCCGGTCCATCAGTTCGAGCCGGTCGCCAAGCATGTCGTAGCAGCCGATGAACTCCCGCCCCTGGCCGATCGGCCAGGAGGCGGGGCAGACGTCGAGCTGCAGCTCCTGCTGGATCTCGTCGATGATCTCGAAGGTGTCGCGCGCCTCGCGGTCCATCTTGTTGCAGAAGGTCAGGATCGGAAGATCCCGCAGCCGGCAGACCTCGAAGAGCTTGCGGGTCTGGCTCTCGACCCCCTTGGCGCCGTCGATCACCATCACCGCCGCGTCGACGGCGGTGAGCGTCCGGTAGGTATCCTCGGAGAAGTCGGAGTGGCCGGGGGTGTCGACGAGGTTGAACCACCACTCCCCGAACGGAAACGACATCGCCGAGGCGCTGACCGAGATCCCCCGATCCTGCTCGAGCTTCATGAAATCCGAGCGGGTGCGGCGGGCCTCGCCCTTGGCGCGCACCTGGCCCGCCATCTGGATCGCGCCGCCGTAGAGCAGGAACTTCTCGGTCAGCGTGGTCTTGCCGGCATCGGGATGGGAGATGATGGCAAAGGTCCGGCGCCGGGCGATCTCCGGCGGCAGGGCGGGGGTGTTGGTGGCGGAGTTGAGCATGGGAGCCGCATATACGTGTCTGCGCCGCCGGGGGGAAGGGGCCTGCGGGTAAGCGGACCGGACATAGTGGCGGCGGCCGTCGCCGCGACGGTCACGGGCGCCAGGCGAGGAAGTTGGCGATCAGGCGCAGGCCGGTCGCCTGGCTCTTCTCCGGGTGGAACTGGGTGCCGAAGAGATTGTCGCGGGCGACGACCGCGGTGACCGGGCCGCCGTGGTCGACGGTGGCGATGCGGTGGGCCGGGTCTTGGGGCACGAGGTGGTAGGAGTGGACGAAGTAGGCGTGGTCGCCCGGCTCGATGCCGGCGAGAACCGGGTGCGCGGCGGTGATTTCGAGGGCGTTCCAGCCCATGTGGGGGATCTTGAGCGACGGGTCGTCGGGGGTGAGGCGGACGACCTCGCCGGGGATCCAGCCGAACCCCGGGGTGTCCCCGTGCTCGCGGCCGAGGCTCGCCATCAGCTGCTGGCCGACGCAGATGCCGAGGAACGGGACGCCGTCACGGATCGCGCGGGCCTCGATCGCCTCGGCGAGGCCGGGGATCGCCGCGAGGCCGGCGCGGCAGTCGGCGAAGGCGCCGACGCCGGGGAGGACGATGCGGTCGGCCCGGAGCACGACGTCGGGGTCGGAGGTCACGACGACGGGGGCGCCGTGGCCGGTCTCGGCGGCCATGCGCTGGAAGCTCTTCTCGGCCGAGTGCAGGTTGCCGCTGGAATAGTCGATGATCGCGGTGGTCATCCCGAGAGGGTGCCCTTGGTGGAGGGGACGCCGCTGCCGCGCGGGTCGGGTTCGACGGCGGTGCGCAGCGCCCGGGCCACGGCCTTGAAGGTGGCCTCGGCGATGTGGTGGCTGTTGGCGCCGTCGAGGAGAGTGACGTTGAGGGTGAGGCCGGCGTTCATCGCGAAGGCGGTGAAGAACTCGCGGACCAGCTCGGTGTCGAAGCTGCCGATCTTCGGGCGACGGGGAACGCGACCTTCCAGACCAGGAACGGCCGGCCGGAGAGGTCGAGGGCGGCGCGCACCAGCGTCTCGTCCATCGGCAGCAGGCACGACCCGTAGCGGCGGATGCCGGACTTGTCGCCGAGGGCCTGGGCGAGGGCGCGGCCGAGCGCGATGCCGATGTCCTCGACGGTGTGGTGGTCGTCGATGTGCAGATCGCCGGTGGCGCGGGTCTCGAGGTCGAGGAGCGCGTGGCGGGCGAGCTGGTCGAGCATGTGGTCGAAGAAGCCGACGCCAGTCCGGTTGTCGTGCCGGCCGGTGCCGTCGAGATCGAGGCGGACCGTCAGGGCGGTCTCGGCGGTGGTGCGGCTGACTTCGGCGCGGCGCATGGCGGGCCTCCGGATGCTGACCGGGCGGCTTATAGCCGGGCCGGGGTGCGATACCAAGGGATTTCGCACGCGAAATTACCGGAATCGCGTTGATTTAAAAGGGATTCATCTTCGTTAATTTCGCGGGTTTCGCAGGGACACCAAGGCCGCGGCCGGTCCGACAGCAGGTTGAGCGAGTGGTCTTCGCGTGCCCGCGAGGTCTTGCGTTCGCGACTGCCCGCGCCTCAGCTAGGGAAAACCGGGCTTGGGGGAGTCGCCGATGTTCATGGCTACGCTGGATTTCGCGCTCGGGGAGGACATCGATGCGCTGAGGGACCTGGTGCGTGGATGGGCCCAGGACCGGGTGGCGCCGAGGGCGGCGGAGATCGACCGGGAGAACCGGTTTCCGGCGGAGCTGTGGCGGGAGATGGGGGCGCTGGGGCTGCTCGGGATCACCGTGCCGGAGGAGTTCGGCGGCGCGGGGCTCGGCTACCTTGCGCACGTGGTGGCGGTGGAGGAGATCGCGCGGGCAAGCGCGAGCGTGTCGCTGAGCTACGGCGCGCATTCGAACCTCTGCGTGAACCAGATCAGGCTGAACGGGACCGACGCGCAGAAGCAGAAGTACCTGCCGCGACTGGTGTCGGGGGAGCATGTGGGGGCGCTGGCGATGTCGGAGGCGGGCGCCGGCTCGGACGTGGTGTCGATGCGGCTCCGGGCGGAGAAGAAGAACGACCGCTACGTGCTGAACGGCACCAAGTACTGGATCACCAACGGGCCGGACGCCGATACGCTGGTGGTCTATGCCAAGCACCGACCCGGAGGCGGGCGCAAAGGGGATCACCGCGTTCCTGATCGAGAAGGAGATGGCCGGGTTCCGGGCCGGGCCGCATTTCGACAAGCTCGGGATGCGCGGCTCGAACACCGGCGAGCTGATCTTCGAGGACTGCGAGGTGCCGTTCGACAACTTGCTCGGGGCCGAGGGGCAGGGGGTGCGGGTGCTGATGTCGGGGCTCGACTACGAGCGGGTGGTGCTGTCGGGGATCGGCATCGGGCTGATGCACGCGTGCCTGGATCACCTGATGCCCTACATGCACGAGCGGCGGCAGTTCGGCGAGAAGATCGGGAATTTCCAGCTGATGCAGGGCAAGATCGCCGATCTCTACACGGCGATGAACACCGCCCGGGCGTATTGCTACGCGGTGGCGGCGGCCTGCGACCGGGGGCGGGTGACACCGGCAGGACGCGGCTGCGTGCGTGCTTTACGCGAGCGAGACGGCGATGGAGCAGGCGGTGCAGGCGGTGCAGGCGATGGGGGGCGCGGGGTATCTCAACGACGCGCCCGTGGCGCGGATCCTGCGCGATGCGAAGCTGATGGAGATCGGGGCGGGGACCTCGGAGATCCGGCGGATGCTGATCGGGCGGGAGCTGATGAAGGCGACGGGCTGAGCGGCGGCGCTGCCAGGGGAATCGCATTTGACAAAGCGCCGTGGCGGAAGGGTGCACGCCCCGGACGTCGCTGGCCCGCCCGGCCGCGGGCGCCCGCGATGAGGGCAGCGGCACGCCCGCGGGGGGCCGCGAAAGCGGCCGCCCGGGGGGGCGGGCGGCCGCTGCCCGGCGTAGGGCGCCGGGCGGGACGACGTCGCCCGCGCACGCTCGGCCCCCCGGGCGTCATATGCGATAGCCTTGGCGGCGCTGCAGCGTTTCGGCGGGCTTGCGCGTTGAGCGCGCGGGGAGGCGAAAGATGTCCGACGATCTGTTCGATGCGCCGCCGCCGGCGACGCTGGCCGAGTTGAACGCGATCATCGCCGGGACGCCGCCGGGGGTCGAGGGTGGCACCCGGGCGGTGTTCGGCGAGGGACCGGTCGGGGCGGCGATCGCGCTGGTCGGCGAGCAGCCGGGGGATCAGGAGGATTTGCAGGGCCGGCCGTTCGTCGGACCGGCGGGACAGCTGCTCGACAAGGCGCTGGACGCCGCCGGCATCCCGCGCGCAGAGACCTACGTCACCAACGCGGTCAAGCACTTCAAGTTCGTGCAGCGCGGCAAGCGGCGGCTGCACCAGCGGCCGAACGTCGGCGAGGTCACGCACTATCGCTGGTGGCTGAAGCGCGAGCTCGATCTGGTCGGGCCGCGGGTGGTGGTGGCGATGGGCGCGACCGCGGTGCTGGCGCTGGCGGAAAAGGCGCTGCCGATCACCCGCAATCGCGGCGCGACGCGGTTCGACAACCGGACGGGCTACATCACCGTGCATCCGTCGTATCTGCTCCGCCTGCCCGACGCCGAGGCCAGGCACGCTGGCTGGAGCGATTTCGTCGCGGATCTCGAGCAGGTACGCGCCCTGGCCGGCGGCTGAGCCCGCGCGGATTTCGTGCTAGGGTGCGTGGCGGAGCCGGTTCCAACTCGGGGATGGCCGGCTCCGCGCATCAGAGGAGAAACCGCCGATGAGCCTGAACGACAAGCAGACGGCGCTCTGCGAGGCCAACACCACCGACTTTTCCGATCTCCGGGCGCTGATCTTCAACTGCACGCTGAAGCGGCCGGAGGAGGCCTCGCATACCGCCCTGCTGCTGGAGGTGCCGGCGGAGATCATGCGGCGAAACGGCGTGGCGGTGGAGACGATCCGCCCGGCCGGGCTGCCGATCGCCTATGGGGTGCAGCCGGACATGACGGAGCATGGCTGGCCGCAGGACGCGTGGCCGGGTATCTGGGAGAAGGTGCGGGCGGCGGATATCCTGATCCTCGGCACGCCACTCTGGCTCGGCGAGGAAAGCTCGGTCTGCCGGCTGGTGATCGAGCGGCTCTATGCGATGTCGGGGATACTGAACGACAAGGGGCAGAGCGTGTTCTACGGCAAGGTCGGGGGGGCGGTGATCACCGGCAACGAGGACGGGATCAAGCACGTCGCGATGACCATCGGCTTCGCGCTCAACCACCTCGGCTACACCATTCCGCCGCAGGCCGATTGCGGCTGGATCGGCGAGGCGGGGCCGGGGCCGAGCTATGGCGACGACGACGGCGCGGGCGGCGGGGTGGGGATCGGCAACGACTTCACCCAGCGCAACACCACGATCATGACCTGGAACCTGCTGCATCTGGCGCGGATGCTGAAGGATGCGGGCGGGCTGCCGAACCACGGCAACGACCGGCGGGCGTGGAAGGCGGGCTGCCGCTTCGACTACGCCAATCCGGAGCACCGGGCGTGACATCGGGCGTGATCCGGGGCGGGCTGGCGCTGGCGGTGATGCTCGGCGGGGCGTCGCCGGGCTTGGCCGACGCGGCGTCGGAGACGCTGGACGGGTGCGTCCACGCGCAGCTCGCCACCGAGTATTCGCTGGCCAAGGTCGAGGCGGCCTGCGTCGGGCTGATCAGCCAGCCGTGTCTCGATTCGAAGCCGAACGGCGGGACCACCATCGAGATCGTCGGGATGCCTGGCCTGGCGAGCACGCGGCGTGGGACGTGCTGCTCAACGCCTACTGGAAGAGGCTGCGCCGCGACGCGAAGTCGCTCGACGCCGAGGGCGCGGATCAAGCGGCGGCGACGTCGCTGACGGCGCAGCGCGCCTGGCTCGACTACCGGCAGAACGAGTGTTCGTTCGCCGCCGCGATGTTCACCGGAGGCAGCATCGCGCGCGTGCAGGCCAACGACTGCATGCTGAAGCAGACGGCGCGGCGGACGATCGAGATCATCGCCCACGTCGACATGGGCTACTGACGGCGGTCTCGGTGCGAGACTGCGGGCGGCGCGGTTAGCGGTTCGTTATCCCGAACCCGGGCAGCCTGCGCGTCATGTGCGGGAATCGGCGTGAAGCTCCGGGCGGCGAAGCCGGGTCGGGCTGGCGCGGTCGGAAGCGCCGGCGGCGCTGTTCTGGGTCGCGGCGTTGGCGGCGCTCTCGGGTGGCTACGCGTTGCTGGCGCCGGTCGTCGACGACTGGCGGTCGGCGATGCGGCCGATGCGGCCGGATTGCCGGGTGGTGAGGGTGCTCGACGGCGATACGGTCGATCTGTCCTGTCCGGGGCAGGGCGAGCTCCGGGCGCGGATCGTCGGCTACGACTCGCCGGAGCTGTTCTCGCCACGGTGCCCGGCCGAACGTGCGGCGGCGACGCAGGCGACACGGGCGCTCGGCAGCTGGGTCCGGGACGCGGCGGGGGTCGAGGTGGCGGTGCTCGGGCACGACCGCTACGGGCGAACGCTGGTGGACATGCGCCTCGGCGGCCAGCGGGTGGCGCGGGGCATGGTGGAGCGCGGCAATGGCCGGCGCTACTTCGGGAACCACCGCGGCGGTTGGTGCGGCTGACCCGCGGACGAGGCTGCGCAGGGGAACCTCACCCTGCTGCCGGTGCTGGATCCGGAGGCGTATTGCTCGCGTCACGATAGACGCGGACAGTCCACGAGAGGGGTTGCAGAATGCGGCGCGGCCGATCCGGAAGGCGGTGCGGCTTCGGCCACGTCCTGGTCGGGCTTCGTCAGCCCGGACCGGGTGTCGCAGATGGCGGAGGGTCCGAAGTGCCGGCCGGAATCGCCTGGCGGCCGGGGTTGGTCTGAAGGCGCCGACGCTCGATCTGAGGCCCGCGGCGCCGGCGAACCGGAGGTGTCGAACGTCTCGACGGCGCCTCGAGCGGCTTCCGCTGGTGGCGGAGGCGGCGTTGCGCGGCCATGTCGCCTGACTGCTCTGGTGAGGCAGAATCGACCCTTCAGCGCTCACAGGCGACACGGCGGGCGCCCGATCGGCTGATGCAATGCTTTCATTTCACGAACGGCGTGCGCCCGAGCACCTCGAGGTGCGCCCTACCACGGCGTGAGGCTGTTCGATGCGTCCTGCGGGGGGTCGTCCGGTGCGCTCGCAGCGGGGGCAACGGGAACGTGGCCACCGCGCGAGCCGCGGGCAGGGCTTGAGATGGCGGGCTTTTTCGCCGGGCCTGCCGTTGCGGGCAATGGCGTTTTCAGGCGACGGCACGCGGCGCGCCGGCGGTTTTCCACCGAGACGCAAGTAACTGTCCGGATACGGGCATTGAGCCTGTCATTGCACCTGTAGTTGAGCTATGGTGAGGCACAATCGAGAAAAAACTCGGGAGGAACGCAGCATGCAGGATCGGACCATTGTCGTTCTTGCTACCGATGCGCGCATCAACGAGCGGCTGATTGCGCGCGGCATGGACCCGATGCGGGGCCCTTGCCTCGCGGAGGTACTGCAGGAGGCTACCGGAGAGCGCCTGACCTCGAAGGATGCGCTGAAGCTCTGGGATCCGGATCGGTTGGCGGAGGATCCGCGCGTTCGGGCGGTGTTGCGCCGTTATGTCGAGCGGAGGGCCTGAGCGGCCGTCGCCGGGCTGGCGTGGACCTGCCCGGCCGCGTTTGATGACCTTTTAAGTATGATCGGGCGCGCGAGGGGATCGTTTCGACCCCGCGCGCCCGGATGCGGCAGGTCAGGCCGTTTTGCGGCGGCTGGCTGCGACGGCGCCGAGTGTGCCGAGGCCGGCGCCGATCAGCAGCAGGCCGGCGGGCAGCGGAACGGCTGATGGGGACGGCGCGGGGGCCGCGGCGGCGTTCGAGGGCGCCGAGATGTTGTAGCCGAGGTTGGCGCCGTGGGTGAAGTTCAGCGCCAGATAGAGCGGCCCGGAGAAGCCATCGCCGAGGTCGAGGGTGTAGGACTTCGACCGCTCGTAGGAACTGATCTGGAAGCTGGTGAGATAGGTGCCTTCCCACGGTCCGGGGAACGGGTCGGTGCGGTAGAGGATCTGACCGCCGGCGGAGTAGGAATTCGGGTCGATGCCGCTCGGCGCGGTGAAGGTGAAGGTGAGCAACTGGCTGCCCGCAGGCAGGGCGGGACTCTTGTGGTTAACGCCCGCGCGTATGTGCCGACGGACCATCCGCGGAGTGAATCCGGCGCGGTTGCGTCTACGGCAGGCGATCGGATCCCGTATAAGCTTGGCGAGGCGCAACGTCAGAAGGTGAGGGCGATGGGTGAGGAAGATCGGGATTTCATGCGGCATTTCCGCAAGGGCGGGTGGGCGGTCCTTGGCGTGGTGCTGGTGATCGTGGTCGCGATCCTGATTTCCTGAGATCAGTGCCGGAGCGGGGTGCGGCCGGGCATCGCGTATTCCCTGAGCACTTCCAGCGGGACGATGCGCAGCACCGAGCGGTGGGTGCTGGCAAGCACCACCTTGGGCGCGGCGCCGGCCTCCCACGCCTCGCGCCAGCGTTCGGCGCAGAGGCACCAGCGGTCGCCGGGGTTGAGGCCGGGGAAGCCGAATTCCGGGTGCGGGGTCGAGAGATCGTTGCCGCGCCGGCGGGAGAAGGCGAGGAACTCTTCGGTGACGCGCACGCAGACGGTGTGGCGACCGCGGTCCTCGGGGCCGGTGTTGCAGCAGCCGTCGCGGAAGAATCCGGTCAGCGGGTCGAACGAGCAGGGCTTGAGCGGTTCGCCCAGGACGTTGACGCTTTCGTCGATGTCGGCACGCATGATGGCTTTTCCGGTTGCGGGCGATCTCAGGAGTTTTGCCCGTTCGGAGGTCTCGTGTCCACTGCGCGCCTGCCCGGAGCCGTCGGCGAAGCGGGGTCAGTCGAGCGGGTGGAAGCAGGCGACGTCACGGCCGAGATGCGGCGCCAGTTCCGGCACGATCGCCTTGCAATCGTCCTGGGCGCGCGGACAGCGCGGGTGGAAGGCGCAGCCCGGCGGCGGGTCCAGCGGCGAGGGCAGTTCGCCCTTGAGCGTGATCCGCTCCTTGCGCTTCTCGGGGTCGGTCGAGGGCGTCGCGCTCATCAGGGCGGCGGTGTAGGGGTGCTGGGGCGCGGCGAACACGGTTTTCGCGTCGCCCGCTTCCACCACCCGGCCGAGATACATCACGATGATCTCGTCGGCGATGTGGCGCACCACCGAGAGATCATGGCTGATGAACATGTAGGCGAGGCCGAGCTCGGACTGGAGCTTGGCCAGCAGGTTCAGCACCTGTGCCTGGATCGAGAGGTCGAGTGCCGACACCGGCTCGTCGAGCACCAGCACCTTGGGCTCCAGCATCAGCGCGCGGGCGATGGCGATGCGCTGGCGCTGGCCGCCGGAGAACATGTGCGGGTAGCGGTTGTACTGCTCGGTGCGCAGACCGACCAGTTCCATGGTGTCCAGCGCCTTCTTCCGACGTTCGGCAGAGGAAAGCGCCGTGTTGAGCTTCAGCGGCTCCTCGAGGATGTAGCCGACCTTGTGGCGCGGGTTCAGCGAGCCGTAGGGGTCCTGGAACACGATCTGGATGGTGCGGCGGATCGCCCGCAGGTCGGCGTGCGCCGGCTTTCCGTCGATCAGCAGCTCGCCCGCGGTCGGCTGCTCGATCAGCGTGACGACCCGGGCCAGCGTCGACTTTCCGCAGCCCGACTCGCCGACGACGGCGAGGGTCCTGCCGGGTGAGAGATCGAAGCTCACGTCCTGAAGCGCGCGCACGACCGCGTCCTCGCCGAACATGCCGCCGCTCAGATGGTAGTGGCGCGACAGGTTGCGACCCTGGACGATGGCGGGGGACGTGTTCATGCCGACAACCGGTCGGAGCCATCGATGGGTCGGCCGCCCGACAGCGGGTGATTGCAGAGCGCGAGGCCGAGGTCCTGGTCCTGACGGGCCACGGAGACGCGGCACTCGGGGGTGACGAAGCCGCAGCGTGGCGCGAACAGGCAGCCGGTGGGCCGGTCGTACTGGCCGGGGACCACGCCCTTGATCGAGGGCAGTTCGCGGCCTGTGGCCCGCTCGGGCAGGGCCGAGAGGAGGGCGGCGGTGTAGGGGTGGTGCGGGTCGCGGAACAGCTCGGCAACCGGCTGCTCCTCGACCTTCTGGCCGGCGTATTGCACCTGCACCCGCTCGGCGGTCTCGGAGACCACGCCCATGTCGTGGGTGATCAGGATCAGCGCCATGCCCTTGTCCTGCTGCAGGCCGATCAGCAGATCGAGGATCTGGGCCTGGATCGTGACGTCGAGCGCGGTCGTCGGCTCGTCGGCGATCAGGAGCTTGGGGTCGCAGGCGAGCGCCATCGCGATCATCACCCGCTGGCTCATGCCGCCCGACAACTGGTGGGGGAAGGCGTTCAGCCGCCGTTCGGGCGCGGGGATGCCGACCAGGCGCAGCAGTTCGAGCGTGCGCTGGCGGCGGGCGGCGCGGCCGAGGCCGAGGTGCTTCTTCAGGGTCTCGCCGATCTGGTAGGCCACGGTGAAGCAGGGGTTCAGGCTCGACATCGGCTCCTGGAAGATCATCGCGATGTCCCTGCCGATGATGCCGCGGCGCTCGCGCGCGCGCCATGGTCTGCATGTCGCGGCCGTCGAAGGCCATGCGGTCGGCGCTGATCCTCGCGGTCCAGGGCAGCAGGCCCATCAGCGCCAGCATCGCCACCGACTTGCCCGAGCCGCTCTCGCCGACGATGCCGAGGATCTCGCCGCGGTCGCAGCGGATGTCGACGCCGTCGACGGCGCGGAACAGGCCGCCGGCGGTGCGGAACTCGACGGTGAGGTTGCGGATCTCGAGCAGCGCCATCTCAGGACCGTTTCAGCTTGGGATCGAGCGCGTCGCGCAGCCCGTCGCCCATCAGGTTGATCGCCAGCACGGTGATCAGGATGGCGAGGCCGGGGAAGGTGACGACCCACCAGGCGCGCAGGATGAATTCGCGCGCCTCGGCCAGCATGGTGCCCCATTCCGGCGTCGGGGGCTGCGCGCCCATGCCGAGAAAGCCGAGGGCGGCGGCGTCGAGGATGGCGTTGGAGAAGCTGAGCGTCGCCTGGACGATCACCGGGCCGAGGCAGTTCGGGCAGGATGGTCCTTGTCATCAGGTAGAGCGGTCCGGCGCCGGAGACCCGCGCGGACGTCACATAGTCCCGGCCCATCTCGTTCATCACCGAGGCGCGGGTCAGGCGCACGAAGTGCGGTTGCAGAACGATGGCGATGGCGATCATCGCGTTCATCAGGCCCGGGCCCAGCACCGCCACCAGCACCAGCGCCAGAAGCAGCGACGGGAACGCCAGGATCACGTCCATCACCCGCATGATGATGCTGTCGACCGCGCCGCCGACGTAGCCCGAGATCAGGCCGACGGTGACGCCGCCGAACAGCGCGATGGTGACGACGACGAGGCCGATGAACAGCGAGAACCGCGAGCCGTAGATCAGGCGCGACAGCATGTCGCGGCCGACCGCGTCGGTGCCGAGGATGTGCTGCCAGCTGCCGCCGGCGTCCCAGACCGGCGGCACCAGCAGCGCGTCGCGGTTCTGGATGTTGGGCGCGTGCGGCGCCAGAAGCGGCGCGAAGATCGCGATCAGGATCAGGAGGACGAACACCACCAGGCCGATCACCGCGCCGCGGTTCTCGGAGAAGTAGTACCAGAATTCCGCCAGCGCGCCGCGCTCCACCGGCCGCGGCGGGGCAGGGGCGACGGGGGCGTGTTCGGTGTCGGGAACGTCGGTCACCTGCCTCGGCCCTTTCGGATGCGCGGGTTGATGAAGCCGTAGGTCATGTCGACGAGCAGGTTCACCACCATCACCACCGCGGCGATCAGCAGCAGGCCGCCCTGGACGGACGGATAGTCGCGCCGGAAGATCGAATCGACCATCCACTTGCCGATGCCCGGCCAGGAGAAGATCGTCTCGGTCAGGATGGCGCCGGCCAGCAGGGTGCCGACCATCAGCCCGATCACCGTGACGACCGGGATCATGGCGTTCCGGAGCGCATGAACCCCGATCACCCGTGCGGGCGCCAGGCCCTTGGCGCGGGCCGTGCGCACGTAGTCCTCGCCGAGAACCTCGAGCATCGCGGACCGGGTCTGGCGGGCGATCACCGCGAGCGGGATGGTCGCCAGCACGATCGCCGGCAGGATCAGGTGCGACAGCGCCGAGGCGAAGGCGCCCTTCTGGCCCGAGAGCAGGCTGTCGATCAGCATGAAGCCGGTGACGGGCGGGAAGAAGTAGAGGAGCGAGATACGCCCCGACACCGGCGTCCATCCCAGCGTGCCGGAGAAGACGATGATCAGCAGCAGGCCCCACCAGAAGATCGGCATCGAGTAGCCGACGAGCGCCGTGCCCATGATCGCCTGATCGATGAACGAGCCGCGGCGGCTGGCGGCGAACACCCCGGCGGGAATGCCGATGAGGATCGCGAGGACGATGGCGCAGAGCGAGAGCTCCACCGTGGCCGGGAACAGGGTGAAGAACTCGGTCAGCACCGGTTTCTTGGTGACGATCGAGGTGCCGAAATCGCCGTGCAGCAGGTTCCACAGATAGTCGACGTATTGCCGCCAGAGCGGCCGGTCGAAGCCGAACTGGGTCATCAGCTGGTCGTAGCGTTCCGGCGACAGGCCGCGCTCGCCGGCCATCAGCAGCACCGGGTCGCCCGGCAGCACGCGCACGAAGCCGAACGCCACCAGCGTTATGCCGAAGAAGGTGGGCAGGAGCAGGGCGAGCCGCTTGAGGAGGAAGCCGATCATGGTGTCGCCCCGACCACCGGCAGCTCGCGCGGGAAGGCGGTGAGGCAATCGACGCCGTCCGGCGGTCACCGCCACGTCGTCCTCGATCCGCACCCCGCATTCGCCCGGACGGTAGAGGCCGGGCTCGACGGTGAAGACCATGCCCGCCTCCAGCACGGCGTCGTTGCCGCGCATGATATGCGGCGCCTCGTGGACGTCGAGCCCAAGCCCGTGCCCGGTCTTGTGGCGGGCGAACCCGGCGAAGCGCGAAGCTTCCAGCACCTTCTGTACCGCGTCGTCGACGGCGTGGGCGGTGACGCCGGGCCGGGTGGCGGCGCGTCCGGCGGCGTTGGCGTCGCGTACCGTGTCGTAGAAAGACGCGGTCGTTGTCGGAGACCTCGCCCACGAACACGGTGCGGGTGATGTCGGCGTTGTAGCCGCGGTGGGTGGCGCCGAAGTCGAACAGCAGCGCGTCGCCCGCGCGGATGCGGTAATCGGGACGCGCGTGGGCGTGCGGTTGCGCGGAATTGTCGCCGGCGGCGACGATCGGTTCGAAGGCGAGACCGTCGGCGCCGTGGGCGAACAGCTCGCGCATCAGGATGCCCGCGACCTGCGTTTCGGTCATACCGGCGCGAACTTCGCCGAGCGTCGCCTCCAGTGCCGCCTCGGACGCGCGAATCGCCTCGCGCAGGGCCGCGATCTCGTCGGCCGTCTTGTGCAGGCGGACCGAGGCGATCGCGGTGTGCGCGTCCACGAGTCGCGCTTGCGGAAACACCGCTTCCAGCGCGCGCAGCTCGAACACCCGCATCCGCTGCGCCTCGACCCCGATCCGCGCGCCGGGGCCGAGCCGGTCCAGTGCCGCGCCGGCCGCCCGGAATGCATCGGCGTGGCCGGTCTCGTCGCGCCAGTCGAACACCTCGCCACGAACCCGAGCGTGTCGAACGCGGCGATGTCGAGGTCGGGCACGACCGCCGCCGGTGGACCCCCGGCCGGCACGATCGCCGCCAGCGGCCGCTCCATGAGGTGGGCGTCGCGCCCGAACAGCCGACGGAAGCTCGGGCCCGGGATCGGCGCAGCCGCATCGAGGTCGGGCGGCGGCCATCGCTTCGAGAAGCGGGTGCAGGCGGGGGTCGCGCTCGGGCATGGCGGATTGCCTCGCGGGGAAGTCGGAACCGGGCGGGAAAGTCCGCCCGGTCCGGGGTCGATCACTCGGCGATGTCGACGCCGTCGAAGCGGTGGCTGCCGAACGGGCTCATCTTGTAGCCGGTGACCTTGTTCGACATCGGCATGAACACGACCGAGTGGGCGATCGTCGCCCACGGCCCCTGTTCCTTGAACACCACCTGCGCCTGTTCGTAGAGCTTGGCGCGGTCGTCCTGACCCGAGGTGACCTTGGCCTTCTGGATCAGGTCCTCGAACGGCTGGTAGCACCACTGCGCGCGGTTGGAATTGCCCACCGCGTCGCAGCCGAGCAGGACCGCGAGGAAGTTGTCCGGGTCGCCGTTGTCGCCGGTCCATCCGAGCAGCACCGCGCCGTCGCGCTTCACGTCGGACGACATCTTGAGGTATTCGCCCCATTCGTAGGACACGATCTCGACCTCGACGCCGACCTTGGCGAAGTCGGCCTGGATCAGTTCGGCCATGCGGCGGGCGTTGGGGTTGTAGGGCCGCGCCACCGGCATCGCCCAGATCTTCATCTTCAGCCCGTCCTGACCTGCCTCGGCCAGCATCGCCTTGGCGGCCTCGGGATCGTAGGGGTCGTCCTCGACCGCGTCGTTGTAGGACCACATGGTCGGCGGGATCGGGTTCTTGGCGATCTGGCCCTGGCCCTCGAACACCGCGTCGATGATCGCCTGCTTGTTGATCGCCATGTTCAGCGCCTTGCGCACCTTCACGTCGTCGAACGGCGGCTGCTGGGTGTTGTAGGCGAGATAGCCGACGTTCAGCCCCGGCTGCTCCATCACCGTCAGGTTCGGGTCGGCCTTGAGGCCCGCGAGGTCGGCGGGGTTCGGATAGGGCGCGATCTGGCACTCGCCCGCCTGCAGCTTCTGCATCCGCACCGCGCTGTCGATGGTGATCGCGAACACCAGATCGTCGATCGGCTGCTTGCCGTCCCAGTAGTCGGGGTTGGCCTTGTAGCGGATCACCGCGTCCTTCTGGTAGGCGACGAACTGGAAGGGACCGGTGCCGACCGGCGCCTGGTTGAGATCGCCCTGCCGGCCCGCGGCCTCGAGGCTGTCGGCGTATTCCTTCGACTGGATCGAGGCGAAGTCCATCGCCATGTCGGCGATGAACGGCGCCTCGGGGTGGTTCAGCACGAAGGTGACGGTCAGGTCGTCGTCCTTGCGGATCTCCTTGATCAGCGTCGGCATGCCCATGCTGTTGAAATATTCCCAGGACGCGCCTTCGGTGTAGGTGTTCCAGGGATTGTCGGTGTTGCCCTGGCGGTCGAACGAGAAGATCACGTCGTCGGCGTTGAGATCACGCGTCGGGGTGAAATAGTCGGTGGTGTGAAACTTCACTCCCGGCCGCAGCTTGAAGGTGTATTCCAGCCCGTCGTCGGAAACCGACCAGCTCTCCGCCAGCCCGGGCACCACCTCGGTGCCGCCCGGCTCGAACTCGACCAGCCGGTTGAACACCGGCCGCGACGAGGCATCGAACGTGGTGCCGGCGGTGTAGAGCGCGGGATCGAATCCCTCGGGCGAGCCCTCCGAGCAATAGATCAGCGTCTTGGCCGAAACTCCGGTCGCGAGGCAGGCCAGCGCGGCTGCCGCCAGCAAGTGCGTTCTGATACCCATTCCTTGGTTCTCCCTGAAGACGATCGACCGGACGTTCCCGCACTCTTGCGGCGCCGGCTCCTGCCTATTCGATAGCGCGGAACGCCTCCACTGACAACGCAATCGAGCATCCGGGACTGGTTGTCCGGCCTTCCGGTGGGGCAGCGTCCGAGACCTGTCGAGGCCTTACGGCAGGCTCCCGTGTGCGGGAAGCGTTCAGTCCGCCCGCCGACCGGTCGCGTTCTCGAACGGATGGAGCCTGTCCGTGCTGGCGTGGACGGCGACCTCGGCGCCCTCGTCCAGTCGCGGGCGTCCCTGCGCGCGCAGCGTCACCGGGGCCTCCATGCCCTCGAGCCGGAGGTAGAGATGCGACTCCGCGCCGGCGGGCTCCAGCAGCTCGAGCGTCGCCGGCATCGTCAAGTGCGGACCCTCGGGCGCGGCCAGCGTCAGATCGTCCGGCCGGATGCCGATCAAGTCGGCCGTCGTTGGCAGGCTGTCGGGCAGCGACCCGGCGTGCGCGCGCAGCCAATCGGCCGGCAGCAGGTTCATCGGCGGCGTGCCGATGAAGCCCGCGACGAACACCGTCTCGGGGCGGTCGTAGACCTCGGTCGGGCGTGCCGATCTGCTCCACCTGTCCCGCGTTCAGCACCACCAGCCGGTCGGCCAGCGTCAGCGCCTCGATCTGGTCGTGGGTCACGTAGAGCGAGGTGGTGCCGAGCCGCCGCTGCAGCCGGCGGATCTCGACCCGCATCTGCACCCTGAGCTTGGCGTCGAGGTTCGACAGCGGCTCGTCGAACAGGAACGCCGCCGGCTCGCGCACCAGCGCCCGACCCATCGCCACCCGCTGCCGCTGCCCGCCCGAGAGCTGGCGCGGCTTGCGGTCGAGGTAGGGCGCGATCTCCAGCATCTCCGCGGCCTCGGCCACCCGGCGGGCGATATCGGCCCTGGCGAAGCCGCGGTTCTTCAAGCCATAGGCGAGGTTGCCGCGCACGCTCATGTGCGGATAGAGCGCGTAGTTCTGGAACACCATGGCGATGTCGCGCTCGGCGGGCTCCAGCCCGTTGACCACCCGGTCGCCGATCTTCAGGGTGCCCGCCGTCACCGTCTCGAGCCCCGCAACCATCCTGAGCAGCGTGGACTTGCCGCAGCCGGACGGCCCGACCAGCACCACCAGCTCGCCGTCGGCGATGTCGAGGCTGACGCCCTTCACCGCCTCGACGCCGCCGGGGTAGGTCTTGCGGATGTCCTCAAGCTCGATCGTCGCCATTCACTTCTCCGTCTCGGTCAGGCCCTTCACGAAGAGGCGCTGCATGGCGAAGATCACCAGCACCGGCGGCAGCGCGGCGAGGATCACCGCCGCCATCACCAGCTGCCACTGCGGGTCGCTGTCGGCGTTGGCCGCCATGCGCTGGATGCCCATGACCACGGTGTAGTAGCCGGGATCGGTGGTGATGATCAGCGGCCAGAGGTACTGGTTCCAGCCATAGATGAACAGGATCACGAACAGCGCCGCGATGTTGGTCAGCGACAAGCGGCAGCAGGATGTCGCGAAAGAACTTCATCGGGCCCGCGCCGTCGACCCGGGCCGCCTCCATCAGCTCCTCCGGCACGGTCATGTAGAACTGGCGGAACAGGAAGGTCGCGGTGGCCGAGGCGATCAGCGGCACCGACAGGCCGGCGTAGCTGTTGAGCATGCCGAGGTTGGAGACCACCTCGAAGGTCGGGATGATCCGGACCTCGACCGGCAGCATCAGCGTCACGAAGATCAGCCAGAAGAAGAACACCCGGAACGGAAACCGGAAGTAGACGATGGCGAACGCCGACAGGATCGAGATGGCGATCTTGCCGATGGCGATCGACAGCGCCATCACCAGGCTGTTGAACAGCATCGGCCCGAGCGGCGGCGCGCCCGACTGGGTCATGCCGGTGCCGAGCATGATCTTGTAGTTCTCGACCATGTGCGTGCTCGGCCAGAGCGGGATCACGCCCGACAGGAACTTGCCGGGAGGCTGGGTCGAGGCGATGAAGGCGACGTAGACCGGGAACACCACGATCGCGACGCCGAGGATCAGCACCAGATGCGACAGCAGGTTCAGCCAGGGACGGTTCTCGACCATCAGGTACTGCACCCGCCGCTCGATGAAGCGGAACTGGATCACCGTCAGGATGATGACGATCGCCATCAGCACCACCGACTGCGCCGCCGAGGAGCCGAGGTTCAGCCCGACGAAGCCGTCCTGATAGACCTTGTAGACCAGGATCTGCGTCGCCTGCGCCGGGCCGCCCTGGGTGGTCGCGTGGATGATGCCGAAGGTGTCGAACATCGCGTAGACGGTGTTGACGACGACGAGGAAGAACGTGGTCGGCGACAGCAGCGGAAAGACGATGGTCCAGAACCGCTTGGCCGGCCCGGCGCCGTCGATCGCCGCCGCCTCGATCAGCGAATGCGGGATCGACTGCAGGCCCGCGAGGAAGAACAGGAAGTTGTAGGACACCTGTTTCCAGGCCGCGGCGATGACGATCAGGATCATCGCGTCGGTGGACGAGATCCGGTGGTTCCAGTCGTAGCCGACCATGCGCAGCATGTAGGGCAGGATCCCGATGGTCGGGTTGAAGATGAACCACCACAGGATGCCCGCCACCGCCGGCGCCACCGCATAGGGCCAGACGAGGAACGTCGTGTAGGCGTCGCGGGAGCGGATCATCCGGTTGACCATCACCGCGAGCAGGAGCGCCACGCTCATCGAAAGCAGGGTGACCGAGACCGCGAAGACCGCTGTCACCTTCATCGAGTTCAGATAGTAGGGGTCGCTGAACAGCCGCTCGAAGTTGGCGAACCCGGCGAAGGTGGTCCGGAGCCCGAACGGGTCCTGCCGCAGCACCGACTGGCGCAGCGCCTGGAACGCCGGCCAGATGAAGAAGACCAGCGTGATCGCCACCTGCGGCGCCATCAGCGCGTAGGGCAGCCACTGGCTCGGGAATGTGGTGCGCTTGGTCTGCATCGGCGGCTGGCCCGACCCGAGGGGGCCGGGCCACCTGACTTATTGCGTCTGCGCCTCGAAGTCGCGCAGCAGCTTGTTGCCGCGCTCCACCGCGCTGTCGGCGGCCTCCTGCCCGGTCTTCGCGCCGGTCAGGACGCTCTCCATCTCCTCGGAGATGATGTCGCGGACCTGCACGTAGTTGCCGAACCGCAGGCCCTTGGAGTTCTCGGTCGGCGGGTTCAGCGTGATCTCCTTGATGCCGGTGTCGCTGCCCGGATGCTCCTCGTAGTAGCCCTGTTCCTTGCCGAGTTCATAGGCGGCCTTGGTGATCGGCAGGTAGCCGGAGAACTGGTGCCAGTCGGCCTGCACCTCGGGGCTCGAGAGATACTCGAAGAACGCCGCCACACCCGGATAGTGGTCGTCGGGCTTGCCCTGCAGCACCCAGAGCGACGCGCCGCCGATGATCGAGTTCTGTGGCGCGCCCTCGACGTCGGCGTAGTAGGGGAGCATCGCGTAGCCGACGTTGAACTCGGTGTTGGCGTTGACGCCCGCGAGCGCCGCCGAGGAGTTCATGTAGATCGCGCATTCGCCGGAATAGAACTTCGGCGCGGCATCGGGCCCCGGCCCCGGCCCGCCCCACTCGAAGACATGGCTGTCCTGCCACTTCTTGAGGTTGTCCCAGTGCCGGGCGACGGTGGCGTTGTTGAAGTCGAGCTTGGCGTCCCAGCCGGCGAACCCGTTCTCTTCCGTCCCGAGCGGCAGGTTGTGCCAGGCCGAGAAGTTCTCGAGCTGCACCCAGGCTGGCCAGGCGGTGGTGAAGCCGCACGGCGCCGCCCCGCTGTCGATGATCTTCTGCGACATGGTCTCGAGCTCGCCCCAGGTCTCGGGCGGCGTCTCCGGATCGAGTCCGGCCTTCTCGAACACATCCTTGTTGTAATAGACGATCGGCGTCGAGGAATTGAACGGGAACGACAGCATGTTGCCGTCGGGATCGGTGTAGTAGCCGACGACGGCCGCCAGATAGTCGTCGGGATTGAACGCCTTCCCGTTGTCCTCCATCAGCTTGTAGACCGGATAGACCGCGCCCTTGGCCGCCATCATCGTCCCGGTGCCGACCTCGTAGACCTGCACGATGTCGGGCTGCTCGCCGGCGCGGAACGCCGCAATGGCACCGGTCATCGCCTCGGCGTAGGTGCCCTTGAAGACCGGCACCACCTTGTAGTCCGATTGGCTCTTGTTGAACCCGTCGGCGATCTACTCGAGCTTTTCGCCGAGCACGTCGCCCATCGCGTGCCACCAGGTGATTTCGGTCACCGCCAGCGCGGGCGCGGCGGTGGCGAGCAGGACGGCGGCTGCCGCGGGCAGAAATGGTCTCATGAGGATCGGTCTCCCTTGCCGATGTGGACGCGTTCAGCCGCCCGGGTGGTTGGACGCCAAACGACGGCGCCACACTCAGCATAGCAGCGGAGAGACCGGCAAGTGAAGGTTTTATGGCGCGCAGGCCAGCGGTTTCATGCCCGCCGCCGCCCGACCGCGGCAAGCCCGGTGAACCCGGCGAACAGCAGCAGCAGCGGCGCGGGAAGCGGCACCGGCGCCACTTCTGCCAGCACCCGCCCCGCGATGGCGGCGTGGATCCTGTCGTTGGGATGCACCGGATCGTAGAAGGCGCGCTCCTCGGCCTCTTCGGGCGTGCAGACGCTGACGTCGGGCAGGATGCAAGGGTTGGTCACGTCGCTGACGCCGAAGCGTTCCGGATCGTCGAACAGCTCGATGAAGGCCGCGTGAGTGTCGAACAGGTTGATGTGGGCCCCGTTGCCGATGCCGTCGATCTGGCTCGCCAGCGTCGCGTTGAAGGTGGCGGCGCCGAGCTGGGCGAGGGGTGCCGCCAGCGGATTGAGCAGCGCGAACTGCGGCGTCAGCTCGAGCGGCGCCATGTTGAAGACGAGAAAATCGTCGACCCCGTCGCGGACCAGCGATTCGATCCCGGCGCCGATGGCGAACGCGGCACCAGCGGCCGCGGTGGCCACGTTCTGCGCCGTCGGCTCGGCCTTGATCGCGTTGAAGATGTCGTTCGCCCCGAACCACAGGGCGGCCAGCGGGCGGTCACCGAGCGTGTAGCCGCCGGCGGCGAACGCCGTGATCTGATCCGGAAGGTCGGGAACGCCGTCGTCGTTCTCGATCGCGGTCGCGCCGCCAAAGGCGAAATTGTGCTCGGGCAGTCCCTTGTCGGAGAATTTCTGCGCCACGGCCTCGGCCCAGACCGGACCGTTCGAGTATCGGCCATCGTAGTAAGGGGGCGACGGCGGTTGGGTCCCGCCCGTTGCTTCGTAGAGATTGCCGGGATCGGACAGGCTGTCGCCAAAGAACCAGGCGCTGCTATACCTGACAGTATCGGCCTGCGCGACCCCGATGGAAATAAAACCGACCGCAATTGAAGCGGCGAGCCAAAACAAACCGCGCCATGGGCGTCCCACCTCCAACCGGAATTACTGGGGACGCTACGCCGAATCGAACCGACTCACAAGATCGTTAACGGGGCGCGTCCGTCTGCTCGCGGCGACTCTCCGCCCGGGCGGCGCGACCCGCCCGGTCGAGGCGGCTCTCGAGCCAGATCCCCGCCGCGAGCCCGGCCAGGAACCCGCCGAGATGCGCCTGCCAGGCGAGCATCCCCTGCAGTCCGAAATAGACCACCACGTTGAGGCCCGCGAGAACCAGCACCCGCGTGAGCACCGGCCCGGTCGAGACCCCCATCGCCCGATGCCGCCGCCAGTCCCAGACGATCCAGACCCCGAGGAAGGTGAAGACCGCCCCCGACGCCCCGACCATCGGATAGCCACCGCTGGCCAGCAGCCCGAACGCCGCCCCGCCGGCCACCGCGCCGACGAGAAACAGCGGCAGCACCACGATCTCGCCGTAGCGATCGGACACGAAGCGGCCCATCGCCAGCAGGATCGTCATGTTCATCACCATGTGCAGCAGCGATCCGTGCAGCACGGCATGGGTGACGAACATGGCATAGGGCTGTGCGGCGAACAGCGGGACGCCCTGCGGACTGCACAACTGCCGGAACGGCACGCTCTCCCGGAAACTCGACCAGAAGCCGCCGGCGCACAGCACCCGCGTCCGCAGCGAGGGATCGAACAGGATGCCGGCGTCCGCGAGGCTGAGCGCGATCTCGATCAGCGCGATCAGCCCGACCAGCGCCAGCAGGCTCCGGGGCATCGGCCGGTGCGGCGGGGCGTGGCGCCTCATCGCCATCGGATCAGGCGCTCGCCGCCAGCAGGCTGGCGTTGCCGCCCGCCGCGGTGGTGTCGATGCAGAGGTGCCGCTCGACCACGTAGCGCTCCGGCGCGATCACCGCCGTCTCCAGCGGCACGATCGGCCCGCTGCGCCGGCTGAGCGCCCGGCGCAGGCCGCGCAGCCACTCCGTCGGCCCGGCCGCCGCCACCATCGCCAGATCGGGCAGATCCTCCAGCGCCTCCGGGGCGATCCGTCCGTCGAGCGCCGTCACCGGCATGCCCTTCAGCCCCTTCAGCGCCGCGGTCGCCCCGTCGGCCACCGCCAGCACCGCGTTGCCGGCGGCGAGCGCCTGCACCGTCTGCGCCAGCATCGCCTCGGTCCCCGCGCCGAGGCAGAGCACCCGTCCGCGCGGATGCAGGCTCAGCCGGTTGCTCTCGCCGGTCGGTCCCGGCAGGTCCACCGGCTCGCCCGGCAGCGTCGCGGCCGCGTCCAGCGCCTCGGCCGCCTTGGCCCCGAGTGCCGCGCGCAACGCCTCGAGGCGGTCGGGACGGCCGGCCCAGGCGCCGGCATCGAGCGCCGCGAACGCCGAGGCGAGCGCCGCCGTCCCGATCTCCGGTCCCTCCGGCGCCACCGGCGCGGACGCCGCGGGCGCGCGTTGCAGGCGCTTGAGATAGAACGGCCCGCCGGCCTTCGGCCCGGTGCCGCTCAACCCCTCGCCGCCGAACGGCTGGGAGCCGACGATGGCGCCGATCTGGTTGCGGTTCACGTAGGCGTTGCCGACATGCAGCCGCGCGGTCACCTGCTCCACCCGGTCGTCGATCCGGCTGTGCAGCCCGAAGGTCAGCCCGAAGCCGCGGGCGTTGACCGCGTCGACCACCTTGTCGAGATCCGTCGCCCGGAACGACGCGACATGCAGCACCGGCCCGAAGATCTCGCGCGCCACCGCGCCGATGCCGTCGACCTCGACCACCGCGGGCGAAACGAACCGGCCTTGCTTCGGCACCTCCAGCCGTTTCATGACCGCCCCGCGCGCCGCCTGCTCCTCGAGGTAGCCGCCGATCCCGTCCTGGGCTTCGGCGTCGATCACCGGCCCGACGTCGGTCGCCGCGATCCCAGGGGTCGCCGATCTTCAGCGCGTCCATCGCACCGGTCAGCATCTCGAGCACCCGCGCGCGGGCCTCCTTCTGCACATAGAGCACGCGGAGCGCCGAACACCGTTGCCCCGCCGACTGGAACGCCGAGGCCAGCACGTCGCGCACCACCTGCTCGGTCAGCGCGGTGGAATCCACCACCATCGCGTTCAGGCCGCCGGTCTCGGCGATCAGCACCGCGTCGGGCGCGGCGTTCTCCGCCAGCGCCCGGTGGATCGCCTGCGCCACCTCGGTCGAGCCGGTGAAGCACACCCCGGCGATCCCCTTGGCCGCCGTCAGCGGCGCCCCCACGGACGGCCCGTCGCCCGGCAGCAACTGCAACGCCGCGCCGGGCACCCCCGCCGCGTGCATCAGTTCCACCGCCCGCGCCGCGATCAGCGGGGTCTGTTCGGCGGGCTTGGCGATCACCGCGTTGCCCGCCCCGAGACAGGCCGCGACCTGGCCACTGAAGATCGCCAGCGGGAAGTTCCACGGGCTGATGCAGACCATCACTCCGCGCGGCTCGCCCGTCGCCGCCTCCGCCTGATTGGCGTAGTAGCGCAGGAAGTCCACCGCCTCGCGCACCTCGGAGATCGCGTCGGCCAGCGACTTGCCGGCCTCCCGCGTCGCCAGCGCGGTCAGCTCCGCCACGTTGTCCTCGTAGGCATCGGCCGCCCGCCTGAGCGCCGCCGCCCGCTCGGTTGCGGGAAGCGCCGACCATGCAGCGAAGCCCTCCTCCGCCGCCGAGAGCGCCGCCGCGACCTCCGCCGCGCCGGCCTCGCGCACTTCGCCGACCACGTCCGAGGGAACGGCCGGGTTGACGATCTCGCGCGCCGTGCCGCCCCCGCCCGCCTGCCAGCGGTGCCGCCGCCACTGCTCGCGCGCCGCCGAGAGCGCGTCGATCGACGCCGGCTCGTTCACGTTCCAGCCGCGCGCGTTCTTCCGCCCGGCGAACAGCTCGGCCGGCCGCCGGATCCCCGGATTGGCCACCGCGTCGCCGAAGCCCTCGACCTCCGCGACCGGATCGGCGGCGATGTCCTCGGGCGCCAGATCCTTGTCGACGATCTGGTTGACGAACGACGAGTTCGCCCCGTTCTCCAGCAGGCGGCGCACCAGGTAGGCCAGCAGATCCCGATGCGCCCCGACGGGGGCATAGATCCGGCAGCGGGTCTTTTCCCTGTCGTGAACGATCTCGTGCAGCGCCTCGCCCATGCCGTGCAGCCGCTGGAACTCGAAGCCCTTGCGGTCGCCCGCCATCGCCAGCACCGCCGCCACCGAATGGGCGTTGTGGGTGGCGAACTGCGGATAGATCCGGTCCCGCGCGTCCAGCAGCTTGCGGGCGCAGGCGAGGTAGCTGACGTCGGTCGACGGCTTGCGGGTGAACACCGGGAACCCGGGCAGCCCGCGTTCCTGCGCCTGCTTGATCTCGGTGTCCCAGTAGGCGCCCTTGACCAGCCGCACCATCAGCCGCCGGTCGAGCCGCCGCGCCGTCGCCTCCAGCCAGTCGATCACCGCCCCGCAGCGCCGCCCGTAGGCCTGCACCACCACGCCGAAGCCGTCCCAGCCGGCCAGCGCCTCGTCCTCGAGCAGCGCCTCGATCACGTCGAGCGACAGATCCAGCCGCTCGGCCTCTTCCGCGTCGATGTTGAAGCCGATCCCGGCCTTCGCCGCGGCCCGCGCCAGCTCCCGCGCCCGCGGCAGCAGCACCCGCATCACCTCGTCGCGGTGGGTCCACTCGTAGCGCGGATGCAGCGCCGACAGCTTCACCGAGATCCCAGGGCTCGTCCCCACGTCGCCGGTCGCCCGCTTGCCGATCGCCGCGATCGCTTTCGCGTAGGCCTCGGCATACCTGACCGCGTCGCGATCGCTCCGCGCCGCCTCGCCGAGCATGTCGTAGGAATAGGTGTAGCCCTTGGCCTCCATCGCCCGCGCCCGGTCCATCGCCGAGCCGATGCTCTCGCCCAGCACGAAGTTGCGGCCCATCATCTTCATCGCCCGCCCGACCGCGGTCCGCACCACCGGCTCGCCCATCCGCCGGATCATGCCCCGGAGCGCCGCCGCCGGCCGCCCCGGATCGTCGTCAAGCACGCGGCCGGTGATCAGCAGGCCCCAGGTCGCCGCGTTCACCAGGCTCGAGGTCGAGCGCCCGAGGTGCGCGCCCCAGTTCGACGGCTCGATCTTGTCGGCGATCAGTTCGTCGATGGTCTCGGCGTCGGGAACCCGGAGCAGCGCCTCGGCGAGGCACATCAGCCCGACGCCCTCGTCGGTCGACAGCCCGTATTCCGCGAGGAACGCCTCCATCACCGACGGCGAGGACCGCTTGCGGACCTCCACCACCAGCTCGGCCGCCCGCGCCACCACGGCACGCCGCCCGGCTGGGTCCATGCCGACCCCGGCGGCGAGCGCGTGCACCAGCTCGGCCTCGTCGGCATAGGTCAATGCGCGGATCGCGGCGCGCGGTTCGGTCGGGGCCTCGGTCTGGGTCTGGGCTTCTGTCTGCATGGATCCTCTATATCATCAGGGTCGGGCCGGTCCGCAACTATCTGGCGCCTCCGAACTGCTCCTGGCGGCAGGCCAGTCAGGTCAGCCGCCGGTCGAGTCTTCACGCTCGATCCGGACCGCTCGGAAGACCGGATCCGGGGCGACGATCGCCGCGATGCTGGCGACGATCGGCATTTCCTGCCACGTCTCCCGCGCGGTTCCCCTCAGCGCCGCGAAGGTTCCTGCAACCGCGGCCTCCATCGCCGGGCGCAGCGCTTCGCCCTTCGCCAGCCGGGCCGCGAGCAGGCCCGTGAACAGATCGCCGGTCCCGCCGGGGCGCGCGTCGAGGCGCGGCGTCGTCACCCTCCAGCACCCGCCGTCGCGCCCCGAGAGAACCGTATGAAGCACCGCGGGATCGCCCGGCTCGGGCACGCCGGTGGCGATCACCGTTGCCACCGGGATGCGCCCGGCGGCTACCGCGACGTCCGCAGGACTTCTGACAGGCCCGCCCGACAGGGCGCCGAGCTCGAAGGCGTTCGGCGTGACGATGTCGGCGATCGGCACGAGCCGCGCGGCGAACGCCGCCCGCAGCTCGGCGTCGACGAAGAAGCCGATGTCCGCGTCGCCCATCACCGGGTCGCAGAGATAGACCAGCCGCGGATTGGCCGCCTTCGCCCGCGTCACGAACGCCGCCACCTCGTCCGCGATCGCCGCCGAGCCGAGATAGCCGCTGACCACGACAGCCGCCCGCTCCGCCACACCGCGCTCCTCGACCCCGCGCAGCAGATCGGCGACCAGCGCCGGCTGGAGCACCCGGCCTCGGGTGGTCGGATAGCGCGGGTGGTTGCTCAGGAGCGTCGTCGGCACCTCGGCCACCTCGACCCCGAGCACGCGCATCGGAAACGCCGCCGCGCTGTTGCCGACGTGGCCGTGCACGACCTGGCTCTGGATCGAGATGACGGTGGGTATCATGCCGGGTGGATTGCCTGCGTGCTCGCACACGCCGGGCCGGGCGGCCGCAAGCGACCGGTGCAAGCCTGCTCGACGATCCGGTCCACCACGGTCATCCCCCTCCGTCAGACCCCCTCTTCGGCGAGGGCAGGCGGTATTGCAAGCCCGGGAGTATAGGAGCGCCCCGGCCGCGCGCGGTGAGGCTGCCTCTCCTGCCGCGTTTCCCCTTGGCAGAGCGGATCGAATCGCATACGCCCATCGGTGGGCACCGACCCCGGACAAGGGCGAGCGGGGCGGGCTCAGTTATCTCGCCCTGACGATGGAGCTGGCCGATGAGCCATCCCCAGGCGGTCGCTGTTGCGACCCCCGCCAAACCCCGACTGAAGCCTGCACGTCCCGAGTTTTCTTCCGGCCCCTGCGCGAAGCGGCCGGGCTGGAGCGCCGAGGCGGTCGCCGCGCGCGCCTTCCTCGGCCGCTCGCACCGCGCCGCCGGCCCGAAGGCGCAGCTGAAGGAGGCGATCGAGCGCACCGCCCGCCTGCTCGGCGTACCGGCCGACTACCGCGTCGGCATCGTGCCGGCCTCCGACACCGGCGCCTTCGAGATGGCGATGTGGTCGATGCTGGGCGCCCGTCCCGTCGACATGCTGGTCTGGGAGAGCTTCGGTCAGGGCTGGGCCACCGACGCGACCAGGCAGCTGAAGCTCACCGACACCCGGGTGCTCAGCGCGCCCTACGGCGCGCTTCCCGATCTCGGCGCCGTCCGCCCCGAGGCCGACGTCTGCTTCACCTGGAACGGCACCACCTCCGGCGCCCGGGTGCCGGACGCCGACTGGATCGCAGCCGACCGCGCCGGCCTCACCTTCTGCGACGCCACTTCGGCCGCGTTCGCGCAAGGTCTCGACTGGCCGAAGCTCGACGTCACCACCTTCTCCTGGCAGAAGGCGATGGGCGGCGAGGGCGGGCACGGGGTGCTGATCCTCTCCCCCCGCGCCGTCGAGCGGCTGGAAAGCTTCGTCCCCCGACCGGCCGCTGCCGAAGATCTTCCGCCTGACCAAGGGCGGCAAGCTGATCGAGGGCGTGTTCGCCGGCGAGACCATCAACACCCCGTCGATGCTCTGCGTCGCGGACTGCATCGACGCGCTCGACTGGATGGAAGGGCCTGGGCGGCCTTGCCGCCACGCGCGCTCGCGTCCGACGCGAATTTCGCCGCGCTTCAGGCCTGGGTCGACGCGACGCCCTGGATCGAGAACCTCGTCGCGGATCCGGCGGCGCGCTCCAATACCTCGGTGTGCCTGAGGATCGTCGATCCCGCGATCGCCGGCCTCGACGAGGCGGCGCAGCGCGACTTCGTGAAGCGGATGACCAGGCTGCTCGAGGCCGAGGGCGTGGCCTACGACATCGCCGGCTACCGCGACGCGCCGCCGGGCCTCAGGATCTGGTGCGGCACCACGGTCGACACCGCCGATGTCGAGGCGCTGACGCCCTGGCTCGACTGGGCGTTCGCCGCCGCTTCCTGATCTCTTTCTGCGTCCCAGACATCCGGCGGGCCACGAGCGCCCGCCCCCGGAGACATATCCCATGCCCAAGGTTCTCATTTCCGACGAACTGTCCGATGCCGCGGTGCAGATCTTCCGCGACCGCGGCGTCGAGGTGGATTTCCAGCCGAAGCTCGGCAAGGACCCGGAGAAGCTCGCCGCGATCATCGGCGACTACGACGGCCTCGCCATCCGCTCCGCCACCAAGGTCACGGCCGACCTGATCGGCAAGGCGACCAACCTCCGCGTGATCGGCCGCGCCGGGATCGGGGTGGACAACGTCGACATTCCCGCCGCCTCGGCCAGGGGCGTCGTGGTGATGAACACGCCGTTCGGCAACTCGATCACCACCGCCGAGCACGCCATCGCGATGATGTTCAGCGTCGCCCGCCAGATCCCCGCCGCCGACGCCTCGACGCAGGCGGGCAAGTGGGAGAAATCGAAGTTCATGGGCGTCGAGATCACCGGCAAGACGCTCGGCCTCGTCGGCTGCGGCAACATCGGCTCGGTCGTCGCCTCCCGCGCAGTTGGCCTGAAGATGAAGGTGATCGCCTACGACCCGTTCCTGTCGGCCGAGCGCGCGCTGGCGCTCGGGGTCGAGCGCGTCGAGGATCTCGACGAGGTGCTGGCGCGCGCCGACTTCGTGACGCTGCACCTGCCCAAGACCGAGAAGACCGCCAACATCCTGTCGGCCGAGCGGATCGCCGGGATGAAGCCCGGCGCGCGGCTGATCAACTGCGCCCGCGGCGGGCTGGTCGACGAGGCGGCGGTGGCCTCGGCGCTGAAGGATGGCCGGCTGGCCGGCGCGGCCTTCGACGTCTTTTCCGAGGAGCCGGCCAGAGACAACGTGCTCTTCGGCCTGCCGAACGTGGTCTGCACCCCCCATCTCGGGGCCGCGACCAGCGAGGCGCAGGAGAACGTCGCGCTGCAGGTGGCCGAGCAGATGTCGGACTACCTGATGGCCGGGGCGATCTCGAACGCGCTGAACGCGCCGAGCGTCACCGCCGAGGAGGCGCCGATCCTGAAGCCGTGGATCGCGCTCGCCGGGATGCTCGGCAGTTTCGCCGGACAGGTGACCGAGACCGCGATCACCGAGATCGAGATCGAATACGTCGGCGAGGTGGGGGATCTCAACCTCAAGCCGCTGACCGCCGCGCTGACCTCGGGCCTGCTCCTGCCGCTGGTCGGGCCGGGCGGCGTCAACATGGTCTCCGCACCCGTGGTGGCTCGCGAGCGCGGCATCCACATCACCGAGGCGCGCAAGGACGCCCAGGGCGCCTTCGGCTCCTACATGCGGCTGATCGTGACCACCGAGCAGCAGACCCGCTCGGTCGCCGGCACGATCTATTCCGACGGCAAGCCGCGGTTCATCCAGATCAAGGGGATCAACCTCGAGGCCGAGCCGATGCGCTTCATGCTCTACACCACCAACGCCGACGTGCCGGGATACATCGGCGCGCTCGGCAGCAAGCTCGGTGATCTCGGGATCAACATCGCGACCTTCGCCCTCGGACGCGACACCCGGAGCGGCGAGGCGATCGCACTTGTCGGCGTGGACGAGGCGGTCGCGCCCGAAGCCCTCGGCCAGATCGCCGAGCTGCCGCAGATCCGGCAGGCCAAGGCGCTGACGTTCTGACCGGCTGGGCGGCTCCGCCGATGGCGGCGCGCCCTCCGACTGTTGCGGTTACGGCGTGACGGTCTGCTCGATCGCCCCGAAGATCGAGTGGCAGGCGAGGTCGCGCAGCTCGACGCGCAGGGTATCGCCGGCGCGGAGCGCAACGGCCTCACCGGCGGGGACGGCGACGAAGCCGCCGGCGGCGAGACCTGCGGAGCGGGCCGCCGCGGTGACGGAGGAGGCGAGATCGCAGGTGGCGTCGACGGCGGGTTCGGGCTGGCCGTTGCGCTCGAGGCGTGGCGAGGCGCGGAGGGTGCCGTCGGACCATGCGGCGCCAAGCTCGTCGGGAGTGAGGGCGACGGGGCCGGCGGCGCCGCCGGCGGCCAGCGTGACGAGGCGGATCGCGGCGATTGCCGCGGCGCGGTCGGCGCCGGGAGGCAACGCGTCGGTCAGGACGGCGACGCTCACGGGGATAGCGGCATCCGCCTTCGCCGTGGTGCCGCGCGGGTCGCTCAAGGGGGAAGTGTTCGCCGGGCGGGGCAGCGGCGCGTGGGCGTCGCGCTCGTGGAAACGTTCGACGGGCTGGCCGCTTGAACTCGAGGCTGCGGGCGATGAGTTCGAGGCCGGAGGCGGCGGTGTCCCAGTCTTCGAGCGCGGCTTGCAGCGTCGGGGCGATATGGCGGGCGTCGGAGCAGCGCGTCAGGTCGCGGGAGACGACGACCAGCCGGCCGTCCGGCGAGCCGTCGCGGAGGGTCGCGAGCTTCATCGGCATGAACCCTTCATTCGCGCGTGATAGCCGGTGACGGTGCGCGAAACCGGAGTTGAAAGATGACGCGAGCGTGGCATCCGTGGATCCTGATCCTTGGGGTGGTCGCGGTAGCTGCCGCCGTGCTGCTGGCGATGGGGCGGGTGCCGATCTGCACCTGCGGCTATGTCGCGCTCTGGTATGGCGACGTTAAGGGGCCGGGGAATTCGCAGCACCTGATCGACTGGTACACGCCCTCGCATCTGATCCATGGGTTCCTGTTCTACTGGGTGCTGTGGCTGGTGGCGCGCCGGCTGCCGTTCGGCTGGCGGCTGCTGATCGCCACGATGATCGAGGCGACGTGGGAGGTGGTCGAGAACAGCCCCTGGATCATCGATCGCTATCGCACGGTGACGATCTCCTACGACTACTACGGCGACAGCGTGATCAACTCGGTCTCCGACATCGTGGCGATGATGGTCGGGTTCTGGCTGGCGTCGCGGCTGCCGGTCTGGCTGACCGTGACGCTGGCGCTGATCGCCGAGGTGGTGACCGGGATCGTGATCCGCGACGGGCTGGCGCTGAACGTGCTGATGCTGGTCTGGCCGGTCGAGGCGGTGCGCGTCTGGCAGGCGGGCGGCTGACGGCATGGACGACTTCCCCTCGCGCGCCGGTTCCGGGGCGTAGGGCCGAACTTAGACCGCTGCCGGATCCGCTGGCAAGTTCGGCGATTGAAAGCCGGGGGACCGATCCTTAGGGTCGAACGATGACCACCGCGCTCATCAGCCATGCCGATTGCCTCGGCCACGTCACTCCGCCGGGACACCCCGAGCGGGTCGAGCGGCTGCGCGCGATCAGCGCCGCGTTCGAGGCAGAGGCGTTCTCCGGGCTGCTGCGGATCGAGGCGCCACTGGCGAGCGATGCGGAGATCGGGCGGGCGCATCCGGCGGCGTATCTGCAGTTGATCGAAGGGATGATCCCCGCCGAGGGGTTCGCCGCGATCGACGCGGATACCTTCGCCTCTCCGGGCACGATGGCGGCGGCGCGACGGGCGGCCGGCGCGGTCGTGAAGGGCGTCGACATGGTGATGGCCGGCGAGGCGCGGAACGCGTTCTGCGCGGTGCGCCCGCCGGGGCATCATGCCGAGACCGCGACGGCGATGGGGTTCTGCTTCTTCGGCAACGTGGTGATCGGGGCGCGGCACGCGCTCGAGGCGCACGGGCTCGAGCGGGTGGCGATCGTCGATTTCGACGTGCATCACGGCAACGGCACCCAGGATCTGGTGTGGGACGACGCGCGCATCCTGTTCGCCTCGACGCACCAGATGCCGCTCTATCCCGGCACCGGGGCGGCGGCCGAGCGCGGTGCCCACGGCCAGATCGTCAACGTGCCGCTGCCGCCGGGCGCGGACGGGACGGCGTTTCGGGCGGAAATGCAGCGGCGGGTGCTGCCTGCGGTCCAGGCTCATGCGCCGCAGATGATCCTGATCTCGGCCGGATTCGACGCCCACGCGCGCGATCCGCTGGCGAACCTCGGGCTCGTCGAAGACGATTTCGCCTGGGCGACGGCGCGGCTCTGCGACCTCGCGGACCGCTGTTGCGCCGGGCGGATCGTCTCGACTCTGGAAGGCGGATATGATCTTACCGCGCTCGCCGCGTCCGCCGCGGCGCATGTGCGGGTGCTGATGGAACGGGAACATGGCTGAGACGGACACCACACCGGTCGGGGAGATGACGTTCGAGGCGGCGCTGGCCGAGCTCGAGAGCGTGGTGGCGCGGCTGGAGTTGGGCGACGTGCCGCTCGAGGAGTCGATCACGCTCTATGCCCGCGGCGCGGAGCTGCGCGCGCATTGCGAGGACAAGCTGAAGGCGGCGGAGGCGCGTGTCACCGAGATCGCCCAAGGTGCCGACGGCTCGGTCCGCACCCGGCCGGTCGAGATCCCCTGAGCCGATGGACGCGGGCATCCTGCAGTTTCATGCGGCCCTGAGCCAGGCGGCGACCAAGGTCGAGGCGACGCTCGCTGATTTGCTGCCGGCCGGGGACACCACGCTCGGGGCGGCGATGCGGCATGCGGTCCTGTCGGGCGGCAAGCGGATCCGGGCCTTCGTCGCGGTCGAGAGCGCCGGCATCTTCCGGGTGCCGCCGGGGCAGGCGCTGCGCACCGCGGCGGCGGCGGAGTGCGTGCACGGCTACAGCCTGGTGCATGACGACCTGCCGTGCATGGACGACGATGCGCTGCGCCGCGGCCAGCCGACGGTGCACGTGAAGTGGGACGAGGCGACGGCGGTACTGGCCGGCGACGCGCTGCAGACGCTGGCGTTCGAGATCCTGGCCTCGCCGCAGGGCGGCATCGATCCGCGGCTGCAGGTGCGGCTGGTGCTGCACCTCGCGCAGGCGGCGGGGGCGCTGGGGATGGTCGGCGGTCAGGCGCTCGACATCGCCGCGGAGAGCGTGGCGGCGCCGCTCGATGTCGGGCAGGTGAGCGATCTGCAGGCGCTTAAGACCGGGTCGCTGTTCGTGTGGGCGGCTGAATCGGGCGCGATCCTGGGGCGGCAGGATCCGGAGCCGCTCCGGCGCTACGGGGCGGCGCTGGGGCTCGCGTTCCAGGTCAGCGACGACATCCTCGACGTCGAGGGCGATCCGGAGGCGGCTGGAAAGCGGCTGCGCAAGGACGAGGCGCAGGGCAAGGCGACGTTCGTGTCGCTGCTCGGGCTCGACGGGGCGCGACGGAAGGCGCGGGAGCTGGTGGAGGGCGCGTGCGACACGCTTGCGCCCTACGGATCGGCTGCCGGGAACCTGCGGTCGGCTGCGCAGTTCGTTCTGGAGCGCGGCCGCTGACGCGGCCGGGGCCCGAGGGGGGAACTGCGGCGATGACCGATTCGCGACCGAAGACGCCGCTGCTCGACCGGGTCCACCTGCCGACGGACATGAAGGGGCTGTCGGTGGCGGAGCTCGAACAGCTTGCCGACGAGTTGCGCGCCGAGACGGTCTCGGCGGTGTCGGTGACCGGCGGCCATCTCGGCTCGGCGCTCGGGGTGGTCGAACTGACGGTGGCGATCCATTCGGTGTTCGACACGCCGAAGGACAAGCTGATCTGGGATGTCGGCCACCAGTGCTATCCGCACAAGATCCTGACGGGGCGGCGCGAGCGGATCCGCACCTTGCGGGCCGGCGGGGGACTCAGCGGCTTCACCCGGCGCGCCGAGAGCGCCTACGACCCGTTCGGGGCGGCGCACGCCTCGACGTCGATCTCGGCCGGGCTGGGGTTCGCCGTGGCGCGCGATCTCGGGGCCGAGGGCGTCGGCGACGTGGTCTGCGTGATCGGCGACGGCGCGATGTCGGCCGGCATGGCCTACGAGGCGATGAACAACGCCGGGCACATGAAGGAGCGGCTGATCGTCATCCTCAACGACAACGAGATGTCGATCGCGCCGCCGGTGGGCGCGATGTCGAAGTACCTGTCGCGCCTCTATGCCGGCGAGCCGTTCCAGGATCTCCGGGCCGCCGCCAAGGGCGCGGTCAGGCTGCTGCCGCAGCCGTTCCAGGAGGGCGCGCGGCGGGCGCGCGATCTGGTCAAGGGCATGGCGGTCGGCGGCACGCTTTTCGAGGAGCTGGGGTTCTCCTACATCGGGCCGATCGACGGGCACGACGTGGAGAGCCTGGTGGCGATCCTGCGGGCGGTGAAGGCGCGCGGCGACGGGCCGGTGCTGATCCACGCGCTGACGCGCAAGGGCAAGGGCTACGGGCCGGCGGAGGCGTCCGCGGACAAGTACCACGGGGTCGCGAAGTTCGACGTCGTCACCGGCGCGCAGCACAAGAAGCCATCGAACGCGCCGGGTTACACCAAGGTGTTCGCGCAGTCGCTGATCCGCGAGGCCGAGGCGGACGACCGGATCGTGGCGGTGACGGCGGCGATGCCGGACGGGACCGGGCTCAACCTGTTCGCCGAGCGGTTCCCGCAGCGGTGCTTCGACGTCGGCATCGCCGAGCAGCACGCGGTGACCTTCTGCGCCGGGATGGCGGCGGCGGGGATGAAGCCGTTCGCGGCGATCTACTCGACGTTCCTGCAGCGCGGGTATGACCAGGTGGTGCACGACGTGGCGATCCAGCGGCTGCCGGTCCGCTTCGCGATCGACCGGGCGGGGCTGGTCGGCGCGGACGGGCCGACCCATGCGGGAACCTTCGACATCGCCTACCTCGCGTGTTTGCCGGATTTCGTGGTGATGGCGGCGGCGGACGAGGCGGAACTGGTGCACATGGTGGCGACCGCCGCGGCGATCGACGACCGGCCGAGCGCGTTCCGGTTTCCGCGCGGCGAGGGGGTGGGGGTCGAGCTGCCCGAGCGCGGCGCGCCGCTGGAGATCGGGCGCGGGCGGATCGTGCTGGAAGGGCAGGGGATCGCGATCCTGTCGTTCGGGGCGCGGCTGGCGCAGTGCCTGAAGGCGGCCGAGGCGCTCGGTGCGCGCGGCCTGCGGCCGACGGTGGCGGACGCGCGGTTCGCCAAGCCGCTCGACCGGGAGCTGATCCTGCGGCTGGTGGCGGAGCACCAGGGGCTGATCACCATCGAGGAAGGCTCGATCGGCGGGTTCGGCAGTCACGTGGCGCAGCTGCTGGCGGAGGAGGGCGTGTTCGACCGCGGCTTCCGGTTCCGCTCGATGGTGCTGCCCGACAGCTTCATCCAGCAGGACAGCCCGGAGAAGATGTATGCCGCGGCGGCGATGAACGCCGAGCAGATCGAGGCGAAGGTGCTGGAACTGCTCGACGTGGCGCAGGTCGGCGCGCGGCGGGCCTGATATCAATTTCGTTGATCGACTCGCCGCATTGGCTGGGAGTCGGGGCGCCCCGCGAAAGCATTCACTTCGCGGATTTGTCCGTCGACAAATCCGCACGCGCCTGCCTGCCCCCGGCAGGCGCGATCTCCGCGCCAGCCAGGCAGGCGCGCGCGGATTTGAGAGGCACGGTCCTGGCCGCACCCCCCTCGGCCTCCGCGCTCACGCGCTCCAGCCGACGAACCGGCGCGACGCGGTGCGTCGCTCCTGCCGGTTCGACAGGTGACGCTCTCCGGCGAGCGGTTCAGTCGGATTATATCAGAGGTCGACGCTCGCCGGCAGGATGACGAGGTCGCGGACCGTGACGCCGCGCGGGCGGGTCAGCATGAACATCACCGCGTCGGCGACCTCCTTGGGCTGCATCAGGCTGCCGTTGGCGAGCGCCTCCTCCATCTTGGCCTTCGGCCAGTCGTCGAGCAGCGCGGTGACCACCGGGCCCGGCAGCACGGCGCCGACGCGGATGCCATGTCGGGACACCTGACGGCGCACGGTATGGACGAACGCCTGCACCGCGAACTTGGAGGCGGTGTAGATCGGCTCCCAGACCACCGGCACCACGCCGGCGACCGAACTGGTGACGATGATGTCGCCGGATCTGCCTTTCCACCATGTGCGGCAGAACCGCGTGGATCGAGCGGAACGCCGCGTTGATGTTGAGGTTCAGCACCCGGTCCCAGACGTCGGGGTCGCCCTCCACCACGTCGCCGCCGACGTAGGCGCCGGCGTTGGCGTGAAAGATGTCGAGGCCGCCCGCCGTCTCGAGGATTTGCGGCGCCATGGTGGCGACGCTCGCCGGGTCCGTCAGGTCGATCGTGAGCGGGATCGCCTTCGGCCCCAGCTCGGCGCACAGGCCCTCGAGCCTGTCCCCGGCGCGGTCGACCAGCACGACGGTCGCGCCCGCCGCCAGCATGGCCTTCGCGCATTCGAGGCCGATCCCCGAGGCCGCGCCGGTGACCGCCGCGACCTTGCCGTTCAACCCGTCGCTCATGCGATCCCTCCCTATGCCCGGCCGTGCGACACGCGGCTCTGGCGCGCGAGGCTGTCGACGATCACGGCGATGGCCAGGACGCCACCGGTGATCATGTAGCGCAGGCTCGACGACAGGTTCAGCAGCGTCAGGCCGTTGGCGATCGACTGGATCACGATGATCCCGAGCAGCGCCGACCAGGCGCTGCCGCGGCCGCCGAACAGGCTGGTGCCGCCGATCACCGCCGCGGCGATGGCGTTGAGGTTGACGTCGCCGGTGCCGGCCTGCTGGCTGGCCGAGGCGAGGCGGGCCGAGGACAGCACGCCCCCGAGCGCCGCGAACGCCGAGCAGAGCATGAAGGCGCTGAGATAGATCCGCTTCACGTTGATGCCGGCGCGGCGCGCGGCCTCGGCGTTGCCGCCGACCGCGGTCATCGACCGGCCCCATTTGGTGCGGGTGAAGGCATAGTCCATGATGACCACGAGCAGGACGAACAGCCCGAACATCCACGGCACGCCGCGGCCCTGGTTGAGATACCAGACGATCACCTCGAGCCCGACGATCGCGACGCCCGCCTTGAGGATCAGCCCGGCCATCGAGCCGGCGTGCAGGTTCGCGGCACGCCGCTGCGCCATCGTCCGCATGCCCATCACCAGGATGACGATGCCCGGCACCAGCGCCAGCGCGTAGGAGAGCCAGTCGGGAATGATCAGGAGCTGCCCGAAGCTCACGAACCACGACCCGTAGGGCAGGTTGATCGAGCCGGTCGAGCCCAGCATGTAGAGCTGCAGCCCGAGCAGCGCGAGCAGCCCGGAGAGCGTCGAGACGAAGCTCGGCATCCCGAGCCGTGTGCGCAGCAGCGCGTAGAGCGACCCCACAACCACGCCGAGCGCCAGCGCCGCGAAGATCGTGAGGATCAGCGGCACGCCCTGGTTCACCCACAGCACACCGATCAGCGCCGACCCGACCCCGCTCATCGACCCGACCGAGAGGTCGATCTCGCCGAGCATCAGCACGCAGACGATCCCGAGCGAGATCACCCCCACCGTCGAGCAGTCGAACAGCAGGTTGACGAGGTTGTTGCTGGTCAGAAACATCGGGTTGAGGCTGGTGAACACCGTCCAGATGATCACCAGCCCGACGATCACCGGCAGCGATCCGAGGTCGCCCGAGCGCACCCGGTCGAAGAACGCGCTGATGCTGCCGCCGACGCCTTCGGCGTGCTTCACCCGGGCGTCGCTCCGGTCGAGGGTCGGGCGCTGGTCCGAGGACTGGTCGCTCATGGCCGGGCCTCCTCGGCGGTTGCGTCGCCGCCCGTCCGCTGGGCGCGGCGCGAGACGGCGTTGTCGATGGCGCCGGTGATGGCGCCGACGAGCTCCTCGTTGGAGGTCTCGGGCGTGAACACGCCGTTGTTGCGCCCGAGCCGCAGCACCACGATCCGGTCGGCGACGGCGCGCACGTCCTCCATGTTGTGGGAGATCATGATCACCCCGAGGCCGCGATCGCGGACCCGCTCGACGAGGTTCAGAACCTCCGCGGTCTGCGCCACGCCGAGGGCGGCGGTCGGCTCGTCGAGCATGATGATCTTGGGGTCGAGCAGCAGCGAGCGGGCGATCGCCACGGTCTGGCGCTGGCCGCCGGAGAGCGAGGCCACCACGTCGCGCACGTCGGGGATGCGGGCCGCAAGTTCGTTCAGCAGCGTCCAGGCGCGCACCTCCATCGCCACCTCGTCGAGGTGCAGCGGCGCGAGTTCCTGGCCGAGGAAGATGTTGGCGACCACGTCGAGGTTCTCGCACAGCGCCAGATCCTGGAACACGGTCGCGATTCCGAGATCGAGCGCGTCGCTGGGGCCGTCCACCGTCACCGGCTTGCCCTGGAAGCGGATGGTCCCCGAGGTCGGCGCATGCACGCCCGCCAGCACCTTGACCAGCGTCGACTTGCCCGCGCCGTTGTCGCCGACGATCGCCACCACCTCGCCCGGATGCACGTCGAGCTCGATGTCGGTCAGGGCCGAGACCGCGCCGAAGTTCTTGGAGATGCCGCGCAGGCTCAGGATCGGCGCGCTGTCGGGCGGTCGCTGCGAGATGTCGGACATGCGGGATACTCCTCGTTTCATCGTCTCTGACGGTGTCGCCCGGCCGGACAGGCCGGGCGAATCGTCGGACGGGGGACTCACTCGATCCCGAGTTCCTTGCAGCCTTCGACATAGCGGCCGGTGCAGATGTCCGACGCCTTGGCGATCCCCTTGTCGAAGATCTCGGCCTTGATGTTCTCGCGCGTCACCACGGCCGGAACGAACAGCTCCGAGGGCGTGTCGTAGAGCGAGGTCTTCGGCTCCGGCGTCTCGCCGTCGAGGAACTTCACCGCGACGTTCGCCGCGGCGGCCGCCACGATCTCGGAGGGCTTGGAGATGGTGTTGTACTGGTCGCCGGCGATGATCAGCTGCAGCGCCGCGTCGGTCGCATCGTTGCCGGTGACCGGCGGTACCGGATTGACGCCCGCCGCCTTGAACGCGGCGATCGCGCCGCCGCCGGTGCCGTCGTTGGCCGCGACCACGCCGTTGATCTTGTCGCCGAAGCGGGTGATCTGGCCGCTGGTCCATTCCTGCGCCTTCGACGGCTGCCAGTCGGGCGTGTCGTACTCGGCGAGCTTCTCGTAGCCGCTGTCCTCGAGACCGGCGTGGACGCCGTCGCGGATCAGGCCCGCGGCCGCGTCGGTCGGCGAACCGTTGATCTCGAGCAGGCCGCCCTGGTCCTTCGGGACGCCCGTCTCCTCCAGGTGCTTGACCAGGGAATCGGTGATCGCCTTGCCGATGCCCTCATTGTCGAACGACACGTAGTAGTCGGCCGGCACGTCCGGCACTGGACGGTCATAGGCGATCACCTTGATGTCCTGGCTCTGCGCCAGCTTCACCAGCGACGCGGCGGCGCTGGAATCCACCGGATCGAGCACGATCACCTTGGCGCCCTGGGTGATGACCGAGTTGAACTGCTGCTGCTGCTGGGCCACGTCGGCGTCGGCGTTCTGGTAGATCACGGTGCAGTCGGGGCAGAGCTTCGCCATCTCGGCCTTGAACCCGGGGAAGTCGTGCTCCTCGTAGCGGGTCGAGCCCTGGTCGGGCATCAGGAAGGCGACCGTGCCCGAGGTCTGGGCAAACCCCGCCGTGCCGCCGAGGAGGCTCGCCGTGAGCACCGCCGCTCCCGACAGTTTCGCTGTTGACTGGATCATCTGGTGGATTCCTCCGTTGTGGTCGTGTTGTTCGTCGTTGCGTCGTTCCCAGCGGGCTTTTTGCGGACCGCCGATCTCCTGCGTCGAGTCGATGCAGGCCATTCCATCGCGCCCCTGCATCAGGCGGCCTCCACGGCGATGTTCTCCGCCAGGAGTGCCCTGAACCGCGACGGCGGCATGGACTTCTGCGACAGGAACTGCCGGTTGAAGTTGGAAACGTTGTTGAAACCCGAGGCAAAGCAGACCTCGGTGATGGTCGGGCCGTCGCCGCTCATCAGAAGCTGGCAGGCGAGGTTGATGCGCAGGCGGTTCACGTACTGCACCAGCGTCATGCCGGTATGCCGCCGGAAGCTGCGCGAGAACGCGCTCGGCGTCAGGCCGGCGATGCCGGCCAGATCGCCTTCGCTGAACGGCTCGGTCAGGTTCTGGCTGATGTAGGCGAGCGCCTTGTTGATGCCGGTCGACATGAAGCCGGAGGGATCGGGCAGGTAGCCCGCGCTCGTCAGCGGCCGGACATCCGCGCGGCTCAGGATGCCGAGGATGCCCATGAAGATCTCGATGCGGCGCAGTCCGGTCGCCCCCACCAGTTCCGCCAGCATCGGTTCGATCTGCGCGGCGGTGGCTTGCGGGAACAGCGCGCCGCGGCGGCTGAGCTCGAGCACCGGCATCGCGCAGGAGAATTCGGGGAGCAACACCGCCACGTCGGCGATGAACGCCTCCGAGAACTGGACGATGCGTCCGCGCAGCGGGACACGCTCGCCCGCGGGCACGTCGCTGATCCAGTTGTGCGGCAGGTTCGGTCCGGTCAGGACGAGGTTGCCCGGCTCGAACGCGCCGATGAAGTCGCCGATGAAGTATCGGCCGGTGGTCTCGACGACGTGGTGCAGTTCGTACTCGGGGTGGAAATGCCAGCGCACGGTATGAAACGGATAGCCGTGCTCCCAGGCCTTGAACGATTCCCCGCGTCCGATCTGGATGACTTCCAGGTCCGGCGTCACGTGTGCTTCCTCCCCGAGGCGCTCCGCCAGGGATCGACCCGGCTTGCAGCGCCTTTTCGTCTTGCTGACCGGCTGTTGTCGCTCCCGATCCTGGCATCAGTCTATGCGCTCCCCCGAACCGCCGCTACGCGGATTTGGACGCTGCACCGATACAATTTTGCTGTCTTTCGGGCAATTCGGGCCAACCCGCGCGCATCTTGCGTCGCCTGAGGGACCGGCGTCGGGCGCAGCGACGCCCGCAGTTACTTTGCTGATGTGTCCGTCGGGTAAGGCCCGCTAGACCACGAGCCGGGCCGGCTTAAGCCGTCCCGCGCGCCCGTAGACCGGGGCCGTCAGCACCGACTGCGGCGTCGCACCACCGAGCTCCAGCGTGCGGGTGCGCAGCACCTCGATCGCCTCGGTCGAGCCGGACGGAAGCGCGGCGGGCTCGATCACCGGGCCGAGGGTAAGCCGGTAGCGCTGGCGGCCCTTGTTCAGCACCTCGTGGAACAGCGTGATGTCGCGCAGGGTCGGGTGGATGCGGTCGAACAGGTAGAACAGCGCCGAGTTGCGGGCGGTGACGTGCAGCGGCACCACCGGCAGGTTGAACTTGCGCGCCATCGTCGCGCCGGACGCCAGCCAGGGTCGCTCGTTCAGCCACCACCAGCGGCGCTTGGCGAGGCGGCCGGAGGGGAACAGCACGCCCATCCGGCCGGCCTCGAAGGCGGTGCGGGCGTAGTCCATCGTCTCGCGGTTCTGCTTGTGGCTGCGCTTGTCGGCCCGCCATTCGACCGGGGCGATCAGCTCGGACAGCTGCGGCATGACGCGGATCGCGTCGGCGTTGGCGAAGAAGAACAGGTCGGGCCGGACGCGGGCCAGCGCGCCGAACAGCACGATCCCGTCGGCGATGCCGGTCGGGTGGTTCGCCACCACCAGCACCGGCCCCTGGCGCGGGATGTGGTCGAGGCCGGTCACCTCGACGTGCTGCGCGATCATGTCGGCCAGCGACTGCATCACGTCGGCGGCGGGCATCGGCTCGAGCGCCTCGCCGATCTTGATGGTCCGCTCGTACTTCAGCACCCGGTGGAGCAGGGGGCGGGCCAGAGTCACCAACGGCCCGCGGCGCTTGAGCCAGGGAGCCCTTTCCTCGATCAGCTGGTCGATGATCTCGCGCATGATGGGTTCCTATCGTGCCAGCTTCACATCCATGTGACAAGCTGGAGCGGACTCAGCTCGGCTTGCCGCGCAACAATCGGCCGACGATCTCGGACGTATCGCGCGAGAGGCCCGGAAGTTCCGCGAGGCGCTCGAGTTCGGCGCGCAACCGCTCACGGCGGGCGGCGTCGAATATCCGCCACGTCCCGAGGGTGGTGGCGAGGCGGGCGGTGGTCTGCGGGTTCACCGGGTCGAGCCGGATCAGCCAGTCGATCACCAGCCGGTAGCCGCTGCCGTCGGGGTCGTGGAAGCCCGCGGGGTTGCCGGCGGCGAAGCTGCCGATCAGCGCCCGGAAGCGGTTGGGGTTCTTCCAGTCGAAATCCGCGTGCCGGGTCAGGGCCTCGACGGTGGCGCTCGCCGCGTCGGGGGGCGTTGCGGCGGCCTGCACGGCGAACCACTTGTCGATCACCAGGCGGTCGCCCAGCCCAGTCGCGGTGAAAGCGGGCGAGCGCCTCCTCGGCCTGCCCGTGTGCGACGAGCAGCGCCAGCGCGCTCATGCGCTCGGTCATGTTGTCGGCGACGGCAAACTGGGCCCGCGCCTGCGTCGCGTCGGGGTCGAGCGCGGTCGTCAGCGCCAGCGCCCGGGCGCGCAGGGCCCGGTGGCCGGCGGCGGCCGCGTCGGGGCTGTAGGGGCCGGGGACCGCGTTGTCGGCGTAGAGCGCCGGCAGCCGGGGACCGAGCGCCGCCGCGGCCTCGGCCTCCAGCGCCCGGCGGGCGTGCCAGATCGCCACCGGGTCCGGGGTGCCGGAACCGGCGGCGACATGCGCGATGATCTCGTCCTCCGACGGCAGGCCGAGCGCGAGCGCGATGAACGCCGGGTCGAGCGTCGGGTCGTCGGCCACGGCCACCAGCGCGTCCAGCCAGGCCCGGTCGGCGGTGGCGCCGGGATCGACCGCGCGGCGGGCAAGCAACGCCAGCGCATAGGCGCGCCCGGCCTCCCACTTGTTGAACGGGTCGCGGTCGTTGGCGAGCAGGAACGCACGCTCCTCGGGCGATGTCTCGCGCATCAGGATCACCGGAGCGGAAAAGCCGCGCAGCAGCGAGGGAACCGGCCGCGCGGGCAGATCCCAGGTGAAGCTCGCGCTCGGCCGGTCGAGTTCGAGCACGCCTTCGGCGAGGGTGGCGCCGTCGGGACCGAGCAGCCCGTAGGCGACGGGTACGACCAGCGGCGCCTTGTCGGACTGGCCGGGCGTCGGTGGCGTCTCCTGGACGAGATCGAGGGTGTAGCGGCCGCCGTCCCAGCGGTCGGTCGCGGTCAGGCGCGGCGTGCCGGCCTGGGAATACCAGCGCTTGAACTGCGAGAGATCGCGCCCGGTCGCGTCCTCGAACACGGCGAGCCAGTCCTCGATGGTGCAGGCCTGCCCGTCGTGGCGCTCGAAGTAGAGATCGAGCGCCTTCGCATAGTTCTCCGGGCCGACGAGGCGACGCAGCATGCCAATCAGCTCGGCGCCCTTCTCGTAGACGGTCGCGGTGTAGAAGTTGTTGATCTCGATGTATTCCTCGGGCCGGACCGGGTGGGCCAGCGGCCCTGCGTCCTCGCGGAACTGCGCGGCGCGCAGCCGGATCACGTCCTCGATGCGCTTGACGCCGGCGCTGCGCTGGTCGGCCGAGAAGCTCTGGTCGCGGAAAACGGTCAGGCCTTCCTTGAGGCAGAGCTGGAACCAGTCGCGGCAGGTGATCCGGTTGCCGGTCCAGTTGTGGAAATACTCGTGGGCGATGACCGTCTCGATGCCCTTGTAGTCGGCGTCGGTGGCGGTCTCGGGGCTGGCGAGCACGTACTTCGAGTTGAAGATGTTGAGGCCCTTGTTCTCCATCGCGCCCATGTTGAAGTCGTCGACGGCGACGATCATGAAGCGATCGAGGTCGTATTCGCGGCCGTAGGTCTCTTCGTCCCAGGCCATCGCCCGCTTCAGCGCGTCCATCGCGTAGGCGCAGCGGTCCTCGTCGCCGGGGCGCACCCAGACCTGCAAGAGCACGTCGCGGCCGGAGCGGGTGGTGAAGCGGTCCTCGTGGGCGACCAGATCGCCGGCGACCAGCGCGAACAGATAGGAGGGCTTGGGGTGGGGATCCTCCCACTCGGTCCATCCGGCGCCCGAGTCGGTGAGGTTGCCGTTCGACAGCAGCACCGGTTTGTCGCTCTCGATGCGGACGCGGAAGCGGGCCATCACGTCCGGGCGGTCGGGCCAGTAGGTGATCTTGCGAAAGCCCTGCGGCTCGCACTGGGTGCAGTACATGCCGTTCGACATGTAGAGCCCCTCGAGGGCGGTGTTGGCCTGCGGGCCGATCTCGGTCTCGGCCTCCCAGGTGAAGCTCTCGGGCACGTGCGCGCCGGCGACGGTCAGCCCTTCGTCGTCGAGGCTGAGCGCGTTCTGCGGCACCGGCGCGCCGTCGATCGCCGCGGAGACGAGGCGGAGCGAACGGCCGTCGAGGCGGAGATCGAGCGGCCCCTCGCCGGCGCGGGCCGGGTTGCGTCGGAAGGCCACGCGGGCGCGCACCCGGGTCGCCGTGGGCTCGAGCGTGAAGGTCAGACTCGACCGTGTCGGCGAGCCATGCGGGGGGAACGTAGTCGATCAGCCGGATCGTCGGGGCCTCGGCGTCGCGCATGTCTGGCTCTCCTGATCCGTTCCGCTCCAAGGCCTAGCGTTCCGGGCGGGGGCGTCAAGCCCGGCGCGCCCCGGGCAGGCCGCTCCATCCGACGGATGCCGCCCCGGTCGGGCCACAAGCCTCGAACTCTCGCCGGCGCCCGAGCGCGAGAGGTTTCACGTCCCCGGAAATGGTTTTCTCCGCCGGGTGCGAAAATGAAAAATGAGTTAATTCGGACCCTATGGGTCTGTTTAAAATCAATTGGTTAGCATAATATCCCGTGCGGACACCCGTTGCCGCCGGTTCGGCACCGGAGGGCAAGGCCGCGCCCGGACGATCGATAATCCAGTGGCGCCAGTCCCTCGCAGCGCATAGGGTTCCGGCAAACCAACGGGAGGTCTCATGCGACTGCGACCCTTTGCGCTCCTTGCCCTTGCCCTCGTCTGCGCCGCGACCCTTCCGGCCACGGCCCAGACCCTCGACCGGCTCCGCGACACCGGGGAAATCCACCTTGGCTACCGCACCGACGCAGCACCGCTGTCCTACGCCGACAAGGACGGACTGCCGGCGGGCTATTCGGTGCTGGTCTGCAAGGCGGTGGCCGAGACGCTGGCGACCGATCTCGGGATGAAGCCGCTCAGCCTCGACTGGCAGCCCGTAACCGCCACTGATCGCTTCGACGCGGTGGCGGACGGCCATATCGATCTGCTCTGCGGCGCCGCCACCATCACCCTGACGCGCCGCGAGAAGGTCGACTTCTCGCTCCCCACCTTCGTCGACGGCGCCGCGGTGCTGCTGCCGCGGGACGCCGATCCCAATTTCGATGCCTTGGCCGGCAAGAAGATCGGCGTCCACACCGGGACCAGCACCGAGGACACCCTGCGCAATTCGCTCGAGGTCAAGGGCATGCAGGCCGACGTGGTCACCTTCGACAGCCATGACGACGCCCTCGCGGCGCTCGAGAACGGAGAGATCGACGCCTATTTCGGCGATCAGTCGATCCTGTTCGGCCTGTACTTCTCGAGCGATGCCGCCGAAGGACTGGCGGTCTCCGACAACACCCTGACGGTGGAGAAGCAGGGCCTGGCGATGCCGCGCGGCGACGCCGACTTCCGCCTCGCCGTCGATCGGGCAGTGAGCGGCCTATACGCGTCCGGCAAGATGGCCGGATTCTTCAAGGAGGCGTTTGCCGGCGCCACGCCGGGCATCGCGCTGAAGGCGCTGTTCCTGCTCGGCCCCGACATGCCCTGAGCCGCACTGAGCCGAAGGAGCGCCCGTCCATGCCGCATGCCCACGCCGAGCTGCCGAAGACCGCCGCCAACCACGTGGCGCTGTCGCCGACGGGCTTTCTCGCCAAGGCGGCTGCCGTCTATCCCGACCATCCCGCGATTGTCTACGGCGCCACCCGCCGCACCTGGGCCGAGACCGCCGCACGCTGCCGCCGCCTCGCCTCCGCGCTGGTCAGGGCCGGGCTCGAGCCCGGCGAGACGGTGGCCGTCATCGCCACCAACACGCCGGAGCTCTACGAGGCACATTTCGGCGTGCCGCTGGCGGGGGGCGTCCTGAACGCGATCAACTGCCGCCTCGACGCCCGGACCATCGGCTACATCCTGGACCACGCTGAAGCCAAGGTGCTGATCACCGACCGCGAGTTCTCGGCCACCGCCGCCGCGGCGCTCGACCGGGCGCGCCGGCGCCCTCTGATCGTCGACATCGACGACCCGGCCGCGGCCGGCGGCGACCTGCTCGGCGAGATCGACTACGAGGCGTTCCTCGCCACCGGCGACCCGGCGTTCGCCGGCGCCGGCCCTGCGGACGAATGGGACGCCATCGCGATCAACTACACCTCCGGCACCACCGGCGATCCCAAGGGCGTCGTCTACCATCACCGCGGTGCCTACCTCAACGCGCTCGGCAACACGCTGGAATGGGACATGGGGCGGCATCCGGTCTACCTCTGGACCCTGCCGATGTTTCACTGCAACGGCTGGTGCTTCCCCTGGACCATCGCCGCCAAGGCCGGCACCAACGTGTGTTTGCGCAAGGTCACGCCGAAGGCGATCTACGACGCCATCGCCGACGAGGGCGTGGACCACCTCTGCGGCGCGCCGATCGTGCTCGGCTTCATGATCAACGCCCGGCCCGACGAGATTCGCGACTTCTCCCACACCTGCCGGGTGATGACGGCCGCCGCCCCGCCGCCCGCCGCCGTCCTGCGCGGCATGCAGGAGCGGGGCTTCGTCGTCACCCACGTCTACGGCCTCACAGAGGTCTACGGTCCCGCCGTTGCCTGCGCCTGGCACCGTGAGTGGGACGACCGGCCGATCGGCGAGCAGGCGCAGCTGAAGTCCCGGCAGGGGGTCGCCTATGTGGTGGAGGAGGCGGCGATCGTCGCGGACCCCGAAACGCTGGCGGCGGTGCCGGCGGATGCGGAGACGCTCGGCGAGGTGCTGTTCCGGGGCAACGTCGTGATGAAGGGCTACCTCAAGGATCCCGAGGCCACTGCCAGGGCCTTCAGGGGCGGCTGGTTCCATTCCGGCGATCTCGGGGTGCTGCACCCGGACGGCTACGTCCAGCTCAAGGATCGCTCCAAGGACATCATCATCTCCGGCGGCGAGAACATATCCTCGATCGAGGTCGAGGACGTGCTGCACGCGCACCCCGCCGTGGCGCTGGCCGCCGTCGTCGCGAAGCCGGACGAAAAATGGGGCGAGACCCCCTGCGCCTTCGTGGAACTCAAGCCGGGCAGCGCGGTGACCGAGATGGAGCTCATCGGCTTCTGCCGCGACAACCTCGCGCACTACAAGTGCCCGCGCCGCGTCGTGTTCGGCGAGGTGCCGAAGACTTCGACCGGCAAGGTGCAGAAGGGCCCGCTCCGGACCGTCGCCGCCGGCCTCCGGAGCTACAACGGATCAGACTGATTCGGTCGGGCAGACGTTCCGCGCCCATCGTCTGCCTGCAGAACCGGACCCAACTCTGACGCTGGAAATGCCTTGGCATTCGCCCGGACGTGGCTAGCCGCGCTCTTGCACACCTGTCGGACCGCCTTCGTCGGCGCTGCATAAAAAAAGGCCGAGCACTAAGCTCGGCCCAAGTCCAACAGGGAGGTTGAAGCGAGACACGCCATAGGAGCATGCCCAACTTCGAGTTGTAATATAGCGGTCATAGGGGCCGTCGACAAGTAGCCCCTGCCCAAAACTTGTGCATGGCTGGTATATCGGCAACGCATGGCTGATCGGGTGGTTCAGGCCACCGGTTCGGGGGCGTCGGCTCCCCGCTTGAACGCGGCAACTTCGGCGACCATGAAGTCGCGGAACGCGCACACCCGCTTGGAATGGCGGAGCTCCTCAACGTAGGCGAGGTAGGTGGGGATCGGCGCGCTCTGCTCCTCAGGCAGGATGTGAACCAGGTCCTTGAAGTCGTTGGTCAGGTAGTCGGGAAGCGAGCCGATGCCGAGACCGTTGATCACCCCCTGCAGGATGCCGAAATAGCTGTTGACCGCCAGTGAGGCAGTCGGCGCCAGCGCGAGGAAACGCTGGGCGAAATCGGCGCCGGCGCGCACCTGCGGCGATGCCGGGCTCTGGGTGATCAGCCGGTGACGGGCGATCTCCTCCGCGGAGCGGGGCAGGCCGTTCTTCTCGACATAGCCCTTGCTGGCGTAGAGGCCGATCCGCACCTCCATCAGCCGGCGGCGGATCAGTTCGGCCTGGCTTGGCTCCTTCAAACGAATCGCCACGTCGGCCTCGCGCATCGCAAGGTCGAGGATCCGCTCCTCGAGCATCAGGTCGATCTTCAGGTTCGGATAGCGCTCGAACAGCCGGTGCAGGCGCGGCGCCAGCCACATGGTGCCGAAGCCCGTGGTGGTGGTGACGCGGATCTCGCCATAGACTTCCTCCTCGCTGTCGCGGATCCGCGCGGCCGTCGCGTCGATCCGCTTGGACAGGCTGCGGGTCGCTTCGAAGAGCAACTCGCCCTGCTCGGTCAGCAACAGGCCGCGGGCATGGCGGCGGAACAGCGTGGTGTTCAGGCTTTCCTCCAGCGCGCGGATCTGCCGGCTGACGGCGGACTGGCTGAGATGCAAGGTCTCGCCGGCGTGCGTCAGGCTGCCGGCATCGGCCACCGCATGGAAGATACGCAGCTTGTCCCAGTCCATCTGCACTTCCGTTTCGGTTTCAGGCTCGCCGGGGGCATAGCACGGGTTGCCGTCGCAGGTCACTGATTTCCGTGCCTTGTTCGCCTGCGGCGGGCGTATGCGCGCGATAGATCGATCGGGCCGGCAGACGCGTCGATTGCGGAACGCGGGATTGCGGCTACGTGTTACCAATCGATTGCAGCCATCGGGCTTGCGGATGACAAGCGGGGATCGCCGGAGTCGCCATGACCGTGAAAGACGCATCTTTTGGCGGCCTGACCGGCGCTTCGTCGGGGCGGCGGGGCATGGCGACGTCGATACTCGCTGTCCTGTTGGCCGGCTGCGCTTCGGGTGTCCCGGTCGAGCGGGTCGCGGTCGTGCCGGGCGGCCGGTTCGCCGACGTGCGCGGCGAAGCGGCACTTACCGTGCGCACCTTCGTCGAAGACCCGCAGGGAGAGCGGCGGGAGGTGGCCGGTGCCACCTGCGACGTGGTGTCGAGCCTCTACACCACCAGGCTCGTCACCCCGTCGCGGCTGGTGGTCCCGAATTTCGGGCCGCAATCGCCCCAGATCGGCGTCAGCTGCCGGGCGGGCGAATTGACGGGCGCCGGACGGACCCGGATCGTCACCCGCTGGGTCGGACCGCCCGGGTATTGGGGCTATCCCTACGGCCCGGCGTTCGGCGGTCCGTTCGGTCCGTGGGGCTGGTATGGCCCGTCGGTGCCGGTCTCGGACTATCCCGACCTGAACGTCGGGATGCGCTGAAGCCGCAATACCTTTAGAAATCCGCGCTGATCGTCAGCACCAGATGATCCGGGTCGTCGTTCGAGGTGTAGTATCGCAGGTCCACCGCGGCAAAATCGGCGAGGGCGCGGGTAACGCCGAGATCGAACACCACCTTGTCGAAGCCGAGATCCCACGAGCCGAAATCGGTGGAGATCTCGCCGCCAACCTCCCACGCGGTCAGGAACCCGACCGCAGCCGAAAGCGTGCCCCACTGGTTGTGGGTCTGGGGGTCGTAGCGGTACTCTGCGCCGACCGCGCCGATGTCGGCCATCGGGTAGCCGAGCGCCAGGATCCACTCGCCGCAGCAGTCGCCGCTGTCGTCATAGTAGTAGCGGTAGTAGCCGAGGTCGGCCGACACGTCGCCGAAGTCCCGCCGCGCCCCGGCAAAGAGGTCGACCTCGACGTTGTCGTTGCCGTACTCCGGGTCGTCGCCGAAATCGACGGTCGACGACCACACGCCGCCGTAGAACATCCCGTAGCTGCCCTCGACATAGCCCTGGAGCGCGGGGTTGTCGTCGGACTGGGTGGTTCCTTTGGAGATGTAGTTCGACGTGATGGCGACGCCGTAGCTGAGCACGGGTCGCATCTGGGCGGTGGCGGGGGTGGCGGCCGCGGCGCCGAGCACCAGCGCGGCCGTGGAAATGGCAGGATGGATCACTGTTCACCTCGATCGGTTTGGAGCCGTTCCTCGTTTTTTTGCGATACTTTAACGCAAATCGACGGCCGGTGGGAAGCGCGACCTGCTGGACAGCCCGGCGATTTCGGGCGAGGGTCGGGCTTGGTCAGGTCGGGCTTGGTCAGGTCGGGCCGGGATCGGCAGGATCGTCCGGGAAGGGAGCGGGGCAATGGCAGTGACGGTCAACGAGGCATCGGCGGTCTTGCGAGCGGCGGTGCGCGACACGATCCGCAAGCGCTCGCTGCTGTTCCTGATCCAGGGCGGGGTGATGATGCTCGCGGGCCTGATCGCGCTGGTGTTTCCGGCGTTCATGAGCATGGGCCTGCTCTCGCTGCTCGGCTGGCTGCTGATCCTGAGCGGGATCGTGCAGATCATCTCGCTGATCGGGGCGACGCAGGTGCCTTACTTCTGGTTACAGCTTGTCACCGTGGCGCTGGAGATGCTGGTCGGCTACCTGCTGGTCAGCAATCCCGCTGCAGGGCTGGTGGCGGTGACCTTCCTGATGCTGGTGCTGTTTCTGGTCGGGGGCATCGCCCGGGTGGTCTTCGCGCTGATGATCCGGCCGATGCAGGACTGGATATGGGTGATGGCGAGCGGGCTGGTTGCGATCGTCTGCGCGCTGGTGCTGTTCGGAAGCCTGCCGCAGGCGGCGAGCTGGCTGCTCGGCTTCCTGCTCGGGATTCAGCTGCTCGCGGCCGGAGGGGCCCAGGCGCTGGTCGCCTGGCGCGTACGCCGGACCACCGCCTGACCCTGCCGCCGCTGCCACTCGGCTCAGAAATTCACGTTCAGCGACATTTCGGCCCGAGGTGCCGCTGCGATCGCGTCGCGGTAGCGCAGGTTGAGCGCGCACATCGCGGCGAGCTGGCGGCTGAGGCCGACGTCGAAGCCGACGTCGCCCGCGGCGGCATCGCCACCGCCCAGCCGGGTGCCGACCCCGCCGCCGAGGCTGGTGCCGCGGAACACGGTCACCGAGGCGCGGGCCTCGGTCTCGGCGGTTTCGCCGGCGGCGTCGTAGCGCACGCGGGCCCCGAGCTGCGCGCGCTCGCCGAGCGGCCGGGAAAGGGCGAGCGCGAGGTCGCCGCAGCAGTCGGCCTCGAGGTCGCGGGCGTAGTTCACGTCCATCGCCACCGGACCGAGAGTTGGCCGCATCCCGAAGTAGACGTCGACGTCCGCGGCGTCGTCAGGCTGTGGCAGAGTCGCCGCTGCGACCCCGCCATAGAAATGCCCGACCTTGCCTTCGACGCGGCCGCGCATCACCGCGTCCGGTCGGCTGACGGTGATCTGGTCCACCGCGTAGTCAGAGTGCAGGTTGATGCTGTCGGCCAGCGCTGCCAAGGGGCAGGCGAGGGCAATCAGGGCAGTAAGCGACAGTCTGATCATCGGCGGCCTCTTCTTGTTGGATCCACGAGGCCGCATCGGGGTTAATTTCTTGCTAACCATCGCTGGCCGTTCGACCACGGGCGGGGATTTTACGGGGAGGGAGAACGGATGCGGACGGGATGGCTGGTGTGCGGACTGGCGTTGGCGGGATGCGTGTCCCCGGAGGCTCCGCCTCCGGGGATACCGACGGTCCGGGCGGTTCCGCGCGACGGGGTGGCGCAGCCGGTGGCGCGCGGCGAGACGGCGCTGCTGGTCCGGGCGGTTCCCGCGGGATCGACGCGGGAGGAACTGCGCGGGGCGGCCTGCCGGGCGGAGACCCCATACTTCACCGCCGACTTCCAGGCGCCCGCGCAACTGCTGATGCCCGACTACGGCCAATCGGCGCCGGTCGTCACGGTCAGTTGCGGCTCGGGAATCGCTCGGGGCCAGGCGTCAGCGGCGCCGGAGCCGATGTGGTCGGGCGGGATGGGCGGCTGGCCCGCGATCGGGTTCTCGGTGGGGACCGGGAACGCGGGCGGGGTCGGCGTCGGCATGGGGTGGTATGGCGGCGGCGTCGGCACCGCACAGGGCGCGCCGGCGACACGCTACCGCGAGCTGCACGTCCCGGTGGGATGAGCCCGGTTCAGCCGGTGCAGGGATAGAACCGGGTGACGGTGGTGCGCACGCAGCGCCCGTGGAAGTCGTAGACCTCGCAGGCTTCCTGCCAGCCGGAATAGGATCCGGCGCCGGCGTAGCCCCAGTGCCGGCAGCGGCGGTCGGCGCCGGCCTGCGCCTCGCGCCAGTCGGGCGAGACCGGATTCCAGAGCGTTCCGGTCGAGGACATGGTCACGATGCCGTCGTGACGGCTGACGCCGGCCTCCTCGGGGCGCACGCCCGCGGGGGTGCTGCTGCCGCACGCCGCCAGGCCGAAAAGGATCAGAATGATCGCGGTGCGCATGTCAGGTCCCCCGAGCCCGGTCATCGCCTGACTTCAGCCTTGCGACTGCGGCGGGTTTTCGTCAACTTCGACGCAAGTGCGCGGTTAACGGGAGCGGGCGATGGATCAAGACCGGTTCAACATGTCGATGCGGAAGTTCCTCAAGCACGTCGGGGTGACCTCGCAGCAGGCGATCGAGCGGCAGGTGCGCGAGGCCGGGCTCGACAGCGGCGGGCTCAAGGTGCGCATGGTGCTCACCATCGAGGGGCAGGACTTCGAGCACGCCGTCGACGGCGTGATCGATCTTGACTGAGCCATGCGCCTCGACCGGCTGACGACGCGAATGAGGCGCCGGCTCCATTCCGCCGGGGTAGCGTTGCCGGGCATCGTCCTGGCCCTGGCGCTGGCTGCCTGCGGCGGGCACCGGCCCGAAGTGAGCCGCGCGGGACTTCACCCCAACGAGACCCCGGAACTGCGGGCGATGATCGTCGAGCAGGCCTTCCGCAACGGGGTGCCCGTCGATCTGGTGGAGCGGGTGGTGGTGCGCGAGAGCCGGTACGTGCCCACGGCCCGCAACGGACCTTACTACGGGCTGATGCAGATCCGCCCCGAGACCGCGCGGACGATGGGGTATCGCGGCAGGCCCTCGGGCCTGCTCGACGCGGAGACGAACCTGACCTACGGCGTGCGCTACCTGCGAGGGGCCTGGCTGGTGGCCGACGGCGATCCGGACGAGGCGGTCTCGTGGTATGCGCGGGGCTACTACTACGAAGCCAAGCGCAAGGGGCTGCTGGAAGAGACCGGATTGCGGTGACAGGGGCGCTGCTCAAGCGTCGCTCCGGCCGATGTCCGCGCGGGATATTATGCTAACCTGTTGATTTATAAGGAACCACAAGGCCCGGATTAACTCCATTTTCATACTACTGGCTGCTTGAGGCAGGACCGCATCGGGGAATGATACCTCTAACCGTGGCGTCGGTGAGGGCGCGACACGTTCCATCGGTGTCGCAATACCCGCTTGGCATCCGTCCAATGCGATGATTGCGGTGACGGTGACTTTGGACCGGAGGCGGTGAAGGCTGCTATCCTACCTGGATTGTGGTAAGGGGCGTTTCGCGCCTGTGCGCGAGCGGTTTGGGCGGGGCGCGCGGTCGGGACGGTCCGGGGGCGGCCGGACTCCATACGCAGAAAGCCGCGATATTTCAGCGCCTTGCCAGATCCTCACCCCGAACTGGCAGTCATCATGTGGCTTCAACCGGACCAGTCGGTATCACGGGTATCCAACGCGGTCGCACCCGTTCCGCGAACATCGAGTGCGGGCCGCTTTCGGCCCGCCATCAATGGCCGTCAGTTGCGGCTCTTGTCGACCATCTTCCCGGAGCTGATCCACGGCATCATCCCGCGCAGCTTCTCGCCGACTTCCTCGACCTGATGGGCGTCGTTGCGCCGCCGGGTCGCCTTGAACGAGGGCTGGCCGACCGCGTTCTCCGCCATGAAGGCCGAGACGAACTTGCCGGTCTGGATGTCCTCGAGCACCTCGCGCATCCGCCGCTTGGTCTCCTCGCGCGGCAGAATCCGCGGGCCGGACACGTACTCGCCGTACTCGGCGGTGTTGGAGATCGAGTAGTTCATGTTGGCGATGCCGCCCTCGTAGATCAGGTCGACGATCAGCTTCACCTCGTGCAGGCACTCGAAGTAGGCCATCTCCGGCTCGTAGCCGGCCTCGACCAAGGTCTCGAAGCCCATGCGGATGAGCTCGACGAGGCCGCCGCAGAGCACCGCCTGCTCGCCGAAGAGGTCGGTCTCGCATTCCTGGCGGAAGTCGGTCTCGATGATCCCCGAGCGCCCGCCGCCGATGCCGGCGCAGTAGCTCTTGGCGATCTCGAGCGCGTTGCCGGAGGCATCGTTGTGCACGGCGACGAGGCAGGGCACACCGCCGCCCTTGACGAACTCGCCGCGGACGGTGTGGCCGGGGCCCTTCGGCGCCATCATGATGACGTCGACGCCGGGCTTGGCTTCGATCAGGCCGAAGTGGACGTTGAGGCCGTGGGCGAAGGCGATCGCCGCGCCGTCGCGCAGGTTGTCGTGGATGTATTTCCGGTAGGTGTCGGCCTGCAGTTCGTCCGGCATCGTCATCATCAGCACGTCGGCCCACTTGGCCGCCTCGGCGATCGACATCACCTTCAGCCCTTCGGCCTCGGCCTTCTTCGCCGATGGCGAGCCGTCGCGCAGGCCCACGGCGAGGCTCTTCACGCCGGAATCGCGCAGGTTCAGCGCATGCGCATGCCCCTGGCTGCCGTAGCCGACCACGGCCACCCTCTTGTCCTTGATCAGGTTGATGTCGCAGTCGCGGTCGTAATAGACGCGCATCGTCAGTCCTCCAGTCCATCCCTTGCCCCGCCAGGGGCGCGCGCCCGCGCTTATCCGGCAAATCCCGGGAATGCAATTCGTCTCACGACCCGCCGCGCCGCTTCGGCTGGCGCGGTCCCTCGATTTCGGCTAGCGGTTCGCTATGCCCATCAAGCACGTCCCGCCCCCCGACGCCGCCGACCGCCGGGCCATCGCGCCGGTCGTCGTCTACCCTGCCGACTCCCTGCCGCCGCCAGATCTCGCCGGTTACCGCGCCGACCGCGACGGCTGGACGCGCGCCGCCGCCGTTACGATCCCGCCGCGCGAGGCGCGAACCTTCACCGTGGCCGCCGGCCAAGTCTTTCGCATATCCTGTCCCGTCGGCGCCCAGGTCGGCGATCTCAACCTCTGGTCGGCCGACGACCTCGGGGAGCGGTTCTTCTCCGGCAAGACCCGCGCGCTGCACGGCACGCATGTGACGACCGGCGACCGGCTCTGGTCGAACCTGCCGCACCTGCGGCCGATGGCGACGATCATCGAGGACAGTCTCGACTGGTACGGCGTCGACGCTTGGGGCGGCCGGGTTCACGACGTCATCGGCACCCGCTGCGACCCCTACACGCACCGGCTGCTGTCGGGCGGCGATTATCATCACTGTTGCCACTCGAACCTGACGCGCGCGCTGGCCGACCACGCAGGCCTGGGTTTCGCCGAAGCCGAGCTGCACGTTCATGACGTGCTCAACGTCTTCATGTGCACGGGGTTCAGCCACGACGGCGGCCGGTATTTCATGAAGGCGAGCCCGGCAAGGGCGGGGGATTTTCTCGAGATCTTCGCCGAGATCGATCTTCTCGGCGCGCTATCAGCCTGTCCGGGCGGCGACTGCGGCGCCGGGCATTCGAGCGATGCGGCCGTGTGCCACCCGCTGCTCGTGGAGGTGTTCGCGCCGGCGATACCGCCCGCCGGCTGGGTGCCGCCCGCACGAAGCGGTTATCGCGGCCGCTGAGTTCGGAGGAGGCTTCGACCCTCAACTCCGTGGCCGAGGCTCGTTTCCAGCCGCTCTTCAGGACGTCGCGGCACCCGGGATGTCTTCAGCGGCGGCCTGCTGCTCGGCGTCGATCCGGAGTCGGACCTCGAAGGCCCGGCTGATATGGGCGCGTATCGCCGCTTCGGCGCCCTCGCCATCGCGGGCCTCGATGGCGGTGATGATGGCATCGTGCTCGTCGAGCGCCGTGGCGCTGCGGCCTTCCACGGCCAGCGAGGTGGTGGCCATGAGCGCCATCGCGCGATGCACCATCTCCAGTTGCTGAACGAGGTAGCGGTTGTGGCTCGCAAGGTGGATCTGGCGATGAAACCGCTTGTTGGCGCGGGCGAGCTGGTCGGGCCGATCGACGAGGAGACGGTCCTTGGCCGCCATCTCACGAAGCACGCGCACCTCCTCAGGCGCCGCGTGCCAGGCGGCGAGCCGGGCGGCGAGGCCCTCGAGTTCGGCGCGCACCACGTAGAGCTCGCCGAGCTGGTCATGGTCGAGGGAGGCGACGACGAGGCTTCGGCCGTCCCGGGCCAGCACGCCCTGGGTCTCGAGCCGCTGCAACGCTTCGCGGACAGGCGTGCGCGACACGCCGAACCGCTCTGCGAGATCGGATTCCACCAGTCGGTCCCCCGGCCGGAATACACCGAGATCGATCGCGTCGAGCAGGAGCGCGCAGGCATCTTTCTGACCAGCCGGGGCGGGAGACATGAGGTCGAGCTTAAAGAGTCCGCGCGCGCGAATCGAGCGCGCGATTCCGGTTCCGAATCCTGATCCGGCCGGTCGACAGCGCGGGTGCAGGCCCCCTGGAGATCACCGGTGTCACGCGTGATATTACGCTAACCTATTGATATATCTAGAAGTGAAGGGCCGGAATTGACGTTCTTTTTACCGGCCGACCAAGTGAGAGCACTGCATTCGGAGACGTGAAGGCTCTCCCCAAGCGGCGGAGACAATGCGATGCGGCCGATATGCTCGGCCCTCGGGGGGCGCGGTATCCGGGTCGGCATCCACCGATTGCGCTGGCCTCGGAGACGGGAACCCGGAGGCTTGCCGGGCACCGGACGGGAGCGGTAGAAGGTGGCTATGGTCCGTCACCTCTTCGCTCACGTCGAGACCTGGGTCTTCGATCTCGACAACACGCTCTATCCGCCCGCCGCCCGGCTGTTCGACCAGATCGAGGCGCGGATGACCGGCTACGTGATGCGGACCCTCGGTGTGGAGGCGGCGGAGGCGGACGTGATCCGGGATCGTTACTGGCGCACCCACGGCACCACGCTCGCTGGGTTGATGCGCGAGCATGGCGCGGATCCGGAACCCTATCTCGTCGAGGTGCACGACATCGACCTCGGGCATCTGCTACCGGCGCCGGAGCTCTGCGCGGCGATCGGCCGGCTGCCGGGGCGGAAGGTGGTCTACACCAACGGCTCGCGGGAGCACGCGCGTCGGGTGACCAGATCGGTGGGGCTCGACGGCTGCTTCGACCGCCTCTACGGCTTCGAGGACGCAGGCTACCTGCCGAAACCCGAGGCGGCGGCCTTCGCGGCGATCTTCGCGCTCGACGGGCTCGCGCCGGAGCGCGGGGCGATGTTCGAGGACGACCCCCGCAACCTCGTGGTGCCGCACGGGCTCGGGATGCGCACGGTGCTGGTCGGGCCGGTGGCGGCGCATCGCCACGTCCATCACGCCACCGAGAATCTGGCGGGCTTTCTCGCGCTGCTCGCCTGATCTAGGATCGCCGGCATGGAGCGGATCTCAAGCGATGTTTTGGTGGCCGGCGGAGGGGTGGCGGGGCTGACCGCCGCCGCGGCGTTCGCGGCGTCCGGGTTCCGGGTGGTCTGCGTCGATCCGGTGCCGCCGGCGACCTCCGCCGAGGCGGAGGGGTCGGACCTGCGGAGCACCGCGTTCCTGACGCCCGCGGTCGAGCTTCTCCAGCGCGCCGGGCTCTGGGAGCGGCTGGCGCCGGAGGCGGCGGCGTTGCGGGTCATGCGGATCGCCGACGCGGGCGGCCCCGAGGGCACGATCCGCGAGATCGCGGATTTCGAGGCGCGCGAGCTCGGGGCCGAGGTGTTCGGGTGGAACCTGCCGAACTGGCTGCTGCGGCGCGAGATGGTGGCACGGCTCGACGAGCTGCCGCAGGCGCGGCTTCGTGGCGGCGTACGGGTGGACCGGGTGACGCCGCGGACCGATGCCAACCTGGTGGCGCTGTCGGATGCGACCCAGGTGCGGGCTGCGCTGGTGGTGGCGGCCGACGGCCGCGACAGCGCAGTGCGCGAGGCGCTCGGCATCGGGGTGAGGCGCTGGGGCTACGGTCAGAAGGCGGTGGTGTTCACCGTCACCCACGCGCTTCCCCACGACGGCGTCTCCACCGAGATCCATCGCTCCGGCGGGCCGTTCACGCTGGTGCCGTTGCCGGACAGCGACGGCGCGCACCGTTCGGCGGTGGTGTGGATGGAGGAGGGACCGCGGGCCGCTGCTCTGGCGTCGATGCCGGTGGACGACTTCGAGACGGCGCTGAACGTCCGGGGCTGCGGCGTTCTGGGAGCGCTGCGGCTGGCGAGCCCGCGACGGCTCTGGCCGATCGTGGCGCAGGTGGCGAGCCGGCTCGACGGGCCCCGCACGGCGCTGGTGGCCGAGGCGGCGCACGTGGTGCCGCCGATCGGGGCGCAGGGGCTGAACATGAGCCTGCGCGACATCGCGACCCTGCTCGACCTCTGCATTGCGGCGCGGGACGCGGGCGACGACATCGGCGCGCCGGATCTTCTATCGCGCTACAATCGGCGGCGGCATCCCGACGTGCTGCTGCGGATGGCCGGGCTCGACGCGCTGAACCGGGCGGCGATGGCCGGTGCCCGGCCGCTCCGCGACCTGCGGCGGACCGGGCTGAAGGCGCTGCACGGGAACCCGCCACTCCGGCGGGCCGTGATGCGGCTCGGGCTCGCTGCAGGACACTGACGGGCGGCGTGCGGGCTGAGCGTTATCCCGGGCCACTGGGAGATGGGTCGGACTTCCTGAGCGCCGGGCGGGCTCCTTCCGGGCAACCTCACTCCGGCAGGGCGTCGGCTCCCGATGTCTCCAGGTCCGCGGGCGGGTCGGCCGAAGCGTCCCGGGGTTCGGCGGCGCGGGGATTGGGGGCGGGTTCCGGCGCGGCTTTCAGTGCCCGATCGATGTGGAGGCCGACCCGGCGATCTGGTGCGGTCACCAGCTTGATGACCTTGTTGTCCTGGTAGGCGCCGAGGCGGCCCAGCGCGAGCACCGCGGTCCGGCCGGCCGGCTGCGGGATGGTGAGCTGGATCTCCTTTACCGCCTGACGCGGGATCTCGAGCACCTGGCCGACGTAGAGGCCCTGCAATGCGGCGAGGCTGAGTGACTGGCGGTGCAGCACGGCATCGACCGGGACCGGTGCGCTGGCGGCGGCGCGGCGCATCAGCGTCTTCCACAGATCGTTCGGCCGGTCGCGCGCGGCCTGCACGTTGCGGGCCTGGATCGAGGCGCGGATCACGTCGAGGGCCGACAGCGGCAGGATCAGCCGGAAGCGCCCGTGGCGACCGGCCTCGCCGAGCGTCAGGTCCATGCCGAACACCAGCACGTCGATGTAGTCGGGCGCCAGCCGGAGTTGCGACAGGTTCTGGCGCAGGTCGCGTACGGTCAGGCCCTTGGTCAGCGGCCGCCCGAGATTGGCGCCGATCGCGTGGGCGAAGGCGGCCAGGATCGCATCGAGGTGCAGCCGGCAGACCGCCATGTCGATGGCGGTGAGCGGGCGCGCCTCGGGCTGCGGGGCCTGTATCGGATCACCGCCGAGCGTGAGATCGACGAGGTGATAGGCGAGATCGGATTCGACCGCGATCAGGCCGGGGGTGTCGGCGTCCTCGACGTCGACGAGCCCGAGCACCGCGGGGCCGGTGAGTTCCGCCGTGGCGTCCGAGAGCTTGGCGACGCGCGCCGCCCCCACCACGGTGCCGATCAGCGTCTTGACCAGAACGCGCATCCGGTCCTCGACGCCGCGCGCGAAGGTCTCGCCGAGAATCTCGGTATCGGCGAGCGGCGACCGCGCGACGCCGCCGTGCCGCAGCTTCTGGGAGAGCACGTTGGCGGCGGGCGGCATTGGCGGTCTCGCGCGGGAGGACAGGAACGGAGGACAGTTAACTGCGGTAATGGTTGCCAAAGTCTGAACGGCTTGCCTGCAATGCGGCAGACTTTGTCGGGTGCGCTGCAGCGGAGCGGTAACCGCGGGTTCAGATTTGAAGACTACCACCGGGCTCGGGGAATGAGGGGGTAGGGGCATGGACCGCAAGGCGGGGAACATCATCATCGTCAGGCGCAAGACCGTGGTGGGCGGTGGCCACCATGGCGGCGCGTGGAAGGTCGCCTACGCCGACTTCGTGACGGCGATGATGGCGTTCTTCCTGCTGATGTGGCTCCTGAGCGTCACAGACGAGAAGACCCGGCTCGGGCTCGCCGATTATTTCAGCCCGACGATTCCGATCCATGAAAGCCGCGGCGGCGGCGACGGGCCGTTCGATGGCGACTCGATGTTCAGCCAGGACGTGCTCAACAAGGACGAGACCGGACAGAAGGGCGATCCCGAGAAGCTCGACGTGCCCGGCACGCCCGACGAGAGCCTCTACGAGGTCGAGCAGGAGTTGATGGGCGGCAGCGGCGACGCGATGGAAGCCGACCCCATGCTCGCGCACATCCGGACGCGCATCACCGACGAGGGCCTGATCATCGAGGTCTTCGACATCGAGGGCTCGCCGCTGTTCGACGGGCCGACCGCGGAGCCCCAGCCGATCTTCGAGGACCTCGTGCAGATGATCGGGCGCGTGCTGTCGCGCACGGTAAATCAGGTCGCGGTAACCGGGTATCTGGCGGCCGGGGACGTCGACCGCACCGGCCCGGATCCCTGGCGGCTGTCGGCGGATCGCGCCCAGCTTGCGCGGACGTTCCTCGATGCGGCGGGGGTGGCGGACGCGCGCATGTCGCGCGTCACCGGCAAGTCCGACCGCGGCGCGGTAACGGACGACCCGACCGATTCGCGCAACCGGCGGGTCGAGATCACCCTGCTCCGCCACTTCGAATCGTGAAAACCCGAGGCCCGGCCCCGTTAGCGGGATTTTAAGCCGCCGCACCGAAGGATGCCGCCAGATCCGATCGACCCCCTCACGGACAAAGGACCGAGCATGAGCATCTCTTCGTCGCTGAACGCTGGCGTCTCCGGCCTGAACGCCAATGCCAACAAGCTCGCGACCATCTCCGACAACATCGCGAACTCGCAGACCTACGGCTACAAGCGCTCCGACGTGGACTTCTCCTCGATGGCGGTGAGCGGCAGCGCCACGCAGAGCACGATCGGTGGCGGCCGCTGGTTCACCGCCGGCGGCGTGCGCACCAGCGCGATCTGGGACATCGAGGCCAAAGGCGCGCTGGCGACGACGGCGAACGCCACGGACCTCGCGCTGACCGGACGCGGCATGCTGCCGGTGACGGCGCTCGCCTCGGTCGGACAGAACACCGCCGACCTGCCGCTGATGCTGACCACCACGGGGTCGTTCCTGCCCGACGCCAACGGCTATCTGCGCACGCCCTCGGGCCTGGTGCTGATGGGCTGGCCGGCCGATCTCGACGGCAACATTCCCCCCCAGCCGCGCGACAGCGCCGCGGGCCTGTCGCCGGTGCAGATCAACCGCGCCTCGGTCGCGGTCGAGCCGACCTCGACGATCGAGCTCAACGCCAACCTGCCCGCGACCGAGACCAAGGCGGGCGCGCTCGGCACTCCGCTGCCGGTGACGGTGGAGTACTTCGACAACCTCGGCGCCTCGCAGACGCTGGCGATGAGCTTCACGCCGACCGTCGCCGCACCCGGCGCGCCGCAGACCAACACCTGGACGATGGACATCACCGATCAGGCGACCGGACTGTCGGCGGGCACCTTCGAGATCGTCTTCGGCGACGTGCCGCCGAACGCCGGCGGCACCGGCCAGCGTCACCCAGACGGTGCCGGGCACCGCGCCGCTCTCGACCGCCTACAACGGGGCCACCGGCGAGATCACGCTGAACCTGCCGAACCAGGCGATCACCATCGGGATCGGCTCGACCACGCCCGGCGGCGAGCAGCACCTGAGCCAGCTCTCCTCGACGTTCTCGCCGGTCGGCGTGACCAAGGACGGCAACCCGGCGGGCACCTTCACCGGCGTCTCGGTCGACGAGAAGGGCATGATGTATGCCAGCTACTCGAGCGGCTTCTCCAAGGTGATCTACCAGATCCCCGTGGCGGACGTCCCGAACCCGAACGGGCTGAAGGTGCTCGACAACCAGGCGTTCTCGCTGTCGCGCGCGGCCGGTTCGATGTTCCTCTGGGACGCGGGCTCGGGACCGACCGGCGGCATCGAGGGGTTCGCCCGCGAGCAGTCGACCACCGACATCGCCAACGAGCTCACCCAGCTCATCCAGACCCAGCGGGCCTATTCGTCGAACGCCAAGATCATCCAGACCGTCGACGAGATGCTGCAGGAAACCACCAACCTGAAGCGCTGACGTCTCCTAGGCCCGAGCGGAGGATTACCCGATGAGCATTTCCGGCGCGCTGAACAACGCCGCTTCGGGCCTCGCGGCCTCCGCGCGGCTGGCCGACACCATCGCCAACAACGTGGCGAACGCCATGACGCCCGGCTTCGGCAAGCGCACGACCGAACTGTCGTCGCTGTCGCTCGGCGGCTACGGCTCGGGCGTGCGGGTGAGCGGCAACAGCCGGGCGGAGAACCCGTTCCTGACCGCCGAGCGCCGCGGCATGGACGCGGCTCTCGGCGCGGCCGGAACCCGATCGGACAGCTACGAGCGGATCATGGCCGCAGTCGGCGAGCCGGGAAGCGACAACGCGCTCTCGACGCTGGCGACCCGGCTCGAGACCGCGCTGATGTCGGCGACCGCCTCGCCGCAATCGACGACCAAGCTCACCGACACGGTCAACGCCGCGCGGGACCTGGCCGCCACGGTCAACCGCGTCGCCGACGAGAACGTGCGGCTCCGGACCGAGGCCGACGCGGAGATCAACCGGCAGGTCACTCAGGTCAACGACGCGCTGCAGGCGGTCGACGACATCAACAAGAAGATCGCGACGCTGGCGCCCAAGGGCGTCGACGTCACCGGCCTTCAGGACGAGCGCAGCCGGATCATCGACGGCATCTCCTCGATCATCCCGGTCCGCGCGGTCAAGCGCGACGGCGATCAGGTGGCGCTCTACGCGCAGAACGGCGGGCTGCTGCTCGACGGCCGGGTGTTTCCGCTGAAGTTCACGCCGGCGCCGAACGTGGTGACGCCGGAGATGACGGTCGGTGTGCAGCTCGGGCAGCTGATGCAGGACCAGGGCGCCGCCGGCGGCCCGGTCGCGGTGCCGGCAGGCAGCGGCAGCGGGCTGTTCGACGGCGGCTCGCTCGGGGCGCTGTTCGAGGTGCGCGACCAGATCGTGCCGGAGTTCGACGCCGAGATGGACCGCTACGCCAACGACCTGATCGAGCGCTTCCGCGATCTGATGCCGCCGGCGGCACTCGATGCCTCCGGCGAAGGGCTGTTTCTCGACGGCAACCCCGGCCCGCTGACCGGCCTCGCCGGGCGGCTCGAACTCAACACCGCGGTCGATCCCGGCGCGGGTGGCGCGGTGTGGCGGCTGCGGGACGGGCTGTCGGCCGCGGTCCCGGGCGCCGAGGGCAACGGCGTGACGTTGCAGGCACTCACGGACGCGATGTCGACGGCGCGCGATCCGATCGGCTTCGTGTCGCAGAACGCCAAGGCGAACGGCGCGACCATGGCCTCGGAGATCGGATCGTTCTTCGCCGGCCGCGGTGCGCGCAGCGACGACAACCGCGCCTATCTCACCGCCCGCCAGTCGACGCTGGCCGAGCAGGAGGGGCATGCGACCGGCGTCGACACCGACGCCGAACTCGAATCGCTGACGCTCGTCGAGCAGACCTACGCGGCCAATGCCCGCGTGCTGTCGGTGATCGACGAGTTGATGAAACTCTTGCTGGAGGCCTGAGCCAATGCGCCTGACCGGAGGATCGGACCTCACCCGATTGCAGACGCTGCAAAAGCAGGCGTTCGCAACCCGCAACAAGCTTGACGTGTCAGCGCAGGAGCTGACCAGCGGGCTCAAGGCGGATCGCTTCCAGGCAACGGGAGGCAATCTCACCCGCCTCTTCGCGCTCGAACGCTCGCTCGACCGCAACGCGGTCTTCACCCAGACGATCTCCCTGACCGAGCTGCGCCTCGACGTGATGCAGCAGAGCCTCGGGAGCATCCTGGCACCGGCCGAAGACCTGGCGATCGACCTCAGCGATACGGTCTACCGCGGCGACTACTCGACGGCGATGATGCATGCGACCGCGGCGCGCGGGGCGTTCAGCGACACCGTGGCCATGCTGAACACGACCGTGGCGGGCCAGTCGCTCTTTGCCGGCACCGCGACCGACAGCGCCGCGGTGGCGCCGGCCGCCGCGATTCTCGCCGATCTCGACACGCTGGCGGGTGGTGCTGTGACCGCGGCCGACGCGATCACCGCGATCGACGCCTACTTCGCCAAGCCGGGCGGCGCGTTCTACACCAGCGGCTATGTCGGCTCGACCGATGACCTGACGCCGGTCGATATCGGCGAGGGCCAGCGGCTCGACTACGGTATGCGCGCCGACGACGACAGGCTGGTGGCGGTCCTGCGGGCGCAGGCGATGGCCGCGGTCGTCGCGGGCGGCGCCTTCACGGGCAACCAGACCGAGCAGATGGCGCTGCTCGGCGAGGCGGGCGCCCGGATGCTCGATGCCAAGGAGGGCATCCTCAAGCTGCGCGCCGGGGTCGGCAGCCTGCAGGAGGCGGTGGAGAAGGCGAAGGCCGGGCGAGTAGCGGAGCGCGACACGCTCGACCAGGCGCGGGTGAAGATCGTCGCCACCGATCCGCTCGAGGCGGCCTCGGCCTACCAGGCCCTGCAGGTGCAACTCAAGTCGATCTATACCGTCACCTCG
>CAVZCB010000015.1:0-108961 GCA_963773555.1 uncultured Alphaproteobacteria bacterium
CTCGTCGGGCACGAGGCTGTCTGGCATCAGGTAGCCGATCGCGAGGCCGCAGGCGAACGGGACCGCGATTCCCGTGACCGACGTTGTCAGCACGACCCGGAACCGACGTCGGACCAGCTCGATGTTGGTTTCCATGCCGGTCAGCAGCAGGAGCAGGATGGCGACCTGCGAAATCGCGTCGATCATCGACTTGATTTCGTCGGACTCCGGGAAGATCAGGCCGTGCAGACCCGGCAACACTGCTCCGAACAGCGACGGACCCAGCGCGACTCCGGCCAGCAACTGGCCGAAGATCGCCGGCTGACCGAACCGCGCCATGGCCTCGCCCAGCAGGCGGCCGACGCCCATCAGCACGATCAGCTGGGCGAGAAACGTCGCGAGGACATGAGCGTCGGGCATGCTGGGGTGCGGTCCGCGTCAGGCCGCCATCAGGAGGCGGTCGCGCAGGGAGCCGTGCGCTGATGAATTCACCGATTGCTCAGTCCTGGCTCAGAGGGCCCTCGAACGATACCGCGGCGCGAAACGGCGTTCCACCTCCGAAGCCTTGGCAGGTGGAGCCCAGGCGCCTTTCCCGTCGAGCGCCAGATCGCCGTGGCGCTACCTCCCCGGCCCGAAGGCGAGGTCCGGAAGCCAGAGCACGACCTGCGGGACGAACAGCAGGAGGACGATCAGCCCGATGATCGTCGCGAGGAACGGCAGCGCCTCGACGGTATACTCCTCGATCTTGACGTCCATCAGCGAGCAGACCGCAAACATCGCCACGCCGACCGGGGGCGTCATGCCGCCGAGCGTCACGATGCTCATCATCAGGATGCCGAAATGCACCGGATCGATCCCGACGTGGGTGACGATCGGAACGAAGATCGGGGTCAGCAGCAGCACCAGCACCGTGCTCTCGACGAAGCAGCCGGCGACCAGCAGGAACAAGAGCACGAGCAGCACGGTCAGCGCCGGGCTCTCGATCCCCGCCAGCATCCAGGCCGAGATCTCCTGCGGCACCTGCAGGAAGATGATCGCGAAGCCGACCATGCCCGACATCAGGATGATGATCATGATCAGTCCGATATCGGAGATCGCGTGCCCGAACGCCTGCTTCATCTTGGCGAGGTCGAGCTCCCGATGGGCGAAAACTCCGATCACCACCGCGTAGACCACGGCGAAGGCACCGACCTCGGAGGGCGTGAAATACCCGCCCCGGATCGCGACGACCAGCGCCACCGGGAAGAACAGCGCCCACTTCGCCCCCCAGATCGCCGAGCCGAGCGCGCCGAGGGTCGGCCGCTCGGCGTCTGTCACGACATAGCCGCGCCGCTTGGAGATCACGTAGACCGTCCCCATCATGCCGACCATCATCAACAGCCCGGGAATGATGCCGGCCAGAAACAGCCGCCCGATCGAGACGTTGCCGATGTAGCCATAGAGGATCAGCCCGATGCTCGGCGGGATCGTCGCGGTGATCAGCGAGCCGACCGCGATCGCCGCCGCCGAGAAGCCCCGGCTGTAGCCGTTCCGGATCATCGTCGGCCCGATGATGCGCGCCTCCATCGCCGCGTCCGCCACCGCCGAGCCCGACACCCCGCCCATCACCGTCGAGAGCAGGATGGCGACCTGCGCCAGCCCGCCGGCCATCCAGCCGACCGCGACGCTCGAGAACCGGAACAGCCGGCTGGTGATGCCGCTCTCGTTCATCAGGTGGCCCGCCAGCACGAAGAACGGCACCGCCAGCAGCGGAAAGCTCTGGCTCATGGTGGCGATCTTCTGGACGCCGATCGACATCGGCATCACCGCCGAGGTGATGAAGAACACGAAGCCGGAAATGCCGATGGCGAAGGCGACCGGCATCCCGAGAAACATCAAGACGAAGAAGACGAGCGTGATCGTCAGCATCTCACAGCTCCGTCGTCACGGGCGCGTCCTCGTCGGTCCGCGAATAGATCAGCCGGCCCCCGCTTGCCCGCCACGGCCACGCCCGCACCAGGTTCGCCGTCAGCGCGATCGCCAGCAGCAGCGCGCCGACCGGGACCGCGGACGTGACCCAGGCATAGGACAGCCCGCTGTCGCCGAACTGGCGCGCGAGGTTCAGCATGGTGAGCCCGTAGCCCTCGTAGGCGAGTGCCAGCAGGAACACGAGCACGACGAGGGTCAGGACGAACTCCAGCCCGAATCGCATCCGACCCGGCAGATACCGAACGAGAAGATCGATGCCGATGTGCCCCTTCTCGCGCATCGCCCGGCAGGCGCCGAAGAAGCACAGCCAGATGAACAGCAGCTGCGCCATGTCCACCGACCAGATCAGCGGGTGGCCGAAGCTGCGCATGATCGCCGCGACGAACACCAGCAACACGATGATCGCGAGCAGCGCGGCGGAGACCGCGAACTCGAGCCGCGCGAGCGCCTTGATCATTTCAGAGATCCCTTCCGGGTTGACGCGCCGCCGGCGTATGCGGCGGCGCGGCCCTCACGCTCAGTTGCCGAGAATCTGGTCGACCTGCTTGCGCAGATCGGCATAGCCGAGCGTCTGGTAGACTGAAGCCGTGGCCTCGCGGAACGGCGTCACGTCGATGTCGCTGATCGTCACGCCCTCGTCCTTGAGGTCCGACGCGATCTGCGCGAGCGCGTCCTCGGTGCCGTGCGAGGCCACGTCGCCGGCCTTCAGCAACTCCTCCTTCAGGATGGTCTGCAGGTCGTCCGGCAGGCTGTCGACCCAGGCCGCGCTGGTGACGAGCCCGGTGATCAGGTTGATGTGACCGGTCATCGTCACGTACTTGGTGACTTCCTGCAGCTTCGAGTTATAGCCGGCGGGGAGCTGCGCCTCGACCGCGTCGATGACGTTGGTCTGCAACGCCGAATAGACGTCGGCATAGGGCATCGGCGTCGGCGTCGCGCCCATCGCCTTTACCGTCTCGATCCACACCGGCGCGCCCGGCGTGCGCATCCGCACGCCATCGAGATCGGCCGGCGTCTCGATCGGCTTCTGGGTCCAGAGCTCGCGCTCGCCCTGCCACCAGTTGAACGAGAGCACGTCGAGGCCGGCGCTCTCCTTCAGCTTGGCGGCCCAGTCGTCGAACAGCGGCGAGGTGACGACCTTGCGGATGCCCTCGTAGCCCGACGCGAGGTAGGGCGCGCCGAGAATGCCGAACTCGTTCTGGAACACCGCCAGCCGCCCGCCATCGACCACCACCGCGACCGGGGCGCCGGCGCGCGCCTGCTCGAGCACGTCCTCGTCCGGCCCGAGCTGCGAGTTCGGGAACAGCTTGATCTCCAGCGCGCCGTCCGACCGCTCGGCGACCGCCGACTGCAGGCTCTCGAGCCCCTTGTAGAGCGGGTCGCTGGTGTTGAGCGCGGTGTTGATGCTGAGCGAGTAGTCCGCCGCCCACGCCGGTGCAGCGACCGCGCCGCTCAACAGGAGTGCGGCAGCCCGGATGTAACCGATGCCCATGAGTTGTTTTCCTCCCCAGGAATGTGTTTCGGCTTGAGATCCCTAGTATGGTAGCATAGCACTGTCAACCATGAAGGTCCGACCGACGCTGCACGCGCTGAACGACAGGGGGGTGGTGCGCCAGTTCACCATGGGCACCCGCGTCTACGAGGTGTTGCGGCAGGCGATCGTCCGGCTGGAACTGCGGCCCGGAGATCTGCTTTCGGAGGCCCAGGTCGCCGAGCAGCTCGGCGTCTCGCGCCAGCCGGTGCGCGAGGCGTTCATCAAGCTCTCCGAAACCGGGCTCGTGGACATCAGGCCGCAACGCGGGACCTTCGTGCGGCTGATCTCGATGCGCGACGTCCGGAACGCCCAGTTCCTGCGCGAAGCGATCGAGGTGGCGATCGCCGGCCGCGCCGCCGAACGCGCCGGCTGCGAATCTCCCGCGGCGCTCGATTCGCTGGTCGCCGCCCAGGCCGAGGCCGCGAAGGCCGACGACACCAACCTGTTCCTCCGGCTCGACGAGGAGTTCCATCAGAGGGTCATCGAGCTCGCCGACTGCCGCGATGCCTGGCGCGTTCTCGAGGGCCTGAAGGCGCAGATGGACCGCGTCCGCTACCTCTCGCTGCGGCACGCGACGCCGCTCGAGACGCTCATTGCCCAGCACGCCGGGATCGCTCGGGCGATTGCACGACGGGATCCCGACAGCGCTCGCGAGCAGATGCGGGTGCATCTGTCGGAAATCCTGCGCTCGCTGCCGGTGATCGCCGCCGAGGATGCCGATCTGTTCGCCGACTGACCCGGCCAGGCGGGACGCTGTCGCCGACCGCGCCCGGCCGGCGCTGGGGTCAGGCTCGTGGCCCGATGCGACTCAACCGGCGAGGCTCTCCAGGATCCGCGCCCATGAGCGGATGCCCTTGTGAAAGCTCCGGAGATCGTACTTCTCGTTCGGGCTGTGGATGCGATCGTCCGCCAGTCCGAAGCCGGCCATCACCACGTCGATCCCCAACTTGTCCTTGATCAACGTCGCCACCGGAATAGAGCCGCCGCCGCCGATGAAGGCCGCGCCGCGGCCCCACTCGTCGGTGAGCGCTCCTTGAGTCTTCTGGAAGACCGGACCACTAGTGTCGAAAGCCACCGCCCGCCCGGCACCGTGTTCGTGGAACTCCACCCGGCAATCGGCGGGGATCCACGACCTGACGAATTCGCGGAAGTCGGCGCGCACCCTGTGCGGATCCTGGTCGAACACCAGCCGGAACGAGATCTTGGCAGAGGCCATCGCCGGGATCACCGTCTTGAACCCGGCCCCCTGATAACCGCCGCCCATGCCGTTGACCTCGCATGTCGGGCGCGACCACACCATCTCGAGCACGCTGCGGCCCTTCTCTCCCGCCGGGTCCGACAGGCCGACCTCGCCGAGGAACGCGATCTCGTCGAAGCCGAGCGTCGCCCAGCTGTCGCGCAGCGACTGCGGAATTTCCGGCACGCCGTCGTAGAAGCCGGGGATGGCGACCCGGCCGTCGGAATCGTGCAGTTCAGCGAGGATGCGGGCGAGGACGTGGTTGGGGTTGGCCGCCGCCGAGCCGTAGAACCCCGAGTGCAGGTCGCGGTCTGCGCCGTGGATCACGATCTCCTCGCCGCAGAGCCCGCGCAGGGAGGTGGTGATCGCCGGCGTCCGCGGATCCCACATGTTGGTGTCACAGATCAGCGCGTTGTCGGCCCGGAGCTCGTCGGCGTTGGCGTCGAGGAACGGCGGCAGGTTCACCCCGCCCGATTCCTCCTCGCCCTCGAGCAGCACCGTCACCTGCAGCGGCAGCTTGCCCGTCACCGCCTTCCAGGCGCGGCAGGCCTCGACGAAGGTCATCAGCTGGCCCTTGTCGTCGGCGGCGCCGCGACCGACGATCATCTTGCTGCCGTCCTCGCGGGTGACGATCTTCGGATCGAACGGATCGCGCTCCCACAACTCGAGCGGATCGGCCGGCTGCACGTCGTAGTGGCCGTAGAACAGCACCGACGGTCCCCGCGCCGCGCGCTCGTGCCCCACCACCATCGGATGGCCGGCGGTATCGCGCACCGAGGCGTCGAACCCGATCGCGGCGAGGTCGGCGGCGTGCCATTCGGCGCAGGCGCGGGTCTCCGCCGCGTAGGCCGGATCGGTCGAGATCGATTTCAGCCGCAGCGTGGCGAACAGCCGCTCCAGCGCGTTGTCGAGATCGGCGTCGATGGCGTCGAGGACCTTGTCGAGATCGGACATGAAAGCTCTCCCTGAAATCGTGGCGGGTCGCGGGCCAACTCGAGGGTCAGGCCGGCCCGAGCGGCAGGCCGAGAAGATACCACACGATCAGCAGCAGCGTCCAAAGCACCAGCATCACCACCGTGTACGGCAGCATCAGCGAGACGATGGTGCCGATCCCGGCGTCCTTCACGTACTTGCCGGCGAACCCGACCATCACGCCCAGATAGACGTTGAGCGGCGTGATGACGTTCGCCGGCGAATCCCCCACCCGGTATCCCGCCAGCACCAGGTTCGGGTCGCCGCCAAGCCGCATGAACAGCGGGATGAACACCGGCGCGAAGATCGCCCACTTCGCCACCGCCCCGGTGATCAGCAGGTCGATCAGGAAGATCACCGCCACGAAGATCAGGATGTAGCCGACCCCGCCGATCGGCACCGTCTCGAGGAAATCCGCGAGGTTGGCCGCCAGCACGGTCGCGATGTTGGTGAAGTTGAAGAACGCGATGAACTGCGCGATCACCAGCAGCAGGAAGATCAGCCCCGCCAGCCCCGAGAACGTCTTGACGATCATCCCGATCGCCGCCGTCAGATCCTTCACCGTCCCCGCGCCCTTGCCGTAGGCGAACCCCACGGTGAAGAACAGCGCGCTGATCAGCACGATCAGCCCGGTCATGAACGGCGAGCCCGACAGGATCTCGCCGGTCTCCGGATGGCGCAGCGGCGCCCCCGGCGGCGCGGTCAGCAGCCCGATCACGATCACGAAGCCCAGAAGCGCCCAGCCGGCGTAGCGCAGGCCCCGCGACTGTTCCGCGCTCAAGGCCTCCTGGCCCTCGACCGGCACCCCGCCCTCGTAGGGGCCGAGGTGCGGCTCGACCACCTTCTCGGTGAGGATGGTGCAGACCAGCCCCATCAGGATCGAAGAGGCGATCATGAAGTAGAGGTTGCCGACCAGCGTGATGCTGCGGTTCGGATCGACCAGGTGGATCGCGTCGTTGGTCATCTCCGCCAGCAGCGCGTCGGTCGGCGTGACGAACAGGTTGACCAGGAACACCCCCGCCACCCCGGAGAACGCCGCCGCGAGCCCGGCCAGCGGATGCCGCCCGAGGCTGTGGAACGCCGCCGCCCCCAGCGGCACCAGCACCAGGTAGCCCGCGTCGGCGGCGATCGACGAGACGACGCCCAGCATGACGATGATGAAGGTGAAGATCGACCGGGGTGCGACCTCGACGATCTTGCGCACCAGCGTCGCGATCAGCCCGGACTCTTCCGCCAGCCCGACCCCGATCATCGCCACGATGATCACGCCCACCGCCCCGAAGCCGAGGAAGTTCGGCACGATCGAGGTGAACATGAACCGGATGCCGTCGCCCGAGAGCAGGCTCTGCACCGTCGTCGTCCGGGTTATCACTTCATGGCTGACGGGATCGATGGTCTCGTAGGTCGCCGACCAGCCGATCAGCCCGAGGATTACCGAGAGCGCAACGACGAGCCCGATGAGCACGAAGAAGATGATCGCCGGGTGCGGCACCTTGTTGCCGACCCGCTCGATGGTCGTCAGGAAGCCATCGAGCGCCCCGGCCTTCTTCTGAGCGTTTTCTGCGTTATTCATGGCGCTGATCGAAACCCCCCGGCTGGCCCGCGGCTATTTCAAGTCCGTTGGCGTCTCTGACGAAATTACTTTGAAAAGACCCGCCCGCCCGCGTCTTCGATTACTACCGACCCGCATTGCGAAGGCAAGTGAATTGTGCCACCTCAAGACCCCGTGGCCAGCACAACCTGAAGGTATCCCATGAGCGACATCTGGATCGTGTTCGCCATCATCGCCGGCGTGATCGTCCTGTTCGTCTGGGACCGGCTGCCGGTGATCGCGGTCTGTGTCGGCTGCGCGCTGGCGCTCTGGGCCACAGGCGTGCTCACCCTCAACCAGAGCCTCGCGGGGCTTCGGCGACCCGGCGACGATTTTCGTGACCGTGCTGTTCGTGGTCAGCGCCGCGCTGGAGAAGACCGGCGTCACCGCCTGGGCCGGGCAGTTCCTGATCCGCGGCGCCGGCGACAGTCGCGCCCGGCTGATCTCGCTCACCATGCTGTTCGTCGGCGTGCTCTCGGCGCTGATCTCGGTCAACGGCGCCGTGGCGGCCCTGCTGCCGGTCGTGGTGGTGATGGCGGTGCGCCTGCGCCGCGCGCCCTCGCAGCTGCTGATGCCGCTGGTGTTCGGCGCCCATTCCGGCTCGATGCTGGCGCTGACCGGCACGCCGGTGAACGTGCTGGTGCTCGAGGCCTCGCAGGAGGCGGGCCAGGGCGGCTTCAACTACTTCGAGTTCGCGCTGGCCGGGGTGCCGCTGGTGATCGGCTGCATCGTGCTCGCGGTGCTGTTCGGCGCGCGGCTGCTGCCGGTGCGCGAGAGCAAGGCCCTGCCGCCCGATCTCAGCCGGCACGCCCGCACGCTGGTCGAGCAGTTCCGCCTGACCTCCGACGTCCACGAGCTGCACGTCCGCGAACTGTCGCCGCTGGTCGGAACCCAACGCGCGGATTTCCAGATCGACCGGTGGCCGGGCCTGACGCTCGTCACCGTCCGCGCCGGCGACGACGCGGCCGGCGCCGCCCGTCTCGGCACGATCGTGGCCGGCGACGTGGTGCTGGTGCGCGGTGACACCGACGAGGCCGCCGCACTCGCCGCCGAGCTCGCGCTCATCCCCGGGGTCGACCTCGACCCGGAGGCGGGCGGGATCGAGACGAGCCTCTTCAACGCCGGCTCGGGTCTTGCCGAGGTGGTGATCCCGCCCCGCTCGCCGCTGATCGGCGACCGGCTGTTTCCGGGCATGATCACCCCGAGCGGCGATCTGGTGGTGCTCGCAGTGCAGCGCCAGGGCGAGGATCTGCTCAGGGGCGTGCCGCTGGCCGCCGGCGACACCATGCTGCTGCAGGGCACCTGGTCGGCGCTCGAGACCCGGCTCGCCCCGCCCGAGGTGCTGGTGGTGAACTCGCCCGACCTCGTGCGTCGCCAGGCCCTGCCGATGGGTCCGGGCGCCAAGCAGACGCTGGCCATCCTCGGGGTGATGGTGCTGCTGCTCGCAACCGGCGTCGTCCCGGCGGCGGTCGCGGGGCTGATCGCGGCGGGCGCCGTGCTGCTGCTCGGCATCCTCTCGGTCGACGAGCTCTACCGGGCGATCAACTGGACCACGGTTATCCTCGTCGGCGCGATGATGCCGCTCTCCACCGCGATCTCCGAGACCGGTGCTGCCCGTCTCCTCGCCGACGGCCTGATCTACACCGTCGGCGGCGCCGGTCCCCGCGCGCTCCTCGCCGGGCTCTTCGTGCTGACCGCCGTGCTCGGCCAGGTGATCTCCAACACCGCCACCGCCCTCATCATCATCCCGATCTCGGTGGTCGCCGCGCTCGAGATGGGCATCTCGCCGCAGCCGGTGCTGATGTGCGTCGCCATCGCCGCCGCCGCGTCGTTCATCACGCCCGTCGCGACGCCGACCAACCTGATGGTGATGGAGCCCGGCGGCTACCGGTTCGGCGACTACTGGAAGTTCGGCCTGCCGATGATGCTCTGGTTCGCCGTCGTCGCCATCGGCCTCGTGCCGTTCATCTGGCCGTTCTGACCAGCCGCACCCCCGTCGGAAGCTACGCTTCGTTTCGCATGAGGTCCGCTGCAAGTCTGTTGTGGCGCCTCGATATCGAAGCGATGTCCATGCTGACCAGATGCCCGTTCTCGACGACCCGCCTGCCGTTGATGAACGAATAGGCGACCTTGACCGGCGCACAGAACAGCAGCGCGGCGAGCGGGTCGTGCAGCCCGCCGGCGAACTCGATCCGGTTCAGGTCGAACGCGATGAGGTCGGCCGCCTTGCCGGGCGCGAGCGAGCCGATGTCGTCGCGCCCGAGGACCGCCGCGCCCCCCCGCGTCGCCAGCTCCAGCGCCTGCCGCGCCGACAGCGCCGCCGGTCCGAAACCGACGCGCTGCAGCAGCATCGCCTGGCGCGCCTCCCCGAGCATGTGGCCGCCGTCGTTGGAGGCGCAGCCGTCCACGCCCAGTCCCACCTTCACCCCATGATCCAGCATCCGCCGCACCGGCGCTATGCCCGACGCGAGCCGCATGTTGGAGCAGGGACAGTGCGCCACACCGGTGCCGGTGCGGCTGAACAGCTCGATGCCGGGCTGATCGAGCTGCACGCAGTGGGCGTGCCAGACATCGTTGCCCACCCAGCCGAGATCCTCGACATATTCCGCGGGCGTCATGCCGAAGTTCTGCTGGCTGTAGGCGATGTCGTTGGTGTTTTCCGCCAGGTGGGTATGCAGTCCCACGCCATAGGCGCGGGCAAGATCGGCCGAATCGCGCATCAGGCCCTGACTGACCGAGAACGGCGAGCAGGGAGCGACCCCGATCCGCAGCATCGCGCAGGGCGCCGGGTCGTGCCACGCCTCGATCAGCCGCCGGGTGTCGGCGAGTATGTCGGGCTCCTTCTCCACCAGGCTGTCCGGAGGCAGGCCGCCCTGGCTCTCGCCGACGCTCATGCTGCCACGGGTCGCGTGGAAGCGCATGCCGATCTCCCCGGCGGCCTCGATGCTGTCGTCCAGCCGGCAACCGTCGGGGAAGACGTAGAGATGGTCGCTGGAGGTGGTGCAGCCCGACAGGATCAACTCCGCCATCGCCGTCTGGGTCGAGACGCGGATCATCTCCGGGGTCAGCCGCTCCCAGATCGGATAGAGCGTCTTCAGCCAGCCGAACAGCTCGGCATCCTGCGCGGCCGGCACCGCCCGGGTCAGGCTCTGGTACATGTGGTGGTGGGTGTTGACGAGGCCGGGCAGCACCACGTGGTCGGTCAGGTCGAGCACCGTGTCGGCCTCCGCCGGCAGATCGGCGCTCGATCCGACCTTCTCGATCACGTTGTCGCGGATGAACAGGCCGCCGTCGGCGATCTCCCGGCGCTCCGCGTCGAACGTCGCGACGAGGCGCGCGTTGCGGATCAGGATGGTTCCCACGATCGGCCTCCTCGCTGCAACCCCAGGGGCGGCGACCCTGCCCCGAACTACGGCAGGTCCACCTCGTCGCCGTGGTCGATGATTTCCTTTCCGGGGAGGACGAGGTTCAGGACGATGGCGACGACGGCCCCCGGGATCAGCCCGGACTGCCAGCATCGCCTTGAGGCCCGGGGAGAGGCCTTCGAACAGCGCCGGCTGCGCGGGCAGGCCGATGGCCACCGCGACCGACACGGCGATGATGATCATGTTGCGCTTGTTGAGATCGACCAGCGACAGCATCTTGATGCCCGCCGCCGCGATCATGCCGAACATGATGATCACCGCGCCGCCCAGCACCGCGTTCGGAATGGTGGTGACGAACGCGCCGAACTTCGGGAACAGCCCGGCGAAGACGAGAAAGCCGCCGCCGATCGCCACCACGAAGCGGCTGGCGACGCCGGTCAGCGCCACCAGCCCGACATTCTGGCTGAAGCTGATCTGCGGAAAGGCGTTGAAGATCGCGGCGAAGCTGCTGGCAAGGCCATCCGCCATCACGCCGCCGGACAGCTCCCGGGACGTCGGCTGGCGGTTGGCGCCGCCGATGACGGTGCCGGCGATGTCTCCGATCGATTCCGCGCTGGTCACGATCGACATGACGACGACGCCGAGGATGGCGACCGGGACGAACTCGAGACCGATCGAGAACGGCACCGGCAGCGCCACCCAGCCGGCCCTTCCGACGCTGGAGAAGTCCACCAGCCCCAGCGGAATGGCGAGCAGATAGCCCACCACGATGCCCAGCAGGACGCCCATCTCGGACAGGAACCCCCTGGTGAACTGGTTGATCCCGACGGTGACGCAGAACACCACCAGCGCCAGCAGCAGGTGCCGCGGCGCGCCGAAGTCCGCCGCGCCGAAGCCGCCACCGACATAGGCGAAGCCGACGGGCAGGAGGATGATGCCGATCAGCAGCACGAAGGTTCCCGTCACCACCGCGGGGAACAGGAACCGCACGTAGCGGATGAAGAAGCCGACCAGCGCCATCGCCAGGCCGCCGACGAAGCAGGCCCCCATCACCGCGGGCAGCCCGCTGTTCTGCGCGATCGGGACCAGCACCGGCACGAAGCCGAAGCTCGTGCCCATCACGATGGGCACCTTCGCGCCGATCGGCCCGAGGCCGAGGGTCTGCACCAGCGTCGCCACCCCGGCGACGAACATCGCCGCCTGGATCAGGAACACCCGCATCTCGTCGGGCGCATCGATCGCGCTCGAAATGATCAGCGCCGGCGTCACGTTGCCGACGAACATCGCCAGCACGTGCTGGATCCCGAGCGGCACCGCCTCGATCAGCGGCGGCATGTAGTTGACGTCGGTCAGGTGCGCCTTGGAGTGTTCGTGGCTCAGGATGTCCGAAACTGTTTGCTCTGCCATGATTGTCCCCCGTCGAATTCAACGATTATCTTTGATGACAGTCGATCGGACAGCGGTATCGGTATTCCTTCACGAACCCTACGCAAATCTCGGGCGGCCGTCGACCTCGGTGTCCGTTCCGACCGGTCGATCAGCCGGCGGGCGGGAACCAGCAGCTGCGCGGCACGCGATAGGCGTGGATCTCGTCGGTGACGAACCCGAGCGCCGGGCGCCAGCTCGACACCTCCTTCGGCACCACATCCGCCGATCGGCACGCCGGCGGGTCGGCCGAGCGCGTGACGAACAGGACATCGCCCTTGCCCGGCTCCAGCGGGTGCTTCTGCGCATAGTGGTTCGGCGGAAAGCCCTCCACCGGCGCGGCGTAGATGTTGAGCCCGGTGTTGCGCAGCGTGTAGAAGAAATCCGCCAGCATCGCCCGGTTGTCGCTGACGATGGTGTCGAGCCCCTCGGCACCGGCGGCGTCCGCGGCGCGGAGGCTGAGCGCGCCCTGCCCGACGTAGCGCGCCAGCACCAGGTTGCCCGACCCGATCCGCCAGCTGTCGGCAAACACCGCCGCCACCGGCAGCGCCGCCGTGACGAAAAGATTGATCCCGAGCCCGACCGTCAGCCACCGCCGCCGTCCCGCCAGCACCGCCGCCGCCAGCACCACCGCCGCGAGATGCCCCGCCGCCGCCCAGTTCGCATTGGCCTCGGAGAGCAGCGCCTGCACGCTGACGACGCCGAACACCGGCAGCGACATCGCCGCGAGATAGCGCGGCAACGGGCGGCCGATCCAGACCAGCCCGACCAGAAAAGCCCCGAACATCACCGGCCCCGCCACCGCGAACTGGGCCGCGAGAAACTCGGCGAGCTCGTCGAAGTCGAGCCGGAACCCCTGCCAGTCGGCGTTGTCGGCGGTGTGATGCAGGGTCGCGAACTGATTGCCGGCGTTCCAGATCAGGTTCGGCGCGACCAGCGCCAGCGCGACCAGCGCCGCCACCCCGGCATCGCGCCAGCCGATGCGGGCCACCGGCGCGACGAGCGCGGCGACGACGGCCACCAGCGGGAAGTAGATCATCGCGTACTTCGCCAGCAGCCCGACCCCGACCGCCGCCCCCAGCACCAGCGCCCACCCGAGCGAGCGCCGCGCCCCGAGGTGCAGCTGCGCCAGCATGGCGAGCGCGAAGCAGAACAGCATCGGCGTGTCGGTCGAGACGAGCAGGCTCCCCACCGCCACGCCCGGCAGGCTGGCGTAGCCGATCCCCGCGACCGCACCGACCCGCGGCCCGAACAGCCGCCGCCCGATCAGCGCCACCAGCACCGCGGTCCCGGCGTGGATCAACGGCAGCGGCAGCCGGATCCAGAACGGCGCGTCGGAGCCGATCGTGGTCGAGAGCCGCAGGATCCAGCCGATCAGCGGCGGCTTGGAATAATAGCCCCAGGCGAGCTCCTGCCCCCAGAACCAGTACTGCGCGTCGTCCACGAACAGATCGGCGCTGTCCCACGTCAGCAGCACCACGCGCCAGGCGGTGACGAGCGCGATGGCCGCGAGGGCGTACGCGAACAGGCGCGTCTCAGACGAGGCGCTTTTCGGCACGGATGAGCCAGAGGTTGCGCGCGTAGATCACAAGGCCGGTCGCCTGCCCGAGGATGAACACCGGATCGCGGCGATAGATCGCATAGCTCAGCAGGATCACCCCGCCGGCCAGCGAGAAATACCAGAACGCCACCGGCATCACCGAGCTTGCGCGCCCGCTCCGAGGAGATCCACTGGATCAGGAAGCGCATCGAGAACATCAGCTGCCCGAGCAACCCGACAACCACCCACCAGAACTCGCCCCAGTGGTCGACACGAAAGAAGGCGAAGAGGGTGTCCATTGCTGTCAGGTCTCCCGATGCGGAGCGGGCGTGACCTCGACGCCGCGCGCCTTCTTGCGCCGGCGGATCAGCCACATCACGCCGGCGAGATCCGAGACGCCGACCGCCGCGCGCGCCAGATTGGCGTAGTTCGAGTTCCCCGCGTGGCGTGCGGCATGGCCCACGTCGACGTGCAGCGTCTCCCAGCCCTCACGCGCCACCAGCGCCGGCAGGTAGCGATGCATGTGATCGAAATACGGCAGCGCCAGGAACACGTCCCGCCGGATCAGCTTCAGTCCGCAGCCGGTATCGCGGGTGCCGTCGTTGAGCAGCCGCGAGCGCAGGTCGTTGGCCGCCTTCGACGCCAGCTTCTTCGAGGCGGTGTCCTGCCGGCCGACCCGCTGGCCGGCCACCAGCGCGACCCCGTCCGGAAACCGCCGCCCGTCGAGCCTCGCGATCAGCTTCACGATCTCCGAGGGCGGGTTCTGCCCGTCGCCGTCGAGGGTGCAGATCACGTCACCCCGCGCCTTCAGCACCCCGCTGTGGATCGCCGCCGACTGCCCGGCGCTGGTCTCGTGGCGAACCAGACGCACCTGCGGGTAGCGCTCGGTCAGCGCCAGAACGCGCGCGCCCGTGTCGTCGGTCGACCCGTCGTCGACGTAGATGATCTCGTAGGGACCGAGGCTGTCGCAGGCCGCCACGATCCCGTCGGTGACGAAGTCGATGTTCTCCGACTCGTTCTTCAGTGGAACGACGACGGACAGCCAGGGCGTCTCGGATGGCTCGATCGGCGGCGACATCGGCTGCGCTCTTTCCCCCGGGCCGACCATCCCGGAACGCGCGCCCGCCGGCTCCCGGGCCTGATCGCGGATACTGGTCGGAGTGAGAGGATTCGAACCTCCGACCCCCTGCTCCCGAAGCAGGTGCGCTACCAGGCTGCGCTACACTCCGACACCGGGCGAGTGTTTAATGCGGTTCCCGTTGTAGTGCAACGCCGTTTCTCGGCTCGGGCGCGCCCTCCGCGCCGGCTGGCATCCCGCCCGCGCGATCCCCTTCGGCGCGATCGGCCGCCGCGCCCCCGTGCAGCCGTTTCCGGAACAGGTGCCGGATCGACTCCACCCGCGGGTAGGTGCCCGCGACCGCCCGGGTGCGGGTCTGCAGCACCGGCCGGGTCTTCGACACGTCGACCTTGTCCTCCCGCAGCACGATGTAGACGCCGCTCAGGATGATGATCGCCGCCCCGAGCGCCGTGGCCCGGTCCGGCACCTCGCCGAAGAAGGCGTAGCCGTAGAGAACCGCCCAGAGGATCTGCGAGTACTGCATCGGCGCCACGATCACCGCACGCCCCTCGCGGTAGGCGCCGATGATGCACAGGCCCCCCACGAAGCCGAGGACCGCCATCAGCCCGGTCCCGCCGAGATGGATCACCGGCATCGGCTGGTAGACGAAGCCGAGCAGGCAGGCCATGACCAGGAAGTTCGCCATCATCGGGTAGAGCAGCATCACCGCGCTGCGCTCGTCCTGCCCGATCTTGCGCATCACGATCGCGCCGATCGCCGAGCAGACCGCGGCGCCCAGCGCCGCGGCATGACCCGTCGTCAGTTCCGTCGCCCCCGGGCGCAGCACCACCAGCACCCCCACCAGCCCCACGGCGACGGCGAGCGAGCGTCGCCAGCCCACCGTCTCGCCCAGCACCGGCACCGAGAGCATGGTGATGAGCAGGGGCGCTGCGAAGATCAGCGCGTAGGTCTGCGCCATCGGCAGTTGCGAGAACGCGTAGAAGGCCAGCGTCGTCGACACCAGCGCCGCAGCCACCCGCAGCGTCGTCCACCACGGATGCTTCGGCCGCAGGTTGCCCTCGGCCCGGTCGCGCATCATCATCACCGTGACGACCGGAAAGCCGAAGAGATTGGCGAAGAACACGATCTGCAACGGCGAATAGCTCGCGCCGAGGGTCTTCACCACCACGTCGTGCGTGGAATAGACCGCAAAGGCCAGCAGCGCGAGCACCGCCCCCCGGGCGTTGGCGTTCATCGCCGCGCCCGCCTTGGCCCTGGTTTGCCGGCCGTCTCCGGCACCGGATCGCGGCGCCTCCTGGCCGTCACCCTGACCCGCGCAGGGCGTTGGTTCGACAGCGGCAGAGGATCGACCTCGGTCCGAGGCACCACGTCCTGCTCGAGCGTCCGGAGATCATGCTGCATCTGCAGCCGCGCCCGCAGCGCGTCCGGTTCTGCAATGCCTTGCGAAGTCCGACATCCGGTGGCTGACTTCATTGCGCTCGCAGAGCAGATCGGAAAGGGCCGCTTTCGTGACATGGAGATGGGGTGCCAGCTGCGCGACCGTCATGTTCAATTCGGGCAGGATGTCCTTGAGCGCCCGCCCGCGATGCGAAGGCGATCATCGTGAAGCGCTTCCCGTCCGCTCTCGGTAAAGCGACTTGAGTCGCCGGTCAAGCTGCGGTGTTCGGCGCCTCGTCGGTCCGGCCGGGCGGTTGACTCTCCCTCGCCCTTCGACTTCTACCTGAGCGCCGGAGAGAACGAATTGTACCCTGGGCGCCCCAGCGAAAGCGCCGTGCACGGTATGCTGTTGCCGGAGGTGGCTTGCCATTGCTCGCATGACCTTTCGCGCACTGCGCGACGCGATCCGCGCCGGCTCGTCTCGGCGACGAGCGACGAAAAGCGACCAGGCGGGCCGCGCCGGTCCGCTTCCTGACGTCCGCGGCAATCGCCGTTTTCGCGCCATGTCCCCCACGGTTCCGCTGCTGTCGTGGCTCCTGGTCGCGACGCTCCTCTACCTTTGGCCATTCCGGTTGCAGGTCGCCCCGATCTTCCACGTCAACGACGCAGAATGGACGGCCGATGGCGTCCGGTTCGCGGACAACGGCATGCTGCGCACCGCCGACCCGCCGCGCCCCCTGTTCAAGCGGCTTGTCGGGGGCCAGGGGCTGACGGTCGAGGCCTGGCTCACCTCGACCACCCCGAAGCAAGCCGGCCCCGCGCGGATCGTCACCTACTCGGCGGGCGCCGACGTGCGGAACTTCACCCTGGGCGCCCAGGGCACTGCGCTTGTCTTCCGCCTGCGGACCAGCGCGGCCGACCCCAACGGCGTTGCCGACGAGATCACCGTGCCCGATGTGTTCGTCGTCGGGCGCGCGCAGCACGTGTCCGTCGTCTACGATCTCGCCACGCTCGACGTCTATGTCGATGGCGAGCCTCGGGCGCACTTCCCCGGCCACGAAGGCGCGCTGGATGCGTGGGATCCCGGCTACCATCTCGCGGTCGGAAACGAGCTCTCCGGCGACCGGCCATGGCGCGGTCTGATCTCGGGCATCGTCATCGACGATACAGCCCCGCAACGCAGCAGAGATACGCGCCGACTTGCGGAACGGCCCCGCTGCCGCCGGCTCGACCGCGGCCACGGCGTACGACTTCACCGACGGTCCGCGAGGCATGGCGGGGAGCGGCGCCGCGTCGGCCGCGCTCGAACGGCCCGTCGCCTACATCCAGGGTGCCTATCAGGGCCTGTTGACCCGGACGCCCCGTCGGCTCGAGGACTTCGTCTTCAGTTTCGGCGTCTTCGCGGTCATGGGAGGGCTCGCCGGTGCGGTGGCCACGCGCCGGACCGGGGTGCGTCTCTTGACCCTGACGATCGCGGCCACGCTGGTTGCTCTCGTCGCGGCGGTGCTGGAGTCGATGCAGTTCTACGTCGTCGGACGAACCTCGTCGCTGCTCGACCTCTCGGCGGCCGTCGCTGGCGCCCTGGTCGGCGTCCTTCTCGCGGTATCGCGCGCTGCGAGATCGGCACCCTGAGCCGCCGATCGGCAGATCAGCTTGCGCCCTCACCCAGCGCCGCCACGATCGCATCGCCCATCGCCGAGGTCGAGACCGCGGTGCCGCCCTGCGGCCCGAGCAGATCCGCGGTCCTGAGGCCATCCGCCAGCACCGTCTCGACCGCCGCCTCGAGCCGCGCCGCCTCGTCGCCGGCGTCGAACGAGTAGCGCAGCGCCATCGCGAACGACAGGATGCAGGCGATCGGGTTGGCCTTGCCCTGCCCGGCGATGTCCGGCGCGCTGCCGTGCACCGGCTCGTAGAGCGCCTTCGGCCGCCCGTTCGCGCCCACCGCGCCGAGCGAGGCCGAGGGCAGCATCCCCAGCGATCCGGTCAGCATCGCCGCCGCGTCCGACAGCAGGTCGCCGAACAGGTTGTCGGTGACGATCACGTCGAACTGCTTGGGCCAGCGGCAGAGCTGCATGGCGCCGGCGTCGGCATACATGTGGGAGAGCGCCACGTCCGGATACTCCGCCTCGTGCACCTCGCTGACCACCTGGCGCCAGAGCACGCCCGACTCCATCACGTTGGCCTTCTCCATCGAGCAGAGCTTGTTCGACCGCTTGCGCGCCAGCTCGAAGGCCGACCGCGCCACCCGCGCGATCTCGCTTTCGGTGTAGCGCTGGGTATTGATCCCGACCCGCTCGTTGCCTTCCCGGACGATCCCGCGCGGCTCGCCGAAGTAGATGCCCGAGGTCAGCTCCCGCACGATCAGGATGTCGAGCCCCGCCACGACCTCGCGCTTCAGCGACGAGAAATCCGCCAGCGCGTCGAAGCACTGCGCCGGGCGCAGGTTGGCGTAGAGGTCCATCTCCTTGCGCAGCCGCAGCAGCCCGCGCTCCGGCTTCACCGAGAAGTCGAGCGCGTCGTACTTCGGCCCGCCGACCGCCCCGAGCAGCACTGCGTCCGCCGCTTGCGCCTTCGCCATCGTCGCGTCGCTGAGCGGCGCCCCGTGCGCATCGTAGGCACAGCCGCCCACCAGATCCTCCTCGACATCGAACGCCATCCCGCGCGCCCGTCCGAACCAGTCGATCACCTTGCGCACCTCGGCCATCACCTCGGGGCCGATGCCGTCGCCGGGCAGGATCAGAAGCGAAGCGGTGGCCATGATGCGCGTCTCCCGGGATCGATTGCGGCTCCGGGCTAGCCGCTTCTCCCGAAGCGGTCAAGCCGGGCGCCGAGGCGCCCGGCAGTCCACGGGTATCAGTCCAGCTTGCCGTTCTTGTCTTTGTCGGCGCCGTTGAAGTCGAGCATCATCCGGGCGTCGTATTCGACGCGGGTGACAATGCCGTCCGCGTCTTTGTCCATCTCCTTGAACAGGCTTTCCGGCATGGCCTTCTCGGTGTCGGCAGGCTTCAACGCATCGTCGTTGTCCGTGTCGAGCGCGATGAAGGCGTTCGACGTGTAGACCCGGTATTCGGTGACATCGATCGCGCCGTCCCCGTCCATGTCGAGCAACTGGATGTGCGCCTCCGTCAGCGCAGCGTCCTGGGCCATGGCCGCCGGCGCGGCGAGGATCGCAAGGGCCGTCGCGGCCCCGAGCAGAGTTTTCATGGTCATGACTTCGATCCGCATTTCAGGGACCGGCCGCGGTCGATGCCAACGGCGGCCCCGCCGGCCTCGAACATCGCCTTGCCCAGTCCGCCGCCGAAGAAGCTTCCCAAGGCTACGCCGATCACGGCGCCGCCGACCGTTCCGGCCATGCATTCCAGCTCGTGGCGCTTGGCGTCCTGCGGATCTGCCGTTGTGGCTGTCGTCGTCTGCGCCACCGAAGCCGTCGGCATCGCCGCGGCCAGCACGGCCAGCGCCGCCGCCGCGGCAATTGTTCGTCTCATCTCCAGTCTCCTCTTCATAGGCCATCCCCCAGTGTTGTCCGCGGCGAGAAAATCGCCGCATACGGCAACGCGATACGCGCGCCCACGCCACACCAAACATCGCCGAAGCTGATGCAAGGCGCTGTCACAGAAAACGGAAACACGAACGTGGACAGTGATTCGGATGCTATATGTGGCGGTTCAGTCCGTCAACGCTACAACTTTCGGTATCCAAGCTACGGCATATCTTGGTTCCGCCAAGGCAGGTCCAGGTCCACCCAGACCAGCCGGTGCGGGGATGCCGCCGCCGCTGCGTCGGCCAGCGGCTCTCCCGGTGCCGGCCAGAACACCCCCGCCCCGGTCACGCGCAGATCCGCCGACGGCAGCACGTAGTCGACCCGCAGGTTCCCCGGCCCGCCGTCCTCGCGCCAGTCGGCGGTGTCGAGCGCCGGATCGCCACGGTGCCCCTCGCTCGCGGCCTCGGCCCCGCCCCGGCTCGACGGCCGGGGGTCCTGCAGCTTCGGATCGGCGAGCAGCCCGGCGATGCCGTCCCGCAGCCCCGCGCCGTCGGCCGGATCGGCGTTCAGGTTGCCGAGCACCACCACCGGCGCGTCCGGAGGGCCGGCCACCCGCCCGGCGTCGTCGCGAAACGCCGTGCCGCCGAGCCAGGCGTCCCAGAACCGGATTTCGTCGTGGTTGCGCCGCCGGTTGAAGCCCTCGGGCCCGTCGAACAGCGGCGGCGTCGGGTTCGATGCCAGAAGATGCAACCGTCCGCCGCCGGGCAGCAGCACCGGCACGTCCCAGTGCGCCCGCGACGACAGCCGCAGCGCGGCCCGCGCCTCGGCGTCGGGATACGGGCTCCCGTCCGGCCGCTCCGGCATCAGCGCCCCGGGCAGGTCGGCCCAGGCCATCAGCCGGAAGCTCCGCGCGGCCGCCGTATCGAGCGGCAGCCGCGACAGCAACGCCATGCCGCCGTTGCCCGGGAAACCTGCCCCAGCCCCAGCCGTCCGCCCAGCCGGTGGTGCGTCCGTCGCCGTCGAGATCGAACCCGGACGGCTCCCCCGCGTTCACCGCGTCATGAAAGGCGTGCGGATAGTCGATCCCGTCCGGCCCCTGCCGCAGCAGCGCGCCGAACGCGGCGAGCGCGACTCCGGCGCGGTCGTCGTCGAACCCGGTGAGCAGCAGCACGTCCGGCCGCACCTCGCGGATCACCGCCAGCACCCCGCCAGCGCCGGATCCGGCGCCTTGCCGAGATCCGCCGCCAGCACCCCCGCGCCGCTGCGGGTCAGGCCGACATCCCAGGTCGCCACCCGCAGCGCCTCCGCCGCCGCCGCAAACGGCAACATCGCGACGAGTGCCGCCGCCATCAAAGCCTGAAGCCCCGGGCCGATCATGGCCCGAGGCTCGCAGCGCGGCGTTGACGTTCGATTAACCACGCGCCCTCGGGAGGGCGCGGCCGTCGTTCAGGCGACGCGGCGCCTTAGCCCCAGGAACCCCGCCAGCGCGCCAGCCAGCAGCAGCCCGGTCGCGGGCAGCGGGATCGGCGCGATGTCGTAGTGGCCGAGGTCAAGGGCCGCGCCACCGTCGGACGCGAAGTAGTCGAGATACCACTCGCCCGGGGTTCCGACGCCGTCGGTCATCGAGAACACGCATTCGCCGATGCCGCAGGTAATTGGGTTGGACTCGAAGTCCGTCGTGTCGAAGGCCACTGAGTTGTACACGGACCCGAAGCCGCCGCCGCCGGCTGCGGTGACGAAGTTGGTCGCCGCATTGTACTCCGGTGCGCCGGTGCCGGTCTCCAGCACGTCGAATAACCCGCCATCAACGTCGAACGAGGCTGCGGTGAGCAGTCCCCCGGCAAGCGGCGCCTCGAACGTGCCGAGAAGCGCCGTAGTGTCGGCATAGAACACCCGGAAGGTGGTCGCGGATGCGGCCGACACGGAAAGGGCAAGCACTCCGGCCGCCAAAATTGAAGCACGCATTGAAAAACCCTCGCTGGTGATTGCAATGCGGCAATTTACCACATCCCGACAATTCATCCTACGGTGGATTCAGGCGGTGCGCCTCAGCCGGCCTTCAGCCACGGCGTGGTCGCCGCCATGCTTCGCCTCGAAGGCGTCGATCGCGTCGGCCTTCTCCAGCGACAGGGCGATGTCGTCGAGCCCGTTCAGCAGGCAGTGCTTGCGGAACGCATCGACCTCGAAACCGATCGAGCCACCATCCGGCCCGGTGATCACCTGGTTCTCCAGATCGACCGTCACCACCGCGTTGGCGCCGCGCTCGGCGTCGTCCATCAGCTTGTCGACGTCCTCCTGCGGCAGCGCGATCGGCAGGATGCCGTTCTTGAAGCAGTTGTTGAAGAAGATGTCGGCGAAGCTCGGCGCGATCACGCAGCGGATGCCGAAATCGAGCAGCGCCCAGGGCGCGTGCTCGCGGCTCGACCCGCAGCCGAAATTCTCGCCGGAGACCAGGATCTGCGCCTGCCGATAGGCGGGCCGGTTCAGCACGAACTCCGGCCGCTCCGCGCCGTCGTCGTCGTAGCGCATCTCGTCGAACAGGTTCTTGCCGAGGCCGGTGCGCGCGATGGTCTTCAGGAACTGCTTCGGGATGATCATGTCGGTGTCGACGTTGATCTGCGGCAGGGGCGCCGCAACCCCGGTCAGCCTTGTGAACTTGTCCATGAGCGATCTCCCGATTGCGGATGGTCTAGCCATGTGCCGCGCCCGGTGCAAGCGCGGCCGCGCGGTGGCGGATAGGCGGCGACACCCGTCCCGAGCGGGCTGGAACACCCTCGTCGAAGGCAGCATCTCCGCAAGGCCCTTTCGATACATGCAAATTGTCTGGATCACACTCCGGCCGCCGCCCGCCCGTGCCGGAGACAAGGGTTGCGAAACCGTCCCGATGCGGGGAGGATGTTCTTCCACGTCAATCGCCAGGGAGGAACTTCAAGACATGCGCCGACAACTTTCCTTACTGACGGCTCTCGCCGTCGCCGCCGCCAGCGCGGCCCTGGCGCAGGACGCTCCCGCGACCGACGCCGCCGCGACCGACAAGCCGAACATCCTCGTCATCTTCGGCGACGACATCGGCCAGACCAACCTGTCGATCTACTCGCAGGGGCTGATGGGCTACCGCACGCCGAACATCGACCGGATCGGCCTCGAAGGCGCTGCCTTCACCGACTACTACGCCGAGCAGAGCTGCACCGCCGGCCGCTCGACCTTCATCACCGGCGAGGTGACGCTCAGGACCGGCATGTCCAAGGTGGGCCTGCCCGGCGCCGACGTCGGCCTGCAGGCGAGCAACGCCACCATGGCCTCCGCGCTCAAGGATCTCGGCTACGCCACCGGTCAGTTCGGCAAGAACCACCTCGGCGACAAGGACGAGTTCCTGCCGACCAACCACGGCTTCGACGAGTTCTTCGGCAACCTCTACCACCTCAACGCCGAGGAGGAGCCGGAGGACCGCAACTATCCCCAGGACCCCGCCTTCCGCGAGAAGTTCGGGCCGCGCGGCGTCATCAAGTCCTCCGCCGACGGCACCATCGAGGACACCGGCCCGCTGACCCGCAAGCGCATGGAGACGATCGACGACGAGACCTCCGCCGCCGCCATCGACTTCATGAAGCGCCAGCACGACGCCGGCACGCCGTTCTTTACCTGGATGAACACCACCCGCATGCACGCCCGAACCCACGTGCGCGAGGAGCACCGCAGCCCCCCGGGCCTGACGGCACCCACCGAATACGCCGACGGAATGGTCGAGCATGACGCGGTGATCGGCGAGATCCTCGACGCCGTCGACGAGATGGGTATCGCCGACAACACCATCGTCATCTACACGACCGACAACGGCCCGCACCAGAACACCTGGCCCGACGCCGGCACCACGCCGTTCCGCTCCGAGAAGAACACCAACTGGGAAGGCGCCTACCGCGTGCCGGCGCTGATCCGCTGGCCCGGCCACATCGAGCCGGGCACCTGGTACAACGGCATCTTCTCCGGCCTCGACTGGTTCCCGACGCTGCTCGACGCCGCCGGCAACCCGGACATCACCCAGCAGCTGCTCGATGGCGCGACGATCGACGGCAAGGAATACAAGAACCACCTCGACGGCTACGATCAGCTCGCATACCTGACCGGCGAGAGTGACAAGAGCGCCCGCGACCACTTCTTCTACTTAAACGACGACAACGAGATCGTCGCGCTGCGCTACGAGAACTGGAAGCTGGTCTTCGAGGAGCAGCGCGAGACCGGCACGCTGCAGATCTGGGCCGAGCCCTTCACCAAGCTGCGGCTGCCGAAGATGTTCGACCTCCGCTCCGACCCCTACGAGCGCGCCGACATCACCTCGAACACCTACTGGGACTGGCTGTTCACCCACGCCTACCTGCTGACCCCGGCGCAGGCCTACGTCGCGGACTTCCTCTCGACCTTCAAGGACTACCCGCCGTCGCAGCGGGCGGCGAGCTTCTCTCTCGACCAGATCGAGGAGAACATGATGGAACAGCTCAGCGGCGCCGCGCAGTAGCTCGCGGTTGCGGGAGGCCGGGAACTTCCGGCCTCCCGATCGCGCCGATCGTCTGGCCGCAAGCAGATCGAGTGTGATGGCTCTGGCCTGCCTCTGGATCACGCCGTCTGCAGTCCTGCTAAGGTTGACTCAGTCAACTACTTTTATATATATCAATACAAATCAATATCTTACGCACTTATCACGCGCGCAACATCTCCCCCTTCGCACCCCGCTCCAGCCGCATCACCCCCGACCGTACTCGAGTTTCGGATACCAGTCGGCGCCTCGTCCCTCCGGCGTGTTGTCAAGCAGCAGCCAGAGCGGATCCGGATCGGGTCCGCCGCGCGGGTCCTGGCCGGGATCGCACATCTCGCCACTGATCTCGCCGCTCCAGAAATGGCGGATCGTGCCGTCGCGGCGGGTGAACACGGTATAGCCCGGAACGTCCGCATCCTCGGCGCTCACGTAGTCGCGGGTATAGTCGCCCGAGCTGTCGGAATAGACCGGCAGCCGTTTCCACCCCCGCTCCGCCCGCGCCGCGACGAGCCGCTCGATCGGCGAGCGCGCCACCATCGCCAGCCCGACCCGCTGCTCGATGTCGGCCACCTTGCCCTCCCAGGCGGCCATCAGCGAGGTGCACATCGGGCAGGGCCGCGCGCGGTCCGGCCCGAACATGTAGCTGTAGACCACCAGCGTGTCCTTGCCGGCGAACAGCTCCTCGAGCGTGACCGGCCCGCCCTCGCCCTCGAAGCGGTAGACCTGCGTCACCTCGCCGCCGGGCGGCAGCGCTCGGCGCTGCGCCGCCACCCGCTCCATGTGGCGGCGAAGCTCGATCTCCTCGGCGAGGAGCGCGTTGCGGGCGCGGCGATAGTCCGCATTCTCGTTGGGGAAATGCGCCCGGTTCCGGCCGGCGAGTTCGGTTGCCGGGATGAGGCTCTCCTGCGTCATGACGCTAGCCCTGCCGCGAGCCGTTGAAGATGACGACGGCGCCCTGCGGGTCATGCGTCTGGATCACCCAGTCTCCGCCCGGCACCTCGGTCGGACCGTGGTCGACCGTACCTCCGCCCTTCTCCACCGCCGCCCTTGCGACGTCGATGTCGGCGACGCGGAAGGAAAAGCGCCACAATGGACTGGCCTGCGGATCGAAGCGCTTCATCACCGCGCCGATCATCGGCTCGCCGTGATGGAGAAAGATGTAGTCCCCCATCTCGCCCATCGGCATCGCGTCTCCGCGCTTCCATCCGAACATCGCGCCGTAGAAGTCGAGCGCGCCCTGCTGATCGCTGGTCACGAGCTCGTTCCAGCCGCAGTGTCCCTCGACGCTCGGCGCGAAGGCGGTGCTCTCCTGATCGCTCGATCCGCGCATCAGATAGAACGGCGCGCCCTGGGGATCGGTGACGAAGGCGAAGCGCCCGATCCCCGGAATGTCGGTGGGCTCGACGTGAACGCTGCCCCCGAGCGAACGGAGCTTGGCGGTCGAGGCGTCGACGTCGTCCACGCCGACGTAGCCGAGCCAAACGGGCCCCATCGCGGGATCCGGGGACTCCATCAGCCCGCCCACTCCGACGCCGGAGGCAGAGAAGATGCGATAGTCGCGCTCCATCCCGCCTTCGGGGCGGGACCAGGTCCAGCCCATGACCGCTCCATAGAATGCCTGCGCGCCGTCGAGATCGTCGGTGAGGAGCTCGTACCAGATATGGCTGCCGTGCCGGTTGGTCATGACGCTTCTCCCTCTGCGCCGGTGTCGAGCAGGATGTCGAAGCCCCCGAAGATCATTCGCTTGCCGTCGAACGGCATGTCGTCGGGCATCTTCATGCGCGGATCCTCCATCATCTTCTTCGCCGCCTCGTCGCATACTGCCTTCGACGGCCAGAGGACCCACGAGAACACCACGTTTTCGCCATCCTCCGCCTTCACCGCGCCGTGGAAGTCGGTGACCTTGCCCCGCGGGACGTCGTTGCCCCAGCACTCGACGACCCGGATGGCGCCGTAGTCGCGAAACAGCGGCACCGTCCGCTCGGCCAGAGCACGGTAGGCATCTTTCTTCGTCTCCGGCACCGGAACGACGAACCCCTGGATGTAGCCCACGCTCTTCCTCCCCGAATCGCGGCTTGACAAGAAATGTTGATATCAACATAAATGACGGATGTCAAAGCAGGCCGTGCTTCCCTACGAGACGACCCTCGAGGTTCGCGACCGCTGTCTTTGCCTGCAGGCGCAGCGGGCGGCGCGGGCGCTGGCGCGGCACTTCGACGAGGCATTCCGGCCGCTGGCCCTCACCAACGGGCAGTTCTCGCTGATGATGTCGCTGAACCGGCCCGAACCGCCGACGATCGGTGCGGTGGCGGACGGTCTGGCAATGAGCAGGACAACCCTGACTGCGGCGCTGAAGCCGCTGCAGCGGCGCGCTCTGGTAGCGATCAGCGCCGACGCCGACGACGGGCGCACCCGCCGGTTGGCGCTGACCGACGCCGGGCGCCGGCTCCTCGCCGAAGCGACCGTGATCTGGCGCGCGGAGCACGCGGAGATCGACGCAGGCCTCGAGGCGGCAGGCATCGGCCCATTGCGGGACGGCCTGCACCGTCTGCCGGCGCTGTTGCAGAAGTTCTGAGCCTTCCTCGCGCCGGAAGTCCCGCGCCCGCGCGTAAAACATCTGTGGCGGCCCGTTGCCACCAGAGCTTCAGGATACAATTGCTTCGAACGGGACGCAGGGCCAAAAGCTTTGGTGACTCCGGGGAGTTTGGGCTGTTGGCATCGATGCCGCGGGAATATGAGTTCGGACAAGGCGGGCCGCGTCGGCCTGCCATTGGTCAGGCGCGATGAGGATCTGGAAGCAGGCGGTCATCTCCCTCGTGGTGCTTGTGGCGGCCGTGGCGGTCTGGGCGCGCTACTTCCCCGCGGCCTCGGCGCTGCTGCAACGCGCCGGTATCGCGACGGCCTCCGTCGAACAGGACGGGAATGCAGACCCCGGCAAGCGCGGCGGGCCGGCAGCAGCGCCGCTGGTGCGCGGCGCGGACGTCGTCGAGGCGACGATCAACGATGCGGTCTCCGCAATCGGCGACGGGCTCGCCGCTCGCTCGGTGACGGTGACGCCGCAGGTCGCGGGGCGGGTGGCGGCGATCGAGGTCGCCTCGGGCGATCTGGTCAAGGCAGGTGCGCCGCTGGTGCGGCTGGATGCGGAAACCGAACAGATCGCCCGCGACCGGGCGCAGCTGGTGCTCGCCGACGCCGAGGACACGCTGAAGCGGTCCCGCGAGCTGGTGCGCTCGAACGCGGTGTCCGAAGTCCAGCTTCGCTCGGCCGAACTCGCCGTCAGCCAGGCCGAACTCGCGCTGCGCGATGCGGAGCTCGCCCTCCGGCACCGGGTGGTACGCGCGCCGTTCGACGGCTGGGTGGGCATCCTCGGGGTCGAGGTGGGCGACCAGGTCTCGACCTCGACCGCCATTGCGACGCTCGACGACCGCTCGAGCATCCTCGTCGATTTCCGCGTACCCGAGCGCTTTGTCGGCCAGCTCCGGGTCGGCGCTCCGGTATCGGCCCGTCCTCTGGCCCAGCCGGGGCTCGCCCTGACCGGCAGGATCGTTACCGTCGACAGCCGGATCAGCGCCGACACCCGGACGATCCGGGTGCGGGCCGGCTTCGACAACTCGGACGACCGGTTGCGCGCCGGCATGGCATTCTCGATCTCGATCAGGTTCCCGGGCGAGACGTTCGATGCCGTCGATCCTCTGGCGATCCAGTGGAGCGCGGACGGCGCCTATGTCTGGACCGCGGTCGAGGGGCATGCGGTGAAGGTTCCGGTCCGAATCGTCCAGCGCAACAACGACGCGGTGCTGGTGGACGCCGACCTTCCCCCGGGCACGGTCGTCGTCACCGAGGGCGTGCAGATGCTCCGCCCCGGAGCGCCGTTGCGTCTCCAAGGCGAGGCCGGGGCGCCGGCAACGGCAGGCGAGGCGGCGGTCGCCCCGCCGCGCTCGCGGGGCTGAGCTTGTCCTCGCGGGCGGATACCGGTGGCACGGCGAGCGGGTTCACCGCGCTTTTCGTGCGACGGCCGATCCTGGCGGTGGTGCTCAACAGCCTGATCCTGATTGCGGGGCTCGCGGCGATCTTCGGCGTCGAAGTGCGCGAGCTGCCCGACGTGGACCGGCCGATCATCACCGTCACCACCACCTATTCCGGCGCCGCTCCCGAGACGATCGACCGCGAGGTGACCGGCGTGATCGAGGGGGCGATGGGCCGGATCTCCGGCGTGGCCGAAATCTCGTCGCGATCCCAGGCCGGGCGAAGCCGGGTGACCGTGGCGTTCACCGACAGCACCGACCTCAACGTCGCGGCCTCGGACGCCCGCGACTCGATCGGTCGGGTCCTGAACCAGCTTCCCGACGACGCGGACGAGCCCCGGATCATCAAGGCCGACGCCAATTCCGATCCGGTGATCCGCATCGGCGTGACATCCGACCAGATGTCGGTGCAGGATCTCAGCGACCTCGTCGAGAACGTGATCTCGGACCGGCTGATCGCCGCACCCGGAGTGGCGGACCTGCAGGTCTATGGCAACCGCGACCGGATCTTCCGGGTCGATGTCGACCAGATGGCGCTGGCGAGCCGGGGGCTGACCGTGGCCGACGTGCGCGACGCGCTCGCCACTGTCGCCTTCGACAGCCCGGCGGGATCGCTTACCGCCTCGAACCAGAGCCTGGTGGTCCGCACCACCGCGACGGTCAACACGCCGGAGTCCTTCGGCGCGCTGATGCTCGACCAGAACACCCGGCTGTCCGATGTGGCAACGGTCACGCTCGGGCCGGACTCGGGCCAGTCGATCCTGCGCTCGAACGGTCAGAGCGGCCTGGGGATCGGCGTGATCCGGCAGGCGCAGAGCAATACGCTCGCGATCTCCAAGGCGATCCGCGGGATCGTGGACGAGCTCGCGACGACGCTGCCCGATGGCGTCAACATCTTCATCACCGGCGACGACGCCATGTTCATCAACGGCGCAATCCACGAGGTGCTGCGCACGCTAATGCTCTCGGTCTGCATCGTCGTGGCGATCATCTTTCTGTTCCTGCGCGACTGGCGCGCCACGCTGATCCCGGCGCTGACGATCCCCGTGGCGCTGATCGGCACGCTCGCGGCAATCTACATCGCCGGATTCTCCGTCAACATCCTGACCCTGCTTGCACTGGTGCTGGCGACCGGTCTCGTGGTCGACGACGCGATCGTCGTGCTCGAGAACATCGTGCGGCGGCGCGGACAGGGGATGGGCCCGCGCGCGGCCGCCGTTCTCGGGACCCAGCAGGTATTCTTCGCGGTGGTTGCCACCACCGCGACCCTCGCCGCGGTGTTCGTGCCGCTGTCGTTCCTGCCCGGACAGACCGGCGCGCTCTTCCGCGAGTTCGGCGTCACCCTGGCGCTGGCGGTGACCATCTCCTCGCTGGTCGCGCTGTCGCTCTGCCCGATGATGGCCTCGCGGCTGCTGCGCTCCGGCGACGACCACGTCGGCCATACCGGCGCGATCGCCCGGACAGGCGAGGCGCTGGAGCGCGCCTATCACCGGATTCTCCACGCCGCCCTCGGCGCCCCGCTGGTGGTTCTGGCGATCGGCACGGCGTTCGGGATCACCGCCCTCCTGATGTTCGCAGGCATACGCCAGGAGCTCACCCCGCCCGAGGACCGGGCCGTGGCGCTCCTGCGGGTGAGCGCGCCGCAGGGGGTAAGCCTCGACTATACGGCGGCCAAGGTGCGCGAGATCGAGAATCGGACGGACTACCTGCGTGGCTCGGGCGAGGTGACGGGGCTGTTCTCGATCACCGGTTTTGGCGGCGACAACAACGGCTTCATGATCTACACGCTGGCGCCCTGGGGCGAGCGCGCCCGCAGCCAGGCGGAGATCGTCGCGGACATCAGTCGCGAGGCGTCGCAGGTCATCGGCGTCCGCACGTTCGCGATCCAGCCGAATTCGCTCGGGATCCGCGGCGCAGGCCAGGGGCTGCAGTTCGCCATCGTCGGCAGCAACTTCGACACGCTGGCGACCGCCGCCGAGGCGCTGGTGCGCAAGATGGAGGAGAACCCGGCCTTCGGGAAGGTGCGGCTCGGCTACGAGACGACGCAGCCGCAGCTGTTCATCAAGGTCGATCGCGCCCGAGCCTCCGACCTCGGCATCGACATCGACGGACTCGGGGAGACGCTGCAGGCGGTGCTCGACGGGCGTTCCGTAGGGTCGGTCTTCATCGACGACCGCAGCTACGACATCAAGCTGATCTCCACCATCAACCCGGTGCGCGACCCGACCGATCTCGAGAACATCTTCCTCAAGACCCGCTCGGGCGAGATGGTGCCGATGTCCACGGTGGTGACGCTCGAGGAACGGGCGATCGCGCCGGAGCTCGACCGGTTGTCGCAGATGCGCGCTGTCACCGTGACCGCCGGCCTGACGCCCGACCTCCCGATCGGCGCGGCCTACGCGCAGGCGGAGGCGCTGGCCCAGCCGCTCCTGCCGGCGGGCGCGCGGGTCCTGCCGCTGGCGGAGGCCGCGACGCTCGGCGAAACCTCGCACGGGCTGCTTCTGACCTTCGGGTTCGCGGTGCTGGTGGTGTTCCTGGTGCTTGCGGCGCAGTTCGAGAGCTTCGTCAGCGCGATCATCGTGATGGCGACCGTGCCGCTGGGCTTGGGCTGCGCGATCGTGGCGATGGTGCTGACCGGGGTCAGCCTCAACGTCTACAGCCAGATCGGGCTGGTGCTGCTGGTGGGCATCATCGCCAAGAACGGCATCCTTGTCGTCGAGTTCGCCAATCAGCTTCGCGACCACGGCGCGACCGTGCGCGAGGCGGTGGAGGAAGCCTGCCGGATCCGGCTGAGGCCGGTCATCATGACGATGGCCTCGACCATCCTCGGCGGCGTGCCGCTGCTCATCTCCTCCGGCGCGGGCGCCGAGGCCCGTGCGGCCCTCGGCTGGGTGATCGTCGGCGGCCTCGGTCTCGCCACGCTGCTGACCCTGTTCCTTACCCCGGTCGCCTACCTGCTGCTCGCCGGCCTCTCGAAGCCACGCGCCGAAGAGTCGCGGCGGCTGGAGGCCGAACTGGCGCGGGTCCGTCCGGCGGATCTGGAGGACGATCCGACCGAAGGCGCCGTGATCGGCGGGCATGCCGTCCCCTGATCGCCAAGGAGCGGAGAACCCGTCGCCAGCGCTTGCCCTTTCGCCGCAAATCAGTAACGTCACGGTCCGCGCAACCGGAACGGGACGCGGGCAAGACCCTTTCGCATGCCCCCCTTACGCAACGGTGACAGCATGAAACTCAGCATGGAGCGCAGCGCCCTCCTCCGGGCAATGAGCCGGGCGCAGTCGGTGGTGGAGCGGCGCAACACCATCCCCATCCTGTCGAACGTGCTGATCGAGGCCGAGGGCGACCACGTGAGCTTCCGCGCCACCGATCTCGACATCGAGGTGATCGACAAGGCGAACGCGATGGTCGGCCGGGCCGGCGCGACGACCGTGGCCGCCCACACCCTGCACGAGATCGCCCGCAAGCTGCCGGACGGGGCGATGGTGGAGCTGACCGACGACGGCACCTCCGGGCGCCTCGACGTCAAGGCCGGACGGTCGCACTTCAGCCTCGCCACGCTGCCGCGCGAGGATTTCCCGATCATGGCGAGCGCGGAGTATCAGACCAACTTCGCCTGCCCCGCCCCGGTGCTGCGGCGGCTGTTCGACAAGGCCAAGTTCGCGATCTCGACCGAGGAGACACGCTACTACCTGAACGGCGTCTACATGCACGCCGCCACGTCGGCGGACGGTCCGGTGCTGCGCTGCGTCGCGACGGACGGCCACCGGTTGGCGCGGATCGACGCGAACCTTCCCGACGGGGCGGCGGACGTGCCCGGGCGTGATCGTGCCGCGCAAGACGGTCGGCGAACTGCGCAAGCTGCTCGACGACGACGAGGCGCAGATCGCCGTCTCGGTGAGCGAGACCAAGGTGCGTTTCGCCACACCGGAGGTGACGCTGACCTCGAAGGTGATCGACGGGACGTTCCCGGACTACGCGCGGGTGATCCCGGCGGGCAATACCAAGCGGCTGGAAGTCGACGCCGCCGAGTTCGCCCAGGCCGTGGATCGGGTGGCGACGGTGAGCTCGGAGCGGTCGCGCGCGGTGAAGCTGGTGCTGGAGGAGGACCGCCTGGTCCTGTCGGTGAACGCCCCGGACTCCGGCGCGGCCGACGAGGAGCTCGGCGTCGCCTACGGCGACGAGCGGCTGGAGATCGGGTTCAACGCCAAGTACCTGCTGGAGATCGCCGGGCAGGTCGACCGGGAGAACGCGGTCTTCCTGTTCAACTCCGCCGGCGACCCTACGCTGATGCGCGAGGGCAACGACGAGTCGGCGGTCTATGTCGTGATGCCGATGCGGGTTTGAGCGCACCCGTCGCCGAACGTTGTTTACCGGTGTTTCGAAACCGTTAACGCGGCCGACTTTTTTGTTTTTGGTCAATGAGTTAGGGGATCGGCGCACTGTGCGCCGATCCCTGCCCGTCTGCTCAGCTATCGGCCGCGCCCGAGGCGAAATAGTCTCCCGTCACCTTCGCCACCACCGGCGACAGCAGCAGCAGCGACACGAGGTTCGGGAATGCCATGAACGCGTTCAGCGTGTCGGCCACCAGCCAGACGAAGTCGAGCTGCGTCACCGCGCCGATCAGCACGAAGATCGTCCAGAGGATCCGGTAGGGCTTCTCGACCCCGGTTCCGATCAGGAACTCCCAGCACTTCTCGCCGTAGTAGGCCCAACCGAGGATGGTGGTGAACGCGAACACCGCCAGCGCGATCGCCAGGAAGAACTGCCCGCCGGGGAAGCCCGCCTGGAACGCGCTCGCGGTCAGCGAGGCGCCGGTCTCGCCGCTCGACCAGACGCCGGTGACGACGATGGCGAGGCCGGTCATGGTGCAGACGACGATGGTGTCGATGAACGTGCCCATCATGCCGATCAGGCCCGACTGCGCCGCGTTCTTGCTCTGGCCGGCGGCCTGCGCGATGCCGGCGGTGCCGAGGCCGGCCTCGTTGGAGAAGATGCCGCGAGCGACGCCGTAGCGCAGCGCCATCATGATGGTGGCGCCGGCAAATCCGCCCGTCGCCGCGGAGGGGCTGAAGGCTTCTCCGACGATGGTGCCGAAGGCCGCAGGAACGTCGGCGGCGAACACTATGAGGATGATCAGCGCCGCGATGATGTAGGCGATGCACATCCACGGCACCAGTTGCTCGGCGACCGCGCCGATCCGCTTGATGCCGCCGAGCAGCACGAAGCCGGTCAGCGCCGCGAGCACCACGCCGGTGAGCCAGTGCGGGATGGCGAAGCTCGACGCCATCGCCTCGGCGATCGAGTTCGACTGCACCATGTTGCCGATGCCGAAGCCCGCGAACCCGCCGAACAGCGCGAACAGCACGCCGAGCCATTTCCAGTGGGCGCCGAGGCCGTTCTTGATCGCGTACATCGGCCCGCCGATCTGCTCGCCGTGGTCGTCTGTCTCGCGGTAGTGCACCGCCAGCAGCACCTCGGAATACTTGGTGGCCATGCCGACCAGCGCGGTCATCCACATCCAGAACAGCGCCCCCGGGCCGCCGATGGCGATCGCGGTGGCGACGCCGGCGATGTTGCCGGTGCCGACGGTGGCCGCGAGCGCGGTCATCAGCGCGGCGTAGGGGCTGATCTCGCCGGGGGCGTCGGCGTCGGGCTTGCGCCCCTTCCAGACCATGCGGAAGCCGGTGGGAATGCGCAGGATCGGCATCAGGCCCAGCCGGAGTTGCAGGAACAGGCCGGTGCCGAGGATCAGCACCAGCATGGGCGGCCCCCAGACGAAGCCATTTATCGCCGACACGAAGTTCGTCAGTGCTTCCACGGTCCCTCTCCTTCTGCCTTGTTGTTTGCTCGCGAATTCGGCCCGGTGGCGGAGCCCTCGTTCTTAGCGGTTAACGCGGGGACCGGCACCGCTCAAGACGAAACGGGTTCGAGCGCGTTTTTGCCTTCGATTGTGGCGGTTCTCTGATGCGTGGGGTCGCTCGGCTGCGGCTGTCGCACTTCCGGTCGCACGCCCGGACGGATCTATCGCTCGACGGGCGGCCGGTGGCGATCTTCGGGCCGAACGGAGCCGGCAAGACCAACCTGATCGAGGCGGTGTCGCTGCTCTCGCCCGGGCGCGGCCTGCGCGGGGCGGCGAGCGAGGATCTGGCGCGGGCGCAGGACGCGATCGGCTGGAAGGTGACGGCGGAGGTGGCGGGGCGCGAGGTCGTGACGTGGTCGGAGGGCGCCGGGCGGTCGGTGGCGATCGACGACAAGGCGGCGACGCAGACGGCGCTCGGTGCGGTGGTGCGGGTGCTGTGGCTGACCCCGGCGATGGACCGGCTGTGGACGGAGGCGGCGGGAGATCGGCGGCGGTTCTGGGACCGGGTGACGCTGAGCCTCGTGCCGGAGCACGGCGAGGCGGTGGCCGGCTACGAGCGCAGCCTTCGCGAACGCAACCGGCTGATCCGGGAGGGGGCGCGGGACGCGGGCTGGTTCGCGGCCCTCGAGGCGCAGATGGCGCGGTTCGGCGGCGCGGCGAGCCGGAACCGCCGGGCGGCGCTGGCGCGGATCGCGGCGGTGCCGGCGGGGCCGTTTCCGGCGGCGGCGCTGGGGCTCGAGGGCGAGGGGGAGCCGTGGGACGAGGAAAGCCTGCGCGAGGCGCTGCGGGAAGGGCGGGCGCGCGACATGGCGGCGGGGCGGAGCCTGGTGGGTCCGCACCGGACGGACCTGACGGCCGTCTACGCGGAAAAGGGGATGGCGGCGCGGCTGTGCTCGACGGGCGAGCAGAAGGCGCTGCTGATCTCGGTGGTCCTGGCGAACGCGGTGGCGGTGACGGAGGTGTTCGGGGCGGCGCCGGTCCTGTTGCTGGACGAGGTGGCGGCGCATCTGGACGCGGGGCGGCGGCAGGCGCTCTATGCCGCGGTGGGCGCGATCGGGGCGCAGGCGTGGATGACCGGGACCGGGGCGGAGCTGTTCGAGGGGCTGGAGGCGCAGCGGTTGCGCGTGGAGGATGCGGGCGGCGTGTCACGGGTCGAGAGTGCGAAATAGCCGCGTTTCGCACGCGAAATTCCGGGTAACTTCATGAAATCAAATGGGTTAATCTTCGATAAAATTTGGTGAAGGAGAGAGCGATGTTTCCGAAGGCGATCACGCTCGTCACGCTCGGGGTCCGGGATCTGGCGCGGGCACGGGCGTTCTACGAAGCGCTCGGCTGGTCGGCGGCACAGGCGCCGGAAGGTGTGGTGTTCATCCAGCTCCAGGGGCAGGTGCTGGGCCTGTTCGGGATCGAGGATCTGGCGAAGGACCAGGGGGTGCCCGTGGAGACGCTCGGCAAGGGCGCCGATCACGCTGGCGCGCAATCTCGAAACCGAGGCGGATGTGGACGCGGCCTTCACGCAGGCGCTCGACGCGGGCGCGACGGTGGTGAAGCGGCCGGAAAAGGTGTTCTGGGGCGGCTACTCCGGATACTTCGCGGACCCTGACGGGCATGTCTGGGAACTGGCGATGAACCCGTTCTGGCCGTTGAACGAGGACGGGACGCTGACGCTTGCCGACTGCGTGAAGACCGCATACCGCTCGCTGACATGATACTGAAGCGGGCCAAAGGCCCGCGAGTCCCGGCGCGACGAGCCGAAGCTCCAGTGGAGCTTCGGCCGGGCCGTTCGCCGGAGCCCATGGCGGAGGCGAAGGGGCGCGCGGCCTAGACCGTCGGTCTCCATCCGGGCGCGGGCGCCCCTGGGTGGCCTCGGATTCGCGGCCGGATTTGCCGACGGTCGAATCCGGCGAGCCGCACCGTCGCGCGAAAGATCACGATATTCACTTCTTCTCGAGGCACAGGAGGACCGCTTCGAACCCTTCGTGGTCAGGCGAGGCCCAGCGCCACGCCCCCGAGCGCGAGCAACACCACGATGGACCAGGGCGGAGCCTTCCAGACCGTGAGCAGGATGAAGCCGGTCAGGCCGAGCGCGAAGTCATGGGGCGTGAGGATGGCACGCGTCCAGACCGGATCGTAGAGCGCCGCCCCGAGGATCCCCACGACGGCGGCGTTCGCGCCGCGCATGGCCGCCTGGGCGGCAGGACGCGAACGAAACTCGTCCCAGAAGGGAAGCGTACCGATCAGCAGCAGAAAGCCCGGCAGGAAGATCGCGACGAGTGCGATCGTTGCCCCGACGAGACCGTTCGGCGCCGGCCCCATGACCGCTCCGAGATAGGCGGCGAAGCTGAACAGCGGCCCCGGCACGGCCTGCGCCACGCCGTATCCGGACAGGAAGGCATCGTTGCTGACCGCGCCGGACGTCACGACTTCGGCCTGCAGGAGCGGAAGCACGACATGGCCGCCGCCGAACACGAGGGAGCCTGCCCGGTAGAAGGAGTCGAACAGGGCAACGCCCTGTCCCAGCCCGGCCGCCAGCGGCAACAGGAGCTGCAGCAGGGCAAACAGTACCGAGCGCTATGGTTCCGGCCGTTCGCGAGACCGGAAACGTCAGATGTCCGACCGCGGCGCCGGGGGCGGCCCGACACAGCCAGAGGCCTGCGAGGCCGCCGGCGAGGATGGCCGCGACCTGCCCGGCCGAACCGGCCACGAAAACCACGATCAGCACGGCCGCGAGGGCGATGCTGGCGCGCTGGCGGTCGGGCGCGAGATTGCGCGCCATTCCCCAGACGGCCTGCGCGACAACGGCCACAGCAACCACCTTGAGCCCGTGGACCAGCCCGGCGCCGACCGGGCCCTCGAAGGCGGACGCGCCGTAGGCGAACAACACCAGAAGCAAGGCGGAGGGGAGGGTGAACGCGGCCCAGGCGGCGAGGGCCCCGAGCGGGCCGCCGCGCATCAGGCCGAGCGCAAACCCGACCTGGCTGCTCGCCGGACCGGGAAGAAACTGGCAGAGGGCGACGAGATCGGCATAACCCGCCTCGTCGATCCATTTTCGGCGCGTGACCAGCTCGTCCCGGAAGTATCCGAGATGCGCGATCGGGCCGCCAAACGAGGTCAGGCCGAGTTTCAGGAAGGCGGTGAAGACCTCGCGGGCGGATCCTTCCGGGGCTGGCCGTTCGGTATCTGACGTCTTCATGTCCGGCGTCATGAAGCAGCTCGCTGATCTTTTCCTGCGCGACGCTCCCGCACCGAGAACGCCTCTTGCGAACGCTCTGCCTCGTGTCGGCGCGACGACGGGTATCCGTCCCGACGGTCAGGCGGGGAGGCGGGCGAGGCTGTCGGCGAGGGCGCGGCGGACGCTGGTGACCATGAAGTCGATGAACAGGCGGCTCTTCGGGTCCTGAAGCCGCTTGTGCGGAAAGAGACAGGCGAGCTGGATGTCAAGCGGCGGGGTGTCCTCGGCCACCGGCATGAGGACGCCGGAGGCGAGGTGCTCGGCGATCTCGAACACCGGTTTCAGCATGATGCCGCGGCCCGACAGCGCCCAGCCGGCCAGAACGTCGCTGTCGTCGGAGGGCGTGGTGTTCATCCAGCTCCAGGGCCAGGTGCTGGGCGCTGTTCGGGATCGAGGATCTGGCGAAGGATCAGGGGGTACCGGTGGAAACCCTCGGCAAGGGCGCGACGACGCTGGCGCGCAATCTCGAAACCGAGGCGGAGGTGGACGCGGCGTTCGCGCTGGCGCTCGAGGCGGGGGCGACGGTGGTGAAGCGGCCGGAAAAGGTGTTCTGGGGCGGCTACTCCGGATACTTCGCGGACCCTGACGGGCATGTCTGGGAACTGGCGATGAACCCGTTCTGGCCGTTGAACGAGGACGGGACGCTGACGTTCCGGCTTCGTGACGTCGGGAAGCCCTGACTGGGCAGACGTTCATGACCGCGCCGGCATCTTCCGTGTCGAGGAGAATTTCATTCCCGGTGCTGCCAACGCCGCCTCGGAACCTGTCCAGGCGTAGGCGAGGAGACAGGGTTCGAGTTCGCCGGTCGTGATGCGATGCTCCTCGCCCGGTCGGTTCAGGATCAGCGACCCGGGCGCATAGACCGCGACGTTGTTCTCGGACCATGCGCCCGACACGGAGATGTAGCTTTCCTCGATTTCCTTGTGGCTGTGCTGAGGGTAGGTCGTGTTCGGCGCGAACAGCACGAAGCCGAGGACGATCCGGTCGGCCAGGATCGGCCCTTTCGATCCCAGCACCTCGCAATAGGCGAACTTGCGGCCGAGCGCCTTCGGGACCCGTTCATAGCCATACTCCCACGTCAATCGGGACCGGACCTCCCGGAGGGCCCGCACCATGCCCTGCATCGCCGCGCGCTCACCAAGATCGAGCGCGCGGGCAAGATACGCCGTGACCGGCTTCGTCGCAGAGTCCCGTTCAATGATCTCTGCGTTCGCCGCGATCACCGAGGACAGGATTTCGCGCACACGTCTCCGGTGGTTCCGGATCGTCTTGCTGCCGCCTGCCGAGCCGTAGCGATAGAGCGCTTCGAATTCTCGCAGCAGGTACAGCCAATCAGGGCAGTCCATCAGGCGTTGTCGCGGTAGCGTCGGATCGGAGGCGGCAGGTTGAGGCATGTCACACCTGGCGGTCAGGCAGGCAGACGGGCGAGGCTGTCGGCGAGAGCCTGGCGGACGCTGGCCACCATGAAGTCGATGAAAAGGCGGCTCTTGGGATCCTGGAGCCGCTTGTGGGGGAAGAGACAGGCGAGCTGGATGTCCTGGGGCGGGGTGTCCTCGGCCACCGGCACCAGCGCGCCGGAGGCAAGGTAGTCGACGATCTCGAAGACCGGTTTGAGCATGACGCCTCGGCCCGACAGGGCCCAGCCGGTCAGCACGTCGCTGTCGTCGGATTCCAGCGACCCCGCCACCTCGAACCGCCGGGGGCCGTCGGGGGTGACCAGGGTCCAGACGAACTCGCGGGCGCCGGGATAGCGGTGCATCAGGCAGTCGTGGTGCTGGGCGATCAGATCCTGGCCGGTGCGCGGCACCGGGCGGCCGGCGAGGTAGGCCGGGGCGGCGCAGAGCACCCGGCGGCAGTCGGCGATCGGGCGGACCCGGAGGTTGGAGTCCTCGAGCACCCCGAGGGCGAACACCATGTCCAGCCCCTCGGCGGTGATGTCGAGGTGGCGGTCGGAAAGCCGGAGGCGGACGTCGATCTCGGGATAGAGGTCCTTGAAGGCGGGGATCAGCGGCGCGATCAGGCGCTTGCCGATGCCCAAGGGGGCGGCGACGTGCAGCGAGCCGCGCGGGTTCTTCGAGACGGCGGCGACGGCGGCCTCCGCCTCGGCGATGGTCTCGAGGATCTTCGTGGCGCCGGCGTAGAAGATCGCCCCCTGCTCGGTCGGCTGCAGGCTGCGCGTCGTGCGGTTGAACAGGCGCACGCCGAGGTGGCGCTCGAGGTCGGCGATGCGCGCCGAGGCGACGGCGGCGGAAATGCGCTGGTCACGGCCGGCGGCGGACATCGAGCCGAGTTCGTAGACGCGGACGAAGGTCGCGAGATTCTTGACGTAGGCCATGCCGGGCGGACGATATCATTTTCAGGCAAACCGCGAAACTGCTCGCGCGTCTGAAGCTATGCTGGGGGGATGGGAGGGGGGGAGGTGGGGTGATGGTGGTTGAGTATTGATGGGTATGTGTGAGATTGAATGGGCATTGAGCACTGCGCAGTATGGCGCGCAAGTAGTGCTGCGATATGGGATTGGGGAGAGATGCGCTAATGTGCGCTTTGAGATAGATGGTGCGTGAGCACGGTTTGATCACCACGAGTTGGGTCCGTGATGTTGTGGAAGTTGGCGACCTGGATCCGGTGCTCTTGAGCTGGTTGGCGACCTGCTGCGCAGCTGCGCGTGCCTGCAGGGCGCTGCTGACCATCAGCCCTTTGATCATGGCCTGCTTGTGGTATAGCTGCTTCGGTGGTATTGAGCAGGAGCTGGATCTAGGAGAGTGAGTATTGGACATTGAGAATAAGTTCTCGACGGTGATCTTGTGCTCGGCCAACTGGTTGGCCACGTTCTGGCGCAGCGAGGTCTGCGACATGGCGGGTCTCAGACCAGAACGGTCATCGACAGTGCGGCGGCGCTGACCGCTGTCCACGTCTGAAGCTTCATATCGAATTCCTCCTCAAGGTAGCGATGCGGCGGGGCTCCTCCCCCTTGTGCATCATCATGATCAACATTGATCGAACTATGAGTATCGGCGAACTACTAAGGCAGATGTTGATGTGTAAGTTGAGAGGATGTAGGATGATAGAGAGAAGAGGCAGATGGAATAGAAGCAGAGAGGTATTAATCAGGGAAAAGGAAAAGGAAAAGTAGAGAAAGGTGAGAGAAAGAAGGGAGTATTTTAAAAAATAACCCGAAACTGCTCGCGGTCTGCAGCATATGCGGCGAGACCGTTTTCTGCGAGCATCATCGGACCGAGAACGGGAGGCACCGGGATGTACGAATTCGCGATAATCTGGGACTGGCTCGCATTCGCGACGCGCTGGCTGCATGTGATCACGGCCATCGCCTGGATCGGGTCGTCGTTCTACTTCATCGCGCTCGATCTCGGCCTGCAGAAGGTGCCGCACCTGCCGCCCGGGGCGAATGGCGAGGAATGGCAGGTCCACGGCGGCGGGTTCTACCACATCCAGAAGTACCTGGTGGCGCCGGAGCACATGCCCGAGCACCTGACCTGGTTCAAGTGGGAGAGCTACGCGACCTGGCTGTCGGGCTTCGCCATGCTCGCCATCGTCTATTATGCCGGCGCCAACCTGTTCCTGGTCGACCGCGCGGTGCTCGACATTCCGGTCTGGGGGGCGATCGTGCTCTCGCTGCTGTCGCTGTCGGTGGGCTGGCTGCTCTACGACAACCTCTGCAAGTCGCGGCTGGCGGCGCGGCCGACACTGCTGATGGTGATCCTGTTCGTGATCCTGGTGGTGATGGCCTGGGGCTACACCCACGTGTTCAGCGGCCGGGCGGCGCTGCTGCACCTGGGCGCATTCACCGCGACGATCATGTCGGCCAACGTGTTCTTCGTGATCATCCCGAACCAGGAGATCGTGGTGGCGGACCTGAAGGCGGGCCGCACGCCGGATCCGAAGTACGGCAAGATCGCCAAGCTGCGCTCGACGCACAACAACTACCTGACGCTGCCGGTGATCTTCCTGATGCTGTCGAACCACTATCCGCTGGCGTTTGCCACGGATTGGAACTGGCTGATCGCGAGCCTCGTGTTCCTGATGGGGGTGACGATCCGGCACTACTTCAACACGATGCACGCCCGCAAGGGCAAGCCGAACTGGACCTGGGCCGCCACGGCGATCATCTTCCTGATCATCATGTGGCTGTCGAGCCAGCCGGGCAGCGAGCGGCCGGAGATCGCCCAGCTGTCGCCGATCGAGCAGCAGTTCGCGAGTGCCAGACGGGTTCGGCGACGTCGTCGACACCGTGCGCGGGCGCTGCGGGATGTGTCACACCGCCGAGCCGTTCTGGCCGGGCGTCCACCGCGCGCCCAAGGGGGTGATCTTCGAGACCGACCAGGAGATCGCCGCGCACGCGCGGGAGATCTACCTGCAGGCCGGGATCACCCATGCGATGCCCCCGGGCAACGTGTCCGAGATCGAGCCGGCCGAGCGCAAGAAGATCGTCGACTGGTACCGCGCGGCGATCGCGGGCTGAACGGCGAGCGGCCTACTCCGCGGCGTCGACCGCCGGGGCGCAGTCGAGGAAGCCGCCGGACTGGCGATTCCAGAACCGGGCGTAGAGGCCGTCGCGGGCCAGCAGCTCGGCGTGGGTGCCCTGCTCGGCGATGCCGCCTTCGTCGAGCACCACGATCCGGTCCATGTGCGCGATGGTCGAGAGGCGGTGGGCGATGGCGATCACCGTCTTGCCCTGCATCACCCGGTAGAGCGTGTCCTGGATCGCCGCCTCCACCTCGGAATCCAGCGCGCTGGTGGCCTCGTCGAGCACCAGGATCGGCGCGTCCTTGAGGATCACCCGGGCGAGCGCGATGCGCTGGCGCTGGCCGCCCGAGAGCTTGACGCCGCGCTCGCCCACCTCCGCGTCGTAGCCCGCGCGGCCGGCCATGTCCTCGAGCCCGAGGATGAAGTCGTGCGCCTCGGCCCGCCGCGCGGCCTGCGTCACCTCGGTCTCGGACGCCTCGGGGCGGCCGTAGAGGATGTTGGCGCGCACCGAGCGGTGCAGCAGCGAGGGGTCCTGCGTCACCATGCCGATCTGGCGGCGCAGGCTGTCCTGGGTGACCGCGCGCAGGTCCTGGCCGTCGATGCGGATCGCGCCGCTCTCGGTGTCGAAGAAGCGCAGCAGCAGGTTGACGAGCGTGGACTTGCCCGCACCGGAGCGGCCGACGAGGCCGACCCTCTCGCCCGGGCGGATGGTCAGCGAGATGTCGCGCAAGCCCCCGGAGCCGCGGCCGTAGTGGTGGCTGACCCGGTCGAGCACGATCTCGCCACGGCTCACCGCCAGTTCGCCGGCATCGCCGGCGTCGGTCAGCCGGATCGGCTGGGCGATGGTCTCCATGCCCTCGCGGATCACCCCGATGTTCTGGAACAGCGAGGACAGCGACCACATGATCCAGCCGGTCATCGCGTTCAGCCGCAAGGTCAGCGCGGCGGCGGCGGCGACGGTGCCGACGCTGGCGCCGCCCTGCTGCCAGAGCAAGATGGCATAGCCGATCACCGCCACGATCAGGACGCCGTTGATCACGGTCAGGCCCAGCTCCATCAGGGTGATGATCCGCATCTGCGCGGCGAAAGTCTTGCGCGCGTGCTCGATCGCCTCGCCGGCGTAGGTCTCCTCGCTGCGGGTGTGGGCGAACAGCTTCACCGACTGGATGTTGGTGTAGCTGTCGACGATCCGGCCGGTGATGGCGGAGCGCGCGTCCGAGAACGCCTTGGACGCCCGGCCGACGCGCGGCACGGTCCAGCCGACCAGCCAGAGGTAGAGGCCGAACCAGACGACCAGCGGCACCGCCAGCCGCGGATCGGTGTTCGCCAGCAGCCAGAGCGCGCCGACGAGATAGACCGCGGCGTAGACCAGCGCGTCGAAGGTCTGGAACGTCACCTCGCCGACCGCCGGGGCCGTCTGCATCATCCGGTTGGCGATGCGGCCGGCGAAGTCGTTCTGGAACCAGCCGACCGACTGGCGCAGCACGTGGCGGTGCGAGCGCCAGCGCACGATGGTGCCGACGTTGGGCATCAGCGACTGGTTGAGCAGCGCGGCGCTCAGCGTCTGGACGACGGGCCGGACGAACAGGATGAAGGCCGCGACGGCCGCGAGTTCGACCCCGTGCCGCACCCAGACCTCGGCGGGCGGCGTGTCGCCCAGCACATCGACGACGCGGCCGGCGTACCAGATCAGCCAGATCTCGATGACCGCGACCGCGAGGATCGACAGCACGGTCCAGACCATGACCCGGTTGGCGGGCACCAGATAGGCGCGCAGGAACGGCCACAGCCGGTCGGGCGGGGTGTCGGTGTCGGCATAGGGCGCGTAGGGGTCGACGAGCAACTCGAAAAAGCGAAGCATGGGACGGCCTGAGGGCTGAAAACGGGAAGCGTTGCGGGCCTGGCGGCCCGGTCCGGGCCGACTACGGTCGGGCGATGATCCGGACAAACTTCATTCAGGCTCTCCTCGGGATGCGGGGTGTTCAATACTCCAGAACCGAACCTTTGTCACCCCGTTCCGACTGGACATCGGCAGATCGACGCGCATAACCGGCTGCGACGGCGGACCGGCTGCGAGGGGGGCGGAATTGGACGATGTGAGCCTGCAAGACGAGCGGAAGGCGCGTGCCGCGGCGTGGTTCGAGGGTCTCCGCGACCGGATCTGCGCCGCGTTCGAGGCGCTGGAGGATGCGCAGGGATCGGGGCCGTTCGCGAGCCTGCCGGCCGGGCGATTCGCGCGAACGGCGACGCAGCGCGCGGACGCCGACGCCGACGGCGGCGGCGGCACGATGGCGGTGATGCGCGAGGGCCGGGCGTTCGAGAAGGTCGGCGTCAACATCTCGACGGTCTACGGGCGGCTCGATGCGCGGGCGCAGCGGAGCCTGACCGCGCGCAAGGAAATCCCCGGGCTGGCCGACGACCCGCGGTTCTGGGCGAGCGGGGTCAGCCTCGTCGCGCACATGCGCTCGCCGCTGACGCCTGCGGTGCACATGAACACCCGGATGTTCTGGACGCCGGAGGTCTGGTGGTTCGGCGGCGGGGCGGATCTCAACCCGATGATCGAGGACGCGGATGACACGGCCGCTTTCCATCAGGCGCTGAAGGGGGCCTGCGACGCGCACGATCCCGAGTACTATCGGCGGTTCAAGGCCTGGGCCGACGACTACTTCCTGATCCGGCACTGGAACGAGCCGCGCGGGGTGGGGGGCATCTTCTACGACGATCTCTGCACCGGCGACTGGGAGGCGGATTTCGCCTTCACCCAGGATGTCGGCAGGGCGTTCCTCGCCGCCTTCGTGCCGATCACCGAGCGGCACCTGGCCGAGCCGTGGACCGAGGAACAGCGCGAGATCCAGCTGGTCAGGCGCGGGCGCTACGCCGAGTTCAACCTGGTCTACGACCGGGGCACGAAGTTCGGGCTGGAGACCGGCCACAATCCGGAAGCGGTGCTGATGTCGCTGCCGCCGGTGGCGAAGTGGCCGTGAGGCCGCGCATCGCCATCCTCGGGTTCGGGTCGCTGATCTGGGATCTCGACGACCTCGCGCCGCAGGTCGAGGGGCCGTGGTCGATGCGCGCCGGGCCGCGGCTGCCGATCGAGTTCAGCCTGATCAGCGCCAAGCGCAAGATGGGCCTCGCGCTCTGCATCGATCCGGAGGCGGGGGCGCCGTGCGCCACCCACGCGATCCGCTCGCGGCGCGATGATCTGGAGGTGGCGGCGGCCGATCTCGCGGCGCGCGAGCGGACGGCGCCTGAGCGGATCGGCCGGGCGCGGCCCGGTGGCGGCGCGGGCCGGCTGCCGCCGGTGGCGCGGGCGGTCGCCGAGTGGTGCGCGGCCGAGGGCTGGGACGGCGCGGTGTGGACCGATCTCGAGCCGAACTTCCGGGCGGTGACCGCGCAGGGCGTTCTCGGTGCCCGAGGGGATCGCCTACCTGCGCGGGCTCGGCGGGGAGAACCTCGCGGAGGCGTTCAGGTATATCCGTCACGCGCCGGCGGCAACGCGAACGCCGCTGCGCCGGGCGCTGGCGTGCGACTCGTGGTGGCGGGGGCTGCGGCGTCAGCTCGCCTGATGGCGGCGCGTCAAGGGCTGTCCGCACGGGAAATATGTCAAGTCATTGAAACCATGGGAAACGATTCTCGGAACTAACCGCTTGGCAAGGAAGCCGACGCGGCTGGCGGCATCCAAGGGAGCCCGTCAGAGCAGGCGCGCCGGCTCGGGGATCAGGGCGTCGCGCGGGACCCGGCGGCCGTAGAGGCCCGCGAGCCGCCACATCAGGAGGGCGATCAGGGTGCCGGCGTAGCCGTCCGTGGCGTAGTGCCAGCCGAGCGTCACCGAGCCGAGCAGGATCATCGCCCAGAAAATCGCGGCCAGCGCGAACAGGCCCGGGTGCATCCGCCGCGCGGCCAGCGCGAACAGCGTCGCCGTCGCCACGTGCATCGACGGGAAGGCGGAGATGCCGGCGGAGCCGGCCTGCGCGCCGGTGAAGCCGGCCCAGAGCGTGTCCTGGGTCGCCAGCGCCCAGATCGGCGTTCGCCCGTCGACGGCGTGAAGCTGCGCCATCAGCGGGGCGTAGAGCTCGCCGAGCCCGATGCGGGCGTAGAAGCAGGGGCCGGCCGAGGAGACCGCCATCGCCACGAGGAAGCCGCCGACGAACCAGACCAGCATGAAGCTCATCAGGAACTGGTGGCGCAACGCCCGGGCGCGGGTGGCGAAGCCGGCGAAGATGAAGCCGGCGATCAGCACAAAGAACCAGGCGTTGTAGGCCACGTTGAGCGCGAGGACGAGCGCGGGGCGAGCCAGCAGCGGCGCGAGCCACTCATGGGGATAGCGGCCGAAGTGCAGGGCGCGGTCGGCGCCGGCGAGGGCGGAATCCCAGGCGAAGGGGGCGGCGATGGCGATGGCGCCCTTCAGGACCGCGAAGCCGGCCGAGAACAGCAGGAAGATCGCCAGGGTGTGCAGGAGGGTCGCGGCCAGCCCCTCGACTCCGACCACCGCCGCCAGCCATCGCACGAGGTCGCGCGACGGCGAGCGGCTGCGCGCCACGGCGGCGAGCCAGACGAGCCGCAGCGGCAGGGCGGCGAGCAGGATGCACACCGCCACCAGAGCGAGTTGGCCGCCCACCCCAATGACGATGGTCCAGTCGGGCCGGTTGCCGGTGAGCGGCTGGAGCGCGAAGCCGGTGCCGAGCGTGAGCAGCGCCAGGGCGTAGAGCGCGCGGTCCTGCCGGGCCATCGCGACGAGATCGTGGCGCAGCCGCCGGCCGGCGCGCGTTGCGGCTTCGCTGCGGGCCCTGATGTCCATGACGACCTCCGGGCCAACCCGGATTCGCTATGGGCGAAAGAGCTTAGGGTCGGGTTAAGCCGGCGGCCGGGCCTTGCGCAGCGCGTCGGCCGACAGCGTGAAGTCCGAGGCGATCCACGCCGCCTCGAGCGCTTTCAGGGCTGTTCCGAGCGCCGGCCCGCTCAGGTCGAGATCGGACGCGGCGAGCGGAAAGATCGCCGCCGCCCCGCGCGCGATCTCGGGTTCGAGCGCGGCCGGCGCCGGCTGCCCGAGCACGGCGGCGCGGATCAGCGCGGCGTCCCGCGCGGCGTCGGCGCCGTGGCGGTAGGCGCTGGCCGCGGGCGGGGCATCCTCGGCGAGCGCCGAGGCGGTGGCGGCGAGGGCGCGGGCGTCGGCGCGGGAAAGCCGCAGCGCGTCGGTCCACTCCGGCCGCCAGCCCAGCGCCGCGAGACGGCGTTGCCAGCGCGGCGCGTAGCCTGCCTCGCCTCTCGAGGTGGACGAGCGCGGCGAGTGGCGTGGCGTCGGCGCCGGGGAGCACGCGGGCGAGGATGCCGGCGGCGGCCATCGCGGCGACGGCGGGTGCGGGGTCGGCGGCGGCCAGCAGCTTCGCGGTCTCGGCGCCGACCCGCTCGCGCGAGAGCCGGGCCAGTCCGGCTTGGGCGGCGGCGCAGGCGGCGAGGCCGTCGGCGTCGAGACCGGAGGCGGGATCGCCGTACCAGGCGTGGATGCGGAAGAAGCGCAGGATGCGCAGGTAGTCCTCGGCGATGCGCGCCGCCGGATCGCCGACGAAGCGCACGCGCCGCGCGAGAAGGTCCGGCAGTCCGCCGAGCGGATCGACCACCGTGCCGTCGGGACCGGCGTAGAGCGCGTTCATGGTGAAGTCGCGGCGGGCGGCGTCCTCGGCGATGTCGCGGGTGTAGGCGACCACCGCGCGGCGGCCGAAGGTCTCGACGTCGCGGCGGAAGGTCGTGACCTCGAACGGGCGGCCCTCGGCGACCACGGTGACGGTGCCGTGCGCGATGCCGGTCGGCACCGGGTGCAGGCCCGCCGCGCCGGCGAGCGCCATCACCTCCTCCGGCGTCGCGTCGGTGGCGATGTCGATGTCCGCGACCGGGCGGCCGAGCAGGGCGTTTCGCACGCAGCCGCCGACGAACAGCGCCTGGTGCCCGGACCCGGTCAGCGCCCGGCAGACCGCGCGGGTGGCCGGATCGTCCAGCCACGGCGCACCCGCGAGGGTCGGACCGCCCCCGGTCACGGGGCCGGAACCCGGTCGGCCAGCGTCTTCAGGATCCGCGCGGTCGCGCCCCAGATGTAGTGCGGGCCGTAGGGAATGACGTAGTAGCGCCGGGTGTATCCCTGCCAGCGCCGGCCGTGAACCTGCAGGTTGGCGGGGTCGAGCAGGAAGGCGAGCGGCACCTCGAACACCTCGGCCACCTCGCCCCGCTCGCGCACCGCGGTGAAGTCCGGCGCGACGAGCCCGACGAAGGGGGTGACGTGGAAGTCGGTGACGGTTTCGTGCATGTCGAGACGGCCGAGCACCTCGACGGTCGCCGGATCGAGACCGATCTCCTCGTGCGCCTCGCGCAGTGCCGCGTCGAGCGCGGTGGCGTCGCCCGGCTCCTGCTTGCCGCCGGGGAAGGCGACCTGGCCCGGGTGGTGCTTGAGCAGCGCCGCGCGGCGGGTGAGGATGACGTTGAGGTCCGGCCCGCGCGCGATCAGCGGCACCAGCACCGAGGCGGGCCGCAGGGGACGCGATGCGACGCGCCGCACGCCGGGGTTCAGGTCGAAGTCGGACGAGGCTGCCGGCCGGGACCCGCAGCGCGCTCCGGATCTGCGCGGCGTTGACGGTGTTCCGCTCCATTGCCGCTAGATGGCCGGTGCTCTGGCCGGGTGCAAGAGCGGGCCGGCCGGCGCGGCCCGCAGCCGTCACCGCGGGATCACACCTTGCCGTGGCAGTACGATGACCGCTCGGCGCGTTGCGTGCATCTGTCGAGCGAAGCGGGCCCCCGGCCCGCGAGTCCCGGCCCGACAAGTCGAAGCTCCTGTGGAGCTTCGGCCGGGCCGTTCGCCGGAGCCCATGGCGGAGGCGAAGGGGGGTGCGGCATGGACCGTCGGTCTCCATCCGGGCGCGGGCGCCCCGGGTGGCCGCGGAATCGCGGTCGCCCCCGGCAGGGGCGTCCGCGGCCGGATTTGCCGACGGTCAAATCCGGCAGCGGCACCGTCCCGCGAAAGATCAGGCCAAGCTTTGGGTGACCACCGCATGGAGTCAGGCCGCAGGGCCATTGGGATCATACCTTGCCGTGGCAGTGCTTGTACTTCTTGCCCGAGCCGCAGGGGCAGGGGTCGTTGCGGCCGCTGGCGCCCCAGGTGCCCGGATCGTCGGGGTCGACGCCGGCGGCGAGCTCGCCGGCGCCGGCCATCGCCGGGACCCGCTGCTGGGCGGCCGCGGGTTGCGGGGCCGGCGCGGGCTGTGCCGCCTGGGCGCGGGCCTGCATCTGGGCGACCATCGCCTGCTGCTCCTCGGGCGTCATCACCTGGACGTGCGCCAGCATCCGGCTGACCTCGACCCGGAGCCGGTTCAGGAGCGATTCGAACAGCTGGAAGCCTTCGGCCTTGTATTCGTTCAGCGGGTCGCGCTGGGCGTAGCCGCGGAAACCGACGACGCTGCGCAGGTGGTCGAGCGTGACGAGGTGCTCGCGCCAGTTCTGGTCGATGGTCTGCAGCAGCACCTGCTTCTCGATCGAGCGCATGGTCTCGGCGCCATAGCGCGCGGCCTTCGCGGCCATCTGCTCGTCGGTGGCGGTGGTCAGCCGCTCGCGGATCGCCTGGTCGTCAACGCCCTCCTCGTCGGCCCAGGCCGCGATCGGCAGGTCGAGCCCGAAGATCTGCTTCACCTGCGCGGTCAGCCCGTCGATGTCCCACTGGTCGGCGTAGGCCCTGGCCGGCACGTGCTCGACGACCAGATCCTCCACCACCTGCTGGCGCATGTCGCGGGCGACGTCGGAGAGGTCCTTCGCCTCCATGATCTCCCGGCGCTGCGAGAAGATCGCCTTGCGCTGGTCGTTCATCACGTCGTCGTATTTCAGGAGGTTCTTGCGGATGTCGAAGTTGCGCGCCTCGACCTTGCCCTGCGCCTTTTCCAGCGCCTTGTTGACCCACGGGTGGACGATCGCCTCGCCCTCCTTCATCCCGAGCTTGCCGAGCATGGAATCGAGCCGCTCGGATCCGAAGATCCGCATCAGGTCGTCCTCGAGGCTGAGGTAGAAGTTGGTGCGCCCCGGATCGCCCTGGCGGCCCGAGCGGCCGCGCAGCTGGTTGTCGATCCGCCGGCTTTCGTGGCGCTCGGTGGCGAGCACGTAGAGGCCGCCCGCCGCCAGCACCCGCGCCTTGGCCTCGGCGACCTCGGCCTGGATGCGCGCGCGCAGCGCCACCGGATCGGCGGTCTCGCCGGCCTTCTCGGCGGTCTCCAGCTCGCCGATCACCCGCATGTCGACGTTGCCGCCGAGCTGGATGTCGGTGCCGCGGCCGGCCATGTTGGTGGCGATGGTCACCGCGCCCGGCTCGCCGGCGCCGGCGATGATCTGCGCCTCCTGCTCGTGGTAGCGGGCGTTGAGCACGTTGTGCGGCACGTGCGCCTTCTTCAGCATCTCCGAGAGCTGCTCGGACTTCTCGATCGAGGTGGTGCCGACGAGGATCGGCTGGTCCGCCTTGTGGGCGCGCTCGATCTCCTCGACGATGGCCTGGTACTTCTCGCCGGCGGTGCGGAACACCTGGTCGTCGTGGTCGGCGCGGATCACCGGCATGTTGGTCGGCACCTCGACCACGCCGAGCTTGTAGATCTCGAAGAACTCGTCGGCCTCGGTGACGGCGGTGCCGGTCATGCCCGCGAGCTTCTCGTAGAGGCGGAAATAGTTCTGGAAGGTGACGCTCGCGAGGGTGACGTTCTCGGGCTTGATCGCCACGTCCTCCTTGGCCTCGATCGCCTGGTGCAGGCCCTCGGACAGCCGGCGGCCCGACATCATGCGGCCGGTGAACTCGTCGATCAGCACCACCTCGTCGTTGCGGACGATGTAGTCCTTGTCGCGGTGGAACAGCACGTGCGCGCGCAGCGCCTGGTTGACGTGGTGGACGATGTTGGTGCTCTCGGGATCGTAGAGCGTCGCGTCCTGGGCCAGCAGCTCCATCTCGCGCAGCCGGCGCTCGACGAACTCGTTGCCGTCCTCGGTCAGGGTGGTCGAGCGCTGCTTCTCGTCGAGGTCGTAGTGCTCGGCCGTGAGCTTGGGGATCAGCTTGTCGATCTTCATGTAGAGTTCGGAGCGGTCCTGGCTCGGTCCCGAGATGATCAGCGGCGTGCGCGCCTCGTCGATCAGGATCGAATCGACCTCGTCGACGATCGCGAAGTAGTGATCGCGCTGCAGCACCTGCGCCAGATCCGACTTCATGTTGTCGCGCAGGTAGTCGAAGCCGAGCTCGTTGTTGGTGGCGTAGGTCACGTCGGCGTCGTAGGCGATCTTCTTCTCCGGCTCTTCCATGCCGGGCACCACCACGCCCACCTTCAGCCCGAGCGCGTGGTAGACGAGGCCCATCCACTCGGCGTCGCGGCGCGCGAGATAGTCGTTGACCGTCACCACATGCACGCCGCGCCCGGTCAGCGCGTTGAGATAGACCGGCAGGGTCGCCATCAGCGTCTTGCCCTCGCCGGTCTTCATCTCGGCGATGTTGCCCTGGTGCAGGAAGATGCCGCCCATCAGCTGCACGTCGAACGGCCGGAGGCCGAGCGTGCGCCGCGCGGCCTCGCGAGCGTTGGCGAAGGCCTCGGGCAAGAGATCGTCGAGGCTCTCGCCCTTCTCCAGCCGGTCGCGGAACTCCTGGGTCTTGGCCCGGATGCCGGCGTCGTCGAGCGCCTCGAACTGCGGCTCCAGCGCGTTGATCTGCTCGACCAGCGGCCGGGTCGCCTTGATCTTCCGGTCGTTCGGCGTGCCGAACACCTTCTTCGCGATCGTGCCGAAACCCATCATCAAACGGTTGTCCTCAAATCCTCGCGACCCCGCAGGCGCCGCTTCCAACGATCCGCCCCCGATCCACCGACCCGGCCCACCGAATTGTCATGAGGGGGGCGCTTGTTCCTGCGGTCCGAAGGGGCTAAAGGCTCCGCGAGGCGCGGGCAGCCCGGCTTCGGCCGTGTCGGCATGTAAGCGGCTGTGCTGCGCCTGTCAACGTCGCGCCCGGGAGACCGTGGCGCCCCCGGAAGTTTCAGCCGCGCCCCGAGTGGCGCGCGAACGTGGAGAACCATATGCGCAGCCTTCTGACCGCGGGCCTGATGGCCGGCATCGCCCTCGCCTCGCCGGCGTTCGCCCAGGACAACACGGCAGCCGACACCGGCACTGCCGACAAGGCGGCCACCGACAAGGCCTATGATGCCGAGACCGTGCTCGCCAGCGTCAACGGCACCGACATCACCCTCGGCAACGTCATCGCCATGCGCGACCGTCTGCCGCAGCAGTACCAGCAGCTGCCCGACGCGGCGCTGCTCGCCGGCCTTCTCGACCAGCTCGTCGACCAGCAACTGCTGGCGGAGTCGGAATCGAGCTCGCCCGAGAGCGACCCGCTGCAGGTGAAGCTCGACGTCGAGAACGAACGCCGCGGGGCGCTGGCCGGGATCGCCGCCAATTCCGCCGTCGCGAATGCGGTGGACGACGCCAAGGTTGAGGCGGCCTATGAAAAGATGGTCGCGGACTTCAAGCCGGAGACCGAGTATCACGCCTCGCACATCCTCGTGGACAGCGAGGACAAGGCCAAGGAGCTCAAGGCCGAGATCGACGGCGGCAAGGACTTCGCCGAGGTCGCCCAGGCGAACTCCAGCGACGGCTCCGCCGCGAGCGGCGGCGATCTCGGCTGGTTCGGCGCCGGCCAGATGGTGCCGGAATTCGAGGCCGCGGTGCAGGATCTGACGGTCGGCGAGGTCTCCGACCCGGTCAAGAGCCAGTTCGGCTGGCACCTGATCAAGCTCGAGGGCACCCGCGGGACCACGGCTCCGACGCTCGAAGCGGCCCGCCCGCAGATCGAGGAACAGCTCCGCCAGGAGGCGCTGGCCGCCAAGCTGGCCGATCTGCGCAAGGACGCGAAGATCGAGCGGCCCGACAGCGGAATTCCGGCGGCGGCGATCCGCGAGAGCGACCTGCTGACCGACTGAGGCGGCAGGGTGGCCGGCAAGCAGGTCTCGCCGCTCGCGCCGGCGGCGTTTCCCGCGCTCCCCGTCGTCGACGGGGTGCGCTTCGCCGCGGCCGAGGCCGGGGTGCGTTACAAGGGCCGGCTCGACGTGATGCTGGCCGAGATCGCCCCCGGCGCGGCGATGGCGGGCGTGTTCACCCGGTCGGCAACCCGCTCCGGTCCGGTGCTGTGGTGCGAGGAGAAACTCGCCCGATTGCAAGACGCGGTGGGGGACGGCGGGTTCGCGATCCTCGTCAACTCCGGCAACGCCAACGCCTTCACCGGCTCCAACGGCCGCGCGGCCGTCGAGGCGACCGCAACCGCCACCGCGGCCGTGCTCGGCGTGCCGCCGGACCACGTGTTCGTCGCCTCGACCGGGGTGATCGGCGAGCCGCTGCCCGCCGACCGGATCGTCGCCGCGCTCGATGGCCTGCGCGACGGGCTCGACGCCAACGGGGGCGAGCGCGCCGCGCGGGCGATCATGACCACCGACACCTTCCCCAAAGGTGCTGTGACGCGGCTGGACCTCGACGGCGTGCCGGTGACCATCACCGGCTTCGCCAAGGGATCGGGGATGATCGCGCCGGACATGGCGACGATGCTGGTGTTCCTGTTCACCGACGCCGCCGTTCCGCAGGCGATGCTGCAGGGCATGGTTTCGCAGATCGCCGGCGAGACCTTCAACTGCATCACCGTCGATGGCGATACCTCGACCTCGGACACGCTGCTGATGGCCGCGACCGGCCGGGCGCCGATGAGGCCGCTCGAGCCGGTCGACGATCCGCGCTGTGCGCGCTTCGCCGCGGGCCTGACGGCGGTGATGCGCGACCTCGCCCATCAGGTCGTGCGGGATGGCGAAGGCGCGACCAAGTTCGTCGAGGTCGCGGTGACCGGCGCCGCGAACGCGGCCGACGCGCGGAAGGTCGCGCTGTCGATCGCCAACTCGCCGCTCGTCAAGACCGCGATCGCCGGCGAGGATCCGAACTGGGGACGCATCGTGATGGCGGTGGGAAAGTCCGGCGCGGCGGCAGAGCGCGACCAGCTGACGATCCGGCTCGGGGACATCCTGGTCGCCGCGGAAGGCTGGGTCTCGCCGGAGTACCGCGAGGCGGACGGCGCCGCCTACATGAAGCGCCAGGAGATCGTCATCGGCGTCGACCTCGGCATCGGACAGGGCAAGGCGACGGTCTGGACCTGCGACCTGACGCAGCGCTACATCGAGATCAACGCGGACTATCGGTCATGAAGGCCCGGCGGTCATGAAGGCCGAGTGTTCTTGAAGCTCGTCCTGGTCGTGGCGGTGGCGCTGATCGACGTGGACGGGCGGGTGCTGATCGCCCAGCGGCCAAAAGGTCGGGCGATGGCCGGCCTCTGGGAGTTTCCCGGCGGCAAGATCGAGCCTGGCGAGACGCCCGAGGCCGCGCTGATCCGCGAGCTCGGGGAAGAGCTCGGCATCGACACCTGGGAAAGCTGCCTCGCGCCGCTCACCTTCGCCAGCCACGGCTACGACGATTTCCATCTGCTGATGCCGCTCTACGTTTGCCGCAAGTGGCAGGGCACGCCGCGCCCGCGCGAGCACGCGGCGTTGAAATGGGCGAAGGTTGAAGAGCTTTCGCGCTACCCGATGCCGCCGGCGGACAAGCCGGTCGTGGCGGTGCTGCGCGACTGGCTCTGACGAACCGGATCCGGCGGGGATGCCGCCGGGGACGGCCTGGCCGATGGCGCCGCGAACGAGCACCGGCACGGGGGGTCGAACCCCGGCATCCTTCCACGAAAAAACGCATTTGTGATTTTTCCGTGACCATATGATTGATTGTCGTTAACCTTTCTTAAAAACAAATGGCGCAAGCTGGAAAAAGACCAAACCAATAGGGTGGATGCCCCAATGTATCAGACAATCCGACTGTCGAGCTGCGTCTCCGTCCAGGGGAACGTCGTCGAGAACCTCCCCAACGGCGACGTGCTGGTCAGCGACGGTGGCCAGGTCTACCGTGGCAAACCGATCACGCCGTTCGCCGCGGCGGTGCGGTTGGCGGACGCGGCGCTGAGGGGGCTGCGGACCGGAGCGTTGATGCCCGACGAGGCCTGACGCTTCAGAGCCAGCCGGCGAGCTCGCGCTCGAGGATCGCCACCATCATGTCGACATGCGCCGGCTCGGCGTTTAGGCAGGGGATGTAGGTGAAGGTCTCGCCGCCGGCGTGCTCGAACGCCTCGCGAATCTCGCCGTTGATCTCCTCGAGCGTCTCGACGCAGTCCGAGGAGAACACCGGCGCCATCACCGCGATGTGTCGGTTGCCGGCCTTCGCCAGCCGCGCGACCTCCTCGACGGTGTAGGGCTTCAGCCACTCCTCGCGGCCGAACCGCGACTGGAACGTCACCAGCACCTCTTGTTCGGGAAAACCCAGCCGGTCGCGCAGCAGCCGCGTCGTCTTGCGGCAATGGCAGTGATAGGGATCGCCCTCGGTCAGGTATCGCTCCGGCATGCCGTGATAGCTCGTCACCAGCACGTCGGGCCGCCGCTCGAGCCCGCGGTAGGCCGTCTCGACCGACTGCGCCAGCGCCTCGATGTAGAGCGGGTGGTCGTGATAGGCCGGCACCGTGCGGAATGCCGGCTGCCACCTCAGGTCCATCAGCGCCCGGAACGCCTCGTCGTTGGCGGTCGCGGTCGTCGTCGCGGAATACTGCGGGTAGAGCGGGAAGAACACGATCCGCTCGCAGCCCTGCGCCTGCAGCCGCTCGATCACCGAGCGGGTCGAGGGATTGCCGTAGCGCATGGCGAAATCGACGATCACGCCGTCGCCGTGCCGCTCGGCCATGCGCACGGCCACCGCCCGCGCCTGCTGCCGGGTGGTGGTCAGCAGCGGGCTTTCGTCCAGCTCGGTGTTCCAGATCTTGCGGTAGTTCGCCCCCGACGAGAACGGCCGCCTGCTGAGGATCACCGTCTGCAACAGCGGCTGCCAAAGGTAGCGCGGGTAGTCGATCACCCGCCGGTCCGACAGGAACTCGTCGAGATAGCGCCGCATCGAGCGGAAATCCGTCGCGTCCGGCGTGCCGAGGTTCGCGAGCACCACGCCGATGCGCTCCTCCGGCACCGGCGGATGGTCCGGCGCGGCGTGAGCCAGCCGCCCGGTCTCCGGCGCGGCGATGGAGTTGCTCTCGTTCATTCAGGTCCTCGCTCTCGTCATTCGCCGCGCTCGGGAACGCCCAGCGCGTCGGCCAGCCGCGCCTTCGCCGATCCCGGCCGCAGCGGCTGCGGCTGGTCCGGCCCCGGCGCCCATCCGGTGAGGAAGATCACGTCGAACCGCGCCAGCACCCGCCCGTCACCGGTGCCGAACCGGTCGGCATAGAGCGCCGCGGCGCGCAGCAGCACCTCGCGCCGCGTCGGCCGGCGCAGACGGTCGCGCATCGCGTTGGTCTCGCCCATCGCCCGCAGGTCGCGCATCAGGTCGAGCGCGGTCGCGTAGCTCACCTCGTAGCGCTGGCTGTCCGCCACCGGCAGCGCGAAACCGGCCCGCTGCAGCAGCGCGCCGAGATCGCGCACCTCGCCCATCGGCGCCACCCGCGGGCTGATCCCGCCGGTCACCGCTATCTCCGCCTCCGCCAGCGCCGCCCGCAGGCCACCGAGCGTCTCGCCGCCGAACAGCGCGGCGATCATCAGCCCGTCCGGTCGCAGCGCCCGGCGCGCCTGCACCAGCTGTCCCACCGGGTCGTTCGCCCAGTGCAGCGCCAGCCCATGGACCACCAGATCGTGCGCGGCCTCGGAGAGATCCAGCACCTCGGCATCCGGCGCCGTCCGCGCCCCGGGCATCCCGAGCACGTCGGCCCAGAGCGGCGCCTGCGGCCCGACGATCGCCGGCGCGGTAAACGTCCTGTTAACCTCGTCGAGCCTTTCTGAGATCTCGCCGGCGACGCCCGCGTGCAGGAAGTCCGCGAAACCCGCGCGCGCGGCCCTCGCCCGCCGGCGGGCGAGCAGATCGGCATCGAACAGGACAGGCGGGTTCGGCATCAGGGGCGGCTCCTCGCCCGGAACATAGTCACGGGGACCGGCGTTGACCATGCTGCAGGCGCTCAAGACCACCCTTCTCGACGCCATCTACCCGCCGCGCTGCCTCGCCTGCACCGTGGCGACCGACCAGCCGCACGGCCTCTGCCCGGCGTGCTGGCGCGACACCCACTTCATCGTCGGCACCACCTGCACGCGCTGCGGCGTGCCGCTGATCGGCGGTGGTGGCGCCGACGACGTCTGCGAGAGCTGCCAGCGCCACCCGCCCGCCTGGGACCGCGGCGCCGCGGCGGTGATCTACGCCGGCGCCGGGCGCCGCGTGGTGCTGTCGCTCAAGCACGGCGACCGGCTCGACATGGTCGGCCCGCTCGCCGGCTGGATGGCCGCCGCCGGCCGCGAGGTGCTGGCCGAGGCGGATCTGATCGCCCCCGTGCCGCTGCACTGGCGCCGCCTGGTCAAGCGCCGCTACAACCAGTCCGCCGAACTCGCCCGCCGCCTCGCCCGCCTGTCCGGCAGGCCGGCGGTGCCGGATCTCCTGCTCCGCCGCCGGGCCACCGCCCCGCAGCACGGCCCGCGCGAGAGCCGGAGCGCCAATCAGGCCGGCGCCTTCGCGCTCAACCCGCGCCACGCGGGCGCGCTCGCCGGGCGCACGGTGCTGATGATCGACGACGTCCTCACCTCGGGCGCCACCCTCTCGGCCTGCGCCGACACCCTGCGCGCCGGCGGTGCGGCGCGGGTGAACGTTCTCGCACTCGCCCGCGTTGCCTTCGAGGATTCGCTTGGCCTATAATCGCGGGGTTCCGGACATGCCGATGAAAAACGTCACTCTCTACACCACGCCCTACTGCGGGTATTGCCTCGCCGCGAAGCGCCTGCTCGCGACCAAGCACGTCGCGTTCGCGGAGATCGACGTCGCCGCCGATCCGGCCCGGCGCCGGGAGATGATCCAGCGCGCCAATGGCGGCCGCACCGTGCCGCAGATCTTCATCGGCGACGAGCACGTCGGGGGTTTCGACGAGATCAACGCTCTCGACCGTGCCGGCAAGCTCGACCCGATGCTCGCGGCCTGATGCGCGCGGCCCTCGTCCAGCTCTGTTCCAGCGACGATCCGGCCGCCAACCTGCCCGCCACCGAGGCGCTGCTGCGCGAGGCGGCGGCCGGTGGGGCGGCGCTGGCGCTGACCCCCGAGTGCACCAACATCGTTTCGGCCGACCGCGCCCGGCAGAAGGCGGTTCTGGCGACCGAGGACGAGGACGAAACGCTCGCCCGGCTGCGCGCGGTGGCGGCGGAGCTCGGCCTCTGGCTGGTGATCGGCTCGCTCTGCCTGAAGAGCGGCGACGCGGACGGCCGCTTCGTCAACCGCTCGTTCCTCGTCGGCCCCGACGGCCGCATCCGTGCCCGCTACGACAAGATCCACATGTTCGACGTCACCCTCGATGGCGGCGAGAGCTACCGCGAGTCCGCCGCCTATCGCCCCGGCGGGCGCGCGGTGCTGGCCGGGGCCGCGGGCGTCACCCTCGGCCTCACGGTCTGCTATGATCTGCGGTTCCCGCATCTCTATCGCGACCTTGCCCGCGCGGGTGCGGATGTCCTGACGGTTCCGTCCGCCTTCACCGTGCCGACCGGCCAGGCGCACTGGCACGTCCTGCTGCGGGCCCGCGCCATCGAGACCGGCGCCTTTGTCCTGGCGCCGGCGCAATCGGGCACGCACGCGGCCTCGGCCGGCAGGCCGCGCCGCACGTTCGGACACAGCCTCGCCGTCGCGCCGTGGGGCGAGGTGCTGGCCGACGCGGGCGAGGCGGTCGGCGTCACCTTCGTCGAGATCGACCCGGCCCTGGTCGCGCGCGCCCGCGGCCGGGTGCCGTCGCTCGGCCACGACCGCGACTATGCGCGACCCGAGAGAGAGGGATGAGGGAGCAGGAGCGCGATCCGGTGGTCATCGCGCTGTTCAGCGAGATCGTGATGGTCGAGACCCTGGCCCGGACCCGCCTGACCCGGGTGCTGCCGCGCGGCATGGAGCTGTCGCACTTCATGGTGCTGAACCACTTCGCCCGGCTCGGCGGCGAGAAGACCCCGGGCCAGCTCGCCCGCATCTTCCACGTCACCCGCGGGGCGATGAGCAACACCGTCGCCCGCCTCGACGTCGCCGGCTTCGTGCACGTGCGCCCCGACTGGGACGACCGCCGCAGCAAGTGGGTCTCGATCAGCCCGGCCGGCATGGCCGCGCGCAACTATGCGGTCGACGCGATCGCGCCGGTGTTCGACGACGTGGTCGCCGGCCTCGGGCTCGAGCGCATGCGCGCGGCCCTTCCGGCCGTGCGCCGGATCCGCGAGCTGCTCGATCCGGACTGAGCCGGAAGCCGCCAGGGCGCAGTGTGGGGCCCGGGGGGGCGGTTCGGCCGCTGCCGGGGCTCGAGGCCCGGGCGGGACGGCTCGGCCGGCGCGCCATGATCTCTACTGTCGTCAGAGTGAAGGTAGGATTGCCCGTGTTCGTGCTGATCGACGTTTCGATCTCCGGTCCACAGGCCCGTTACCCGGACGCAACTTACGGGCGACCAGGACGTTCGCCAGGTTCCAGCCGCATGTCGTTTCGTGCGCGCCCCTGTCAGGTTGAGCCACGATGACGTCGCAGCAGATGGTCCTCTTCGCCATTCTCGGCGCCACCGTGGCGATGTTCGCCTGGGGGAAATGGCGGCACGACATGGTGGCGCTCGCCGCGCTGATCGCCAGCGTGGCCGCGGGCCTCGTGCCGGCGTCCGAGGCGTTCGCCGGTTTCGGCCATCCGGCGGTCATCACCGTCGCCTGCGTGCTGGTGCTGTCGCACGGGCTCCAGACCTCGGGCGCGGTGGACCTGCTGACCCGCCGGCTGCTGCCCGATGCCCCGCGGCCCGGTTCGACCATCCTGGCGCTGACCGCGGTCAGCGCGGCGCTGTCGGGCTTCATGAACAACGTGGCGGCGCTGACGCTGATCATGCCGGTGGCGCTGCAGGCGGCGCGGCGGCTCGACCTGCCGCCGGCACGCACGCTGATGCCGATCGCCTTCGCCTCGCTGCTCGGCGGCCTGACCACGCTGATCGGGACGCCGCCGAACCTGATCGTGTCGGGCTACCGGCGCGACCTGACCGGCGCCGCGTTCGGCATGTTCGACTTCACCCCCGTGGGCCTCACCGTGGCGGTGATCGGCGTCGCCTTCATCGGGCTCGTCGGCTGGCGGCTGGTACCGGGTCGACGCCGCGCCGGCGTCGAGGGCTTCGAGGCCGGCGCCTACCTCACCGAGGCCCGGATCCCCGAGGACACCAAGGCCGTCGGCATGTCCGTCCAAGAGGTCGAGGAGGCGGTGGGCGAACGGCACGTTCAGGTGATCGGCCTCGTGCGCCGCGAGGTGCAGTTGCGTGCGCCGCGGCCGACTTTCGAGTTGCGCGCGGGGGACATCCTGATCCTGGAGGCCGAACCCGAGGGGCTCTCGAACGCGCTGGCGACGCTCGGGATCGAGCTGGAGGCCGCGGTGCGGACCGACGCCGAGAAGGAGGGTCCGGAGGCGCCGTCCTCGCCGGAGACCGGTGCCGTCAAGGCGCGCGAGCCGGCGGACGGCGACGTGATGCTGGCGGAACTGGTGGTCAAGCCCGGCGCGGCGCTGATCGGCCGCTCGGCCCGCGACATCAACCTGCGTCTGCGCTACCAGATCAATCTCCTCGCGGTGTCGCGGCAGGGGCGGCGCAGCATCGCGCGGCTGCGGGCGACCCAACTCGACGCCGGCGACGTGCTGCTGGTGCAGGGCCTGCCGGAGGCGATCTCCGAGTTTGCCTCGGACTTCGACTGCCTGCCGCTGGCCGAGCGCCAGTTGCGTCTGCCCGCGCGGCGTCAGATTCTGGATTTCGGTCGGTATCCTCGCCGGCGCGGTTGCGGCGGTGACGAGCGGCCTCGTTCCGGCCCAGATCGCCTTCGCCACCGGGGTGCTGGCGGCGATGGTCACCCGGGTCGTGCCGCCGCGCACGGTCTACACGGTGATCGACTGGCCGGTGATCGTTCTGCTCGCCTGCCTGCTGCCGGTCGCGGGCGCCATGCTCGACACCGGCGCCGCCGCCAACCTCGCCGCGTTTCTCGTGCATGACGTGGCGCGCGGCGCGCCGATCCCGGCGCTGCTGCTGATCCTGGTCTCGACCATGCTGCTGTCGGACGTGATGAACAATGCCGCCACCGTGGCGGTGATGGCGCCGATCGGCTACGGCGTGTCGCAGGCGCTGAAGGTCGAGCCGGACATCTTCCTGATGGCGGTGGCGATCGGCGGCTCCTGCGCCTTCCTCACCCCGATCGGCCACCAGAACAACACGCTGATCCTCGGGCCGGGCGGGCTGCGCTTCGGCGACTACTGGCGGCTCGGCCTGCCGGTCGACCTGATCGTGGTCGCGGTCGCGGTGCCGCTGCTCCTGCTGGTCTGGGGGCTGTGAGCCCCCTGCTCAGTCATCGTCGGACCATCCGGTCGCGCGGATCGGGGCGCGAGCCGTGGTATTTCTCCCAGAGCTCCTCGGCGTTGCTGCGTCGCACCATGCGCCGCAGGGTGTCGAGGAACTCGCGTTCCTCGTCGCTCGGCGCGCCGGGTTCGGCCGGACGCGGGGCGGCCCGTTCGAGAAACGCGAGAACGGCAGCCCGGAGCGGGATCCGGCGTGAGCGGTCTTCGGATGCGGCGATTCGCGACATGACGGCAACTCCCCATGGTAACCGCCACCACTGTAACGCCGGCCGCGTGACAGCAGCGTGAGCCTGCCGTCACGACGGTTACGCCTTTCGGGGGATCAGCGGGGACTTGTACCAACGGCCCCGGCGACCGACCTGCGTCGCTCGTCCGAAGCCATATGACGACTGCCAGTCTGGCCCGCGCGCAAGCCGCTGAAATGCCCCAATTTTCTGCGTATGGACTCCGTATGGAACGCATATGGAATCCGTATGGGCGTTTTCGGCTTTGCGGCGCGGGTCAGATGGCGCGGCCGCTGGTGTCAGTCGACGCCCCAGATCTTCTTGTAGATGTCGCGGTAGCCGTTGTCGGGGTCGTAGACGTTGTCCGGGCCGCCGTCGAACTGGATGTTGTCGGCGGTCACGAGGTGGATGCCCGAGATGTAGCCGGACCAGTCCTCGCCCGCGAACGCGCGGTTGAGCTCGTCGACCAGTTGCCAGCCCTGTTCGTGCAGCGGCTCGGGAACCGTGGCGATCTGGTACTGGTTCGAGCGGATGCGCTGGAAAGCCGATTCCGAGCCGTCGCCGGCGGAGATGTTGTAGGGCGGATCGCCGCCGTCCTTGCCCGCCGAGGCGAGCGAGGGGCCCATGAAGTCGTAGTAGAGGTCGTTCACCGCCAGCGAATAGGTCCACCGGTCGCCGAAGCGCTGCAGCAGCGAGGTGGTGAGCTGCGGCATGCGGCTCGACGCCTCGGTCATCGGCGAGTCCTCGAGCGTCAGCACTTCGCAGCCCGGGCAGCCCTCCTTGATCGCGGTCTCCATCATCCGGGCCTTGCCGATCGCCATCTCGTAGTTCGAGTCGCCGAAGATCACCACGCCGGCCTTGCCGTCGGACCGCACGATGGCGAGATCGGCGGCGGTCTGCGCCACGTCGGCGATCCGGGTGTTGACGTTGGCGAACATGCCGGTCTTCGGATCCGGACCGGGCTCGATCGTCGCATGCCAGCCCACGAAGGGGATGCCGGCCTCCTTGACCTGCTCGAGCGCGGCGTTCTGCTCGATCGCGTCGAACCCGCCGACGACGATGCCGTCGGGATTGAGGGCGATCGCCTGGCTCATCGCCGCGGTCCGCGCCGAGATGTCGCCGTGGCCGTCGAGAACCCGCAGCGTCCAGCCGATGGCCTGGGTCGCCTCCTCGACACCGCGGGAGACCCCCTCGGTGCCGCCGTTGCGCAGATCGCCGGCCACGTAGATGATGGTCTTGTCGGGCGCAGCCTCCGGGCCGGTGGTCGGGCCGTCCCAGGCCCCGGCCTTCGCCGTCGCGGCCTCGACCCGGGCCTTGGCCTCGGCCAGCGGATCGTCGGCGCCGGCGGCGCCCGTCACGTACAGGCACGAAAGCGCTACGGAGGCGCTCAGGCCCCAGAGCAGTTGATGTCGCATTATGTCTTCTCCCTGTTGCCGGGCGCGCTGCTGCGCCTCGGTCTCTCGCTTGTCCGGCAGCCGCGTGGCCGCCGTACGCTTGCGCTGGGCGTAACCGGCGATGCCGATGGCGACCAGCAGTGTGGTTCCGTTGAACATCGGCTCGACCCAGAACGATCCGCCGAGCTGCTGGATCCCGGAGATGCCGATGGCGAGGATGATCACGCCGACGATGGTGCCCCAGACGTTGACCCGCCCGGGCTTGATCGTGGTCGAGCCGAGGAAGGCGCCGACCAGCGCCGGCAGCAGGAACTCGAGCCCGACGCTCGCCTGGCCGATCCGGAGCTTGGAGGCGAGGATCACCCCGGCCGCCGCCGTCAGGGTTCCCGAGCCGACGAAGGCGGCGATGGTCAGCGGGCGGACGGCGATGCCGTTCAGCGCGGCGGCCTTGGCGTTGGCGCCGATCGCGTAGAGGTAGCGGCCGACGGGCAGGTACTCGAGGACGAACCAGAGGCCGACCGCCAGCACCAGCACGTAGAACCCGGTGATCGGGACCCCGAAGATCCGGGCGCTGTTGATCTCGAAGAACCCCTGCGGCAGCGTGCCGATGATCTGGCGCCCGTCGGAGTGCCACATGGCGATGGCGTAGAGCACCGTGCCCATGCCGAGGGTGGCGATGAAGCTGTCGATCTGGGCCACCTCGACGAGCAGCCCGTTCAGGAACCCGACGGCGGCGCCGAGCACCAGCACGATCAGCGCCGCGATCGGCCACGGCACGCCGTACCAGACCTGCAGGCTGATCGCGAGGATGTGCCAGAGCACGATGCCGTAGCCCACGGTCAGGTCGATCTTGCCGGTGACCATCGGCAGCATCACCGCGAGCGACAGGATGGCGATGATCGCCTTGTCGGCCACGATCGAGCGCAGGTTCAGCAGGGTCGGAAAGGTCTGGGGCAGCAGCAGCGAGAAGAAGATCGCCAGCAGCACCGTCAGGATGACCAGCCCGTAGACCGGCACCAGCCGGACGAGGCGGGCGAGCGGGCCGAGGGGGCGGAGTTCCGCGCGCGTCGGTTCGAGAGCCTCGGATCGTACGGAGTTGACCGACATGGATGCTGTTCCCGGGGTTCAGGCGGCTTCCGACGCGGAGGCGGCGGTGATGACGCTTTCGGTGGTGAGCCCGGGTCCGGCCAGCTCGGTGACGATCCGCCCGCGATTGAACACCAGCGCGCGGTGGCAGATCTGCGCCACCTCCTCGAAGTCGGTGGAGACGACGAGCACCGCGAGCCCGCGCTCGAGCGCGGCCGCGAACAGCGCGTAGATCTCGGCCTTGGCGCCCACGTCGACGCCGGCGGTCGGATCCTCGGCGATCAGCAGCCTGCGGCCGGTCGCCAGCCAGCGCGCGACCACGACCTTCTGCTGGTTGCCGCCGCTCAGCGCCTCGATCGGCAGCTCCGGGGCGTTCGGGCGCAGGTTGACGGTTTCCCCGAGTTCGGCCGCGCGCCTGGCCTCGCGGGCCGGGGCGAGCGGCGAGCGCCACCCGCGGCCGGACGCGCCGGGGTTGAGGTAGATGTTCTCGCGGACGCTCATCGCCGTGGCGATCGCCTCCTCGCCCCGGTCGCGCGCCATCAGGCCGACGCCCTGGCGAAGTGCTGTCTGCGGGCTCGACAGATCGAGGGTGCGGCCGTCGAGTGCGATGGTTCCGGCGTGGGTCGTGGCGCCGAACAGCGCGCGGCCGATCTCTTCCTGGCCCGCACCCCTCAGCCCGACGAGGCCGAGCAGCTCGTTGCTGCGAAGCTCGAAGCTGACCGGGCCGGCGGTGGCGGTGCGCAGGTCAGCGACCGACAGCCGGACGTCGGCCGCGGACCGGTCGACCTTGCTGAAGGCGTCGAAGGTCGAGCGGCCGACGATCTGACGCACCAGCCGGTCAGGCGTGGTCTCGGCCACCGGGCCCTCGCCGACCAGCCGGCCGTCGCGCAGCACCACAACCCGGTCGGCGACGCGGAAGATCTCGTCGAGCCGGTGGGAGACGTAGATCATCCCGACCCCGCGCGCCTTGAGCGAGCGCATCACGTCGAACAGCCGCTCCACCTCGTTGGCGGGGAGGCTCGCCGTCGGCTCGTCGAGCACGAGGAAGTCGCAGGAGGATGCGAGGGCGCGGGCGATCGCGACCAGCGACTTCTCGGTGCGGCCGAGGTTCTGGACGCGGGTGTCGGGGTCGATGTCGCACCGGACGAGATCGAGGGCCTCGCGCGCCCGGAGCGCGGTCACGGACCAGTCGATGGCGCCGGTGCGGGGCTTGCGGGGGAAGCCCTGGGCCAGCGCCACGTTCTCGGCCACGGTCATCCACTCGATCAGGCCCAGATCCTGGTGGATGAACGAGATCCGGCGCTTGCCGCCGCCGGTGGTGTCGTGCTGGTAGGGGGCGTCGTCGAGCAGGACGCTGCCGGCGTCGGCCTTGTGGATGCCGCCGAGGATCTTGATCAGCGTCGACTTCCCGGCGCCGTTTTCGCCCAGCAGCGCGACGATGCTGCCGGCATCGACAGAAAAGCTCACGGACTCGAGCGCCCTGGTTCCACCGAATGCTTTGCTGATCTCGTGAAAACGGAGCGTTCCGTTGGTCTGCACGCGTTCCCCGCTGGCCCCGTCGTCGTGAGCCTTTCCCTGTCGGTCGCAGAGTTTGAGAGGCGCGTCGGGCCGATGTCAAGGACGAGACACGGGGGGCGGTCACGGGGCGGCGGGCCGTCCGCATTGCCGCAGCGGGGGCCGCGCGCTAAGGGGAAGCGCCAAGGGAGGATGCCCGATGACCACCGATCCCGTCGATCTGACCGCGGCGCTGGTGCGCTGCCCCTCGGTGACGCCGGAGGAGGGCGGCGCGATCCGGATGCTGGAGCGGATGCTGGCGAGCGCCGGGTTCCGGGTGGCGCGGGCCGACCGGGGCGGCATCGCCAACCTGTTCGCGCGGTGGGGGACCGAGGGGCCGGTGCTGGGGTTCAACGGGCATACCGACGTGGTGCCGCCCGGGGATCCCGCGGCGTGGCGGCATCCGCCGTTCGACGGGGTGATCGAGGACGGGCGGCTCTACGGGCGGGGGGCGGCGGACATGAAGTCGGGGGTCGCCGCGTTCGTGGCGGCGGCGATCGACTTCGTGGCGGCGACCCCGCCGGCGGGGAGCGTGGTGCTGGCGATCACCGGCGACGAGGAGGGGGCGAGCACCGACGGGACGCCGGCGATCCTCGACTGGATGGCGGAGAACGGCGAGCGGATGGACCACTGCCTGGTGGGGGAGCCGACCTGTCCGGAACGGATGGGCGAGATGATGAAGATCGGGCGGCGGGGGTCGCTGAACGTGGCGCCTGACCGCCAGCGGGCGGCAGGGGCATGTGGCGTATCCCGACCGGGCGCTCAATCCGCTGCCGGCGCTGGTGCGGCTGCTCGACCGGCTGGCGAGCCGGGCGCTCGACGACGGGACGGCGCATTTCGGGCGCTCGACGCTGGCGCTGACCAGCGTCGACGTGGGCAACCCGGCGACGAACGTGATCCCGGCGGAGGCGCGGGCGGCGCTGAACATCCGCTTCAACGACGCCCACGATTCAGGGTCGCTGGCGGCGTGGGTCGAGGAGGAGGCGGGGCGGGTCGCCGCCGAGACCGGGGTCGGGATCGCGGCGCGGTTCCAGGTGTCGGGGGAGAGCTTCGTGACCGAGCCGGGGCGGTTCAGCGATCTGGTCGCGCGGGCGGTGGAGGCGGGCACCGGGGTGGTGCCGGAGCTGTCGACCTCGGGCGGGACGTCGGACGCGCGCTACGTCAAGGATCACTGTCCGGTGGTCGAGTTCGGGCTTGTCGGCGCCACCATGCATCAGGTCGACGAGAACGTGGAGGTGGCGCACATCCACCAGTTGAAGGCGGTCTATGCCCGGGTGCTGGAGGACTACTTCGCCGCGCCGCCGGTGTGAGTTTTCGCGCGTGATATGTGGGTAAGCCATTGATATTGCGTCGCGTATGGAAAACAAGTTGACTCAGTCAACCTTTTTTCGCGCCGCCTCCCAGCGCGCGCGGGTCTCGGCGTTCATCGGGTAGAGGCCGGGCAGTTTCGCGCCGCCGTCCACCTCGCCCATGATCCAGTCCTCCATCCGTTCCTGCTCCGGCGCCTCGGCGAGCACGTCGGCGACCAGCGCCTGCGGCACCACCACCGCGCCGTCGTTGTCGGCGACGATCAGGTCGTCGGGGAACACCGCGACGCCGCCGCAGCCGACCGGCTGCTGCCAGCCGACGAAGGTGAGGCCGGCGACCGAGGGCGGGGCCGCGGCGCCGCGGCACCAGACCGGAAGGCGGGTCGTCAGCACCCCGTCGCGGTCGCGCACGCAGCCGTCCGTCACCAGCGCCGCGACGCCGCGCTTGCGCATCCGGGCGCAGAGGATGTCGCCGAAGATCCCGGCATCGGGCACGCCGGCGGCATCGACCACCGCGATCGCGCCCTCGGGCATTTCCTCGATGGCGGCGCGGGTGGAGATCGGCGAGGCCCAGGCGGCGGGGGTCGCCAGATCCTCGCGGGCCGGCACGAAGCGCAGGGTGAAGGCGCGGCCGACCACGCGGGCCTGGCCGGGGGCGAGCGGCTGGGCGTTGCGCATCCAGACGTTGCGCAGGCCCTTCTTGAGCAGGACCGTGGTCAGCGTGGCGGTGGAGACGCTGCGCAGGGCTTCCGGCAAAGCGGGATTGGTGGTTCGCTCATGGTGTTCTCCCGAGGATACCCGGCGCCGTCTCCGGCATCTTCCATCCCCTACAGCCGCGAGGCGACCGGGTTCAAGGACCCGAGGGGACTGACCGCGCCGCGTGTCGCAGCAGCAACTTGGCGCCATGTCCAGACGTTCGAAGGGGCGAGAGCCTAGAGGCGGCTCTTCACGAAACGTCGGGTTGCGTCGGTGCGCGCGATCTCCGTCGCCACAAATGGGCCGCCGCCAATATACAGCGTCTCGCGAACGAGCTTCCGGTCGACCAAAAAAGCCAAGGCTGGATTCAGCCGCCGCGGCGGCCAATCCAGTCGTTCAGCGATCTCCACCGCCTTCTCAGGGAAGGCCGAATCGTTCTGCATCGCCGCGGCAATCACGAGGGCATCGGCCGCGGGGTCGCGGTCATAGAAGTACTTGTCGAACTCCGCATACAGCTTCGACTCCGCCATGATGGCTGACGAGTCCTTCCGCATGAAGTTGCGGAGTTCGAACAGCGCGTCCGTCACATCGTCTTCCGAAAGACCCGTCGCCCCCGCGATGTCGGGGCGGCTTGTCTGGACGTCGGCCCAGAATCCGCCCTTCGAGTTTTCGCAGAAGAATCGGGCCACAGCCATGGCGGCCGGGGAGTAGGGCGCCGCCGGTTGCTCCAAGGCCTCCGGCTTCTTTCCAAGCGGCGGCTTGCGGGTTGCGCCGTGAATGTCGTGAACGAGCTGCCGGATATCGTCCTCATACCGATCGCCGATCGACGGCGAGTTGAGCGGTTTGAGGAGTGGCGGCAGCGCTTCGGCCTTAAGATCGTGCCGCAAGGCGATGAATATGGTCTCCCCGTCCACCCGTCGCACGAAACCGGCGTCCATCTAGCTACGCACCCACGGCTTATCGATCGAGTTGGACGTGAGCAGCACGATGAAGTGCGTGCATCCGGCCAGGCCCTCATTGATCTTCGCAACGATACTATCCCCCGGACGGATCTCCCAGCCATCCCACCAGGTCTCAATGCGGCTCCCCTGCAAATCGGCCGCGATCCTCTTGGCGAGCGCGCGATGCGCGGAGGCAGAGCTGAGGAATGCAGCAGGGCGCCACGCTCAGGGGCTTAAAGTCGACCAACGCGGCTTCCTCCTCGGACAGCTGCCCTTTGATGATCTCGAGGAGCCGGGGCGAGCCCTCCGCGATCAAACTCATGTCGTCGAGCGAGTCACCGCGAACGAGAATCGTCGGAAACTCACCCGTCTGCGGGTCGCGTACCGCCCCTATCCGCTCCGCAACTCGCCAGCGACCGCCTGGACGGCCGCCTTCATCAGGTCCCGCTCGAACGCCCGCGCGGAAAATGGCTTGCCGTTGTACTTCAGCGTCACGCTCATGTGCGTGCACCTCCTACCGCATCAACATCATGGGCTTTTGGTGCCCGCATCATCCAAATTACACGATAGGCTGTAGACTCGGCCAATGAAATTTTCGGGCGTCGGCACTTATTGACGATGGTCGTGGGAACGCACCTCACCGGAGCCCTTTCTTGGGTCGGCACGACAAGCGTGCAGGGCTCGCCCGAAGCTTGGATCTGTACCAAAGTCGAAATGGCGGCAATTGCCCAAATATTCCCCAACCAATTTAGCCGCGACCACGAATGCCGGTATCGGGAAGCTGCAGTGCAGCGTACGATCGAGAGCAAACGTCAGCTCTGCGCCCGAGAGCAGCCGTCGCGTTTGAAGCGTAGCGGCGGGCTCTTCACGATTTTGGCCGGCGGCAAAATCGTGACGCGGCTGCCCTGCCGGGGCTGCCGCGTTTTCAACGCGCCAGCCGGGCAGCCGCGTCCCGATTGCGCGCGTCGGGCCAGGCCTCTCCCCCCTCGGCCTCCGCGCTCGCGCGCTCCAGCCGACGAACCGGGCAACGCAATGCGTTGCCTTGTCGGTTCGGGGTGCGCATGCCAGCGCCGAGCCATTCACGCCGAGGCGTGTCCGTTCGGGCCGGAAGCGGTCCCGCCGCGCTCACGAACGAGGCGGCAGCGACGGAGCCCGCGACCGAAACGTGCGGAGGTTCACGCGTTGAACAGGAAGTTCAGCACGTCGCCGTCCTGAACGCGGTAGGCCTTGCCTTCGGCGCGCAGGCGGCCGGCCTCGCGGGCGCCGGCCTCGCCGCCGAGCGCCACGTAGTCGTCGTAGGCGACGGTCTCGGCGCGGATGAAGCCGCGCTCGAAGTCGCCGTGGATCACGCCGGCGGCCTGCGGGGCGCTGGCGCCCTCGGGGATGGTCCAGGCGCGGGTCTCCTTCGGGCCGGCGGTGAAGTAGGTGGCGAGGCCGAGCAGGCGGTAGCCCTCGCGGATCAGCCGGTCGAGGCCGGCCTCGTGCAGGCCCATCGCCTCGAGGAATTCGGCGCGCTCGGCGTCGTCGAGCTGGGCGATCTCCTCCTCGATCGCGGCGGAGATCACCACGCAGCCCGCGCCTTGCGCCGCGGCGGCGGCGGCCACCGCCTCGGATCGGGCGTTGCCGGTGGCGGCGGCGGCCTCCTCGACGTTGCAGACGTAGAGCACGGGCTTGCCGGTCAGGAGTTGCAGCAGCCGCCAGGCGCGGGCGTCCTCCTCGGCCACTTCCACCGTGCGGGCGGGGCGGCCGGCCTCGAGCGCCGCCTTCGCGGCCTCGAGCAGCCGCGCCTGCTGGGCGGCGTCCTTGTCGCCGCCCTTCAGCTTGCGCTGGAGGCCGGCGAGGCGCTTCTCGACGCTCTCGAGGTCGGCGAGCATCAGTTCGGTCTCGACGGTCTCGGCGTCGGCCAGCGGGTCGATGCGGCCCTCGACGTGGGTGACGTCGTCGTCCTCGAAGCAGCGCAGCACGTGGGCGATGGCGTCGCACTCGCGGATGTTGGCGAGGAACTGGTTGCCGAGGCCCTCGCCCCTGCTGGCGCCGCGCACCAGGCCGGCGATGTCGACGAAGGTCATCCGCGCCGGGATCACCTTCGCGGACTTCGCGATCCCGGCCAGCCGGTCGAGGCGGTCGTCGGGCACGTTCACCTCGCCGACGTTGGGCTCGATGGTGCAGAACGGAAAGTTCGCGGCCTGCGCGGCGGCGGTGCGGGTCAGCGCGTTGAACAGCGTCGACTTGCCGACGTTCGGCAGCCCGACGATCCCGATCTTCAGTGCCATGCGTCGTCTCCTTCGGCCCGCGCCCTTATGGCGCGCGCGGCGGCGGGGTCAAGCGTCCGCCGGGCGAGGGTTGGGCGAAGCTCGCAGGATGATCGCGCCTGCCGCGCGGCGCGCTGGTCGCCCGAAGCTGCGCGCCATGCGCTGCCTTGCGATTGCTCGATCGCCTCGCCGCGCACGCCCCGCGTCCGACGCAACGGTGACGCAGTCACTTCGCGAATTTGTCCGTCGACAAATTACAGACCACGGTCCAGGCGGCACCCCTCCTCGGCCTCCGCGCTCGCGCGCTCCGGCCGACGAACCGGCGCGAGGCAGTGCCTCGCTTGTGACCGGTTCGGAAGGTGCGCCTCTCGAGGAAAAAGTCCAGCCGGAGTGACTGCCAGGGCGTGGTTACGGATCCAAACCCTGGGGCGCGCAGGCGGGCTTGATTCTCCGCGGGCGCTGCCCCAGAGAAGGCCCGGGTTCACGGGAGACGGTTCGGATGACACGCATCGAGAAGAGGTTCGCGGACCTCGCGGCCGCGGGACGCAAGGCGTTCGTGTCGTTCGTGATGGCGGGTGATCCGGACTATGACACCTCGCTCGCGATTCTGCGCGGCCTGCCCGGCGCGGGTGTCGACGTGGTGGAGCTCGGGATGCCGTTCACCGATCCGATGGCCGACGGGCCGGCGATCCAGCGCGCCGGGCAGCGGGCGCTGGAGGCGGGGCAGACCATGGACGGCACGCTCGCCATGGTGCGGGCGTTCCGCGAAGGCGACGCGGAGACGCCGGTGGTGCTGATGGGATACTACAACCCGATCTATTCGCGCGGCGTCGAGCGGTTCCTGGGCGAGGCGCGCGAGGCCGGAGTGGACGGGCTGATCATCGTCGACCTGCCGCCGGAGGAGGACGAGGAGCTGTGCCTGCCGGCGCAGGCCGCCGGGCTGAACTTCATCCGGCTGGCGACGCCGACCACCGACGACCGGCGGCTGCCGCGGGTGCTGCAGAACACCTCGGGCTTCGTCTACTACGTCTCGATCACCGGCATCACCGGGGCGGCGGCGGCCAATGCGGCGGCGGTCGGCCCGGAGGTGGCGCGGATCAAGGCGGCGACGCCGCTGCCGGTCTGCGTGGGCTTCGGAATCCGTACGCCGGAGAGCGCCGCCGGGATCGCGGGGGTCGCGGACGGGGCGGTGGTCGGCACGGCGATCGTCGAGCGGATCGGCGCGGGCGAGGCGCCGGAGCGCGTGCTGGGGTTCGTGCGGTCGTTGTCGGAGGCGGCGCACGGCGCCTGAGCGGGACCGGCGATCCGCCGCTTGCGAAGGATCCGTCGCCCGTGCTTCAATTCCATCCGTGCGGACCTACAGACCCGATCTCGCCTGGGTGCGGATCTACCTGCTGCCGGCGCTGGCGATTCTCGCCGGTCTCGCCGTCGCGGTGTGGCTGCTCGGGCTGGCGCCGCCGAAGCACCTGACGTTCGCCGCCGGGCGGCCGGGGAGCGCGTACTACGCGCTGGCCGAGCAATACCGCACGATTCTGGCCCGCGATGGTGTCGACCTCGAGATCCTGGAGACCGCGGGGTCGGTGGAGAATGCCGAGGCGCTGTCGCGGGCCGACGATCCGGCGGACGCGGGGTTCCTGCAGGGCGGCGTCGATCCGGATCCGGAGGCCGGGGTCGAGGCGCTGGCGGCGACGTTTCTCGAGCCGCTCTGGATCTTCCATTCCGGCGCGCTGAACGACCCGGCCAATCCGGCGGCCTGGGCGGGGCTGCGGATCGCCGCCGGCGAGGAGGGCAGCGGCACGCGCTTCGTGGTGGGCGCGGTGATCGGTGGGCTGGGGCTCGAAGCCGCCGGGCTGGATTTGCGCCCCATCGGCGGCGCGGACGCAGCCGCGGCGCTGGAGGCGGGAGCGGTCGATGTCGCGTTGTTCGTGGCGCCGGTGGGCGCGCCCTATCTCGCGCCGCTGCTGGCGCGCGGCGATCTGGGGCCGGTACCGATCCGCGATCCCGAGGCGCTGGTCCGCCGGCTGCCGTTCGCGGATCTGGCCACGGTGCCGGCGGCCGGGTTCGACTATGCCAGACGCCTGCCGCCGGAGCCGCTGGAGCTCGTGGCCATGGTGGGGCGGCTGGTGGCGCAGGCGGGGCTGCATCCCTCGCTGGTCGACCGGCTGGTGGCGGCGGCGCGCGAGGTGCATTCGGGGCGGGATCTGATAACCGGCGAGGACCGGTTTCCGACCGCGACCGGCGTGGCGATGCCGGAAAATCGGCAGGCGGCCGACCTGCTGGCCTCGGGCCCAAGCCCGCTCTACCGGTTCCTGCCCTACTGGGTGGTGGCGCAGATCAACAGCTTCGCGCTGTTGCTGGTGCCGGTGCTGGTGATCCTGATCCCGCTGTTCCGCATCGTGCCGGGCATCTACCAGTGGCGGATGCGCAGCCGGGTCTACCGGCATTATCTCGAGCTGATGGAGATCGACCGGGTTGCGGCGACCGAGACCGATCGGACCGCCCTCGCCGGGCTGGCCGGGCGGCTGGAGGCGATCGAGGCCGATCTGGTCAGCACCCGCCTGCCGATCAGCTTCCGCCAGTACGCCTACACCGCGCGGATGCACATCGACATGGTGCGGCGTCGGATCGCCGACGGGATGGCCTGAACGGAAGCGGCCTGGACCGCGCACTCCGATCAGGCGCCCGCTTGTCGACGGCGGTGGCCTTCTCGATACCGATCCTGGCAATCACCGAAGACCGTGCCATCAGCCGGCCGATCGCTGGAAGTCTCGAGACGGATCGAAGGCCGGGCACGCGCTGCTTGCCGACGCGTGCCCGGGGCCGGGCCCGGCTATTTGCCGACGTTGTGCGAGGCGATCTGTGCCTCGATCTGCGCCTTCACCGCTTCGAGGTTGAAGCTTGCGCCCTTCTGCATCGGCGGAAACTCGATGAAGCTCTGCGCCGCCTTGCCGACTTCCTGCTGCACGAGCACGAAGCGCCAGAACTCGGTCGCGAACCAGTTGTAGAAGTGCAAGCGAGCCGCTGCCTCCACCGCCGGGCATGCCGGTGCGCTCGAACGGGATCGAGCCGCAGGTTGACGATGATCGGCCAGTCGACCTTGACCGTGCCGCCGAGCCAGCCGTCGGGCTGGTCGGTGAAGCGGTACTTGTAGTCGTCGATGCCGCACCGCGGCGAGGGTCGACTCGGTGAAGTAGAACACCTCGTGCCGCGCCGACGGCCCCTTGCCGTTCGATCAATGTCGATCTGGTCGTAGCCGTCCAGATGCACCTTGAAGCTGCTGGTCGTCGATCTCCTTGCCGGCCTTCAACTCCTCGGTGATGTTCGGATCGCCCGCCGCCGCCACCAGCGTCGGGAACCAGTCGAGCCCGGATACGATGCCGTTCTCGATCTTGCCCGCCGGCACCTTGCCCGGCCAGCGCACGATCGCCGGCACGCGGAAGCCCGCCTTCGAGTGCCGTGCCCTTGCCGCCGGCGAACGGCGTCTGCCCGCCGTCGGGCCAGGTGAAGTTCTCCGCGCCGTTGTCGGTGGTGAAGACGACGATGGTGTTGTCGTCCACGCCCGTTGGTCCTTGAGGTAGCTCCATCACCGAGCCGACGATGTCGTCGAGCTGGGCCATCCCGGCCTCCTGCTCGCTCCAGCCGTTCTCGGAGTTGCGCATCGCCTCGTACTTGTCCGAGAGATGGGTGATGACGTGCATCCGGGTCGGGTTCAGCCAGACGAAGAACGGCTTGCTTGTCGCTGCGCGCCTTGTCGATGAAGGCCAGCTGTCGTTGTCGCGGATCTCCTCGTCGACCGGTCTTCATCCGCTCGGGATAGAGCGTACCCGCGTCCTCGATCCGCTGCTTGCCGACCTTGCCCCAGCGCGGGTCCACGGTGGCATCGTCGGTGTCGGTCGCGAAGCGAGTGGATCATGTTGCGCGGCCCGACCTCGTTCAGCAGGTCCTGCGGGTAGTTCGGGTGCGCACGGGTCCTCCATCGCGTCGAGGTGGTAGAGATAGCCGAAGAACTCGTCGAACCCGTGCACCGTTGGCAGGATACTCGTTGAGATCGCCGAGGTGGTTCTTGCCGAACTGGCCGGTCTCGTAGCCCATGCCCTTCAGCGCCGTGGGCGATGGTGACGGCCTCGGCCGGAAGGCCGATATGCGCGCCGGCCTGGCCGACGTGGTGAGGCCGGTGCGGATCGGGATTTCTCCGGTGATGAAGTTGGCCCGCCCGGCGGTGCAGCTCGCCTCGGCGTAGTAGTCGGTGAAGCGCATGCCCTCGTTGGCCATCTGGTCGAGGTGCGGGGTGCGCCCGGCCATGATGCCCTGGTTGTAGACGCCGATGTTGGACCAGCCGATGTCGTCCGCCATGATCACGACGATATTCGGCGGCGCGTCCTGCGCGAGCGACGGCGTGGCGAGGGAGGCCGAAGCCATCGCCGCAAGGACGCCATAGAGCACGCGCAGCGAGACGCACGATGCCCTTTCAACGCAGAAATTCCCTGATGGGGATCGCATCACATTCTCCGATGCCTGGTTTCGCGATAGCGTCTGTCTGGATCTCGAGCCGAACCCGGGCCTTCCGGCACCAGCGCTCGTGAGCAGGGGCGTTATCGCCCGAGCGATGCAGACGATACGTTCCACGCTCGGCTTCCGCAAACGGAATTGATCGAGGAGCCTCGACCACGATGGCCATGTCCGTTTGCGCCCGTTGCCTCGCGCATTCTGACAGGCAACCCCAGAACCGGCGTCCCGAGGGGTAAATGCGCTAACGCGCGTCGGTGTCGAGCCAGATGGTGACGGGGCCGTCGTTGACCAGCGCCACCTGCATGTCCGCGCCGAACACGCCGGTGGCGACGGGAACGCCGTGGGCGCGGATCTGCGCGCAGAAGTGATCGTAGAGCCGCTGTCCCTCGCAGGGCGGCGCCGCCGCGGAGAACCCCGGGCGGTTGCCCCTGGTCTCGGCGGCGAGGGTGAACTGGCTGACGACGAGCGCGGCGCCGCCGATGTCGGGGAGCGCGCGGTTCATCCGGCCACAGGCGTCGCGGAAGACGCGCAGGGCGACCACCTTGCGCGCCAGCCGTTCGGACTGCGCCTCGGTGTCGCCCGCCATCGCGCAGACGAGGACGACGAGGCCGTCGTCGATCGCGCCGGTCAGGCGGCCGGCGATGGTGACGCTGGCCCGGGTCGTGCGCTGGATCAGGGCGCGCACGGGATCAGTCCTGCTCCTCGACCGGCTGGCCGCGGCGGAACGGGCCGTAGGCGGTCAGCACCTCGATCTCCTCGCCGATGGCGCGGGTCTCGGCCTCGAGGTACTGGGCGACGGCGCGGGCGAAGCCCTTGTCGGCGATCCAGTGCAGCGAGTGGATTTCGGCGGGCAGGTAGCCGCGGGCGAGCTTGTGCTCGCCCTGGGCGCCGGCCTCGACGCGGGCGAGGCCGTGGGCGATCGCCCAGTCGATCGCCTGGTAGTAGCAGAGCTCGAAGTGCAGGAACGGGTGGTCCTCGGTGCAGCCCCAGTAGCGGCCGTAGAGCGCCTCTCGGCCGATGAAGTTGAGCGCGCCGGCGACCGGGCGGCCGCGGCGGCGGGCGAGCACCAGCAGCACGTCGTCGCGCATCGTCTCCTGCACCCGGTCGAAGAATGCCGCGGGTGAGGTAGGGCTGGCCCCACTTGCGCGCGCCGGTGTCCTGGTAGAACCGCCAGAACGCGTCCCAGTGCCGGGGCTCGAGCGCATCGCCGGTCAGGGCGACGATGTCGCCGCCGAAGTCCTGCGCCCGCTGCCGCTCCTTGCGGATCGCCTTGCGCTTGCGCGACGAGAGGTCGGCGAGGAAGGCGTCGAAGTCGGCGTAGCCGCGGTTATGCCAGTGGAACTGCTGGGTGGTGCGGGCGAGCAGGCCCGCCGCCTCGCCCCAGGCGCGCTCGGGCCCGGTGCAGAAGGTGACGTGCAGGCTCGACACGCCCGACTGCCGCGCGAACGCCAGCGCGCCCTCGAGCAGCGCCGCCCGCCCCTGCGCCTCGAACCCCGGCCGGACGAGGAAGCGACGGCCGGTGGCCGGGGTGAACGGCACGGCGGCCTGCAGCTTGGGGTAGTAGTCGCCCCCTGCCCGCTCCCAGGCGTGCGCCCAGTTGTGGTCGAAGATGTATTCGCCCTGGCTGTGGCCCTTGGCGTAGAGCGGCATCACCGCGATCACCGTGCCGCCGGCGCGCGCGACCAGGTGGCGCGGCATCCAGCCGGTGCCGGGGCCGACGCTGCGCGAGTCCTCGAGCGCCTTGAGGAAGCGGTGGGTGGTGAAGGGATCGGCCGGGCGTTCGCCGGCGCCGCCCGCCGGGGCGTCGGCGCAGGCGTCCCAGTCGGCCGGCGCGATGTCGCCGAGCCCGCCCAGAACCGAAACCTCGATGCGTTCGCCGCCGTCCATGTCTGTCTCCTCAAGGCATCAGATGGATAGATGTTGTGGCGCGTCAATGGAGGGTGCCCGGCCTTTGACCGGGGTATTGCGATCAGGTGATCTTCCGAACCGGCAAGAGCGAGGCACTGCCTCGCGCCGGTTCGTCGGCCGGAGCGCGTGCGCGCGGAGGCCGAGGGGGGTGCCGCCTGGACCGAAGCTCTCCAATCCGCGCGCGCCTGCCTGGCTGGCGCGTTGCAGACGCGCCTGCAGTCGCGCCGAAGGCGTGCCTCTGGCACGACGGCAGGCAGGCGCGCGCGGATTTGTCGACGGACAAATCCGCGGAGTGACTGCAGCACCGTTTCGCCATGCGCTGGGCGGGCTCAGGCCGATGACTGCGGGAGGTAGCCCTCGAAGGTGATATTGTCGGCCACGGCGCGGGCGGCGGCCTCCTCGGCGGGGCTGCGGATCGTCCAGGTGAGGATGGCGAGGCCGTCGGCCTTCAGCCGGGCGAGGTGCGGGTTGGCGAGGTCGCGGTGATCGTGCGAGACGAAGGTCGCGCCGGTGCGCCCGACGTCCGACAGCGCCGCCAGCTCGGCCCGGCGGTAGTCGGGCAGCGACCAATCGGCGCTGTCGAAGGCGCAGGTGGTGAGGCCGCGAGGGCGGTCGGGCGCCGCCTCGGCGAGGGCCGCGACCGAGTGCGGGTTGAACGACATCAGCGCCACCGGGCCGTCGTAGCCGGCGAGCCGGTCGGCGACGCGGGCCTCGAGCGGACCGACGTCGGGACCGAGCGCGCCATCCTGGTCCTTGATCTCGATCAGGAGCGGCGCGCGGCCGGCGACCAGCGCCAGCACCTCGGCCAGCGTCGGCACGGTCTCGGCGCTGCCCGACAGCGTCACCCGTCCGAGCGCGGCGGCGGTGTAGTCGTGGATCAGCCCCGACTCCCCGGTCAGCCGCCGCATCTCGTCGTCGTGGAACACCATCGCCTCGCCGTCGGCCGAGCGCTGGATGTCCATCTCGATGCCGTAACCGGCGGCGATCGCCGCCTCGACGGCGGCGCGGCTGTTCTCGATCACGCCCCGCCCGCGGTGGTGCAGGCCACGGTGGGCGAGCGGGACCGTGCGGAACGCCGCCGGCAGCTCAGGCGATCTGGAAGACACCTTCGACCTCGACGGCGACCCCGAGCGGCAGCGCGGCGACCCCGACGGCGGAGCGGGCATGACGGCCGCGCTCGCCGAACACCTCGACCATCAGGTCGGAGGCGCCGTTGATCACCTTGGGCTGGTCGGTGAACTCGGGCGCCGAGTTGACGAACCCCGAGAGCTTCACCACCTGCACCAGCCGGTCGAGATCGCCGTTGCAGGCCTTCTTCAGCTGGGCGATCAGCGCCAGCGCGCAGGTCCGGGCCGCCGCGGCGCCGGCCTCGACATCGACGCCGGCGCCGAGCTTGCCGAGGATCAGCCCGTTGTCGTCGCGGCTGATCTGGCCGGAGACGTGCACGAGATGGCCCGCCTGCACGAACGGCACGTAGTTCGCCGCCGGCGCCGGGGCGTCGGGCAGCGTGAGCCCGAGTTCGGCCAGGCGGGCGTCGATCGCGGATGTCATGATGGCTCCTCTCCCCCGGTGTCGCTTTGGGGCGCGAGACTACCTGCGATCGGCGGCGGGGGAAACGGGTTTCGGGTCGGCCGGCCGATCCGAACCTTCCGCGTCCGCCGTGGAGTAGAGCGACATCGCGTCGGCGCGCAGCGCGTGGCGCGATGCGTCGCGCAGGTAGAACATGTGGCCGCCGCGGTAGGTCGCCTGCCGGACGCGGGAGGGGTCGTCGAGGTCGAGCTGGCGCAGGATCAGCGTGCTGGCGAAATAGGGCGTGACGAGATCGGTGTAGCCGTGCGCCACCAGCACCCGCAGCTCGGGATCGAGCGCGAGCACACGGCGCAGCGCGCCGAATGCCTCCGGCTGGCCGCGGCCGCCGCCCCAGTCCCACGCGCGATTGACGCCGTCGTTCAGCAGCAGGTAGCGCCGGTCCGGCAGCCAGCGCAGGGTGTCGCGGTAGTGCCCGAGTGCGGCGCTGGTCAGCGGCGCGGTCAGCGCGTCGAGCACCGGGTCGGCGGCGCGCGAGCCGGCGCTCTCGGGCGACGGGTCGGGGCTTGCCACGGTGGTGTCGTAGGGGCTGATCATCCGGCCGTCGTCGCGCAGCGCCGCGCGGGCGAAGGCCTCGCCGTCGATGCGGCCGGCGGCGCGGGCGACGGTGGCGCGGTCGATCCCGGTCAGTTCGGTCACCCGGTCGATCAGCCGCGCCACCGCGGCGGGGTCGCCGTAGCCGCGCAGCAGGTCGGTGACGTAGTCGCCCGACGCGTAGGCCTCGGCCGCCTCGAGCGCGGTGTCGGAGAACGTGCCGCGCTCCTCCATCGCCGCGGCGGCGAGGCTCGGCAGCAGCGCGACCTTCGGCAGCGGCGCGTAGGCGGGCTGTTGCCACCAGCCGAAATCGAGCACGGGTGAGATCAGGGTCAGGCCGTCGAGCCCGATGCCGAGGTCGGTCTGCAGCTTCTCGGCCACCAGCGGCCCGCGAAAGCCGCCGTAGCTTTCGCCGAGGAAGTACTTCGGCGAGCCGGTGCGGCCGTTCTCGGTCAGCCAGCGCAGGATGAAGTCGGCGACGGCATCGATGTCGCCGTCGATCGAGAGATAGCGGTCGCGCAGCCGGTCGGTCGGCGCCACCAGCCGGCTGAAGCCGGTTCCGACCGGGTCGATGAACACCAGATCGGTGAAGTCGAGCCAGGTGTCGGGGTTCGGAACCAGCGCCACGTCCTGCGAGGGCACGATGCGCTCAGCGTCGATCGGCAGCAGCCACGGGCCGGCGACGCCGAACTGCAGATAGGCCGAGGCGGCGCCCGGGCCGCCGTTGATCGCGAAGGTCACCGGCCGGGTCGTCGGGTCGCTGCCGTCGAGGCGATAGGCGACATAGCCGATGTCGGCTTCGGGGCTGCCGTCGTTCGCCTTCAGGGTGATCGATCCGGCCGTCGCGGCGAAGGCGAGGCTGCGGTCGCCGAACGCGAGCCGGTGCGGGGTGGTGCGATCGGCCGGGAGCCGGCCGGTGGCGGTCGACTTGTCGGCCGGCGCTTCGGACCGCGCGGCTTCGGCGGGGGCTTCGGCGGCGGGTTCGGCGGCGGGTTCGGCGGCGGGTTCGGCGGCGGCTTCGGCGGGGGCCGGCTGGGCGAGGGCCGTCGCGTCTGTCAGCGCCGCGAGGGCGACGAGCAGCAGGCCGAGGAAGGCGGCCCTGGCGCGGGCCGCGCGAAGCCATCTGGTGAGGTCTGGATTTGCAAGGTCTGGCATGGGCGGCACTCTGCGGGAGATCGGGCGGCAGATCGAATAACGAATCTGTTGGCCTTGGCCGCGCGTCGGCTATGTTTCCGGGGGTGAGCATCCTTGATGGAGGCATCCCGATGACCGACAGGCTCAGCGAAGCCGACCGCAACGAAGCCCTGCCCGCGCTCGGCGCCACCGGCTGGGGCGCGGACCCCGACCGGGACGCCATCCGCAAGATCTGGAAGTTCCGGAGCTTCTCGGAGGCCTGGGGCTTCATGGCGCGCGCGGCGCTCGCGGCGGAGAAGATGAACCATCACCCCGAGTGGCTGAACGTCTACAACGTGGTGGACGTGACGCTGACCACCCACGCCTGCGACGGCCTCAGCCGGCTCGACGTCGATCTCGCCCGCCGGATGGACAAGCTCGCCGGCGACGGCGCGGAGGTGCAGCGCGACCACTCGGAACCGGTCGAGTGCCTGTGCAAGCTGCATCACGCCGGGTAGGGAGCGGGGTCCGGGGCGTGACCGCGGGTTCGTTTACGACCGGTTAACCAAGCTTGCGCAGACTGATTCGTGACCGGCAGTCACGATCGGGAGAACGGCCATCAGCACGACCGAGCGCAAGGAACGCGAGCTTCGCCAGCGCGAGCGGGCGCTGCTCGACGCGGCGGTGCAACTGCTCGACCGCGACGACTGGCAGGCGGTGACCGTCGAGCAGATCGCGGAACGGGCGGAATACGCGAAGGGGACGGTCTACCGGCACTTCGCTTCGAAGGACGACCTCTACGCCCGGCTGGCGGTGGACTGGAACGCCGGCACCTACCGGGCGCTGGAGAACGTCGACGCCGAGCGGCCGTTCGAGGTGGTGCTGCGCGACGTGATCGGCGTCTGCTGGCAGCGGCTGACCGCCGACCGGGTGCATGCCCGCCTGCTCCAGCACGTGCAGCGGGCCGATTTCCTCGACGGGATCGGCGACGACACCCGTGCAGCCCTCGCCGACGTCGACGGGCGCACGCTCGGGCTGATGGCGGGGCTGATCGACTGGGGCATCGCGGAAGGGGCGATCCCCAAGGCGCCGATCGAGCCGCGGCTGTTCGCTGTCACCGCGCTGATCATGGGCGCGCTGCGGCTGCATCCGCTGTGGGGTGGGCCGGGCGGCATCACCGATCCCGAAGCGGTGATCGCCGACGCGGTGCTGGCCGTGCTGCGCGGCGGGCAAACGGTCTAGCGGTCGCGTTCGCCGGCAGCGAAGGCGGCCCTGGATGCAGGCGGGGCCTCGGTCTGGTGCGCGGCGACCCACTCGGCGTAGGGCATGCCGTAGAACGCTTCGCGGGCGGCGTCCTTGGTGAGATCGATGCCGCGCTCGGCGGCGGCCTCCTGGTACCAGCGGCTGAGGCAGTTGCGGCAGAAGCCGGCGAGGTTCATCAGGTCGATGTTCTGCACGTCGGTGCGGGCGCGCAGGTGGTCGCGCAGGGCGCGGAAGGCGGCGGCTTCGAGTTCGGTGCGGGTGGCGTCATCCATGGGCGATCTCCTCGGTCGGTCTCAAAGATGGGGGCGCGGCGGCCCGCCGGCAACCGGGCGGTTCACTGGCGGAGGGCGTCGACCAGGCGGCCGGCACCCTGGCGGAACGGATCGACGGTCGGCAGGCCCATGCGCGCCTCGATCCCGGCGAGGCAGTCGAGCGCCTCGGCCTCCTCAAGGGCGGCGGTGTTGACCGAGATGCCGGTGACGCGCACGTCGGGGTTGACGATCCGGGCCATGGTCACGGACAGATCGCGCAGCGCCTCGAGGCTGGGGAGCTTGTAGTCCGGCAGGCCGCGCATGTGGCTGCGGGTCGGCTCGTGGCAGAGGATCAGCGCGTCGGGCTGGCCGCCGTGGATCAGCGCCAGCGTCACGCCGGAATAGGAGGCGTGGTAGAGGCTGCCCTGGCCTTCGATCAGGTCCCAGTGGTCGGGGTGGTTGTCCGGCGTCAGCCACTCGATCGCGCCGGACATGAAGTCCGCCACCACCGCGTCGAGCGGCACGCCGTCGCCGGTGATCAGGATGCCGGTCTGGCCGGTGGCGCGGAAGGTGGCGGGGAGCGCGCGCGCGTGCATCTCCCGCTCCATGGCGAGCGCGGTGTACATCTTGCCGATCGAGCAGTCGGTGCCGACCGCGAGGCAGCGGCGGCCGGTGCGGCGCTTGCCGTCGGCGATCGGGTAGCGTCGCGGTGGCACCCGGACGTCGTGCAGCGTCCGGCCGTGCGTCGCGGCCGCGGCGACCAGCGCCGGCTCGTCGCGCAGCAGGGTGTGAAGGCCGGAGGCGATATCGAGGCCGGCGACCAGCGCCTCCGTGAGCACGCGCTTCCAGGCCGGCGAGATCGTCCCGCCGCGGTTCGCCACGCCGACCACGAGGGTCCGCGCGCCGCCGGCGGCCGCCTCGGCGAGGGTCATGTCGGGCAGGCCCATGTCGGCGTTGCAGCCGTCCATCCGGAACTGGCCGATGGCGGCGTCCGGCCGCCAGTCGCGGATGCCGCGGGCGACCTTGGCGGCGAGCGGGTCGGGGGCGTCGCCGAGAAACAGCAGGTAGGGCGGTTCGATCATCCCCGTGCTCCTTCCGCCGGCCTCGGCCGGCGCTCCATGCGGTTGCCGCGGCCGGTCAGCCGGCGAAATCGCGCGGCGGCTCGAGCCGGATCGCGGTGCGCCGCTTGAACAGGCAGCGCAGGAACGGCCCCTCGGGAGCGGCGAGCACGATCAGGCAGTGCGCCACGTGCCGGTCGCCTTCGAAGATGTCGACGAAGCCGCGCGGCACCGTCCCTTCGGGCACCTCGAGCAGGCAGCTGTCGGGGCCACACGAAACGACCGGGAAGCGGCCGCGCCCCCAGTCGATGAACAGCGAGGGCTTGCGCCGGACGGCGCCGACGTCGATCGCGCGTTCTTCCATCGCGGTCACCCCCCTCGAGCCCCGGTCAGGATATTGTTCCGCAACGACAAAACAAGGGTGAATCCGCCCCCGCTTCACCTCGCTGCGTCACCGGCGCCTTTCCTTTCCGCCCGGCGATCGCAGGTTGAGGGGTGGAGAGCGGAAACCGGGAGCGTGACATGGGACGACTTCACGACGGCGCGTGGCGCGTCGAGGGACTGGCGCCGAAGACGGCGGACGGGCGCTTCGAGCGCGCCGACAGCGAGCATCGCAACTGGATCACCCGCGACGGCGCGCCGGGGCCGACGGGAGAAGGTGGCTTCGCGGCGGAGAGCGGGCGCTATCATCTCTATGTCTCGCTCGCCTGCCCGTGGGCGCACCGGACGCTGATCTTCCGCGAACTGAAGGGCCTCGCGCCGCACATCGGCGTCGACGTCGTGCATCCGTTGCTCGGCCCCGACGGGTGGAGCTTCGACACCGATTTCGAGGGCGCGACCGGCGACCGGCTGATGGGCAAGCGGTTCCTGCGCGAGGTGTATGTCGCCTCCGATCCGCATGCGACCGGCAAGGTCACGGTGCCGGTGCTCTGGGACAAGGCTGTCGGCACGATCGTCTCCAACGAATCCGCCGAGATCATCCGGATGTTCAATTCGGCCTTCGACGCGATCACCGGCAACCGGCTGGACTTCTGGCCGGAGGAGCTGCGCGCGGGGATCGAGGAGGTGAACGCGCGGGTCTATGCGACCGTCAACAACGGCGTCTACCGCGCGGGGTTCGCCGGGAGCCAGCAGGCCTATGACGAGGCGGCGGGCGAGGTGTTCGACACGCTCGACTGGCTGGAGGCGCGGCTGGCGCACAGCCGCTACCTGATGGGCGAGCGGCTGACCGAGGCCGACTGGCGGCTCGCGACCACGCTGTTCCGCTTCGACGCGGTCTATCACGGCCACTTCAAGCTCAACCGGCGGCGGATCGTCGACTATCCCAACCTCTGGGCCTACGCGCGCGAACTCTACCAGGTGCCCGGCGTGGCGGGGACGGTGGATTTCGCCCACATCACCAACCACTACTACCGCAGTCACGAGAGCATCAATCCGACGCGGATCGTGCCGGTCGGGCCGGCGATGGACTGGCAGGCGCCGCATGACCGGGCCCGGCGGTCAGCCGCCTGAGACCGGCGCTTCCTTCGGACGCGCGGCATGCCTCCCGCCATAGTGCTCGACCAGCGCGGCCATGTCATCGAGCCGGAGCGGCGCGCGCAGCACGCCGCGGGCGTTGGGCACCAGTTCGAGGATCGCGCCGTCGGAGAAGAAGCCGCGCGAGGTGACGGCAATGATCGGCATGTCCGGATTGCGATAGGTGGCGAAGTCGGCCACCCCGAGCGCCGCGCCGGCGGGCAGCTCCATGTCGAGGACCAGCGCGTCGAACGACTGATGCCGCAGCGCCTCGCGCGATTCCGCGGCGGTGGCGGCGATGGTGCAGACCGCCCCCTGCCGGGTCAGGAACCCTGCCCAGATACCCGCCAGATCCGGGTTGTGCTCGACGATGAGAACCTGCACGGGCGCCCTTCTGCTGCCGGTCGGAGACACGGAACCTCCCGCAGGGAACAGGCCCGCAGGTTATCCCCCAACACTACACCTTTTGCGGCGTTCCGGGAACGGCGCCGGTCGCGGCGAACACGTTCGCGTGCGCGGCGCCGCCCGCGATCGGCAGGTTTCCGCGCAAGCGGGGCCCTGCGCGCCCGGCACGATAGCGCTTGCGGCCGGCTGCGCATGGCGCGAGGGTCGGTCCGACCCCGAACCCGGAGGAAGCCCCGTGCCCCAGGACATCGTGATTCTCGACGGCGCCCGCACCGCGATCGGCACCTTCGGCGGCAGCCTCGCGGCGACGCCGCCGATCGAACTGGGCGCCGTCGTCGCGCGCGAGGCGCTGGCGCGCGCCGGCGTCGAGGCGGGGCAGATCGGCCACGTGGTGTTCGGCCACGTGATCGACACCGAGCCGCGCGACATGTATCTCAGCCGGGTGGCGGCGATGGCGGCCGGCGTGCCGGAGACGGTGCCGGCGATGAACGTCAACCGGCTGTGCGGCTCGGGCGTGCAGGCGATCGTCTCGGCGGTGCAGGCGCTGGCGCTCGGCGACGCCGACTTCGCGCTGGCCGGGGGCGCGGAGAGCATGTCGCGCGCGCCCTACATCCTGCCGGCCGCGCGCTGGGGCCAGAAGATGGGCGACGCCGGCGGGGTCGACATGCTGACCGGGGCGCTGTCGTGCCCGTTCGGCACCGGGCACATGGGCGTCACCGCCGAGAACGTCGCCGAGCAGCACCAGATCACCCGCGCCGACCAGGACGGCTTCGCGCTCGAGAGCCAGAGGCGCGCCACGGCGGCGACCCGCGCGGGCCACTTCGCCAGCCAGATCGTGCCGGTCGAGGTGACGCGCCGGCGCGAGACCGTCCACTTCGCCACGGACGAGCATCCGAAGGCGACCACGCCCGAGGCGCTGGCGGGGCTCCGCCCGGTGTTCCGCAAGGACGGCACGGTGACCGCCGGCAACGCCAGCGGCATCAACGACGGCGCCGGGGCGCTGGTGCTCGCCACCGCCGAGGCGGCCGAGGCGGCGGGCCTGACGCCGAAGGCGCGGATCCTCGGCTACGCCCATGCCGGCGTGCGGCCCGAGGTGATGGGCATCGGCCCGGTGCCGGCGGTGAGGAAGCTGCTCGAACGCTCCGGCCTCGGGGTCGAGGACTTCGACGTGATCGAGTCGAACGAGGCCTTCGCCTCGCAGGCGCTGGCGGTCTCCCGCGCGCTCGGCCTCGATGCGGCGAAGGTAAACCCCAACGGCGGCGCCATCGCGCTCGGCCACCCGGTCGGCGCCACCGGCGCGATCATCGCCATCAAGGCGCTCTACGAACTCGAGCGGACCGGCGGCCGCCGCGCGCTCGTCACCATGTGCATCGGCGGCGGCCAGGGCATCGCCCTGGCCTTCGAGCGCCTCTGATCCCTGCGATCTTCATACGGGTTTGCTAACCTGGAGAGCAGGCGGCACGCGCGAACGCGCGCGTGCCAGACATCAAGACTTGCGCGCACCCGCGCGCTCCTTGTGGCGGCAACGGCCGCCCGCGCGGCCCCGGCCGCGCTCCGGCGCCCGGAGCCGCGCGCCGCGGCGGGTTGAACCAATCGCCGCCGACGCCGTTGCAGGAGTCTCAAGCCCCGATCGAGAGGAACGGAAACATGCCGGCCAAATCAAAGGCGCAGCAGAAGGCCGCCGGCGCGGCGCTTTCCGCCAAGCGCGGCGACACCAAGAAGAGCGACCTTCAGGGCGCATCGAAGTCCATGGAGGAGTCGATGACCGAGGAGGAACTCGAGGAGTTCGCCTCGACGCCCCGCAAGGGCAAGCCGGACCACGTCTCCGACGACTGACGCCGGAAGTCAGCGCACCGCCACGGCCTGGCGCTCCCCGGAGCGCGAGGCCGAGAGGATCGCGTCGATCAGGTCGTGCGACAGCAGCGCCTCGCGGCCGGTGATCTTCGGCGGACGCCCGGCGTCGATCGCGTCGAGGAAGTCGGCGATCACCGCCCGGTGGTTGGCATGGTCGAACCCCATCGGATCGGCGCCGGCGCCGCCCATCCCCGGCGGTGTGCCGGTCTCGATTCGCTCGCCATCGTGGAGCGCCGCGGTCAGCAGGCTGTCGGTGAGCACGGCGGTGCCGGACGTGCCGATCAGGCGGATCTCGGTCGGCGACCCCGGAAAGGCGCAGGTGGTGGCACTGACGCCGCCGAGCGCCCCGCTCGCGAAGCGCAGCGAGGCGGCGACGAGGTCCTCGGTCTCCATCCGGTGCACCGGGCTGGTCATGGCGAAGGCCGCGACCTCGCTCGCCTGACCTGCGAAGGCGATCAGCTGGTTGATCGGGTGGATCCCCTGGGTGATCAGGACGCCGCCGCCGTCGCGGGCCAGCGTGCCGCGCCCCGGTTCGTCGTAGTAGGACTGCGGCCGCCAGTTGTGGAGGGCGAGCGAGGCCGAGACGATCCGGCCGAGCCTGCCCCCGGCGATCAGCGCCTCGAGCGCTGTGCAGGCGGCCGAGAACCGGTTCTGGAACACCACCCCGAGAGTGACGCCCGCGGCGGCGGCGATCGCGATCAGCCGCTCGGCGTTGCGGGTGCTGATCTCGAGCGGCTTTTCCAGCAGGATGTGCTTGCCGGCCGCCGCGGCGCGTCCGACCAGATCGAGATGGGTGGCGGGCGGGGTCAGGATCAGCACGGCCGAGATGCCCGGATCGGCCATGATCGCGTCGAGATCGTCGCTGACCGGCATGTCCCAGGCCCGCGCGAAGGCCGCGCGCCTCGCCGCGGTGCGGCTGAAGGCGGCGGCGACCTCGACCCGGTCCGCGAGGTCGACCAGGCTCCGGGCGTGCGGCTTCGCCGCCATCCCGAGACCGATCACTGCAATGCGCCGTCGGGTCATGCCGTCCTTTCGCCGAGCCGAGGTTCCGTATGGCCGGTCCGTTCTAGGGGGAGAGCGGCGCGATCTCAAGGCGCCCGGCGGGGCGCGGATTTGCGCTCGCGGCGGCATCGCGATGCGGCTAAGCTCGGGGCTCTCGCAGCGGCTCGGGGCGCGCGCGCAGGCATGGCCAACGAATTTTCCGGCAAGGCGGTGATCGTGACCGGCGCCGCCCGCGGCATCGGCCTTGCGATCGCCCGGCGCTTCGTGCGGGCGGGCGCGTCGGTGATGCTGGCCGACATGGACGAGGACCGGCTGGAGAGCGAAGCGGAGGCGCTGGACGGCGAAGGCTGGGACGGGCGCGCCCAGAGCTTCTTCGGCGACCTGCGGGAAAAGCTGTCGCGGACCAACCTGATGGCGGCAACGATCGACGCCTACGACGGCATCGACGTGCTGGTCAACGCAAGCCGCCTGCTCGTCGCGTCCGACCCGCTCGATCCCAAGGCGGACGCCCTGGAGGAAACCCTGGCGCAGAACGTCACCGCCAACCTGCGCCTCTCGCAGCTGGTGGCCAGCCGGATGATGGAGCGGGCCCGGGACGAACAGCCCGGCGCCGCGGACCGGGCGATCGTCAACCTCAGCTCGGTGCACGCCCGCCGCTCGACGCCCGGGCTGATGGCCTATTCGGTCAGCTGCGCGGCGCTCGAGCAGATGACCCGGATCCTGGCGCTGACGCTGGCGCCGCACCGCATCCGGGTCAACGCCGTGGCGGTGGGCGGCATCCCCGGCCGCTCGATGGCCGCCGCGATGCCCGGGCTCGAGGACATTTCCGACGCGATGGCCGAGGTGACGCCGATCGGCCACGCCGGCGACCCGCAGGAATGCGCCGATGCCGCCCTGTTCCTCGCCTCGCCGGCGGCGGGCTACATCACCGGGCAGGTGCTCGGCGTCGACGGCGGCCGGGCGCTGCTCGACCCGCTGGCGGCGGGCCGGAGCTGAAGCGGAGCCGGGACCCTGATCCGGATCAGTCGTTGGCCGCCACGGCAACCGCACCGACCAGGACGATGACGACGAGCCCGACCAGCGCCAAGGCGCCGCTGCCAAGCTTGGAGCTGACGGACGACGGCCCGGAGGACCCGGCCGGCGCGTCGTCGGGAACCGGGATCGGCGCCTGCTCCGGCGGGGGCGCCGCCCCGGTCTGGGCCAGAGCGGGACCCGTGGCGACGGTGAGGCAACAGAGGCAGGCGGCAAGCGTTCTTCGCATCGGATCACCCCGTGGTTTCACGCCGGACCGTATGCGCCCGCGGTCGGAGAGGTCAATGCCGGCATCCGCCCCCGCCTTACGCGGTCGTCGGCTGGCCCGTTCGTCGGCAACGCCGCCTTCCGAGCGGTCTGCGCCAAGACCCGTTAAGCGCGGGCAGGCTATCGAACGAGCCGTTGACGCCTCAGCTCGCCAGCACCCGGCCCGCCTCAAGCCGCAGCACCCGGTCCATCCGGGCGGCGAGTTCGGGGTTGTGCGTGGCGATCAGCGCGGTCAGCCCGGTGTCGCGCACCAGCGCCATCAGCATGTCGAACACCCGGGCCGCGGTCTCGACGTCGAGGTTGCCGGTCGGCTCGTCGGCAAGCAGGAGCCGCGGCCGGTTGGCCAGCGCCCGGGCGAAGGCGACCCGCTGCTGCTCGCCTCCCGACAGTTCCGCCGGCCGGTGCGAGAGCCGGGCGGTGAGGCCCACCGCCGCCAGCAGCTCCCGGGCGCGCTCCGCCGCGTCCGCGCGCCCCCGCCCCGCCGCGCGCTGCGGCAGCATCACGTTCTCGAGCGCCGAGAACTCGGGCAGCAGGTGGTGGAACTGGTAGACGAAGCCTATGGCGTCGCGCCGCAGCCGGGTGCGCGGCCCGTCCTTCAGCGCCGTGGTGTCCTCGCCCTGGAGGCGCACCCTTCCGCTGCTCGGCACGTCGAGCAGCCCCGCGATGTGCAGGAGGGTCGACTTGCCCGCGCCGGACGGCGCGACGAGCGCGACCACCTCGCCGGCGCCGAGCACGAGGCTCGCGCCGTCGAGCACGGCCACGGCCGCGGGCGTGCCGGGACTGTAGGTCTTGGTGACGCTCTCGAGGGCCACGACCTCCGCGCGCGGCTCATTCATAGCGCAGGGCCTCGACCGGGTTCAGCCGGGCGGCGTTGCGCGCAGGGACGAGGGTGATCAGGAAGGAGAGGCCGAGCGCCATCGCCATCACCGCCAGGATGTCCTGCCAGCGCAGCCGCGCCGGGATCTCGGTCAGATAGCGGATCTCCGGGTTCCAGACCGAGCCGCCCGACACCCATTCGACCACCGCCTGGATGTCCTGGATGAAGTAGGCGAACAGGCAGCCGAGGATCACCCCCATCAGCGTGCCGACCACCCCGATCAGCGAGCCGCAGAGAAAGAAGATCCGCATGATCGAGCCGCGGCCGAGGCCCATGGTGCGCAGGATGCCGATGTCGCGGCCCTTGTTCTTCACCAGCATGACCAGGCCGGAGATGATGTTGAGCGCGGCGATCAGCACCACGAGCGACAGGATGATGAACATCACCCGCCGCTCGGTGTCGAGGGCGGAGAGGAACGCGCCGTTGGCGTCGCGCCAGGTCCAGATCAGCGCCCGGGGGCCGGCGGCCTGCAGCAGCGCCGGCGCGAGGGCGTCGACCCGGTCGGGATCGGCCACCGTCAGGTCGATCTCGTCGGCGCCCGCCTCGCGGTCGAAGAAGCTCTGCGCCTCGGCGAACGGCATGTAGACCCGGGTCCGGTCGATGTCGTAGCGCCCGATGCCGAACAGGTAGACCACCGGATAGTCGTTGGCCCGCGGCTGGGTGCCGAACGGCGTGTCCATGCCGTCGGGCGAGATCAGCGTCACCACGTCGCCGACGCCGACGCCGAGCTCGCGCGCGACGCCCGAGCCGATCGCCACCCCGGAGTCGAGATCGTCGAGGCTGCCGATGGCGATCTCCGGGTGCGCGACCAGCGGCACCGCCTCGAGATCGGTGCGCCGGGCGCCGATCACCTCGACGCCGGACGCGCGTCCGTTGGCCGTGATCATCACCTGCCCGCGGATCACCGGCGCCGCGTGCGTCACCCCGGGCACCGCCGCGAGCCGGGCGGTCAGATCGTCGTAGTCGTCGATCAGCCGCGCCGGGGTGCCGTTTTCGTCCGGGGCGGTGCTGTAGTAGACGGTGACGTGCGGGCTGGCGCCGAGGATGCGGTCGGTGAACTCCTCGCGGAACCCGACCATCACCGCCTGCACCACGATCAGCGTCGCCACCCCGAGCATCACGCCGAGAAGAGCATACCAGGCAATCACCGAAATGCCGCCCTCGCGGCGCCGCGCCCGCAGGTAGCGCCAGGCGATCTGCCATTCGAAGGCGGCGAACGGCTTGGGGTCGCTGGACAAGGGCCCCTCCGGGGATGCTGACGTCGCGCGTCTGACTATGCGGCGCAGCGGCCGACCGCAATGCCCCGGGACCGGCCCGCGCGCTTGAGGCGCGGGCCGGTCCCGGGGTCCGGGTCAGATCGGCGCGGCGCTCTCGAAGGTATCCTGGCCTTCGGCGAGGAGTTTCCAGACGAGACCGCCCAGCGCCGCGCCGATCAACGGCGCGACCCAGAACATCCAGAGCTGAGACAGGGCCGGGGCTTCCGCGAACAACGCGACGCCCGTCGAGCGTGCCGGATTGACCGAAGTGTTGGTCACGGGGATCGAGATGAGATGGATCAGCGTCAGGGCGAGCCCGATCGCGATCGGCGCCATGGCGGGATGCCCTTTCGGTCCCGTCGCTCCCAGAATGACGATCAGGAAGCCCGCACTGAGCACGATCTCGATGATGAGAGCGGAGGTCAGATTGAAGCCGCCCGGCGATGCCGCCCCGTAGCCGTTGGAAGCGAAGCTGCCGACGCCGGCAAAGCCCGCCTGGCCGGAGACGATCAGATAGAGCGCCGTGGCGGCGGCGATCGAACCTGCGACCTGAGCGGCCCAGTAGGGGAGAAGGTCGCGCGCCTCGAACCGGCCCGCGACCGCGAGGCCGAGCGAAACCGCCGGGTTGAAATGTCCGCCCGAGACACTGCCAACCGCATAGGCCATGGTGAGGACGGTCAGCCCGAAGGCGAAGGCAACGCCCAGCCAGCCGATCCCGACGTCGGGAAAGCCCGCCGCCAGTACCGCGCTGCCGCAGCCGCCGAATACGAGCCAGAAAGTGCCGATGAACTCGGCCAGCAGGCGCTTGTTCATTCCCAGTACTCCTAAGGGTTCAGCCTATCGCCATGTAGAGTCCCACCAGCCGGGCGACGGCGGCCTCGGGGGGCATCTCTTCGCTCTCGCCGGTGCGGCGCGAGGTGACCTCGACGACGCCGTTCTTGAGGCCGCGCGGTCCGACGGTGATCCGCCAGGGCAGGCCGATCAGGTCCATGGTGGCGAACTTGGCGCCCGCCCGCTCGTCACGGTCGTCGTAGAGCGGGTCGAGGCCGGCGGCCTGAAGCGCGGCGTAGAGGCGCTCGCAGGCGGCGTCGGTGCCGGCGTCGCCCTGGCGGAGGTTGACGATGCCGACGTGGAACGGCGTCACGCCTTCGGGCCAGATGATGCCGTTGTCGTCGTGGCTCGCCTCGATGATCGCGCCGACCAGCCGCGAGACGCCGATGCCGTGCGAGCCCATGTGCACCGGCACCCGCTCGCCGGCCTCGTTGACGACGACCGCCTTCATCGGCTCGGAATACTTGGTGCCGAAGTAGAAGATCTGGCCGACCTCGATGCCGCGGCCCTCGACGCGGCGCTCCTCGGGCACGGCGGCGAAGCTCTCCGGCTCGTGGCGCTCGTCGGTGCGGGCGTAGGGGCCGGTCCAGGTGGCGACGATCTCGGAGACCTGGGCGCGGTCGGCGAAGTCGATGGCCCGGTCGCCGAGCGTCAGGTCGGTGATCGCCCGGTCGTAATAGACCCCGCTCTCGCCGGTCGGGGCCAGTACCAGGAACTCGTGGGAATGGTCGCCGCCGATCGGCCCGGTCTCGGCGCGCATCGGGATCGCCTTCAGCCCCATGCGCTCGTAGGTGCGCAGGTAGCTCACCATGTGGCGGTTGTAGGCGTGCAGCGCGTCGGCCTCGGTCAGGTCGAAGTTGTAGCCGTCCTTCATCAGGAACTCGCGGCCCCGCATCACCCCGAAGCGGGGACGGACCTCGTCGCGGAACTTCCACTGGATGTGGTAGAGCGTCAGCGGCAGGTCCTTGTAGCTGCCGATGGCGGAGCGGAAGATGTCGGTGATCAGCTCCTCGTTGGTCGGGCCGTAGAGCATGTCGCGCTCGTGGCGGTCCTTGATCCGCAGCATCTCCGCGCCGTAGTCGTCGTAGCGCCCGCTCTCGCGCCAGAGATCGGCGGACTGGATCGTCGGCATCAGGAGCGGGATGTGCCCGGCGCGCTGCTGCTCCTCGTGGACGATCTGCTCGATCCGCCGCAGCACCTTGTAGCCGAGCGGCAGCCAGGAATAGATCCCCGCGGCCGCCTGCCGGATCATGCCGGCGCGCAGCATCAGCCGGTGGCTGACGATCTGCGCCTCGGCGGGCGTCTCGCGCAGGATGGGGAGGAAGTACTGGGTCAGGCGCATCGCGGGCGGCTCTCTCCGGGCGTATCGGATCCCGTCGATGTAGGCGAAGCGCCGCAGGCGCGCAATCGCCGGTTTGCCCGCGGGGTTCGGACGACCCCAAGCGTCCCCCCGGCGTCAGAGCCAGGCCGCGCCGCGGACCCCCGAGCTGTCGCCGTGGACGTTGCGCACCAGGCGGGTGTTGTAGCGCTCGCCGAAGACATGGCGCTCGATCAGCGGCGGCACGTTCTCGTAGAGGCGCGCGATGTTGGAGAGGCCGCCGCCGAGCACGATCACGTCGGGGTCGAGGATGTTGACGATCATCGCCAGCGCCCGGCCGAGGCGGTCCTCGTAGCGGCGGAGCACATCTTCCGCGAAGGCGTCGCCCGCGGCGGCGAGCTCGACGATCTTCGCGGTGGTCGGCGCGTCGCCGACCGGTGTGCCGCGGCGGCGGGCGAAGTCGGCGACGAGGCCCGGACCCGCGAGCCAAGCCTCGATGTGGCCGGCGACGCCGCAGGAGCAGACCGGTCCCGGGCGTTCGTCGTCGAGCGGCGTGGGCAGGGTCACGTGGCCCCACTCGCCGGCGACGGCGTTGACGCCTTCGATCAGCCGGCCGTGGGCGACGATGCCGCCGCCGACGCCGGTGCCGAGGATGGTGCCGAACACCACCTGCGCGCCGGCGCCCGCGCCGTCGACCGCCTCGGAGAGCGCGAAGCAGTTGGCGTCGTTGGCGATCTTCACCGGACGCTCGAGCACCGCGGTCAGATCGCCGCGCAAATCGCGGCCGTTCAGCCAGGTGGAGTTACCCTTGGAGACGCGTCCGGTGGCACGGTCCACCGATCCCGGCACGCCGATGCCGACGGTCTCGATGCGTGCGTCGACCCTGGCTTCGAGGCTTTCGAGCAGATCGCGGATCGCCCGGATGCCGCCGTCGTAGTCGAAGCGCGGGGTGGGCACGCGCGCCCGGGCGCGCTCGCTCCCGTCCGCGTCGAGGACGATCCCCTCGATCTTGGTACCGCCGTAATCGAGCCCCAGCCGCATTGTCGCCCCCGCCGTTTTCGAGGAATGTTACGAGCGCCGCCGGACCGGCGCAACCTCGGGCGCCGGCTATCGCGGGCGGTCGGAGACGGACCAGATCGCGTAGACCTTGTCGTTGAACCGGATCGCCTCGCGGGCGGGCCAGTCCAGCGCCGACCGGTCCGCGCGTGCCACGATCGTGCCGTTCGGGTGCGCGCCGATCCACGCGGCGAGCTCGGTCTCGTCGCCGAGTTCGGCGACCGGGGTCGTCAGGCGTCCGGTGAAGTTGAACTCCGCACTGTAGCTGTCGAAGATGGCGATGCCGTTCGGCTCGGATGCGCGCAGGATGCCGGCGATGCCGGTGCTGTCGAACACCCGGGCCGCGCGCGTCGTGCCGATCAGCAGGTCGAGCGACAGCACGAGCCCGAGGCCGAGCACCGCGAGACCGCGGTAGCCCCCGACCCGGTGGCCGATCCAGACCAGGGCAAGGGCGGCGAGGCTCCATGCGACAAGGGCGATGCGGGGCCGGAGCAGCGGATCGAGATCGCCGAGCGGCACGAGACCGAGCCCGGCGGCGAACGCCACGGCCGCGACGAGAGCCACGGGCAGGCCCGCGAGCTCCCATCGCGCCGGCGTCGCGCCATCCGACAGGCCCCGCGCCAGCAGGAGCGCCACGGCAGGAAGCTCGGGAAGCAGGTAGTGCAGCTGCTTGCCGCCGATCAGGCTGAAGAGCACCAGGGCGGCGCCGGACCAGACCAGGCAGAGCCGCACGCCCGGGTCGCCCCAGGGCAGCCGCCGGACCGCGCGCCATGCGGTGGGCGACCAAATCCACGGGAAGAGCAGCAGGGGCAGGAACGCGAGCAGGTACCAAATGGGACGGGAGTGGCCGAAGGTGCTGGAGACCCGGCCGGCGCTTTGGGTCCAGAGGACCGCGTCGCGGTACTCCGGGCCGCCGACGAGGATGGCCGGCACCAGCCACAGGGCGACCAGCCCGAGCGCCACCGCGAGGGCGAGGCCGCCGCCGCGCAGGGCGTCGACCGGGCGGGGGCGGGCGGCGCGCGGCAGCCAGAGGGCGCTGAACACCAGCGCCGGCAGCAGGTGGAGAAGGATCACCGGCCCTTTGGCGAACACGCCGAACGCGATAGCCGCGCCGTAGAGCACCCACCAGCCGAGATTGCCGGTCCGGAGTGCGCGGACAAGCGCGATCAGGCCGCCGAGCGTGGCGGCCGTCAGCATGGCGTCGAACATGGTCAGGCCGCCGTAGACGGCGAACACCGTGGTACCAGCGAGCACGGTGATCGCGCGGGCGGCGACCCCGGCCACGTCGGGCCAGAGGGTGCGGGCGAGCGTGCCGCAGAGCACGAGGCTCGCGACCGCGAAGGCGGGGCCGACCAGGCGGGCGGCGAACCCGCTCACGCCGGTGACGGACCAGACGAGATCGATGAGCCAGAACAGCAACGGAGGCTTGTCGGTGTAGATCGCCCCGTTCTTGTGCGGCACCAGCAGGTCGCCGTGCAGGTGCATCTCCCAGGCGACCGACAGGTAGCGGGTCTCGTCGACGGGCAGGAGCGGCCGCAACAGGATGCCGGCCACGGCGACCAGCGCGAAGGCCGCAAGCGCGACGAGCGCCGTTCGGGAGTTCGTGCCGTCTCGGAACCTGCTCACCCGCCGCCTCCGCTCATCGCACATCGGTGCATCTCAGATGGCGGCGGGCGGGGCAAGCGGGCTTTTGGCCGGTTTTCGGCGCGAAGCTTGACAGGCCGCGAAGCCAGCGGGTAGGCGTTCGGGGCTTTTCCGGGCACCCTAGTCGTGTGCGAGCCGGGGCGCGGACCGGAGCGCGGATCGGGGAGGAAGATGGCGAATTTCCTGCATCGGGGCGATCTTCCGGACGGGCTCGGGTTCGGGTCGTCGGTGGCGGTGGACAGCGAGACCATGGGGCTCGTCCCCGCGCGCGACCGGCTTTGCGTCGTGCAGCTTTCGGCCGGCGACGGCGACGCGCATCTGGTGCAGGTGCTGCCGGGGGTCGGTGCGCCGAACCTCGTGGCGCTGATGGGCGATCCGGCCGTGCTGAAGCTGTTCCATTTCGGGCGGTTCGACATCGCGGTTCTGCTCAACCGCTTCGGGGTGCTGACCGCGCCGGTCTACTGCACCAAGATCGCCTCGCGGCTGGTCCGGACCTACACCGACCGGCACGGGCTGAAGGATCTGGTGCGCGAACTGCTCGAGGTCGACATCTCCAAGCAGCAGCAGTCGAGCGACTGGGGGGCGGCGCAGCTTTCCCAGGCGCAGATCGACTATGCGGCGTCGGACGTGCTGCACCTGCACCGGCTGCGCGAGGTGCTGGACGCGCGGCTGGCGCGCGAGGGGCGGACGGCGCTGGCGCAGGCCTGCTTCGACTTCCTGCCGGAGCGGGCGCGGCTGGACCTCGCGGGGTGGGCCGATGTCGACATCTTCGCGCACAGCTGAACCTTCGCGCACACAAGACGCGGCGCCCGATCCCGGCCAGCTGATCGCGGCCGGGCGGCGAGTGATCGGGATCGAGGCGGCGGCGCTGGCCGAACTGGGCGCCGGCCTGGGACCGGGGTTCGCGGAGGCCGCGGCACGGATGCTGGCGGCGCGCGGGCGGGTGATCGTCTCGGGCATGGGCAAGTCGGGGCATGTGGCGCGCAAGATCGCGGCGACGCTGGCCTCGACCGGCACGCCGGCGCTGTTCGTGCATCCGGCGGAGGCGAGCCACGGCGATCTCGGGATGATCACCGTCGAGGACGTGGTGCTGCTGCTGTCGAACTCGGGCGAGACGCCGGAGCTCGCGGACCTGATCGCCTATACCCGGCGGTTCGCGATCCCGCTGATCGGGGTGGCGGGACGCGCGGACTCGACGCTCATGAAGCAGTCCGATATCGCAATCGTGCTGCCGGCGGCGCCGGAGGCGTGCTCGGTCGGGCTGGCGCCGACCACCTCGACGACGATGACGCTGGCGCTCGGGGATGCGCTGGCGGTGGCGCTGATGGAGCATCGGGCGTTCTCGCCGGAGGACTTCGCCGGGCTGCACCCCGGCGGGCGGCTCGGAGCGCGGCTCGCGCGGGTCGCGGACCTGATGCACGGCGGCGAGGAGATGCCGCTGACCGAGCCGGGCGCGCCGATGACCGAGGCGCTGATCGAGATGAGCCGCAAGGGGTTCGGCGTGGTCGGCGTGGTCGACGGCGGCGCACTGGTCGGGATCGTCACCGACGGCGACCTGCGGCGCCACATGGCGGGGCTGCTCGAGCGGCGGGTCGAGGAGGTGATGACGCGCGCTCCGCGGACCATCCCGGCCGTTGCGCTGGCGTCGGAGGCGCTGGGGGTGATGAACGCGCAGAAGATCACCACGCTGTTCGCGGTGGATCCGGAGGCGCCCGGCCGGCCGGTCGGCATCCTGCACGTCCACGATTGCCTGCGCGCCGGCGTGGCCTGAGCCGTGGCGACCGGGCCGGGGCTGTATTCGCGGGTCGTGGCGGTGCTGAAGGTGGGGTTGCCGCTGGTCGCGGTGGCGCTGCTGGCGGGGCTGTTCCTCGGCAACGGCGAGGATCGCATCGGCGACGGGGTGGTGTTCTCGCCGGGCGACGTGAAGGCGCTCGGCGAGGGGCTCAGGATCAGCAACCCGACCTTCACCGGCACCACCCGGGGCGACGACCGGTTCCGGTTCACGGCCGATCTCGTGGTGCCGGACGCCGCCCCGCCCGAGCGCGCGGCGATCACCCGCCCGGCGGGGACCGTGGACATGAAGAACGGGCCGACCGTGACCGTCGCGGCGGCGCAGGGCGATCTCGACGTGCCGACGCAGCGGCTGGATCTGAGCGGCAAGGTCAGGATCGAGACCTCGGACGGCTACCGGATCGACAGCGACACGGCGACGATCGATCTCAGGAGCGGCGCCTTCGTGGCCGGAGACGCGGTGACGAGTCGAGGGCCGCTCGGCACCATCACCTCGCAGAGCCTGCACGTGGCGCCGGCGGCGGCGGATGGCGACGCCCGCCGGTTCTCTTTCGCCGGCGGCGTCCGGCTGGTATACGATCCGCCGGACACTTCGAGATGAGGGGGCGACGCGATGCGCTGGCTGATGGCGGCGATGTTGACGGTTCTGCCCGGCCTCGCGCTGGCGCAGGGCGCGCAGGTGCCGTTCGGCACCAGCCATGACGCGACCCAGCCGGTCGAGATCAACGCCGACCGGCTCGATCTCGACCAGTCGGCGGGATCGGCGGTGTTCACCGGCACGGTGAAGGTCGGGCAGGGCGAGCTTCGGATGGCGGCGGACCGGGTCGAGGTGTTCTACGACGAGGGCGGCGCGCAGAGCGGCAAGGTCCGGCGCATGGTCGCGGACGGCAACGTCACCTTGAGCAACGGCACCGAGGCGGCGGAGGCCGAGCACGCGATCTATGAGGTCGCCGCCGGCACCATCGAGATGGACGGCGACGTGCTGCTGACCCAGGGGCAGAACGCGCTGTCGAGCCAGAAGATGACCATCGACCTCAACGCCGGCACCGGTCAGCTCGAGGGACGGGTCCAGACGATCTTCGTGCCCGGGCAGCGCCCGTGAGCAGCCGGCCGGAGCTGCGGGTCGCCGCCGAAGGCGCCGGGCTCGCGGTACAGAACCTCGCCAAGGGCTACCGCGGCCGGCCGGTGCTGCGCGACGTGTCGCTGGAGTTGCGGCGCGGCGAGGTGGCCGCGCTGCTGGGGCCGAACGGCGCGGGCAAGACCACCTGCTTCTATGCGATCGCCGGGCTGGTGCCGCCCGACCGCGGCACCATCCTGGTCGACGGGCAGGACGTGACCTGGCTGCCGATGTACCGCCGCGCCAAGCTCGGGATCGGCTACCTGCCGCAGGAGGCGTCGATCTTTCGCGGCATGACGGTGGCCGACAACATCCGCTCGATCCTGGAGATCACGGTGCCCGACCCGGGCAGGCGGCACGAGATGCTCGACGAGCTGATGGGGGAGTTCTCGATCACCCATCTGCGGCGCGCGCCGGCGATCTCGCTGTCGGGCGGCGAGCGGCGGCGGGTGGAGATCGCCCGCTGCCTCGCGGCCCAGCCGAACTACGTGCTGCTCGACGAGCCGTTCGCCGGCGTCGATCCGCTGGCGGTCGCCGATATCCGCGGCCTGGTGCGCCACCTGAAGGACCGCGGGCTCGGGGTGCTGATTACCGACCATAACGTGCGCGAGACCTTGGAGATCGTCGACCGGGCCTATATCCTGCACGACGGCGCGGTGCTGATGACCGGCACGCCGGAAGAGGTCGTACGGGACGACAATGTGCGGCGCGTGTATCTGGGCGAGAGCTTCCGTATCTGAGGTGCGCTCCTCCGGGATGCGCCATGGCCGCCGGGGCGGGTGCTGATGGCGCTGTCGCCGCGGCTCGAGCTGCGCCAGACCCAGTCGCTGGTGATGACGCCGCAGATGCAGCAGGCGATCCGGCTGCTGCAGATGTCGAACCTGCAGCTCGCCGACTACCTGGCGGCCGAGGTCGAGAAGAACCCGCTGCTCGACATCGTGCCGCCGGCCGCGCCGGCCGCCGCCCCTGCGGCCGGCGGCGTGCGGCGGCGCGACGGCGACGACGGCAACTGGATCGAGGGCCTGGCGGCGGAGCTGACGCTCTACGATCACCTGCGGGCGCAGATCGGGGCGATGCGGGCGCCGGAGGCGGCGATCGAGGCGGCGCTGATCCTCGCCGACGAGCTGGAGGAGGACGGCTACCTCCGGGCGCCGCTGATCGAGGTTGCCGCCCGGCACCGGCTGACGGCGCGCGAGGCCGACGCGGGGCTGCGGCTGGTCCAGGCCTGCGAGCCGATCGGGGTCGGCGCGCGCGACCTGAGGGAATGCCTCGGGTTGCAGCTTCGCGACCGCGACCGGCTGGATCCGGCGATGGCCGCCCTGCTCGACAACCTCTCGCTGGCGGCGCGCGGGCGCATGACCGAGCTGCAGGCACGCTGCGGCGTCGATGCCGAGGACATCGCCGACATGCTGGCCGAGCTTCGGGCGCTGGACCCCAAGCCCGGGCTGCAATTCGCGCGCGAGCACGTCGAGGTGGCGGTTCCGGACGTGCTGGTCCGCCGTCGCCCGGAGGGCGGCTGGTCGGTCGAGCTCAACACCGAGACGCTGCCGCGGGTGCTGATGAGCAACGTCTATGCCGCGCAGGTTCGGGGCAAGGACGCGGAGACCCGCGCGTTCATTTCGGAATGCAGCGCCAGCGCCAGTTGGCTGGTGCGCACCCTCGAGCAGCGGGCCCGGACGATCCTCAAGGTCTCGAGCGAGATCGTCGAGCGGCAGGAGCGGTTCTTCGCGCTGGGCGTCGCCGGCCTCAGGCCGTTGACCCGCCGGGCGGTGGCCGAACGGGTCGGACTGCACGAATCAACCGTCAGCCGAGTGACCGCGGGGAAGTACATCTCCTGCGAACAGGGCTGCTTTGAGTTTCCATATTTTTTCAATTCGGCGATCCAGGCGGTCGAGGGCGGCGAGGCGTTTTCATCCGCCGCGGTCCAGGAGCGGATCCGGGTGTTGGTGCAGAACGAGTCGGCGCGGCGGAACCTGTCCGACGACAAAATCGTTGTTCTTCTACGCGGGCAGGGGATTGATATTGCCCGGCGCACGGTTGCAAAATACCGGGAAGGAATGGGGATACCGTCATCGGTGGAACGCCGCCGGCTGAAGAACCCGCCGCCCGGAGCCTGAGGGGTTCAACGACGCACGAGCGACGCGATTGACAAGAGATTCCGGCCCGTCCATAGGGTCCGCCCGAGCGGGGCCGGGATCAGGTCGGAGAAAGCGGGGCAACGCATGCGCATCCAGGTCAGCGGCAAACAGATGGACATCGGTGACGCGCTTCGCACCCATGTGGAGGCCCGCCTCGACGAGGCGGTCGGCAAGTACTTCGACCGCCCGATCGAAGCGGTGGTGACCTTCCGCAAGGACCGCCACGAATACGTGACCGATTCCTCGGTCCACCTTCCGACCGGACTTTCGGTGCAGGCGACGGCCCGGGCGGACGAGATCTATGCCTCCTTCGAGGGGGTCGTCGAGCGGATGGACAAGCAGCTCCGTCGCTACAAGCGGCGTCTCAAGGACCACCACCGCGACCGGCAGGACCCGATTGAAGCGATCGGGGCGCCATCCTACATTCTGGCGGGGGACAACGGGGTCGAGGGTGAGGAGCCGGAAAGCCTGCAGCCTGTCATCGTCGCGGAGATGGAGACACCGGTCCCGTCCCTGTCGGTCGGGGAGGCGGTCATGCAGATGGAACTGGCCGGCGCGCAGATGCTGGTCTTCCGCAACGACTCGCACGGGGGCGTCAACGTGGTGCACCGTCGCGAGGACGGCAACATCGGCTGGATCGATCCGAAGAACGCCCGGTAAGAGGCAGGCAAGGCAGGAAGGGAGCCCGTGATGGAGCTATCGGAGATCATCGGCGCGGATGCCGTGCGCGCGCCGCTCAAGGCGACGAGCAAGAAGCGCTTGCTGCAGGATCTCGCCGACATCGCGGAGTCGGTCTACGGGTTGCCTTCGGCCGATGCCTACAAGGCGCTGATGGAGCGCGAGGCGCTGGGGCCGACCGGCGTCGGGCGCGGGGTCGCGATCCCGCACGCGCGGTTCCCGGAGGTCGAGCACGTCCTCGGGCTGTTCGTGCGGCTGGAGAAGCCGGTGGACTTCGAGTCGATCGACCGCCAGCCGGTCGATCTGGTGTTCACGCTGTTCGCGCCGGAAGCGGCGGGTGCGGAGCACCTGAAGGCGCTGGCGCGGGTATCGCGGACCCTGCGCAGCGACGCGGTCTGCGCCAAGCTGCGCTCGACCTTCGACCGCTCGGCGCTCTATGCGATCCTGACCGAGGGCAAGGCGGAAAAGGCCGCCTGAGCGCGGCGGGCGTCATACGAAATCCGTTTGATCGCTTCGCCGCACGCGCTTGGCGTAGGACTCCACAGAGCCGCGGCGGATTGGAGAACGACGGTCTCCGGCTGCACCCTCTCTGCCTCTGCGTTACTCCGACGGACCAGCGCGAAGCAGTGCAGCGCTTTGGTCGGTTCGGGAGAGGCGCCTCTCCCAGACAGACATTCGGAACCCTTATCGGGCGTCGCGTTCCGCGGCCCCGTTGCGTTCGTCCTGCTCGGCACCGCGCGCGGAGAGGAAGTGTCCGACGCCGTGCAGCGCCGGAATGTGCTCGCAGAGCACGCGGAACGACACGAGCAGCGGCGTCGCGACGATCATGCCCACCACCGACCAGAGCCAGGCCCACAGCGTCACCGAGAGGAACACCACGACGGTGTTGAGCTGGAGGCTGCGGCCGACCCAGTACGGCGTTATCAGCTGTCCCTCGATCGAGGTCAGCGCGAGATAGGCGCCGCCGGCGGCGAGTGACTGGGCCGCGTTCGGCAGGCTGACGAGGGCGATCACCGTGGCGAGCGCGATGCCGAGGATCGCGCCGACGTAGGGGATGAAGTTGAGCACGAAGGCGACCACGCCGAACAGCGCCGGCTCGGGCATTCCGAGCCACCACATCGCGATGCCGATCGCGATCCCCAGCCAGGCGTTGATCACCGTTATCGTGAACAGGTAGCGCGAGACCCGGCGCTCGATGTCGTGGGCGATCCGCATGGCGAGGCGCTTGTCGCGGAAGGTCGGCAGCACGTAGACGATCTTCTCGTAGATCATGTCGCCCGATGCCAGCGTGAAGAACAGCAACACCAGCGTCAGCAGGACCTGGGCCGCGACGGCCGGGGCGCTGGCGGCGAGCGCCGTGGTCACGCCGGGCTGGCGGACGACGACTTCGGGATCCGTCGCCGGCGTCTCGTTGCCGCCCGCGGCGATCTTGTCGACCTGTTCCGCTGCCTGGCGCACGCCTTCGGCGGCATCGCGCAGTTCGCGAAGCTTGAAATTGAGCTCGCGGCCGATCTCCGGCGCGCTCTGGATCCAGTCGCTGGCGGGGCCGGACAGCATCAGCGCGCCGGCGCCGAGCGCGGCGACCAGCGTGCCGACGATCAGCAGCGCCGCAAGGCTGGACGCGACACCGGCGCGTTCGAGAAAACGGCGCATCGGGCTGAACACGAGGGTGAGCATGAACGCGAGCGCCACGGGCATCAGGAACGCCCGGGCGTAGGCGAGGCCCGCGATCAGCAGCAGAAGGAAGATGCCGATCAGCGCCCAGCGCGGCGCGAGCAGCACGCTTTTGTCCCTCCGGGCCGAGGGCCGCGCCGCGCCATCGGTTGTCTTTCCGCCGGCTGCGGGCTCGGTCATCGCGTGTGTCCTGACAGGCGGCTCCCCGAGGGGTCAGCGCCCTGCCGGCGCAAGCGTGCGCGACTGGCCCGGCTCGAAATCCATGACGGAGCGCAGGAACTCGAGGAACTCGTCGCGCAGTTCGGGCCGGGCGAGGCCGAAGGCCACGGTCGCCTGCAGGTAGCCGGGCTTGGAGCCGCAGTCGAACCGGCGCCCCTTGAAGCGGAACCCGCAGACGTCGTCGCGGGCCTCGATCTCCTGGGCGATCGCATCGGTCAGCTGGATCTCGCCGCCGGCACCAGCCTCCACGTCCTCGAGATTGCGCAGCACCTGCGGGGTCAGGATGTAGCGGCCGATCACCGCCATGTTCGAGGGCGCGACCTCGGGCTTCGGCTTTTCCACCATGCCGCGCACCGGCATGACCGGGCCGGCGGAGCTGTCGACGTCGAGGATGCCATAGGAGGAGACGTTCTCGAGCGGCACCTCCATCGTCGCCATCATGTTGCCGCCGACCTCGTCGTAGGCTTCGATCATCTGCTGCAGACAGGGAACCTCGGCATCGATCACGTCGTCGGGCAGGATCACCGCGAACGGCTCGTCGCCGATCAGCTTGCGGGCGCACCAGACCGCGTGGCCGAGGCCGCGCCGCTCCTGCTGGCGGACGTAGGCGACCGAGCCGCTCTGCATGTCCGTCTGCTTCAGCAGATCGAGCAGCGCGGTCTTGCCGCTTTCCTGAAGGGTCATCTCGAGTTCCGGCGCGCTGTCGAAATAGTCTTCGAGCGCGCTCTTGCCGCGAGAGGTGACGAAGATGAACTCGCGGATGCCGGCGGCGCGGGCCTCGTCGATCGCGTACTGGATCAGCGGCCGGTCGACCAACGGCAGAATCTCCTTCGGCACCGACTTCGTCGCCGGCAGGAATCGCGTCCCGAAGCCTGCGACGGGCAGTACCGCCTTGGTCACCTTGTTCACCATTCCGGTCTCCCGTTGCACTCGCAGCGACGAACGCCTGGCGAGCGCCAGCGTTCCGACTTCGCTGCCAGATTAACCCCTGCCGGTCAAATAGCAAAGGCCGGGCAGATTAACGGCGGCACCGCTCCGCCGAGGCTCGAGTTGCCGCTCGCGACCAGGTCACCCACCCGACCATGGTTGGCGCATCGGGGTAGCCGGTATAGAGCTGGCCTCGTTCACGTCCGGGGGAGACCGACATGCCCGAACCGTTCATCGACAGGATCGCCGGAACCCTGAGCGAGATCCGCGAGGCCGGTCTCTACAAGGAGGAGCGGGTCATCGCCTCGCCGCAGTCGGCGCGGATCAACGCGAGCCCGGGCGGCAGCGTGCTCAACTTCTGCGCCAACAACTATCTCGGCCTCGCCGATCATCCCGACCTCGTCTCGGCCGCCCGCGAGGCGCTGGACCGCTACGGCTACGGCATGGCCTCGGTGCGCTTCATCTGCGGCACGCAAACCGTCCACAAGGCGCTGGAGGCCCGGCTCTCGAAGTTCCTCGGCATGGAGGACGCCATCCTCTACGGCTCGTGCTTCGACGCCAACACCGGGCTGTTCGAGACCCTGCTCGACGAGAACGACGCGATCATCTCCGACGCGCTCAACCACGCCTCGATCATCGACGGGGTCCGGCTCTGCAAGGCCAGGCGCTTCCGCTACGCCAACAACGACATGGCCGACCTCGAGCGCTGCCTGCGCGAGGCGGCGGGCGCGCGCACCCGGCTGATCGCCACCGACGGCGTGTTCTCGATGGACGGAATCCTCGCCGACCTCGCCGGCATCTGCGAGCTGGCCGACCGGCACGACGCGCTGGTGATGGTCGACGACAGCCACGCGACAGGCTTCGTCGGGCCGGGCGGCCGCGGCTCGCCCGAGGCCTGCGGCGTGATGGATCGCGTCGACATCCTGACCGGCACGCTCGGCAAGGCGCTGGGCGGCGCGTCCGGCGGCTACACCGCCGCCCGGGCCGAGGTGGTCGCGCTGCTCCGCCAGCGCTCGCGGCCGTATCTGTTCTCCAACAGCCTCGCGCCGGTGATCGCCGCCACCTCGCTCCGCGTGCTCGACATGATCGAGGGCGGCGGCGCCTTGCGCGACCGCCTCGCCGCCAACGCCGCCCGGTTCCGCCGCGAGATGACCGCGGCCGGGTTCACGCTGGCCGGCGACGGCCACCCGATCATCCCGGTGATCCTCGGGGATGCCGCGCTCGCGCAGGACGTTCGCCGCCCGGATGCTCGAGCGCGGCGTCTACGTCGTCGGCTTCTCGTTTCCGGTCGTGCCGAAGGGCGAGGCCCGGATCCGCACCCAGATGTCGGCGGCGCACACCGGGGACGACATCGGCGCCGCGATCGCTGCCTTCATCGCCACCGGGCGCGAGATGGGCGTGATCAGCGGCTGACCCACACCCGTGGCTTCGGCCGCCTGCCGTGCCTCCCGGAGGAGGCGGCGCTCGTCAGCCGATCCGGCCCCCGGCGTCGCCGACCTGGCCGCGGTGCAGCAGGAAATGGTCGAGGATCACGCAGGCGAGCATCGCCTCGCCGACCGGCACCGCCCGGATGCCGACGCAGGGATCGTGGCGGCCCCTGGTGACGATCTCGGTCTCCTCCCCCGTCACGGTGATCGTGCGGCGTGGCGTCAGGATCGACGAGGTCGGCTTGACGGCGAAGCGGGCGACGATGTCCTGGCCCGAGGAAATGCCGCCGAGAATGCCGCCGGCGTGGTTCGACGAGAAGCGCGGGCCGTCGTTGCCCATGAACATCTCGTCGGCGTTTTCCGAGCCGGTGAGCGCCGCGGCGGCGAAACCCGCGCCGATCTCCACTCCCTTGACGGCGTTGATCGTCATCAGCAGCCCGGCGATGTCGCTGTCGAGCTTGGCGTAGACCGGCGCGCCGAGCCCGGCGGGCACGTGCTCGGCGACGAGTTCGACCACCGCGCCGACCGAGTTGCCGGACTTGCGCAAGGCATCGAGGTAGGTGGCCCAGTCGGCGGCCGCGGCGGGATCGGGGCACCAGAACGGGTTCCGCGGCACCTCCTCCCAGTCCCAGGCGGCGCGGTCGATCCGGCGGTCGCCCATCTGGACCAGCGCGCCCCGGATGCGCACCGCCGGCAGCAGCGCCGCGATGGCCGCGCGTGCGACGCCGCCGGCCGCGACCCGGGCGGCGGTCTCGCGGGCCGACGACCGGCCACCGCCGCGGTAGTCGCGCAGGCCGTACTTCAGGTGGTAGGTGAGATCGGCATGACCGGGGCGAAACCTGGTGGCGATGTCGCCGTAGTCCTTCGAGCGCTGGTCGGTGTTGCGGATCAAGAGCTGGATCGGCGTGCCGGTGGTGCGCCCCTCGAAGGTGCCCGACAGGATCTCGACGGCGTCGGCCTCCTGCCGCTGGGTGGTGTAGCGGCTCTGGCCGGGACGTCGGGCATCGAGCCAGGGCTGAATGTCGGCCTCGGCGAGCGGTATCCCCGGCGGGCAGCCGTCGACGACGCAGCCGATCGCCGGCCCGTGGCTCTCGCCCCAGGTCGTGACGCGGAAGAGATGGCCGAAGCTGTTGTAGGACATGGGATCGCCTCCGTCGGTGGCGCACGCCCTAGCGCAAACCCCGAGCGGTGGGAAGCCGGCGTCGCGGAGCAGTGCCGGGATCGCTGCGCTCGCGCCCCGGCATTCGGGCTCGGCGCTCCCGGCCGATGCGATCAGAGGCCGCGGGCGGGCCGCAGGCGGGGGTGGCGGTTGACGTCCTTGTAGAGCAGGTAGCGGAAGCGGCCGTGGCCGCCGGCATAGCAGCCTTGCGGGCAGAAGGCGCGGAGCCACATGAAGTCGCCGGCCTCGACCTCGACCCAGTCGCGGTTGAGCTTGTAGACGCCCTTGCCCTCGAGCACGTAGAGGCCGTGCTCCATCACGTGGGTTTCCATGAACGGGATCTCGGCGCCCGGGTCGAGACTGACGATGGTGACGTGCATATCGAGGCGCATGTCGGAATGGTCGAAGAACCGGGTGGTGGTCCAGCGGCCGAGCGTGTCGGGCATCGACATGTTCTTCACGTCGGCCTCGTTGACCACCAGCGGCTGCGGCAGGCCGAGGTCCTCGACCGGCTCATAGGCCTTGCGGATCCAGTGGAACACCGCGCGCTGGCCGCTGTGGTTGCGCTGCGACCAGGGCATGCCCGGCGGGATGAACGCGAAGCCGCCGGGGGTGAGCAGGAAGGTCTCCGGGCCGATGGTGACGAGGTGCTCGCCCTCCACGGTGAACAGGACCGAGCTGACGCCGGTCTCGGTGTCGGGCTGGACACTGCCGCCGCCGGGCTCGACCTCCATGATGTACTGCGAGAAGGTCTCGGCGAAGCCCGACATCGGCCGGGCGATGATCCAGGCGCGGGTCTTGTCCCAGAACGGCAGGCCGGAGGTGACGATGTCGGTCATCACCCCGCGGGGAATGAAGGCGTAGGCCTCGGTGAAGACGGACCGGCCGGACATCAGCTCGTTCTGGCCGGGGAGGCCGCCCTTCGGGGCGTAGTAGCTGCGGGTGAAGTCCGGGCGCGGCTCGTCGTCGGCGTAGGTGCCGAAGGCGTTCTTTCTCAGCAGCGGTGTGCGCTGGCTGGCGGTATTCTGCTTGTTCATTGGGCTTTCTCCAGAAAATGCCGGACAACGCGAGCGGATCCCCGGCCCCGGCATCCGGCGACCGTCACGGCGTCGGTCCGGCGGATCATGCAGTGGTTCATGCCGGGACCACCGTCGCGCGCAGGTCCTCGAGGACGTCGCAGGTGCCGGTCAGTTCGGCATCGTGGGGGGGATCGCGGAACGACTCGGCGATCGCGTCGGCGTACCAGGCGCGCATCGCCGGGACGTCGAGGAGGCGCGCGGCATAGGCGGCGGCCGCGGCGCCGGGGATGGCGAGCCCGTAGGTCTGGACGCGGAAGGCGACGGGACAGAAGAACGCGTCGACCGCGGTGAAGCGGTCGCCGGCCAGGAACGGGCCGCCGAAGGTTTCGAAGCCAGCCGTCCAGAGGCCCGAGAGGCGCGCGAGATCGCGGACGACCGCTTCGGGCATGTGGCGCAGGCGGGCGCGCACGCCGATGTTCATGCCGCAGACGTCGCGCAGGGGCTGGAAGCCGGCGTGCATGGCCGCGGCGGCCGAGCGGGCGTAGGCGCGCGCCGGCCGGTCGGCGGGCCAGAGGGCGGGGTGGGTTTCGGCGAGGTGCTCGATGATCGCCAGCGAATCCGACACCCGGATCTCGCCGTCCTCGAGCATGGGGACCTGGCCGGTTGGCGAGGTCGGGCGGTAGGCGGCCCAGGCGTCGGCGTCGGCGAACGGGACGACGCGCTCCTCGAAGTCGATCCCGGCTTCGCGCATGGCGACCCAGGGGCGAAGCGACCAGGACGAGTAGTTCTTGTTGCCGATCCAGAGCGTCAGCATGTCAGCGCGCCTCGATCATCGCCCTGAGGCGCAGGAAGGCGATGCGTTCGACCTGGGCGCAGGCGGTGGCGAACTCGGTGTCGCGGTCGTTGCCGAGGCGGGACTCGAAGGCGGCGAGGATGC
>CAVZCB010000016.1:0-39115 GCA_963773555.1 uncultured Alphaproteobacteria bacterium
GAATGACCGGATAGCTCGTCCAATGGGGGAACCATGAAACTCACCGCCAATGCCGCCGTGATGCTGGCCGCGTTCGCCTGCGCCGCGCCTGCCTTCGCCGCCGATGCGGACAGCTGCAAGACCGTCCGCCTGTCGGGACCGGGCTGGAGCGACATCGCCTCGACCAACGCGCTCGCGAGCACCGTTCTCTCCGGACTCGGCTACGAGCCGGAGGTGAAGGCGCTGTCGGTGCCGATCGGCTACGAGGCGCTGAAGGGCGGCGATCTCGACGCCTTTCTCGGCAACTGGATGCCGGCGCAGCAGAAGTTCCGCGACGACCTCGACGCCTCGGGCAAGGTCGAGCGTGCTGGCGAAGAACCTGACCGGCGCCAAGTTCACCCTGGCGGTGCCGACCTACGTCGCCGATGCCGGCGTCACCGACTTCAAGGATCTCGCGCCGAACGGCGACAAGTTCGACGACAAGATCTACGGCATCGAGAGCGGCGCGCCGGCCAACACCAGCATCCAGAAGATGATCGACGCCAACGACTTCGGCCTCGGCAAGTGGCAGGTGGTCGAATCCGGCGAGCAGGCGATGCTGGCGCAGGTGACGCGCGCGGAGAAGCGCGACAACTGGATCGTGTTCCTCGCCTGGGCGCCGCACCCGATGAACGTCGTCCACGACATCACCTATCTCTCCGGCGGCGACGACTACTTCGGCCCGGACTACGGCGGTGCCGAGGTGTTCACCGTCGCCCGCAAGGCCTGGATCGCCGACTGCCCCAACGCCGCCAAGCTGCTCGAGAACCTCAGCTTCACCGTCGACATGGAGAACGAGATGATGGGGATGCTCGAGGACCAGTCGGCCGACGACGCGGCGAAGAGCTGGCTGAAGGACCATCCCGACGTGCTCGGCCCCTGGCTCGAGGGCGTGACGACCATCGACGGCCAGCCCGGTCTGCCGGCGGTGAAGGCGTCGCTCGGCCTCTGATCCGAGGTTGCGGAGCGGCGGCACCGACGCCGCTCCGCGCAATTAACGAATATGAATCCCATGCAGATCAATGACATGCCGGAAATTGCGCGTGCGCAAGGCCGCGGAGCGCGCGCGTGACGCGCCCGAACGTCCTGATCCTGATGGCCGACCAGGTGAACGGGACGCTGTTCCCCGACGGCCCGGCGGACTTCCTGCACGCGCCCGCCATGCGCGCGCTCGCCGCCCGCTCGGTGCGCTTCGCCAACGCCTACACCGCCAGCCCGCTCTGCGCGCCCGGCCGGGCGGCGTTCATGTCCGGCCAGCTGCCAAGCCGCACCGGCGTCTACGACAACGCCGCCGAGTTCGGCTCCGACATCCCCACCTTCGCCCACCACCTGCGCCGGGCCGGCTACCAGACCTGCCTGTCGGGCAAGATGCACTTCGTCGGCCCCGACCAGCTGCACGGGTTCGAGGAGCGGCTGACCACCGACATCTATCCCGCCGACTTCGGCTGGACGCCGGACTACGCCAACCCCGACGCCCGGATCGACTGGTGGTACCACAACCTCGGCTCCGTGACCGGCGCCGGCGTGGCCGAGATCACCAACCAGCTCGAGTACGACGACGAGGTGGCCCACCACGCCAGCGCGCGCCTCTACGATATCGCCCGCCGCCGCGACCCGCGCCCCTGGTGCCTGACGGTCAGCTTCAGCCACCCCCACGACCCCTACGTCGCGCGCCGCCGGTTCTGGGATCTCTACGCCGACTGCCCAGCGCTGGACCCGGAGGTGCCCGCGCTGCCGTTCGAGCAGCAGGACCCGCATTCCCGGCGGCTGCTCGCCGCCTGCGACCACACCGCGTTCGACATCCGGCCCGAAGACATCCGGCGGGCCCGGCGCGGCTACTTCGCCAGCATCTCCTACGTCGACGACCGGATCGGCGAGTTGCTCGACGTGCTGCGCCGGACCGGGATGGAGCAGGACACCATCGTCGTCGTGGTGTCCGACCACGGCGACATGCTCGGCGAGCGCGGCCTCTGGTTCAAGATGAGCTTCCGCGAGGGCTCGGCGCGGGTGCCGCTGATGATCGCCGCCCCCGGCCTAGCGCCCCGGCGCGTCACTGATCCGGTCTCCACCCTCGACGTGACGCCGACCCTGGCCGAGCTCTGCGGCCTCGATCTCGCGGAGCTGGCGCCGTGGATCGACGGGGAGAGCCTCGTCGGGCTGGCGGACGGTTCGGCCGGCCGCGGGCCGGTGCCGATGGAATACGCCGCCGAAGGCTCCTGCGCCCCGCTCGTGGCGCTGCGGGACGGCCGGCACAAGCTGGTGCTCTGCGCCGCCGATCCGCCGCAGCTCTTCGACCTCGAGGCCGGATCCGCACGAGCTGCACAACCTCGCGTCCGACGCGGAACACGCCGAGGTCATGCGCCGCCTCACCGCGCTGGCGGAGGCACGCTGGGATCTCGCCCGCTTCGACGAGGACGTGCGCGCGAGCCAGGCCCGCCGGCACCTGATCTACGCGGCGCTGCGCAACGGCGCCTATTTCCCCTGGGACTACCAGCCGCTGCGCCAGGCCTCCGAACGCTACATGCGCAATCACATGAACCTCGACACCCTCGAGGCGACGCAGCGGTTTCCCCGCGCCGGTCCGGACGACGCGTGACCCGCGGGCTGGCCGATGCCACAGGTTGGCGATTGCCGACCCGGAAACGAATGGCTAGTCTTCACAGACGGTTCGGAGCGCGTATCCGATGGGAGCGCGCGACCCGGACTGCATAACAAAAGGGGAGGAACCACACCATGAAGCACATACTCGCAGGCGTTTCGGCGCTCTGTCTCGTCGGGGCCGCGCACGGCGCCCGGGCCGCCGGCGAATTCGACGGCGTCACGGTCAACGTCATGACCCAGACCGGCGCGATCCAGGAGCCGCTGCAGCGCCGCGCGCCCGAGTTCGAGAAGCTGACCGGCGCCACGATCAACGTCATCGCCGTCCCGTTCTCCGACCTCTACCAGAAGGTGCTGACCGACTGGGCGAGCGGCACCAACTCGGTCGACGCCGCGGTGTTCGCGCCGCAGTGGATGGTCGACTACATCGCCGGCGGCTATCTCGAGGATCTGACCCCGCGGGTGGAGGCCGATCCGGAGATCCAGCAGGAGGACGTCGGCGCGTTCTTCCGCGACTTCTCCGAGAAGTACGACGGCAAGATCTACATGGTCACCCTCGATGGTGACTTCCACATGATGTACTACCGCAAGGATCTGCTCGACGAGGCCGGTCTCGAGGTGCCGAAGACCTGGGACGAGTATCTCGAGGTCGCCAAGGCCCTGAACGGCAAGGACATGAACGGCGACGGCACCCCGGACTTCGGCTCCTGCATCGCCAAGAAGCGCAACGCCCAGAGCTACTGGTTCGTCACCGACGTGGTCGGCTCGATGGTCCAGTCCAAGGGCACCAGCCAGGGCGCGTTCTTCAACACCGACGACATGACGCCGCTGATCGACAACGAGGGCTTCCGCAAGGCGCTCGATTTCCTGTCCGAATCGACCAAGTACGGACCGCCCGACGAGCTCAACCTCGACGTCTCCGACACCCGGCCGCTGTTCGCGTCGGGCCGCTGCGCGCTCAACCTCGACTGGGGTGACGTCGGCACCATCTCGATCGACCCGCAGAACTCCAAGGTGATCGGCAAGTGGGGCGCGGCGATCATGCCGGGCTCGAAGGAAGTGGTGAACCGCGACACCGGCAAGCTCGAGGAATGCACGCCGGACCTCTGCCCCTACGCCATCGACGGGGTGAACCACGCGCCGTTCGCGGCGTTCGGCGGCTGGGGCGGCGGCATCAACGCCGCGGCCGACGAAAAGGTGAAGGACGCGGCGTTCGCCTACTTCTCCTACATGACCCAGCCCGAGCAGTCGAACGTCGACGTGACCAGCGGCGGCACCGGCTTCAATCCCTACCGCACCTCGCAGCTCGGCTACAGCGATCTGTGGAAGAACGCGGGCATGAGCGAGGACGCGGCCAAGGTCTACCTCGGCGCGATCAACGACTCGATGTCGAGCCCGAACATGATCCTCGACCTGCGCATCCCGCAGAACCAGAAGTACCAGCAGGTCGTGCTCGACGAGGCGATCTCGCGCTACCTCGCCGGCGAGATCGACAAGGACGCCACGGTGAAGGCGGTGGTCGACGGCTGGAACGAGCTGAACGACGAGATCGGCACCGACGAACAGCTCGAGATCTACAAGGCGACGATCGGCGCCAACTGATCGTTCCTTGTCATGGGGTCCGGCGCGCAGGTGCGCGCCGGACCCTCAGAGCGGGTGTTCGCCAGATGACCCTGACAGAATGACAGCGAGCGCCGACGCCGGCAGCGTGTCCCGCATGACCGCGGGCGAGCGGGTCGACCGCTACGCCGGTCGCATCATGGTGCTGCCGGCGGTCGTCATCCTGCTGTGCTTCGCGATCTTCCCGCTGATCATCTCGGCCTACCTGGCGCTGTCGCGCTTCGCGCTGGCGCCCGGCGGCTTCACGCTGAAGTTCATCGGCCTGCGCAATTTCAAGAAGCTGCTCACCGGCTCGCAGCAGTACCACCTGCTCGGAACCTTCGGCGCGTTCGGCCCGGTCGAGTGGGCCATCGTCGCGGTGGTGGTCCTCGGACTTCTCACCCTGCTCGCCCGCTACCTGCGCAGCGGAAGGGTGACGGTCGCCGGTCTGGTCGGCCGGCTGATCTCGGTGAGCCTGCTGGTGTTCCTGACCTTCGTCGTCGTCGCGACGCTGGTCGCCGGCGGCGTCGCCGGCACGCTTGTCACGACCCTGATCTACGTCGTCGTCGGCGTGACGGCGCAGTTCCTGCTCGGCCTCGGGCTGGCGCTGCTCTGTTCCGGGCCGATCCGCGGCCGCAACTTCTTCCGGGTGCTGTTCTTCGTGCCGCTGATGGTCACGCCGGTCGGCATCGCCTACACCTTCCGGATGCTGGCGGACATGGAGAAGGGTCCGTTCGCGCCGCTGGTCCATGCCTTCGGGCTGACCGAATGGTCGTGGGCCACCGAGGCGTGGTCGGCCCGGATGATGGTGCTGGTCGGCGACACCTGGCAGTGGACGCCGTTCCTGTTCATCGTCCTGCTCGCCGCGCTCGAGAACCAGCCGCGCGACCAGGTCGAGGCGGCGCGGCTCGACGGGGCAGGGGGCCTGCAGATCTTCCGCGACATCACCTGGCCCGCGATCGCGCCGACCGCGGCGACCGTGGTGCTGATCCGGCTGATCGAGGCGTTCAAGATCATCGATCTGCCCAACGTGCTGACCGGCGGCGGGCCGGGCCTCGCCACCGAATCGATGACGCTGCACTCCTTCATCGCCTGGCGGACCCAGGACCTCGGCGCCTCCGCCGCGGTCGGCTACGTCCTGCTGTTCGTCGCGACGGTGGTGTGCATCTCGTTCTTCAGCTTCGTGGTCCGGCCGTCGCGCCGGCTGGAGATGTGACCATGCCCGAGCCCATGCCCGGCCGCACCCTTCGCCAGCGCCTGTTCGAACCGGCCGCGCTCGAGCGGCAGGCGCCGGTGCCGATGATCGCCACCTACCTGCTGCTGTTCCTCTGGACCCTCGTCGTGGTGATCCCGCTCTACTGGGTGTTCATCACCGCGTTCAAGGGGCAGGGCGCGGTCACCAACGGCCCGTTCTACCTCCCGTTCGTCGACTTCACCCCGTCGCTCGACGCCTGGAACTTCATGCTGCTCGAGAACAACACCCTCGGGCCCTATCTCAACTCGGTGGTCGCGGCGCTGGGCAGCTCGATCATTGCCCTCGTCGTCGGCTCGCTCGCCGCCTACGCGCTGGTCCGCACCCGCCTCAGCGTCAAGCTCGCGACCGTCGCGGTCTTCCTCATCCTGCTCGCGGGCGTGATCGTCGCCGTCACCAGCCTCGGCGTCGCCTGGCCGCTGGCGCTCGGCGTCGCACTCGCGCTCTTCGTGCTGTCGCTCTTCACGCTCACCCGGCGCGCGCGGCTGGCGCTCGGCAACCGCGACATCGAGTTCTGGATCATCTCCAACCGCATCATGCCGCCGATCGTCGCGGTGCTGCCGATCTACGTGATGTTCCAGCAGCTCCGGCTGCTCGACACCCGCACCGCGCTGGTCGCGACCTACGCCGCGATCAACCTGCCGATCGTGGTCTGGCTGACCCGCGACTTCTTCGCCGCGATCCCGATCGACCTCGAGGAGAGCGCCGAGATCGACGGCGCCTCCAAGTTCCGGGTGTTCTTCACCATCGCGCTGCCGCTGGTGCGTTCCGGCCTCGTCGCGACGTTCCTGCTGATCCTGATCCTCGCCTGGAACGAATACCTGCTGGCGCTCTTCCTGACCAACGCCGACGCCCAGACCATGCCGGTGCTGGTCTCGGCGCAGAACACCACCCGCGGGCCGCAATGGTGGAACATGTCGGTGCTGATCGTGGTGATGATCGCGCCGGTGGTTCTCATCGCCTCGGTCCTCCAGAAGCACATCGCGCGCGGCCTGCTGGTCGGCGCCGTCAAAGGCTAGGGACACGGCGATGCGCGTCACGCTCTCGAAACTCGTCAAGTCGTTCGGCGCCGTCGAGGTGGTCAAGGGTCTCGACCTCGAGATCGACGACGGCGAGTTCCTCGTCCTGCTCGGCCCCTCGGGCTGCGGCAAGACCACCGCGCTCCGGATGGTGGCGGGCCTCGAGTCCGTCACCTCCGGGCGCATCGCGATCGGCGAGCGCGACGTGACCGAGGTGCTGCCGAAGTACCGCGACATCGCCATGGTGTTCCAGTCCTACGCGCTCTATCCGCACATGACGGTGGCCGAGAACATCGGCTATCCGCTCAAGCTGCGCGGCGTGCCCCGCGCCGACCGGGATGGCCAGACCCGCGAGGCGGCGGGAAAGGTCCACCTCGAGGACTTCCTCGACCGCTTCCCCCGCCAGCTCTCCGGCGGCCAGCGCCAGCGCGTGGCGCTGGCCCGCGCCATCGTGCGCCGGCCCGAGCGTGTTCCTGATGGACGAGCCGCTTGTCCAACCTCGACGCCAAGCTGCGCACCAACATGCGCGCCGAACTGAAGCGCCTGCAGGGCGACCTCGGCATCACCACCATCTACGTCACCCACGACCAGATCGAGGCGATGACGCTGGCCCACCGGGTCGCGGTGATGAACAAGGGCGTGGTGCAGCAGATCGCCACCCCGCGCGAGATCTACGACCAGCCGGTCAACCTGTTCGTCGCCGGCTTCATCGGCTCGCCGCCGATGAACACGCTCACCGGCGCCATCGCCGACGGCGCCTTCGTCATGCCGGAGGGCAGGGTGGACCTCGCCGGCCACGCTCCGCGCGATCCCGTCGTCTTCGGCTTCCGCCCCGAGGACGCGCGCATCGTCGATCCGGCGGCGGCCGACATCAGGGCCACGGTCTATGCCTGCGAGCTGATGGGCAACGAGACCGCCGTCACCTGCCAGATCGGCAAGGTGCAGGTCGTGGTGAAGATGGACAAGGACTTCGACGTCGCCGCCGACACTCCCGTCGGCATCGCCATCGACCGCGCCAAGCTCTGCGTGTTCGACGCGACCACCGGCGAGCGGATCATGCCCGCCGCGTAGGCGCTCAGGTGCGCCGGGGCTCCGCGAAGTAGATGTGCCGCCGCCCGCCTTTCAGCGGCTCGTCGGCGCGGATTTCGAACCGGTCCTCCAGCAGCGCGCGGAACGTCTCCGGATGATAGTCGTCGTACTGGTCCTCGCGGTTGGCGAGCAGCGCCTGAACCATCTCGTCGTCCCGCCCGACGAACTCGATCACCAGCGCGGTGCCGAGGCCGGCCAGCCAGTCGAGGAACGCCGCCAGCGGGATGTTCGCGCCGATCACGATGTGATGCACCAGCGCCAGGCACAGCGTCAGCTCCGGCCGGCCCCGCTCCGCCAGGCCCTTGCGCTCGGCCCCGCCCCAACCCTGGTTCGGCGAGGCGTCGGCGAGGTTCATCACCAGCGGCAGGATCGACCGCCCCGCCTCCGCCTTCTGCTGGCGGTACAGCCGCTCGATCGCCATCCAGTCGCCGTCCATCGCGACCACCGCGTCGGCGTGCTCGGCAGCGATCCGCGAGAACGTACCGGTGTTGCTGCCGAGATCCCACGCCAGCCGCCAGCGCCGGCTCGCCGCGGCACTGCGCACGAACCCTTCCTTGCGCGCGAAATCCTCCGCCGCATAGGAGTGTGTCCGGTCGTAGTCGGACCACTCGGTGCGGCTCTCCGGCACCTTGAGGCTCTCGACCAGACGGGTGAGCTTCTCGACGTTGCGCTGGATCAGCGCCTTGTCGAAGCCCGCCTGCGCAAGCGTGCCGCGCACGTTGCGCCCGCTCCCCGAATACCGCTTCTGCAATGCGCTCTGCGCCACGACGTGCAGCAGCACCCCCGAACGCAGCATGTCCCGGCGCGAGATCAGCTGGCGCATCGCCTCGGTGGCGATACCGTCGATGCGGCCGCGCAGCAGCGGGCGGAAGTCGATGCCCTTGTAGGCCTGGAGCATCAGCGGATACAGGAACAGCTCGCAGAACTGCCGGTAGCCGACCCACGGCTCGCCCTTGCTTAAGCGTTCGAACGACGGGATGTCGATGAACACCGGCTGCGCGCCGATCCACTGGATGTTGTAGGGCGAGGAATCCTTCAGGATCATCCCGGCGTCGAGCGCTTCGCGCATCAGCGCCAGATGCAGCAGCGCCGCGTCGCGCAGCATCCCGAACGACCACTCGTAAGGATACGATATGAACGGAATCCGCGCGTGCTCGAGAAGCCCCGCGTGGGAACCGTCGATCTCGTCCGCACTGCCGCCCGACCACGTATCGATGATCTGCCCGGCCGACCGCGCGCGGTCGTAGAACGGCTGCGCCTGCAGGTGCTGCCAATTGGCGAGCGCCCGCGGTGACAAGGTGCGCAGCACCCGACCGTCGCGATAGAACACGCTGCCGTTGCGGTCGCGGAACGAGCCCGGCTCCGCCTGGGTCACCATGTCCGCGCCCGGCCCGGCCGCGCTTGCGCCCTGCGGGTTCACGCCATGCAGATCGTTCACCGGCCGGCCTGCGCCTCCGAGCGCGCCCGCGCCTCGCCGGTCTCCTCGTCCTCGGGCACGTCCTCGCGGATCCGCAGCAGCACCAGCAGACGGTGCCAGTAGAGCTTGCCGACCAGCGCAATGCCGGCGAAGCCCCCGAGAAGAACCTGCAGGATCATGCTGCCGGTTCCCGCGTCGAGATACGCGTAGGCGCCGCGCGTGGAGGCTCCGAGCAGGAGCCCGGAAATCATCAATGTGAACGCCGCGGCCGCCAGAGTCGGCAGCACACGGCCCGATTTTGCAGAGTCTCCGAGCATCTAGGAATTCCCCTCCCCGTCATCGCTTCGTCACCATCCGATCGGAACGGTCACGGATCTGACACATTCAGGATATGGATGCCGGACGGGGCTGGTCAACGCCAGGGGTGGCTCATGGCGGCAAACTAATGCAGAACAAGGGCGGGATCGGCAGACTTCCGCCCGTTTGCATGACGGGCGGCCTGGGGAGGATGATGACAGTGCCTGCTGCGCGCGTAGATCGGGAACATCCCCACAACCACCGGAAGAAACCGCGGATCTACCCGCTGCATCCGTTCCTCTTCGCGATGGCCTCGGTGCTGGCCATGATGACGAACAACCTCAAGATGCTGACGTTTTCCGATGTGGCGCCGGCTCTCCTGGGCACGCTGGGCTTCGCCGCACTGGTCTATCTCGTGACGGGCGCGCTTCGCCGCCGGTTCGATGCGGTGACCGCGATCATCGCCAGCATCTGGGTGGTCGGGGGGCTCTACTTCCTCGACGTGTTCCGCCCGCTGAACCGGCTGCTCGACGGCGGTTTCACCATGGTCAGGACCCTGCCGGTCGCCTTGGTGATCCTCGCGTTGCTGACCGTCGCGGCCCTGCGTCTGGGCAGGGCGCAGCTGGTGGTCCACACGCTTCTGAACGGGGTGGCGCTGGTGCTGTTCGTGCTTCCGGCATGGCAGGCGGTCAGCTACGAGCGACGCAACGCCCCCGCGCGGGAGGCCTACGACGCCGATCGTGCCGCCGCCGGGATGCCGCAGATCGCCGAGGTCAGCGCTGCCGCGGACGGCGAGCGGCCGCCCGACATCTACCATTTCATCTTCGACCGCCTCGGCTCGGACGCCGCCCTGTCGCAGTACTACGGGCTCGACCACCACATCTCGGACTGGCTCGAGAGCAAGGGTTTCTACGTGGCCCGCGACAGCCATTCCAACTACCTCAAGACCGGCCCGTCGATCGCCTCGACCTTCTACATGGACTATATCGACTTCCTCGCCGGCGATCCGCGCATCGAGGGCGACAACTGGCACCCGCTGTTCGAGATGCTCGGCGATCACCGCGCGGCGCGGTTCCTGAGGGCGCGGGGCTACGACTTCGTGCAATACGGATCCTGGTGGGCCGGCACGCACGAGAACCCCGTCGCCGATGAGAACCATCCGCTGGGGTTCAGCGAGTTCAACATGCTCTACCTGCGCAACACCATGCTGCGCCCGCTGTTCCAGATCCTGCCCGCCACCAATTCCACCCGGCTGCTCGGCTGGGACAACGGCCAGTGCCAGCGGGTCGCGCGCCAGATCGAGATGATCAAGTCGGTCGGCAAGGACCGCCCGCGTCCGGTCTATGTGTTCGCCCACATCCTGGTCCCGCACGGCCCCTATCCGTTCACCCCGGACGGCAGGTGCCTCAGCCAGGACGAACAGAGCGAGCGCGGCGATCCTCAGGGCTACCGCGATCAGGTCGCCTATGCCGGCAACATCATCCGCGACGTGGTCGGTGCGCTGCAAGCGCCCGGCCGCGATCGCCCGGTGATCCTGATCCAGGCCGACGAGGGGCCGTTCCCGGACCGCGACTACAGCGTGCCGTGGCAGGACGCGCCCGCCGACGAACTGCGGATCAAGACGGCGATCCTCAACGCCTTCTACTTTCCGAGCGGCGACTACAGCCTGCTCCGGCCCGACATCACGCCGGTCAACAGCTACCGGGTGCTGTTCGACACGGTGTTCGACGCCGGACTGCCGCTCCTGCCCGACCGCATCTTCGCATTCCCGAACGACAAGGAGCTCTACGATTTCCACGACGTCACCGGCGTGATCCGCGGCGACACGGCCGCGAAGCACTAGCCGGCCGGGCGGCGGGGGTGGTCATCGGTGCGCAACCCATGCCGGTCGCGTGGCCATGAGTACGCGGTTCAGACCACGCTACACGACACTGGCGCGCAGACCTCCGCCGTTGCTGGTAGGAATGCGCCTTCCGCCCGCGCGAAAGGGCTGCGGCACGCCCGCGGGGGGGCCGCATTGCGGCCGCCCCGGGGGGCGGGCGGCCGCAGCCCGGGCTCGGGGCCCGGGCGAGACGGTGCAGCCGGCGCGCTTCTTTTACACTGTCGTGTAGTGGGGGTTCAGACAGGATTAGTGAAGATTAATTCTCTGCCTGTCAAATAGTTACGGCCATATCGCGCGTGTTACCCCGCCGTGTCGCACTCGCTGGACACGGCACCGCACCGCTTCAGCCGTCCGCCCGGATCCGCCTGTTGTCCGGATCGTAGGGGCTGTCCGGAACGATCTCGGCCGGCCAGAGCGCGTCCTGCATCCGCACCTGGAGCCCGGTGCCGACCGCGGCGTGGTCGGGGTGGACATAGCCCATGCCGATCGACTTCCCGAAGGCGACCGAGTAGCCGCCCGAGGTAAGCCGGCCGACCCGGGTCTCGCCCGAATAGAGCGCCTCGCGGCCCCACGGGTCGGCATCCGCGGGTCCGTCGACCAGCAGGGTGACGCATTTCGAGCGGACCGGGGTCGCCTCCATCGCCGCCTTGCCGTGGAACTCCTTGGAGAGATCGACGAAGCGCGGCAGGTCGGCCTCGATCAGCGTCGCGTCCCGGCCGAGCTCGGTGCCGAAGGCGCGGTAGGACTTTTCCTGCCGCAGCCAGTTCTGCGCCCGGGCGCCGACCAGCTTCAGCCCCAGCGGCTCGCCCGCCTCCATCAGCCGGTCGAACAGGTAGTTCTGCATTTCCATCGGATGATGCAGCTCCCAGCCGAGCTCGCCGGTGTAGGCGACGCGCAGCGCCGTGACCGGGCACATCATCAGCTCGACGTTGCGCGCGGCGAGCCAGGGGAAGCGCTTGTTCGACAGCGCGGTCGCCGGCTCGGGATCGCGGATGAGCTTCGCGATCAGCTCGCGCGACCTCGGGCCGGCGATGGCGAAGACACCGAACTGCGTCGTGACATCGGCCAGATACATCGGCCCGAAGTCGCCGAGCCGGTCCTCGACGGCCTTCACCAGGAAGTCCTGGTCGTAGGCGGTCCAGGCGCCGGCGGAGACCAGATAGAAGCTGTCCTCGGCCATGCGGGCGATGGTGTACTCGGTGCGCGTGGTGCCGGTCGCGGTCAGCGCGTAGGTGAGGCCGAGCCGCCCCACCTTCGGCAGCCGGTTGGTGGTGAACCAGTCGAGAAACGCGGTCGCCCCCGGCCCCTTCAGCACGTGCTTGGTGAAGGCGCTGGCGTCGATCATCCCCACGTTCTCGCGGATCGCCCGGGCCTCCTCGACGGCGTATTGCCACCAGCCGCCCCTGCGGAAACTGCGCGAGGCGTGGTCGTCGAACCCCTGCGGCGCGAAGTAGTTCGGCCGCTCCCACCCGTTCACCGTGCCGAACTGCGCCCCGCGCGCCGCCATCCGGTCATAGCAGGGCGCCGTGCGCAGCGGCCGGCAGTCCTGGCGCTCCTCGTCCGGGTGGTGGAGCACGAAGACGTGCGAATACGCCTCCTCGTTCTTGCGCGCGGCGTATTCGGTGGTCATCCACGCGCCGAACCGCTTGGGGTCGAGCGAGGCCATGTCGATCTCCGCCTCGCCGTCGACCATCATCTGGGCGAGATAATGCCCGACGCCGCCCGCCGCGGTGATCCCGAACGAGAACCCTTCCGCCAGCCACAGGTTGCGCAGGCCCGGCGCCGGGCCGACCAGCGGGTTGCCGTCGGGCGTGTAGCAGATCGGGCCGTTGAAGTCGTCCTTCAGCCCCACCGCCTCCGACGACGGGATGCGGTGGATCATCGCCATGTACTCTTCCTCGATCCGCTCGAGATCGAGCGGGAAGAGATCCGCGCGGAAGCTGTCCGGCACCGCATACTCGAAGCGCGCGGGCGCACCCGCCTCGTAGGGCCCGAGGATCCACCCGCCGCGCTCCTCGCGCACATACCACTTCGCATCGGCGTCGCGCAGCACCGGGTGCTCGCCGTGCTGCTTGCGGAACGCGACCAGCGCGGGATCGGGCTCGGTGACGATGTACTGGTGCTCGACCGGGATCGCCGGGATCTTCAGCCCCAGCAGCCGCGCCGTGCGCTGGGCGTGGTTGCCGGTCGCGGTCACCACATGCTCGGCGCGCACCTCGAAGGTCTCCTCGGTCGGCACCAGGTTGCCGCCGCGCTCGGCCATCATCCGCCCCGAGACCACCCACTCCGATCCGGTCCAGACGTAGCTGTCCACCTGCGCCTTGCGCACGATCTCGACGCCGCGCTGCCGGGCGCCCTTGGCCAGCGCCTGGGTCACGTCGGCGGGGTTGATGTAGCCGTCGGTCGGGTGGAAGATCGCGCCCTTCAGGTCCTCGGTCCGCACCAGCGGCCAGCGCTCGGCGATCTGGGCGGGGGTCATCCACTCGTAGGGAATGCCCACCGTCTCGGCGGTCGAGGCGTAGAGCCGATACTCGTCCATCCGCGCGTCGGTCTGCGCCATGCGCAGGTTGCCGACCACCGAGAACCCGGCGTTCAGCCCGGTCTCCGCCTCCAGCGCCTTGTAGAGCTTCACCGAGTGGTCGTGGATGTGGCTCGTCGCGTAGCCCATGTTGAACAGCGGCAGCAGCCCCGCGGCGTGCCAGGTCGAGCCGCTGGTCAGCTCGTCTCGCTCCAGCAGCAGCGTATCGGTCCAGCCGGCCTTGGCCAGCGCATAGGCGATGCCCGCGCCGACCGCGCCGCCGCCGACCACCACCGCGCGCACATGGCTCCGCATCGTCCGCCTCCACTCTCCGGGGTTCCCCGCCGCCTGTCTAGCGGAGCGGCGCGGCGGGCGTTGCGCCGGCCCGACGCTCGGATGCCCGATTGCGACGCGGGCAAGACGGCGGCGCACCGCCGATGTCGATGCCGCGCAGGAACCCGCGCCACGGCAAGGCGTTATCCGGCTTGTACGCCAGTCTTTCCAGCGACAGCAAAGGTCGCTTAAAAAAAGGAAACCGCCATGAGACCGTTCGGATTGCTTGCGGGCGCCAGCCTGCTGATCGCGGCCTGCGCCAGCCAGCCCGAGCCGCTGACGATTTCCGACGTCACCGTCAACACCGACCTCTCCGCGGTCGGCAGCCGCCAGGCCGTCAACTATTGGCAGGGGCTGAGCGGCGATCTCGAGACCGCGATCGCCAGCCAGTTCGCCGGCCGCATCGATCCCGCCGGCGACAAGGTCGTGGTCACCGTCGACAATCTGTCGCTCAACAGTCCGTTCACCGCCGGCGCCACCGCCGAGACCGCGCGGCTGTCGGGGCGGGTCGAGGTGTTCAACCCCGCCGGCACCAGCGATGGCGCCTACAACGTCGTTGCCACCTCGCAGGACGTCGCCGACTTCCTGCCTTCGGGAACCAGCGTCACCAGCGTCCCGCCCACCAGCACGGCCTACTACCAGGCCATCGTCCAGGCCTTCGCCCGCGGCGCGGCGACCGCGATCGAGACGGGGTCGGCGGGGTCTTGACCCCCGCGCTCGCTCCGGCCAAGTGTCCGCCCGTGACGCTTGACCGGAACGAGGCCACGCATGAACCCGCTGCTCGCCGACTGGACTGCGCCGTTCGGTCTTCCGCCCTTTGACGAGATCGCCGACGCGGACTTCGCCCCGGCCTTCGAGACGGCGCTGCGTGAGGCGCGGGCCAGCATCGACGCGATCGCCGCCGACCCGGCAGAGCCGACATTCGCCAACACCATCGAGGCGATGGAGCGGGCCGAGCGCACGCTCGACCGCGTGGCCGCGGTGTTCTTCAATCTCGCCGGCGCCGACACCAACGACGCGATCGAGGCGCTGCAGCGCGATCTCAGCCCGAAGCTCGCCGCCCATCACGCCGAGACGATGATGAACGCGGGCCTGTTCGCCCGTGTCGATGCGCTGGCGGCGCGCAAGGCGGACCTGGGGCTTTCTCCGGAACAGGCGCGGGTCCTCGATCTCTACCGCCGGATGTTCGTCCGGGCCGGCGCGCGGCTCGAAGGCGGGAGCCGTGAGCGGCTGAAAGAGATCATGCAGCGGCTGGCGAGCCTCGGCACCGCGTTCGGCCAGAACGTGCTCGCCGACGAGAAGAGCTGGTCGATGCCGCTCGGGCCGGAGGATCTCGATGGCCTCCCGGCCGATCTCGTCGCCGCAGCGGCCGCAGCGGCCGAGGCGCGCGGCGTCGACGGCCACGTCGTGACGCTGTCGCGCAGCCTGATCGTGCCGTTCCTGCAATCCTCGCCGCGCCGCGACCTGCGCGAGAAGGCTTTCCGCGCCTGGGTGGCGCGGGGCGAGAACGGCGGCGCCACCGACAATCGCGCGATCGTGACCGAGACGCTGGCCCTGCGCGAGGAACGGGCGCGGCTGCTCGGCTATCCCGACTTCGCGTCGTTCAAGCTCGAACCGGAGATGGCGAAGACCCCGGAAGCGGTGCGCGACCTGCTGATGGCGGTCTGGCGGCCGGCCCGCGCCCGGGCGGAGGCCGACGCGGACCGCCTTGCCGATCTGATGCGCGAGGACGGCGTGAACGACGACCTCGCGCCGTGGGACTGGCGTTACTACGCCGCGATCCGCCAGACGCGGGAGCACGATCTCGACGAGGGGTCGCTGAAGCCGTATTTCCAGCTCGAGAACGTCGTCGCCGGCGCCTTTGACGTGGCGGCGCGGCTGTTCGGGCTGAGCTTCCGCCCGATCGAGGCGAACCTCTACCATCCGGACGCCCGGGCCTGGGAGGTGCGGCAGGGCGAGCGGCACATCGGCGTCTTCATCGGCGACTACTTCAACCGCGCCTCCAAGCGCTCTGGCGCCTGGTGCTCGTCGTTCCGCGGCCAGCGCAAGCTCGACGGCGAGGTGCGGCCGATCGTGGTCAATGTCTGCAACTTCGCCAAGGCGCCGAAGGGAAGTCCCAACCTTCTGACCTTCGACGATGCGCGCACGCTGTTCCACGAGTTCGGCCATGCGCTGCACGGGCTCCTGTCGGACGTGACCTACGAGTTCATCTCGGGGACCAGCGTGGCGCGCGACTTCGTGGAGCTGCCGAGCCAGCTCTACGAGCACTGGCTGGAGGTGCCGGAGGTGCTGGCGGCGCATGCGCGCCATGCAAGCACCGGCGAGCCCATGCCGCACGAGGTGATGGAGCGGATGCTGGCGGCGCGGAACTTCGACCAGGGCTTCGCGACCGTGGAGTACCTCGCCTCCGCGCTGGTCGATCTCGGCTTCCATGCCGGCCCCGCGCCCGCCGATCCGATGGCGGCGCAGGCGGCCATGCTGGCGGAGATCGGCATGCCGCCGGCGATCGTGATGCGGCACGCCACGCCGCACTTCCAGCACGTCTTCGCCGGCGACGGCTATTCGGCGGGCTACTATTCCTACATGTGGTCCGAGGTGATGGACGCCGACGCCTTCGCCGCCTTCCGCGAGGCCGGCGACGCCTTCGATCCCGCAACCGCGCGCCGGCTCCGGGACTGCATCCTGAGCGCCGGCGGTTCGCGCGATCCGGCCGAGCTCTACGCCGATTTCCGTGGCCGGATGCCGGGCGTCGAGGCGCTGCTCGAACAGCGCGGCCTCGCGCCGGCGCCGGAGCCCGCCGATGTCCGCGGCGCCTGAGCGATACGGGTTCCGGCACCTCCGGCGCGTCGCGCATTGACGATTCAATCCCGACCTTTTTGCTATGAATATGCATTCCATACGCAGGCCATACGCGTTCCAGATCGCACTCTTTTGCATAAACCTCTGGCAACGCACCGGAACGCACATCTCGCTCGGGCGCTCAGCGTGGATCCTTGTGAATGATCACGTCGGCATTCGGAACCGCCGAAAGGATCCGATGCCGGACCCCCGCGCTGATCGAATGCGCCGCCTTCAGGGACTGGCTTCCGTCGAGTTCGAGATGCACCTGGATGAAGACGCGCGACCCGGAGGTCCGGGTCCGCAGATCGTGGAATGCGATGACCCCGGGATAGCCTCCGACGATGCCCTCGACCTCCGCGATCACCTGCGGCGACGCCTGCCGGTCCATCAGCGCATCCCACGCGCCAAGTCCGATCCGCCGCGCGCCGAGCAGCAGGATCGCGCACGCCGCCAGCGCGACCACCGGATCGACCCAGAGCAGGCCCCATTGCCCGGCGGCGATCAACGCCACGATCGCGCCGATCCCCGGCACGAGGTCGGCCAGGTAGTGCAGCCGGTCGGCGGTCACGATCCGCGAGCCGGTCCGCCGGGCGACCTCGCCCTGCCAGAACACCAGTCCCGCGGTCACTACCAGGGCGCCGATCATCGCCGCGACGCCCAGTCCCTCGGACGGCCAGCGCCTGCGGCGTCGACAGGCGCCGGATCGCGGCCAGGCCGATCAGCCCGGCCGAAATCGTCACGAGCAGCGCCTGCCCCAGGGCCACCAGATCCTCGGCCGAGTTGTGCCCGAAGGAATGATCCTCGTCCGGCGGCTTCGCAGCATAGACGATGCCGATCAGACCCGCGGACGAGGCCATCAGATCGAGCAGCGAATCCGCCAGCGATGCCCCGACCGACAAAGCGCCGGTCGCCGCCAGGGCCCAGACCTTTAGCCCGACCAGAAACAGCGCAGTTCCGACCGAAGCCAGTCCCGCGGAGAGATTAAGCCGCTGCGTCTTTTCCATCAGAACCCCGGAGTACGCATCGGGATTGAACAGGCTCCCACCGGCGCTTTCAAGCGGCGCCGGTCGAACTGCCGATTTGATGGCGTCGCTTGCAACTTGGCGGATTTCCGCCGAAATAACTTATCCGGCGGGCCCGATGCAACGTTCGTTTGCCCTAAAACGTTGGACCCGCCCTTGGCGACAAGCACTACATACTTTTGGATTGTCCGCTGAAATAGGCCATTGCACGCCGGTGAAGAAAATTTTTTGGAAAAATATCTGTGCAACTCTTGTCAAAATCCCGGTGTGTTAATATTATCTATTCGGCATCAATGTTCCACCAAGAACGCAGGGATGCTCGGTACACTGCACGCCGCGAGCGGGTGCCACCGTTTCGGGCGGGCCAGACAGGAAGACGTCATGACTGAAGAACAGGCCATTGGCCGGGGAGAAATCCTCGCCTTGATGACGGAGATCGTATCCGCCCACGTGGCGAACAATGCGGTCACCGGTAACGACGTACCCGAACTGATCCAGTCGGTGTACAACAAGCTGAACGAGCTCGCGACCGGCGAGGAGGTGGGCTCGATCGAGTTGACGCCGGCGGTGCCGATCAAGAAGTCGGTGACCGACGACTACATCATCTGTCTCGAGGACGGCAAGAAGCTGAAGATGCTGAAGCGGCATCTGATGACCGCCTACAACCTCACGCCCGAGGAATACCGGGTGAAGTGGGGGCTGAAGCCGGATTATCCGATGGTCGCGCCGAACTATGCCCTCAAGCGGCAGGAGCTGGCGAAGAAGATCGGGCTGGGTCGCAAGCCGCGGAAGTGATCTTCGTCGGCGCTTGAACGGCGCGGGACGGGCGGATAGAGAGGCGCGCGTGGCTTGGGGCCGGCGTGCCTCTTTCGTGTTTCCGGGGGGCGGATGTCGGCAACCGTGAAGAAGCTGTTCGTCAAGACCTACGGCTGTCAGATGAACGTCTACGACAGCGAGCGGATGGCGGCCGCGCTGGCGGCGTCGGGGTATGAGACCGACGGGGGAGGCGGAGAGCGCCGACCTGGTGCTGCTCAATACCTGCCATATCCGGGAGAAGGCGGCGGAAAAGGTCTATTCCGAACTCGGGCGACTGCGGCGGCTGAAGGAGAAGAACCCCGACGATGCGGATCGGCGTCGCCGGATGCGTGGCGCAGGCGGAGGGCGGGGAGATTCTGAGCACGGGCGCCGGCGGTGGATCTGGTGGTCGGGCCGCAGGCCTATCACCGGCTGCCCGACATGCTGGCGCGGCGCGAGGCGGGCGAGCGGCCGGTCGAGACCGAGTTCCCGGCCGAGGACAAGTTCGATCATCTCGCCCCGGACCGGCGGGCTCGGCGGGCGCCGGCGGCGTTCCTGACGGTGCAGGAGGGGTGCGACAAGTTCTGCGCCTTCTGCGTGGTTCCCTACACGCGGGGCGCGGAGGTGTCGCGGGCTGCGGGGCGGATCGAGGTGGAGGCGCGGGATCTGGTGGACCGCGGCGTGGTCGAGATCACGCTGCTCGGGCAGAACGTGAACGCCTATCGCGACGCGGACGGCGTGGGGCTGGCGGCGCTGGTGCGGCGGCTGGCCGCGATCGAGGGGCTGGAGCGGATCCGCTATACCACGTCCCATCCCAACGACATGGCCGACGATCTGATCGCGGCGCACGGCTCGGAGCCGAAGCTGATGCCGTTCCTGCACCTGCCGGTGCAGTCGGGAAGCGACCGGGTGCTGAAGGCGATGAACCGGAAGCATACCGCCGAGAGCTATCTGCAGCTGATCGGGCGGATCCGCGCCGCCCGGCCGGACATGGCGATGTCGGGGGACTTCATCGTCGGCTTCCCCGGCGAGACCGAGGCGGAGTTCGCAGCGACCCTCGAGCTGGTCGCGGCGGTCGGCTACGCGCAGGCCTATTCGTTCGCCTATTCGCCTCGGCCGGGGACGCCGGCGGCCGGTCGGCCGGAGGTGCCGGCGGAGGTGCGCTCGGAGCGGCTGCAGCGGCTGCAGGCGGTGCTGGCCGACCAGCAGGCGGCGTTCCAGGCCGGGATGGTCGGGCGCACGCTGCCGGTGCTGATCGAGAAGCCGGGGCGCAAGCCGGGCCAGATGGCGGGACGCTCACCCTATCTCAACGCGGTGCATCTCGACGCGCCCGAGAGCGCATCGGGCTCGCTGGTGACGGCGCGGATCGTGGCGGCGGAACGAAACTCGCTGGCGGGCGTCCTGGTGGCGCAAACGGGGCGGGTGCGAACGCGTTGAATACAAGCAAGTCGTTGAGTCGCGAAGGTCTAACCTTCGCGAATGCACGCGTTCTCGGTGTTCGTGACGGTGCCTTCGTGAACGCCCGATCGTGCCCGACGTTCGGCGGGATCTGTTTGAGCAGCGACTGGCGCGCTCTCGCACCACGTTTCGGGTAGGAGCGCCTCCGGGAGGGGGCGGAACGGATTCGGACTGCGCAGCGCTCAGTCTCGGTTGCTGCAAAACTCGCAGAGTGCCGCTTCGGAAGTGATCACCCCTTCCGCAATGGGAAATGGGCTTTTGCAGTGCAGACACGTCTCATATCCGGACCAACGGTAGCGCGCCTGCTCTTCGAGCCTCGGCCATTCCCTTGCCCACTTGCGGACGTCATCATGGGACGTGGTCTGGTTCCTCTTGGCTGCTGGCCGGTGACCCATGCTGGTCCGCCCGGTAAACGCCTCACAAACCGGCCCGGAAGGAAGAGCGGACGATAATCGGTTGAGGGTTGGAGGCGACGACCGGAATCGAACCGGTGTGGACGGATTTGCAATCCGCTGCGTCACCACTCCGCCACGTCGCCCCACAAATCCAACTCTCACCTAGCAATGACCGTCCGGGCAGGCAAGACGGGTCGTGTCCCAATTGTCCGTCCGGACCTCGAATTCCGTGTACCAAACGCCAAACCCGTGCTCAGGCATTGCTCGGGAACTCCGGAGCGAACGGCGATCCCTCGATCCGACCGCCGCTCGGTCCGACGGCCGGGGTCCGCCCTGCAACGCGCCGAAGCTTGACGCGCCGCCGATCACCGGGGACAACGCCGGGGCGTTCCGCTTCCCCGACTTCCCGCTCTGATTCCCGCGGGGGCGGCCTGCCGATCGGCAGGCCGCCGCCCAATAACCCGAAGGAGAGAGAAACGTCATGAACGGCAAGAAGATCCTGATGCTGACCGGCGAGTTCACCGAGGAATACGAGATCTTCGTGTTCCAGCAGGGGATGGAAGCGGTCGGCCACACGGTCCACGTCGTCTGTCCGGACAAGAAGGCCGGCGACAAGATCCAGACCTCGCTGCACGACTTCGAGGGTCATCAGACCTACACCGAGAAGCTCGGCCACTTCGCCGACATCAACAAGACCTTCTCGGAGGTCGCGCTCGAGGACTACGACGCCGTCTACTGCGCCGGCGGCCGGGGGCCGGAGTACATCCGCACCGACCCGCGGGTGCAGGCGATGGTCCGGCACTTCCACGAGACCGGAAAGCCGATCTTCACCATCTGCCACGGCGTGCAGATCCTGATGGCGGTCGATGGCGTGCTGACCGGCAGGAAGGTCGGCGGCCTCGGCGCCTGCGCCCCCGAGGTGCGGCTCGCCGGCGGGACCTACGTCGATCTGTCGCCGACCGAGGCCTTCGTCGACGGCACGATGGTCTCCGCCAAGGGCTGGACCGCGCTCGCGGCCTTCATGCGCGAATGCCTCAGGGTGCTGGGCACCGAGGTTCGCCACGGCGCCACCCTCTCGCCGCACGCCGCAGCCGCGGAATAGCGGTCCGCGGCCGGCGCCGTCCCCGCGCTGCCCGCATCCTTCGGTTGGCGGCGCAAGAGATCCGGCCTGGCGCGCCCACCTGGCCCCGGCAGGCGACGAACCGGCGCGAGGCAGTGCTCGCCTGTGCCGGTTTGGAAGGTGGCGCTCTGGCGAGCGGACGTCCGAGCTATCCGGCTGCGCGCTCGACGGCGGCGATCGCTTCGTCGGTCGCCACCTGGTGCAGCATGTGCCCGATCCCGGAGAGGCGGGTCAGGCGGGCCTGGGGGACCTGTCTGGCCAGCGGGACGGAATGGATCTCGAGACCCACCGTCCGGTCGGCTTCGCCGTGGACCAGTTCCACCGGCATCGGCGAGGTCGGGATAGGACGGGATCATCGGCCTGAGATCGTCCTTGAGCGCGACGAGCTGGCGCGCGTTCTCGCGCAGGCTGGCGGGCTGGAGCACCAGCGACAGGTCGAGATGGTCGAGATAGCCTTCGGGCGGCGACTGCGGCTCGAAGACGCCCGCGAGCGCTTTTTCCGCGAAGGAGCGCGTGACCAGATGCGGGGCCGCCCATGCGATCGGCGGCCCGGTGACGGGGCTGGCGAGCAATTCGTTGGTGGCCCCGAGGTCGCCTTCCCAGAGATGCGACGGCGCGGCGAGGAGCACGAGGGCGGACATCGACTCCGGCGCGTCCACCGCCCAGGCCAGCGCGACCGATCCCCCGTAGCTGTGGCCGACGACGATCGGGCGGACGATCCCCAGTTGCGCGACGGCCCCGCGCAGCAGGGCGGCCTGGGCGTTGATCGAGAGCCCGCCGCCGGGGGGCAGGCCGCTCAGGCCGTGGCCTGGCCGGTCGAAGGCGACGACGTCGTGCCGCCCGGCCAGCATCGGCGCGAGGCGGAACGTCATGTCGTTGAGGTTGCCGCTGGCGCCGTGGATCAGCACCACCGGCCGGCCGCTGCCCTGACGCGCGAAATGGATCGGCACGGAGTCGACGGTGCGAAACGTGTCGGAGGGCGATGCGGCGCGAGCGGTCATCGCGGTCCCGTGGCAGCCTGCGGTGAGCGCTGCGGCACTTCCGGCGAGAAAGCCACGGCGGGACAGGCCTGCCACGTCACTCCCCGCTGGGGCGGATGGTGCCGACCAGTTCGCCGACTAGGATACCGAAGCGGCGGAACTGCGCGCGGTTGACGATCACCCCGTCCGTTCCGCGATAAAGCCAGTCGGTCACGTCGACCTGCCAGCCGCCGCCTGCCTCGGGCAGCCGCAGCCGGTAGCGCAGCGTGGCCGTCGCGCCGGAAACGAGTGCCCTCACCGGTTCCGACGAACGTCATCGGCCGTTGCGGTGAAGCGGCCTTCGGCATCGGGTGCGGTCATCTTCCAGACCCGGTCCTGCGTGTCTCCCGAGGCATATCGAAAGGACTCCGCTAGGGCGCCTTCGGTTGCGGTCCACGTTCCCGCCATGTCGGCGACAAAGCGGGTGGCGACCCGCCCCGTGGGGCCGTAGATCACGCCGCTCGCGACGAACGGCCCGTCGAGGTCGGTGCGCAGATCGAACGTCGGAGTGGTTTCCGCATAGTCGTCCTTCCGCTGCGACATGAAGCCGAAGAACAGCCGCCGGGCCACGACGAGACCGAGTGCCAGCAGGGCGAGGATCAGCACGAGACTGCCTGCGCCGGACATCAGCTCAGGCATGCGATATCTCGACCTGGACGACGTCGGTGCGCCCGACCGCGAAAGCCGCCGCGCAGGCCTCGAGATAATAGCGCCAGTGGCGCAGGGTCGGCGCCGCCGTAGCCGAGGGCGGCCAGACGGACGCTCCGCGCGTCGAGCCGCCGCGCCCAGGCCCGGCAGGTCAGCGCGTAGTCGGACCCGAAGGCGAAGCTCTGCCCGGCGTGCAGTCCGGCCCGCGCGGACTGTTCGGCGATCGCGCGGTCGCAGAGCAGCATCCCGCCGGGAAATGTCGAGTGGCGGATGTAGTCGGTGCCGCGGCGGTAGCGCAGGAAGTCGGCGTCCTTTACGGTGATCGCCTGAAGCACGGCCCGGCCGCCCTCCGCCAGCCGGTCCTTCAGCGTCGCGAAGTAGGTCGGCCAGTAGCGTTCGCCGACCGCCTCGATCATCTCGATCGAGACGATGCCCTGATACCGCCCTTCGGTCGCGCGGTAGTCGCAGAGCCGGACGTCGGCGCGACCGTCGAGGCGGGCGTCGGCATAGGCCTTCTGGCTCGGCGAGACGGTGACGGCGGTCACGTCGTGCCCACGGTCGGCGGCGCGCTCCGCGAAGCCGCCCCAGCCGCAGCCGATCTCCAGCAGCCGCTCGCGATCGCCGAGCCGGTCGAGGATCCGGTCGTACTTCCGGTCCTGGCCGCGCCCGAGGTCGGTGTCGTCGTCGGAGAACAGCGCCGATGAATAGGTGAGGCCGGGGTCCAGCCATTCCCCGTAGAATTCGTTGCCGACGTCGTAGTGGGCCCGGACGTTGCGCCCCGAGCCTGCCCGCGAATTGCGCCGCACGATCCGGTCGACGGCCCGGAACACGAGGCCGTTCCAGACAGCGGGGAAGGCGTAGCGGCGCATCGTCGCCTCGTTGAGGAGGCCGAGCTCCACCAGCGCCTCAATCGACGGCGTGTCCCAGAGCCCGGCCACGTAGCCCTCGCCGAAGCCGATGTCGCCCCGGGCGAGCAATGCCGTCACCGCCGACCAGTCGTTGAGCTGCAGCTCGGCCTCGGTGCCGGCGGTCCCGAAATCGTGGACATGGCCCTCGGGCGTCCGCACCCGCAGCCGTCCGGTTTCGATACGCTCGCAGGTCGTGAGGAAGTCGGACTCGAGGCGGGCGGTCAGGCGTGACGGCATGAGGTCATCTCCTCGGCGGGCGGCGCCGGCCGCGGCCGGAAGGGCACGCCCTTCAGCGCGAGACGTATCGCCTGCCAGTGAATGAGCGCGAGAGTGCGAACTCCCGCGAGGGGAAACCGCAGCACGGAGCGCACGGTCCGGGAAGCGGTCAACGGGATCCGCGGTCCGGTGATCGTCGCAACCAGGCCTTCGCCCGCGTTGCGGTAACCGATGCGGATGGCGAGCACGTCGTCGCGGACGTCGAAGCTGAAGGCGTAGCTGCCGGCGACGTCCTGGAACGGAGAGACGTGGAAGACCTTGGTCGCCGTCACCACGTCTCCGGGGCCGATCGGCGCGAGGTCCGTCCGGGCGCAGAAATAGCAGTGCCGATCGCCGTAGGTGTTGTTGACCTCCGCGATCGCGGCGACGAGCGCGTCGTCGCGAAAGGCGAGCCAGAAGCTGACCGGGTTGAACACGAAGCCGAACCAGCGCGGCTGGGTGAGGAGCCGCAGCGTGACGGTGTCGGGCAGTCCGTGCTCCGCCAGCACGCGGCGCGCCCAGGGCGCGCCTTCGCCCTTGCCGCGAGGCCCGCCATGGTCGCGGTCGTGGACACTCGCCATCCCCCAGCGATTGCGCGCGAGCCCCGGCAGCGGGTCCGCCGCCTCCGGGTCGATCAGCACCAGATCGATCCGGTAGTCGAAGGCGTGGCGCACGCGGCCGTGGCGGCCGTGCCAGGTTCGCGCCGCCACATGCTCGGCCGCCGGGGCTACCATGCCGGCACCCGCATGCGCCGGGCGATCCTGACCGCGCTGGCGATCCCGTCCTCGTGGAAGCCGTTGCGGAGCCACGCGCCGGCGAACCAGGTGCGGTTCTCGCCCTGGATGGCGGCGATCCCCTGCTGCGCCCGCAACGCCGCCGCGTCGAAGACGGGATGCCGGAACACGGTGTCGTCGTAGACGAGGCGGTCGGGGATCGGCTCCGACGGATTGAGCGAGACGAAGAGCGGCTCGTCCTCGGGGATGTTCTGGAGCCGGTTCATCCAGTAGGTGACGCCGATCCCGCCGCCCGGCCGGCCGGTGGTGCGGTAGACCCAGCTCGACCAGCACGCCCGGCGGCGCGGCATCTGGGTCGCGTCCCGGTGCAGGACCGCCCGGTTCGCATGGGTGCGGATGGCGCCGAGCAGCCGGGTTTCACCGGCCGTGGGCCGATCGAGCAGGGCGAGGCTCGTGTCGGCGTGGCAGGCGAACACCACCTGGTCGAACGCCTCCGGCGCGCGTCCCTCCACATGCACAACGCACCCGGTCCCGGTGCGCACGACACGTGCGACCGGCGCGCCCCGGGCGATGCGCACGCCGCCTGCCTCCAGCCGCTGCGCGAGCCGACGCACATATTCGACGCTGCCGCCCTGCACCGTCCACCACTGGTGCTGGCCGGTCAGTCCGAGCAGGCCGTGGTTGCGGAAGAAGCGCACCAGCATGGTGGCGGGAAAGGCATCGACATCCATCTCCGGGGTCGACCAGATCGCGCCGCAGAACGGCCGGAGATAGTGGTCGCGAAACCCCGCGCCGAGGCCGAGAGCGGCGATCAGCCCGCCGACCGTCTGGCCGTCCGCCACCGATGCCTCGGCCAGCCGGTTGAAGCGGCCGATGTCGCGCAGCATCCGCAGGAAGCCCGGGCGCACGGCGTTGCGGCGCTGGGCGAACAGCGAGCCGGCGGTGCGAAGCGCGTACTCGATCCGGCCGTCGTCGATGCTGACCCCGAAGCTCATGTCGCTGCGCTGCAGGGGCACGTCGAGCTCGCGGAACAGCCGGCCGAGGTGGGGGTAGGTCGCGTGGTTGAAGACGATGAAGCCAGTGTCGACCGGAGTGTCTCCACGGCGTCCCGCCATCACGGTGCGGGCGTGGCCGCCGAGCCGCGGCGCCGCCTCGTAAAGGGTGACGGCCATTTCCGGCTGCAGCATCAGCGCCGTCGCCATGCCGGAGATGCCGCCGCCGATCACGGCGACCGTCTGGCGTCCAGCGGCATCGAATGGCATCCGGCTCTTTCCCCCGCGCGTTTACAATCAAGGGCTACGGCGGCCTGCGCGCCGCGGATCAAAAATAGATCCGCTCTCGACGAAGCCGCGTATCGCTGATCATGATGGTCGATACCTGCATCGTCGGCGTTTCGCGCGTTTTGCCGCCCCGGCGATTGCGGTTGCCGCCATTTCCGGGCCTAACGGAGACCATGCAGACGAACGAGCCGACTGGATTCTCCGAGCAGACGGTCTGGATGCTCGCGGTGCGCGACGCGGCCGACCGAGAGGCCTTCGCGCGCCTGTTCGACTTCTACGCGCCACGGCTGAAGGCGATGGCGATGCGCGGCGGAACCCCGGCGGCGGTGGCGGAGGAGATCGTCCAGGACGTGATGCTGCGGGTCTGGCGTCACGCGTCCCAGTTCGATCCGGCCCGGGCGCAGGTCTCTTCCTGGATCTACCGGATCGCCCGCAACCGGCGGGTGGACCTCGCGCGACGCGAGCCGCCGGCGCTGCCGGACGATCTTCTCGCGCCGTCCCTTGAACCGGACACCGGGGCGGCCCTCGCGCTCGACCAGGAGGTCGCCCGCCTCCGGACGGCGCTCGAGGCGCTGCCGGCGGCGCAGCGGGAGATGGTCGAGAAGGCCTACCTCGGCGAACTGACCCACCAGGAGATCAGCCGCCAGACCAGCCTGCCGCTCGGAACGGTCAAGTCGCGCCTGCGGCTGGCGATCGACAGGCTGCGGCACGAGCTTCGGGAACTCAGGAAATGAACGAGCCGGTTCACCACGTGCCCGACGCCATGCTCGCCGCCTGCGCGGCGGGCTCTCTCGGCTATCCATTCGCGGTGCTGGTCGCCGCCCACGTCTCGCTCTGCGACGAATGCCGGGCCCGGCTCGAGGCGCACAACCATCTCGGCGGTCTGGTGCTCGAAGGGCTGGCGCCGTCGGCGGTCTCGCCGGACGCGCGCGCGCGGACGCTCGCGGCGCTCGACGCGCCGGCGCGGGCGGTTCCAACGCACGACGGCTTCGACATCTTTCCCGCACCCCTTGCGCAGCTGCTCGGCCACGCTCCGCCGCGGTGGCGACCGCTCGGCTACGGTGCGAAGCAGGCCATCCTCTGGAAGGGCGGGGCCGGCAGCCTGCGCCTCCTGTCGATCCCGGCTGGCCAGGAGGCCGCCGATCACGGGCACGGCGGCCTCGAGCTGACGCTGGTCCTCTCCGGCGCCTTTTCCGACGAGGGCGGTCGCTACGGCGTCGGCGACGTCGAACTCGCCGACGAGGCCGTGGTCCACGTGCCCCGCGCGACCGCCGACAGGCCCTGCATCTGCGCCGCCGCGACCGACGCGCCGCTCAGGTTCAGCGCGCTGATCCCGCGACTGCTCCAGCCTTTCTTCCGCATCTGACGCCCGCTCCCGCCCTGCTCGAGCTCCGGGCAGGGCGCCGGTGGCCGACGATCGGGCGGCCGCCGTCGTCGCGATGACGCTGGAGCCGCCGCCCCATGAGGCCACGCACTGGACGGCGCGGGCGATGGCCGGGGCTGTCGGGCTCGCGGTCTCGACGGTGCAGAAGATCTGGAAGGCGCATGGAAGAGGTGGCTCGGGAAATCTGAACGGGGGCGCTGAGTGGTGAAGCGGCTCGAGATCGGCAAGAAGATTGCTGAGAACCGAGGAGCGACCATGATGAGACGACCACGGCGGAACCACAGCCCGGCTTTCAAGGCGAAGGTGGCGATAGCGGCCATCAAGGGCGAGAAGACGCTGGCCGAGTTGGCCCAGCAGTTCGACGTTCATCCGAACCAGATCACGCAATGGCGCGGCCAGCTCCTTGAGGGCGCGACGGGGGTCTTCGGCGAGGGCGCCAGGGCCGACGCCGCTCCGGCGATCGACGTGAAGGTCCTGCATGCGAAGATCGGCGAACTGACGCTGGCCAACGATTTTTTAGCGGTCGCGCTCGACAAGGCCGGACTGCTGGCGAGCGCAAGGCGATGATCGACAGGTCCCATGAACTGCCGCTTTCCGGGCAGGCGAAGGCGCTCGGGATCAGCCGGGGCAGCGTCTACTATCCGGCCCGACCGACCTCGGACGCCAATCTGGCGCTGATGCGGCGCATCGACGAGTTGCACCTCGAGCATCCGTTCGCGGGCAGCCGGATGCTGCGGGACATGCTGAAGGCGGAAGGCCGCGAGGTCGGCCGCCGTCACGTCGCGACGCTGATGAAAAAGATGGGCGTCGAGGCGATCTACCGCCGCCCGAACACGTCGAAACCGGCGCCGGGGCACAAGATCTACCCCTATCTGCTCCGCAACCTGGCGGTGACGCGCTCCAACCAGGTCTGGGCGAGCGACATCACCTACGTGCCGATGGCGCGGGGTTTCGTCTACCTCGTCGCCATCGTCGACCTGTTCAGCCGCAAGGTCCTGGCCTGGCGGCTCTCGATCACGCTGTCGGCGGACTTCTGCGTCGAGGCCCTGGAAGAGGCGCTCGCCCGGCATGGCAGGCCCGAGATCTTCAACACCGATCAGGGAAGCCAGTTCACCTCGACCGACTTCACCAAGGTGCTGAAGAAAGCCGAGATCGCGATCAGCATGGACGGCAGGGGCGCCTGGCGCGACAACGTCTTCGTCGAGCGGCTCTGGCGGACGGTCAAGCACGAAGAGGTCTACCTGCGCGCCTACACCGGCGTAGCGGCAGCCCGCGCATCGATCGGCCGGTATCTCGGCTTCTACAATGGCAAGAGGCCGCATTCATCGCTTGGCGGGAAAACACCCGATCAGGCATACATCAACCTGGCGACGCCAATCCCGGCGGCAGCCTGAAAGGGGGCGGCTCATCCACTTAGAAACACCCCGGACAGTGTTCAAACAGACCGAGCCACTTCTGGATACGGCGGTCGAGGCCCTCCTGGAACATCTGATCGAGCATGGCCCCGGCGATATCGCGGCGGTCTTCGGCCGCACGTTCGAGCTTGCCATGCGGATCGAGCGGGAGCGGTTCCTGCGCGCCGGTCCCTACGAGCGCACCGCCGAGCGCCGGGGCTATGGCCAACGGGCATTACGAGAAGATGCGCCACGGCGGGATCGTCCGCGACGCCGCCGTGCTGTCGGCGATCGGCATCGGCCCGGACGAGCGCCGCCGGGGTCTCGGTCGCCCTCTCCGAGGCGGAGGTCCATTGGCGGGCCTTTCTGGAGAGCCTCCAGGCCCGCGGCCTGCGCGGGGTCGAATGGCCAGACCGAGCGTCAGATCAACAGGCCGAAAGCTCTGAAACGTCGGAGATCTACGCTCGCGCCAACATCGATCTGCTCCGAGCAAGCCTCACCGCCGTTGCACGAGAATGACCCCACAGGGATTGATCCAGACCCAGGGTTCCGTGCCGATTTACAACCAAGCCGAAATGGGCCGTGCGGGACACGGGCCAGCCGGAAGCGGCAACGGGCGCTGAACGCCGCCGGGAATGCGCTGGAAATTATGGAGTTACTAAGCGACAATGGTTAATCACATCGCTGCGCCGTGGGGGTCAGTCAATGTGTCATCGCAGGAGGCAGAGATGATGCGCGTGCAGGTCTTTGACAAAATGGGTCCGACAAACACGAGCTTACTCTACGCGACAGGCAACCCGATCCGACTGACAGGAACAGGAACCGAGTTCAGCTTCAAGTGGAAGATACTTTCAGGCGATTTCAAGGGTGATGTCGAAGTCATCACCCTTTTCGGAGACATGCAGCCGAGGCAGGGCACAGGCTTGGTCGAGCACTGGGAGTCGCGCGTGGAAGGCGACCTCCACTACCGTATCGACTTCGATGATCCGATTCGCCTGCAGCGACTCTCAAAGGATCTCGCGGCAGCGCCCGGTGAGGGAATTGATTTTATCGGAAATCGACACGCCAACAGCTTCAATGGCGACGCAGCGAGCGACAAGCTCAAGGGCGGTGGCGGTGACGATGCCCTGCGCGGCCTCGGCGGCCGCGATGTCCTAGTCGGTGGCGGCGGAGACGACCTCCTGTCGGGCGGCGGCGGCAATGACGTCGTGAGGGGGGGCGGCGGGAACGACGGGCTGGTCGGAGGGGACGGCCGCGACAAGCTGATCGGCGGCGGCGGCCGGGATCTCTTGATCGGCGGCGAAGGGCCGGATCGGCTTACCGGCGGTGGCGGCGGAGACCGCTTCCGCTTCGAGAGCGAGCGTGACAGCGGCGTGGGACGCAAGCACCGCGACACCATCACGGATTTCGTGTCGGGCACCGATCTGATCGATCTGTCGGAGATTGACGCGAAATCCGGATCGGCGAAGGACAACAAGTTCACCTACATCGGCGATCACAAGTTCAGCGGCGAACAGGGCGAACTGCGGCTCCACAACAGCACGCTTTCGGCGGACACGGATGGGGACCGCCACGCCGACATGGAGATCTTCCTCGCCCACCACATCGACGTGCTGGTCGATGCCTTGATCCTCTAGGGCCTGTTGAGATTCAGGATTCCCACCGGCGTTGAGTTCTGATTCAAGCTCCCAAAACGAGGGAGCAGTCAGTGCCGAGAATGATTTTGACGGACGCGCAGTGGGCGAGGATGGAACCGCACTGCCTCGGCAGGAAATCCGATCCGGGCCGGACCGGCGGCGACGGGCGCTTGTTTCTGGAGGCTGTGCTTTGGATCGCGCGCACGGGCGCTCCATGGCGCGATCTGCCGGAGGACTTCGGGAACTGGAACACGACCTTCAAGCGGTTCCGACATTGGGTCAGGCTGGATGTTTTCAAACGGATTTTTGCCGCCGTGTCGGATGATCCCGACATGGAGTTCGCCATGATCGACGGAACCATCGTCAAGGTCCACCGCCACGGACAGGGCGCAAAAGGGGGACTCAAAGCCAGGCCATCGGCGCCTCGCGCGGCGGGGTGACGACCAAGATCGTGGCGCTCACCGACGCGCTGGGGAACCTGGTGCGCTTTGAACTTCTGCCCGGTCAGCGCCATGACACGATCGGCGTCGCGGCGCTGATCGAAGCCACCACCTTCGGCGGCCTGATCGCGGACAAGGCCTTCGACGTCAACTGGATCACCGACGAGATCGAACGACGCGGCGCGGAGATCGTCATTTCCCAGCATCCCAACCGCCGCGCCCCCCGCATCATCGACGCCGAAGTCTACAAATGGCGGCATCTGATTGAGAACTATTTCGGCAAGCTCAAGGAATTCAAACGCATCGCCATGCGCGCCTGCAAGACGGACAAAAGCTTCTCGGCCATGATCCATCTCGCTGCCGCCGTCATTAACTCTCGATGAATCTCAACAGGCCCTAGGCAGGAGCGGCCGTCACCGCCATGCGGTGAACCGGACCGGAAGCGAGACGGAGAAAAAGTAGTCCGGGGAGTCGTCGGTCAGCCCGGCGCCGAAGTTGACGCTGAGCAGCGCGTTGCGGCGCAGGACGCTGGCGAAGCCGAAGCTGATCAGGGCCTCGTTCTCGTCGGATCCGGCGATGGCGTTTCCGTCGATCTCGACTTCCTTGCGGAACGCGGTGTTGAAGCCGAACCTGAGCGCGGTGGTCGGGCTCGCCGCCAGGGTGGTGCCGAGGCTGAAGCCGAAGACGTCACCGGGCTTGACCGAGTCGCGCTCGAAGGCGGTCTGATAGAAGACGCCGCCGGTCACAGCCAGCGGGTCGAGCCGCCTGAGCGCGCTCAGCGAGACGTTGACCTCGTCGTAGCCGGACGTCAGGCTCAGGTCCCTGTTGTCTTCGCCGGAAGCGGTATCCCAGGTGATGCGGCCGATGAGATCGGGCATCGCGCCGTTTTCCCGCGCCAGCGTCTTGGCGAACCCCAGCCGTATGTCGCCGAGGCCCGAGTTGCTTTGGTCACGGGAGGTGCGGGCCAGCACCTGATTGAGCTCCTGGTCGACGTGGACGTAGGGCACGCGGATCTCGATCTGCGAATCGCGCGGCAGGCCGAAACGCGCCTCGAGCGCGGCGGTCGTGCGATTGGCGCGCCTCTGCAGGGTGTCCGCCACAGGGTCGTCGCGGATGCCATCCCCATCGAGGTCAAGGAAATCCAGCTCGAACGCGTTTGACCGATCAGTGTACTGATAGTTTATCGAAGGCTCGAGCTCAATCTGTCCAGGCGGCAGCAGCAGTTCGCCTTGGAGGACGAGGTAGCGCTCGAGCGCACGCTCCGCGGCATCGGCATCGGGGACGATGGTGCCAGGCGCCCCCGGCGGGGGCGGCGTCTCCTGCGCGCGCACCGCCGGCGCTTCGAGGACGCAGGTGATCCAGATGGCTGTGCTCGCGCAGAGGAGCGATCCAACTGATCCCTGGCCGCACCACGAAAGCACGGACCCGAAACTCCTCGTCGAAGCCATTTCGTTCTCCCTGTCCCTTGTGCTGATCCGCCGGCCAGCCGGACGAGCGTAATCGGCATTGGCATAAGTCTCAACTCTTCAAGGTGTTCGCAAGTGTGCGGGGACCGCCGGTCGCCGCTAGCGGAGCGTCAGAAATTCGTCGGCCCTGGGCGCAAGTCCGTTCGGCGGCGCCAAGCCGTCCCCGCGCGTCACCAGGAAGCCGACCTTGCCGAGCTCGTCGAGGTCGAGCCACTCGCGTTCGAAGCGCGCTACGGGCATCGTGATCGTTCCGAACGCCGGGTCCGCGAGCAGGACGCGGTTGCCCATCTGTCCGCGGAAGACCACGAAGTGATTGTAGCCGTTGCGGGCAATTGGCACGAGCATCGGTGCTCGCTCGATCAGATCGGTGAACGCGAGCCCGCCCAGACCGACGCCGACATAGCCGCGGCCTGCGACGTACCGTTTCAGGTCGAGCAACGAGAACCCGTTCTGCAGCCGCAGCAGGTCGGGGTTCCGCAGATATCGCTCCTGGCCGATCATGCCGGTGGCGACCTCGCGCTCGGTAACCATGTCGCCGAATTGATAATTGAGGATCGTGGTGAGGGCCGCCGCGCCACAACTGAGATCCCACTCCTGGACCACAACGCTTTCGCGCCGCATCTCGAGCAAGGATCGCACGGGACCGGCCGCGACGGCCGGAGGCACCGCCGCAAGCGGCATGCTGGAGGCGAGCAGGGCGGCACGGGCGAGCTTACACGAGAGTCTCATGGCTCAAACCAGTGCGTCCTGAGTGAACACGAAGGCATCCTCCCCCAGCTTGCCGGTGATGTCCGCGAGGACGCATGTCAGAAAGTCCCCCTCGTCCAGCTTGTGGTTCTGGTTCATGTCCCACGCGACGAGGAGATCCTCGACATTTTCATCGCCATAGAGGCGGCCCAGCTCTGATGTCTTGAAGAGCAGTAGATTCCCGATCCGGACGTCGAGCGCGCTGACGTCGATCAGATCCTTGTCGGCGTCGAAGCCGAGGATGACGTCGGTGGCGTTGACGTCGCCGCTGCGATCGTCCTCGAGGTACACGACACGGTCGCGATTACCGTCGTTCTCGAGGAAGATGAAGTCCTCCCCCGGGCCCGGATTGATCACGTCTGCGCCCCGTCCGGGGTTGATCCTGTCGTTGCCGGCCCCCGCGCTGATTTCGTCGCGGCCGCGAGAGATCAGCGAGGTGAAGATTATGTCGTCTCCATCGAGCGTCCGGACACGGTTGTTGCCGCCCAGATCGACGACGAGGTTGTTTCCCCCTCCGACCTCGATCAGGTCGTCCCCGAAGTCCTTCCCGCCGAAGTCGGACAGGACGAGGTCGTTGCCATTGAAGACCGTATCCTCGACGTCCGTGTTGCGGCTGCTGCCGGTCGCCCGGATGTTGTCGCTGCCGCCTTGGTCCAGAACAAAGTTGTGGGCCATGAACCGATGGATCCCGAGCGACGGCAGGTCGAAGCGCTCGCGATGGCCTGCCGTGCCGTTCCGAAGCTCGATGAAGTCGTCGCCAGCGCCGACGCTGATGCTGTCGTAGCCGTTCCCGCCGCGGACGGTGTTGTTGCCACCGCCGGCGTCGATGATGTTGTGTCCGTCGAAAGCGTTGATCCGATCCGCGCCGTCGCCGGTTGTGATAAGGTCATCGCCGTCGCCCGTGAAGATGGAGTTGTCTCCGCCGAGGTCATCGATCCTGTTGTCACCTCCGCGGTCGAAGATGCGGTCGTTACCATTGCCGAGCAGGATACGGTCGGCGCCCTCATCGGTGAGAACGAGGTTGCTTCCGCGCAGATCGGCGATGTAGTCGTTTCCACCGCGCCCGAAGATCGTGTCGCCGCTGCGAAAGCCGGAGAAATCCGGCGGTGGCCCCGCATCGAACGGTCGAGAACCGTCGGCCATCAGTGCCAGCAGAACATCGGCGAGGGTTTTGCTTTCGCCATGGCTGCTGTGCTCGTCATAGTCTGCCCGGACCTCCCGCTCTTCGCTCTTCGTCAGTTCGCGACGCAGGTCGCCCAAGAGGATCGCGTCGAGTCCATCGCCGCGAGGCACGCCCAGCCCTTTGAGCTGATTCAGGATGCCGCGCTCGTCGGAAGACAGATGACGATGCAGAAACTCACTGTTCTGACTACCGCGAATGAAGTCGTGGCCGGGCGTGAACTTTCCGAAGTCAGGCGGCGCCGGTGGTGTCGGGATCACGAGCGCAGCCATATGATGGCATCCTCCAACGTCGTCCGCCGATCATCGGCAGTAAGGTCGCCTCCGGCTTACTTCTCAATCGAGTTCAAGCATCATGAACAACTCCGCGCTTTGCTCGCCCAGTCGTCGGGCGGCTCGGTCGCTCCCGAGAACGGTTTCCTGCCGCGCCTGCGGCGCCGCGGTAATGGCCTCCGCGGTCGGCTCCGCGAGCCGGTTCCCGGTCGTACGCGCCCGGGTTGTCGTCCGGGCATACACGGTCTTGCCATTGGAGATGATTACCTGGCGGCTTTCGGTGGCGCTGCTTTTGTCGGATGCCAATTCCACCCGGGAGATCGACTTGACGATCTTACCGGAGCGTTCGACCCGAACTTTCCCGCGGGTTCTGGCCGCGCTGACGTCGTCGCCGTCGGCTGATGAGCGGATCCGGCTGCCTAGAAGGCCGCCGGTCAGGCGCTGAATCACGCTGGTCGCCGCGTGGCCCGGTTTCTTCGCGCCGCTCACGCCGTCGGCGGCCGCGTCTGCCTTCATGGAGCGCTCACGGAGCCGCGTTCGTGAGTCGACATGTGACTGTCCCGCCTTGCCGCGGGCCACACTGCCGATCGACTTCTCCCCGGCCGAGATCGCCGCGCCGCCCCGGGCGGCCACCGCCGTAGCCTTCCGGCCGCGGCTCATCCCGTCGGCGCCGGCATGGGTGGAGATCTTCGAGTTCCCGTTGCCGACGATGCTGATCGACGCGCGTCCGTCCGACCCGGCACCCCCACGGCCTCTCCCCGCAGCGCGCGCCTTTCCCGAGCCGCGGTCGATGGAAGTGTCTGCATCACTCGAGGCCCTGGGGCTCGATCCGCGGCCAACGCTGTCGCCCCGGGCGTTCGTCGCCATGCCCGTGGATTCCGCGGCCCCTTTCCTATCGTGCGCGCGAGATCTATCACCAGCCGCGCCGGGCTGCGTCAAAGCGATCCCGGCGAGAAGGACCCCGATCGCACTCAGCAACCTCAGGCTTGTTCGGCTCGAGACATCTGCCACCGCCCCACCTCGCGATCATCCTGAAGGCATTTCAGACCCACGGCCCCTAGGCGACCAGCATCGCGGAAGGTTCGCATCCGCTGCAAGAGGGCAATACGTTTAGCAGCATATCACCTTGGGCATACGCTTGGGCATTCCACGCGAGGCCATTCTCTGCGTGGCGGTTAATCCTTGCCCGCCGGCAGGGCGCGGACTTTCGGCGGGTTTACGGCCAGAATCAGCGCACGGTTGTCAGCGGCGGGGCTTGCATGGCGCAAAAAGGTTAACAGCCTCGGCCGCACGTGGTATACTTTAAGGTGGGTTCTTCGTGCGGGCCGATCATTGGGGCGCCGGCGACAGAGCGGGGAAGAGGGACAATGATGTTCGCCAGAGACAGGGGCGCCGATCCGGCGTCTGGCTGGATTCAGCCGGACAACGCTGTGGCTGATGCTGAAAGTCACGGGGTCCGCTGTTGAATTATGCCAAACTTAAATCGTGTCAAAAAACATTCCGGTGGCCGAGATGCAACACCTGCCAGGCGGCACCTTTTTATTGATCATGAGCGGGCGCTCGTTTCTTCGCGACGCCATGTGTTCGTTCTTTTCCACTCAGATGCCCGAAGTCGAGACGGTTCTAATGGAATCCACCTGCGAAATGTCCGATCTCACGGCTGACGAGAAGCACGGCGTCAATCTCGTGCTTCTTCATACCGGTGAGCGTGACATCAGCTGCCCCAGCGTGCGTGCGGAACTTGCCGCAATCCGGGCGGAGCTGCCCGATACGGCGATCGTGCTGATGGGTCAGCGCGGCGATCCGGCGCAGGCGGCGGCGGCGATCCAGGCCGGGGCCCGCGGCTACATTCCCGCGCTCATTTCCTCTGAAATCATCAAGCATGCGCTGCCGCTGGTGGCTGGCGGTGGAGTGTTCGCGCCTCCGTTCGTCTATAGTGATATGGACTTCGGGCCGCTCGGTCTTGACGACGCGGAGGGGACGGGGGCCGATCAGCAGACACCCGCCCCGCCCGGAGCCTCGTCGGGGGACCTGTCGGAATTCACCGCGCGCGAGATCGAGGTCCTCGAGCTTCTCAGCGCCGGATTGCCGAACAAGGTCATCGCGTACCGGCTCAGCCTTAAGGAAGGGACCGTGAAGGTCCACATGCGCAACGTGATGCGCAAGCTGAAGGTCACCAGCCGGACTCAGGCGGCCCTGATCGCCAGCCGTGTCTTCGTCAGCGGATCCGCCTTCATCGCGGGGGTCAACTACCTCGCAATGAGTAGCACCTGTGACGACCTGTGCCTTGTCCTACTGGGTATTGTTGCATCGTAGGCAATCTGTTGAACTCATAGATGCGCCAGTCGCACTCGTGGTGCGCTGGGTGCTTTTGGATTGACAACTGCAACCTGAGGGGGACGACCATGAACCGTGTATTCGCGGCAGCCTGCGCCGCCACTTGTCTTTCGGTTTCTGCCGCATATGCAGGACCGTTCGTGATGGACGACGCTTCAATGGACAAGGTCTCTGCCGCCGGCGTCGTCGACTTCCTGACCACGATCAATAAGACGGTCGACATCACCAAGACCATCACCTACGACGTGACCAAGAACGTGGCGACCAACGTCAACCTCGATGGTTCACTGGCATCCGCCGAGGCCTCCGCGGACTCGACCGGGTGGGACTACAACCTCGCCGAGACCGAGTCCTTCGCGCAGGTGTACGACGGAGGCGCGCAGGCGTTCAGCGACTCGCTCGCCGCCGGAAACTTCTTCCCGGTGACCCCGACCCCGCCCACGGAGCCGGTTCCCGTGCCCTGACAGCGGCTGAAGGCAGCGGACGGAACGTTCGGCCCGGACCCCGTCAGTGGGTCCGGGCCTTCCCCTGAAAGGGTCCGTGCTGCAATCGGGAAGTCCGGTGCGCCCTGACCTGCGCGGCTGTGGCACTCGAGAGCAAGGGAGCAGGAGCGATGGCACATCGTCTTGGCAGCGCCTCATTGATCGCCACCTGTTTTCTCGCCGGCCCGGCCGCCGCGACCACGATCTCCTACGCCGACGCGGGCCTGACGTTCGCGCTCAAGAAGATCCACGCCGTCGATCCCGCGGGAATCGAAATCGGCGCCGCGGCGGGCCTTTACGACCAGGACACGCTAAAGAACGACGGAGGTAACGCGCGGAGCGACTACGCCGCCGCCGTCCTCGGCGATCCGCTCAGCCTCGGCATCGGTGACGGGCTGCAACTCGGGAGCAGCGCCTGGACGCACGCGATCGGCCCGAGCGGGCTCGGAGATGCGTTCACCTACACCGACGGCGCCATCACCATCCGCAACGGCTCGAACGAGAACGCCCGGCTGCGATTCGTGCTCTCGTTCGACCTTGCAGCTGCCGCCGGAGTCGACGATCCGGGTCTCGAGGCCGGCTACGCCCGCGCATCGGCCGGCGTCGAATCGTCCAGCGAGGGCGTCCTGCATTACCTGTTCAGCGAGGCCGACAGCGTGTTCGGCCCGGACGCGGACGAGTATCACGACAGGATCGGCATCACGGTGCGGCTCCGCCCGGACCAGACCGAGACCCTGTATCTCGTGGCGGACACCAAATCACAGTCGGTCTCGCTGGCGCCGGTGCCGGCTCCGCCCGGCCTCGCGCTCCTGCTGACGGCCCTGGGGGCCCTTGCCGCGCGCCGCCGGTCGTTGCGGAGATGATGGTGATGCGGACCGCCCGGCGCCCGAACAGCGACGCGAATCGCCGGACGCGCGCGGGTTGCGTCTATGCCGAGCGGCATAACGGGACCGTGAGTCGCGGCAGCGTCTACCCCGCTCGGACTAGTCTGGGTGCTCCGGATCGGCGCCATACGTTCAGGTTGTGTGAAAGCGGTGACGAGTGCATCTTTTTCTTGACGATTGCGGGATAGCAGGCTCGCGGGACGACAGTTCCCCCGGGCCGGCAACCGAGACTGAGCCGAAGTTCCATCGATAGCGAGGGGGAAGTTCTATGGGAAACGTGCGCTTCGACACCAACATCGACAAGACCGTCGACATCCAGAAGAACGTGCGGATCGACGTCGACAAGTCGGTCATCACCAACGTCGACCTCGACGGCAGCCTGGCGTCGGCCGAGG
>CAVZCB010000017.1:0-145059 GCA_963773555.1 uncultured Alphaproteobacteria bacterium
GCCGTGACCGCGCGGGTCGGGCCGTGCCTTCTGTTGCGCGTTTCGGCCCTCGACAAGCCAAGGGGCAGGGGCTAGAGACCCCGCTGATCCGACAAGGCCCCGGGAGCCGAAATGCAAGCCGTCGTCCTCACCATCCATCTTCTGCTGGCGCTCACGCTGATCCTCGTCGTGCTGATGCAGCGCTCCGAGGGCGGTGGCCTCGGCATGGGCGGGGGTGGCGGCGTGATGACCAGCCGCGGGGCGGCGACGGCGCTTTCGAAGGTGACCTGGGCTGTCGGCGTCGCCTTCGTGATCACCAGCCTGACGCTGACCGTTCTCGCCGCGCACGACAGCCGCGGTGGTTCGGTGATCGATGCTGGCGGCACGTCCACCGCGCCGGCGACGTCGCCGGCCGCGCCGGCGTCCACGCCCGGTCTCGAGGGCGATCTGCTGCCGCCGTCGCAGGACGCGGCGCCGGCCGCGCCGCCCGCGGAGGAAGGTCCCGCGGCCCCGCCGCCGGTTCAGTAGCCGGAGGACGCTGCCGGCGCGCGCCGGGGGCAACCTGTGGTTGCCGGGGAGACGGCGAACTACAGGATGTTGCGGAAGCTCGGCTTGCCCCGCCCGGCGGGTTCCCGTATAGATTGAGTCCCGTGAGGCTCGAGTTCTTCGCAGGCTCATCATCGACCAGCACGGGAGCACCGATGGCGCGCTACATCTTCATAACGGGCGGCGTGGTCTCGTCGCTCGGCAAGGGCCTTGCGTCGGCGGCGCTCGGGGCGCTGCTGCAGGCGCGCGGCTATTCGGTGCGGCTGCGCAAGCTCGACCCCTACCTCAACGTCGATCCGGGAACGATGTCGCCGTTCGAGCACGGCGAGGTGTTCGTCACCGACGACGGGGCGGAGACCGACCTCGACCTCGGGCACTACGAGCGGTTTACCGGGGTGCCGGCGCGGCGGACGGATTCGGTGTCGTCTGGGCGGATCTATTCGAACGTGCTGGAGAAGGAGCGGCGGGGGGACTACCTCGGCAAGACCATTCAGGTGATCCCGCACGTCACCAACGAGATCAAGGACTTCCTGAAGGTCGGCGCGGACGAGACCGACTTCATGCTGTGCGAGATCGGCGGCACGGTCGGCGACATCGAGGGTCTGCCGTTCTTCGAGGCGATCCGCCAGTTCGGCCAGGACCAGCCGCGAGGGCAGTGCATCTACATGCACCTGACGCTCTTGCCCTACATGGCGGCGTCGGGCGAGCTGAAGACCAAGCCGACCCAGCACTCGGTGAAGGAGCTGCGCGCCATCGGCATCGCGCCCGACGTGCTGGTCTGCCGCTCGGAGATGCCGATCCCGCCGAAGGAGCGCGACAAGCTGGCGCTGTTCTGCAACGTGCGGCCGGAGGCTGTGATCGCGGCGCAGGACCTGCGCTCGATCTACGAGGCGCCGCTCTCCTATCACGCCGAGGGGCTCGACCAGGCGGTGCTCGACGCCTTCATGATCTCGCCGGCGCCGCGTCCGAACCTCGCGAAGTGGGAGGACGTGGTCGACCGCATCCACAACCCCGAGGGCGAGGTGAAGGTCGCGATCGTCGGCAAGTACACCCAGCTCGAGGACGCCTACAAGTCGATCGCCGAGGCGCTGACCCACGGCGGCATCGCCAACCGGGTGAAGGTGCGGTCCGAATGGCTCGACGCCGAGCGGTTCGAGCACGAGGACGAGATCGCGCCGATGCTCGAGGGCTATCACGCGATCCTGGTGCCGGGGGGGTTCGGCGAGCGCGGCACGATCGGCAAGATCCGGGCGGCCCAGTTCGCGCGGGAGCGCAAGGTGCCGTATCTCGGGATCTGCCTCGGGATGCAGATGGCGGTGGTCGAGGCGTCGCGCAACCTGCTGGGCCTGAGCGATGCCGGATCGGAGGAGTTCGACTACGAGGCGGGGCAGCGGCGCTATACCCACGTGGTCTATCACCTCAAGGAGTGGCTCGAGGGCAACCGCACGATCAAGCGCGAGGTGACCGACGACAAGGGCGGCACGATGCGGCTCGGCGCCTACGACGCGGTGCTGACCGAGGGCAGCCAGGCCGCCGCGATCTACCAGACGACGGCGATCTCGGAGCGGCACCGGCACCGCTACGAGGTGGACATCGCCTATCGCGACAAGCTCGAGGGCTGCGGCCTGAGGTTCTCCGGGCTGTCGCCGGACGGGCGGCTGCCGGAGATCGTCGAGATCCCCGGCCATCCGTGGTTCATCGGCGTGCAGTTCCACCCGGAGTTGAAGTCCAAACCCTTCGCGCCGCATCCGCTGTTCGCCGACTTCGTGCGGGCGGCGCTGGAGCAGTCGCGGCTGGTCTAGCGGTCCCAGGCGATCCGGTGAACCGTTCACTCCCGGTGGGAGAGGACGTTGGGCAGTTTCCCCACCGGATCGCGCACGAAGAAGCGCCGGACTCCCCAGGCTTCATCGATCGGTCCATAGACGATCTCGTGGCCGGACTGCCGCGCCCGCCGGCAGACCGCATCGACGTCGTCGACCTCGATCGAGAGGTCGGGCGCCGGCGTGCCTGAGCCGCCTTCGCTCGCGATGCTCACCTGGGCCACGGCGCTTTCGCCGGAGGCGAGGGTCACGATCCAGCCGTGGTCCATGACGATCTGAAGATCGAAGAGGTCGACGTAGAACGCGCGGACGAGCGCGATGCTGTCGGCGGGGATGTTCGAGACGATGCGTTTGACGACCATGGCCGCCCTCCTCTCGGCGCCCGCCGAGGACCTATCGGCTGGCCGGTGCCATGTCGCCTGTCCCGCTCTGGTCAGAGCCGCCACAGCGGCTATATTCCCCGCATGATAGGCGATCTGCTCCGCCGCCTGACGGCGGCTTCCGAAACCCAGGACCTGCCCACCGACCACGGCCGGCTGGCGCTGGCCGCGCTGATGGTTCGGGTTGCGCGCACCGACGGCAACTATACCGAAACCGAGCGTGCGCGCATCGATCGGGTGCTGGCGGCGCAGTATGGGCTCGACGTCGCACAGGCCCGTGATCTGCGCGCCGAGGCCGAGCGCGCCGAGGAAGGGGCGCCCGATACCGTGCGCTTCACCCGGCTGATCAAGGACGCGGTGCCCTACGGCGAGCGCGAGGGCGTGGTCGAGGCGCTGTGGCGGGTCGCGGCGGCGGACGGGATCAACGCCGACGAGCACGGGCTGATGCGGCTGGTGGCAAACCTGCTCGGGGTGGCGGACCGCGACAGCGGGCTGGCGCGGCAGCGGGCGCTGAAGGCGCTCCGCCGCGGGACCTAGGCGGCTCGGCATGATCGGGACCTGTGGATTTCGCGGCGCGGGCCGGGACTGGCCGCGCGCGGAAGTTGCGGTGCCCCGATGACCGACCTGCAGACCGGAACACCCGTCTTCACGCCCCGGCGCCGCGCCGCCCTGCCTCCGATCGCGGTGGTCGGCGTTGCGGTGGCCTGGGCGGTCTCGGCGTTGCCGCTCGGGCCTCCGGGGGCGGCGCTCGCGCTCGGCTGCTATGCGCTGATCGCGGTGCTGGTCGTCGACGGGCTCGGCCGCGGCCACCCGCACCGCCGGTTCGGTCCCGGCAACGCCATCACCCTGGTCCGGGCCGGGGGCACGGCAGTCTTCGCCGGGCTGGCGGCTCAACCGGAGCTGGTCGCCGGCGCGGGCTGGATCGCACCTGCCGGGGTGGCGACGCTGCTGGCGCTCGATGGGGCCGACGGGTGGGCGGCACGGCGCTGGGGGCACGCCTCGGCGTTCGGGGCGCGCTTCGACATGGAGATCGACGCAGCGCTGATCCTGGCGCTGGCCGTACTGGCGCTCGGGCTGGGCCGGGCCGGACCGTGGGTGCTCGGTCTCGGGCTGATGCGCTACGCGTTCGTGCTGGCCGGACTGGTCTGGCCGGTGCTGGCGCGGCCGCTGCCGGTGTCGCGGCGGCGCAGCGGCGTCTGCGTGCTGCAGGTGGTGGTGCTCGGCCTGCTGCTGACGCCGCCGCTCGTGCCGCCGGCGTCCGGCGCGCTGGCCGCGATCGCTTTCGCAGCACTCGCCGGGTCGTTCGCCACCGACATCGCCTGGCTGACCCGGCGGCAGCGATGAGCGTCGACGTCCGGCGCTGGGCGGGGCTCGTGCGGTCGCTGGCGATCTATCGGGCGCGGCCCTGGAAGATTTCGCGGCTGGCGCAGTTCTACGCCGGCATCGTCGCGCCCGGCGATCTCGCTTTCGACATCGGCGCACATGCCGGCAACCGCACCCGCGCGTTGGTTCGCGCCAGGGCGCGGGTGGTGGCGCTGGAGCCGCAGCGGCTGTTCCATGCCCTCCTCGCCCGCGATCCCCTGCCCGGCGTCACCCTGCTGCCGCTGGCCGCCGGCCCGGCGCCGGGGTCGGGGCGGCTGGCGGTCTCGCGGCTGCATCCCACGGTGTCGTCCCTCGCCGCCGGCTACCCCGAGCGGATGCACACCGCGCCCGGCTTCGGCGCCGTCCGCTGGGACGATTCCGAGACGGTCGAGGTGACGACGCTCGACGCGCTGATCGCCACCCACGGATACCCGCGCTTCGTCAAGATCGACGTGGAGGGCTTCGAGGCTGACGTGCTCGCCGGGCTGACCGTGGCCGTCCCCTGGATCGCTCTCGAATACCTGCCCGGCGCGCCGGAGGTGGCCGCCGCCTGTGTCGCCCGGCTCGGGGCGCTGGGGCCATATGTCTTCAATTTCGTGCCCGGCGAGGCCGCGGCGTTCGCGTTCGACCGCTGGGTCGAGGCCGACGCGGTTCTCGCGCGGCTGGCCGGCATGGAGCGCTCCGGCGACCTGTACGCCAGGCTGCGTCATGTCTGAGAGGTCGAGGCTGCTGCAGGCGGCCGCCGCGACGCTCCTTCTCGCCGGGCTCCTGCTGCTGCCTGCCCGGCCGGCCGCGGTCGATCTCGCGGCCTTCGCGCGGATGCCGCTCGAACTGCCGCTGATCGTGCTTCTGCTGCTCGCCGCGCCGGGCCGGGCGCTGCGCGCCGTCGTCACCGTGCTCCTGACCCTGCTCACCACGCTGAAACTCGTCGATCTCGCGACCGAGACGGCGTTCCTCCGGCCGTTCAATCCGGTGCTCGACGGCGACCTGATCGTGGCTGCGTGGCGGCTGAGCGAGGGTGCGCTCGGCCGGCCGCTGGCGCTGGCCGCGGCGCTGGCCGCGAGCGCGGTGCCGGTGCTCCTCGCGCTCGCGGTCTGGTGGGCGACGGGCCGGATCGCCCGGCTCGCGCCCCGGCGCCGGCTCTGGCCCGCGGCGCTCGCCCTGCCCGCGCTGGCGGTGGTCGTCGTCGGGATCGCGACCGCCGCGCCGCCGGACGGCGCCGCCACCAGCCGCCTCGCCTGGAGCCATCTGCGCGACGCGGTTCGCGCGCGGGCCGACCTCGCGCAGTTCCGGCTCCGGGCGGCCGAGGACCCATATGCCGCCCGGCCCGCGGCCGATATCCTGCCGGCGCTGCGCGGCACCGACGTGTTCGTGATCTTTGTCGAGTCCTACGGCCGCGCGGCGCTCGACAACCCGCTCTATGCCCCGACGGTGAAAGCCGCGCTCACCGACGCCCAGGGGCGGCTGGCCGCTCAGGGCCTTGCCATGCGCTCGGGATTTCTCACCGCGCCGATGGTCGGCGGGCAGAGCTGGTTTGCCCATTCGAGCGTGCTTTCGGGCCTCAGGATCGACAACCAGGGCCGCTACCGGGCGCTGATCGCCAGCAGCCGGCGCACACTGCTGCACCTGGCCGCTCGCGCCGGCTGGCGGACCGTCGCGGTGATGCCGGCGATCACGCTTCCCTGGCCGGAGGCGCGCTACTTCGGCTACGATCGGGTGCTGGCGGCGGCGGATCTCGGCTACCGCGGCAAGCCGTTTAACTGGGTGACCATGCCCGATCAGTTCACGCTGGTCTCCTTCGAGCGGCAGGTGCTCGACCCCCTGCCCCGCCCGCCGGTGTTCGCGGAGATCGCGCTGATCTCCTCGCATGCGCCCTGGACGCCGATCCCGCCGCTGCTGCCGTGGGACGGGCTGGGCGACGGCGCGGTGTTCGATCCCTACGCCACCGCCGGCGATCCGCCGGAGGTGCTGTGGCGCGACCCCGACCGGGTGCGCGACCAGTACCGGCTGTCGCTCGACTACACGCTTCGGGTGGTGGCCGGCTTCGCCGCCCGCCGCGTTGCCGACCCGCCGCTGATGATCGTTCTCGGCGACCACCAGCCCGCGCCTTTCGTCTCCGGCGATCCCGTCGGGCGCGACGTGCCGATCCACGTGATCGGCAGCCCCGCCGCGTTGGCGCACCTCGACGCGTGGGGCTGGAGCGACGGGCTCATCCCCGACCCGGCGGTGCCCGCCTGGCCGATGGCGGCGTTCCGCGACCGGTTTCTCGAGGCGTTCGGGCCGGGCGCGGCAGGGTCCGGGCCGCGCGCCAGCCGTTGAAGCGGCCTCAGGCGTAGAACACCCGGTGGCACACCGTTTCGGACGACTCGAGGATCGCGCCGTAGCCGGCCGCGAGGCGCTCGAACGCCGTCTCGCCGCTGATCAGCACGTCGAGGGCGGGATCGGCGAGGAGCGCGAGCGCCGCCTCGAGCCGGCGTCGGTTGCTCCAGCGCGCGCGCCGGCCGGTCGGCACCTGCCGGGCCTGGCTCGACACCAATCCGCAACCGCCGGCCGTGGAAAACGCCGCCGAGGCCGACCGGCGGCGGACGGTCGCCGTACCAGCTCGCGTCGACCACCGCCGCCTCGAGCCCCGCGGCCGCCAGCGCCGTCGCCAGCCCCTCGCCGCTCGCGCTCGCGTGGATGACGAGGTCGCACTCCTCGGGGGCCGCGTCGGGGGCCGCGAACCCGCAGCCGAGGGCAGCAGCGAGCGCCGCGCGGCCGGGGACGATGTCGACGAGCGTCACCTCGGTTCCCGGGAGCTTCGCGCAGAGCCAGCCGGCGAGCGCGCCGACGGCGCCGGCGCCGACCACGACGATCCGGTCGCAGGCCGCCGGCCCTGCGTCCCAGACGATGTTGAGCGCGGTCTCCATGTCGGCCGCCAGCACCGCGCGTCCGGCCGGAACGCCCCTCGGCAGCGGCACCGCCGCCTCGGCAGGGGCGGCGAGCCGATCCTGATGCGGATGCGGCACGAACACGTCCCGCCCGACGAGCCCTGCCGGCCCGTCGGTCACGCGACCGACCGCGGCGAAGCCGTACTTGACCGGGAACGGGAAGGAGCCCGCCTGCATCGGCGCGCGCATCCGCGCCCGCTCGGCGCGCAGCACGCCGCCGCGAAACGCCAGCGCCTCGGTGCCGCGGCTGATCGCGCTGAACCGGGTCTCGACCACCACCTCGCCGGGGCTGGGTTCCACCTCCTCGTCGCGCAACTGCGCCCGGCCGGCGGCGGTGATCCACAGCGCTGTCGCTCTCATGCCGTAGCGGTCTCCATGCCCATGTCCGACATCCGCACGTCTCCTTCCGCAGCGCCCGGCCAGCTATCCCCGCCATCGCGGACTGGCGCAAGTCCGCTGCCAGAACAGGGACCGGGCCGGTCGCTCTGTGGCGTAACCGCCACAATTCGCCGCACGCCGGCGTCATTCCCCCGACCATTGCAAAACCGTCTTGCCCGCGCGCTATCAACAGCAGAACGCCGGAGCCGTGGGCTGGACCCGCCGCTGCATCGAGACGCGTCACAGCACAGGGGGATTGCCGATGGACCGTTTCGGACTGCCCGTTCACCGGGCCGCAGCGCTGGCGATGCCGGCGCTGCTGGCGCTTGCCGGCGCGGCGACCGCGCAGGGGCTCCCGCCGATCGAGCGTGAGTTCTCCAACGGAAGCACGCTGCTGTTCTACGGTCAGATCAACAAGGGCGTGCTCTCCTACGACGACGGACGCGATACCGAGAGCTACGCCCTGATCGACAACGACAATTCCGACACACGTTTCGGGCTCAGCTACACCCTGTCGATCGGCGACTGGGCCTTCAAGAACGTCAACGAGTTCAGCTACGCCCCCTACTCCACCTCGAACATCAACATCGTCGACGACTCACCCGACTCCGACGCCTACGAGTTCAACAACACCAACATCCGCAAGATCGATTTCACGCTCGAGCAGGCGCGATACGGCAAGTTCTGGCTCGGTCAGGGCAGCATGGCCACCGACGGCATCGCCCAGATCGACCTCTCCGACACCGACGTGATCGCCTATTCCAGCGTCGAGGATTCGGCCAAGGCGCAGATCATCCGCTTCAGTGCCCCCGGCCTGTCGTTCGACGGCAGCCTGAGCGGCATCGAGATCGGCGACGTCTACGCTAACTTCGACGGGGACCGACGGGTGCGCGTGCGCTACGACACCCCGGAGATCAGCGGGTTCACCTTTGCCGCCGCCTTCGGGCGAAACCTGCTCAGCGACGATCAGGACACGCGGGAGGAGAACCTCGCCGACGCGTCACTCACCTATGCCGGGAAGTTCGACACCATCAAGGTCGCCGCCGGCCTCGGCTATTACTGGCAGGAGAACGACGCCACCAGCTGGGCCGGCTCGGCCTCGGCGCTGCACGCCCCGACCGGCCTCAACTTCACGGTTTCCGCCGGCAGCCTCGACGACAACGGCGACAACGCGACCTACTGGTACACCAAGCTCGGCCTGCTGCGCGACGTCATTGCCTGGGGCGCGACGGCCGTTTCGCTGGACTACTACTCGGGCGACAACCTCTACCTCGACTCCGACGCCGGGATCACCAGCTCGAGCAGCAAGTCGTGGGGACTGGCCGTGGTCCAGAACATCGACCGGGCCAATACCGAACTGTGGCTGACCTGGCGCAGCTACGACTACGCTGACAACGCCGCCAGCTACGAGGACGGCCAGGCGATCTTCGGCGGCGCCCGTTTCAAGTTCTGACGGTTTTTCCTTGCGTTCCGCGGGCCGAGCCCCTATGTGCCGGCCAAGGCCCGGGGCGTTCGCGCTGCCCGGGCGCCACAACGATGGCGCAATGGGGCGCGTTCCCCGGCATCGACCTCAATTTGTTTTCGTCACATGCGCCTGACGAGGGCGACATAACCGCGCAACGGGCCACGGGCCGGCGCGGAAAGGAAAATCTGTGACGAACTCCACCTTCGCGGCCTTCGGCCTCGCCGAACCGCTGCTCCACGCGCTGACCGCCGCCGGCTTCGAGACGCCCACGCCGATCCAGGCCCAGGCGATCGCCCCGCAGCTCGCGGGCCGCGACATCCTCGGCATCGCCCAGACCGGCACCGGCAAGACCGCGGCCTTCGCGCTGCCGATCCTGCACCAGCTGTTCGGCCTCCCCGGCCGCGCGGCGCCGAAGACCTGCCGGGCGCTGGTGCTGGCGCCGACGCGCGAGCTCGCCGTGCAGATCGAGGCCGCCTTCCGCAGCTTCGCCGGCGGCGCGCGCCTCTCGACCCTGCTGGTGCTCGGCGGCATGTCGCGCAGCGCCCAGGTGCGCGCGCTCGGCCGCGGCGTCGACATCGTCGTCGCTACACCGGGCCGGCTCACCGACCTGATGGACGACCGCGCGATCGTGCTCGACCAGACCCGGTTCGTGGTGCTCGACGAGGCCGACCGGATGCTCGACATGGGCTTCATCCAGCCGGTCCGCAAGATCGTCGCCAGGCTGCATCCGCGCCGCCAGTCCGCGCTGTTCTCGGCCACCATGCCCGCCGAGGTCGCGGTTCTCGCGCAAGGGTTCCTGAAGGATCCGGTCCGCGTCGAGGTCGCGCCGCAGGCGACCACCGTCGAGCGTATCGAGCAGCGCGTCGAGCCGACCGAGACCGCCGCCAAGCGTGGCCGCCTGAAGGCGATCGTCGGCGCCTCCGAGGTTGGCCGCGCCATCGTCTTCGCCCGCACCAAGCGCGGCGCGGACCGGGTAGCGCAGAACCTCGTCAAGGATGGCGTGCCCGCCGAGGTGATCCACGGCAACAAGGCGCAGAACGCCCGCCAGCGCGCCCTGAACCTGTTCCGCAACGGCCAGGTCCGGGTGCTGGTCGCCACCGACATCGTCGCGCGCGGCATCGACGTGCCAGGCGTCACCCACATCGTCAACTACGACCTCCCCGACGAGCCGGAGGCCTACGTCCACCGCATCGGCCGCACCGCCCGCAACGGCGCGGACGGCATCGCGATCACGCTCTGCGCGCCGGACGAGATGAAGAAGCTGCGCGCGGTCGAGAAGCTGACCCGCACCACGCTGCTCGAGGGTCATGCGGCTCCGGCGGGCCGGCCGTCCCAGACGAAGCCGGCGCGCAAGAAGCCCGCCGATCCGGCCGCCGGCGCCCGCGCACAGCGCGCCCGCAGCCGCCGCCCGCGCCGCACCCAGCGCGCGGCCTGACGGCCCGGCGGGGGTCTCTCAGGCCCCCGTCGCCTCGCGCAGTTCCTCGAGCCGCAGCCATTCTTCCTCGGCTGCGGCCAGCGCCTCCTGCCGCTGGACGAGGGCCTCCGACGCTCGGGCGAACTTTGCGGGCTCCCGCAAGAACAGGTCCGGGTCTGCGAGCAGATCCTCCAACCGGGTGATCTCCTCCGTCAGCCGTTCGATCTCGGCTGGCAGCTTTTCCAGCCTGTGCGCCTGGCCGAAGCTCATCCGCGGCGTCCGCATCGCCGGCGAGGGACGGGCGGGCGGTGTGCGTCGCGTCGCGGTCCGCGGCGCCGGCGCGTCCGGTCCGCGCTGGGCACGGTAGTCACTCCAGCCGCCGGCGTAGACCGTGGCCCGGCCATCGCCTTCCATCGCGATCGTCGTGGTCGCGGTCCGGTCGATGAAGTCGCGGTCATGGCTGACCAGCAGGACGGTGCCGTCGTAGTCCGCGACCAGCTCCTCGAGCAGGTCGAGCGTCTCGACGTCGAGGTCGTTGGTCGGCTCGTCGAGCACCAGGAGGTTCGACTCCCGCGCCATCAGCCGCGCCAGCAGCAGCCGCGCCCGCTCGCCGCCCGACAGCGCCGAGACCGGCCCGCGCGCCTGCGCCTCGGCGAACAGAAATTCCTTGAGGTAGCCCACCACATGCCGCGGCCGCCCGCGCACCATCACCTGGTCGTTCCCCCCCGGCGGATCGCCTGTCAGCGTCTCCCAGAGGCTCGCGTCCGGGTCGAGCGCCGCGCGGTTCTGGTCGAACACCACCGGCACCAGGTTCGCGCCCAGCCGCACCCGCCCTTCGTCGGGGGCCAGCGCGCCGGTCAGCAGGTTCAGAAGCGTCGTCTTGCCCACCCCGTTCGGCCCGACCAGCGCCACCCGCTCGCCGCGCCCGATCCGGAGCGAGAAGTCGCGCACGATCACCCGCCCGCCGTAGGCCTTGGCGAGCCCGACGGCCTCGATCACCAGCTTGCCCGACAGCGGTCCGGCCTCGAACTCGAGCTTCGCGGTGCCGGCGCGGGCGATCGCATCGCGGCGTTCGGCGCGCAGGTCGGCCAGCCGCCGCACACGGCCCTGGTTGCGCGTGCGCCGCGCCGAGATGCCCTCGACCGCCCACCGGCCCTCGGCCTTGATCAGCCGGTCGAGCTTGTGCCGCGCCGCGTCCTCCTCCTCGAACAGCTTGTCGCGCCATTCCTCGAAGGCGGCGAAGCCGCGGTCGAGACGGCGCACCTCGCCGCGGTCGACCCAGAGCATCCGGTCGGTCAGGTGGCGCAGGAACGCCCGGTCGTGGCTGACCGCCACGAACGCGGTGCGGGTCGCCGCCAGATGCGCCTCCAGCCAGCCGATCGCTGTGATGTCGAGATGGTTGGTCGGCTCGTCGAGCAGCATCAGATCCGGCGCCTCGGCAAGGATCTTCGCCAGCGCCGCCCGCCGCCGCTCGCCGCCCGAGGCGCGGGCCGGCTCCAGCTCCGCATCTAGCGAAAGGCCCTCCATCGCCGCGGCCACCCGCCATTCCTCGCCCGGCGGCAGTGCCTGTCCCGCGAAGGCGCCGAGGCTGGCAAAGCCCTCGAACTGCGGGTCCTGCGCCATGTAGCCGACGGTGAGGCCGGGCTGCACGAACCGCGTTCCGCTGTCCGGCTCGATCAGCCCGCCCATCAGCTTCATCAGCGTCGACTTGCCCGAGCCGTTGCGTCCGACAAGCGCGATCCGCTCGCCCGGCTGCACCGCCAGCGACACGCCCGCGAGCAACGGATCGCCGCCGAAGGTGAGGCCGATGTCGGCAAGGGTCAGGATCGGGGGGGCGGCCATGCGGCGGGGTAGGACGGACCGCCGCGGCCGTCAAGCCTCGCCCTCCGGCCCTATGGCCGGAGGGCCGCTACCCCAGGTCGGGCACCACTCTCCATCGCGGCAGGCCAGTCCGCCGTCCGATGTGCCCTCCGGCTGAGGATGCGACGGTGACACCTGATTCGCGTGGCGGTCACGCGGGACTGCTGGTTGCAGGCGCGGCTCCGGCCCTGGCGGACTGCTACTACAACGGCCAGCAGGTGGCCGGCGTCTGCCGTTTCGGTGTCCGCGCCCATCCCGACGCCCCCCGTCAGAGCATGTCCGTATGGAACGCATATGGATTCCGTATGGGCGTTTTCGGTCTTGTGATCGACGACGTCTGTTTCCGTTGATACCCGATGGATGCGCCTCGCTGGGCGTGGGTCCGGTAACTCGCTGTTGGCGACGCCCGGTGTTGCGGGGCGATCAGTCGAGGGTGCGGCGGAAGCGGGCGAGGGCGATGCCGGCGTAGGCGGCGACGAAGAGGACGAGGACGAGCATCTCTCGGGAGATGGCGGACAGGTCGGCGCCTTTGAGCATCACCGCGCGGACCGTGCGGAGGAAATGGGTGAGGGGGAACAGCTCGCCCAGGGTCTGCGCCCAGTCCGGCATGCCGCGGAACGGGAACATGAAGCCCGAGAGCAGGAGCGAGGGGAGAAAGAAGAAGAAGGTGAGCTGCATCGCCTGCAGCTGGGTGCGGGCGATGGTGGAGATGGCATAGCCGAGCAGCACGAGCGAGAGGACGAAGAGGAAGACGGCGGAGAGGAGCACGGCGAGGTGGCCGATGAAGGGGACGTGGAACAGCCAGCGGGCGGCGAGCAGGACCACGGCGACCTGGACGCCGCCGACGGCGAAGAAGGGGAGGATCTTGGAGAGCATCACCTCGGCGGGGGTCGAGGGCATGGCGAGCAGGTTCTCCATGGTGCCGCGCTCGGTCTCGCGGGTGAGGGCGATCGAGGTCATCATCACCATGGTCATCTGCAGGATGACGCCGAGCAGGCCGGGGACGATGTTGTACTGGGAGATGCCTTCCGGGTTGTAGCGGCGATGGACGATGACCTGGAGCTGGCCGGCGGCCTCGGCCTCGGCGGCGGCCTGCTTGCCGGTGGCGCGCAGGAGGGCCTGGCTCGCCACGGTGCCGAGCGTCGAGATGGCGCCGCTGGCGGCGGCGGGGTCGGTGGCGTCGGCCTCGACGAGGATTTGCGGGGCGTCGCCGCGGACGATCCGGGCGCCGAAGTCGGCGGGGATGGTGACGACGAAGGCGACGTCGCCGCGGGTGATCAGCGCCTCGGCCTCGGCGGCGCTGTCGGTGACGTGGTCGAAGCGGTAGTAGCCGGTGAGCTCGAGGGCGGAGATCATCGCGCGGCTGTAGTCGTCGTGGCTGGTGGTGACGAGGGCGGCGGGCAGGCGTTTGGGGTCGTTGTTGATCGCGAAGCCGAACAGGATCAGCAGGATCAGCGGGACGCCGAGCATCATCGCGAAGGTGATGCGGTCGCGGCGCATCTGGATGAACTCCTTGGCGAGGAGGGCGCGCAGGCGACGGAGGGAGAGGGGAGAGGTCATGTGGGGTGAGCGCGGCGTTTCGCGCGCGAAATGTGGGGTATGTCTCTGATATCGTTATATGAATTTTTTCGCGTTAACCGGAAATTCACGCTACACGACACCAACCAGACGCTCCGCTCTTCCCGCACCGGCAACGGCACCGTCGGTGCGAAGGGCAGCGGCCGGACCGCGGGGCGGGCGCGAAAGCGGCCGCCCCGGGGGGCGGTTCGGCCGCTGCCCGGGCTGAAGCCCGGGCGGGACGGCTCGGCCGGTGCGCCCTGATCCAGACTGTCGTGCAGTGTGCCGGAAATTCATCAACGGCAGGGGACGGGGCGATGCGATCAGGCGAAGGGGCGCAGCGTGCTCCGAGAGCGTGCCCGGGTGCGTGGAGCCGTTAGAGCGACGTTACTCGAACCGGTGAAGCGACGCACTGCGTCGCGCCGGTTCGTCGGCTGGAGCGCGTGAGCGCGGAGGCCGAGGGGGGTGCCGCCGGGACGAGTCGTCGCTAATCCGCGCGCGCCTGCCTGGCTGGCGCGAATCTGCAGTCACGCAGGCCTGCTCTGGACGACGGCAGGCAGGCGCGCGCGGATTTGTCGACGGACAAATCCGCGAAGTGAATGCGGCGTCGTTGCGTTCGACGGGTCATGCCATGTTGTCCGCCGCGTCGGCCATGAACTGGATGAACACGTCCTCGAGGCTGGTCTCGGCGGGGGCGACGGTGACGCCGTCGCGCTCGATGCCGGAAAGCGCCTTGTCGAGGGCGGCGGCGTCGCGGCCGACCACGTGGAGCGAGGCGCCGAAGGCGGCGACCTGGTCGATGCCGGGGGTGCCGCGCAGGCGGCCGGCGAGGGCCTCGAAGCCCGGGCCGGTGACGATGCGGGTGGTGAGGCCGGCGCGGGCGACCACCTCGGGAACGGTGCCCTCGGCGATCAGGTGGCCGTAGGAGATGTAGTTGATCCGGTGGCAGCGCTCGGCCTCGTCCATATAGTGGGTGGAGACCAGCACGGTCATGCCGCCGGCGGTGAGGCCGTGGATCTCGTCCCAGAACTCGCGGCGGGCCTTGGGGTCGACGCCGGCGGTGGGCTCGTCGAGGAGCAGCAGGCGCGGCGCATGCATGATGCAGGCGGCCAGCGCCAGACGCTGCTTCCAGCCGCCGGAGAGCTTGCCCGAGAGCTGGTGGCGGCGGGTGGTGAGTCCGAGCGAGGCGAGCGTGTCGCGCACGGCGTCGCGAGGGCGGGGCAGGCGGTAGAGGCCGGCGACGAGGGTGAGGTTCTCCTCGATGGTGAGGTCCTCGTAGAGCGAGAACCGCTGGGTCATGTAGCCGAGCTGCGACTTGATCGCCCGGGCTCCGGTGCGGAGGTCGTGGCCCAGCACCGTGCCCTCGCCTTCGTCGAGGGTGAGCAGGCCGCACATCAGGCGGATGGTCGTGGTCTTGCCCGAGCCGTTGGGGCCGAGGAAGCCGACCACCTCTCCACGAGCGACCTGCATCGAGACGTCGTTGACCACGGTGCGCTTGCCAAAGCGCTTGGTGAGGTGGCGGACGTCGATGACGGGGTCAGTCTGCGAGGGCGACATCGACGATCTGTCCCGGGCGGAGCACGCGGTTGCCCGGCGGCGGGCGCGCCTCGATGCGGTAGACGAGCTTCTGGCGGTTCTCGACGGAGTAGATCACGGGGGGCGTGAACTCCGGCTCGTCGGAGATGTAGCTGACGTCGGCGGTGAGATCCGGCGGGCAGCCGTCGCAACGCACCGCCAGGGTGCTGCCGGGGTGGAGCGCCGCGACCTCGGCCTCGCCGACGAAGACCACGAGCTTCCAGCCGCCGTCGGGCAGGATGGAGACCACCGGCGCCGTCGGGCCGGCGATCTCGCCGGTGCGGCGGAAGACGTCGGTGATCCGGCCGGTGACCGGGGCGGTGACATCGCGTTTCTCGAGACGCCATGCGGCGTCGCGGACCGACGCCTCGGCGCCTTTCAGGCGGCTCTCGGCGGCGGCGACCACCTGGGGGCGGGCGGGCAGGCGCTGGACGGCGAGCCGGGCTTCGAGCTCGGCGACCTGGGTGCGCGCGGTGTCGCGGTCGGCGATGGCGGTGTCGAGGGTGGCCTGGGGCACCACGCCGCGGTCGTTGAGCGCGGACTGGCGGTCGGCCTGGCGCTCGGCCTCGCGCAGGCGGACGCGGGCGGCTTCGAGCGACGCCTCGGTAACGGCGATCTCCTCGGGGCGGCTGCCTTCGCGCAGGTTGGCGAGATCGGCGGCGGCCTGTCCGCGCGCGGCCTCGGCCTGGGCCAGCGCGATCTCGGCGTCGGTGCGTTCCTGTCGGGCGACGATCTCGCCGGTCGCCACCTGGTCGCCCTGGCGGACCGCGACTTCGGTGAGCTCGGCGGAGGTGACCGGGGCGAGGTTGACATAGTCGCCCTCGACGTAGCCGACCGCCAGCACGTCGGGCGCAGCGCAGCTCGCCAGCCGGGCGATCAGCGGCAGGGCGCAGAGAAAGCCGCTCATGGCCCGGCGCTCCGGTCCGCCTCGATCCGGGCGAGGAGATTGCGGACGATGGTGTCGGCCACGGCGCGGGCTTCCGCCGGGCCGATCTCGGGCCAGTCCATGCGGCGCTGCACCACCGGTCGGCCGACGTGGAAGTAGACGATCTGGCCGATGGCGGTGAACACCGCCAGCCGCACGGCGGGAGAGTTCGGGCGCCGCGCCGGTGGCGGCGCTCCAGATGGCGCAGACCCGGGCGTGGGCGCCTTCGAAGATGCCCTCGTAGATGGTGTCGAGCGCGGGCGAGGGGTCGGCCATCTCGCGCAGCACGAAGCCGGCGACGAGCCGGGCCTGCCGGTCGAGCAGCAGGAAGCGCACCATGTTGTCGACCAGCGCCGCGAGCAGCCGCCGGGCAGCCTCCGGGCCTTCGGGGAGAGGCTCGGTCGGGCCGGCGGCGGAGAGGACATCGCTCATCACCGCGACGATGTGTTCGGCGCAGGCGGTGCGCAGGCCGGCCTTGCCGCCGAAGTGGTAGGAGATCGAGGCGACGTTGGTGCCGGCGAGGGCGGCGATCTGGCGGACGCTGGTCGCGGCATAGCCGCGTTCGCCGAAGCCGCGCATTGCGGCCTGGAGGATTTCGGCGCGGGTGTCGCGCCGGGTGGGCTCGGTCGGGTGGGACATGTGAGTCGCGTCTGGCCGATTAAATCAAACGTTTGATTACATCATCCGGCTGAAAGGTGCAAGCGTCCGCTTGCGGCGGGGCGAATCGAGCCGACGAATCCCGGCGCGTTCAGGAACTTGGTCCGGAACCGGCCCGGGGGGCCGTCGCTCGGTGGGATTTCTGTTGCGTCACGGCTGCTGTGCTGGCGGAATGCCGGCCGCAAGGAGGATCGCTCATGAAGATCGCCACCGCCGCCTATCCGATCGACTGGCACAACCGCTGGAACGAGTACGTCGGCAAGCTGCGGGTCTGGGTGCGGACCGCCTCCGAGCAGGGGGCGGAGCTGCTGGTGTTTCCAGAATACGGCGCGCTGGAGCTCGCCAGTCTCGCCGGCGAGGACAACGCCGCCGATCCGGGCCGGGCGATCGATGCGGTGAGCGCCCGGATCAAGGAAGTGGACGAGTTGCACGCGAGCCTCGCGCGCGAGTTCAGGGTGCACATCTGCGCCGCCTCGGCGCCGGTGCGGCCGAAGGGGGCCGGGCCGGTCAACCGGGCGCGGCTGTTCGCGCCGGACGGCAGCCACGGCGCGCAGGACAAGCTGGTGCTGACCCGGTTCGAGCGCGAGCGGTGGGAGCTGGGCGCGGGCGGTGCTGCGCGGGTGTTCGAGACGGCGATCGGCCGGATCGGCATCCTGCTTGAACTACGACGTCGAGTTTCCGCTGATCGCCCGCGCCATGGCGGCGGCCGGCGCCGAGGTGCTGCTGGTGCCGGCCTGCACCGACACGGTCGGGCGGCTACTGGCGGGTCCGGGTGGCGGCGATGGCCCGCGCGCTGGAGAACCAGTGCGTGGTGGTGCATGCGACCACGGTCGGCGAGGCGGACTGGCTGCCGGCGGCGGCGCAGAACCACGGGGCGGCGGCGATCTACGGCCCGCCCGACACGGGGTTTCCCGAGGACGGGGTGGTGGCGGTCGGCAAGATGGACAGCGCGGGCTGGGTTCACGGCGAGGTCGCGCTCGAGGCCGTGGGGCGCGTGCGCGAGGAGGGCGCGGTGCGGGTGTTCCACGACTGGCCGGCGCAGACCGGCCCGGCCGGGGCGGTCGAGACCGTGCCGCTCGGCCTGGCGGCGCCGGCGTCGCAGGCGTGAGCGTCAGGCCTTGCCGGCCTCGCCGAGGATGTCGAAAAGCTTCTCCAGCGCCTCGGCCCGGCGGGGGTCGCGGGCGGCGGCGCAGCGCAGGCGGCGGCTCATGGTGACGCAGCAGAGGTTGCCCGCCAGCAGCCGCTCGCCGAGTTCGACCGCGAGGATCAGGTCGACCATGCAGGGTTGGTCGCCGCAGCTGGCGCGCGGCGCGTCGCTGAGGTGGTCGAGGAGCAGGCGCTCGAACTCTTCCGGCGTGCGGACCGGCCAGCCGCGGGCGGCGGCGGCGCGCGGCAGGTCGTGCCGGGTCAGCCGCGTGAAGGCGCGGCGTACCGTCGTCTCGAAGTCCCTCGCCTCGTCGTCGTGCATCTACCGCTCCGCCCTCGCCGGGTCGGTTGCGAACCTAGCTCGAACCGGCGGCTTGACCACGGCCCGGTCCCGGCGCCCCCTGATCGGGGTCCGCCCGCCGGGCGTGCCCGATCGCGGCGCGTCGAGACGGTGTCCGCGTGCAATATCATGGTAAGCGATTGAAATCATGGGAAACGATTTCCGGAATTAACCGGATGGCAAGGAAGTCCACGCCTTCGCGGCCCGGCCGGCGCCGGTCCGGGCGGCGCGAAACGACCAGACCGGGGGGTGCGTATGGCCATGGCGCGGCGCTCTCAGCGTCGGGCCAGCATCCAGAGATTCCGCGACCGGGCGCCCGACCGGCAGTAGGCGAGCACCGGGCCGGGCATTTCGGCGATGGCGGCGCGGAACCCGTCGACGTCGCCTTCGCCGATCTGGCCGGAGACGACCGGCAGATAGGCGAAGGCGAGCCCCTGGCGCTCGGCCTCGGCGCGGATGCTCTCGGCGAGCGGCTGGTCCGGACCTTCGCCGTCCGGGCGGTTGCAGAGGATCCCGCGAAAGCCGAGGGAAGCGATGCGGACCACGTCGTCGGGCTCGATCTGGGCTGCCACGCTGTAGTCGGGGGTGATTTCGGTGATGTCCATCGGTGTCCTGATGCGCCGGGGCTGTCGGTGCCGCGCATCTAGCACAGGGTAGCCGGCGCGTCACGCCCCCCGGCTGAACGGCGCGGCGTCGGAAGCAAGAGTGCCGCGATCACTTTGCGCGGATCGGAGAGGGTCCCGACGGCACCCCCCTCGGCCCCGCGCTCGCGCGTTGCAGCGAACGAACCAGCGCGACGTACGGGACGCCCGTTCCGGTTCGAAGGACGCGCTGGCCGAAGAGGCGGGCTCTTGGGGACAGGCCGGGATCAGGGGAAGCCGACCTCGTTGAAGATCTGCTGGGCGAGGGGCTGGTTCTCGCCGAGCACGCTGAGGTTCAGGGTGTCGCTGCGGAACGTGCCGAGCGAGGCCGGCACCTTGCCGATCTCGGCATCGTCCACCGCGGGATACTCGTAGTTCTGGTTGGCGAAATACTTCTGCGCCTGCGGCGAGGAGAGGTATTCGAGGAAGCTGATCGCGGCGTCCGGGTGCGGCGCGTTCACCGCGACGCCGGCGGCCGAGATGTTGACGTGGGTGCCGGTGGTGTCCTGATTGGGGAAGACCCAGCCGATGTTGTCGATGCCGTCGCTGACGCCCTCGACCGGTTCGGCCAGGGCGCGGGCGAAGTAGTAGGTGTTGGCGACCGCGATGTCGCAGATGCCCGAGACGAGGCCCTTGAGCTGGTCGGTATCGCCGCCTTCCGGCGGGCGGGCGAGGTTGGCGAGAAGGCCCGCCGCCCAGGCGCGCGCGGCGTTCTCGCCGTCGTGGGCGATGATCGCGCCCATCAGCGAGAGGTTGTAGACGGCCGAGGAGGAGCGGATGCAGAATCCGTCCCTTCCACTCGGGATCGGCGAGGGCTTCGTAGGTCTGCGGCGGGTTCGCGACGCGATCCTTGGCGTAGAAGATGATGCGCGCGCGCTGCGAGAAGCCGAACCAGTCGCCGTCGGGGTGGCGAAGATGGGCGGGGATGCGCTCTTCCAGTATGGGCGAGTGGATGGGCTGGAGCAGGCCGTCGCGGTCGGCGAGCCAGATGCGGCCGGCGTCGACGGTGAGCAGGATGTCGGCGGGACTGTTGGCGCCCTCGGCCTTCATGCGGGCGATCAGTTCCTCGGCCGTGCCTTCGATGCGGTTGACCTGGATGCCGGTCTCTGCGGTGAAGTCGCTGTAGAGCCGCTCGTCGGTGTCATAGTGCCGCGACGAGTAGATGTTCACGTCGTCGGCAAGCGCCGGGGCGGCGAGCGCGGCGAGAAGGGCGGCGAGCGGGGTGCGAAGGGTTCGCATGAAGGGGCTCCCGAATGGCTGACCGATTGCGTCGGGAATCCTCTTGGGCTCCCGCGGCGTGGGAGTCAACGCCTTTTCCGATGGTTTCCGTCGGGAATGGTCAGTAGTCGCGTTCGAAGAACAGCCCGATGGTGGTGTTGCCGTCGGACCCGACCGAGCCGCGGGCGGTGATGCTGTCGTTGATGTCGTAGTTGACCTGGGCCTGGGCCACGCCCTCACTGTCGGTCTGGACGTCGAGGTAGACGTTCTCGCTCACGTACTTGCCGGCGCGGACCGCTGTCGCGCCGCTCTCCTCGGTGATGATGTCGAGGTCGTCGAGACCGGTGGCGCCGCGGATCTGGCTGAGGATCCCCGGACCACCGCCCCCGCCGGCGAGCTCGGCCGCGGCGGCGGCGAGCTGGGCGAGCTGGAAGGGGGACAGATCCTGGGTGGCGGTGTTGAACAGGACGCGGGCCAGCACCTCGTCCTGCGGCAGCTGCGGCTCGGACGAGAACGTGATCTCGGGCGCCGAGACGCGGCCGTCCACGGTGACGATCGCGGTCACGTCCTCGGACTGGGTCCGGGCGACGAAATGGATCAGCGGATCGAGGTTGCCGATGAGCTGCAGCGAGCCTTCGTCGAACTCGATGCGCTGGCCCAGCACCAGAAGCCGGCCGCGGCGCATCTCGAACCGTCCCACGGGCTGGATGTCGGTGGTGGTGCCGCGCACGCGCAGATTGCCGCCGAGCTCGACGTCGAGTCCGCGCCCGCGCACGAAGATCTGGTTCGGCGCGCTGATGCGGACGTCGAGGCCGATGCCCGGACCGCCGGTTCCGGGCTCGCGGGCCTTCGACGCCTCGACGCGCGCCCGTTCTAGCGTCGCCTGCACGCTCGGGGGCGTGCCGACGTGGGTGACCTGGTCGATCGCGGCCTGGGCGTTGGAGCCCAGCCCCTCGGCCACCGAGATCTCGGTCCGACCCAGTTCGATCTGGCCGGAGAGCATTCCGCCAGCGCCGACCAGCGGGCCTTGCATTGACAGATCGCCCGACACGCGGGTGCTGACGAATACCCCGTCGGTGTAGCGGACGTCCTCGATGCGGGCCGTCAGATCCGCGGGAAAGCCCGAGGCGAGCGAGACGGCGCCCTGGGCGGTGATCGCGCCGCCGGTGGCGACCTCGGCGCGGAAGCTGTTCAGCCGTGCGGTGTTGCCTTCGAGCCCGGCATCGACGGTGATGTTCTCGAGGCGCACGTTGGTCTGAGGGTCGACCACGGTGCCGCCCTGCAGCGAGACGTTGCCGGAAAGTTGCGGGTTGGCCAGCGATCCGCGCGCGGACGCGCTGACCTGCACCTGGCCGGAGGCCTGGGCCGCCCGCTCGGCGATCAGCGGATTGGCCACCGCCAGCGGCACTGTCCCCGACACGCTGGCGTCGAGGCCGGAGCCGGTGAAGGGAATGCGGCCCGACCCGTCGAGATCGAGACCGCCGGCGCCGGTGACGTGGGCCGCGTCGAGCTGCAGCGCTGCACCCTGGTAGGACCCCGCGGCGGTCAGCGACAGAGGCGGGATCGCATTCGCCGCAAGCATGTCGGCGGTGAGGGCCGCGCCCTGCAGATCGAACTTGACCGTGGGGTCGGTGAGCGGCCCGGTGGCCGTGCCGGTTCCCGAGACGGTGCCGCGCAGGCCGCGGTTGCCGGCGAACCGGTCGACCAGCGCCAGAGGGAAGGATTGCAGGTCGATGGCAAGATCGAGGTCGCCCGCGCCCAGCGGCACCGATCCGTTGACCTTGGCGGCGAGGCCGGTCGCCGCGACCGTGGCATCGACGTTCAGCCGGCCGCTGTCGGTCTGCCCCTTGGCGTCGAGCGCGACCGGAGGCAGGCCGGCGCTGCGGGTCATCGACGAGGCAAGCCCTTCGCCTGCGAGCTCGAAGGTCACGTCCGGCGCGTCGCGCGGCCCGGTGATGCGGGCGGATCCGTTGACGGTGCCGGCGATCTCGAGCGCCGGCCTGATCGCGTTGGCGATGCTGAGCGGCAGGTCGTGCAAGGCGACGTCGATGTCGAAGCTCTCGTCGATGCGGCCCTGTGCCGACAGGCTGCCGGAGTCGAAGTTGAGGTGCAGGGGCGTCAGTTCCACGGCGCCGCCGCGCAGGCTGACGGTCGCAGGCGCGACCAGCGTCGCGGAAACGCTCTGCTGGCGCAGGTGCAGGGTGTCGAGCCGGGCGGCAAACCCGTCGTCGAGATGCTGCAGTTCGCCGGCGAGGTCGGCCATCGTGCCGATCGCCAGCCGGGTCTCGGCCTGGAACTGCATGGTCTTCGGGTCGGTCTGGTCGGCGGTCGCGTGTAGCGAGGCCACGTCGACGCCGGCGAGCGACAGCCCCGCCGCATCGAGCTCGCCGTCGATCAGCGGGAGGCCGAGCGCGTCGGCGATCTGCGCCCGGGCATCGAGCGAGTCGATGCGGTTGGCGCCGAGGGCGAGGTTGCTGGCATCGACGTCGAGGCCGACACCCTGGCCGGTTTCGGCCGCGTCGAGAGTGATGTCGGCGTCGATCGCGCCGGTGGCCTCGGTCAGCGCGAGCGCCGCCAGCGGCGCGATGTCGGGGGCGTTGAGCGTGAGCTTTCCGACGATCGGGGCGCTGCCGTTCTTGGCGACGTCGCCGGTGAGGCGGTTCGGGCCGACCCGGACCTCGAGGCCGGAGAGCGAACGGTTCTCGCCGGCGAGGGCGAGGTTGCCGGCGAGCTGCATCACCAGGCCGTCGAGGCTGCCGCCGCCGCTGAGGGCGCCGGTCACGTCGCTGCCGTCGACCTGACCGTCGAAGCCGATCCGCGCGTTGGTGAGGTCGCGGTCCATCAGCCGGCCCCTGGCGATGTCCGCGGACACCGAGACGTCGATCGGGCCGCCGCTGCCGGTGGCCTGGCCGGTGGCGGTCAGCCTGCCGGCGAGGCGGTTGTCGATGAGGCCGAGGTCGGAAAGGGCGGCGTCGAAGCCGAAGTCGGTGCGGGTGCTGGAGATCCGGCCGTCGGAGGCGAAGGTGAGCTGCGGGTTCTCGAGGCGGAGGTTCTCGGTGCGGAAGCCCTCGGCATCGCGCACCGCGCGGCCCGAAAGGGTGGTCTCGCCGGCGAGCAGGGCGTCGAGGCGCGGGTCGTCGAGCTTCAGGTCGGTGGTGCTGCCGTCGAGGGTCAGGTCGAACGCCCGGCTGAGCGGCGTCACGCTGCCGTCGGCATGCAGATCGACCGCCCCCGACAGGTCGCGGCCGGCGATGCCGGAGAAGATGCCGATGTCGGACACCCGGACCGCGTTGCGGCCGGTGTAGACCATATCGCGCAACTCGCCCGCGCTGAAGATCGACAGGCCGTTGCCGCTCACCTGGAACTGGCGCACCGTCAGGGGACCGCCCGGGTTCAACGCGACGTCGGCGAACAGGTCGACCCGGTCGCCGAGCGCGCGGGCGACGTCGGGATCGTCCGACGAAAGGCCGGTCGCGAGGCCCTCGGCGTTGATCGTGACCCTGCGCTGCGCGGGATCGTCGAGATGCTCGGAGAGGCCACCGAGCCTGAAGGTCAGGTCCTCGATGGCGACGTTGCCGGTCGCGAGCCGGTCGAGCACCACGAGGCCATCCCATCGGCTGGAATTGCCGAAGCTGACGTGGAACACCGCCGACTGCAGCCGGGTCTGGCCACCGGGGACCGGCAGGACCACGGGCTTCGCCTCCGGGTCGCCGATCGAGCCGGTCAGGTTGAGGCGTCGCAGGAAGTTGTCGCTGCCGGTCTCGAGGTCGCCGCTGAAATCGAGAACGCCGCCGGAGACGTCGATGTTGTCGATGCGGATGCCACCGGCGGACTTGTTGACGCCCTGCACCTCGACCTTGCTGTGGCCCGCGAAGAAGTCGCGATACTCGGCCGGGATCAGCGGGGCAAGGTCGCCGCCGAGATCGACGGCGAACCCGAGGCCGTCGTCCTTGGAGCGAAGGGCGACGACGCCGTCGGCGATGCGGTTCTGGTCGGCGTCGAGCGCGAAGGTGATGTCGACCTTGCTGAGCGGGCCGGAGCCGGTGGCGCTCAGATCGATCGCCGGCTTTCCCTCGATGTTCAGCAGGGTGGCGACCAGGCCGCCCTGGGGCTCGTGCAGGTCGAGATCGATGTCGAGCTGCCGGGTCTCGTTGGAGAAGGCGGCATTGAGATCGAGCGCGCCGCCCGGATCGTCGAGGCGCTTGACGTCGAGCGCCGTATCGAGGGCGCCGCCGGCGAGAGAGAGCTTGCCGTTGGCCGACAGTTCGGCGGCCTGACCGAACACGGACTGATCGAACGTGATGCGGTCGAAAGCGAGCTCGTCGACCTGAATCGACACCGGCAGTTCAGGCAGGGCGAAAGGCTGCGCCTCGGCTTTCGGAAGCTGGCGGGCGGGTGGTTGTGGATTGGCCTTGCGCTTCCAGTCGATCCGTTCGGCGCTGAGGCGGTTCACGCTCACCCGACCGCGCAGCAGCGCCAGCCGGTTCCAGTCGAGCTCGACGTTGTCGATCTCGAGCCAGGCGCCCTCGTCGTCGGAAATGGTGACCTTGCCGATCTTCGCCTGCGACGACAGCGCGCCGGACACCCCGCTGAGGCGAATCTGCCGGCCGGGCGCCGACAGCTGGTTTTCGAGCAGGTTGAGAAGGAAGCCGTTGTCGCTCTCTTCCCCGGAGGACGAATCCTGCGCCAGCGCGGCGATCGCCACGAGCACCAGAACGCCCAGCAGTGCCGCGAGCCGTTTCAAAATGCCTGCCCGATGCCGATGTAGAGCGCCACCGGGGAGTCCTGCGGTCGGGGGTTCACCGGTGTCGCCAGATCGGCGCGCAGGACGCCGATGCCGGTGTAGTACCGGAAGCCCAGTCCGGCACCGACCTGAAAATCGCTGCTTCCCGAGAAATTGGAGTTCTCGGTGACATACCCGGTGTCCACGAAGCCAACGGCACCGTATTTCTCGGCGAAGTGGTAGCGCAGCTCGACCGAGGTTTCGACCAGGCCGCTGCCACCGACGATGAAGGTGTCGGAGGTCTCGCCATTCGACGTGACCATGGTTCCGACGCCGATCGAGCGGTACTGGTAGCCGCGAACCGACCCTCCGCCGCCTGCGAAGAACAGGAGGTCGGGCGGGCTTTCTGCCGCGTCCGGCCCGAGATACGTGCCGATCTTGGCACGGCCGGCGAGCACCACGCGGTCCTCCGCGCCGAAGCCGTGGTAGGCGCGGCCCTCGAGCGTGCCGCGAAGGGCGGTGTTGCCGTACTCCGCTTCGTAGAACGGCTGGGCCTCGACGGCGACGTAGTAGCCGCGGGTCGCGTCGAGCGGGTCGTTGCGGTCGTCGTAGGCGCCGCGTCCGACCAGCCCGAAGGTGGTGAAATGCCGGATGCCGAAGTCGTCGTCGTACCGGGCGCGCGAGATCTGGGCGAAAAGTTCGCCGGTGAGCCGTGCGCCGAACAGCTGCGAGATGCCTGCGGTGCCGGTGATCGAGCGGACGCGGTAGGTGTCGAAGTTGGCCCGTTGGGCGACCAGTCCGGTGACGAAACTGGTGTCGGGCGTCCAGACACCCGGTCTGGTGAAGTTGACGCCGAGGTTATAGTCGTAGTCCTCGGGATTGAGCGACGAGCCGAGGCCGTCGATGCCGGCCTCGAAGCGCAACCGCTCGGCGTGACGGAAGAGGTTGCGGTGCATCCAGTAGGCCGAGACGCCTATCCCGTCGATCGTGGAGAGCGTGCCGCCGAAGCCGATGGTGCGTGGCCGGCGGTCCTCGACGAAGACCGTCATCGGCAGGCTTCCGTCCGGACCGATCGCGTCGGCCTCCTCGACGCGCAGCGAACGGAATACGCCGAGCCGATTAAGCCGGTCGATCGCTGCCTGCACGTCGTCGGGATCGAAGCGTTTGCCCTCCGGCAGATCGGCCATGAAGGCGACGAACGCCGGGTCCATCCGCCGGGTGCCGACGACCCGCGTCGGCCCGTAGTGCGCCGCACGGCCCGGGTCGAACGTCAGCGCCACGTCGAGCTGCCGGGCCGGGTGGTCGGCGATCACCTCCCGGTCGGCTTCGCGCGCCTTGGCGTGTGCGTCCTGGCGCCAGCGCTCGATCGCGAGCGCGGACACCTGATTGATGACGCCCGACAACGCGGGTTCACCTGGGGCAAAGCCGAGCGAGGCCGGTGTCGGGGTGTCTTCGTGCTCGTCCACCAGTCCCGGCGGCGGATTGACGATCCTGGTCGTGCCGAAGCGGAACGGCGCCCCGGCCGTGATGTCGATCACAACCGGCGTCGGGGAGGGAAACGCGGCGGCGAGCGTCGCATCCGCCACCTCGACACCGGCGGCGCGGATGCTGATCGTCGGACCGTAGTAACCCTCGCCGTAGAGGGCCGCGAGCAGGCGCCGGTAGTCGCCGCGTGCCTTCGAGAGCAGTCCTGCGTTGCCCGACGCCGGGGACTCCCGGTCGCCCCAGAGCGACGAGGCGGCCTGCATCTTCTTCTCCAGACCGTCCTCGCCGCCGGTGACGTGCATCGTGACGGTGTAGGGCAGCGGATCGATGATCTCGATCGCGTCGTCGCCCTCGCGAGCGCCCCAGAGATGAATGCCGAACAGGTCGAATCCGGCTGCTGGCGAGGCGCTGACCAATCCAGCGCCGAGCGCAAGCGCAACCAGAGTCTTGGCTTGCGCCGTGCTCGCCATTTCCGCGTGTCCTGCCCGTCCGTTTTTTCGTTCATGAAAACCTAACGCATTCGCGGCAAGGAACAAGCTCGCGCCTGCGGGAACGTGTATTTTGCTGGAAAACGGTGTTGTTCGGCAACGATTCGCCGGTGCGGAGGGCTGGACGCGGGCAGAAGCGCCGATTATGCGATGAGCATGAAAATCTGCCCGACCAGCCTGCCTGACGTGAAGGTTCTGACCCCGCGCCGCTTCGGCGATCAGCGCGGCTATTTCAGCGAAACCTGGAGCCGGGAGCGGATGGCCGCCGCCGGGCTCGATTTCGATTTCGTGCAGGACAACGAGAGCCTGTCGGCCCAGGCCGGCACGCTGCGCGGGCTGCATTACCAGGCGCCGCCTTTCGCCCAGGCGAAGCTGGTGCGGGTGGCGCGCGGCGCGATCCGCGACGTCGCGGTCGACGCGCGGCGCGGCTCGCCGACCTACGGGCGCTGGGTTACCGAGGACATCACCGCCGAGAACGGCCTGCAGATCGTGATCCCGCACGGCTTCCTTCACGGCTTCGTCACGCTGAGCGCCGATACGCTGGTGCTCTACAAGGTCGACAATCGCTACGACGCCGACAGCGATGGCGGGGTGATGTGGAACGACGCGGACATCGGCGTCGACTGGGGCGTGTCCGCCGGGGAGCTGACGCTTTCGGACAAGGACAGGCGGGCCCCGGCGTTCCGCGACTGGGTGTCGCCATTCGAGTACGGAGTGAACGCATGAGAATTCTGGTGACGGGCGGCGCGGGCTTCATCGGCTCGGCCGTGGTGCGGCAGGCGATCGCGGACGGGCACGAGGTGGTCAACCTCGATGCGCTGACCTATGCGGCGAACCTCGCGAACCTCGACAGCGTCGCCGGCAGCGACCGCTATGGCTTCGAGCGCGCGGACATCCGCGACCGGGCGGCGCTCGACCGGGTCTTTGCCGCGCACCAGCCGGATGCGGTGATGCACCTGGCCGCGGAGAGCCACGTCGACCGCTCGATCGACGGGCCGGCCGCGTTCATCGACACCAACATCACCGGCACCTACACGCTGCTCGAGGCGGCGCGGGCCTACTGGGGGGGAAGCCGGGACTTCCGGTTCCATCATGTCTCCACCGACGAGGTGTTCGGGACGCTCGGGGCCACCGGGGCGTTCACCGAGACCACGGCCTACGCGCCGAACTCGCCGTATTCCGCGTCGAAGGCGGCGAGCGATCATCTGGTGCGGGCCTGGGGCGAGACCTACGGGCTGCCGGTGGTGCTGTCGAACTGTTCGAACAACTACGGGCCGTTCCATTTCCCCGAGAAGCTGATCCCGGTGGTGATCCTGAATGCGCTGGCGGGGCGGGAGATCCCGGTCTACGGCAAGGGCGAGAACGTGCGGGACTGGCTGTTCGTGGAGGACCACGCGACCGCGCTGCTGGCGGTGATGCAGAAGGGCCGGATCGGCGAGAGCTACAACATCGGCGGCAACGCCGAGGCGCGCAACATCGACATCGTGCGCAACATCTGCGCGCTGATGGACGAGATGGTGCCCGAGGCGGCGCCGCACGACCGGCTGATCCGCTTCGTGACCGACCGGCCGGGCCATGATTTCCGCTATGCGATCGACGCCGGCAAGATCCGCGCCGAACTGGGCTGGACGCCGTCGGTGACGCTCGACGAGGGGCTGCGGCGCACGGTGCGCTGGTATCTCGACAACCGCGACTGGTGGCAGGCGATCCAGGCCGGCGGCCACAGTCTCGAGCGGCTGGGCCTCAGCCGGGCGACGGCCTGATGCGGGCTCTGGTGTTCGGCGAGACCGGCCAGGTCGGGCGGGAACTCGGGCGCACGGCCCGGGAACGGGGGATCGCCGCCACGGTGCTCGGCCGTGCCGCGGCGGACCTGACCGATCCGGAGGCCTGTGCCCGCGCCATCCGCGAGGCCGACGCCGAGGTCGTGGTCAACGCCGCCGCCTACACGGCGGTCGATGCGGCGGAGGACGATGCCGCGGCGGCCGAGGCGGTCAACGGCGTCGCGCCGGGGGCGATGGCGGCCGCGGCGGCGGCGAAGGGCGTGCCGTTCCTGCATGTCTCGACCGACTACGTGCTGGACGGGTCGGACCGGGGGCGGCCCTGGCGCGAGGACGATCCGGTCGGGCCGCTCAGCGTCTATGGCGCGAGCAAGCTGGCCGGCGAGCGGGCGATCGCGGCGGCGGGAGCGGACCACGTGATCCTGCGCACGGCCTGGGTGTTCTCGGCGCACGGCCGCAACTTCGTGAAGACGATGCTGAACGCCGGCCGCGGCAAGCCGGAGATGCGGATCGTCGGCGACCAGCGCGGCGGCCCGACGGCGGCGCGCGACATCGCCGGCGCGCTCTGGACCGTGGCGGAGGCGTGGGCCGCCGGGCGGGGGCGGGGCGGCATCTTCAATTTCGCCGGCGCGCCGGACACCACCTGGGCGGAGTTCGCGACGGCGATCTTCGCGCGCACCGACTGGCCCGCCCGGCCACGGGTGACGGCGATCGCCACCGGCGACTGGCCGACGCGGGCGGTGCGGCCGGCCTATTCGGTGCTCGACTGCGCCGCGATCGCGGAGGCCTACGGCATCGCCCAGCCCGACTGGCGCCCGGCGCTCGACGCGGTGGTGGGCGAACTGGCGGAGGTGAGGGCGTGAGCGGCCGCAAGGGCATCATCCTGGCCGGCGGCTCGGGGACGCGGCTCTATCCGATCACCCACTCGCTGTCGAAGCAGCTGCTGCCGCTCTACGACAAGCCGATGATCTACTATCCGCTGTCGGTGCTGATGCTGGCGGGGCTGCGCGAGGTCGCGATCATCACCACGCCGGAGGACCAGGACCAGTTTCGCCGGCTGCTCGGAGACGGCAGCCAGTGGGGCATGCGGCTGGAATACATCGCGCAGCCCCGCCCCGAGGGGCTGGCGCAGGCCTATCTGCTGGCCGAGACGTTTCTTGACGGCGCGGCGTCGACGATGGTTCTGGGCGACAACATCTTCTTCGGGCACGATCTGCCGCTGATGCTGAAGCGCGCCGGCGAGCGCGGCGCCGGGGGGACCGTCTTCGGCTATCAGGTGGCCGACCCGGAACGCTACGGCGTGGTCGCGTTCGACGGTGACGGGCGCGCGGTGTCGATCGAGGAGAAGCCGGAGCGGCCGAAGTCGAACTTTGCGGTTACGGGCATCTACGTGCTCGACGGCAGCGCCCCGCGGAGGGCGCACGCGGTGCGTCCGAGCGCGCGGGGCGAGCTGGAGATCACCGAGCTTCTGAACTCGTATCTCGGCGAGGGGCTGCTGAACGTCGAGCGCATGGGGCGCGGTTTCGCCTGGCTCGACACCGGCACGCACGCGAGCCTGCTCGACGCCGGCAACTTCGTGCGAACGATCGAGGAACGGCAGAACTTCAAGATCGGATGCCCGGAGGAGATCGCCTACGCCGAGGGCTGGATCACCCGGGAAGCGTTGCGCGAGCTGGCCGGGCATTACCTCAAGACCGAGTACGGCCGCTACCTGATGCGGATCGCCGACGGCGGCTGACGGGATCGCAGCGGGCCGCCCTGACGGGCCTTGTTACAGAAATTCGAAGTTGTCGGGTCCGGCGCCAGGCGCGTTGCGGCGTGTCTCCCTTGTGTCGGATTGTCAATGTCACGTTGAATGACATAAGCGACTGCGCCGCTGTTCATTGAGCGAGATCGTGGCACAGTGCGGGCGTCGAACACGATGAAGAAGTTGTTGCAGGTTGGCGGTAATCCGCGCTCAGATGCGAGTGCCGGATACGCCGACGCCGTATGGGGGGCTTGCCTTGACCGCGATCCGAAACGAAATCCGCTTTCTTCTCAACGACCGCGAGGAGCACCTCCCGGCGGTCCGCTCGTCGGATACGCTGCTCGACCACCTGCGGCTGACCCGGCGGCTGCGCGGCACCAAGGAGGGCTGCGCCGAAGGAGACTGCGGCGCCTGCACGGTGCTGGTCGGGCGCAGGACGCCGGGCGGGCTGGTCTACGAGCCGGTCAACGCGTGCATCCGGCTGACGGGCTCGCTCGATCTGTGCCATGTTGTGACGGTCGAGCACCTGACGGGCGCGGACGGCAAGTTGCATCCGGTGCAGCAGGCGCTGGTCGAGACCCACGGAAGCCAGTGCGGTTTCTGCACGCCGGGGATCGTGATGTCGCTCTATGCGCTCTGGATGCGCAACCCGGAGCCGGGCAGGGGCGCGGTCGAGGAGGCGTTGCAGGGCAATCTCTGCCGCTGCACCGGCTATGAGCCGATCATCCGGGCGGCGCTTTCGGCCGGGGGCTACGGCTCGCCGCAGGCGGACCGGCTGGCGGTGGAGCGGCAGGCCGTGTTGGCGCGGCTCGCCGCGATGGACGACGGCGCGCGGGTCGAGATCGCGGCCGATGGCGACCGGGTGGTGGTGCCCGCGAGCGTGGAAGATTTCGCCGAGGTGCTGGAGGCGCTGCCCGAGGCCACGGTGGTGGCGGGATCGACCGACGTCGGGCTCTGGATCACCAAGTTCATGCGGAACATCTCGCCGGCGATCTTCATCGGACATCTGGAGGAGCTTCGCCGGATCGAGGTAGGCGACGACGGGGTGACGCTCGGGGCCGGCGTCAGCTACGACGAGTTCCAGGCGGTGCTGGATACCGAGTTCCCGCACCTTTCCGACTACTGGCGACGGATCGGCGGCTGGCAGGTCCGGGCGATGGGCACCGTCGGCGGCAATATCGCCAACGGCTCGCCGATCGGCGACAGCCCGCCGGCGCTGATCGCGATGGGCGCCACGGTGACGCTGCGCAAGGGCAGCGCGCGGCGGACGCTGCCGCTCGAGGCGTTCTTCATCGACTACGGCAAGCAGGACCGGGCGCCCGGCGAGTTCGTCGAGAGCGTGTTCGTGCCGCGGCCGCCGGCGGGGTCGCTGAACGCGGCCTACAAGATCACCAAGCGGCGGGACGAGGACATCTCGGCGGTCGCCTGCGGCCTGCAGGTCAGCGTCGAGGACGGCGTGGTGCGAGCGGCGCGGATCGCCTTCGGCGGCATGGCCGCGACGCCGAAGCGGGCGGCACGGACCGAGGCGGCGCTGGTCGGCCAGCCGTGGACGGCGGAGACGGTGGCCGCGGCACAGGCGGCCTTGGCCGAGGACTTCAGGCCGATCGGCGACTGGCGGGCCTCGGCCGAGTATCGGGGGATGGCGGCGCGGAACCTGCTCCGGCGGTTCTATCTCGAAGGCACGGGCGAGCCGGTGCGGCTGGTGAGGGAGGTGGCGTGATGGACCAGCACCTGCGAATAGATACCCCGATCCGCGGCGGCGTTCACGTCGAGCAGCGGCACGATTCGGCGCACAAGCACGTGACGGGCCGGGCGGAATACATCGACGACATGGCCGAGCCGTCCGGCACGCTGCACGCCTACCTGGGGCTGTCGGAGCGGGCGCACGCCGAGATCGTGGCGATGGGCCTCGACGCGGTGCGCGCGGCGCCGGGCGTGGTCGGCGTGCTGACCGCGGCCGACATCCCCGGCGAGAACGACCTCAGCCAGATGAACAAGCGCGACGAATTCGTGTTCGCGAGCGGCAAGGTCGAGTTCCATGGCGAGCCGATCTTCGCGGTGATCGCCGAGACGCGCGATGCGGCGCGGCGGGCGGCGAAGGCGGCGAAGATCGAGTATCGCGACCTGCCGCACGTCACCGACGTCGCGGACGCGGTGGCGGCGGGTTATCCGTTCGTGACCGATCCGCTGAAGCTCGAGCGCGGCGAGGTCGAGCCGGCGCTGGCCGGGGCGGCGCACCGCCTGAAGGGGCAGATGCGGGTCGGCGGGCAGGATCACTTCTATCTCGAGGGGCACATCGCGTTCGCGTTCCCGGGCGAGGACGACGATGTGCTGGTCCATTCCTCGACCCAGCATCCGAGCGAGGTGCAGCACATGGTGGCGCACGTGCTCGGCGTGCCGTCGAACGCGGTGACGGTGCAGGTGCGTCGGATGGGCGGCGGCTTCGGCGGCAAGGAGACGCAGTCGAACCTGTTCGCGGCCGTCGCCGCGGTCGCGGCGAAGAAGTTCGGGCGGGCGGTCAAGATCCGTCCCGACCGGGACGACGACATGGTGGCGACCGGCAAGCGGCACGATTTCCTCAACGACTACGAAGTGGCGTTCGACGACGACGGCCGGATCCTGGCGGTGGACGGGACGTTCGCGGCGCGTTGCGGGTTCTCCGCCGATCTCTCCGGGCCGGTGACCGACCGGGCGCTGTTCCACGCCGACAACGCCTATTTCTATCCCGCCGTGCGGCTGGTCTCCAAGCCGATGAAGACCAATACGGTCTCGAACACCGCGTTTCGCGGGTTCGGCGGCCCGCAGGGGCTGATCATCGCCGAGCGGATCATGGAGGAGATCGGCTACGCGCTGGGCAAGGACCCGCTCGAGGTGCGCAAGGCGAACTTCTACGGCGGCGAAGGGCGGGACCTGACGCCCTACCACCAGAAGGTCACCGACAACATCATCGGCCGGATCGTCGATGAGCTGGAGGCCTCGTCGGACTACGCGGCGCGGCGGCAGGCGGTGCTCGACTGGAACGCCAGGGGCGGCGTGGTCCGCAAGGGCATCGCGCTGACGCCGGTGAAGTTCGGGATCAGCTTCACCGCCACCTGGTACAACCAGGCCGGCGCGCTGGTGCATGTCTACAATGACGGCTCGGTGCACCTGAACCACGGCGGCACCGAGATGGGGCAGGGCCTCAACACCAAGGTGGCGCAGGTGGTGGCGGACACCTTCCAGATCGATCTCGACCGGGTGAAGATCACCGCGACGACCACGGCGAAGGTGCCGAACACCTCGGCCACGGCGGCGTCGTCCGGCTCGGACCTGAACGGCATGGCCGCCCAGAACGCGGCCGAGCAGATCAAGGGCCGGCTGATCGACTTCGCGGCGGAGACCTACTCCGTCGAGCGCGAACAGGTGGTGTTCGAGCCGAACGCGGTGCTGATCGGCAACCGGCGGGTGGCGTTCGACGACCTGGTGCACGAGGCGTATCTGGCGCGGGTGCACCTGTCGGCGGCGGGGTTCTACAAGACGCCGGACATCCACTGGGACCGCGCGGCGGGCAAGGGGCGGCCGTTCTACTACTTCGCCTACGGTGCAGCGGTCAGCGAGGTCAGCGTCGACACCCTGACCGGCGAGTATCACGTCGACCGCACCGACATCCTGCACGACGTGGGGCGGTCGCTGAACCCGGCGGTCGACAAGGGCCAGGTCGAGGGCGCGTTCGTGCAGGGCATGGGGTGGCTGACGACCGAGGAGCTGTGGTGGGACGACAAGGGGCGGCTTCGGACCCACGCGCCGTCGACCTACAAGATCCCGCTGGCGAGCGACCGGCCGGCGATCTTCAACGTGACGCTCGCCGACTGGTCGGAGAACCGCGAGGCGACGATCCGCCGCTCCAAGGCGGTGGGCGAGCCGCCGTTCATGCTGGCGGTCTCGGTGCTCGAGGCGCTGTCGATGGCGGTGGCGAGCGTCGCGGACTATCGGACATGCCCGCGGCTCGACTCGCCGGCGACGCCGGAGCGGGTGCTGATGGCGGTCGACCGGCTCGGGGGCGTATGATGGCGCTGCGGCCGGAAGCGGTGGCGGCGTTCCTCGACCGCGGGCCGGCGGTGCTGGTGCGGGTCGAGGTCGCGAAGGGCTCGACGCCGCGCGATGCGGGCGCGTGGATGCTGGTGTCGCGCGACGGCCTGATCGGCACGATCGGCGGCGGCCAGCTCGAATACATCGCGACCGACGCCGCGCGCAGGCTGATGGCCGAGGGCGGCGCCGGACGGGTGCTCGACGTGCCGCTCGGGCCCGAGATCGGCCAGTGCTGCGGCGGCCGGACCCGGATGTCGCTGGCGCTGGCCGAGGGCGAGACGCGGGCGCGGCTGCTGGCGCGGGTCGAGGCCGACCGGCGCGCGCTGCCGGAGGTCTACGTGCTGGGCGCGGGCCACGTCGGGCGGGCGCTGGCGGCGGCGCTGAAGCTGCTGCCGGTTCGTGCGGTGCTGGTCGACAGCCGCGAGGAAGAGCTTTCGATGGCCCCCGAAGGGGTCGAGGCGCGGCTCACGCCGCTGCCCGAGGAGATGGTGCGGCGCGGCGGCGCCGGGGGCGGCGTTCGTGGTGCTGACCCACGAGCACGCGCTCGATTTCCTGATCGTGCGCGAGGCGCTGGCGCGGGGGGACGCGGCCTATGTGGGAATGATCGGCTCGCGGACCAAGCGGGTGTCGTTCCGGCGCTGGCTGCGGGAGGCGGGTGAGGTCGATGCCGGGCCGCTGGTCTGCCCGATCGGAGCGGCCGGGCGGCCCGACAAGCGCCCGGAAGTCATCGCGGCCTTCGTGGCGGCGGAAATCATGCAGCGACTTGCCGCGTTCGAGGCCGTGCCGATTCCGGCTGGCCGGATCCACGCCAAGTAAAATCAAGAAGGAAATTTCAGGGATGGAACAACAGCACGCAGCCCCCGCATCGGGCGGGATGCTCGACGGGTACTTCGGCCTCTCGGCGCACGGGACCAACGTGCGCACCGAGCTGATCGCCGGGGTGACGACGTTTCTGACGATGGCCTACATCATCTTCGTCAACCCGCAGATCCTCGCCACCACCGGCATGGACCAGAGCGCGGTGTTCGTGGCCACCTGCCTCGCCGCGGCGCTCGGCTCGGCGATCATGGGGTTCTACGCCAACTGGCCGATCGCGATGGCGCCGGGCATGGGGCTGAACGCGTTCTTCGCCTTCACCGTGGTGGGCGCGATGGGCTTCACCTGGCAGCAGGGCTTGGGCGCGGTGTTCATCTCCGGCTGCATCTTCCTGATCCTGACGGTGACGGGCGTCCGGCGCTGGCTGGTCGCGGGGATCCCGCATTCGATGCGCAGCGCCGTCGCGGCCGGCATCGGCATGTTTCTCGGCATCATCGCGCTGAAGAACGCCGGGATCGTCGTGGCCAACGAGGCGACCTTCATCGGACTCGGCGACATGACCCAGGCGGCGCCGCTGCTGGCGATCATCGGGTTCTTCGTGATCGCGGCACTCGACGCGCTGAAGGTCAAGGGCGCGATCCTGATCGGCATCCTCGCGGTGACCGCGGTCTCGATCGCCTTCGGGTTCAGCGAGTTCGGCGGAGTGATGTCGACGCCGCCGAGCATCGCGCCGACGTTCCTGCAGCTCGACATCATGGGCGCGATCGGGGTCGGGATCCTGCATGTGGTCCTGGTGTTCGTGCTGGTCGAGGTGTTCGACGCCACCGGCACGCTGATCGGCGTCGCCAAGCGGGCGGGGCTTGCTGTCCGAGGGACCGGGCAACATCAACCCGCAGCTCGGCCGGGCGCTGCTGTCGGACTCCACGGCGATCGTCGCGGGGTCGCTGATGGGCACCTCGAGCACCACCGCCTACGTCGAGAGCGCCTCGGGGGTGATGGCGGGCGGGCGCACCGGCCTGACGGCGGTCACTGTGGCGGTGCTGTTCCTGGCGGCGCTGTTCTTCGCGCCGCTGGCAGGCACGGTGCCGGCCTATGCGACCGCGCCGGCGCTGCTCTACGTCGCCTGCCTGATGATGCGCGAACTGCTCGACGTCGACTGGGACGACATCACCGAGGCGGCGCCCTCGGCGCTGACCGCGCTGATGATGCCGTTCACCTACTCGATCGCAAACGGCCTCGCCTTCGGGTTCATCAGCTACGCGGTCATCAAGGCGCTGACCGGCCGGGCGCGCGACGTGCATCCGGCGACCTGGCTGGTGGCGGCGTTGTTCCTGATCCGCTTCGCCGTCGCCGCGGAATGAAGCCCGCGTCGCATACGTTGTGCAGAGGGGTCAACCTGTTGATGTGCAATGGAAAACTATTGCGCATCAACCCTTTGGCAACGTCGGTTGAACCGGCGGGAAAGGAATTCGGATGACCGGAGGCGGAGAATTGCGGCTTGAACTTCGGGGCGTGACCAAGGCCTTTCCCGGCGTGCTCGCCAACGATCACGTGAGCTTCGGGGTAAGGCCGGGCGAGATACATGCGCTGCTCGGCGAGAACGGCGCCGGAAAATCGACCCTGGTCAAGATGATCTACGGCGTGCTTCACCCGGACGAGGGCGAGATCCGGTTCGACGGCGCGGCGGTGCAAATCCCCAATCCCAAGGCGGCGCGGGCGATGGGGATCGGCATGGTGTTCCAGCACTTCTCGCTGTTCGAGCCGATGACGGTGCTGGAGAACATCGCGCTCGGGCTCGACGAGCGGTTGAGCCAGTCGGAGCTGGAGACGCGGATCCGCGAGGTGCTGGCGACCTACGGGCTGACGCTCGATCCGCACCGGACGGTTTCGACGCTGTCGGTCGGCGAGCGGCAGCGGATCGAGATCGTGCGGGCGCTGCTGCTCGATCCGAAGCTGCTGATCATGGACGAGCCGACCAGCGTGCTGACGCCGCAGGAGGTGACGCAGCTGTTCGAGACGCTGCGAAGCCTCGCCGGGGGCGGCTGCTCGATCCTCTACATCAGCCACAAGCTGCACGAGATCAAGGCGCTGTGCGACGGTGCGACGATCCTGCGCGGCGGCAGGGTGGTGGGCGACTGCGTGCCGGCGGAGGAGTCGTCGCGCTCGATGGCCGAGATGATGATCGGGGGCAGCCTGAAGGACATCAGCAAGGCCGAGGGGCGCGCGCCGGGACCGGAGAAGTTCGCGGTCGAGGGACTGAGCCTCGCGAGCCGGGGCGATTTCGACGTCGCGCTGAAGGACGTCCGGTTCTCGGTGCGGTCCGGCGAGATCCTCGGGATCGCCGGGGTGGCGGGCAACGGCCAGAACGAGTTGATGCTGGCGCTTTCGGGCGAGACGCCGGCGGGGGCCGAGGCGATCCGGCTCGACGGCAGGCCGATGGGCGCGCTCGGGATCGACGAGAGGCGCAGGCGGGGGCTGGCCGCGGTGCCGGAAGAGCGCAACGGGCACGGCGCGGTGCCGGGGTTCACGCTGGCCGACAACGCCGTGCTGACCGCGCGCAACCGCGAAGGCATGGTGCGGCAGGGGGTGATCGTCTCGGCGGCGGCGCGCGGCTTCGCCGAGGAGGTGATCGCGGCGTTCAAGGTGAAGGCGACCGGGCCTGGGGCGACCGCGGGGTCGTTGTCGGGCGGCAACCTGCAGAAGTTCATCATGGGGCGCGAGGTGATGCAGACCCCGGAGGTGCTGGTGGTGTCGCAGCCGACCTGGGGGGTCGATGCAGGGGCGGCGGCGGCGATCCACCAGGCGCTGGTCGATCTGGCGGCGCGGGGATCGGCGATCGTGGTGATCAGCCAGGATCTGGATGAGCTGCTGTCGCTGTGCGATTCGCTGGCGGTGATCAACGAGGGGCGGTTGTCGGCCAAGCGCGCGGTAAAGGATTTTTCCATCGAGGAGATCGGGATGCTGATGGGCGGCGTGCACGGCGACCCGGAGGCCACCGGGGCGACAGGCGGGGGGGCGACACATGCTGCTTGAGCTCGAGAAGCGCAAGGAGCCGAGCCGGGCGATGGTCTGGCTGACGCCGGTGCTGGCGGTGGTCCTGACGATGGCGGTGGGCGCGGTGGTGTTCTCGATCCTCGGGTTCAATGGACCGGCGGCGGTCTGGGAGGTCTTTGTCCGGCCGCTGATCACCCTGCGCAAATGGCAGGATCTGGGGCTGAAGGCCGCGCCGCTGGTGATGATCGCGCTCGGCCTGTCGATCGGGTTCCGGGCGAACGTCTGGAACATCGGCGCCGAAGGGCAGTACATCGTCGGTGGTCTGGCCGGGACCGGGATCGCGCTCGCGACCTGGAACCTGGAAGGGTGGTGGATCCTGCCGCTGATGTGCATCGCCGGGGCGCTGGCGGGGGCGGCCTACGCGGCGATCCCGGCGTTCCTGCGCACCCGGCTCAACGTCAACGAGATCCTGTCGAGCCTGATGCTGACCTACGTGGCGATCCAGCTGCTCTACTACCTGATGAACGGGCCGTGGAAGGACCCGGAGGGCTTCAACTTTCCACAAAGCCGGCTGTTCAACGACAGCCAGACCCTGCCGTACTTCGGCGGCATCGGCTTCCTCAACGTGCCGCTGGCGCTGCTGATCGCGCTCGGCGTGTGGTTCGTGATGGCCAAGACGGTGTTCGGGTTTCAGGTGCGGGTGGTGGGGGCGGCGCCGCAGGCCGCGCGCTACAGCGGGTTCAACCACAACCAGACGATCTGGCTGGCGATGCTGTGCGGCGGCGGACTGGCGGGGCTCGCGGGCATCTTCGAGGCGGCGGGGCCGTTCGGGCAGATGGTGCCGCAGTTCCCCACCGGCTACGGCTTCACCGCGATCATCGTCGCGTTTCTCGGGCGGCTGCATCCGGCCGGCATCATCGCCGCAGGGATCATCCTCGCTGTCACCTATGTCGGCGGCGAGCAGGCGCAGTCCTCGCTGGGGCTGCCGAGCGCAGCGACCGGGGTGTTCCAGGCGATGCTGCTGTTCTTCCTGCTGGCCGCCGACATCCTGGTCACCTACCGGCTGCGGTTGCGCCGACGGAAGGGAGCCGCGTGATGGGCGACGGCATGACGATCTCGATCCTGATGACCATCGTCGGCGCGGCGACGCCGTTGCTGCTGGCGGCGCTCGGCGAACTGGTGGTCGAGAAGAGCGGCGTCTTGAACCTCGGCGTCGAGGGGATGATGCTGATCGGTGCGGTCACCGGCTTCGCGGTGACGTCGGCGACGGGCTACGCGCTGCTCGGGCTCGTGGCGGCGATGATCGCGGCGACGGCGGCGTCGCTGATCTTCGGGGTGCTGACGCTGACGCTTGCGTCCAATCAGGTGGCGACCGGACTGGCGCTGACGATCTTCGGGATCGGGCTGTCGTCGATGATCGGCGAGGGGTCCGTGGGCACGACGATCAGCCCGCTGGCGCCGGTGTTTCCGGCGGCGCTGGCGGAGCAGCCGGTGCTGCGGCTGATCTTCGGGCATTCGATCCTGGTCTATCTGTCGCTGGCGATGACCGTGGCGGTGGCGTGGTTCCTGAAGCGCTCACGGCCCGGGCTGATCCTGCGGGCGGTGGGGGAGAACGATCTGTCGGCGCACTCGATCGGTTATTCGGTGATCGGGGTGCGCTATGCGGCGGTCGCCTTCGGCGGCGCGATGGCGGGGCTTGCCGGGTGCTACTACTCGATGGTGCAGACGCCGATGTGGGCCGAGCAGCTGACCGCGGGGCGCGGCTGGATCGCGATCGCGCTCGTGGTGTTCGCCGCGTGGAAGCCGTGGCGGTTGCTGCTCGGCGCGTATCTGTTTGGCGCGGTTATGACTTTCGAGTTGCAGGCCAAGGCGGCGGGCATCAATATCGTCGCGCCGGAGTTCCTGGCGGCGCTGCCGTATCTGGCGACGGTCGTGGTGCTGGCGCTGATCTCGATGCGCCGGTCGGTCGGAGCCGCGGCGCCGGCCTGCCTCGGCCAGCCGTTCAGGCCGGCCGCATGAATCGGGACTGAAAAACCAACCAACAGGGAAAGCAGAAACATGACCCATATCACCAGAAGAGGCCTGCTCAGGGCCGGAGGCGCCGCGGCGACCCTGCCGCTCCTCGGCGCGCGGGCGTTCGCGCAGGAGCCGCTGAAGATCGGCTTCGTCTACGTGGGACCGGTCGGAGATTTCGGCTACACCTACGCGCACGAGCAGGGGCGGCAGGAGGCGATCGCCAAGTTCGGCGACGCGATCTCGACGACGATCGTGGAGAACGTCGCGGAGGGGCCGGACAGCGAGCGGGTGATCCGCAATCTGGCCGAGGACGGCAACCAGCTGATCTTCACCTGTTCGTTCGGGTTCATGAACCCTACGATCAAGGTTGCCAAGCGCTATCCGGACGTGAAGTTCGAGCATTGCTCGGGCTACAAGCGGGCCGACAACGTCGCGACCTATAACGCGCGGTTCTACGAGGGGCGCGAGGTCTGCGGCACGATCGCCGGGCACATGTCGAAGTCGGGGATCGCGGGGTATATCGCGTCGTTCCCGATCCCCGAGGTGGTGCAGGGCATCAACGGGTTCACGCTCGGGGCGCGCAAGGTGAACCCCGACTTCCAGACCAAGGTGGTGTGGGTGTCGAGCTGGTACGATCCGGCCAAGGAGGCGGACGCGGCCAAGGCGCTGTTCGACCAGGGCGCGGACATCATCGCCCAGCACACCGACAGCCCGGCGGCGCTGCAGGCCGCCGAGCAGCGTGGGCTGATGGCGTTCGGGCAGGCCTGGGACATGTCGAGCTTCGCGCCAAAGGCGCACCTGACCGCGGTGGAGAACGACTGGGGGGTCTACTACATCGACCGCATCCAGAAGGTGATGGACGACGCCTGGGAACCGACCGACACCTGGTGGGGCTTCAAGGAGGGCATCATCCGGATGGCGCCCTACAACGAGCGCATCCCGGAGGACGTGGTCGCGGCGGCCGAGGCGACGCGGAACGGCATCGCCGACGGCTCGGCACCGGTGTTCGCGGGTCCGATCACCGACCAGTCGGGCACGGAGAGGGTGGCGGCCGGCGAGCAGATCGAGGACGCGGGGCTGCTGTCGATGGACTGGTACGTGGCCGGCGTCCAGAGCTGAGGCGCGCAGCGGCGCCGGGCATCAAGCTTCGGCGTCGCCGTCGAGCGTGCGCAGCCGCTGGCGGCAGCGCTCGACCATCCACGGGATGAACACCTGCACCTTCGGATCCTGCAGCCGGCGGTGCGGATAGAGGCAGGCGAAGCGGATCGGCAGGGGCGGCGTTCCGGGCATCAGCGAGACCAGCGCGCCGGAGGTGATGTGCGCAGCGACCTCGTAGCGCGGGCGGTTGGCGATGCCGGCGCCGGCGAGCGCCCAGTCGGTCAGCACCTCGCCGTCGTCGGCGTCGAAGGCCCCGTGGATGTTGAGCTTAACCGGGCCATCGTGGGTGGCGAAGGTCCAGAAGTACTCGCGGGAGCCGGGAAAACGCAGCAGCAGGCAGTTGTGGTTCCGCGCGATCAGATCGTCCGGCGTCTCCGGGGTGCCGTGGGCCGCGAGATAGCCGGGCGTGGCGCAGAGGATGCGGGCGCATTCGGCAATCGTGCGCATCTTCATCGTCGAGTCTTCGAGGTCGCCGAGCACGAAGGCGACGTCGACCGCCTCGGCGAGGTAGTCGATCTTGCGGTCCGACAGGCGCAGCCGGATCTCGATCTCGGGGAATGCGGCGTGGAAGGCCGGGATCAGCGGCGCGACGATGTGCCGGCCGACGCCGAGGGGAGCGGTCACCTTGAGCGCGCCGCGCGGCTGGTGGGAGAACGAGGCGACGGCCGCCTCGGACTCCTCGATCGCCTCGAGCACGCGCTTGGCCGCGTCGTAGTAGGCGCGGCCGACCTCGGTCGGGGTGAGCTTGCGGGTGGTGCGGTTGAACAGCCGGACGCCGAGGCGTTCCTCGAGCTCCTTGATGCGGTTCGAGGCGACCGCCGGAGTCAGGCGGTGGTCGCGGCCGCCGGCGGTGATCGAGCCGAGCTCGACGGTGCGGGTGAAGACGCGGATGCTTTCGAGGTAGGGCACGGGCGCCTTTTTGCCGGATTTTCAAGCGGACATTGAATAAGATCGCGGATGGCGACGGTTTTCAAGTGCGACGATAATCTGCGACAGTCCGCCCGCAACAGGGAGGAACGGGATGGAGCGCGTGCTGCGGGGCAGGGTGCTGCGGTTTCTGCGGGAACCGGCGGGGATCGACGATACCGGAGCCTATGCCTACGACGAGGACGGCGCGATCCTGGTGCGCGACGGGCTGGTGGCGGCGGTGGGGCCGGCGGCGACGGTGCTGGCCGGGGCCCCGGGCGCGGAGGTGGCGGACCATCGGCCGCACCTGCTGATGCCGGGGTTCATCGACACCCACATCCACATGCCGCAGGCGCAGGTGATCGCGTCGTGGGGGGCGCAGCTGCTCGACTGGCTGAACACCTACACCTTTCCGGCGGAGGCGAAGTTCTCCGACCCGGCGCACGCGGCGCGGATCGCGGGGGCGTTCCTGGACGAGCTGCTGCGGCACGGCACCACGACTGCGGTCGCCTTCTGCTCGGTGCACCGGACCTCGGCGGAGGCCTATTTCGAGGCGGCGGAAGCGCGGAACATGGCGGTGATCGGCGGCAAGGTGATGATGGACCGCAACGCGCCCGAGGCGGTGACGGATACGCCGCAGTCGTCCTACGACGACAGCAAGGCGGTGATCGAGCGCTGGCACGGGCGGGGGCGGGCGCTCTGCGCGGTGACCCCGCGGTTCGCCATCACCTCGACCCCGGCGCAGCTGGAGATGGCCGGGACGCTGATGCGGGAGCATCCGGACTGCTACATGCAGACGCATCTGTCGGAGAACCACGACGAGATCGCGTTCACCGCGTCTCTCTATCCGGAGGCGCGGGATTATCTCGACGTCTATGAGCGCCACGGGCTGCTCGGGCGGCGGAGCCTGTTCGGACACTCGATCCACCTCAGCGAGCGGGAGCGGGCGGCGATGGCCGAGAGCGGCTCGGTGGCGGTGTTCTGCCCGACCTCGAACCTGTTTCTCGGCAGCGGGCTGTTCGACGACGCAGGGCTCGGCGCGCAGGGCGTACGGCGGGCGATCGCCACGGACGTGGGCGGGGGCACGAACTATTCGATGCTGCGCACGCTCGACGAGGGCTACAAGGTGCTGGCGCTGAGGGGCCAGAAGCTCGATCCGCTCAGGGCGTTCTGGTGGATCACGCGGGGCAATGCGGAGGCGCTGTCGCTCGAGGGTCAGGATCGGCACGCTGGCACCGGGGGCGGAGGCGGACGTGGTGGTGCTCGACAGCGGCGCCACGCCGGCGATGGCGCTCAGGATGGAGACGGTGGAGACGCTGGCGGAGGAGCTGTTCGTGCTCGAGACGCTGGGGGACGACCGGGCGGTGGCCGCGACCTATGTCGCAGGGGAGCGCTGGGCGGCCTGAGCGGAGGCCGGAGCCTGCGGGTTCAGAGACCGAGGGTGTCGATCAGCCGGGCGGCTTCGTCGGCGGGCGCGGCGAGCACGGTCCGATCCTCGCCGGGATAGAAGCGGCCGCGCACCGCGGTGGGCATCGGGTTGGGATGGAAGAACTCCACCTTCGGCCCGATCTTCGCGGTCTCGGCGGCCCAGGAACGCACCAGTGCCTCGGCGGCGGCCTTGGTGGCGCCATAGGAGCCGAAGAACGGCTGGCCGGCGCGGTTGTCGGTGACGTGGACGAAGCGGCCGGCGGGGGCGGCGATGAGCAGCGGCTGGAGCATGACGATCAGCCGCTGGGTGCCGCGGACGTTGACCTCGACGCTGGTGTCGAAATCCTTGTCGGCAAGGTGCGGCGCGGGGCCGAGCGGGGCGGCGTGGGCGGCGCAATGGACGGCGAGATCGAGCCGGCCCCAGCGATCGTGGATCGCGAGGCAGAGCCGTTGCAAGCCGCCCTCGTCGGTCAGCGACAGCGGCACCAGCGTGGGGGTGGGACCGCCGGCGGCGGTGATTTCGTCGGAGAGGTCCTCGAGGCCGCCGACGGTGCGGGCGAGCGCGATGATCCGGGTGCCGCGGGCGCCGAGCGCCCGGGCGACGGCGTAGCCGAGACCGCGGCTGGCGCCGGTGACCAGCGCGACGGGCGGGGCGGGATCGGGATCGCTCACGCCGGAACCTTGAGCTTGAACCCCTGCTCGATGCGGTCGGAGGGCTGCACCGGATAGTCGCCGGAGAAGCAGGCGTCGCAGAACTGCGGCTCGCGGGCATTGCGCCCGCCCGGTTCCTCGCAGGCGCGGTAGAGGCCGTCGAGCGAGACGAACTTCAGGCTGTCGACCTCGAGATGGGCGCACATCTCGGCCTCGCTCATCGAGGCGGCGAGCAGCTTCTCGCGCTCGGGCGTGTCGACGCCGTAGAAGCAGGGCCATGCGGTGGGCGGCGAGGCGATGCGGAAGTGGACCTCGGCGGCGCCGGCGTCCATCACCATCTCGCGGATCTTGCGGCTGGTGGTGCCGCGCACCACGCTGTCGTCGACGAGGACGATGCGCTTGCCCTGGATCACGGCGCGGTTGACGTTGAGCTTCAGGCGCACGCCCATGTTGCGGATCTGCTCGGTGGGCTCGATGAAGGTGCGGCCCATGTACTGGTTGCGGATGATCCCCATGGCGTAGGGGATGCCGGACTGCTGCGAGTAGCCGATGGCGGCGGGGGTGCCCGAGTCGGGGACCGGGCAGACGAGGTCGGCTTCGACCGGCGCCTCGCGGGCGAGCTCCATGCCGATGCGGCGGCGGGTCTCGTAGACCGAGTGGCCGCCGATCACGCTGTCGGGGCGGGAGAAGTAGACCTTCTCGAAGATGCAGAACCGCGAGGCGACACGCTGGAACGGGAACAGGCTCTCGACGCCCGGTTCCGTGCAGATCACCATCTCGCCGGGCTCGACCTCGCGGACGAACTCGGCGCCGATGATGTCGAGGGCGCAGGTCTCGGACGACAGGATCCAGGCGTCGCCGAACCGGCCGAGCATCAGCGGGCGCACGCCGAGCGGGTCGCGCACGCCGATCAGCTTGGAGCGGGTCATCGCGACGATGGAGAAGGCGCCTTCGACGCGGCGGAGCGCGTCCTTCATCCGCTCGGGGATGTTGTTCTGGATCGAGCGGGCCATCAGGTGGATGATGCACTCGGTATCCGAGCCGGACTGGAAGATCGAGCCGTGGGCGATCAGCTCCTGGCGCAGGGCGCGGGCGTTGGTGAGGTTGCCGTTGTGGGCGATCGCCGCCCCGCCCATGGCGAACTCGGCGAACAGCGGCTGGACGTCGCGGATCTGGGTGGAGCCCTTGGAGCCGGAGGTCGAGTAGCGGACGTGGCCGATGGCGAGCGATCCGGGCAGCGTCTCCATCAGCGAGACGGAGGTGAAGTTGTCGCGGACGTAGCCGAAGCGGCGGGCCGAGGAGAAGCCGGTGTCCGGAGCATAGGAGACGATGCCGGCCGCTTCCTGGCCGCGGTGCTGGAGCGCGTGCAGGCCGAGGGCGACGAAGCTGGCCGCTTCCTGCACGCCGATCACGCCGAAGACACCGCACTCCTCGTGCAGCTTGTCGTCGTCGAACGGTGTGGACATGGGCGCTCCGGTTTGCGTGCCGCCGCTCATATAGAAGCACGGATCCCGGTTGTCACCACGTCGTGCGTGTCATGTATTGCAAGTTTGTGTCAGCCGGTCGTACTGGTTGGCGATCCATTGCGGCGCGTCCTCGGGCAGCATCGCGGCGATGCGCTCCTCGAGGCCGGCGAAGATGGTGATCGAGTGGCTGTTGTCGATCTGCGGCACGCCGCCGGCGCCGCCGAAGATGCGGTTGTAGACCACCAGCGCGATCACCACCAGCAGGACGCCGCGGACGATGCCGAACACGAAGCCGAGGCCCTGATCGACCGGTCCGATCGCCGAGTTGGAGACCAGCCCGGCGAGGAGCGGCGTGAACAGCGAGACGAGGATCAGCGCGACGGCGAACACCGCCGCGAAGCCGGCGAGGATGCTGAGCTCGCAGCTGGTGCCGATCACGTCCTTCAGGACGGGCACCTCGCGCAGGAGCGGCGCGACCAACGGCGCAAGGGAGAGGCCGGCGAGGGCGGCGACGATCCAGCCGGCGATCGAGAGGGATTCGCGCGCCAGGCCGCGGGCGTAGGCGAGCACGCCGGAGATCGCGATGACGGCGAGGACGATCCCGTCGACGAGTGTGAAGCCTTCCATGTAAACCCTGAGCCCTACCGGTCGATCGTGCCGAAGCACTTGTCCATGAATGCGCCGAGATCCGCAACCGGGTGAATGGCAAGCTCGTTACCGGCGGTTGGGCGCGTCGGCGTCCAGGCGGCGGTGAAGCCGAGCTTGGCCGCCTCGCGCAGGCGGGCCTCGGCCTGGGCGGTGGGGCGGAGCGCGCCGGAGAGGCTGATCTCGCCGAACACCACCGCGTCGCGGGGGAGGGGTATGTCCTGGCGGGCGGAGACGAGCGCCGCGGCGACGGCGAGGTCGGCGGCGGGCTCGGTGATCCTGAGGCCGCCGGCGACGTTGAGGTAGACGTCCGAGGGGCCGAAGCCGATGCCGCAGCGGGCTCTCCAGCACGGCGAGCACCATCGCGAGGCGGCCGCCGTCCCAGCCGACCACGGTGCGCCGGGCGGTGCCGAGGGTGGAGGGCGCGACGAGGGCCTGGATCTCGACCAGCAGCGGCCGGGTGCCCTCGATGCCGGCGAACACCACCGAGCCGGAGGTGGTGGTGTCGCGCTCGGAGAGGAACAGCGCGGAGGGGTTGGCGACTTCGGCGAGGCCGGTGCCGGTCATCTCGAAGACGCCGATCTCGTCGGCGGGGCCGAAGCGGTTCTTGACCGCGCGCAGGATGCGGAACTGGTGGCCGCGCTCGCCCTCGAAGTAGAGCACGGTGTCGACCATGTGCTCGACGACGCGGGGGCCGGCGATCTGGCCCTCCTTGGTGACGTGGCCGACGAGGACGATGGCGGTGCCGCGGCGCTTGGCGAAGGCGGTGAGCTCGTGGCAGGCGGCGCGGACCTGGGAGACCGAGCCCGGGCGCGCTGTCGACGTGGTCGGACCAGAGGGTCTGGATCGAGTCGATCACCGCGAGCGCCGGGCGTTCGGCCTCGAGCGTGGTCAGGATGTCGCGGAGGTTGGTTTCGGTGGCGAGCTTCAGCGGGGCGCCCGTGAGGCCGAGGCGGCTCGCGCGCATGCGGATCTGGGCGGCGGCCTCCTCGCCGGAGATGTAGATGGCGGAGGTGCCGCGGGCGGCGAAGGCGGCGGCGGCCTGCAGGAGCAGGGTGGACTTGCCGATGCCGGGGTCGCCGCCGACGAGGATGGCCGAGGCCGGGACCAGACCGCCGCCGAGCGCGCGGTCGAGCTCGGCGATGCCGGAAAGGGTGCGCGGCAGTGGTGGCTCGGTGGTGGCGAGGTCGCCGAGGGCGATGCGACGGCCGCGGGCCGGGCCGAGGGAGCGGCCGGCGGGGCCCTCGGTGAGGCCGGCCTCCTCGGTGATGGCGTTCCAGGCACCGCAGGCGTCGCAGCGGCCGGACCATTTGGCGTGGGTGGCGCCGCACTCGTTGCAGACGAAGCTGGCGCGGCGGCTAGCCATCGGTGCGAGACCGGGGCTTTTCGCACGCGCAATTCCGGGTAGCGCGTTGGAATTGTTCGGATTCACGAAGAATAATTGTCTGTGAAGGCGCGCGGCCTTGCGGCCGCGGGCCGCCGTTGCGGCCAGAAGGAGCGCGCGGTGCGCGCATTGTCTTTTGGCTGGTTTTTCGCCGGTTGGCGAAAAACGACTGCTCTCCAGGTTTCAAGGCCGTATGAAAGCCTGGGGCTGCGATGGTGCCGGGGGCGCTCGAGGGGGTCATCTGACGGTCGCGATCGGGCCTTCGGCGCGGCCGTGGATGAACTGGTCGAGGTAGGGGTCGCCGGCGGTCTCCATGTCGGAGATCGGGCCCTGCCAGCGGACCCGGCCGTCGTGCAGCATCGCCACGTGGTCGGCGACGGTGCGCACGGTGGTCATGTCGTGGGTGATGGTGACGGCGGTGGCGCCGATCTCGGTGACGAGTTCGCGGATCAGCTCGTTGATGACGCCGGCGAGGATCGGGTCGAGGCCGGCGGTGGGCTCGTCGAAGAAGATCACTGCCGGGTCGGTGGCGATGGCGCGGGCGAGGCCGACGCGCTTCTGCATGCCGCCGGAGAGTTCGGCGGGGTAGAGGTCGGCGGTCTCGGGGGCGAGGCCGACGCGGCCGAGCTTGTCGATGGCGAGATCGCGGGCGGCGCGGCGGGACATCGGCTTGCGGGCATGGCGCAGGCGGAAGGCGACGTTCTGCCAGACCGTCAGGCTGTCGAACAGGGCGCCGCCCTGGAACAGCATCCCGAAGTGGCGCAGGAAGCCGCGGCGGTCGATGCGGGCGAGCGGGGTGCCGTCGACCAGGATTTCGCCGGAGTCGTGGGTCAGGATGCCGAGGATGCACTTCAGCGTCACCGACTTGCCGGTGCCGGAGCCGCCGATGATCACGAGGCTCTCGCCGGGCATCACCTTCAGCGAGACGCCGGTCAGGACATGCTTGTTGCCGAAGGATTTCTTCACGTCCCGGAGTTCGATCCGGGGCGTCGCGGCCGGGGCGTCGCGCATCAGAAGAACGCCTCGGTCAGCAGGTAGTTCGCCGCGAGGATCAGGATCGAGGCGGAGACCACGGCGTTGGTGGTGGCCTCGCCGACGCCCTGGGCGCCGCGGGCGGAATTGTAGCCGTTGTAGCAGCCCATCAGCGCCAGCAGGAAGCCGAAGACGGCACCCTTGGTGAGGCTGGAGACCACGTCGGCGGTGGTGAGGAAATCCAGCGTGTTCTTGATGTAGGCGCCGGAGTTGAAGCCGAGGCGGTTGGTGCCGACGAGATAGCCGCCGAAGATGCCGATCACGTCGCCGACCGCCACCAGGATCGGCAGGGCGATCAGGCCGGCGAGGACGCGGGGCAGCACCAGGTATTTCATCGGGTCGGTGGAGAGGGTGGTGAGCGCGTCGATCTGCTCGGTCACGCGCATGGTGCCGAGTTCGGCGGCGATCGAGGAGGAGACCCGGCCCGCGACCATCAGGCCGCCGAGGACGGGGCCGAGTTCGCGCACGATGCCGATGGCGACGATCGAGGGAACGACGGTGCCGGCGTTGAAGCGGTCGCCGCCGGACCAGATCTGCAAGGCGAGCGCGGCACCGGTGAACAGCGCGGTGAGGCCGACGACCGGCAGGGAGAAGTAGCCGATCCGGAGAAGCTGGCGGGCGAGTTCCACCGGGTAGTACGGCGGGCGGACGATGTGGCTGAGCGTGTCGAGGGCGAACAGCGTCAGACGGCCGGTCGCCCCGAGAAGTTCGAGGGTGGAGCGGCCGATGGAGGCGAGGAAGGCATGGACGAGATTGACGAGGATCATGCAGGGTCCGGGGGCGATGCGGCCCCCTTGTAGACGCGTTCGTAGCGGCGGCCAAGGCTGGTCAGGATCTCGTAGCCGATGGTGCCGGCGGCGCGGGCGAGGTCGTCCACCGTCTGGCGGGCGCCCAGGATGTCGAGGTGGTCGGGGACCTCGGGCAGGGCGGTGACGTCCACGGTGATGAGGTCCATCGAGACCCGGCCGACGATCGGGCAGGCGGTATCGCCGGCATAGAGCGACAGGCCGCCGTTGCCGAGCGCGCGGGGCAGGCCGTCGGCGTATCCGGCGGCGACGGTGGCGACGCGGGCGGGGGCGGTTGCGGTCCAGGTGGCGCCGTAGCCGACGATCTCGCCGGGGGCGACGTCGCGGACCTGGATCACCGGCAGCGAGAGGGTGACGACCGGGCGGGCGTCGGCGAACGGCAGGCCGCCGTAGAGGCCGACGCCGGGGCGGGTCAGCGCGAAGTGGAAATCGGGTCCGAGCAGGATGCCGCCGGTGGCCGCGAGGCTGCGGCGCACGCCCGGCAGCCGGTCGGTGAGCGCGACGAACGCCTCGCGCTGGGCGGCATTGAACGGGTGGTCGGTGTCGTCGGCGCAGGCGAGGTGGCTGATCTGCAGCACCGGGGCGAGGCGCGGCAGGAGATGCGCGGCGGCTTCGAACTCCGCCGCTTCCAGGCCAAGACGGTTCATGCCGCTGTCGAACTGGATCGCGCACGGTCTGCGCGGAAGTTCCGCGGCGAAGGCCTCCATTTGCGCGGCGCTGTTCAGGCACGGCACCAGGTCGTGCCGGCGCACCGGATCGGCATCGCCGGGCATCAGGCCGGCGAAGACGTGGATGGCCGGGCGGGGGCCGACCGCGGCGCGCAGGGCCGCACCTTCCTCGGCGAGGGCGACGAAGAAGCTGCGCACCCCCGCGGCGGCGAGGGCCGGCCCGACCTGCGCGGCGCCGAGGCCGTAGGCGTCTGCCTTGACCACGGCGGCGGTTTCGACGTGGGGCGCGGAGCGGCCGTCGAGCGCGCGCCAGTTGGCGACGATGGCGTCGAGATCGATGGTGAGGCAGGCGCGGGCGATGGTGGTGTCTCCTTCGATCGGCTCGTGATGCCAGCGGGCAGCACCGCGCGGCCGGGGTCAAGCCCGAACCACGGTTTCAGGCTGGTCTCTCAGCGGTTTCATGCCCGGAGGGAGCGTGTATGGTCGCGGGCGAATCGCCGGTCGGCGCAGGGAGACGCGGATGAACGACACGCTCGAGGAGGTCGACGAGGCGGTGTCGGCGCCGGCGCTGAACCGGGAGACGGTGGACGCGGTGCTCGGGGCGGTGGAGGCCGGGGACCAGGAAGCGCTGGTCGCGCTGCTCGAGCCGCTGCACGAGGCCGACGTCGCCGATCTCCTGGAGCAGATCAGCCGTCCGGACCGGCAGGCGCTGGTCCGGCTCTGGGGCATCAATCTCGACGGTGCGGTGCTCTCCGAGCTCGAGGAGGGCGTGCGCGACGACGTGGTGGCGGGGCTGCCCGACGACATTCTCGCCGCCGCCGTCCAGGATCTCGAGACCGACGACGTCGTCTATCTCACCGAGGACATGGAGGCGCCGGAGCAGGAACGGATCCTGCGCGCCCTCGACGACGCGGACCGGATCGCGGTCGAACAGTCGCTGCTCTACGAGGAGGACTCGGCCGGGCGGCTGATGCAGCGCGAGGTGGTGGTGGCGCCGGAGCACTGGACGGTGGGCGACGCCATCGACTTCATGCGGGCCGAGGAGTGGCTGCCGGAGAGCTTCTACGACCTGATCATCGTCAGCCCGCAGATGCATCCCGTCGGGCTGGTGCCGCTCGGCAAGGTGATGGGGTCGGCGCGGGCGATCCGGCTGAGCGAACTGATGAACGCCGATTTCCACTGGCTGCGGGTGGGGCAGAGCCAGGCCGACGTGGCCTACATGTTCAACAAGTATCACCTGATATCGGCGCCGGTGACCGACGGGGACGGGCGGCTGGTGGGGGTCATCACCATCGACGACGCGATGGAGGCGCTGGAGGACGAGACCGAGGAGGATCTTCGGCTGCTGGCCGGCGTCGGCGACGAGGAGCTGTCGGACGGGGTTGCCGACATCGCGCGCGGGCGGTTCGTCTGGCTGACGGTGAACCTCGGGACCGCGATCCTCGCCTCGGCGGTGATCGGGTTGTTCGCGGACACTATCCAGGCGTTCGTGGCGCTGGCGATCCTGATGCCGATCGTCGCCTCGATGGGCGGCAACGCCGGGACGCAGACGCTGACCGTGGCGGTGCGGGCGCTGGCGACTCGCAGCCTGACGGCGTCGAACATGGGCCGCTTCATCGGGCGCGAGGGGCTGGTGGGGGTGATCAACGGCGTCGGTTTCGCCGTTCTGATCGGGGTGCTGAGCGGGCTCTATTTCGGCGACGCGACGCTCGGGTGGGTGATCGCGACGGCGATGGTCGGGAACATGGTGGTGGCGGCGTTCGCCGGCGTGCTGATCCCGATCGCGCTCGACCGGCTGAAGCTCGACCCGGCGCTGGCGTCGGGCACGTTCGTCACCACCATCACCGACGTGTTCGGGTTCTTTGCGTTCCTCGGGCTGGCGGGGCTGATGCTCGGTCGGTGAGGGTCGTCCCGGACACGCGTGAGACGCGGGTGCGTTAACGCTCGAGTCACGATGGCGTCACTCGCCGCGCGCTAGAACTCCTCAGACCAACAGGGGGAACAGGACAATGCAAGCCGCAGACTGTCAGGACGCCATCTGCGCGGTGGTCTATCGGGCAACGGTCGCCGGTCGGAGGGAGGGGGTGATCAGGCTCCGGACCTCGGCGGGCGCCGCGACGCTGGCGGACGCGTGGACCCGGCTGTCGGCGCGCTACGGCCGCGTCGATCCGGCCAGCATCGAGATCGAGATCAGGGAAATCGCCGGCGACGCGCGCTGAAGCGCGCCGCCGGGAGGTGGCCGTCGGCTACTGCGCCGGGACCGTGGCCGCGACCGGCCGGATGTTGTGGTTGACCCGGAAGAGGTTGTCCGGGTCGTAGGTCGCCTTGATCTCGCGCAGGCGCGCGAGGTTGTCGCCGTAGGCGGCGACGATCTGGTCGGGCTCGCCCTCCTCGGGGATGAAGTTCACGTAGATGCTGCTCGCGGCAAAGGGGGTGGTGGCGTCGAAGAGATCGCGCGCCCAGCCGATGCAGGCCGCGTCCTTCGCCGGGTCCTCCCACCGGGTGTGCAGGTTCATGGTCAGGTGCGCCGCGCGTTGCGGGAACGCCGTGGCGTCCGCGGGAACCCGCGCCATCGCCCCGCCGACGTGCGCCAGCGCGATCTCGGTCTGCGGGTCGGGAAGGTTCGCGGCGGCGTCGAGGATCGTGGCGATCGCCGCGTCGGAAATGTCCACGAAGTCGTGGCTCTTCCAGTAGTTCCGCGCGCCGGGCGCCAGGAGCGGGTCGAGCGCCTGCTGCCAGCCCGCGAACGGGTGCGGCGACACCACGTCGACGACCGGGTTGCCGAGGGCACGCAGCGCCGCGGTTGCCTTCTCGCCGTCCTCGATGCTGCCGGCGTAGCACACCGCGAGGGCGATGATCGGCTTGCCATGCCAGTCCTCGGGGATGAACGGGACCGGCGGCGCGAGGCGCAGCACCGCCCAGACCGTCAGTTCGTCCGGCGCCTCGGCCCAGATCGGGCGGAGGGCGCGCAGCAGGTCGGGGGCGGCTTCCATCGGGTGGATGATCAGACCGGAGAGCACTTCCGGGCCGAGCTCGTGCAACCCGAACTCGAAGGCCGCGACGACGCCGAAGTTGCCACCGCCGCCGCGGAGCGCCCAGAACAGGTCCGGGTTCTCGCTGGCGCTGGCGTGGCGGAGCGCGCCGTCGGCGGTGACGACATCGGCGGAGACGAGGTTGTCGACGGTCATGCCGAACTTGCGGGTGATCCAGCCGAAGCCGCCGCCCAGTGTCAGCCCGGCGACGCCGGTGGTGGAGTTGATGCCGGTCGGCACGGCGAGGCCGTGGGCCTGGGTCGCCTGGTCGAGGTCGGCCAGCGTCGCGCCGGGCTCGACGCGGGCGGTGGCGTTTTCGGGATCGACGGTGACGGCGCGCATCTGCGAGAGGTCGAGCTGCAGCGCGTCGTCGGTGGCGGCGAGGCCGGCGATCTGGTGGCCGCCACCGCGCACGGCGATCAGGAGATCGTTCTCCCTGGCGAAATTGACCGCGGTCTGGATGTCGCCGGGTGTCTTCGCCCGGATCACCAGTCCGGGCTTGCGGTCGATCATGCCGTTCCAGAGGGTGCGGGCCTCGTCGTAGCCTTCGCCGCCGGGCCGGATCGCCTCGCCCTGCAGATCGGCCGCGAGCGCGTCTATGGCGCCCGATTCGATCGCCTTCGTTCCGCCATTGAGACGTTTCAGCGAGATGGTCATGTGTGGTCTCCCCAGTCGAGGCGCGAGGATTGCCGTCGCGCCGACCGGGGGGTTTTGCCAGAGATTCGGCCTCCCCAGCCAGTGACCGGAGTGGACCGGCAGGTCCAGATTCAGCACTGGTCCGATTCGGTTACGATCGTGCTATGCTGTCTGGCTCATCTTTCGAGTGGTCGGATTGTTCGAGTGTCCCGGGGGGGACGTATTCATGGCACATTCAGGCTACCAGCAGTTCTGTCCTGTCGCGATGGCCGCCGAGATCCTGTGCACCCGATGGACCATGCTGGTGGTCCGCGAGATGGTCGCCGGGTCGACCCGCTTCAACGACCTGCGGCGCGGGGTGCCGAAGATGTCGCGGACGCTTCTGTCGCAACGGCTGAAGGAGCTGGAAGAGGCCGGCATCGTCGACCGGCGTCCGGTGCCCGGCGGACAGGGGATCCACGACTATCGGCTGACCCCGGCGGGGCGCGATCTCTTGCCGGTGGTCGAGGCGTTCGGCAGCTGGGGGCAGAAGTGGGTCGAATCGCGGCTCACGCTGAAGAACCTCGATCCGTCGCTGCTGATGTGGGACATGCACCGCAACCTCGACCCCTCGCCGCTGCCGTCGCGCCGCACGGTGGTGGAGTTTCTGTTTCCCGAGATGGCCCCGGCGGAGCGCGACTGGTGGTTGCTGGTCCAGCCGGACGGGCTGGTCGATCTCTGCAGCGTCGATCCGGGGTTCGACGTCGATCTCTATGTCTCGACCGATCTGCGGACCATGACCGCGATCTGGATGGGCCTGACGACGGTGAATGCCGAACGCGAGCGGATCGAGTTTCAGGGCAACCGCGAAATCGCGGCGTCGATGCAGCAGTGGCTGGGCCTCAGCCCGTTCGCGAAGAAGGAGCGCCTGGCATCGTGACGGGCGGCCTTTCCGATACCGCTCAGTCGGAAGTCCCCCTCCGGGGGTCCGGACCGGCGGCCCGTGGGATCGGGAAGACGTGGTCGTAGGCCAGATTGAAGACGAAGGCGTAGACCAGGTAGAAGACCGCGAAGGAGACATCCATCGCGAACGCCTCCGCCAGGCTGACGCCGAGATACCACGCGATGAACGGCAGAAGCACAACGAGCAGGCCTGCCTCGAAGAGCACCGCGTGAGGCACGCGTACCGCGAGCGACTTGCCGACGCTCCCGGTGAAGCGCAGCATCGCGTGGTCGAAGATCAGGTTGTAGATGTAGTTCCATCCGGTCGCCAGCGTCGCACTGACGACGCTGACCACCCCCATGTCGTGGATCGGCATCCCGAATGCCCAGGCTGCGAGCGGCGTCACGATCAACAGACCGACGATCTCGAAGCTGAGGGCGTGGCGGATGCGGTCTCCGGTGGTTCGCATGGTCGGCCGATCTCTGGTGTCGGGCCGACCCGAACGTGGTGTCCCGAGGCGCGGGGAGGTCGTCCTCTGGCGGCACAGGCCGCATCGGGCCGGCTAGCATCGGCCGGCCCTGGTTGGCAAGGCTCGAAGCCTACAGATGATCGACCTTGCGATTTTCGCCGAGCTCGACCTTCGCCCCGGTTACGGCCGCGGTCAGCATTTTTGCTCCCGCTACCATGCGGTTGGGGCCTTTCCAGAGTTCGGCGTCGTCGGGGACAAACGCGATCAGGCGGATCGACGGATCGTCGGCCGAGTCCCACCAGGCCTGATCGGCGGAGGTCCACAGATCTCCGATCTTGGCGCGGTCGTTGGAGACAGTCGCGTTCCCGGTGATGACGACGTAGTCGTGGGCGCGGATGTCGGAGAAGGTGAGCGTGACCTTGGGGAAGCGCTCGATCTGCTCGTCCTTGGCGCCGTGCACGTCGGAGAGGAAGTAGATGCGGCCCTCGTCGCGGTCCGGGCGGGCCGAGAGCGGGCGGGCGCGCTGCCGCTCGCCGTCCCAGGTGACGAACATGCAGAAGTCGATCGACTTCGCCAGCTTCCAGATCTGCTCGATTGCGTCTTCGTTGGACATCTGCTCGTATTCGGCCATCGGGCTCTCCTTGCGCTCCGCTGCGGTTGCCGAGGGAACGCGGGGGAGCGGGGCGGGTTCCGGCCGCCCCGAGGTCAGCTGAACTCGACCTCGGCGTTCTGCTGGTAGGCCTTGACGAGGTTGGAGAAGCGGGTGAATTCGCCCTCGAAGGCGAGCTCGATGGTGCCGATCGGGCCGTGGCGCTGCTTGCCGATGACGATCTCGGCGCGGCCGTGCAGGGCGCTCATCGCGTCCTTCCACTTCATCATGCCCTCGATGTCGTGGTCGCCCGGCTTCTCGCGCTCCTTGTAGTACTCCTCGCGGAACACGAACATCACCACGTCGGCGTCCTGCTCGATCGAGCCGGACTCGCGCAGGTCCGACAGCTGCGGGCGCTTGTCCTCGCGGCTCTCGACCTGGCGGGAGAGCTGGGAGAGGGCGATCACCGGGATGTTGAGTTCCTTGGCGATCGCCTTCAGCCCCTGGGTGATCTCGGAGACCTCCTGCACGCGGCCCTCGGAGCGGTTGGAGGCGGGGCGGGCGAGCTGGAGGTAGTCGATGAAGATCGCGTCGAGGCCGTGCTGGCGCTTCAGCCGGCGGGCGCGGGCGGCAATGGTGGAGATCGGCAGCGCCGGCGTGTCGTCGATGAAGAGCGGGCAGTTCTCCAGCGTCTTGGCGGCCTCGATGAAGCGGCGCATCTCCTCCTCGGTCATGTCGCCGTGGCGGATCTGGTGCGAGGGGACGCGGGAGGCCTCCGAGAGCACGCGGGCGGCGAGCTGCTCGGCGGACATCTCGAGCGAGAAGAAGCCGACGACGCCGCCCTCGACCGCGCCTTCGCTGCCGTCGGGCCTGATGCCTTTCTTGTAGGCCTTGGCGATGTTGAAGGCGATGTTGGTGGCGAGCGAGGTCTTGCCCATCGACGGGCGGCCGGCGAGGATCAGGAGATCCGACGGGTGCAGGCCGCCGAGCCGCTTGTCGAGGTCGTCGAGACCGGTGGAGATGCCGGCGAGGCCGCCCTCGCGCTCGTAGGCGGCGTTGGCGACCTTGACCGCGTCGATCACCGCGCGGCGGAAGGTCTGGAAGCCCTTGTCGATCTTGCCCTGCTCGCCGAGCTGGTAGAGCGCCTGCTCGGCCTCGACGATCTGGTCCTTGGGCTCGCTGTCGATCTCGGTGCGGCCGGCCTTGTCGGCGATGGTCTGGCCGAGCAGGATGAGCTCGCGGCGGATCGCGAGGTCGTAGATCAGCTGGGCGTAGTCGCGCGCGGCGAACAGCGAGATCGCGCGCACCGGCAAGGCGAACGAGGTAGGCCGGGCCGCCGAGTTCGCCGAGGCCCGCGTCGCCCTCGAAGAACGCCTTGATGGTGACGGGGGTGGCCAGCGCGTTGCGGCGGATCCGCTCCCCCGCCACCTCGAAGATCCGGGCGTGGACGGGATCGAAGAAATGAGCGGCCTGCACGATCGCGGCGACCCGGTCGTAGACGTCGTTGTTGACGAGCAATGCGCCGAGCAGCGCCTGCTCGGCCTCGATGTTGTGGGGTAGCGCGTGCGGCTCGGCATCGAGGTCCGCGGTCTGTCCATCGGCCATGTGTCTCTCCCTGCGCCATCGTTATAGAGGGGCGCGGGGCTCGGCGTCTCCCCTTGATCGTCTGTGGAAAACGAGGATAGCGGGGACGCTTTCCACAGGCGGGCGGGGGAGGCGGGCGCCGGCTCCTGTCTCGCGGTCGCACCGGGTTAACGGTTTCTTGGTGCGCGCCCGTGCCGAATGCCGGCGAAGGAGGCGCGATGACCGCTCGATGGTTGATGCTGGTGCTCGCGGTGCTCGCCGCCGCGCCGGCCGGAGCGCAGGACGCGCGGATCACCGACGGCGACACCCTGCGGCTGGGCGCGGTGCGGGTGCGGCTGTTCGGTATCGACGCGCCGGAATCGCATCAGCTTTGCACCGGGGCCGACGGCGGCGCGTGGGAGTGCGGCAAGGCGGCGGCGCGGCGGCTGGCGGAACTGGCCGCGGTCGGGACGGTGCGCTGTGAGCCGCAGGACACCGACCGATACGGCCGGCTGGTCTCGATCTGCACCGCGAACGGGGTCGATCTGGGGGGCGAGCTGGTGGCGGAGGGCCTGGCGCGCGCCTACGTCCGGTACAGCGACATCTATCTCGCGGCGGAGGCCGAGGCGCGGGCGGCGGGGCGCGGTCTGTGGCAGGGGGCGTCGGAGGCGCCTTGGGATTATCGCGCCGACGCCAGGACCGACGGCAGCACCGAGGGGTTCGCGGCGGCCGCGGGCGCGGGGCCGGCGGACGGATGCGCGATCAAGGGGAACATCGGAAGGGGCGGCGCGCGGATTTATCATCTGCCGGGCGAGCCGTCCTATGCGCGGACCCGGATCGATCCAGGAGCCGGCGAGGCGTGGTTCTGCGACGAGGAGGAGGCGCGGGCGGCGGGTTTCCGGCCCGTCCGCGCCCCGTGACGGTGATCGCTCAGGCCGCGCGGCGGACGCCGAAGAAGCCGAGCGCGCTCATGCCGAGGAGCGCGAGGCCGAGACCGGCCGGCAGCGGCACCTGCGAGGGCGACGCGCTGTAGGAGAAGTCGGCGTAGACGTCGCCGCCGTGCTTCTTGCCGCTGTTGAGGCCGTAGAGCCCCTCGTTGAACTTGTCGATGCTCGACAGCGCGATCGACAGGATGCCGGTGCCGACGTCGAGCTCGATCGGGCTGCCCCAGTCCAGCGAGCCCCACTGCGAATTGAAGATGAACTTCCACTGGGAGTGGCCCTGCACCGAGCCGGTCAGCGGGCCGGTGCCGCCGTTGACGTTGAAGTCGACGGCAAGGTCCTGCGGGGTGGTGTCCGCACCGCTCACGTCGGACTCGTCGGTCCAGATCCGGAACAGCTTCTGCGAGGTCGCCTCGCCGTCGTTCAGGTCGAACGAGAACGTGCCGTTGCCCGCGGGGCTCGTCTTCACGACGAGGCCGGGATCGGGAGCGCGCTGCCCGAGACTCCCCAGGAGCCGTCGAACGTAAGCGCGGAAGCCGCCGCCGGAAGCGCGAGCGCCAACACAGCGGCCGGGATCAGATATTTCAAGACAGGTCCTCCTTGATACCGTGTACTCGGAGGCTTCTGATACCAGCGAGGCACACGCATAGGGAGGGGTTCGGTTAAGGATTGGTAAACGGATCGCGTGTGCCGCGCCGGTCGATTCGGGGCGCGCGCCCTACCTTGACGGGCGACCGCTCGGCCCGGATGCTGGCTCGGACGCAGGGGGAGCGCGCCATGGCCGTCGTCACCGTCGCGAGCTTCGCCGCCTTCGCCAACCTGGTGGTCGCCGGCTGCCGCCTCGCCTCCGGCGTGGACCCGGTCGCGCGGCTGAAGGCGCTTGCCGATATCGCCTCCGGCGCGAAGTCGCTCGATGCAGCACTCGGCACCACCGGCCTCGCCGCCGTCGCCAATGAGATGGTGCGTACCGCCGAAGACCACGCCCGCCACTTCACCCACCCCGGCCCGGCGCGCGACGACGCCATCGCCCTCTTCTGGCAGGTCGCCCCGGCCGCCTTCGCCGACCCCGCCGTCTTCGCCGCCGCCCATCTCGACCCCGCCCTCACCACCGACCGCATGGTCGCCGCGATCAAGGCCTCGGCCGTCGCCCGCGACTTCACCGCCGCACCTCTCCCCGAAGCCTTCTTCCGCGCCGTCGCCCGCGCGACTCTCGAGGTGATGCTGACCCGTGCCGACACCGTCGCCGCCCTCGCGCCCGCTCTCTGGCGGGAGTCGCTTCAGACAACCGCCGCGATCAAGGACGACACCACCGAAATCCTCGCTCTCGTCCGCGAGCTGCATTCGACGAAATCGACCACGGTCCCCGAGGCCACGCTGATCGCGATGGCCCGCAAGATCAGCCCGCGCGTCGCCGATCGCGACGAGGCGCTGCGCGCCCTCGAGGCCGCCGCCGACCTCGCAGCCGAGGCCCAGGCCCGCGGGGAGACCGGCTCCAATGTGGACGCCTTCGTCGATGCGACCCTCCGCCGCCTCGCCACCCTGACCGCCGAAGGCAATCTCGACGCCGCGGCGGCCGCCGCCGACGAGGCGGCCGCCGCCGCCGAAGCCGGGCTCGCCCAAATCCTCGATGCTGCCGTCCGCCAGCACCTCCTTGCCTTCGATGCCCCCGCCGCCGCCCGCCAGATCGCCCGGCGGCTGACGCTCGAAACCGACGATCCCGGACGCCTCTTCGACGCGCTCCGGACCGAGCTGGACTCGTGGTACGTGCGGGGGCGGGACAAGGGCCTGAATCTCGACCTCGAGGTCTCGATCGAACTCGCCCGATTCGCCTTGGATCGCGCCAGTGACGCCGCCGAGCGGGGCGCGGCGCTGAACGACCTCGGCACCGCGCTCGCGATGCTCGGGGAGCGCGAGAGTGGCACGGCACGGCTGGAGGAGGCGGTCGCCGTCTACCGCGCCGCGCTGGAGGAGCGGACCCGCGACGGCGCGCCTCTCGACTGGGCGAGGACGCAGATGAGGCTCGGCAACGCGCTCGCGACGCTCGGGGAACGCGAGAGCGGCACGGCGCGGCTGGAGGAGGCGGTCGCCGCCTACCGCGCCGCGCTGGAGGAGTGGACCCGCGAGCGCGTGCCGCTCGACTGGGCGAGGACGCAGATGAACCTCGGCGCCGCGCTCCGGGCGCTCGGGGAGCGCGAGAGCGGCACGGCACGGCTGGAGGAGGCGGTCGCCGCCTACCGCGCCGCGCTGGAGGAGCGGACCCGCGAGCGCGTGCCGCTCGACTGGGCGATGACGCAGACGAACCTCGGCAACGCGCTCCTGACGCTCGGGGTGCGGGAGAGCGGCACGGCGCGGCTGGAGGAGGCGGTCGCCGCCTACCGCGCCGCGCTGGAGGAGCGGACCCGCGAGCGCGTGCCGCTCGACTGGGCGACGACGCAGATGAACCTCGGCAACGCGCTCCTGACGCTCGGGGAGCGCGAGAGCGGCACGGCGCGGCTGGAGGAGGCGGTCGCCGCCTACCGCGCCGCGCTGGAGGAGCGGACCCGCGAGCGCGTGCCGCTCGACTGGGCGACGACGCAGACGAACCTCGGCACCGCGCTCCTGACGCTCGGGGTGCGGGAGAGCGGCACGGCGCGGCTGGAGGAGGCGGTCGCCGCCTACCGCGCCGCGCTGGAGGAGACGACCCGCGAGCGCGTGCCGCTCGACTGGGCGAACACAATCGGCAACGAAGGAGCTACGCTTCTCGCTCTCTCCGAGCGCACCGGGGACTACGAGAGCGCACAGGCCGCGCTGTCCCAGTTGCGCCAAGCCGCGGTCGTCTTGCGAAACGGGGGCCATGCTCCGTGGGCCGCGACCTTCGAGCGACTGGTTCCCCGTGCCGAGGCTCTGGTCGCGCGGCTGTCGTCTTGAGGCGCGACACCGTGTTCATCGCGAATTAACGAAGATGAATCCATTTTGATTCAATGCGATACCCGGAATTGCGCGCGCGCAAAGCCCCGGATTTCACACGTCGAGATCCTCGACGAACCGGGCGTTTTCCTGGATGTACTGGAAGCGCAGCTCGGGCTTCTTGCCCATCAGCCGCTCGACGAGGTTGCCGGTCTCGCCCTCGTCCTCGGCGATCGTCACGCGGATCAGCGTGCGGGTGGCGGGGTTCATCGTGGTGTCCTTGAGCTGGGCGGGCATCATCTCGCCGAGGCCCTTGAAGCGGGACACCTCGATCTTGCCGCGGCCGCCGATGCTTTTGGCCATCAGCGCGTTCTTCTCGGCGTCGTCCCGCGCGTAGACCGACTTCGCCCCTTGGGTCAGGCGGTAGAGCGGCGGCGCGGCGAGGTAGAGGTGGCCCGCGTCGATCAGCGGGCGCATCTGGGTGAAGAAGAAGGTCATCAGCAGCGAGGCGATGTGGGCGCCGTCGACGTCGGCGTCGGTCATGATCACGATCTTCTCGTAGCGCAGGTCGTCGAGGGCGAAGCGGGTGCCCGCCTGCACCCCCATCGCCTGGCAGAGATCGGCGAGCTCCTGGTTCTGCATCAGCTTGGAGGAGGCGGCGCCGAGCACGTTGAGGATCTTGCCGCGCAGCGGCAGCACCGCCTGGGTCTTGCGGTCGCGGGCCTGCTTGGCGGAGCCGCCGGCGCTAGTCGCCCTCGACGAGGAACAGCTCGGAGCCGGCGCGGGTGGCGCCGGAGCAGTCGGCGAGCTTGCCGGGGAGGCGGAGCTTCTTCACCGCGGTCTTGCGGCTGGTCTCCTTCTCGGCGCGGCGGCGCAGGCGCTCCTCGGCCTTGAGCACCAGGTAGTCGAGGATGGCGCCGGCCGAGCGGGTGTCGGACGCCAGCCAGTGGTCGAAGCGGTCGCGCACCGCGTTCTCGACCAGGCGGGCGGCCTCCTGCGTGGCGAGGCGGTCCTTGGTCTGGCCGACGAACTCCGGCTCGCGGATGAACACCGAGATCAGCGCCGAGCCGCCGGCCATCACGTCGTCGCGGGTGATCTGGGTCGCCTTGCGGTTGGAGCTGAGATCGCCGTAGGCGCGGATGCCCTTCAGCAGCGCCGCCCAGAAGCCCTGCTCGTGGGTGCCGCCCTCGGGGGTGGGGATGGTGTTGCAGTAGGAGGTGACGAAGGGGTCGCGCTGCGGGGTCCAGTTGATCGCCCATTCCACCGAGCCGACGGTGTCCGGGCCGAAGCGCTCGGTGAAGTCGACCTTGCCGGCGAAGGGTTTGTCGGCGTAGGTCTGCGCGCCGTCGAGCCGCTCGGCGAGGTAGTCGGCGAGGCCGCCCGGGAAGTGGAAGGTGGCGCTCTCGGGGGTGTCGTCGCCGGAGCCGAGGCATTCGGGGGCGCAGCGCCAGCGGATCTCGACGCCGGAGAACAGGTAGGCCTTGGAGCGCACCATGCGGTGCAGGCGGGCGGGCTTGAGCCGGGCCGAGGCGCCGAAGATCTCGGCGTCGGGGTGGAAGGTGACGGTGGTGCCGCGGCGGTTCGGGGTGGCGCCGAGGTTCTGCAGCGGGCCTTGCGGGATGCCGCGCGAGAACTCCTGGCGGTAGAGCTGGCGGTTGCGGGCGACCTCGACGACGAGGCGGTCGGACAGGGCGTTGACCACCGAGGCGCCGACGCCGTGCAGGCCGCCGGAGGTCTGGTAGGCCTTGCCGGAGAACTTGCCGCCGGCATGCAGCATGCAGAGGATCACCTCGAGGGCGGACTTGTCGGGGAAGCGCGGGTGCGGGTCGACCGGCATGCCGCGGCCGTTGTCGCGGACGGTGAGCGAGAAGTCGGCGGAGAGCTCGACCTCGATGCGGCTGGCGTGGCCGGCGACCGCCTCGTCCATCGCGTTGTCGAGCACCTCGGCGGCGAGATGGTGCAGCGCGCGCTCGTCGGTGCCGCCGACGTACATGCCCGGTCGCTTGCGCACCGGCTCGAGGCCCTCGAGCACCTCGATGGAATGCGCGTCGTAGGCGTTGCTCGCGGCGTCTTCGCCGAAGAGATCCGGGGCGTGGACCATTTCCGTCGCCTCTTTTGTTTTGTCGTTGCCTTTCGCCAAGGATTGCGAAGGTCTGCTCTCAGCCGTCTATATCTTGTCCCGGGGCGGCGGCAAAGGGGTTTGGCGTGGACGCCGGAGGAGCTACTCCCAGTCGCGGCCGTTCGCTGGTCAGACTGTCGCACCTTCGGAACTGAACATCGCGCGCAGGTTCACCGAGGAGCGTTTGCCGATGTGCTCGCGGTTCTCGCTCAGGAAGCGCGCCATCGCGGCGCGGCCGCTGTCCCTCAGCTGCAGGAGCAGCGCGCGGTTGATGGTCATCTTGGTGACGATGCCGAGCTGGTTCATCAGCGCGTCGTCGCTGACCGAGTGCACGTTGTTGCGCTTCATCGTGCCTTCGGGGATCACGCCGCGGTCGATCAGGCGGTTGACGAAGTCGATGTTGCGAAGTTCGCGCAGGAGCGAAGCGTTGAAGCTCACCTCGTTGATCCGGCTCATGATTTCAGAGGCCGCCTTGGGCAGTTCCTCGCGGTAGAGCGGGTTGATGTGAACGATCACGAGGTCGGGCGTGCGGGTGCGGTAGTGCAGCGGATAGAGCGCCGGGTTGCCGGTGTAGCCGCCGTCCCAGTAGGCCTCGCGCCGGCCGGTCCTCGGGTCGTCGATCTCGATCGCCTGGTAGAGCGTCGGCAGGCAGGCGGAGGCGAGGATCGCGTCGGCGGTCACTTCCTCGCCCTGGAAGATCCGCGGCTTGCCGTCGCGGACGTTGGTGGCGTTGATGAAGAGCTTCGGCCCCCGGTCCGATCCGACGGCGCCGCCGTCGAGCATCTCCTCGACGACCCCGCGCAGCGGATGAAAGTTGGCCGGGTTGAACTGGTAGGGCGAGAGCACCCGGGTGACGGCGTCGGCGGCGACGACGGCGGGGCTGAGCTCGAGCATCCGGGCGGTGAAGGCGGGCGACGGCGAGACCGCGCGCAGCCAGTCCATCACCGCTTCGCCGAACGGACCGTCGAGGCCGGTGAGGCGGAGCCAGAAGGTCTCGAGCCATTCGCGGGCGCCCTCGTTGCCGCCGAGCACCCAGCCGTGCTTGAGCGCGGCGGCGTTCATCGCGCCGGCCGACGTGGCCGAAATGCCCTCGATCTCGATGTCGCCGTCCTCGAGCAGCCGGTCGAGCGCGCCCCAGGTGAAGGCGCCGTGCGCGCCGCCGCCCTGGAGGGCGAGGTTGATCACCTGCCTGGTCACAGCGCGGTCCAGCCGCCGTCCACCGACAGCGTGGTGCCGGTGATCTGGTCGGCGGCGGGCGAGGCGAGGAAGGCGACGCAGCCGCCGATCTGCTCGACGGTGGCGAACTGTTTCGACGGCTGGCGCGCGAGCATGACCTCGCGGATCACCGTCTCGCGGTCCATGCCGTACTGCTGCATGGTGTCGGGGATCTGCGCCTCGACGAGCGGGGTGAGCACGTAGCCCGGGCAGATGGCGTTGCAGGTGATCGGCTCCTCCGCGGTCTCGAGGGCGATGACCTTGGAGAGCCCGACGATGCCGTGCTTGGCCGCGACGTAGGCCGACTTGAACGGCGAGGCGGTCAGGCCGTGGGCCGACGCGATGTTGACGATCCGGCCCCACCCTTGCGCGCGCATCAGCGGCAGCGCGGCCGCCGAGGTATGAAAGGATGACGAGAGGTTGATGGCGATGATCTGGTCCCACTTCGCGGTGGGGAACTCGGGGACGGGGGCGACGTACTGAATCCCGGCGTTGTTGACGAGGATGTCCACCCGGCCGAGCGCGTCGTTGGCCTTACCCACCAGCTCGCGGCATTGCTCGCCGTCCGACATGTCGGCCTGGACGTAGATCGCCCGGACGCCATGACCGGTGGCGATGCGTTCCGCGCAGGCGTGGTCGTCGTCCGTGTCGGAGAAGGAGTTCAGCACCACGTCGGCGCCGAGCTTCGCCAGTTCCTCGGCGATGCCGAGACCGATCCCCGAGGTCGATCCGGTGATGACCGCGCATTTGCCCTTCAGCGACATGTCCGACACTCCTGCCCGTGGAAAACGGGCGCGACTTTACATGCTGCGGCTGCGAACACAACCGCGGGCGCGCGAAAGTGACAGGCGCGGTAGCCCGCGCCGGCACCCGGAAGCGCTAGATCAGCAGTCCGAAATCGTCGGCGGAGTAGTCGGCGGCCCGCACGTCGTCTTCCTCGATCACGAGCCGAAATTCGTGGTCGGCCTCTTTGTCGATATTGACGCGGATCAGCGTATCCGGGGACGGCGCTGATCCGGGATGATCGCAGCACGGTCCGTTGCCAAAAAAAAGACGCCCTCACAAGGAGGGCGCCAAGTCATTGAGGCAGGTTTCATACAGGCAAGAAACCTATCGAGCAGTGGAACCCTTATACAATTTCAATGCCCTATCGCCAAGCCAAAAATCCGCGTGCGGGCCCCCGTCCGGCCGGTTTAGGGTGGTCATGGTAAATCAATCGCGGGGATGTGACGGATATGACACGCTTGCTCCGGGGCGCCCGGTGGGCGCTCGTGGCCATCGGACTGGTGCCGGCGCTGGCCCTGGCGGAGCCGCGCCATGGCATAGCTATGTATGGCGAGCCGGCGTTGCCACCGGATTTTGTGTCGCTGCCGTACGCGAACGCCGACGCTCCGAAAGGCGGGACTATCGTTTTCGGCGAGACCGGCGGCTTCGACTCGCTTAACCCATACATTTTGAAGGGTCGCGCGCCTTACGCGATCCAGGCCCACGTTTTCGAGACTCTGATGGCGCGGAACTGGGACGAGCCGTTCGGGCTCTACGGATTGCTGGCCGAATCGATCGAGACCGGGCCGGACCGGGAGTGGGTCGAGTTCACCCTGCGACCGGAGGCGAAGTTCTCGGACGGCAACCCGGTGACGGTCGAGGACGTGATCTGGTCAATGCAGACACTGGCCGAAAAAGGCCTGCCAAGATACCGGAATGCCTGGGAGAAGGTCGCGAAGGTCGAACAGACCGGCGCGCGGTCGGTGCGCTTCACCTTCGACGCGGCCGACAGCGAGCTGCCGCTGATCATCGGGCTGCGGCCGATTCTCGAGAAGGCGGACTGGGAGGGCGTGGATTTCGCCGAGAGCAGCCTTCGGGTGCCGGTGGGATCGGGGCCCTATACGATCGGCGCGTTCGAGCCGGGGCGGTTCATCAGCTTCGAGCGGAACCCGGACTACTGGGGGCGGGATCTGCCGATCAACCGCGGGATGAACAACTTCGATACCGTGCGCTACGAGTACTTCGTCGATTCCGGCGTGCTGTTCCAGGCGTTCACCGCGGGGGAGCTGTCGGTCTATCGCGAGCTCAGTGCGTCGAAATGGCAGGACGACTACGATTTCCCGAGTGTTCGGTCGGGGGAGATCGTCAAGGCGGAGATCCCCAACGGGCGGCCGTCGGGGATGGAGGGATTCGTGTTCAACACCCGGCGGCCGATGTTCCGGGACTGGCGGGTGCGGGATGCGCTGATCCACGCGTTCAACTTCGAGTTCATCAACCGGACGGTGAACGGCGGGGCGTTGCCGCGGCGGACCAGCTACTTCTCGAACTCCGATCTGGCGATGCGGCCGGGGCCGGCGGAGGGGCGGGTGCGGGCGTTGCTGGAGCCGTTCGCGGACAGCCTGACGCCGGACGCGCTCGACGCCTATGCGCTGCCGGTCTCGGACGGCTCGCCGCGGAACCGGGCGAACATGCGGGTGGCGCGCAAGGAGCTGGAGTCGGCGGGGTGGACGGTTCAGGACGGGGTGCTGAAGGACGCGGACGGCGCGCCGTTCCGGTTCTCGATCCTGCTCGGGCCGGGGCAGAGCGAGGCGGTGGCGAACATCTTCGTCGACGCGCTGCGCCAGCTCGGGATCGAGGCGCGGGTGGAGCTGGCGGACGCGGCGCAGTACACGGCGCGCAAGAGCGACTACGACTACGACATGATCGTCAACGCCTGGAACATGTCGCTCTCGCCCGGCAACGAGCAGACGCTCTACTGGGGGAGCGCGGGGGTGACCGAGCCGGGGACGCGCAACTACATGGGCGATGGCGAGCCCGGCGGCGGAGGCGATGATCGCGGACATGCTGGCGACGCGGGATCCGGCGGAATTCACCGCGGCGGTGCGGGCGCTCGACCGGGTGCTGACGACCGGGCGCTACGTGATCCCGTTCTGGTTCTCGGACAAGAGCTTCATCGCCTAGAAGTCGGACCTGGCCTACCCGGAGACGCTGCCGGTCTATGGCGACTGGATCGGATGGCTGCCGGAGGTCTGGTGGCACGCACCGGGGTGATCCGCGCAGGTGCGAACGCGTTAAATGCAAGCAAGTACATGATTCGTAACGGTTAACCTTCGTAGACGCGAACGGTGTCGCCGGCCGGGGTAATGTTCCAATTTGTTGGCGGGGTCGCCCTGAAACGATGCTAGTGTCTCGCGGCCGACTCATGACGAGAACGGCGCCAGGGGGGAGTTGTTCATGGCATTGGCGGTGATCGGGTCCGGATTCGGGCGAACCGGCACGAAGTCGCTGAAGGCGGCGCTGGAGCAACTGGGCTTCGGTCCGTGCCACCACATGCACGAGATCGTCGAGCATCCCGAGCAGGTGGCGCACTGGCAGGCGCTGGCGGCGGGCGAGCCGGTGGACTGGGAGGTGGTGTTCGAGGGCTACAACTCGCAGGTCGACTGGCCGGGCGCGCATGTCTGGCGGGAGACGGCGGCGGCGTTTCCGGAGGCGAAGGTGATCCACTCGGTCCGGCCGGAGGACGTTTGGTGGGCAAGCTACCAGAAGACCATCGGCAAGCTGATGGCGCGCTATCGCGACATCGAGCTGCCGCCGCACATCACCGGGATCCTGTCGGCCTGGAACGAGCTGGCGGGGCAGCAGACCTTCGGGGGCAAGCTCGACGACCGCGAGGTTGCGCTGGCGGCGTTCCGGCAGCGCACCGAGGACGTGCGCGCGGGGCTGCCGGCGGAGCGGGTGCTGGTGTTCGACGTGGCGGAAGGCTGGGAGCCGCTCTGCCGGTTCCTGGAGGTGCCGGTGCCGGAGACGCCGTTTCCGCATCACAACCTGCGCGCCGATTTCTGGGAGGTGCTGGGCGGGGAACCGGCGTGAGGTGGGGCTTAGGGCGCGGAGGAAGCCGATAGATGGCTCTGCCAGATGATCACCGGTCATGACGCATGAGCGAAGCGGGTTCCCGAGAGCGACGAGGCCTACATTGGGCGAGGTGTGAGCCGGTGGATCGCACCGGCTCTGCCTCGTCTCCTTCGGAGCGGCCGGAAGGTCTTGACTGGCTCGACGTCGGCTGCGGCACCGGTGCGCTGTCGGAGACCAGATTCTAACGCGCTGGGCTCCGAAGAAGCGTGGTCGGGGGTCCGACCGCCTCGCCCGAGGTTGCATCATCGCAGGCAGCGAAGATCGTGTCGCGATCAACGCCAGACATTCCGGCTCGGTAGATGCGCAGGCGCTGACCAAGGATCGACTCCGCCAGCTTCGACGTTGTCGTTTCAGGGCTCGTGCTGACATTTCGTGCCGGACCGGCTGCAGAGCTGCTCGAGGAAATGAAGCAGGGTGGCAGGTCCGAGATGGCAGGGTCATGCTTCTACGTCTGGGACTATCCCGGTGGAGGCGTCGAATTCCTGGACGCCTTCTGGGCAGCCGCCACCTGGCTCGATCCGGACGCGGCCGATCTCGCAGGAATGTCCGGCGGTTCCCCGAGTGCGAGCCTATCCGCGTTGGCAGAGCTGGCAAGGGTCGCGGGGCTGGTCTCGATCCGCTGCGAAGCGCTCGAGAGCCCCACGGTGTTCCGCGACTTCGACGACTACTGGCGCCCGTTCAACTTGGGCGCAGGCCCGGCGCCCGGCTATTGTGCGAGCCTCGCCCCCGAGGGGCTGGCAGGCGCCTTCGGGAGCTGCTGCGAGATGCGGTTGCCGATCCGGCAGTGACGGTTCGATCGCACTCAAGGTCAGAGCCTGGGCTGTCGCACTCCATCGTGCGGTGAGGCATCCGTTCCTCACGTCCCAAGCGCGTCGTGCAGGGTGTCGCGACCGACATTAGATCTTTGTTACATCTCCTCGAGATGGCCGCACGCGACCCTATGGTCTGGTGACCGCGGCGCATGGTTGGCGCGGCGCGGGAAGGCGGCGTCGAGGAAGGCGTCGAGGCGGGCGAGGCCGCCCGGTCGCCAGCCGAGGGCGCGCAGGCGGGTGGTGTCCATCACGCCGGGGGGCGGGCCGTCGGCGCGGCGGGGCGGCGGATGGGGGCAGGCGGTGCGGGCGCGGACCCGGGCCAGCAGGTCGTGGCGGTCGAGCAGGAGGTCGGAGGCGTTGAAGGGGCCGGTCTCGGACGCGGTCGAGCAGGAGGAGCGCGGCGTCGGCGAGGTCGGCGCCGTGCAGTTCGGTGGCGCGGCGCGGCGCGATCGCGTCGCCGCGGAGGTAGGCGGCGAACAGGTCCTGCCACTTGTGGGGGTGGCCGCCGTAGATGCCGGTGGCGCGCAGGGCGCAGCCGCGGGGGCCGAGGGCGGCTTCGGCGGCGAGCTTGATCTCGCCGTAGAGGGAGTCGGGGGCGGGGATGTTGGTCTCGCGCAGGGTTTCGCCGCGGCGGTGGTCGCCGTAGATGGCGCGGCTGGAGAGAAAGACGATGCGGGCGGGGCCGGCGGCGTCGAACAGGCGGACGGTGCCGTCGAGGTTGAGGCGGCGGAAGCGGGCGGGGTCGATGCCCTCGCCGCCGCGGTAGGCGCCGGGGACGTGGGCGAGGGCGGCGTGGACCAGGGCGTCGGCAGGCGGCAGGCGGGGCACGGGGTCCGCCGAGATCCCACGGGTGGTCGCCGGGACGGCGGCCGAGGGAGGTTACGCGGTGGCCGGCGGCGACGAGCGCGGGGACGAGGAAGCGGCCGACGGTGCCGCTCGGCGCCGGTGACGAGGACGTGCATCAGGCGGGGGCGGGCAGGGTGGCGAGGTCGGGGACGGGGGCGCCGTCGTGGAAGACTGCCAGAGGTCGATCAGCGGCGCGAGGCGGTCGCGCTTGGGGTTGGCGGGGTCCCAGGGCTTTTCGTACTGGAAGTGCAGGACGCGGATCTGGCTCCAGTCCCAGAGGTCGGGCAGGTTCAGCCAGACGTACTGCAGCATGTTGTCGTAAACCGGCAGGCCGTGCCAGTCGGGGAAGAAGCTCTGAAGGAAGGTCTGGTCGGTGCGCTTCCAGAAGGCGCCGGGGGTGTCGAGGCGGGCGAGCATTGTGGCGAAAGGTTTCGGGCGAGGGCCGGGCGGTGAAGACGCCGGAGTTGAGGCGGCCGAAGTCGGCGAGGCTTTCGTAGACGTTGGGCGCGGCGGAGAACTCGGGGTAGTCGAACAGGCGGTCGATGGGCTTCAGGACCAGGGCGTCGGCGTCGATGAAGACGACGCGCCGGTAGGGGAGCTGCCAGAGTCGGAGCTTGGCGAAGTTGTCGAGCGGGGTGTGGAAGGCGGGTTTTTCGCCCTTGCTGAAGGGGTTGCGGCCGTGAACCTCGGATCGCGCGTGAGCGGCGTTGAAGGTGTCCGAGGTCGGCAGCAGGTCGATGGCAGCGAGGCGCGCGCCGTGCGCGGTCAGGGGCGCGAGGTCGGCGGCGGAGACGCCGCCGGTGTGCATCGCGACGATGTCGGCGGGGGTGCCGGTGCGCGCGAGCGAGCGGACCAGCGCGACGACGCCGGGGAGGTAGGCGGCGTTGGTGACGAGGGTGACGAAGGCGTCGGCGGTGGCGGGGGCGCGATCGAGGACGGGTGCGTCGGTCATGAGGCGCAGGGCCCGTCCGTGTGGCGGGCTCTCGGAGGCTCATGGCGCCGTCGTGAGGAGACCTCGAAAGACCTTTTCAGATGCCGTGGGCACGCGCTGAAGCGGGTGCCGCGCAACATTTCTTTGCGCAGATCGCGCGTGGTTGCGGTTGCCGCTACGCCGATTTCAGGCCCCGGTGCTCGGGGTCGCGCTCGACGCGGTTGCCGATTTCCCTGGTCCAGGCGGAGACGCAGGGGATGCGGGTGCGGTCGACGCGGTAGGCATATTTCTTCGCCACCTCGAAGACTTCGGTCAGCAGGCCTTCGCGCAGGGTGATCGGGTCGAGGCCGAGGGCGAGGAACTGGTCGTTCCTGACCACGAGGTCGTTCTCGGCGGCTTCCTTGCGCGGGTTGGGCAGCCAGGCGATCTTCGCCCCGGTCAGCTCCGAGATCATCTCGGCGAGATCGCGGACCCGGTGGGTCTCGGTCATCTGGTTGAAGATCCTCACCCGGTCGCCGCGCTTCGGGGCGTCCCGGAGCGCGAGCTCGATGCAGCGCACCGAGTCCTGGATGTGGATGAAGGCGCGGGTCTGGCCGCCGGTGCCGTGGACGGTCAGCGGGTAGCCGATCGCGGCCTGGATCAGGAAGCGGTTCAGCACCGTGCCGTAGTCGCCGTCGTAGTCGAAGCGGTTGATCAGCTGGACGTGGCGGCGGGTCTGCTCGGTGTGGGTGCCCCAGACGATGCCCTGGTGCAGGTCGGTGATCCTGAGGCCGTCGTTCTGGGCGTAGAACTGGAACAGGATCTGATCGAGGCTCTTGGTCATGTGGTAGATCGAGCCGGGGCGGGTCGGGTAGAGGATATCCTGGCGCTTCGTCTCGCCGTCGAGGGTCTCGATGCCGACCGGCAGGTAGCCCTCGGGGATGGCGGCGCCGATCGTGGAGTAGCCGTAGACGCCCATGGTGCCGAGATGGACGAGGTGAGCGTCGAGGCCGGTCTCGACCAGCGCCGACAGCAGGTTGTGGGTGCCGGAGACGTTGTTGTTGACGGTGTAGGTCTTGTGGCGGTCGGACTTCATCGAGTAGGGCGCGGCGCGCTGCTCGGCGAAGTGGATGATCGCGTCGGGGCGGTGCTCGGCGAGCCAGCCCTTGAGGATCTCGTAGTCCTTGGCGAGGTCGAGCAGGTGGAAGCGGATGCGCCGGCCGGTCTCGGCAAGCCAGATCCGGGTGCGCTCCTGGATCGAGTCCATCGGGCGTGAGCGACTGGACGCCGAGCTCGGTGTCGATCCAGCGGCGCGAGAGATTGTCGAGGATGTGAACCTCGTGGCCGGCGTCGCTGAGGTGCAGCGCCGTGGGCCAGCCGACGAAGCCGTCGCCTCCGAGAACCGCGATCTTCATGGGCGTGCGTCCTTCCTTTACCCCCGGAGCCCGCTATAGCCGTCACATGTGACAGCTGCGGGACAGCCATTCCGGCGTCAATTCTAGACGCTTCGGCGGCGGGGCGCCAGCGGGCGCTCGGGGCCGGGGGCCCGGACCGGCGCGGTCGACGGCACCGGCGGGATGACGAGGCCGGCGGAGATGATCAGCTTCGCCGCCTCCTCGATGGTCATGTCGAGCAGGACGACGTCGGCGCGGGGCACGAACAGCAGGAAGCCCGAGGTCGGGTTGGGGGTGGTGGGGAGGAACACGCTGACCAGCTCCGGCTCGCCCGCCTTGGCCGGGATCTCGCCGCGGGTGTCGGTGGAGACGAAGGCGACGGCCCAGAGGCCCTTGCGCGGGTATTCGATCAGGCAGGCCTGCTTGAACGAGGTGCCGGACTGCTTGAAGATGGTCTCGGCGATCTGCTTCAGGGCGTTGTAGATGGTGCGCACCACCGGCGTGCGGTCGAGGATCTGTTCGCCGAAGGTCAGGATCTGGCGGCCGACGAGGCCCTTGGTCAGCGCACCGACCAGCGTGGTGAAGGCGAGGAACACCAGCACGCCGAGGCCGAAGATGTTGCGGCCGAACACGTTCTCCGGGTTGTAGCGGCCGGGAATCAGCGGCACCACCTTGGCGTCGATGAAGCCGATCGTCGCCCAGAGCAGGTAGGCGGTCAGAAACAGCGGCAGCACCACCACGAGGCCGGTCAGGAAGTCGCCGCGCAGCCGCTGCAGCAGCGTCGTCTTCGGCGGGCGGCGGCGGGTCGGCTTGCGGGCCATGGCGGCTCCTCGGGTGTCGGCCGGATATGTAGGCCGGGCCTCGACGCCGCACAAGCGGCAGCGACGGCTCTGTCGCAACGCCCTGATTTTTCGCAGCTAAGGTCCTGACCGTTCGTTAACGCGGGCGGAGGGACGCGGCATCATGGTTGCCGTCGGTCCTCGGCCTCGCGGAGCCGCGTCGCGAGAGTCTCGGGCGACGTGCCGTCGCGCAGGGCCTCGCGCACCAGCCGGGCCTGGGATTTCGGGGCCAGGCCGCCGATCGGCGGATCGGTGTCGAGGTTGGTGGGGAAGGCGTAGCCCTCGGCGCAGCAGGCGATGGCGTTGTCGGCCTGCGCGTCGGTGAGCCGGCCGGCGGCGCGCAGGCCGGTCAGCGCCGGGTAGAGGGCGCGGCTCATGCGCGCGCGGTCGATGCTCTCCATCGCCCGGCCGAAGGCGGAGGAGACCTGCAGCAGGTTCGCCATCCGGAAGCGGTCGGTGGAGCGGTTGGTGCCGGCGCCGTGCATCAGGGCGGGGTTGAAGAACAGCGCGTCGCCGTTCTCGAGCGGCAGCTGGACGTGATGGGCGGCGAACCAGTCCTGGAACGGCGCGTCGCCGAAGGCGAGGTAGCCCTGCGGGTAGAGCTGGCTGTAGGGCAGCAGCAGGGTCGGGCCGGTCTCGACCGGCATGTCGCCGTGCGCCACCGCGCCCTGCAGGGTGAGGGCCGGGGAGAGGCGGTGGACGTGGGCGGGGAAGCGTCCGGCCTGTTCGGTCGACATGAAACCGAGGTGGTAGTCGCGGTGCGGGGTCTGGGCCGCGCCGCCGGGGTTCACGCGGTTGACCTGGGCGGTCATCTGGTAGTCGGGACCGAGCCAGGCCTCGGAGGCGAGCGCGATGGTCTCGTTGGCGTAGTAGAGCGCGAAGCCTTCGGGGTCGGCGAGGCAGTGCTTCTGCAGCGCGTTCCAGATCCGGTCGTTGGCGCCGGGCTTGGCGAAGTGGTCGCCGCCGCCGGTGCCGGCGCTGTGCTGGGCCTCGATCATGCCGGCGAACAGCTCGGTGGCGCGGTCGACCGGGCCCTTGTCGGGATAGGCGCCGGCGATGACGACAACGCCGGGGCCGGTGGCGAGGATGGTGGCCCATTCGGCGGTCAGGGCGCGGCGCTCGGCCGGTTCGCTCGCGGCGTCTCGGACGCGGGCGCCGTCGTAGATGGGGATGTTGCGCTCGATCCGGGCGGCGCGCGGCCAGTCGGCGGGGTCGGTCGTGCGATCGACGAGCCGGCGGAAGTCGTCGAAGCGGACATCGGCGCCCGAGAGCCAGATCGGGTCGGATGGGATTGCGAGATCGTCCATGGTCTTCCCCCTGATGCTTTGGGGGAAGTCTAGCCGATGGTCCGGCACGGCGGAAAGGGCGTCGTGTCGTACGGTCTAGGTAGGGTGCGTGTGGCGATGCGAAGCATCTCAGGCGGGCAGGGCGGCGAGCTCGATGGCGATGCGGGCGGCGAGGCGGGCGTTGTTGCGCACCAGCGCGATGTTGGCAGCGAGGGCGGCGCCTTCGGTGGCGTCGCCGATGTGGGCGAGGAGGTAGGGGGTGACGTCCTTGGCGGCGACGCGCTCGGCCCCGGCCGCGGCGAGGGCTGCGGCGATGTGGGGGGCCATGTCGGCGGCGGGGATTTCGGCGTCGCGCGGGATCGGGTTCGCGACGAGCTGCCCGCCGGGGAGGCCGAGGCGGGCGCGCATCCGGTGGGCGCGGGCGATGGCGGCTGGATCGTCGAGGCGCAGCGGCGCGGCGAGGCCGCTGTCGCGGGACCAGAACGCGGGCAGGGCGTCCTGGCCGAAGGCGATCACCGGGACGCCGCGGGTCTCCAGCACCTCGAGGGTCTTGGGCAGGTCGAGGATCGCCTTGGCGCCGCTGGCGACCACCGTGACCGGGGTCCGGGCCAGCTCCTCGAGGTCGGCGGAGATGTCGAAGCTCGCCTCGGCGCCGCGGTGCACGCCGCCGATGCCGCCGGTGGCGAACACCTCGATGCCGGCGAGGCGGGCGCAGATCATCGTGGCGGCGACGGTGGTGGCGCCGGTCCATCCGGCGCTGAGCGCCACGGCGAGATCGGCGCGGGAGAGCTTGCGCACGTCGGGCGCAGCGGCGAGCGCGTCGAGACGGTCGGGCTCGAGGCCGACGTGGATGCGGCCGTCCATCACGGCGATGGTGGCCGGCACGGCGCCGGCGGCGCGGATGTCGGCTTCGACGGCGCGGGCGGTCTCGACGTTTGTCGGGCGCGGCATGCCGTGGGTGATGATGGTCGATTCGAGGGCGACGAGCGGGCGGCGGGCGGCGAAGGCCTCGGCGACCTCGGTGGCGAAGGCGAGGGGGGGCGCGGTCATGGGACCTCGGACGCGACGTGGAGGGCGGCGGCGTCGAGGGCGCGGCCAAGCGCGTCCTGCGGGCCGAGGCCGTCGGCGCGCGCGGCGAGATGCGCCGCGACGAACGCGTCACCGGCGCCGGTGACGGAGCGGGCGGCGACCGGTGGCGGGGGCAGCGTCAGGAAGCCGGCGGCGTCGGCGGCGGTGGCGGGCGCGGCGCCGTCGGTGACGATCACCTCGGCGATGCCGCGGTCGCGAAGCGCGCGGGCGGCGCTGCGGCTGTCAGGGAAGGCGGCGCCGCAGACCCGCTCCGCCTCGATGCGGTTGAGATAGAGCGCGACGGGACGGGCGGGGCGGAGGAGGGCGAGGGCGGCGGCCTTGCCGGAGCTGGCGGGCACCAGGGCGAGTGGCGCGCTCGGCGGTCGCGGGGTCGGCCATGAGGGCTGCGAGCACGGGCCCGGGCAGGTTGCCGTCGGCGACGATGCGGCCGGGCCAGGGGGCCGCGAGCCGGCCGTCGCGGAGGGCGTCGAGCAGCGCCGGGCCGGCGCGCTCGAGGCCGGCGCAGTCGGCGACGGCGGCGTGCAGCTCGCCGCGCGCGTCCTCGATGGCGAGGTAGGTGTCGGTGGCGCCGGGGTGGCGGTGGACGCCGGCGATGCCGATGCCTGCGGTCTCGATCCGGGCGACGAGGTCGTCGCCGGCGGCGTCGCGGCCTACCGCGGCGAGGAGCGCCACCGGGTGGCCGCGTCCGGCCAGCGCCAGTGCGATGTTGAGCGCGACGCCGCCGGCCCGGCGGTCGATGCGGCCGGGCACGTCGGCGCCGTGGGGCAGGGGGGTGGCGGTCCGGCCGATCACGTCCCAGAGCGCGGCCCCGGCGCAGAGGATGGGCTGGCGGGCTGGCATCAGGCGGCGGGCACGGTCCGGTTGGGCAAGGTTCGCTCCTGGCGGCGGGCGGGACCCGGTGCAAATGTCTGACATGGGCAGGTATTCTGCGACCGGAGAGACCATATCGTAATCGCGTCGGTCCGGCCAGACGGATTGCGCTCCTGGTGCCGGTCCCGACACCGCCGGTCTGCCAAGGCCTCTTCAAATCGGTGCTGCGGCGCGCTATATCTGCTGTTGGCAGGTTCTGGCCTTCCCGTGTGGGGCCAATATCCTAGTGGCCGTAAACATTCTTGAGGGAGCCGGCTCTGTGACTGGCCCTGGCCTATCGCATCTGGTGCCCACCTGGTTAGCCAGGCTCTCGAGGATTGCACGCCGCCACGGTCGCGCCGGGCCTGCCGCTCCCGAAATTTCCGCCACCGCCTGATGAACGAAACGCCGGGCAGCAAGCGCGCCGCGCGCGCGGCGGCGCGGCTGCTGCGCGCGGCCGCGCACGCGGCCGGGACCGGCGCGGGCCGAATTGCGGCCGGACATGCGCTCGCGGCCATCGCGGGCCTGCGTGACGTGGCGACGGTATCGGCCTACCTGCCGATCCGCGACGAGCTCGATCCGATGCCGGCGATGCTGGCCCTGAACGGGCTCGGGCTCCGGGTCTGTGTGCCGGTGATCGTCGCCCCGGGCCAGCCGCTCGACTTTCGGGAATGGCAGCCGGGCGGCGCGACCGCGGTGGGAGTGTTCGGGTTGGAAGCGCCGGTCGCGGGCGAGGCGGCGGAGCCGGACGTGCTGCTGGTGCCGATGCTGGCGTTCGACGCGCGCGGCCACCGGCTGGGCTACGGCGGCGGGTTCTACGACCGGACGATCGCGGCGCTGAGGGCGCGGCCGGGGGGGGTGGTGGCGCTGGGCTATGCCTATGCCGCGCAGCAGGTGCCGGCGGTGCCCGACGAGGCGACCGACATGCGTCTCGACGCGATCGTGACCGAGGCGGGGATCATCAGGCCGGACGGCTGATTCGTCTGGACGGGCGAGCGGCCTTCGACGGACAAATCCGCGACGGGATACGCCGCCGTTGCGCTGCAATCGGACGGGGTTCGCCTCAGGGCTGCGACGGCCAGCGCCGGCGTGACAGCAGCCCGAGCGCGGCGATGCCTGCGAAGAGGAGGCCCGAGGCCGGGGGGAGCGGCACCGGAGCGGGTGTCGGCGCGCTGACGACCGCCGGCGCGGCGGCGGCATAGGCACGGGCGCTTCCGCTGGCCGGGATCGCATCGAGCACCGTCTCGGCGATGCGCCGGTGCAGGACGAAGTTCGGGTGCAGGCTGTCGAAGAATGCCCGGCGCCAGCCCTGCCGCTTGGAGCAGGGGTTGTCGTCGTTGTCGAGGCACGGGGTGGTAACGTTGCGAACTCCGAAGTCCGAGGGGTCTTCGAAGACCTCGTTGAGGAAACGGTAGATGTTGACCTTGGTGACGTCGATCCCGTCATCGCGCAGGTCGCCGATCTGGTCGTTGAGCTCGCGGTTGAAGGCGCGGACCCCGCGGGTTTCCTTGCGGGCGTCGTGCGCGCTGCCTTGCGCGAACTTCGGCACCTTGCCGAGGTCGGGCAGGGTGAACAGCAGGAAGTCGTTGACTCCGGTCGCGGCCAGCGTGTCGGCGGTCCGGCCGACCTCGCGCGCCGCGCGGCGCCCGACCCTGCCGATATGGTGGGAGTCGACCGAGTCGATCAGGTCGTTGGACCCTATCCACAGCGCCAGCAGCGGCCGGTCGCCCTTGCGGTCGCTGTCGAGCGAGAGGTAGCGGCCCGCCTGCATCTCGAGATCGGGCACGTCGATCTTCTTGCCGATCGCCCTGGCGCCGCCCCAGGCCTCGTTGCTGGTGGGAAGATCCTGTTTCCTGAACTTCTTCGCGACCCTCTCGGCCCAGACCCGGCCGTTGGAGAAGCGGCCGTCGTAATAGGGCGGGCTCTCGGGTACCCGGTGGAAGGTTGCATCGTAGACGTTGCCCACGTCGCTCAGGCTGTCGCCGAGGACGTGGAAGCTGGAGTAGCCGAACGTCACGGCGCCCGCCGGTGTCGCCAGCGTCAGAACCAGCAGTGTGGCAAGACCACGTCCGAACATCGATCCCTCCCCGTTCGAGCCATAGACATTCCGGCGGGTTCCCGGTGTCAAGCCGGACCGGCCACCCGGCCCGGACTGTCGCGTTTTGCCCAACACTCCCTCGCGCCAATGGTTGCACAAGGACCTCTTGGCGCTGTCGCGCGAACGACAATCCTCGAGCTTCGCTCGGACAGGTCCGGCTTGACAGCGGTGGCGCGTGCGGCGAAACGTCGCCTGTCAGGGTTCCCGTCCTCACGGCCGGGATGAAAAGGGAACGCGGTTGGGGGAGGGTCTCCGAAGCCGCGGCTGCCCCCGCAACTGTGAGCGGCGAGCCCGCGCCTGGATAGGCCACTGGGGGAGACCCCCCGGGAAGGCGAGGCGCGATGGCCCAGACCCGCGAGCCAGGAGACCTGCCCGGACGCTCACCCAACCGACGCGCGGGGTGCGTGGAGGTGCGGTCGCTCCGCAGCGGTGATCTGCAATCGGCCCCCCACGGGCCCGCCGCCGAGGAGACTCCGCCTTGCCCAGGATCAACCTGCTTCTGCTTCCGTTCGCCCTCGCCGTGCCAGCGGGCGCTGGAGCCCAGGTGCTGGCGCCCGAGACCATCGTCCTGCCCGACATTGTCGTCTCGGCGAACCGCACCCCGACCGCCGAGGCGGCCACCGGTTCCACGGTGTCGGTGCTGACCGGCCAGGCACTCGAGGAGGACGGGCGGCCGTTCTTGCAGGACCAGATCGTCGATCTGCCCGGCGTCACCGCCCAGCAGAGCGGGCCGGCGGGCACCGTCTCGGGCTTCGCGGTGCGCGGCGCGCCGCAGCAATACGTACGGGTGCAGGTCGACGGGATCGAAGTCTCCGATCCGACGGCGCCGCAGGTGGCGTCGAGCCTCGCGAACCTGCTGATCGACGACGTCTCGAACGTCGAGGTGCTGAAAGGCAGCCAGTCGGCGCTCTACGGCGGGCAGGCGGTGGCGGGCGTCATCGACATCACCTCGCCGCGGGCGGCGCGCGACGGGCTGGAGAGCCGCTACCTGCTGGAGGGCGGCAGCTACGGAACGGCGCGCGGCAGCTACACGCTGACCGGGCGCAACGACCGCGGCGACTTCGCGGTCACCGCGTCGAAGCTCAGGACCGACGGGTTCTCGGCGGCCGAGGAGGCGGACGGCAACCACGAGGCCGACGGCTACGACGTGACGCGGCTGTCGGCGACGGGGACCTATTACGCGACCGACCGGCTGTCGGTGTTCGGGGCGGCATTCTACCAGACCGAAAGCGGCGATTTCGACGGCAACGACCCGGTGACCTTCGCGCCTGTCGATGCCGACAACACCTACGATACCGACAGCTGGGGCCTCCGGGCGGGTGTCGATCTCACGGCGATGGACGGGCGGCTCGAGAACCGGTTCGCGCTCAGCTACTACCGGATCGACCGCAACTCAGAAGACGAGAGCGGGCCTTCTACCTTCGACGGCAACCGGGTGAAGGCCGAGTACCTCGGGCAGTACCGCCAGAGCGAGGCGCTCAGCTACCAGTTCGGCGCCGACTGGACCCGGGAGGAAAGTGCGACGACATCGCCGTTCGGGCCGCCGACCGGCGACGAGGACAGCGCGATCGCCGGGATCTTCGGGCAGGTGCTGTGGTCGCCGGTCGATCCGCTGACCCTGACCGCGGCGCTGCGCCAGGACGATCACTCGGAGTTCGGCGGGTTTACCACGGGGCGGGTGTCGGCCGCCTACGCGCTGCCGTCGGATACGGTTCTGCGGGCGTCGGCGGGAACCGGGTTCCGGGCGCCGTCGAACTACGAGCTGTTCGATCCGACCTATGGCAACCCGAACCTCGATCCGGAGACCAGCGCCAGCGCCGATTTCGGCGTGGAGCAACGCTTCGCGGGTGACCGGGCGACGCTAAGCGCCACGGCGTTCTGGCTGAAGATCGACGATCTGATCGACTACGACTTCGCCACCAACGGCTATGTCCAGACCGACGGCAGCTCGGAGAGCCAGGGCGTCGAGCTGGCCGCAGCCTATGATGTGACCGACGCGCTGACGCTGACCGGCAGCTATACCTATACCGACGCGCGCGACCCGGACGGCAACCAGCGGCTGCGCGTGCCTCGCAACAGCCTCGCGGTGCGCTTCGACGGCGGCGTCACCGACCGGGTGAGCATGGGGCTCGGCGCGCGCCATGTCTCCGGCCTGCCGGACGAGCCGGTGGAGAGCGCGGCGTTCCATTCGTCCTATACGGTGATCGACGCGCGCGTGGCCTATGCGGTCAGCGCGGCGGCGGAGATCTACCTGCGCGCCGAGAACCTGTTCGATGCCGAGTACCAGACCGTCGAGGGCTACTCCACCGCCGGGCAGTCGTTCTACTTCGGCGTGAGCGGGCGGTTCTGATGCACACGCGATGAGCCCGGCTGCGCGCTATCGCCGGACGCTGGCCGGGCTTGCGGTGCTCGTCGCCGCGCTGTTCGTCGCATCGCTGCTGACCGGACCGGCCGGGCTGCCGCCGGGGGCCAGCCTCGAGGCGCTGGTCACCGGTCGCGGCGGCGCGATCGCGCTGGTGATGCGCGAGATCCGGTTGCCACGTGCAGTGCTCGCGACGCTGATCGGTGGCGGGCTCGGGCTGTCGGGCGCGGCGTTGCAGGGCTACCTGCGCAACCCGCTGGCGGAACCGGGGATCATCGGCATCTCGGGCGCCGCGGCCCTCGGCGCGGCGCTGGCGTTCTATACCGGGCTGTCGGCGGCGTTTCCGCTGGCGCTGCCGCTGGCGGCGCTCACCGGCGCGGCGGTGGCGACCGCGCTGTTGCAGGTGCTGGCGGCGGGGGCATCGGGGTCAATCACCCTGATCCTCGCCGGGATCGCGGTCTCGAGCCTCGCCGGCGCGCTGACCGCGCTGGTGCTGAACCTGTCGCCGAACCCGTTCGCGGCCTCGGAGATCGTTTACTGGTTGCTCGGCTCGATCGCCGACCGCTCGATGCTGCACGTCTGGCTCGCCGGGCCGTTCATCGTCGCCGGCATGGCCCTGCTGCTCGCGCTCGGCCGGGCGCTCGACGCCCTCACGCTCGGCGAGGACGCGGCGGCGTCGATGGGGGTCGAGATGCGGCGGGTGCGGTGGCTGGCGGTGGCGGGCACGGCGCTGGCGGTCGGCGCCGGGGTGGCGGTCGCCGGCGCGATCAGCTTCGTCGGGCTCGTCGTGCCGCACGTCCTGCGGCCGCTGGTTGGCGGCGTGCCGTCGCGGCTGCTGCCGGCGTCGGCCTTGGGCGGTGCCGCGCTGGTGCTGGCCGCCGACGTGGCGGTGCGGCTGATCGCACCGGACCGCGACCTGAAGCTCGGGGTTCTGACGGCGCTGGTCGGCGCGCCGTTCTTCCTGTGGCTGGTCTGGCGCGGCCGGCGGAGGCTCGCATGACCCTGCTCGGGCTCGAGGATGTCGGTGTGCGCCGGGACCGGCGGGTGGTGCTCGACAACGTCACCGCGGCGGTCGGCGCGGGCGAGCTCGTCGGGCTGCTCGGACCGAACGGGGCCGGCAAGACCACGCTGATCCGGGCTGCGCTCGGGCTGCAGCCGGCGTCGGGGCGGGTCGCGCTCGGCGGCACGCCGCTCGAGCGGCTCGGCCTGCGCGCGCGGGCGCTCCGGGCTGCCTACATCCCGCAGGAGCGGAGCATCGCCTGGCCGCTCACCGTCGCGGCGCTGGTGGCGCTCGGGCGCACGCCGCACCGGGCCGGGGCCGAGGCGGACGCGGCGGCAGTCGAGGCGGCGCTCGAGGCGATGGAACTCGGGGCCTTGCGCGACCGACCGGCGACGGCGCTGTCGGGCGGCGAGCGAGCGCGGGTGCTGATCGCCCGGGCGCTGGCGCAGGCGACGCCGCTGATCCTCGCCGACGAGCCGGTGGCCGGGCTCGATCCGGCGCACGCGATCGGGCTGATGGCCGCGTTCAGGACGCTTGCCCGCCAGGGGCGGGGGGTGCTGGTGTCGCTGCACGACCTGGGGCTCGCGGCGCGCTGGTGCGATCGGGTGATCCTGCTCGACCGGGGCCGGGTCGTGGCCGACGGGCGTCCGGAGGCGGTGCTGACGCAGGCGCGTCTGGCCTCGGTCTACGGCATCGCCGCGTTCGCCGGACGAGATGCGACGGGGCCGATCCTGCAGCCGACGGGGCTCGCGGGCTAGTCCGAGCGCGCACGCCTGCGGCGGCGTCCGCACCATGTCAGTAGAGATAGACCGCCTGAAGCAGAGCCAGCGTGTTGCCGCCGGCGTCGAGCAGTTCGAGCGTCTGGCCATCGATGCGCCAGCCGGTGGTCGTCACCAGAACCTCGACGAGCTGGCGTTCCCAGGCGTCGAGCGGGGCAGGGCAGGCCATCAGCGTCGCCGGGCCCGGCGAGAGGGCGAGCGCGTCGTCGTCGAGCGTGTAGCTGCCGCCGATCGTGTTGCAGCCGATCGTGGCGGTGAAGCCGGGGGTACCGTTGCGCAGGATCAGGTTCGGCTCGCGGCGGTTCGCGCCGGCGGCAACCTCGGTGTCGCCGAGACGCAGGATCTTCCAGTAGGTGTTGGTCAGCGTCGCGGCGTCCGTCGACCGCTCGCATGTCTCGCCAGGCCAGATCCCGACGAACCGCTCGACGAGCACCATCGGCACGGTTCCTTCGCCGTCGGGGTCGGGCTCCTGGACGATGGCGCCGTCGAAGCTCGCCATGATCGGGCCGCCGGCCTCGGCGCCGGCGGCGAGATAGGCGTGCTCGAGCGCGGCGAAGTCGCCGTCCTCGACCAGCGGGAAGTCGCGCCCGGTCAGGCATTCGGTGAACCGGGCCTGATCGGCGACGAAGGTCAGCATTCCGCGCAGGGGCAGGTGCGGCTCGATCGGCTCGATGTCGTCCTCCGCCTTCAGCGTGTAGTCGGGCGCCGGATCGATCGGCTCGCCGTCGCGCCCGAGCAGCTCCAGCCTGTCGGGTCCGAGGATGCGGAAGCGCAGCTCCTCTTCGGCGCCGCGCAGGTCGAGCACCTGGCTGTCCGGGTCGACCGACCAGCGCCCGATCGAATCGCGGGTCTTGTCCTCGTCCTCCCGGTCGCGCCGCAGCTGGAAGACCTGGTCCGGCCAGAGGTTGAGAAGATAGCGTACTCCGTCGCAGTCGGCGCAGGGCAGGTCGCCGGAGAAACTCGCGGGCAGGCGCAGCCCGTGGGCTCCGATCGCCGTCGGCGCCTCGCGCGCCTCGGCGCCGGTGTCGCCGACCTTGATCATCCAGATCTGCACCTCGTCCGGCGCGCCCCGGGTCAGGACCGGCTGCAGCGTGTCAGAGACGAAGATGATCCGCCGTCCGACCGAGACCTGCGCCCGTACGGCGTAGGTCTCGTCGGGATCGAGGTCGGCCGGGTCGAAGGCGATGTCGAAGGCGAAGGGCGGGTTGCCGGGGTCCTCGATCGTGGTGCTGCCGAGGACCTGTGCCGGGGCGTCGGCGAGGGTGACGTCCTCGAGCACCGCCTCGAACACCGCTCCGGGCGGGAGGGCGATGCGCTCGCGATAGCTGGCGGTGCCGGTGACATGACCCTGCTCCGCCAGCGAGGCGGAAGCCGTCATGAGCAGCACCGCCAGTATTACCGAGAGCCAGCGCATCCGTGAAGCACACCCTAACCGCCTAACCCTCACTGCTTGGCAGGAAATCCACCTCCCGCCAAGAGTTCAGATGGTCAATTTCGTCCGCGGCTCGCTCACGTCTCCTTGCGGAGCGGGCGGGATCGGCCGGCGCGGCTCAGAGTTGGGCCATCACCTCGTCCGAAATCTCGAAGTTGGCCGTCACCGACTGGACGTCGTCATCGTCCTCGAGCGCCTCGATCAGCTTCATCAGGTTCTGGGCGGCGTCGAGGTCGAGCTCGGTGGTGGTCTGGGGCCGCCAGACCAGTCCGGTCTGCTCCGCCTCGCCGAGGGCGGTCTCGAGCGCGGTCGAGACTTCATTGAGATCGGTATCCGCACACCAGATGACGTGACCGTCCTCGGAGCTCTCCACGTCCTCGGCGCCGGCTTCGAGGGCGGCCATCAGCACGTCGTCCTCGGAGCCTGCCGTCGCCGGATAGACGATCTGGCCCTTGCGGTCGAACAGGAACGCGACCGAGCCGGTCTCGCCGAGGTTGCCGCCGCGCTTGGTGAAGGTCGAGCGGATGTTGGAGGCGGTGCGGTTGCGGTTGTCGGTCATCGCCTCGACGATCACCGCGACGCCGTTCGGGCCATAGCCCTCGTAGCGAACCTCGTCCCAGATCTCGGCGTCGCCGCCCTGGGCCTTCTTGATCGCCCGGTCGATGTTGTCGCGCGGCATCGAGTTGACGCGCGCTTCCTTGACCGCAAGGCGCAGGCGCGGGTTCTTGTCCGGATCGGGGTCGCCCATCTTCGCAGCGACCGTGATCTCCTTGGAGAGCTTGGAGAACAGCTTGGAGCGGGCGGCGTCTTGCCGCCCCTTGCGATGCTGGATGTTGGCCCATTTGGAATGCCCGGCCATGGCGCGCTCCGTTCCGGTGGTTCGAGGATCGGGCCTCTATAGGCGAGGCGAGTGGGGAGGTTCAAGTGGACGCGCGCGGCTGAACCGCCGGCAACCGCCCCGGGGCCCGCATCAGCCGCCGCTCAACTCGCCCACCAACTCGTTGGCGAAGTCTGTGATCGCGTGGGCCGCCCCGATGCGAACTGGTTGATGAGAAGACGCCGACCCCTCGGCCGGCGCGAAGGCGAGGTGGAACATCTGGCCTGCAGGGCACCGGCCTTCTGCAGCATCGGTGACGGAATTCTCCGTCTCGGTGAGCCCGAGCGGGCCGATAATGCGCTTGACGAGCAGGTCGATGGTTCAGCCATCGTCGCGGCGGCGAGGTGAGGGCCGGTGCGGCGACCCGCGAAAGCGGCGCGGCAATACACGCTCGGCAATAATCCGCCGACGTCTTTTCAACCTGTAGACTTGTCAGACGCTTGCGAGTACAGCGTGTCCGTCAATAGTAAAAGAGTATCGGACAGTGCCCTTGCAACCCCTCACCCGCGCCGCCTCCTGGCTTGCCGCCCTCCTTGTCGTCGCCAATTGCAGCGCCGCCACGGAAACCACCAAGATTTCCCGCAGTCTTCCCCCCGATGGTCTTGCACCCGATGAACCGGCGCCCGAGGTCAGTCGCGCGGCGGTTGGCCGGCGCGACCTCGCCTGTCTTGCCGAAGCGGTCTACTTCGAGGCCCGCGGCACCGGCGTCAGCGGCGAAATCCGCCGTGGCCCACGTCGTGGTCAACCGCGCCCGGAGCGCGAAGTTTCCCGGCTCGGTCTGCGGCGTGGTCGGTGACGGCTGCCAGTTCTCCTACCGGTGCGACGGACGGGCCGACGTGCTGGCCGACCCCAAGGCGCGGGTTCACGCCTTCAAGGTGGCCGAGACCGTGCTCGAGGGCGCGCCCGACATAACCAAGGGCGCGCTGTTCTTCCATTCGGCGCGGATGGCGCCGGGGTGGTTTGCGAGCCGTCCGCGCGTCGGCACCTTCGGCGGCAACATCTTCTATCGCTGAGACGCCACGGACGCGCGTTCGACCAGCGTGCAGTCGACCTTGATCTGCGGCTGCCGGCCCTCGGGGCGCAGCTGGTGGTCGATCAGAACGGTGGCGGCCTCCAGTCCCATCTCGGCATGGGGGAGCACCACGGTGGTGAGCGGGGGCCGCATGAACTGGGCGATCTCGCGGTCGTCGTAGCCCACCACCGACACGTCCTCGGGGATGCGCAGGCCGCGCTCCTTCAGCGCCTCGTAGACCCCGACCGCCATCATGTCGTTGGCCGCGAAGATCGCGGTCGGCGGGTCGGCGAGCGCCATCAGCGCCGCGGTCTGCTCGAAGCCGGTCGGCGGCTCCCAGTTGCCGGGACGGACCAGCGCCGGGTCGAACGGGATGTCGTGCTCGGCCAGCGCCCGGCGGTAGCCCTTGAGCCGGTCGCGCGAGGCGTCGGTCCACGACTGGCCGTGGATGTGGGCGATGCGGCGGTGGCCGGCGCGGATCAGGTGCAGGGTCGCGGCGTAGCCGCCGAGCACCTCGGCCGGCACTACCGAGGCCAGCGAGTGGTCGGGAAGGTAGCAGTTGAGCAGCACCGTCGGCACCCGTCGGAGCGCGGCCAGCGGCCGGACGCGCCGGGTCAGGATGGTGGCGTAGATAAGTCCCGACACACGCTGGCGCGCGAGTTGCCCGATCAGCGCCTCCTCCAGCGCGTCGTCGCCGTGGGTCACGCCGGCGGCGACGGTCAGCCCGTGCTCCCAGGCGCGGGCCCGCGCCGCCTCGAGCTGCTGGGCGCACCAGGGGTCGGTCGAAATCTCGTCGGCGATAAAGCCGATGACGCCGTCTTCGCTGCGGCCGGGATCCGGCGCCGGTCGCGCGAGGACGTAGCCGAGATCGGTCGCGGCCTTGCGCACGCGGGTCCGGGTGGCCGCAGACAGCCGCGCGCCGAGGCTGTCGTTGAGAACCAGCGAGACGGTGGTCTGCGAAACCCCGGCCGCCGCCGCCACATCCATCATCGTCGGCGGCCGGGACCGCAGGCCGGCCGCGCCCTCCGGAAGATCCGCGCCGAACTTTCCGCAACTCCTCATTCCGGTCCCCGGCATGCGCATTATCAGTATTATCATCATTAGCATGTTGACGGGTCAACGATATGTTTTGCGTTGCCTTCTGCCTTACCGCGCCATTAGCATGGCGCCCGGATGCCGCCGTCCCGAGAGGCCGCGGCAGCCGGCGCCGCCGTTGACTGCGGCGCCCTGATGCAACGGGAGGAAAGCAAATGAAACGGATCGTCATCGGCGCAATTGCCGCGTCGCTCGCCATGTCGGCGTTCGCGGTGCAGGCGCAGGATAAACCGCAGCTGGTCTTCGTGGTCAACGCGGCCTCGGACTTCTGGAAGCTGGCCGAGGCCGGCGTGAAGAAGGCGCAGGGCGAGATGCCGGACTACCAGATGGAACTGCGCTACCCGGCCCAGGGCACCGCGGCGCTGCAGAACGCGCTGATGGACGACCTGGTCGCCGCCGGCGCGGACGCGATCATGATCTCCTCGGTCGATCCGAAGACCTCGACCGACGCGTTCAACCGCATCGCCGCGCAGATCCCGCTGTTCACCACCGACAGCGACGCGCCGCAGAGCGACCGCATCGCCTATCTCGGCTCCTCCAACACCGAGGCCGGCGAGCAGGCGGGCAAGATCGCGATCGGCGCGCTGCCCGATGGCGGCAAGTGCATGGGCTTCGTCGGCTTCCTCGGCGCCGACAACGCCAAGGAGCGCATCGCCGGCTTCCGCCAGGCGGTCGATGGCAAGGGCATCGAGCTCGTCGACGTACGCGGCGACGACGTCGACTTCGCCAAGGCCCGGCAGAACGTCGACGACGTGCTTTCGGCGAACCCGGAAATCGACTGCATGGTCGGCTTCTATTCCTACAACACCCCCAAGATCTACGAGGCGCTGCAGGCGGCCGGCAAGCTCAACGAGATCACCGTCATCGGCTTCGACGAGGATCCGATCACCCTCGGCGGGGTCAAGGACGGCTCCATAGCCGGCACCGTGGTCCAGCAGCCGTTCGAGTGGGGCTATCAGGGCATGAAGCTGATGGCGTCCTACCTCGAGGGCGACAAGTCGATGATCCCCGACAACAAGCTGATCATCATCCCGACCAAGATCATCGACAAGGACAACGTCGATGAGTTCGAGGCCGACCTGAAGGCCAAGATCGCCTCCGCGGGCTGAAGCGCGGCGACGCGGTCGGCGCCGGGATCGGTTCCCGGCGCCGGCACGTCCGCTTGCGCAGACGAAATGACAGCATGACAGAGCCGTTTCTGGAGCTGGTCGACATCGGCAAGACCTATCCCGGCGTCGTGGCGCTGGATGCGGTCAGCCTCGACGTGGCGCCCGGCGAGGTCATCGGCCTGGTGGGCGAGAACGGCGCAGGCAAGTCGACGCTGATGAAGGTGCTCGGCGGCGTCGTCGCGCCGACCAGCGGCACCATCCGCATCGACGGGCGCGACAGGGCGGCGATGACCGTGCCCGGCGCCATCGCCGCGGGGATCGGGTTCGTCCACCAGGAACTCAACCTCTTCGACAATCTCGATGCCGCGGGCAACATCTTCATCGGTCGCGAACCGCGCCGGCCCGGGCCGCTGAAGCTACTCGACCGAGCGAGGATCGCCGCCGACGCCGCGCCGCTGCTCGCGCGTCTCGGCGTCGATTTCGCGCCGAACACGCCGGTGGCCGGTCTGTCGCTGGCGCAGCGCCAGCTGATCGAGATCGCCAAGGCGCTGTCGCTCGACAGCCGCCTCGTGATCATGGACGAGCCGACCTCGAGCCTCACGCTGAGCGAGACAGACCGGCTGCTCGAGGTCATCGCCGGCCTCAAGGCCTCCGGGGTCAGCGTTATTTTCATCTCCCACCGGTTGCACGAGGTGACGGCCTGCGCCGACCGGGTGGTGGTGCTGCGCGACGGCCAGCTGGTCGGCCGGCTGGACCGCTCGGAGATCTCGCCCGAAGCGATGATCCGGCTGATGATCGGGCGCGACCTGAAATCGATCTACCGGCCGCCCGCCGCGGCGCCGGGCGGGCCGCTGCTGGAGATCGCCGGCGCCCGGACCTCGACCTATCCGTCGCGCTCGGTGGACCTCACGCTGCACCAGGGCGAGATCCTCGGGCTCGCGGGGCTGATCGGGGCGGGGCGGACCGAGCTTGCCCGCGCCGTGTTCGGGATCGAGCCGCTGCTGGAAGGCTCGGTGCGGCTCGGCGGGGTGGAGCTGACGATAGGCTCGCCACGCGACGCGATCCGGCAGGGCATCTACCTCGTGCCGGAGGATCGCAAGGCGAGCGGCGTCCTGCTCGATCTGTCCGTCGGAGAGAACATCTCCCTGCCGCAGCTCGACGATCTCTCCCGGCTGGGCCTGGTGCGCCGGCGCGCCGAGAGCGAGATGGCCGAGGAGGAGCGCCGGCGTCTCGGCATCCGCGCGCCCGGCATCGCCACCACGGTCGGCTCGCTCTCGGGCGGCAACCAGCAGAAGGTGGTGCTGGCGAAATGGCTCGCCATGCACCCGCGCGCCATCATCTTCGACGAGCCGACCCGGGGCATCGACGTCGGCGCCAAGCGCGAGATCTACGACATGATGCGCGCGCTGGCGGACGCGGGCGTCGCGGTGCTGATGATCTCGAGCGACATGGAAGAGGTGATCGGGGTGAGCGACCGCATCGCGGTGATGCACGAGGGCGCGATCAGCGGCGTGCTTGCGCGCGAGGATTTTTCCGAGCACAGCGTGCTCCAGCTGGCCGTCGGCCAGCACGCATAGGGAACGGCGATGCAGAAGAAGGATTTCGGGCTTCTGGTGCTGATCCTGGTGGTCGGCGCGATCGTGGCGCTGATCAACCCGCGCTTCATCTCGCCGGTCAACCTCGCCAACACCGCGAACCTCGTCGGCCTGTTCGGCATCTTCGCCATCGGCCAGGGGTTCGTGATCATCACCGGCGGCATCGAGCTTTCGGTCGGATCGGTGATCGCGCTTCTCGGCGTGCTGTTCGTCGATCTGCTGGCGAACCACGGCATGGCTTGGCCGGTGGCCTTCGTGCTGATGATCGCTCTCGGCGTGCTGATCGGCCTGACCCACGGGCTGCTGATCACCCGGATGAACATGCAGCCGTTCATCGTCACGCTCTGCGGGCTGCTGATCTATCGCGGCATCGCGCGGTTCTACACTGCCGACGGCACCGCCGGCTTCGGCTTCGGCCAGGAGTTTCCCTCGCTCGACTGGCTCACCACCGGCCGCAGCTGGGGCATCCCGCATTCCTTCGTCGCCATGCTGGTGATCGCGGCGGTGATGTGGGTTGTGCTGCACCGCTCGGTGTTCGGCCGCTACCTGTATGCGGTCGGCAAGAACGAGGAGGCGGCGCGCTACGCCGGCGTGCCGACCGGACGGGTGATCGTCTCGGCCTACGTGATCTGCGGCGTGCTGACGGCGATCTCGGCGATCTATTTCGCCATGTACACCCGGTCGATCTCGCCGTCGTCGCACGGCAACTTCTACGAGCTCTACGCTATCGCCGCGGCGGTGCTCGGCGGCTTCTCGCTGCGTGGCGGCGAGGGGTCGATCATCGGCGTGGTGCTCGGCGCCGTGCTGTTGCAGGTGCTGCAGAACCTGGTGAACCTGCTCGGCATCCCGAGTTCGCTCAACTTCGCGGTCATGGGCTCGGTGATCCTGATCGGCGTGCTTGCCGACCAGCAGTACGCAAGCTACCGCCAGCGCCGGGCGGCCGTCGCGCAGCAGGAGCGGTCGGTGCGCGGCGGCGCGGAGGGAAGCGCCGGGGCCTGAGCCGACGGCGGAAGTCCTTATCGGCCTGGTCGCAGCCGCGACAGTGTAACAATCCGGCCCGAAGTGGCGAACGGAGAGTGAATGCCCCCGGACGACGACATGTCGCTCGACACGTTGCTCCGGGCGGCGAACCGGGGTGACACCCGCGCGTATGGCGACTTCCTGCGGGCGATCACGCCGATCATCCGCGGCATCGCCCGGGCGCGCGGGTCGGGCCTCGGTCCGGACGCGTGTGAGGATATCGTGCAGGAGACGCTGCTTGCAATTCACCAGAAGCGCCACACCTGGCGCGAGGACATGGCCGTGCGGCCTTGGCTCTACGCCATCGTGCGCTACAAGGTCGTAGACGCGTTTCGCGCCCGCGGCCGGCGCGTGCAGGTTCCGATCGACGATTTCGTCGAGGCGCTGCCCGCGGCCCCCGATCCCGACCTGACCGAGCTCAGCGACGCGCAACGGGTGATCGACCGGCTCGACCCGCGGGCCGCGCGGATCGTGCGCGCGATCGGGATCGAGGGGGCGAGCGTCGCCGAGACGTCGGCCTCGCTCGACATGAGCGAAACCGCGGTGCGGGTGGCCTTGCACCGGGCGCTGAAGAAGATCGCCCAACTGCGCGAGAAGATGATCGAATGAGGACCGACGAACTCATCACGGCGATGGCGGCCGACACCGAGCGCACGACGCCGCCCGGCGTGGTCCTGCCGTTTTGCCTGCTGGCGGTCGCCGCGATTCTCGCCGCGGTTTTCCTGCCGTTGATGGGGCTGCGCCCGGACGTCGCGGGCGCGCTGATGCAGCTCAGGGTCGAGGTCAAGCAGGCCTACCCGCTGATCCTCGGCCTCGGGGCGTTCGGGGCCGGCCTGCGGCTGGCGCGGCCCGGTCTGGACGTCGGGCCGTGGCGGTATGCGATCTTCTTCGTCCCGCTGCTGCTCGCGGCCGCGGTCGCGGTCGAACTGATGACGCTGCCGCGGCAGGACTGGCGCGCGGCGTTCGTCGGCCAGAGCAGCTGGCAGTGCCTCGCGCTGATCGGCGCGATGTCGCTGCCGGTTCTGGCGGTCTCGCTCTGGGCGCTGCGCCGGGGCGCGAGCACGCGGCCGACGCTGAGCGGCACGCTCGCGGGCCTGCTCAGCGGCAGCACGGCGGCGACCGTCTATGCCTTCCACTGCACCGAGGACAGCCCGCTGTTCTACGGGTTCTGGTACGTGATCGCGATCCTCATGGCCACCGCACTCGGGGCGGCGCTCGGCCGGCGGCTGCTTCGCTGGTAGGCGGGATGCCCGCTCACGGGGTTGCAAATTGCACCCGGCCCCGCCGCGGGCCATAGTGCCGGTGACTCAATTTCGCGGAGGGGACATGACCGTCGAGCTGGGGCATCTCGCCCTTATCCTGGCCTTTCTGGTTGCCGTCGTTCAGATGATGGTGCCGATGATCGGCGCGAGCCGCGGCTGGTCCGACTGGATGCGGGTCGCGGTGCCGGCGGCGGTCGTCCAGTTCGGCCTGACGCTGGCGGCCTTCGCGGCCCTGATGCACGCCTTCGCGGTGTCCGATTTCTCGGTCCGGCTGGTGGCGGACAACTCCAACTCGGCGATGGCGCCGATCTACAAGCTCGCCGGGACCTGGGGCAACCACGAAGGATCGATGCTGCTCTGGATGCTGATCCTGACGCTGTTCGGCGCGATGGTGGCGGTCTGGGGCGGCAATCTGCCGCCGAGCTTGCGCGCCCGTGTGCTTTCGGTGCAGGCGACGATCGCCGTCGCGTTCTTCGGGTTCATCCTGCTGACCTCGAATCCGTTCATCCGGCTGGAGACTCCGCCGTTCGACGGCCGGGATCTGAACCCGCTGCTGCAGGACCCCGGTCTCGCCTTCCACCCGCCGTTTCTCTATCTTGGCTACGTCGGCCTCTCGATGGCCTATTCCTTCGCCATTGCCGCGCTGATCGAGGGCCGGGTCGATGCCGCCTGGGCGCGCTGGGTGCGGCCGTGGACGCTGCTCGCCTGGGTGTTCCTGACCATCGGCATCGCCATGGGGTCAGTCTGGTCCTACTACGAGCTCGGCTGGGGCGGCTGGTGGTTCTGGGATCCGGTCGAGAACGTCAGCTTCATGCCGTGGCTGATCTCGACGGCACTGCTCCACTCGGCGATCGTGGTCGAGAAGCGCGGCACGCTGAAAAGCTGGACCATCCTGCTCGCGATCCTCGCGTTCTCGTTCAGCCTGATCGGAGCGTTCATCGTGCGGTCGGGCATCATCACCTCGGTCCACGCCTTCGCCGACGACCCCGAGCGCGGCGTCTATCTGCTCTGGATCCTCGCGGCGTTCATCGGCGGGTCGCTGACGCTCTACGCCTGGCGCGCGCCGGTGCTGCGCTCGGATGCGGTATTCGGGCTGGTGAGCCGGGAGACCGGGCTGGTGCTCAACAACCTGCTGCTGGTCGTCGCTACCCTCGTGGTGTTCTTCGGCACCATGTGGCCGCTGCTGGCCGAGATCCTGACCGGCCGCAAGGTCTCGGTCGGCCCGCCGTTCTTCGACAGCGCCTTCACGCCGTTCATGGTGGCGCTCGCCGTCATCCTGCCGGTGTTCGCGGCGCTTCCCTGGAAACGCGGCAACATCGTTCGCGTCGTGCGCGGGCTGCGCGGCGCCTTCGCGCTGGCGCTGGCGCTCGGCGCGCTGGCGTGGGCGCTGCAGACCGGGCGCTCGATGCTGGCGCCGATCGGGGCGGCGCTGGCGGCGTGGCTGATCTTCGGCACGCTTTCCGAAGTCTTCGAGCGGATCCGTCTCGGTCGTGCCGGTCTGCCGGAATCGCTGCGGCGCGCGCGCAACCTGCCGCGCGCCGACTGGGGCAAGGCGATCGCGCACGCGGGCCTCGGCGTCACCATCTTCGGCATCGCCGCGATCACCGCCTGGGCGTCGGAGGACATCCGCGCGGTGCAGCCCGGCGAGAGCTTCGCCTTCGGCGGCTACGAACTGCGCTTCGACGGCGTCGCCGCGGCGCGCGGCCCGAACTACGGCACGGAGACCGGCACCGTCACCGTGCTGCGCGACGGCCGCGAGCTCGGGACTCTGCATCCGGAAAAGCGCACCTACGACGTGCAGGGCATGGCGACCACCGAGGCCGCCATCGACCGCGGCTTCACCCGCGACCTCTACGTGGCGCTCGGCGACCGGCAGGCGGACGGGGCGTGGGCGCTGCGCAGCTATCTCAAGCCGTTCGCCAACTGGATTTGGCTCGGCGCGCTGATCATGGCGGGCGGCGGCATCTTCAGCCTCACCGACCGCCGCTACCGCGTCGGCGCTCCCGCGCGGCGTGCGCGCCCCGCCGCCGTTCCGGCGGAGTGACCATGCGTCGTCTGGCTCTGATCCTCGCGCTCTGCCTCGCGCCGCTCGTCGCCCACGCGGTCCAGCCCGACGAGATCCTGCCCGATCCGGTGCTCGAGGCGCGGGCGCGCGGCATCACCAAGGAACTCCGCTGCGTCGTCTGCCGCTCCGAGTCGATCGACGAATCCAACGCCGACATCGCCCGCGACCTGCGCCTGCTCGTGCGCGAGCGGCTGGTCGCCGGCGACACCGACGACGAGGTGCGCGCGTTCGTGGTCGATCGCTACGGCGAATACGTGCTGTTCCGCCCGCCGTTCACCTGGGCCAACGCCGCGCTCTGGCTTTCCGGTCCCGCGCTGCTGCTCGTCGGCGGCGGCGTGGCCTTCGGGTTCGTCCGTCGCCGTGCCCGCGCCGGACCCGGCGCCGCAGGCGCCGCTCGCCGCCGAGGAGGAAGCGCGGCTGGCCTCGCTGCTTCGGGAATAGCAACCCGGGTTTCCGCCGGCGCCGCGCGCCGCTATCGTCGGCCGACCGACCGGGTTGGGAGCGCGGGGACCATGGCCTACGAGACGATTCGCTTCGAGATTGCCGAAGACATCGCCACCATAACCCTCGACCGGCCGGACGTGATGAACTGCCTCGACCCTACGATGCGGCGCGAGCTGCGCGCGGCGGTGACCGAGGCGGCGGGTGCGGCGCGGGTCATCGTGCTCACCGGCGCGGGGCGCGGCTTCTGCGCCGGCCAGGATCTGGACCCGGCGCAGATCGACGACGATCTCGATCTCGAGGCCACGCTGCGCGACGAATACGAGCCGATGCTGAAGGCGATCTACGATTGCCCGGTGCCGACGATCGCCGCGGTCAACGGCCCTGCGGCCGGCGCGGGGGCCAACCTCGCGCTCGCCTGCGACGTGGTGATCGCGACGCAGTCCGCCGTGTTCATCCAGGCCTTCGCCCGCATCGGCTTGATCCCCGACGCCGGCGGCACCTACTGGTTGCCCCGCCAGGTCGGCTTCGCCCGCGCGATGGGGGCGGCGCTGTTCGCGGAGCCGGTGAGCGCCGACCAGGCCGCCGAATGGGGCATGATCTGGCAATCCGTGCCCGACGACGCCTTCAGCGAAACGGTCCGCGCCCGCGCCCGCCAGCTCGCGACCGGGCCGGCTGTCACCTACCGGCTGATCAAGCAGGCATTCCGCGACAGCCTCGACAACGACATCGACACCCAGCTTGCGCTCGAGGCGAAGCTCCAGCAGGTCGCCGGCCAGACCCGCGACTTCCGCGAGGGGGTCGCCGCCTTCGTCGAGAAGCGTCCCGCCCGCTACGAGGGCCGCTGAGGGGCCATGGCCGGAACCTTCACCGACCGCATCGTCCGCTCCCCGCGCCCGCACGACCGGGCGCTGGCGGACGAGGTTGCCGCGAACCTTGGCGATCTGCCCGGACCGGCCCGCGAGCTGCTCGAAGGAGCCGCCGGCTGTTCGATCTTCCTCGCCGGCCTGATCGCGCGCGAGGCCGACTGGCTCCGTCAGGCGCTTGCCGGATCGCCCGAGGACGGGTTCGCCGCGATCCTCGCCGCGATGCCCGCCGACGACGTGCCGGCGCTCGCGACGTCGCTGCGCGTCGCCCGCGGCCGCGCCGCGCTGCTGATCGCGCTGGCCGATCTCGGCGGCGTCTGGGAGCTTGACGACGTCACCCATGCGCTCAGCGACCTTGCCGACCGCGCGGTGCAGCTCGGCCTCGAGGCGCTGGTCGCCGCGGAGATCGCCCGCGGCAAGCTTCCGGGCGTCACCGAGGCCGACGTCGCCGACGCCGCCGGCATGTTCGTCATCGCCATGGGCAAGCTCGGGGCGCGCGAGCTCAACTATTCGTCCGACATCGACCTTATCGTGCTGTTCGACGAGACCCGCCACGACGACGACGCCTACCCGGAGGTCCGCCGCGGGTTCATCCGCGTGACCCAGAAGCTGGTGAAGCTGCTCTCCGAGAACACCGCCGACGGCTTTGTGTTCCGGGTCGACCTGCGCCTGCGCCCCGATCCGTCGGTCACGCCGGTCTGCATCGCCACCGACCCGGCCGAGCACTACTACGAGAGCGTCGGCCGGACCTGGGAGCGCGCCGCCTACATCAAGGCCCGGGCCTGCGCCGGCGCCATTCCGGCCGGCGAGGCGTTCCTCGAGCGCCTGCGCCCGTTCGTCTGGCGCCGCCACCTCGACTTCGCCGCGATCGAGGACGCCCAGGACATGCGCCAGCGCATCCTCGCCCACAAGGGGCTGACGGGACCGATCTGCGTCCCCGGGCACGACATCAAGCTCGGCCGCGGCGGCATCCGCGAGATCGAGTTCTTCACCCAGACCCGCCAGCTGATCGTCGGCGGCCGCGACCCTGGGCTGCGCCAGCGCGAGACGCTGAAGGCGCTCGCGGCCCTCGCCGACAAGGGGTGGGTGGCGCGCGACACGGCCGCGACCCTCGCGGCGGCCTACGTCGCCCACCGCACCCTCGAGCATCGTCTGCAGATGCTCGAGGACGCCCAGACCCAGACCCTCCCCGAGGCGCCCGACGACCTCGCCCGCCTCGCCGATTTCAGCGGCGAGGATGCGGAGGACTTCCAGCGGGGCATCGAGGCGCGGCTCGAGACGGTGCACGCGCTCACCGAGCCGCTGTTCTCTCCCGACGCGCCGCGCGACGGCCCCGCGCCGGAGGCGATCTTCGCCGATCCAGAGGCGGCGGAGGCGAAGATCGCCGGATGGCGGAAGCTGCCGGCGCTCCGGTCCGAGCGCGCCCGCAGGATCTTCCGGCGCCTCGAGCCCGAGATCCTGCGCCGCCTCGCGGAGGCCGCCAGCCCGGACGCGGCGCTGGTCTCGCTCGACGCCTTTCTGGTGCGGCTGCCCGCTGGCGTGCAGCTCTTTGCGCTGATCGAGGCGAACCCGCGGCTTCTCGATCTGCTGATCGACATCTGCGGCTCGGCGCCGCAGCTCGCCCGCTATCTCGGCGACAACGCAGGCGTGCTCGACGTGGTGATCAGTCCCGACTTCTACCGGCCGCTCAGGGGCGTGGCGGAACTCCGGGCCGGCCTGGCCGAGCGGCTGGACCGGGCGGCGGACTACGAGGCGAAGCTCAACGCCGCCCGCATCTGGATGAAGGAGCGCCACTTCCGCATCGGCGTCCACCTGCTGCGCGGCCTCGCCGCGCCGGACGAGGCCGCCGCCGCCTATTCCGCCGTGGCGGACGCGGTGCTCGCAGCGCTCTGGCCGGTCGTCGTCTCCGAATTCGCCACCCGCCACGGCCCGCCGCCCGGCGCCGGCGCGGTGGTCGTCGCCATGGGCAAGCTCGGCAGCCGCGAGATGACGGTCAGCTCCGATCTCGATCTCATCGTCATCTACGACGCCGAGGGCGCCGAGGCCTCGGAGGGGCGCCGCCCACTCGCCCCCACGGTCTACTACGCCCGTCTCACCCAGGCGCTGATCTCGGGCCTGAGCGCGCCCACCCCCGAGGGCATCCTCTACAAGGTCGACATGCGGCTGCGGCCCTCCGGCCGCCAGGGGCCTGTCGCCACCACGCTCGCCGCGTTCCGGCGCTACCAGGCCGAGGACGCCTGGACCTGGGAGCACATGGCGCTCACCCGCGCCCGTATCGTCGCAGGCCCCGAGCATCTCGGGCGCGCGGTCGCGACCGCCATCGGCGAGGTGCGCGACCGGCCGCACCGCGCCGACCGGGTGCTCGGGGATGTCGCCGACATGCGCCGCCGGCTGGCCGAGGCGCACGAATCCGCGGGCGCCAACCCGTGGGAGGTGAAGCTCGGTCCCGGGCGGATGATGGACATCGAGCTCATCGCCCAGGCCGGCGCGCTGATCGAGAGCGTCGGCTACCTGCGCAGTCCGCGGCGGATGCTCGGCAAGCTCGGCGCGTCGGGCTGGATCGCGGCGAACGACGCCGCGGCGCTCGTTGCCGCCCTCGACCGGCTTGCGGCGCTCCAGCAGATCGGCCGGCTTGCCAGCGACCACACCATCGATCCCGCCGAGGGCGGCGCGGGACTGGTGCGGCTCGTGCTCTCGGCGACGGAGGAACCGGACCTCGACACCCTGCGGGGCCGCCTCGCGGAGGACGCCGCGCGGAGCGCCGGGATCATCGCCGACCGCATCGCCCGCCGCTGATGCTGCCGGTGGTGTTTCATCCCGACTATCTGGCGCCGCTCCGGACCGGCCATCCGTTCCCGATGTCGAAATACGGCTACCTGCGCGAGGCGCTGATCGCCCGGCGGCTGCTGCCCGCCACCGGCGGCTATCTCGCGCCCGCGCCGGTCACGGTCGCCCGCGCCGCCGCGGTGCACGCCCTCGCCTACGTGGAGCGGGTCGCCAACCAGACCCTCACCGCGGTCGAGACCCGCGCCATCGGCCTGCCCAACACCGCCGCCGTCGCCCGCCGCGCGTTCCTGTCGTCGGCCGGCACCCTGCTTGCGGCGCGCCTTGCGCTCGAGCACGGGCTCGCCTGCAACATGGCCGGCGGCGCGCATCACGCAGGGCCGGACGGCGGCGCGGGTTTCTGCGTCTTCAACGACGTGGCGGTGGCGGTGCAGGCGCTGATCGACGAAGGCCGCGTCGGGCGGATCCTGGTCGTCGACTGCGACGTGCATCAGGGTGACGGCACCGCCCGGATCTTTGCCGGCCGGTCCGACGTGCTGACCCTGTCGCTGCACGCCGAACGGAACTTCCCGGCGCGCAAGGCCCTCTCGCACATCGATTATCCCCTGCCGGATCGCCTCGCCGACCGGGCCTATCTCGAGGTGCTCGCCCACGCCCTGGCCGCCGCCGCGCCGTTCCGGCCCGACCTCGTGTTCTACAACGCCGGGGTCGATCCGCACGGCGAAGACCGCCTCGGCCGCCTCGCGCTGAGCGACGCCGGCCTGCGGGCGCGCGACGCGCTGGTGATCGGCTGGGCGCGCGGCCACGGCCTGCCGCTCGCGGGCGTGCTGGGCGGCGGCTACGACCGCGATCCGGTGCGCCTCGCCGCCCGTCACGCCATCCTGTTCGAGGAAGCGGCCCGCGCCGTGGCGTAGGTCAGAACGGGGTCGGCCCTGGCGACCGACTGCGTTGCATGTCCGGTCGAAGCCATTTGACGACTGCCAGTTCGAGGAGCGCGCAAGGCGTCTGAAATTACGTAATTTTGCAAGTATGGACTTCGTATGGAACGCATATGGAATCCGTATGGGTGTTTTTGGCTTGGCGTGGGTCAGGTGGCGCGGCCGCTGGCATCAATCGGCTTGGCAATCGTCCGGCAGCGCCGCGGCGAGCGGCGGCTCGGCCGGGTGCAACGTGCCGCTCTCGATCTGCAGCGGCCGGAACGGCGGTTCCTGGATCGCCGGCTGCACCTGTCGCGTGACGTAGCAGCCGGCGAAGGTCCGGGTGCTGCCGTCCGTTGCCGTCGCCGTGATCGCCACCGGCACGGTGCCGTAGATGCTGCCCGCGGCGCCCTCCGTCGTCACCGAACCGAGCAGCAGGTCGACGGTATCGGTCTCGGCATAGCCGGCAACGAAAGCGGCGTAGTCGGCGACGGGCTTCCGGTCGCCGAAATAGCTCCACGCCCGCGCATGCTCGTGACGGTCGACGGCGTTGTAGTAGGAGCGAACGATCGTCGCAGGGTCGGAGCGGTCATCGAGATACGCCGGCTGGTCGCCGGCGAAGGCCGGACCGGCGATGAGGAGCAGGAACGGGGAAAGTCTGGAGATCATGCGCCAGTGTAGCTGCCGCGATCGTGGGGCCGTCAAGGCCCCGCGGGTCAGAGCAGAAGGTCGCCCGCGTCGATGTGCGGCGCGTTGGTCAGGTTCATCTCGAAATCGGCGTGTCCGTCGCCGTCGGTGTCGCCGGCGAGCAGATGCGACGACCGGGTGTAGCGCAGCTGGCCCGCCTCGGTGAACGCGTCCGACCCGATGAACGCGAACGCCTGGTGGCCGCGCACGGTGAGGTTCGCGTCGACCGCCCGGAGATCGATGTGATCCTCCCCATGGGCAAAGTCGAGAATGTCGTCGCGGTGGCCCGATCCGTCGCGGGAATCGGCGACGCGCCTGTAGCGGAAGGTGTCGTCGTCGCCACCGCCGGTCAGCCGGTCGGCGCCGGCATTGCCGAGGAGAACGTCGCTGTCCGCGTCGCCGCGGAGCGTGTCGCGACCCGACCCGCCGCGCAACCGGTCGGCGCCGTTGCCGCCGTAAACGAGGTCTGCGCCGGCCCCGCCGGCCAGCCGGTCGTCGCCGTTCATCCCGGCGATGATGTCGTCGCCGCCGAACCCGAGCAGAACGTCGCTGTCGCTCGAGCCGAAGATCGAGTCGGAGCCGGCGAGGACCAGCGCGCTGGCGAGATGGCGATCGTCGAAGCTGATCGCGTGGAATACCGGCGATGCCGGGATCGCAATCTGGTCGATGGTGAACTGCGGCAACCTGCCGATGCTCTGGTCGTAGCGATCGAAGACGCCGGACACCGGGCCGAGACCGAACGGATCGAAGGAGCCGGCGAAGAAGCCGCCGACCGGCACGCCGACCACGCCGGTGAAGGGGAACGAGAAGGCGCCCTCGAACTGCGCGACGTGGACGCCGTCCGTGGCGGTGATCGTCGAGGTGCTGCGCGAAACCACCGTGCCGCGCCAGAAATCGACGCGCATGTCGGTTGCCTGATACGCCGTGAAACTCGCCACCTGCCTTCACCCCCCCCGTGGAAGCACCCTCCCTGCAAGGCCGGCTCTCAGGGTAAAGGGGGGTCGCGGGCCGGACAATCCGGTTTGTGGCGGTTAATGTTCGCTTAAGCAGCAGTTTGCGCCGTTAACCTAAAGTCAGGGTTGAAATGCCGGAACTGTCACCGGCAGGTGCGTCTATCCCGCCAGCCTGGAGCGGCCAGAAGAGCGGGATCAGCAGGCAGGTCGAGACACCGTAGATCAGGTTCATCGGCACGCCGATGCGCAGGAAATCCGTGAACTTGTAGCCGCCCGGGCCGTAGACCAGCGTGTTGGTCTGGTAGCCGATCGGCGTCGCGAAACTGGCCGAGGCGCCGATCATCACCGCGATCACCAGCGGACGGGGGTCCAGGCCGAGGCTGGCGGCCAGACCGATGGCGATCGGCGTCATCACCACGGCGACGGCATTATTGGTGACGATCTCGGTCAGCACCGTGGTCAGAAGGTAGACGCAGAACAGCGCCACGATCGGCGGCAGGCCGGAAAGCGTCGGCGAGACCGCATCGACGATCACCTGCACGGCGCCGGAGCGCTCCAGCGCCGCGCCGACCGCGAGCATGGCGAAGATCAGCGCCATCAGGCGCGCCTCGATGTAGGAGAATGCCTCGTCCGGGTCGAGGATCCGCGTGACCAGCACCAGCACGACGCCGATCAGCGCCAGGATGTGGATCGGCGCCACGTCGAATGCGGCCAGCCCGACCACCGCGGCCAGCACCAGCACCATCAGCGGTGCGCGTTCGCGGCGGAACGGGCGTTCGCTGGGCTCGGCGATGTCGATGAGGTCGACGTCAGAGGCGAGGCGGCGGATGTCCTCCGGCGCGCCTTCGAGCAGCAGGGTGTCGCCGACGCGCACCACCACCTCGTCGAGCTGGCGGCCGATGTTCTGGTTGCGCCGGTGCACCGCCAGCGGATAGACGCCGTAGCGCCGGCGCAGGCGCAAGCTGCCCAGCGAGCGGCCGACCAGCCGGCAGTCGGGCGAGATCAGCGCCTCGACGGTGGTGGTGCGCTTCGAGCCGACGCGGTCGACCAGGGTGACGGCGTTGCTGTCCTTCAGGCCGAGCAGTTCCTGCATCTCGGTGCGCAGCACCACCCGGTCGCCTTCGGCGAGGGTCACGTCGGGGAACTGGCGCCGGAGGCTCTCCTCGCCGCGCAGCACGTCGATCACCCGCATCCCCTCGCGCTTGAAGATCGGCACGGCGGTGGCCTCGGCGCCGATCAGCGGCGAGCCCTCGGGGACGACCACCTCGGTGAAGAACTTCATCTTCTTGCGCCCGCCGAGCAGATCGACCATCGAGTCGCGGTTCGGCAGCAGTGCCGGCGCCGCGATCCGCAGGTAGATCATGCCGATGATCGCGACGATGACCGCGAGCGGCGTGACCTCGAACAGACTGAAGGGCGCGAGCCCGGCCTGGCGCGCCACGCCATCCACCAGCAGGTTGGTCGAGGTGCCGATCAGCGTGCAGACCCCGCCCATGATCGCAAAATACGACAGCGGGATCAGCAGCTTGGACGGGGCAAGGCCGGTCGTCTGGGCAAGCCGGACGGCGATCGGGATCATCACCACCACGATCGGCGTGTTGTTCATGAACGCCGACGCGGCCACGGTCACCACGCCGAACACGATCAGCGACAGGCCCGGCCGGCGCTTGCCGTAGCGGGTGATGAGCAGCGAGACCTGGCTGAGGACGCCGGTCCGCACCAGGCCGCCCGACAGGATGAACATCGCCGCGATGGTCCAGGGCGCGGGGTTGGAGAACACCTTGAGCACATCGTCCGAGGGCAGCACGCCGGTGGCGAGCAGCAGCGCCGCGCCGGCCATCGCGGTCACTTCCGGGGGATAGGTCTCGCGGAGGAAAAGCACGAACATGCCCACGATGACCGCGAGCGTCAGGAAGGCGGCGAAATGCGGCTGCGCGATCAGTTCGGTCAACGAGACCCTCTTGCTCTGCCTCTCGGTCGGCAGGGCGCCCCGCGCGGCCCGACGGACCGGCCCCCCGACGGCCGGCGGCCACCATGACCGAAGGCGGGCGTGCTCTCAAGAGCACTTCGCTGTCGCGGGTCCGGGCTGGATCATGGCGGTTCCGGCGGGCATCGGCACGAAGGCTCCCCCGAAGCGCCTGCTGCCGGAGGACGAGACCGGGCGGCCGGCAGCCTGTCGTGAGCGCGACCCGCATCAGCGGGCAAGGATTCCCACAGGCGGCGTCGAAGCCAATCAGCGCGCCGAAGGCGCGAGGCGGTGCATGTCAGGCGGGACCGGCCTGCGGCAGACGCCCGCCGATCCGCACCGGCAGGGCGCGGGTGGCGCGCCCCGTGGCGTCGTCGGTCTCGACGTAGACGCCCGAGAGCGTCGCCTCGCCCTCGGCGGGCACGAAGCGGCCCTTGGCCATGCCGGTGACGAAACGGGTGATCGGCTCGAGCTTGTCCATGCCGATCACGCTGTCGTAGTCGCCGGACATGCCGGCGTCGGTCTGGTAGGCGGTGCCCCGGGCGAGGATCTGGGTATCCGCGGTGGGGACGTGGGTGTGGGTGCCGACGACGAGGCTGGCACGTCCGTCGCACCAGTGGGCGATCGCCATCTTCTCCGAGGTCGCTTCGGCGTGGATCTCGACGATCACCGCGTTCGCCGCGCCGCCGAGCGTCGCGGGCTTCAGCGCCGCGTCGAGCGCGGAGAACGGGTCGTCGAACGGGCGTTTCATGAATACCTGGCCGAGGGCCACGGCCACGAACACCCGGCGGCCGCCGCGCGCGTCGAAGAAGCGCGCGCCGCGGCCGGGGGCGGCGCGGGCGAAGTTCAGCGGCCGGACCAGCCGGGCCTCCTGCTCGATGTGCCCGAGCATCTCGCGCTGGTCGAAGGCATGGTCGCCCAGCGTCACGCAATCGGCGCCGGCGTCGAACAGCAGGGTGGCGTGGGCGGCGCTGAGGCCCATGCCGGAGGTGGCGTTCTCGCCGTTGACCACCACGAAGTCGAGCGCCCACTCCCGGCGCAGCCGGGGCAGGTGCTCGGCCACGGCCGTCCGGCCGCTGCGGCCCATCACGTCGCCGAGGAACAGGAGTTTCATCCGCTCCGCTTACCCGCATGGGGTGGCGCGGGCAAGCGACCGCGACGGGACGGCTGGCGTTCGGGGCGGCTGGACGCTAAGCCGGTGAAAACGGGGGCCACGGGAGAGGGACGGAGATGGCGGGTGGAATGATCGGCAAGCTGCGGGTGCCGGGGATCGCGTTCGGGACGTCGGGCCTCGGGGACATGCCCGAGACCTACGGCTATGGCGTCGACGAGGAACGGGCGCTGGCGACGGTGCGCGCGGTGCTGGACGCGCCGGACGGGTTCATCGACACCTCGCGGCTCTACGGCATGGGCCGCAGCGAGGAGCGGATCGGCAAGGTGGTGGACGAGCTCGGCGGCTGGCCCGCCGGGCGGGTGCTCTCGACCAAGCTCGACCGGGACCCGGAGACCGGGCGGTTCGACGCGGCCCGCGCCCGGCGGTCGCTGGAGGAGAGCCTGACCGCGCTCGGCCGCGACCATGTGGAGATCCTGCACCTGCACGATCCGGAATATGTCGATGATCTCGCGGAGATCACCGGCAAGGGCGGCGCGCTGGACGCGCTGTTCCGGATGAAGGAGGAAGGGCTGGCGGATGCGGTGGGGCTGGCGGCGGGGCGGACCGACGTGATGATGCCGATGCTGCGCGACCGGGACTTCGACGTGCTGATCACCCACAACCGGCACACGCTGGTGAACCGCAACGCCGAGCCGATGATCGAGCTTGCGATGGAGCGGGGGATCGCGGTTATGAACGCCGCGCCCTACGCCGGCGGGGCGCTGGCGAAGGGGGCGTCGAATGCGCGCTACGTCTACCAGGAGGCGACCGAGGCGATGATGGCGCCGGTGCGCCGCGTCGAGGAGGTGTGCGCCCGTCATGGCGTGCCGCCCGGTGCTGCGGCGCTGCAGTTCTCGATGCGCGACCCGCGGGTGACGGCGACGATCTGCGGTGTCACCCGGCCCGAGCGGGTGAAGGACACGCTCGACTGGGCGGCCTGGCCGATCGGCGACGAGGTCTGGGCCGAACTGATGGCGCTGCCGTTCTCCACCGACGATCCGGAGGCGACCCGGGACTACAAGCTTGGGTAAAAGCGCAATAGCCCGCTTGCTCGAGTTAGGGGGTTGTTGACTTGCTGAAACGCCGCGTACGTCGTAAACCTGCCAAGGAGACGCATACGAACGCGTGCGGCTTGCCTTTCAATCAATCGGCGGGCGCTGACGGATCTTTAGCCGTCCAACCAGTGACGAGCCGAGTTGTCGACTTTCGCTTCAGATACGTCCGAGCGGTTTACGCTTGTTCCGAACCACAAAGCCCAGACCCGCAAATGCCATTGCGATCAGACCTGCGGCAGGAGGCAAGGGCACCGGAGACATCGGCGGCTTGAGGTCGGGCGGCAGCGCCTCATTGAACGTGATATTGTCGACAAAGAAATCGTAGGTTGCTCCCGTCGAGCCATCCGACAAGGCCGCCTGAATCAGGACTTCGCTTCCGGTGGCGGCAAAGCCGATCTGTGAGCGCCCGCCGTTAAGGTTCGGATCCAGGGTGAACATCTGGGAATTTCCAGCATCATCCGAAACGGTATAGGCGATCGGAATCGTATTTCCGTTCAGGACATCGAGGAAAAAGTTCTCGACCGGATTTTCGAATGTGACCTTCAGCGGATTGCTCAGATTAGACACGAAGTTGGCAGTGCCGTAGATTGAGGTCCGGTTGGCGGGAAGATTGGTTGCTGCCGTCAGGATCACGCCGCCTTCGAACTTGACGTTCCCGTCGACCGTATCGATCGAAAGGTTCTGCGGCCGAGTCGTCGTGGATGCGAACAACGACGGACCCGTCAGGCCCTGATCATCGAAATTGATCGTGGTTGCCGAAGCTGGTCCGGAAAAAGCGCAAACCAACCCCGCCAAACCAAAATACTTGATAGTTCCCATCTCGGTGCCCCCCTGTGGTGGCGCGATTGTAGATCGACCGCCCGAAGCCGGCAAGAAAAATTAACCATTCTATTTTGCCCGCATGAATAGAGGCTTTGAGGACCACTGGGGTGAGTCGGCCGGGAGCGGCGGCCTCCCGGCCGATGTTCTGTGGCACGCGTGCGCCGGAGTCAGCGGCCACGACTTTCCGGGATCAGGCCCTGCGGGGCGAAGCGGAGGACCAGCAGCAGGATCAGGCCCATGAACAGCAGGCGAAGGTGCGGCGCGGCGGCGAGGAAGTGGCTCTGCCAGAAGCTGCCCTGATCCATGCCGGCGGTCAGGCTCGACATCAGCCAGGTGCCGGCGGGCGCGGCGACGATCCAGACATACCAGATCAGGAAGCCGCCCAGCACCGCGCCCCAGTTGTTGCCCGAACCGCCGACGATCACCATCACCCAGATCAGGAAGGTGTAGCGCAGCGGGTTGTAGCTCGACGGGGTGAACTGGCCGTCGAGCGTCACCAGCATCGCCCCGGCCACGCCGACCACGGCGGAGCCGAGCACGAAGACCTGCAGGTGGCGCCGGGTCACGTCCTTGCCCATCGCCTCGGCGGCGTCGCGGTTGTCGCGGATCGCCCGCATCATCCGGCCCCACGGCGAGTGCAGCGCCCGTTCGGCGAGCCAGAGCACCGCCCCGAGCACGAGGGCGAACAGCACGACGTAGCCGAGGCGCACGGTCACCGAGGCGGCGGTGATGGTGTCGGTGTTGAACCTCGCGGCGAGATCGCCGATCCAGGGGGCGGCCTGCAGCGTGCGCTCGTCGGGCAGCGGGCGGGGCAGGGCGGTGACGTTCTTGACCCCGCGGGTCAGCCAGTTCTCGTTCTTCAGGATGGCGAGGATGATCTCGGCGATGCCGAGGGTGGCGATGGCCAGATAGTCCGAGCGAAGGCCGAGCGTGACCTTGCCGACCAGATAGGCGGCACCGGCGGCGAACAGCCCGCCGACCGCCCAGGAGATCAGCACCGGCAGGCCGAGACCGCCGAGGTAGCCGGCCGAGGACGGGTTGATCGCCTCGATCGCCTGCGAGGCCGGATCGAGGAACACGCGCATGACGAAATAGCCGACCGCCACGGTCAGCAGCCCCGCGGGCGCCCGCAGGTGGCGCGGCACCCGGTCGCGCACGAACAGCGCGGCGGCGACGGTGGCGACCAGCGCGAGCGCGGTGAGGCCGAGATTGACGCCGCCGGCGGAGATCGCTCCCTCGACCGGCGGCATCGACACCAGGATCACCGCGGCGCCGCCCAGCGCCGCGAAGCCCATGATGCCGACGTTGAAGAGGCCCGCGTAGCCCCACTGGATGTTGACCCCGAGCGCCATGATCGCCGAGATCAGGCAGAGCTGCAGGATGCTGAGCGCGACCACCCAGCTCTGCACCGCGCCGACGGCGAGGATCAGCCCGGCCATCACCGCGTAGAGCAGCACGCCGCGGGCGGTCATATCACCCGCCCCTTGAAGATGCCGGTCGGACGTATCAGCAGCACCACCACCAGGATGATGAACGAGATCGCGAACTTGTAGTCGGTGCCGAGCATCTGGACCAGCCCCTCCGGTTGCCAGGCCGCGGGCAGGAAGTAGCCGAGGAAGCCCTTGTAGGCATAGGTCAGCATCACCTCGGAGAAGGCGACGACGAAGCCGCCGGCGATGGCGCCGAACGGCTGGCCGATGCCGCCGACGATCGCCGAGGCGAAGATCGGCAGCACCAGCTGGAAGTAGGTGAACGGCCGGAACGACTTGTCGAGGCCGTAGAGCGTGCCGGCGATCACCGCCAGCGTGGTCGCGAGGATCCAGGTGATGGCGACCACGCGCTCGGGGCTGATGCCCGACAGCAGCGCCAAATCCTCGTTGTCGGAATAGGCCCGCATCGCCTTGCCGGTGCGCGTCCTCTGCAGGAACCAGAACACCGCGGTGACGGTGATCAGCATGACGACGACGGTCAGCACCTGGCTCGAGCGCAGCGCGAGGCCCTGGTCGAGGCCGGTCCACTTCTTGAAGTCGCCGACCCGCATCACGAAGCGCGCCCCGTCCTCGAAGCGCTGGTCGCCGGTGCCGATGACGAAGCGGGTGAGCGCGTTGTAGATGAACATCACCCCGACGCTGGCGATCACGAAGATCACCGGCGCGCTGCGCTGGCGGCGGTAGAAGCGATAGACCAGCCGGTCGGTGCCGAGGGTCAGGACGATCGTGCCGAGGATGCCGAACGGCAGGGCGAGCAGCGCGGTCGGCAGCGGGGCGATGCCGATGCCCAGGCCCTGCAGGCCCCAGGTGACGAGGATCACGATCATCGTGCCGAACGCCATGGTGTCGCCGTGCGCGAAGTTCGAGAACCGCAGCACCGCGTAGATCAGCGTGACGCCGAGCGCGCCGAGCGCCAGCTGCGCGCCGTAGGTGATGGCGGGCACCAGCACGAAGTTCGACAGCAGAACGAAGGCGTTGAGGGCGTTTTCCAACTCAGCCTCCGAGGAACGACCGGCGGACGTCCGGGTCGGCGAGCAGCGCCTCCCCGGTGTCGGTGTAGCGGTTCTCGCCCTGGACCAGCACGTAGCCGCGGTCGGCGATGTTGAGCGCCTGCCGGGCGTTCTGCTCGACCATCAGGATGGCGATGCCGGTGGCGGCGACGTCGAGGATCTTGTCGAACAGCTCGTCCATCACGATCGGCGAGACCCCGGCGGTCGGCTCGTCGAGCATCAGCACCTTCGGCCGGGTCATCAGCGCGCGCCCCACCGCGACCTGCTGGCGCTGGCCGCCGGAGAGCTCGCCCGCCGGCTGGCGGCGCTTTTCCTTCAGGACGGGAAAGAGGTCGAACACCTGCCCCATGGTCTCGGAGAAGTCGTCCTCGCGGATGTAGGCGCCCATCTCGAGGTTTTCCTGCACCGTGAGCGAGACGAAGACGTTGCCGGTCTGCGGCACGAAGCCCATGCCGGCATGCACCCGCTCCTGCGGCGACAGGGCGGTGATGTCGCGGCCGTCGAGCCGCACCTCGCCCGCGCGCAGCGGCAGCATCCCGAACACCGCCTTCATCGCGGTGGACTTGCCCGCGCCGTTCGGGCCGACGATCACCGCGATCTCGCCCTGGTCGACGGCGATGGTGCAGGCGTGCAGGATGTCGGCGCCACCGTAGCCGCCGGTCATCGCCTCGCCGATCAGGTAGCTCACGTGGCCACCTTTCCGCGGGCCGGTCGTTCCTTCAGGCCGGTGCCGAGATAGGCCTCGATCACCGCCTCGTTGGCCTGCACCTCGGCGGCGGTGCCCTCGGTCAGCACCCGGCCCTCGGCCATCACGATCACCGGGTCGCAGAGCCGGGCGATGAAGTCCATGTCGTGCTCGATCAGGCAGAAGGTATAGCCGCGCTCGCGGTTCAGCCGCTGGATCGCCTCGGCGATGGTGCCGAGCAGGGTGCGGTTCACCCCGGCGCCGACCTCGTCGAGAAACACGATCTTGGCGTCGACCATCATGGTGCGGCCGAGCTCGAGCAGCTTCTTCTGGCCGCCCGAGAGGTTGCCGGCGAGCTCGTCCGCGACCTGGGGTATCTCGAGGAACGCGATCACGTCGTCCGCCCGGGCGCGGACCTCGGCCTCCCTGGCCCGGACCCGCCCCGGGTGGAACCAGCTGTCCCACAGCGTCTCGCCGGGCTGGCCGCCCGGCACCATCATCAGGTTCTCGCGCACCGTCAGCGTCGAGAACTCGTGCGCGATCTGGAAGGTGCGCAGCAAGCCGCGGTGGAACAGCTCGTGGGGCGCGAGCCCGGTGATCTCCTCGCCGTCGAGCCAGACGTGGCCCGAGGTCGGCGGAAACAGGCCGGCGATGACGTTGAAGAGCGTGGACTTGCCCGCGCCGTTCGGACCGATCAGGCCGGTGATCGACCCCGCGGCGATCTCGATCGAGGCGCCGTCGACGGCCCGGATGCCGCCGAAGTGCATGTGCAGGTCGTCGACGCGGATCATGCGGCGCTCTCCCGGACAGACGGCCGGCCCGCAGGCCGGCCGGTCGCCCCGTCCCGCGCGATCAGCGGAAGCCGAGCGTGTGGGGGGCGTTGTCCTCGATGTCGTAGACCCGGTAGGCGCCCTGGGCCTCGCCCGGGCCGATCAGCTCGACGCCGGTTGCGCCGACGTAGTCGATGTCGGTGCCGGCGGCGGCGAGTTCGATCCCCTTGGCCAGCTCGCCCGCGTAGATCTTCTCGCCCGGCGCGTTGGCCACGTCCATCATGTGGTCGCGGATGCCGGTGCGGTCGGCCGAGCCGGTGGCGGCGATCGACAGCGCGATCAGCGCTCCGGCGTCGTAGCTCTCGGGGACGTAGGTGCGCGGTCGGGTCCATGCCGGCCGCCTTCGCCACCTCGGCGAACTTGTCGGCCGCCTCGCCCTCGGTGCCGGGCAGGGTGCCGATCACCTTGCCGTTGATCTCGTCGCCGATCGAGTCGATCAGGCTCTGGCCGTACATGCCGTCGCCGAAGAAGAACTGGTCGAACGCGCCGGTGTCGAGCGAGGCCTGGACGATGCCGACGCCGCCCTGGTCGACGTAGCCGAACACCATCAGCGCCGGGGCGCCGGAGGCCTGGAGCGCCGCGACCTCGGCCGAGTAGTCGGCCTTGCCGTCCTCGTGGGCGGCGCTGATGGCGATGGTGCCGCCGGCGGCCTTGAACGCCTCGTTGAAGCTGTCGGCCAGCCCCTTGCCGTAGTCGTTGTTGGTGTAGGTGACGGCGACGGTGTCGATGCCCTGTTCCTTGACGACATTGGCCATCACCTCACCCTGGCGCGCGTCGGACGGGGAGGTGCGGAAGAAATAGCCGTCGTCGTCGATGGTCGAGAGCGCGGGCGAGGTCGCCGACGGCGAGACCATCACCACGCCGTTCGGCACCGCCACGTTGTTGGCGATGGCGATGGTGACGCCCGAGCAGTCGGCGCCCATGATCGCGGCGACGTTCTCGCCGGTGACGAGGTTGGTCGCGGCGGTGGTGGCGGCGGCGGCGTCGATGCAGGTCGAATCGGCGCGCACCGGGTTCAGCGTGATGCCGTCCGGCAGCTTGCCCGAATCGGAGGCCTCCTTGAGGGCGAGTTCGGCGCTGCCGGCCATGGCCGGCGTGATCGATTCGAGCGGGCCGGTGAAGCCCAGGATCACGCCGATGTTCACCGGGTCCGCCATCGCGGACCCCGCGACGAGCGCACTCGCGAAGGTCGTGAGCAGAAGTCGTTTCATGGACGGTCTCCCTGTTGTCCGGTCGCAGGCCTCTCCGGGGCGTTGCAGCCGCTCCGCGAGAAGATACGGAATCATCTGCAAGCACCATATATTCTTGGCAAGTCTAGGCAAGACAGGCGGTTTACGCGCAGCCCGGGTGCGTCAGACGATGCCTTCCGCCACCAGCCGGCGCGCGAGATCGCGGAACGCCCGGGCCTCGCCGCCGTCGGGATGCGCGGCCACGACCGGCGTGCCGCCGTCGCCTGCGACGCGGATCGACAGCTCGAGCGGGATCGCGCCGAGAAACGGCAGGCCGAGGCGGTCCGCCTCCGCCCGGGCGCCGCCGTGACCGAAGATATGCGCCTCGTGACCGCAGTTGGGACAGATGTAGCTCGACATGTTCTCCACCAGCCCGAGCACCGGCACGCGGGTCTTGGAGAACATGTCGAGCGCCTTGCGCGCGTCGAGGAGCGCCACGTCCTGCGGGGTCGAGACCACGATGGCGCCGGTGATGGCGTATTTCTGGCTGAGCGTCAGCTGCACGTCGCCGGTGCCGGGCGGCAGATCGACGATCAGCGCGTCGAGCTCGCCCCAGGCCACCTGGCCCATCAGCTGCTGCAACGCGCCCATCAGCATCGGGCCGCGCCAGATCACCGCCTCGTCGGGCTTCAGCATCAGCCCGATCGACATCATCGTCACGCCGTGCGCGGTGAGCGGCAGGATGGTCTTGCCGTCGGGCGATTTCGGCCGCGCGCTCACCCCCATCATCCGCGGCTGGCTCGGGCCGTAGATGTCGGCATCGAGCAGGCCGACCCGCTTGCCCTCCTGCGCCAGCGCCACCGCGAGGTTCGCCGCGACCGTCGACTTGCCGACGCCGCCCTTGCCGCTGGCGATGGCGATGATCCGCTTCACCCCCGGAACTGTCGCAGGACCCGCCTGCGGGGTCGGGTGTCGGCCGATCTTCAGAATCCGGCGGCGGAGCCTTCGGCGCACCCCCGTGCGGACCCCCGTGCGCGGTCAGCAGCGCGGACACCGCCGCCACTCCGGGCAGGGCGGCCACGGCGGCTTCGGCCGCGGCGCGGGTCGGCTCCAGTTGCGGCCCGACGGCGGGGTCGACCTCGAGCAGAAAGCGCACCCGGTCGGTCTCGACCGTCACCGCGCGCACGACGTCGGCGTCGACGATGCTGCCGGACGTGCCGGGCATCGGCACCGATCGGAGGGCATCGAGGACGGTTTCGCGGGTCAGGGTCATTCAACGGGCCTGCTGTTCGTGCCGGTTGCCCCTAGATCGTATGCGGACCCGGCAGAGGCAAGGGCGCCTTCGGCAAAGGCCGGGAATCGTGTGGACGGTGCGGCGAAGCCATGTTCGCTTCTGACCTCGGCTGCTCGCGCGATGCAGAATGACGTTGCGGCAGCCCCGGAACCCAAGCCATTCTGGACGAAAGAACAAATTTAACAGATTGTTAACAGCCATGCATGATGTGCATGGCGGGTTTTCCCATTCCGGCGTTGCATCGAGGGGGCGGCTCTCTATCTTGCAGTGCACAACAACAGGAAACGCTCCAACCCGAACAAGGACGAAAGGATACGGACATGACAGCGACCGCTGCTAACGCGCCTGCCGACTTTCTCGTCGACGGCGCCGAGCGTAGCCGGGGAACTGAGCCGGGCGGGCTCCGCCGCGCCTGGGCCGACTATCGGGCCTACCGCGCGACGCTCGCCGAGCTCAACACCCTGACGGACAGGCAATTGGGCGATCTGGGGATGACCCGCGATTCGCTCAAGGGGACGGTCCGGAGGGCCGTCTACGGAAACTGAAGACACACGGGCGGCGACGGGACCTTTCCCGGTCCGCCAGATACGACCGAAAGGATACGACAATGGCCAACGCCATCAGCTACCAGATCAACGACGGCTTCGGCGCTCCGAAGTTCCTCGCCCGGATCCGCGGCGCGATCGCCGACTACCGGCTCTACCGGACGACCCTCGGCGAGCTCGAGTCGCTCAACGATCGCGAACTGGCCGATCTCGGCCTGTCGCGCTTCTCGATCCACCAGGTCGCCTACGACAGCGTTTACGGCGACTGACGCGGGGACTGACGCGGGGACGCGAACCGAAAGCACTTGGGAAAGGCCGGGCCAGCGCCCGGCCTTTTTCGTTGCCGGCGGCCCTGCCGCAGAGCCGCCCTTGCCAGCGCGGGACGGCTCGGCCATGACTGCTGGCGCGAAGCCGAGCCGGGGAAAGCGCATGGGCCTGAAGGTCGCCGTCCAGATGGATCCGATCGAGCGGATCGACATCGCCGCGGATTCGACGTTCCGGATCATGGAGGAGGCCCAGGCCCGCGGGCACACGCTGTTCTACTATACTCCCGACCGCCTCGCGCTCGACGACGGGCGGGTGACGGCGCGGGGCTGGCCGGTCGAGGTGCGGCGCGAGACCGGCAACCACGTCACGCGCGGCCCCGAGGCGACGATCGACCTCGCCGAGCAGGACGTGGTCTGGCTCCGGCAGGATCCCCCGTTCGACATGGGCTACATCACCACCACCCACATCCTCGACCGGATCCACCCGCGCACGCTGGTGGTCAACGACCCGTTCTGGGTGCGCAACTACCCGGAGAAGCTGCTGGTGCTGGAGTTTCCCGAGCTGACGCCGCCGACCACGGTGGCGCGGGATCTCGCGACGCTGAAGGCGTTCAAGACGCGCCACGGCGACATCATCCTCAAGCCCCTCTACGGCAACGGCGGTGCCGGGGTGTTCCGGCTCGACCCCAACGATCGCAACTTCAACGCGCTCTGGGAGCTGTTCACCGGCATCAACCGCGAGCCGCTGATCGCCCAGAAGTTCCTGCCCGCCGTCGCCAAGGGCGACAAGCGGATCATCCTGGTCGACGGCGAGGCGGTCGGCGCGATCAACCGCATTCCCTCCGACGGCGAGACCCGCTCGAACATGCACGTCGGCGGCCGCGCCGAGCGGGTGGAGATGAACGCCCGCGACCGCGAGATCTGCGCGGCGATCGGGCCGCTCCTGCGCGAGAAGGGGCAGATCTTCGTTGGCATCGACGTGATCGGGGACTGGCTGACCGAGATCAACGTCACCTCGCCCACCGGCCTGCAGGAACTCGAGCGCTTCGACGGGATCAACGCGACCGCGAAGATCTGGGAAGCGATCGAGCGGCGGCGAGGAGCGGCGGCGAGCTGATGTCCTGGCGGCTGGCTGCGCTCGACGCCTGGCTGCGCCTGGTCGAGAAGCCGCGACTGGCGCGCGAGACCTCGGTCGCGGCGGCGCGCGAGCGGATGGAGGCGATCGCGGTGCTCGCGCCGCGCACCCCGGGCGTTCGCTGGCGCCCCGGCCCGATCGGCGACCCGCCGCTGCCCGCGCTCCGCACCCGGCGCGAGCGCAGCGTTCTCCTCTGGCTGCACGGCGGCGCCTACTGCCTCGGCTCGCCCCGGACCCATGCGCCGCTGGTCGGTGCGCTTGCCGGCGCGGCGGGCATCGGCGCGGTGCTGCCCGACTATCGGCTCGCACCCGAGCATCCGTTCCCGGCCGCCCTCGAGGACGCGCGGGCGGCCTGGGACGGGCTGATCGCCGAAGGCTGGCCGCCCGGCCGGATCGCGCTCGGCGGCGACAGCGCCGGCGGCGGCCTCGCCTTCGCGCTCCTGCACCTGCTCAGCCTGGCGCGCGAGCCGATGCCGGCCTGCGTGATCGCCTTTTCGCCCTGGACCGACCTGACGCTCTCCGGCGGCAGCCTCGCGGCGCTGGCGGCGCGCGACGCGATGGTGCCGGTCGAGCGGCTGGCCGAGATCCGCGACGCCTACCTCCGCGGCGCCGATCCGGCCGATCCGCGGGCCTCGCCGCACCTGGGGCACTTCAAGGCCGCCCCGCCGGTGCTGATCCAGGCGAGCCGGGCCGAGGTGCTGCTCGACGACGCCCGGGCGATGGCGGCGCGGCTCGCGGCGGACGGCGTCAACGTCACGCTCGATCTCTGGGACGACGTGCCCCATGTCTGGCAGTTCTATCACGGCCGCCTGCCGGAGTCGGATGCCGCGGTCGCGCGTGCCGCGGCCTTCCTGAAGCATTGTCTCACGCTCAAATACCCGTGATCAGAGCGACGAAGTGTAATCAAAACCGCTCCCGGCGACGTAGTGCTCAGTGAAGCCGCCCCCGAGGGCGGTTACGGATGGGAGATCGGAAGCATGTTCAGCAGACGCAACATTCTCGCATCCGGCGCGGTCGGGCTGGCGCTCGGAGCGACCGGATCGCAGGCGGCCTGGGCCGCGGCGGAGTACGAGGTGACGCACACCGACGCGGAGTGGCGCAAGCTCCTGTCGCCGGAGGCCTACAACGTGCTGCGCCAGGAGGGCACCGAGCGCCCGTTCACCAGCCCGCTGCTCGACGAGCACCGCAAGGGCACGTTCACCTGCGCGGGCTGCGATCTCCCGGTCTATTCGTCGGACACCAAGTTCGAGAGCGGCACCGGCTGGCCGAGCTTCTGGCAGCCCATCGACGAGAGCGCGATCGGCACCACGACCGACCGGTCTTTCGGCATGTCGCGCACCGAGGTGCATTGCAGCCGCTGCGGCGGCCATCTCGGGCACGTCTTCAACGACGGGCCGAAACCGACCGGCCTGCGCTATTGCATGAACGGCGTCGCGCTCGGCTTCCAGCCGGCCGCCGCCTGAGCTTCCGGAAAGGAGTGAACCGATGATCAACCGAACCTACAGTCTGGGCCTCGGGCTCGGGGCGCTCGCCATCGCCGCGCTGGCGATGGCCGCTCCCGCCCCGGCGCAGGAGGGCATCGCGATCCCCGCCCCGGCGCTGGACGAAGCCGGCGGCACCGGCACCGAAACCGCCTATCTCGCCGGCGGCTGCTTCTGGGGCGTGCAGGGCGTATTCCAGCACGTCGACGGGGTGAAGAACGCCGTCTCCGGCTACGCGGGCGGCGACCAGAGCACCGCGCACTACCGGGTGGTCGGCAGCGGCAGCACCGGTCATGCCGAAACCGTGGCGGTGAGCTTCGACCCGAGCGAGATCAGCTACGGGCGCATCCTGCAGATCTACTTCTCGGTCGCCCACGATCCGACGCAAGTGAACCGCCAGGGGCCGGATTCCGGAACGCAGTACCGCTCGACGATCTTCCCGGCGAACCCGGAGCAGGCGAAGGTGGCGAAGGCCTACATCGCGCAGCTCGACAAGGCCGGTGTCTATCGCAAGCCGATCGCCACGACGATCGAGCCGGGGCGCACGTTCTATCCGGCCGAGGACTACCATCAGGACTACCTGACCCTGAACCCGACGGCGCCGTACATCGTCTATAACGACATGCCGAAACTCGGGCACCTCGCGAAGCTGTTCCCCGACGAATGGCGAGCCGATCCGGTGCTGGTGTCGCAGGTGCTGACGAACTAACGCCTTTCGGCGGATCAGCCCACGCATCGTTGCGATCTCTCGCGCGACGGTGCCGCTGCCGGATTTGACCGTCGGCAAATCCGGCCGCGGACGCCCCTGCGTCGTGCCGGAGGCACGCCTTCGGCGTGACGGGCGGCCGCGCTTCCGCGGCCACCCGGGGCGCCCGCGCCCGGATGGAGATCGACGGTCCAGGCCGCACCCCGCTTCGCCTCCGCGCTCGCGCGCTCCAGCGAACGGCCCGGCCGAGGCAGTGCCTCGGCTTTCTCGGGCCGGGACTCGCGGGCCAACGTGCCTGCTTCGGTCGACAGATGCAGGCAACGCTCCGAGCGGTCAGGCCATGGGGCCGCCGGTATGCGTCAGAGCGCCAGTCGATAGCCGGCCGCCTCCGCGATGTGGGAACGGTCGACCGGGCCGGCGGCCTCGAGGTCGGCGATGGTGCGGGCGACCCGCAGGACCCGATGATAACCGCGGGCGCTGAGGCGGAACCGGCCGGCGATGTCCTTGATCAGCTTCGCCGCGTCCTCGGTGAGCGCGGCGACCGCCTCGAGCAGATCGCCCTCGGCGTCGGCGTTGACCGCGACCCCTTCGCTGGCCTCGAAGCGGTCGCGCTGGATGGCCCGGGCGCGCGCCACTCTCGACGCTATCGTGGCGCTTGGCTCGCCGCCGGACGCCTGAGCAAGATCCTCGATGGCGACCTGCGGCACCTCGACGCGCAGATCGAAGCGATCCATCAGCGGGCCGGAGATGCGTCCGAGATAGTCGTTGCCGCAATCGGGAACCCGGGCGCAGGCGCGGGCCGGATCCGCCAGATGACCGCAGCGGCACGGATTGGCCGCCGCCACCAGCATGAACCGGCAGGGATAGCGGACATGGGCATTGGCGCGCGCCACGACCACGTCGCCGGTCTCGATCGGCTGGCGCAGGGTCTCGAGCACGGGACGCGGAAACTCGGGCAGCTCGTCGAGAAACAGCACGCCGTGGTGGGCAAGGCTGATCTCGCCGGGCTTGGCGCTGCGTCCTCCGCCGACGATCGCGGCCATCGAGGCGGTGTGGTGCGGCGTGCGGAACGGCCTCGCGCGGGAAATCCCGCCCTCGTCGAGCAGTCCCGCGAGGCTGTGGATCATCGAGGTCTCGAGCGCCTCGCCGGGCTCGAGCGGCGGCAGGATGCCGGGTAGCCGCGCGGCCAGCATCGACTTGCCGCTGCCCGGCGGGCCGATCATCAGCAGGTGATGCCGCCCGGCGGCGGCGATCTCCAGCGCGCGCTTGGCCTTTTCCTGCCCCTTGACCTCGGCCAGATCCTTGGGCGCCGCATGGTCCGTCACCGTGCCGGGCTGCGCCGGGGCGAGGGCCGCGCGGCCGGTGAAATGGTTCACCAGCGCCAGCAGCGATTTCGGCGCGATCACCTGCACCGCACCGACCCAGGCCGCCTCCGCCCCGCAGGCCGCCGGACAGATCAGCCCGCAATCCGCCTCGGCGGCGGCGAGGGCCGCCGGCAATGCGCCGATCACCGGGATCAGCGTGCCGTCGAGCGAAAGTTCACCCAAGGCGACCTGCGCGGCCACCTCGTCGCGCGGCAGCACCTCCATCGCCGCGAGCAGCGCCAGCGCGATCGGCAGGTCGAAGTGCGAGCCTTCCTTCGGCAGGTCCGCCGGCGACAGGTTGACGGTGATCCGCTTGGCCGGCAGCGCGAGACCCATCGCGGTCATCGCCGCGCGCACCCGCTCGCGGGCCTCGGAAACCGCCTTGTCGGGCAGCCCGACCACCGTGAACGCCGGCAGACCGGCGGCGATGGCGCATTGCACCTCGACCAGCCGGGCCTCGACGCCCTGAAAAGCCACCGTGTAGGCGCGCGCAACCATGTCCCGGCCTGGAAACCTCGCGCGACTCTGGCGTGCAGGAGCTTGCGGTTTGGTTAATTGTTTCGCGAGTGCACAAAAAACCGTGACCTCGTGGAGCCCTCCCGTCCACGGGATGCTCCGCGAAAGCCTCAACGTCTTCCGCACCTTACCTCGCCGACGCCCAGGTCCGGCAACGCGACAGAGGCCGCCGCACGACCAAAGGCGCCTTTCCTGCGGAACGCGCGGGTGATCCAATGGTTGACACACTGCGTAGCCCTATCAAGGACTGGCCTGCCGCCGTTCGGGTCCGTCTGCCGCGAGGAGGACTTCTGGATGGTTTTCGACGACACCGGCACGCGGACCGTGACAAGGCAGGCGATGGGCGCGGAGATGCTCGACGCCGAGACCGAGCTGACGCTCGCCCGCGCCTGGCGCGACGGGGGCGACGAGAAGGCCCTGCACCGGCTGGTCAACGCCTACATGCGGCTCGCGATCTCGATGGCCTCGCGCTACCGGCGCTACGGCGCGCCGATGCCCGACCTGATCCAGGAGGCCGGCGTCGGACTGATGAAGGCGGCGGAGAAATTCGATCCCGACCGCGGCGTCCGGTTCTCGACCTATGCGGTCTGGTGGATCAAGGCATCGATCCAGGACTACGTGATGCGCAACTGGTCGATGGTCCGCACCGGCTCGACCTCGTCGCAGAAGTCGCTGTTCTTCAACCTGCGGCGGGTGCGTGCCAAGCTGGAGCGCGAGGCGGGCCAGAACGGCGAGGCGCTCGACGGCTACCGGCTGCGCGAGATGATCGCCGCCGAGGTGGGCGTGCCGCTGCGCGACGTCGAGATGATGGACGCCCGCCTCGCGGGCGCGGATTTTTCGCTCAACGCCCAGCAGGCCGGCGAGGATGGCCGCGAATGGCTCGAGACCCTGGAGGACGACGGCCCGCAGGCGGCGGAGACCGTCACTCGCGGTGCGGATCTCGATCGCGTGCGCGGCTGGCTGGCCGAGGCGCTGGCGTCGCTGAACGAGCGCGAACGCAAGATCATCGTCGAGCGCAAGCTGCGCGACGACCCGCGGACGCTCGAGAGCCTCGGCCAGGAGCTCGGCCTGTCGAAGGAGCGCATCCGCCAGCTCGAGGCGCAGGCGCTGAGCAAGCTTCGCAAGCGACTCGAGGCACTTACCGGATCCGCAGCCGAGACCTTGACCTCGGCCTGAGAATCGCGTGACCCGCCGGGTGACGCGTGCCATACTTGCTTTCGGTTCATCGGGGCTGGGAGCTGGGATGCGGGGCGGGCTTCGTCTAACCACGATTTTGTGCGTCATCGGGATGGGGATAGTGACGGGAGCAGCGGCCGAGTCGCAGGTCGGGTCGTCTGCGGCGTTGACCGACTTCGTGACCCAGGCCCGCGACGCCGATATCGTTGTGGTGGGCGAGATCCATGACAATCCCGAGCACCACCGCAACGAGGCCGCAATCGTGAAGGCGCTGCAGCCCGCGGCGCTGGTGTTCGAGATGATCCCCCAGGCGGACGAGGACGAGGTGAACCGGTTGCGCGGGGAAGGGGCCCCCTCGGCCGCGATCGCCGAGGCGCTCGACTGGAGCGAAAGCGGCTGGCCCGATTTCGCATTCTATGCCGCGATTCTGGAAGCGGCGCCCGAGGCGCGGGTGTTCGGCGCCGGCCAGCCGATCGCGGACGTGAAGCGCGCGATGGTCGAGGGCGCCGCGGGCGTCTTCGGGCCGGACGCCGCGACCTACGGCCTCGACCTGCCTCTCGATCCGAAGGAGCAGCAGGCGCGCGAGGCGGACCAGGCAGCGGCGCACTGCGACAGGCTTCCGGCGGAGATGCTCCCCGGCATGGTCGAGGCGCAGCGCTTCCGCGATGCGGGTCTCGCCGACGCCGCCCTCTGGGCGCGCACGATGAGCGGCGACGGACAGGTGGTGGTGATCACCGGCAGTGGCCACGCCGACAAGCTCCACGGCATGCCGGCCGCCCTCGCGATCGCGGCGCCGGACATCAAGGTGCTGTCGCTCGGGCAGTTCGAGGTGCCGCCCCCCGACCCGGCCGCCTACGACGCCGTCGTGCTTGCGCCGGCCCCGGAGCGCTCGGATCCCTGCGCCAGTCTGCCGGCCCCGGCGGATTGACGCTGCGATCGAAACGCCGACGCACGCGCGGCGTTGAAGTCTGCCATGCAGCACGACTAAGGTGACGGGAACCGACCGGGAAGGCCGGCCGGCCACGGAGGATCACCCATGTCGCAGCGCCTGCATCTCGTGTTCGGCGGCGAGCTGCTCGACCCGCAGCGCACCGAATTCCGTGATGTCCGCGATATCGACATCGTCGGGATCTTTCCCGACTACGCTTCGGCCTACGCGGCCTGGCAGGCCAAGGCGCACGCCACGGTCGACAACGCGCACGCACGCTACTTCATCGCCCACCTGCACCGGTTGCGTGATGAGGAGTCGGCGGCCGGCCCGACGGAGGAACTGGGCTGACGCGGGCCCGCGCACGATGGCCGGCACGACGCAGCGCCCCTTTTCGCTTCGCCTCTACCTCGCCGCCTCCCGGCGCGGAGCGAGCGTGGCACGCCGCAGCCTCGAGCGGCGCCGCGACGAGGGCAAGGAGGATGCCGAGCGGCTGACCGAGCGGATGGGCCAGGCGTCGCTGCCGCGCCCCGAGGGTCGCGTCGTCTGGTTTCACGCAGCCAGCGTCGGGGAGGCGGCCTCGCTCGTCGAGATGCTGCGGCGGCTGACGGCGGCGCGGCCGGAGGTGACCTGCCTCGTCACCACCGGGACGGTGACCTCGGCGCGGTTCATGGCCGACCGGATGCCGGAGGGCTGCCTGCACCAGTTCGCGCCGCTCGACGTGCTGCCGTGGGTGCGGCAGTTTCTCGACCACTGGCGGCCCGACGCCGCGGTCTGGACCGAGAGCGAGCTGTGGCCGGCGACGCTCTGGGAACTGGCCGCCCGCGGCATCCCGATGCTGCTGATCAACGCCCGCATCTCGGCCCGGAGCTTCCGGCGCTGGCGGCTGATGGGCGGCATGGCCGGGGCGCTGCTCTGCCGGTTCGACCGCATCCTCGCCCAGGACGACCTGGCGGGGGAACAGCTCGTCGCGCTCGGCGCCGATCCGGAGCGGCTCACCGTCGAGGGCTCGCTGAAGGAGGGCGCGGCGCCGCTCCCCTATGACGAGCCCGAGCGGGTGCGGATCGCCCGCGCCTTCAGGGGCCGGCCGATCTGGCTCGCCGCCTCCACCCACCCCGGCGAGGAGGAGATCGTGCTCGGCGCCCATGCCCATGCCCGTCGGGCGCTGCCGATGCTGGCGCTGATCCTGGCGCCGCGCCATCCGGTGCGCGGCGACGGCCTGGCGGAGATCATGCGCGGCCGGGGCCTCAAGGTGGCGCAGCGCTCGAAGAACGAGTCGATCGGCGCCGACACCGACGTCTATCTCGCCGACACCCTCGGCGAGATGGGGCTCTGGTACCGGATCGCCTCGGTCAGCTTCGTCGGCGGCAGCCTGGTCGACGTCGGCGGACACAACCCGTTCGAGCCGGCGCTGCTCGGCAGCGCGATCCTCTACGGCCCGCACGTCCGCAACTTCATCGACGGCTACCGACGGCTGGCGGCGGCGGATGCCGCGGTCCTGGTGCGCAACGAGGCCGAGCTCGACGAGGCGCTGGTGGTGACGATGGCGCCCGATCGGGCCGCCGCGATGGCGGCAGCGGCCTGGGCCGCGTGCAGCGAGGGCGCCCATGTGACCGACACCGTGCTGGAGGCGGTCGGCGCGCTGCTCGACCGGCAGGGCTGATGCGGGCGCCGGCGTTCTGGGCCAACCCGCCGGCGCGGCCGGGTCTCGCCGCGCGTCTGCTGGCACCGCTTGGCTGGATCTGGACCGTGGTGACGCGGCGAAGGCTCGCGCGCACCGTACCGGCGAAGATCGGCGTGCCGGTGATCTGCGTCGGCAACCTCAACGTCGGCGGCACCGGCAAGACCCCCACCGTCATCGCGCTCGTCGAACGGCTGGCGTCGCGCGGGATTGCCGCCCACGTCGTCACCCGCGGCCACGGCGGCAGCCTCGCGGGCGGCCCGCCGGTGAGGGTCGAGGAACGCACCCACGCCGCGGCCGAGGTCGGCGACGAGCCGCTGCTCCTTTCCGCCTTCGCCCCGGTCTGGGTGGCGCGCGACCGCGTCGCCGCCGCGCGCGCCGCCGAAGCGGCGGGCGCCGGGGCGGTGGTGATGGACGACGGCTTCCAGAACCCTTCGCTCGCCAAGGACCTTTCGATCGTGGTGATCGACGCCGCCTACGGTTTCGGCAACGGCCGGGTGATGCCGGCGGGCCCGTTGCGCGAGCCGGTGGGCGCGGGCCTCCTCCGGGCCAATCTCACCCTCGCGATCGGCGCGCCGGAGCAGCGGGCGCGTCTCGCCGCCGACTGGCCGGCGCTCGCGGCATGTCCGGCGGCCGGCGGCGTCCTTGCCCCGCTGCAGACCGGCATGGACTGGCAGGGCCTGCGCGCGCTCGCCTTCGCCGGCATCGGCCGGCCGGGGAAGTTCTTCGCCAGCCTGCGGTCGCTCGGCGTCGAGCTGGTCGCCGCGCACGGTCTCGCCGACCACGCGCCGTTCGATCAGCGGTTGCTGACGAGGCTGACGGCGGAAGCCAGGGCGACCCGGTCGCAGCTCGTCACCACCGAGAAGGACGCGGTGCGCCTGCCGGCGGCGTTCCGCCTCAAGGTGCTGGTGCTTCCGGTTCGCCTCGAACTCGCCGACTGGGCGCCGGTCGACGAGGCGCTGGAGCGGATCGGGCTGTGAAATCCGTGCGCCGGGCGGCGCGGTCCTTCAGGAAATCGAATGCCTGCCTTTCGTTTCGTCGGTTGACGTCGCCAAGAAAGGTTGCCACAGTCAACTATTGTTCTCGTATCATAATTGAATCAAGGCCTTAGCGCCATATCACGCGCGCAAACTGATTGCACATCTTGCGTCCCGAGCGCTCAGGACCCCAGCGCGGCATTGAGCTTCGCCTCGAACTCGGGCCAGGGCAGCTCGCCCGTGACCTTCTCGCCGTTGATCAGGAACGTCGGCGTCCCGTCGACCCCGTCGGCCTGGGCGTTCTTCTGGTAGTGCGCCACCAGCGCCTCGGCCATCGCCTTGTCCTGCATGCAGGCATTCATCTGCTCGTCGGTCATCCCGGCCTGCCGGCCGATGCCGTAGAGCTTGTCGACCAGTGCCTGCCCATCGGTCTCGGTCGCCCAGTCCTTCTGGGTCGAGAACAGCACGTCGGCGATCCCGAAGTAGCGGTCCTCGGGCGCGCACCGGGCGATCATCGCGGCCCAGAGGCTGGGCTTGTTGAAATAGACCTCGCGGAACACCAGCCGCACCTTGCCGGTGTCGATGAAGTTCTCCTTGATCTTGGGCAACACCTCCTGTTCGAACCGGGCGCAGTGCGGGCAGGTGAACATCCCGTATTCGACCAGCGTCACCGGGGCGTCGGCGTCGCCCATGGTCATGTCCTTGACCTCGGGCGTCGCCTGCGCCGCCGCGAGATGCGGCAGCGCCGCCACTCCGGCGGCGGCGAGGGCGGTGGTCAGGGTCTGGCGGCGGGTCAGGATCATGGCCATCTCTCAGGATTGCGGTGGTTCTGCGGTTCGGCTCTTGGATAGCACATTCCGCGCCAGTGTCTCCAAGGCGTGGCGAAGGTCGTCATCACCAATACTTGAAAGCGTTCCTCCGATCTGCCCCACGTCCACGGGCGGCGCGGCCCGCGCGGGGCGAAACGGCGTGCGGGTCTCGGCGAAGCCGTGCGCCGCCTGGGTCAGCTGGATGCGCCCGACGGTGCCCGGTCCCAGCGCCGCGTTCACCCGGTCGCGCAACAGCGGCAGCAGCATCTGAAGCTGCGGCGCATGCGGTCCGCTGACCGCCACGGTCAGAAGCCCTCCCGCCGGCCCCCGGGCGCGCGCGAGCCGCAGCGGCGCGCAGATCGCGGCGAACTCCTCGCCCGCGATCTCGTGCCAGAGCGCGCGCAGCCGGGCCTGGGCGAAGCCGCGCCTGGCGGCGGCGGTGCGCATCTGCGGCTCGATCAGCCCGCCCGCCCGAACGAAGCCCCGCGACAGCCGCCCGGACTTGCCTTTCGGTCGGCGCGTGTCACTCTCCTCGGCCATGCGATTCCGCTCCCCGGTTAACCATGATGAGGCTATCGGGCGACGGCCGGCTTGTCAGGAGGAACGGATGGGGGCCAGCGCCGGCGCGCTTCTGGCGTGGTACGACACCCACGCGCGCGAGCTGCCCTGGCGGGTGCCGCCGGGCGCGGGTGCGCGGCCCGATCCCTATCGCGTCTGGCTGTCCGAGGTGATGCTGCAGCAGACCACCGTCGCCGCGGTGCGCGGTTACTTCGAGACGTTCGTGACCCGCTGGCCGACCGTCCGGGATCTCGCCGCCGCGCCCGACGCCGAGGTCATGGCCGCCTGGGCCGGCCTCGGCTACTACGCCCGCGCCCGCAACCTGCTGGCCTGCGCCCGCGCCGTGGCCGCCGACCACGGCGGCCGCTTCCCCGACACCGAGGACGGCCTGAAGGCGCTCCCCGGCGTCGGTCCCTACACCGCCGCCGCGATCGCCGCGATCGCCTTCGATCGTCCGGCCACCGTCGTCGACGGCAACGTCGAGCGGGTGATGGCCCGGCTCCACGCGATCGAGACGCCGCTACCGGCAGCGAAGCCCCAGCTGCACGCGCTCGCCGCGGCCCTGACGCCGATGGACCGCCCCGGCGACTACGCCCAGGCGGTGATGGATCTCGGCGCGACGATCTGCACCCCGCGCGCGCCCGCCTGCGGCCGTTGCCCCTGGCAGGACGCCTGCCGCGCCCGCGCCGCCGGGATCGCCGCGGAACTTCCCCGCCGCGCGCCAAAGCCGGCCAAGCCGCTCCGCCGCGGCATCGCCTATCTGGCGCTGCGCGAGGACGCGGTGCTGATCGAGACCCGCCCCGAGCGCGGCCTGCTCGGCGGCATGCTCGGCCTGCCGTGCGGCGACTGGACCGAAGGCGCCTCCCGTCCGCGCCCGCCGTTCGCAGCCGACTGGCGCCCGACAGGCCTGGAGGTGCGCCACACCTTCACCCATTTCCACCTGACCCTCTCGATCGAGATCGCGCGAATGCCCGCCGGCTTCGCGCCGCCCGCCGGGCGGTTCCACCCGGTGACCCCTGCGCTGGAGCACGCCCTGCCGACGGTGATGCGAAAGGCCCTGCGCCTCGGGCTTTCCGCAGTCGCCGCGTGAGACGAAAAAGGGCCGGGCGGGGGCCCGGCCAGTCTTACGAGGGACAGTGATGGCAAGTCAACGACCGCGCACGGCGAAGGTTCCCGTCAATGGCCCATTTCGGCCCGCACCTGCTGGCGCAGGAAGTCGATCGGCACGCTGACCCCGTCCCGCCGGAAGTGCCAGTAGGTCCAGCCGTTGCATGACGGCGCTCCCTCGAGCGCGGCGCCGACCTGGTGGATCGAGCCGCGGACCTCGCTCGCGACGAGGGTGCCGTCGGCGCGGATCCGCGCGGCGTGCCGGCCGTTGAGCGACACCAGCGTCTCGCCCGCCGCGAGCATCCCGCGCTCGACGAGCTGGCCGAAGGCGATCCGCGGCTCGGCGCGCTTCGGCGTGCTGATCGCGGCGGCCTCGGCGTCGAGCCGCCGCACCGCCGCGAGACGCGCCTCGGCCGCGGCGCGGTAGCCGGCGTCCTGCTCGATGCCGACGAACCGGCGGCCGAGCCGCTTCGCCACCGCGCCGGTGGTGCCGGTGCCGAAGAACGGGTCGAGCACCACGTCGCCCGAGCGGGTCGAGGCGACCAGCACCCGGTGCAGCAGCGCCTCGGGCTTCTGGGTCGGATGCGCCTTGTCGCCGGCGGCGGTCTTCAGGCGTTCACCGCCGGTGCAGAGCGGGATCACCCAGTCCGACCGCATCTGGATGCCCTCGTTCAGCGCCTTCATCGCCTCGTAGTTGAAGGTGTATCTCGACTGATCCGACTTCGCGGCCCAGATCAGCGTCTCGTGGGCGTTGGTCAGCCGCTTGCCGCGAAAGTTCGGCATCGGGTTCGACTTGCGCCAGATCACGTCGTTGAGGATCCAGAACCCCGCGTCCTGCAGCGCCGCGCCGAGGCGGAACACGTTGTGGTAGGAGCCGATCACCCAGATCGCCCCGTCCGGCTTCAGCAGGCGGCGGGCGCTAGCGAGCCAGCGGCGGGTGAAGTCGTCATAGGCCTCGAACGAGGCGAACCGGTCCCACTGGTCGTCGACGCCATCGACCCGGCTGTTGTCGGGCCGGTGCAGGTCGCCGCGCAACTGCAGATTGTAGGGCGGATCCGCGAAGATCAGATCGACGCTTTCGGCCGGCAGGCCCTGCATCACCTCGATGCAGTCGCCCGGCATCACCACGTCCAGCGGCAGGGGCTCGGATCGGGTTGTTCTGGTTGGTTTGTTCACGGCCATGTCCCGGTTCGCGGCAGCATGGACAGACCATGATTCAAAACCAAATCACCGTCAAAGGAATAATCTCTTCAGTGGTTTAACGAAAGCTCGCTCAACATGTTGTGGATCGGCTTGAACGATCTCCTATGGTGTGGGCTGACCCCCAGACGCGCCAGCCCCTCGGCGTGACTGCGCGTGCCATATCCCATGTTGGTCTCCCAGCCATAGCCGGGAAACTGTTGCCCCAATGCCACCATGATGTTGTCGCGCGCCACCTTGGCGACGATCGAGGCCGCGGCGATCGACAGCGCCAGCCCGTCGCCGCCGATCACCGGGCGACACGGGCAGGCAAGTCCCGGGGGGCGCAGATGACCGTCGACCAGCGCCAGCGCGGGGCGCCGGGGGAGTGCGGCGACGGCGCGGCGCATGGCCAGAAAGCTCGCCTGCAGGATGTTCATCGTCTCGATCTCGGCGACGCTGGCCATGCCGATCCCGACCGCGGCCGAGGCGTGCAGCACGATGGCGAGTTCGCCCCGCCGCGCGCCCGTCAATCTCTTGCTGTCGTCGAGACCTTCCGGGATCGCCGCCGGATCGAGGATCACTGCGGCGGCCACCACAGGACCGGCCCAGGGTCCGCGGCCGACCTCGTCGATGCCGCAGACCGGCGCCGGGCCGGCGATCTCGAGGCTGAAGTCAGGTCCGCAACAGACGTCGTCCGGCATCTTGTCCCAAGGGTATCGGGCGGAGCGCGAGGGTAGCCGTGGACGCACGGGATCCGCAATGCCGGAAATGCAACGGCCCGCACCGATGGTTAAGCATTTGCGGCTACCTTCGACCGCGAAATTTCCGAGCAACCAGTTGACGATCGCCCCGCCTGAAGGGGCCTTGCCCGCGTGACCCGGGAGCGATCCGGGAGCGCCCATGAAACGCATCGTTATCGCCTGCGACGGCACCTGGAACCGGCTCGACGCGATCTGCCCGACCAACGTCGCGAAGATCGCCCAGGCGGTGCTGCCCGAGGGCCTCGACGGCGTGCCGCAGGTCACCTTCCACCTCGATGGCGTCGGGAGCGGACGCGGCACCGGCTGGCTGGCGCGGGCGACGGACCACGTCCTCGGCGGTCTGTTCGGCGAGGGGCTGATGGCCACGATCGAGGCCGCCTACCGGTTCCTGGTGCTGGCCTATGCGCCGGGGGACGAGATTCACCTGTTCGGTTTCTCGCGCGGCGCCTTCACCGCCCGGTCGCTGGCGGGGCTGATCCGCAACTGCGGCATTCTCGAACGGGCGCATGCCGCAGCCATTCCGGAGGCGCTGGCGCTCTACCGCTCGCGCGGGGAGGGGAACGGTCCGGACTCCGAGGCGGCCCTGGCGTTCCGGGCCCGCTACTCGGGCCATGTCATCACCAGCGCAGCCGACACCGCATGGCGGCAGGCGCGGGCGCTGCCGGCGGACGCGGTTCCGCTGAGGCTCCGCTACCTCGGGGTGTGGGACACGGTGGGCGCGCTCGGGGTTCCCGGGCACCTGTGGCTGGCGCGACTGCTGAACCGCGGGTTGGGCTTCCACGACACGTCGCTCTCGGGAGCGGTGCGCTCCGCGCGGCATGCGGTGGCGATCGACGAGCGGCGCCGGACATTTCCACCGACGCTGTGGGACAACCTCGCCGCACTGAACGCAGCCGCGGACGGCGCGCCCTACCGGCAGGCCTGGTTTCCTGGGGACCACGGCTCGGTCGGGGGCGGCGGGGCGGTGACGGTGCTCTCGAACGAGGCGCTGGTCTGGGTCGCCGAGGGGGCGTTGGCGGCCGGGCTCGCACTCGATCCGGCGGCGGTGGCCGCATGGCGGCAGGGGCGAGACTGTTTCGGGCCGCTCAACGCGCAGGGCGGGACGCCTTCGCTGCCCGGGCGGCTGCTGGCGCTCGATTGCCGCGATCGCGCCGGGCCAGAGCGGATCGGGGATCTGGCGCGCCCGGCCCGGCACCGCTGGCAGGGGGACCCTGGCTATCGGCCACCCACGCTGGCGCAGGTGGCAGCCGCGCTCGGGGCGGCAGGGGTGCAGGCGGGTCCGTTGTCGTCGGTGCCCGTCAGAGGATGAGGTCCGGGACGGCCGGGTCACGTCGGCATCAGATGAAAAACGGTAGCGGCAGGAAGATCAGCGCGGTCAGGGCGCCGTTGAGGCCCATGGCGATGCCGGCGAAGGTGCCGGCTTCCTCGCTGACCTGGAAGGCGCGGGCGGTGCCGATGCCGTGCGAGGCGACGCCGGCCGCGAAGCCGCGGGCGGCGTAGTCGCGGATCTTCAGGGCGTTCATCAGCGGCGTGACGATCACCGAGCCGAGAATGCCGGTCAGCACGACGAGAACGGCAGCAAGCGCGGGAATGCCGCCGATGGTATCGGTGAGCGCCATCGCGATCGGGGCGGTCACCGATTTGGCGGCGAGGGAGGCGAGGATCTCGCGCGGCGCGCCGAGGGTCCAGCCGATCAGGACCGCCGAGCCGATGGCGGTGATCGAACCGGCGACCAGCGCCGCAACCATCGGCAGCAGGTTGCGGCGGACGGCGAGGCGGTTTCGCCAGAGCGGCAGGCCGAGCGCGACCGTGGCCGGACCGAGCAGGAAATGCACGAACTGTGCGCCCTCGAAATACGTCCTGTAAGCGGTGCCGGTCGAGGTCAGGAGGACGATCAGCAGCCCTGCGGCGATCACGACGGGGTTGGCGAGCGGATGGCGCCGGCACCGGACGGAGATCGTGTCCCCGACGGCATAGGCGACCAGCGTGGCGCTGAGCCACAGAAGCGGCGTCTCCGAAAGATAGACCCAGATGCGGTGGAGTTCGCCGGTGCCGTTCATGAACGGTCACGGCCAAGCGTGGCGACGGCCCGAAACGTGTAGACGGTCACGATCAGGGTCAGGACGGTGGAGACCACGAGTGCGGTGGAGATCGCCACCCAGTTCGCCGCGATCAGCCCCGCCTGCTGGACCACCCCGACGGCCGCGGGCACGAACAGCAGCGAGAGGTTGCGCAGGAGCGTGTCGGCCACCGCGTCGAGCGCCGCGCCGGACCGGCCGAACGCGAGGACGCCCACGAACAGCAGGCCCATGCCCAGCACCGGACCGGGGAAGGCGATATCGAGCGCCCGCACCACCACCTCGCCGGCAAGCTGGCAGAGAAAGAGCGCGGTCAGGGCATTGAGCATGGCGGCCTCGGATGGGGCAGGGTGCGCCGAACATTGCCCCGCCCGTCGCCGGCCCGCAAGTCGGCCAGGGTCAAGGCGGCCGGGCGTGCAACGGGCCGCCGGCCGCATCCTGCGAAGCCGCGCGGGTCAGCCACGGGCCGCGCCGAACTGTTGCGGCCGGAGCCCGAACGAGAGGTTCGCGTTCCGGCCGTGTGATCCCCGCCGCTGGGCGAGTGGTAAAGACCGCGTTAATTCGGCCCACTGCCAGTCGTTCTAAATCAACAGGTTAGTAAAATATCATAATATCACGCGTGGACACCGGTGGTCCGAGCCGATGCCCCGGCAGGAGCGCCGGATCGATCGGCCGGAGCGACTTTCGACGGGTGGGTCACCCGATCACAGGATGAAGTCCCCATGGCCGAGCGTCACGTAGGTGTTGTCGAGGGTGATGGTGAAGTCGGCGTAGCCGTCTCCGTCGATGTCGCCCTGCACGCTGCCGTAGTAGGCGGCGCGGAGCTGCCCGGCGTGCCCGGTGAAGTAGTCGACCAGCTTGAAGCTCTGCGTGCCGTGCGCGCGGCTGTTGGCGTCGAAATCGCTGAGGTCGATCCGGTCGGTCCTGTGCTTGAAGTCGGTGATGTGGTCGCCGTCGGCCTCTGCCTTGCTGCGGAACGCGAAGATGTCGCGTCCGCCGTCGCCGCTCATGGTGTCGTCGCCCTTGCCACCGATCAGGCGGTCGTTGCCGGCACCGCCCTTCAGCACGTCGTTGCCGCCGCCGCCGTCGAGGCGGTTGTTCCCGTCGTTGCCGGTCAGCCGGTTGCGATGGCCGTTGCCGATGCCGAAGTGATCCCCCCGCCCGGTGAGGACCAGGTGTCTCGAGGTTGCCGGACAGCTTGTAGGAGACCGCGCTCTTGACGGTGTCGGTGCCGCCGTGGGCGCTCTCCTTGATCTGATCGCGGCCGCTGTCGACGATGTAGGTGTCGTTGCCGTTGCCGCCGGCCATCTTGTCGGCGCCCTTGCCGCCGTCGAGCAGGTTGGCGCCACGGTTGCCGGTCAGGCGGTTGGCGTCGCTGTTGCCGGTGATGTCGATGCCCTTGCGGCCGATCGCGGTGATGTCCTCGACATGACCCGGCAGTCGGAAATCGACCGAGGTCTCGATCCGGTCGTGGCCGCCGCCGGTCTCGATGACACGGTCGCCCTTGCCGTCGACCACGTAGGTGTCGTTGCCGCTGCCGCCGATCATCCGGTCGTTGCCGCCGCCGCCGATCAGCCGGTCGTCGCCGTCGAGCCCCTTCAGTTCGTTGGCACCGCGGTTGCCGTGGATCACGTTGTCCGCAGCGTTGCCGTTGCCGTCGAGCCGGCCCTTGCCGAGCAGGGTGAGGTTCTCGAACCGGTTCGCGAGGGTGTAGTCGAACGAGACCTTGACCGTGTCGGTGCCGCCGCCGGCCTGTTCGACAATGTGATCGCCGCGGGTGTCGAGCACGTAGGTGTCGTTGCCCGGGCCGCCGATCATCGTGTCCCTGCCCTTGCCGCCGTTCAGCGTGTCGTTGCCGGCGAGGCCCTCCAGCCGGTTGTCGCCCTTGTTGCCGGTCAGCTTGTTGCCGAGGTCGTTGCCGATGCCGGCGAGATCCTTGCTGCCGGTCAGGATCAGGTTCTCCACGTTCTTCGGCAGGGTGAAATCGACGGGACTCGACACCGTGTCGGTGCCGGCGTTGTGAGCCTCGACGATCCTGTCGGAACTGCGGTCGATTGTGTAGCGATCGTTGCCGCCCCCTCCGCGCATCGAATCGCGCCCCTTGCCCCCGTCGATCGTGTCGTTGCCGCCGCCGCCGAACAGCACGTCGTTGCCGTTGAGGCCGAACAGGAAGTCGTCCCCGCCGTCGCCAAACATCGCGTCGGCGGCCTTCGTGCCCTGCAGCGAATCGCCGCCGCTGGTGCCGACGATCGAGGAATCGTCGATGGTGGCGGTGCCGATGACGCCGATGGTGTTCGTGGCGATGTCCGAGGAAAACGGCGGGATCAGGCGGAGCGAGAAGGTCTCGCTCTGCTCGCGCGCGAGGTCGGCCTTGATTGCGACGGAAACGCTGGCATGGGTCTGGCCGGGCGCGAGGACGAGCGTGCCGGACGTGCCGACGAAGTCCTGTCCCTGCTTCGCGGTCCCGTTGATCGTCTCGTAGTTGATCGAGATCGCCTGCCGTGACGGCCGCGAGAGGTCGATATCGAACACGGCCTCGCTCTTGCCTTCGAGGCGGCGCTCCGAGACCACCGGTCCGGACACAAACAGCGCGCGGGTGTTGCCGACGTTGTCGTCGTCGAGCACCCAGCCGGTGGCGCGGAGGGTGTCCTTGCCGCCGGAAAGCGCGGCGTTGGTCGGCTCGTAGAGCTCGAGCACGATGGTCTCGTCGGTTTCGGAAACGTAGTCACCGTTGGTGTTGACCGAAATCGAAGCGGACGTTTCACCCGGCAGGAACGTCAGCGTGTTGCTGCCGCTGCCGAGCGGATAGAATTCGTTGGCATCGGCGGTTCCGGCGCCGGTGGTGGAGACGGTCCGATAGCGAACCGTGACCGCATCGGTGGAGGCCTCGGAAAGGACGACGTTGTAGTAGAGATTTCCGCCCTCGATCGTGGACGTTCCATCGACCGTGATGCTCGGTCCTGCGCGGTCGTCATCGTCGAGGATCTGGGTGCGTCCCGTCGCCGTCATCGGAAAATTCGCGAGTCCCGCCGGCGGCGTAACGACGAGGTAGAAGTCCTCGGCGCCCTCGGAGACCTTGTCGCCGAGCAGCGCGACATTGACGGTCGCCTCGGTCTGGCCGGCGTAGAGCGTCAGGCTGCCGCTGGTCGCGGTGTAGTCCGATCCGGCGGTGGCGGTCCCGTCCTTGGTGGCGTAGGCGAGCGTTACGTCGGTCGTGAAGGCTTCGGAGAAGTTGATGTGGAACGCGGCGGTGCGGCCGTTGCCATCCGCTTCACTGATCTTGTCGCCCGTGACCTGCATGGCCCGCGTGGTGCCGGGATTGTCGTCGTCGTCCATCCAGCCCGTGGCTGTCAGCGTCGCGAGACCTTCCCCGAAATCGGCGTTGACCGGGTTGTAGAGTTCGAGCTGGACGGCTTCGTCCGCTTCGGCGATGTAGTCACCGTTGGTGTTGACTGAAATCGTCTTGAGCGTTTCCCCGGGCACGAACGTCACGGAGGAGCCGTAGGTATTGTAGAACTCCCCAGTGTTGAACGTGGTGCCTGGCAGGGCGCGATAGTCGACGCTGATCGTCTCGGTCGACGATGACGTCAGCTGGATTGTGAACGTAAGATTGCCGCCTTCATTGACGGTGCCGCCATAGGCTCTGATGCCCGGCATGGCCAGTCCCCCCACTTGTCCCCAACTGGAAGGCTAGCCCGGAGATTTTCGAATCGCAACAAATATCGGCAAGTTAACATGGACGTATTCCACTATAGGTTGTCGACGTGCAAGTATGCCCGGACAGTGAAGCTTGGGTTATGCGTGGGGCTCTTGCCGAGGATCCGGTTGCGGCGATCGAGACGGCCAGAGCGAAATGTCCGGGGAGCGACCTGCTCGGCCGGCAGCCTTCAGATCAGAACGGAACCTCGTCCGCGGCCGTGACGAAGCGGGCGACGACGTTCTTCGCGCCGGCCTTGTCGAAGTCGATCGCCAGCTTGTCGCCCTCGACGCCGGTCACATTGCCGTAGCCGAACTTCTGGTGGAACACGCGGGTGCCGACCTCGAACGCGGCGACCGCGCTGGTGTCGATCACCATGTTGCGCGCCTCCTGCGGCTGCGACATCGGTCGCGCGCCGGCGCGGGCCTGCATCCGCCGCCAGCCCGGCGAGTTGTAGACGTCGGCCTTCGCCGCGCTGTCGGCCAGCGTCGAGGTGCTCGCGGTGGCGGCCGCGCCGTAGCCGCCGCCGTAGAGGCCGGGCGGGGTCAGCACGTCGACGTGCTCGCCCGGCAGCTCGTCGATGAAGCGGGACGGCAACTGCGACTGCCACTGGTTGTAGACCCGCCGGTTGGCGGCGAACGAGACGGTGCAGAGCCGGCGGGCGCGGGTGATCCCGACATAGGCGAGGCGACGCTCCTCCTCGAGGCCCTTGAGGCCGCTCTCGTCCATCGAGCGCTGCGAGGGGAAAAGGCCGTCCTCCCAGCCGGGCAGGAAGACCGCGGGAAACTCGAGGCCCTTGGCGGCGTGCAGGGTCATCACCGAGACCTTGGCGGTGCCCTCTTCCTGCTCGTTCTCCATCACCAGGCTGACGTGCTCGAGGAAGCCCTGCAGGTTGTCGAACTCGTTCAGCGCCTTGACCAGTTCCTTGAGGTTCTCCAGCCGCCCGGCAGCGTCCGGCGATTTCTCCGCCGCCCACATGTCGGTGTAGCCGCTCTCCTCCAGAATGGTCTCGGCGATCTCGACGTGGCCGGTGCGCTCGTCGCGGATCGCGGCGTGCCAGCGGTCGAATCCGTCGACGAGCTGGCCGAGGGCGTTGCGGGCGCGGGCGGGAAGGCCGCCGCCCGCGACCAGCAGCCGCGCGCCTTCCAGCAGCGACACGCCGTTGTCGCGGGCGGCGCGGTTGATCTCCTGCACCGCCTTGTCGCCGAGGCCGCGCTTGGGGACGTTGACGATGCGCTCGAAGGCGAGGCCGTCGTCGGGCGAGACCGCGACGCGGAAGTAGGCCATCGCGTCGCGGATCTCCTGCCGCTCGTAGAAGCGCGGGCCGCCGATGACGCGGTAGGGGAGGCCGATGGTCAGGAACCGGTCCTCGAATGCGCGCATCTGGTGGGTGGCGCGCACCAGGATGGCGATGCCTTCGGGGCTGATCGGGTCGAGGCCGCGGGTGCCGCGGGCCAGCGCCTCGATCTCCTCGCCGATCCAGCGCGCCTCTTCCTCGCCGTCCCAGTGGCCGATCAGGCGGAGCTTCTCGCCGCGGGGCAGATCGGTCCAGAGGGTCTTGCCGAGGCGGCTCTCGTTCGCGGAAATCACCCCGGAGGCCGCGGCGAGGATGTGCGGCGTCGAGCGGTAGTTCTGCTCCAGCCGGATCACCTGCGCACCGGGAAAATCCTTCTCGAAGCGCAGGATGTTGCCGACCTCCGCGCCGCGCCAGCCGTAGATCGACTGGTCGTCGTCGCCGACGCAGGCGATGTTGTGGCGGCCGCCGGCAAGCAGGCGCAGCCACAGGTACTGGGCGACGTTGGTATCCTGGTATTCGTCGACGAGGATGTAGCGAAACCAGCGCTGATACTGGGCCAGAACGTCGGGATGGTTCTGGAGGATCGAGACGACGTGCAGCAGCAGGTCGCCGAAGTCGCAGGCGTTCAGCGTCTTCAGACGCTCCTGATACCCGGCATAGAGCTCCGAGCCGCGGTGGTTGTAGGCGCCGGCCTCCGACGACGGCACGCGTTCGGGGCTCAGCGCGCGGTTCTTCCAGCCGTCGATCAGGCTCGCCAGCAGCCGAGGCGGCCAGCGCTTCTCGTCGATGTTCTCGGCCCGGATGATCTGGCGCAGCAGGCGCAGCTGGTCGTCGGTGTCGAGGATGGTGAAGTTGGACTTCAGTCCGACGAGTTCGGCATGGCGGCGCAGGATGCGCACGCTCAGCGAATGGAAGGTGCCGAGCCACGGCATCCCCTCGATCACGCCGCCGACCAGCCCGCCGACCCGCGCCTTCATCTCGCGCGCCGCCTTGTTGGTGAAGGTGACCGCGAGGATCTCGTTCGGCCGCGCCCGCCCGGTGTGAAGCAGATGCGCGATCCGCGCGGTGAGCGCCTTGGTCTTGCCGGTGCCCGCGCCGGCAAGCACCAGAACCGGCCCGTCGACCGCCTCGACGGCCGCGCGCTGCGCCGGGTTCAGCCCGTCGAGATAGGGCGTCGGCCGTGCCGCCGCCGCCCGCGCCGACAGCGGCTGCGCCACGGCGGCCTCGAACACGTCCGCCTCGTCATCGGTCCATGAACTCATGCGCAAGGAAGGTAATCCTGCCCGGGGGAAAAGGGAAGACCGCGTTCGTGCTGCGTTCGCCGGAAACCGCTACATCCTGCGTTGTTATCCGCAGCGGACCCCTTAGGATAGCGCGGCACGTGACGTCGGAGCGCTCTTGGACACCGTCCTGATCCAGCTGGCGATCTACCTGGCGGCCGCCGTGGTCGCGGTGCCGCTTTGCCAGCGGCTGGGATTCGGCTCGGTCCTCGGCTACCTCGCCGCCGGCATGGCGATCGGCCCGGCGCTGGGACTGGTCGGGAGCGAGAGCGCGCACATCCAGGAATACGCCGAGTATGGCGTGGTGCTGATGCTGTTCCTGATCGGCCTCGAGATGCAGCCGCGCATGCTCTGGGACATGCGCGACCGGCTGCTCGGGCTGGGCGGACTGCAGGTCGGGGTGACGCTGGTGCTGCTCGCGGTGCTGGCGCAACTCGCCGCCGGACTGCCCTGGAACCAGGCGATCGCGGTCGGGATCATCCTGTCGATCTCCTCGACCGCGATCGTGATGCAGACGCTGGCCGAAAAGAAGCTGACCCGCACCGAGGGGGGGCGGGCGAGCTTCGCCGTGCTGCTGTTCCAGGACGTGGCCGCGATTCCGCTCATCGCGATCCTGCCGCTGCTCGCGCTCGGCGCCGCGCCGCCGGAGGAGGCGCTTCCTGGCGCGGAGGCGCTCGATCACGTCTCGCCCTGGGCCCGGGCTGCGCTGGTCCTCGGCGCCGTGGCGCTCGTGCCGCTGGCCGGGCGCTACCTCACCCACCCGGTCTACCGCTTCCTGAACTGGGCGAAGCTGCCCGAGATTCAGGTCGCCGGCGCGTTCCTGATGATCGTCGGGGTCTCGCTGACCATGAGCATTCTCGGGCTCTCTCCGGCGCTCGGATCGTTTCTGGCCGGCGTCGCTCTGGCGAGCTCCTCGTATCGCCATCAGCTCGAGGCCGACATCGCCCCGTTCAAGGGCATCCTGCTGGGGCTGTTCTTCATCACCGTCGGCGCCGGGATCGACCTGAACCATCTGGCGGAGAACCCGCTGCCGATCGCCGGCTATGTCCTGCTGCTGCTGGCGCTGAAGATGCTGGTGCTCTGGCCGCTCGGCTGGCTGTTCGGCCTCGCGCCCGAAGGCGCGGCTGCTCTTCACCCTTTCGCTGGCGCAGGCCGGCGAGTTCGGGTTCTTCCTGCTCGGCTTCGCCGCGTCGAGCCGTGTTCTCTGGCCGAGCCAGGTCCGAACGCTGCTGCTGGTCATCGCGCTGTCGATGCTGGCGACGCCGGCGCTGTTCTGGCTGCACGGCGTGCTGGCCCGACGCTTCGGCGACGGCCCGGACCGCGAGTCCGACGCGATCGACGAGCAAGGCACGGTGATCATCGCCGGCATGGGGCGGTTCGGCCAGGTGGTGAACCGGATGCTGACCGGCCTCGGCCACCGGACCGTCGTCATCGACAATCATCCCGCCACGGTGGATCGCATGCGTCGCTTCGGCATCAAGGGCTTCTACGGCGACGTCGGTCGCACCGATCTGCTCGCCGCCGCCGGCATCGCCGAGGCAAAGGCGGTCGTGCTGGCGATCGACGACCCGGCCAAGGTGCTGAGCCTCGCCCGTTTCATCTCCGAGCGCTACCCGGAGGTGAAGATCATTGCCCGTGCCTATGACCGGCACCACGTCTACCAGCTCTACGCCGCCGGAGCGCCCGAAAGCGTGCGTGAACTCTTCGACAGCGGCGTGCGCGCCGGGAAGTATGCTCTGGCCGCCCTTGGCCACGACCCGGAGGAGATCGAGGACGTGGCCGAAGAGTTCTTTCGCCAGGACCGGCGCATGCTCGAGGAACTCGCCGAGCTCTGGCGGCCCGACACCCCGATCGAGGACAACCCGGCATACCTCGCCAAGTCGCGCGAACAGAACGCGATAATCGAGGCCGCGCTGCGGGGGCGAACCGGCCAAGCCGCGACGGCCCTGGCGACGCCGGTCGCGGAGCCCGAGAGCGAGACGGGGCCGGTGGATTGAAGCGGCCCGGACGATGGCCGGCGACGACCGAACGGTGACAGGCGATCGACGCAGCAACCGCCGGCGGGCCGGTGGGGCGGCGGTGGAACTGACGGCGATGCGGAGCGTCATGGGTGGGAAAGCCGGGATTTCGCACGCGAAATTATCGGTAAGCCTCTGATATGAAATGATTTCGCAAATTTTGCAAAGGTTTTGTCAACCTTTGCTGTTCGTGGAGCGGCGTGGAGGCTGGCGTCCTCTCGGGCCACACCGTCGCCCCGCTTCGCCCGACCAAAAGTCCCCTCACCAGTCAATTGCATCGGTGATACTTGTCTTGTCGGGTTCGAGGAAGGCGAAATCGTGGCGGACGGCCTCCAGCGCCCGGGCGAGCGCGGCTTCGCCGGCGAGGCCGGTGCGTCCGCCGGCGGTGACGCGCAAGAGCGTGTCGCGCCGCGCCGAGACCGGCGGCAGGTGCGGCGCGAACCGGGCCTCGGGGGTCGCCGGGCAGGAGGTCGAGCGAAAGGCAGCGCCAGTCGAGGGCGCCGGTGGGAAGCGGCGTCACCCCGGGCGTGGCGCCCGCGAGGCTGACGAGCAGCGCGCCGGCGGGTGCGGCGTGCTTGAAACCGTCGGCTTCGACCGAGATCGCCGAGGCTTTCGACGCCGATCGGCCCGAAGTGGTCGGGGTTGAAGTCGGCCGGGGCGAAGTCGGAGAGGTTGGTTCAGGCGACCTCATGGTCGTCTTCGAGGTGGGCGGCGACGTCTTCGGCGAGCATCTCGGCGTTGCCGGTCTCGGTGCCGCAGAGGACTTTGATGTTCATGGCGTATGTCTGTCAATCGAGAGCCAGCGCGAGCATGGCCTGGCGGTCTGCGATCATATTACGGCAGCGATCCGGGGGGGGCGGCGGCCACCTCGGCCTCGCCGATGCTTCCAGGCGTCGCACCGAGGTGGTCGGCATCTTTCCCGACAAGGCGCCATCACCCCCTGGTCGGCGCAATGCTCGAACAGAATGAACAGTGGGCCGTGCGGCGCTCCCGCTACATGACCCTTGAGAATATCGCGCCCATCCTCGATGATCCCATTATCGACTTGCTTGCCATGGGCAGACTAATCGGCCCGGCCCATGCCGAAATTCGTGCTGGAATGGAGGAATGCGATCATGCCCGCCGGTCCGCAGCTGCGTGCGTTCGAAGGCAACCTCGGTGATGTTGTCGACAACATCGATGAGACCCGCCAGGAAGTTCTGTCGGTCAGGCTGAAAGTTCAGGAGGCGCGGCAGGCGTTCGAATCCGCAGGGCGGGTCGAGCGCGACCTGGACACGATCGGCGACAGGATCGAGGCGGTCGCGCTGACCCTGCGGACGCTCGAGAACGTGCCGCCGCTCAAGTTGGTCTCCAAGGCCCTCATTGCGGTGCTCGACCAAACCGAACGGGTCGTCGAGAACCTCGAGAGGAAGGCAGGGGCGCTGGATGACAGGATCCAGCGAACCGGGATCATCGACGAGCTGAAGGCCGCCGAGAACAAGCTCCTTGGCTACGAGGCAAATCTGACCGAGAAGGCGGAGGAAGTTTCAGGATACGAAGCCACTTCCGGAAGGTTCATTTTTGGCCTCGATGCTGCGGGCGCCATCTTCCAGCCGCTCGCGGATACCGTGGAGGTCGTCGTCAGGCCGCCCAACAACTTCATTTCGAGCTTCAACCGCCAATACGACCAGATTCAGGAGTTGATGGGAGAGTTCACGTCGCTGTTGCAGCGGGCGGATTTCACCCCCGTCATCAACGCTGCGAACGAAGTCACCAAGATCAAGGACGCACTTGGCTCGATCGAGGTGCCGCTGAACGCGGCCTATGCCGCGATCCTGCCGATCAGGCCGGTCCTCGACGCCGTAGGCTTTGTCTACAAGATCACGGTGGCGCCGGTCATCGACTTCCTTCTCGACAAGCTGGGCATCAACCACCTGATCGATCAGGTCGGCGACGAGATCGCCAGGCTCCTGCCGGACATCGACATCTTCAACCCGGTCGAAGGCGTCTTCGACAACATCTTCGATAGCGTGAAGGGACTGGATTTCGGGGTCACCGACTGGCTCGAGCGGGTCAAGAACAAGATCCTCGAGAAGGTTGGCGATCTGTCGGACGGGCCGACCGGCATCGGCACGGTCGGCGACGACACACTTCATGGCAGCAAGCGGGACGACATCATCGATCCGCTTGCAGGCGATGACCTGGTCTACGGCCGCGGTGGAAATGACGTGCTCTTTGCCAGCGAGGGCGACGACCGCCTGAACGGCGGCAACAAGGCCGACCGCGTGGTGTTCTCGGGGAACTTCTCGGAATACGTCTTCGGCCAGGAGTCGAAGGAAGGCCCGCTGATCTTCCAGCACGTCAGTCCGGTGCGCGGCCGCCCCAACGACGGGTCCGAGGCTCTCATCGATATCGAACGTGTCGACTTCCGGGACGGCTCGTTCTCCGTCAGAGAACTGACGACGAACGTGCGCACCGCATCGGGTGCGACGCTCGAGGGGACCGGAAAGAACGACTTCCTGTTCGCCGACGGAACCGCCGTCAAGATCCTTGGCAAGGGTGGAGACGACCGGATCACCGGCAGCCGCTTCGCGGACATCCTCAATGGCGGCGCCGGCGACGACACGATCCTGCCGGGCGCGGGCGACGACACCGTCTATGGCGGCAAGGGCAGTGACACCTGGCTCCTGCCCGACACCGGCCTCAACATCGAAACCCTGGTCGATCTTGCGACCGGCGACGTCTTGAACGGGCCAGGCAGGCAACGGCTGGTCAGTATCGAGAACGTGGTCATCCAGGACGACCGCCAATCCGAGATTCTCGGCGACGACCGGCCCAACCGGCTGACCAGCGCCGGGAGGGCGGATCTGATAGATGGCCGGGGCGGCAATGACGTCATCGATGGCGGCGGTGACAGCGACTACCTGATTGGCGGCAGGGGCGCGGATACCGTCTATGGCGGGGACGGCGGCGACACGATGATCGCCGGCGGAAAGGTGACGAACGGGCGCGGCGACGTCTACTTCGGCGGCCGGGGCACCGGAGAGGATTCGAGCTTCGACACCGTTTTCTATTCCCGCGATTTCTCCAACGACGGCGGCAATCTGTTCAGCGATGAAAAGTTCATCAATGAATTCGTAAGGGCGCGACAGGTGCTCGAGGAACTCCGGCGCGATCCCACCGACGCGCTGATCATCGATGCGGCTGCAGGCGTGATCGAGCGCCTCAACGCGGCCGGTACCAAGGTGCTGGCGAGGGACCGGACCCACGGCGTGGAGAGCTTCGTCGGGTCGGACAAGGACGACGTGCTCTACGGCGGGCCGGGCGCCGGGGACGATCCCCGCATCGTCATCAACGGTGCCGGCGGAAACGACGTCCTTTACAGTCGCGGCGCGTCGTTCACGCAAGGTGGAGGGGGCGACGACCTCGTCTACGCCACGCTGCCCGGCAACGCATTCTACGGCAGTGGCTTCGATGGCGGCGGCGGCTTCGATACGCTGGATCTGACCCGGCCGAAGGACTTGCGCTGGAGCGTCCGCATGTCGGCGGCGAACGGTTCGCAGCGCATCGAAGCGTTCCGGGCCGACAAGGGCGGCGACATCGACGGCGGGCCGGGCTCGAGCACGATGGAGCAGGCACCGGAGCGGCTTCTGTTCGGCTCGCTGACGGGGTTCGAGGACATCCGGATGGCCGGCTTCGACGACGAGGCGGTGATCGCCGGCAATCGGAATATCAAGATCCACGCCGGCGCGGGAGACGACCGGCTGGTCAACAGCGGCACGGATGCAGGCAATACCGATCTCCGCTTCTTTGGTCAGAGCGGCGACGACTACCTGTACATGACCGGCACCGGCACGATCGTCGGCGGTGCCGGCGACGACGAATTGTGGGTGCAGACGTCGGGCGGCGGGCAGATCGCGCGCGGCGGCGCCGGCAACGATCTCGTCATGGTCCGCCGCATGGAAGGAGTGTTGAAGGGCGGGGACGGCTACGACACGGTGTCGTTCCATCAAAGCGGAGGGGTCGAGGTCGACCTGGACCTCCATACGGTGGTCACCCCTGCCGATCCCAATGCCAACGGCATCGTCGCGGACCTCTGGGGGTTCGAGGAGATCATCGGCTCCGAGGCCAACGATACGATCTACGCTCGTGCAACTGCCGGGGAGCGGTTGATCGGTCGCGGCGGCCAGGATGTGATCGAGGGGCGCGGCGGTGGAGACGAGTTGTTCGGCGGCGACGGGAGCGACCGGCTCTACGGTGGTGCCGGCGCAGACTTCCTGCATGGCGGGGACGGGAACGACCATCTCGACGGCGGCGGCGGGATCGACACCGCCTCCTTCGCCTACGCCGCGCCTGGCACGGAACGCGGGGAACTGGTGGCGTCGGACTTCGGCGGAGTGGTTGCCGATCTCTCGACCGGCCGGGCGGATCGGCAGGGGGATACCGACACGCTCGTCGGGATCGAAAACCTGATCGGCGGGAGCGGCGATGACGTGCTGACCGGCAATGGCGGGAACAATGCGCTCTCCGGCGGGGCGGGCGACGACATCCTGTCCGGTCTGAAGGGCAGAGACGTGCTCGTGCTTGGCGCCGGCAACGACCGGGCCTTCGGGGGGAAAGGAAGAGATCGCATCGTGCTCGATCAGGGCGATGCGAAGATCTATGGCGGCCGCGGTATCGATACCCTCGACACCGGCGATATGAGGGGTGTGATCCGCATCGACAGCCGGTCGGGAACCTACACCGCCGAACTGGCCGTCGAGATTGCGGTCTGGCGCGATACCGGAAAGACAGGTCTCCGCGACTGGTCCGGCCAGAGCTACTCACCTAGCGATATCGTCGAAACCCAGGCAGCCTTCGCGAATTCGAGCGACGATCTCCTGCGTTCGCTGCCGCGCGCGGCCAGCGATGCGGCGCAACGCTTCGAGACGGTGTTCGCCGACCGAACGAAAGCCTTTTCAGGCAGTTTCGAAAGCGTCGAGAAATTCGTCGGCGGCGCCGCGGAGACCCGCCTGATGCTCAGCGGCCAGGTCGAAGATTTTCGCGGAAGCGCATCGGGTCTCGATCTGGTGGACCTGTCACGAGCAACGGCGGGGGTGCGCTATGACATCGCGTCCGGCGCTGCGAACAGCCGGCTTCTCCGGGGGGACCACCTCGTCGGGATCGACGGCGCAATCGGCTCGGACCACGACGACAGGCTCAAAGGCGACGCTGGCGGCAATGCGCTGCGCGGAGCGAAGGGCGCGGATGAACTGACCGGAAGAGGCGGCGCGGATACGATGGTAGGCGGCGTTGGCGCGGACACCCTGCTTGGAGGCGCTGGCAACGACCGGCTGTTCGGCGGTCCCGGCGATGATACGTTGAAGGGCGGAGCCGGCAAGGATTGGCTCGACGGCGGCCTCGGGATCGACCGCCTGACCGGGAATCGCGGCGCGGACGAGTTCCGTTACGAGGAGATCGCTGACGCCCGGCCTGGGAAGCACCGGGATACGATCACGGACTTTCAGCGCGGGGTCGATCACATACGGCTTGCCGACATCGATGCGCGAACCGACAGGGACGGCGACCAAAGCTTCAAGTTTATCGGCAGCCACGAGTTCTCGGGGCGGGCGGGGGAGCTGAGATACGCCGGCGGCGTCCTGTCCGGTGATGTGGATGGCGACCTTCGGGCAGACCTGCAGATATCGGTCGCTGGCGGTCTTGGGGCCGGTGATCTGCTTCTTTGAAGGGCCGGGCCGGTGAATCTCCGTTGATGAGCTTGTCGCGGACGGAACAGTCGGCCGGTCGAGCGCTCGGTCCGGGTTCCCCACGGCCGGGTCAGATTGCCGCCGCCGAGCGGCGGCCAGGGAATGACGCCGATGCCGTCGGCGGCGCAGAACGGCAGCATCTCGCGCTCCTCCTCGCGGTAGATCAGGCTGACCTCGTCCTGCATCGAGACGAACCGCGTCCAGCCGTTCCGCTCGGCGGCCTGCTGGTACTTGGCGAACTGCCCAGGGCCACATCGAAGAAGCGCCGATGCAGCGGCGCCTTGCCGGCCTTCGCCACGTCGTGCAGCGCCTCCATGGTCTCCTCGCACGACGTCGTCGGGTCGGCGCGGTGGATCTGATAGATGTCGACATAGTCGGGGCCGAGCCGCTTCAGGCTCATGTCGATCTCGTGCAGGATCGCCTGGCGCGACAGTCCCATGCCGTTCGGGCCCGGGCGCATCCGGTTGAAGACCTTGGTGGCGAGGACGATCTCCTCGCGCGGGGCGAGCTCCTTCACCAGCGTGCCGGTGAACTCCTCCGAGTGCGATCGAGAGCGCCAGCGAGGGCATCAGGATCAGCACCGAATTCCAGAAGCCGACCTTGAGACCCTCGCAGGTGATGCCCGAGCAGGCCTGGTTCCAGGCGTAGTTCCAGGCCTCGAAGTTCAGGGCCTGCGGCAGCGCCGAAGATCGCGCCCTGGCGGATCTCGTCCATGGTCTTGAGCGAGGTGGTCAGCACCACGTAGAGCGGCACGCAGAAGAACAGCGCGCACATGGCGAGGAAGGCGATGATCGCGATCGAGCGGCCGGTGATGCGCTTCTTTTTGCGCGGGATGTACGGGCGGCTGCGCGGGGCGACGGTGGCGCCGGGCGCCTCTTCGGCCACGGCGAGATCGCTCATCTCGCGGCTCGCTTGCCGCGCTGCTGCCAGGCCATCAACCCGGCGAGCGGCAGGAAGACCGCGGCGGTGATCAGGAGCATCATCACCGCGTCGGCCGAGGCGTAGCCGAGGTTCTGCTTCTGGAAGAGGGCATTGACGGTGAAGTGGGCCGGCACCCAGGTGGACCGGCCGGGGTCGCCGTTGGTCATGGCGACACGGGTGCGGAAGAAGCTCTCGCCGCGGCGTTCGCGGTCGATCATCGCCGCAAGCACGAAGCCGAAGGCGATGGGCGAGCGTGCTGCCGACTATTCTCCAAGT
>CAVZCB010000018.1:0-80723 GCA_963773555.1 uncultured Alphaproteobacteria bacterium
GACCGTCTGGTCGGACAAGGATCAGGCCGGCGAGACGGTCGCCTATCCCGATACGCTGGTCGGCACCGACAGCCACACGACGATGGTCAACGGGCTCGCGATCCTCGGCTGGGGGGTCGGCGGCATCGAGGCCGAGGCGGCGATGCTGGGGCAGCCGATCTCGATGCTGATCCCCGAGGTGGTGGGCTTCAAGCTGACCGGTGCGCTGAAGGAAGGCGTGACGGCGACGGATCTGGTGCTGACGGTGACGCAGATGCTGCGGGCGAAGGGGGTCGTCAACAAGTTCGTGGAGTTCTACGGGCAGGGGCTCGACCATCTGCCGCTGGCGGACCGGGCGACGATCGGCAACATGGCGCCGGAATACGGGGCGACCTGCGGGTTCTTTCCCATAGACGACGAGACGCTGCGCTACCTGCGGACCTCGGGGCGGGCGGAGGAGCGCATCGCGCTGGTCGAGGCCTACGCCAGGGCCAACGGCTTCTGGCGCGGGGCGGACTACGATCCGGTCTATACCGACACGCTGGATCTCGACATGAACACGGTGGAGCCGTCGCTCGCCGGGCCGAAGCGGCCGCAGGACCGGGTGCCGCTCAGTTCCGCCGCGCCGGAATTCGACAGCGTGGTCAGGGAGCACCGCGACAACGTCGGCTACAAGTCGGAGGTGCGCTGGGACAGCGAGGGCGGCGCGCCGGAGCCCGAGGACGTGCCGGGGCATCACGAGGGGCAGAACGGCGAGGATCGCTGGGTGGCGGTCGAGGGCGAGGATTATCGCATTCACGACGGCAGCGTGGTGATCGCGGCGATCACGTCGTGCACCAATACCTCGAACCCCTACGTGATGATCGGCGCGGGACTGGTGGCGCGCAAGGCGCGGGAGAAGGGGCTGACGCGCAAGCCGTGGGTCAAGACCTCGCTGGCGCCAGGAAGCCAGGTGGTGAGCGACTATCTGGCGGCGTCGGGGCTGACCGAGGATCTCGACGCGCTGGGGTTCAACCTGGTCGGCTATGGCTGCACCACTTGCATCGGCAACTCCGGGCCGCTGCCGGAGGCGATCTCGACGGCGATCCACGACGCGGATCTGGTGGCGGTCTCGGTGCTGTCGGGCAACCGCAACTTCGAGGGGCGGATCAATCCGGACACCCGGGCGAACTATCTCGCCTCGCCGCCGCTGGTGGTCGCCTACGCGATCGCCGGGGACATGAACGTGGACATCACCACGGAGCCGCTCGGCATCGGGCGGGACGGCGAGCCCGTCTATCTCAAGGACATCTGGCCGACGGCGAAGGAGATCTCCGAGCTGGTCGAGCGGACGGTGACGCGGGAGTCGTTCCAGGCGAAGTATGCCGACGTGTTCAAGGGCGACGAGCACTGGCGCAAGGTGGAGACCGAGGAGAGCGAGACATATTCGTGGCCGACCGGCTCGACCTACGTGCAGAACCCGCCGTACTTCGAGGGGATGCAGAAGGAGCCCGGGCGTGATCGAGGACGTGGAGAACGCGCGGATCCTGGCGCTGCTCGGGGACTCGGTGACGACGGATCACATCTCGCCGGCCGGGTCGTTTCGGGCGGCGCATCCGGCGGGCGTGTATCTGCAGGAGCGGCAGGTGCCGGTCAGCGAGTTCAACTCCTACGGCTCGCGGCGGGGCAACCATCAGGTGATGATGCGCGGTACCTTCGCCAACATCCGCATCCGCAACGAGATGCTGGACGGGGTCGAGGGGGGCTTTACCCTCGGGCCGGACGGCGAGCAGATGTCGATCTACGATGCGGCGATGGCCTGGCAGGACAAGGGCGTGCCGCTGGTGATCGTCGCGGGCAAGGAATACGGCACCGGGTCATCGCGGGACTGGGCGGCGAAGGGGACGATGCTGCTTGGGGTCAGGGCGGTGATCGCCGAGAGCTTCGAGCGGATCCACCGCTCGAACCTGGTCGGCATGGGGGTGATCCCGCTGGAGTTTACGGGCGGTGACACCCGCAAGAGCCTCGGGCTGAAGGGCGACGAGTCGATCTCGATCACCGGGCTGGCGGGCGATCTGAAACCGCTGGCCGAGGTGCCGGCGACGATCACCTACGGCGACGGCAAGACGAAGGAGATCACGCTGAAGTGCCGGATCGATACGGCGGTCGAGATCGAATACGTCGAGAACGGCGGGGTCCTGCAGTACGTGCTGCGCAGCCTGGCCAAGGCGGCGTGACGGCGAGCGGGGGTGCGAAAAGCCGCGTTGCGCGCGTGCAATTCCCGGTATATAACTGATATGATTGAGGTTAATCTTCAATAATTTTGAATGAATGCGCGCGCCCCGGGATTTGCGCCCCCGGGGCGCAGCGGTTCAGCGGCCGCCCTGGATCCTGCGGTGGCGCTGAGCGATCCCGCGCTCGCCGTAGGGATAGTTCGGCATCACCGGGGCGCTGACCTCGCCGAGCACGGCCAGTTCCTCGGCGGTCAGCTCGAGATCGGCCGCCTTGAGGTTTTCCGCCAGCTGCTCCGTCGTGCGCGCGCCGAGGATCACCGAGGTGACGGCGGGCTGGGCCGAGAGCCAGGCGAGGGAGACCTCGGCCGGGCTGACCCCGTGCGCCTTGGCGACGTCGGCGACGGCGCCGATGATCTGCCAGGTCCGCTCCTCGGCGTTGCGCGGCGCGAAGGCTTCCATGCCGCGCTCGGGATCCTCGCCCAGTCGGGAGGCGCCGGTCGGCATCACGTCGCGCTGATACTTGCCGGCGAGCCAGCCGCCGGCGAGCGGCGACCACGGCAGGAGGCCGATGTTGGCGTCGAGGCAGGCCGGGACGATCTCGTGCTCGATGTCGCGCACGAGCAGGTTGTACTGCGGCTGCAGCGTCACCGGCGCGGCCCAGTGCGCGGCCTTCGCGAGCTGGACCGCCTTGGCGATGTGCCAGCCCAGGAAGTTCGAGAAGCCGTAGTAGGCGATCTTGCCGGCGCTGACGGCGTCGTCGAGAAACCGCAGGCTCTCCTCCAGCGGGGTCAGCGCGTCCCAGCTGTGCAGCTGGTAGAGGTCGATCTGCTCCACCTGAAGCCGTGCGAGGGAGGCATCGAGGGCGTGGGTGAGATTGCGCCGCGAGTTGCCGAGATCGTTCGGGCCGTCGCCCATCGGCGAGCGACCCTTGGTCGCGACCACCATCTGGCGGGCCTCGGCGGGGTGGGCGGCGATCCACCGGCCGATGATCTCCTCCGAGACCCCCTGGCTGTAGACGTTGGCGGTGTCGATGAAATTGCCGCCCGCCGCGACGTAGGCGTCGAGGATCCGGTGCGACGTCGCCTCGTCCGCCTCGCTTCCGAAGGTCATGGTCCCAAGGCAAAGGCTGGTGACCGCCGCGCCGCTGTTGCCCAATGTTCGATAGTTCATGCAAATCCCTCCTTCGTGTATCGCGGGCCGCTGGCGGCGGAAAGCCCGTGGCGGCCCTGCCGGCCTAGGTGGTTCATCGCCACGCGGCGTCCAGCGCGCGCAGCCAGTTCTCGTGCGCGAGCTTGGCGAGAAGCGCGTCGTCGTAGCCGTGCGCGCGAAGGGCGGCGACCAGCGCGGGCAGGCCCGCAACGTCGCCGATGCCCTCGGGCACCGTCGCGCCATCGAAGTCGGAGCCGAAGCCGACTTGGTCCTCGCCCAGGTGCGCGATCAGGTGGTCGAGGTGGCGCAGCACCGGCTCCCATCCGGTCTCGGGCGATTGCCGCCCGTCCGGGCGCAGGAAGCAGGTGGCGAAGTTGAGCCCGACCATGCCGCCGCGCTCGGCGATCAGGGCGAGCTGGCGGTCGGTGAGATTGCGGGTCGAGGGGGTGATCGCGTGGGCGTTCGAGTGGGTGGCGACGAGCGGCGCGGTCGAGAGCGCGGCCACGTCGTCGAATCCGGCGGCGTTGAGATGGGAGAGGTCGACGAGGATGTGGAGCTCGTCGCAGAGCCGGACGAGATCGCGGCCGGCGGGCGTGAGGCCGGGGCCGGTGTCGGGGTCGCCGGGGAAGCGGAACGGCACGCCGTGGCCGAAGATCGTCGGCCGGCTCCAGACCGGACCGAGCGAGCGCAGGCCGGCGGCGTGCAGGACGTGCAGCGCGTCGAGGTCGGGGCCGATCGCCTCGGCGCCCTCCATGTGCATCACCGCGGCGATGGCGCCGTCGGCCATGCAGGCGCGGATGTCGGTGGTGGTGCGGCAGAGCCGGAGCGCGCCATCCGAGACCCGTGCCATGCGCATCAGGATGCCGGCCATCGCCAGCGCCACCGGCTGCGCCGCGTCGGTGGCGATCGGCGGGGGCAGCGGCAGGTCGTAGGGCGGCGCGTCCATCAGTTCGTCGAGGTCGCCGCCGGTGTGCGGCGAGGGGACGTAGATCGCGAACAGCCCGCCGGCGAAGCCGCCGCGGCGCATCCGCGGCAGGTCGAGGTGGCCGTCGCCGTCGCCGTGCAGCCAGAGGCGGTCGCGGGCGGCCGGGTCGGCGCGCCAGAGCCGGAGCAGCAGGTCGTTGTGGCCGTCGAAGACGGGGAGGGGGTCGGTCATCGGCGGGGCTCCGGGGTGTGAGATTGCGCGGCCCTTTGGCCGCAGGTCTGTTTCTCCCCGCGGCTTTGGCCGCGGGGCCCCGGTCCTGCCCGATAGGGTTTCATGCCAGTATGAAATCCTCGGAGGCGCCTGGCGGGAGGGTCGGGGCGAGGCGTCACGCGGGCGGCTCCGTGGCGGGCGGGCGGTCCTGGAAGCCGCGGCTGGCCGTCAGGAGGGTCCGGGTGTAGCCCTGGGTGGCGCTGCGGCGACTGAGGGCGTCGCGGGTGAGTTCCTCCACCTCGGCGCCGTGCTGCATCACCACGAGGCGGTTGCACATGTGGGCGACGACGGCGAGGTCGTGGCTGACGAGGACATAGGTGAGGCCGTGCTCGCCGCGCAGGCGTTCGAGCAGGTTCAGCACTTCGGCCTGGATCGAGGCGTCGAGCGCGGAGGTGGGTTCGTCGAGCAGCAGCAGCGTCGGCTCGAGGATCAGGGCGCGGGCGACCGCGACCCGCTGGCGCTGGCCGCCGGAGAGCTGGTGGGGGTAGCGGAAGCGGAAGCCGGACCCGAGGCCGACGTCGGTCAGGGCGCGCTCGATGCGGGCCTCGCGGTCGGTGAAGCCGTGGATCGCCAGCGGCTCGGAGAGCACGCGGTCGACGGTGTGGCGGGGGTGGAGCGAGGCGTAGGGGTCCTGGAACACCATCTGGACCCGGCGGTAGAAGGCGGCGGTGCGGGGGGTGGCGAGCGGCTGGCCGGCGAGGCGGATGGTGCCCTCGGTGACCGGGGCGAGGCCGCAGATGGCGCGAAGCACCGTGGACTTGCCGGAGCCGGACTCGCCGACGAGGCCGAAGCTTTCGCCCTGCTCGACGGCGAAGCCGATGTCGCGCACCGCATGGACGGTGTTCTCGCCGTGGCCGAACACGACCGAGAGGCCGTCGATCTCGAGGATCGGTTTCATCGCGCCCAGGCCGCGTCGCGTTGCAGGGTCGGGAGGGGGTGGGCGCTGCCCTCGATCCTGGGCAGGCAGTTCAGCAGGCCGCGGGTGTAGGGGTGGGTGGCGGCGTCGAGGTCGGCGGCGCGGACCTCCTCGACGATGCGGCCGGCGTACATCACCAGCACCCGGTCGCAGAACGAGGAGACGAGGCGGAGGTCGTGGCTGATGAAGATCAGGCCCATGCCGCGGTCGGCGACGAGGCGGTCGAGGATCCGCAGCACCTCGAGCTGGACGGTGACGTCGAGCGCGGAGGTGGGCTCGTCGGCGATCAGCAGGTCGGGCTCGGTGATCAGCATCATCGCGATCATCGCGCGCTGGCCCATGCCGCCGGAAAGCTCGTGCGGGTAGGCGTCGAGGACGCGCTCGGGGTCGCGGATCTGCACCGCCGCCAGCATGTCGAGGGCGCGGGTGCGAAGCTCGGCGCGGCTGGCGGGGAAGTGGGCGCGGTAGGCCTCGGCGATCTGGCGGCCGATGGTCATCACCGGGTTCAGCGAGAACTTCGGGTCCTGCATCACCATGCTGATGCGCGAGCCGCGCAAGCGTGCGCCAGAGCGAGCGCGGGGCGGCGCGCAGGTCGATGCCGTCGAAGGCGAGGGTTCGGGCGGTGGCGGTGCCGGGCGGCGGGGTGAGGCCGAGGATGGCGCGGCCGGTCTGCGATTTGCCGGAGCCGGATTCGCCGACGATGCCGAGGCGTTCGCGACCGAGGGTGAAGGTGACGCCGCGCACCACCTCGGTGGGGCCGTGGCGGGTGGGGAAGGCGACGCGCAGGTCCTCGACGGCGAGCAGCGGGGTCATCGCTGCGCCTTGGGGTCGAGCACGTCGCGCAGGCCGTCGCCGAGCAGGTTGAAGCCGAGCGAGACCACGAAGATCGCGAGGCCCGGCATGGTGGCGACCCACCAGTAGTCGATGAGGAAGCGGCGGCCGTCGGCGATCATCGCGCCCCATTCGGGCTGCGGCGGCTGGGCGCCGAGGCCGAGGAAGCCGAGGCCGGCGGCGGTCAGGATGATGCCGGCCATGTCGAGGGTGACGCGGACGATGACGGACGACAGGCAGAGGGGGACGACGTGGCCCCAGATGATGCGGGGGGCGCGGGCGCCCTGCAGGCGGATGGCGTCGATGTGGTCGGCGTTGCGGATGGTCAGGGTCTCGGCGCGGGCGAGGCGGGCGTAGGGCGGCCAGGCGGTGATGGCGATGGCGATGATCGCGTTCTCGATGCCGGGGCCGAGGGCGGCGACGAAGGCGAGCGCGAGGATCAGCCGCGGGAAGGCGAGGAAGATGTCGGTGAGGCGCATCAGGACGGTGTCGGTCCAGCCGCCGAAGTAGCCGGCGGTGGTGCCGATCAGCAGGCCGATCGGCGTGGCGATGACGGCGACGAGGCTGACGACGAGCAGCGTCAGGCGGGAGCCGAACACGATGCGGCTGAAGATGTCGCGGGCCTGGCCGTCGGTGCCCATCAGGTGGGCGGCCGAGGGCGGGAGCAGGCGCTCGGTGCGGAGGTCGCCGCCGACGATGGGGTCGTAGGGGGCGATGGCGTTCGCGAAGATCGCGACGAGGATCAGCAGGACGATGATGCCGAGGCCGACCATCGCGAGGCCGTTGCCGCGGAAGGCGAGCCAGGTGCGGAAGGATCTGGCCGAGGCGGGCCTGGCGGCGGGAACCCGGGTGGTCGGTGAGCAGCCAGTCGCGCCAGGTCGCGGTCATCGGCGGCGCACGCGCGGGTCGAGGAGGCTGTAGAGCAGGTCGGACAGCAGGTTGAGGCCGACGAAGACCGCGCCGATCACCAGCGTGCAGCCGAGCACGGCGTTCATGTCGGCGTTTTGCAGCGAGTTGGTGAGGTACTGGCCGATGCCGGGCCAGGCGAAGACGGTCTCGGTCAGGACCGAGCCTTCGAGGAGGCCGGCGTAGGAGAGGGCGATGACGGTGACGAGGGGGACGGCGGCGTTCCTGAGCGCGTGGCCCCAGATGATGCGACGCTCGGAGACGCCCTTGACGCGGGCGGTGGTGACATACTCCTGCGCCAGCTCGTTGAGCATGAACGAGCGGGTCATCCGGCTGATGTAGGCCATCGAGTAGTAGCCGAGGAGGGCTGCCGGCAGGATGATGTGGCCGAAGGCGTTGCGGAAGGCGGACCATTGGCCCTGCAGGGCGGCGTCGAGCAGCAGGAAGCCTGTCTGGCGGGTGATGTCGTATTCGTAGGCGATGTCGATGCGCCCGGGTCCGCCGACCCATTGCAGGCGGGCGTAGAAGACCAGCAGGCCGAGCAGGCCGAGCCAGAAGATCGGCGCGGAGTAGCCGACGAGGCCGAGGACGCGCACGAGCTGGTCGGTGAGACGCCCGTGGCGGACGGCGGCGAGGACGCCGGCGGGGACGCCGATCAGCGTGCCGATCAGGATCGCGAGCGTCGAGAGCTCGATGGTGGCGGGGAACACGCGGCGGATGTCGGTGAGGATCGGGTTCTTGGTGAGCAGCGACTCGCCGAAGTCGCCGGACAGCATCTTCTGGAGGTAGATCAGGAACTGCTGCCACAGCGGCTTGTCGAGGCCGAGCTCGAGGTAGACCCGGTCGTAGACCGACTTGGGCGCGCGATCGCCTACGACCGCGAGTACCGGATCGACCGGAACAACCCGGCCGATCAGGAAGGTGACGACGAGCAGGCCGAGAAAGGTGAGCGCGACCATCACGGCGAGACGCCCGAGACCGGCGAGCCAGGCGCCGCCGCGGCCCATGAACGAGGTGGGGGCGGCGGCGGACACGGGGGTTCAGTTCTTGGTCACGTGCGCGAAGCTATTGTCCTGGAACGACGGGCCGATCACGAAGCCCTCGACGTTCTTGCGCCGGGCCATCACCTCGATCTCCTGGAACATGATAACGAAGGGCGAGGTCTCCTGCCCCTCCTTCTGCAGCTCGTTGTACATGTCGGCGCGCTTGTCGGGATCGCTCTCGAGCACGGCGGCCAGGGTCTCCGCGCTCATCTCGGGAATGTCCCAGGAGTTGCGCCAGGCGAGCGGCTTCTCGGCGGCGTCGTCGCTGTTGTCGGGGTTGTAGGCGAAGGTCGCGGCGTTGGTGTTGGGATCCTGGTAGTCCGGACCCCAGCGGCCGATGTAGATGTCGTGCTCGCGGGCGCGGTACTTGGTCAGGGTCTGCTGGCCGTCGCCGGGGATCAGCTCGAGGGTGATGCCGGCCTGGGCGAAGGTCTGCTGGATCGCCTCGGCGATGCCGGTGATGTCGTAGGTGTTGCGGGTGTCCATGGTGACGGTAAAGCCATCCGGCACGCCGGCCTCGGCCAGCAGTTCCTTGGCCTTGGCGACGTTGAGCGAGAACGGGTTGTCGTCGAGCGCGCCGAGCATGCCCGAGGGCAGGAACGCCTGATGGACCTTGACGGTGCCCTTCAGGATGGTGTCGGCGATCGCCTGGTAATCGACGAGGTATTTCAGAGCCTGACGCACCTCGGGCTTGGCGAGATACTCGTTCTTCTGATTGAGGCCGAGGTAGTAGATCGAACCCTTGACGCCGCTCTCCACTGCGATGTCGGGATCGGCGGAGAGGGCGTCGATCTCGTCGGGGCCGATCTTGCGGGCGATGTCGATATCGCCCTGTTCGAGCAGCAGCCGCTCGGTGGCGGGCTCGGGGATGTGGCGGTAGATCGCGCGGGCCATCGCCGGGGCGTTGCCCGAATAGTTCGGGTTGCGGTCGAGCACCACAACCTCGTTGGCGCGCCACTCGCGGATGGTGAACGGGCCTGAGCCGGCGTAGGCGGTCTTGAGCCAGTTGTAGCCGAGATCGCCGTCGGTCTCGTGCTCGAGCACCAGCTTCTTGTCCACCACCATCGCCACGGTCGCGGTCAGGCAGTAGAGCGCGAAGGTGGGGGCGTAGGGCTTGTCCATCTCGAAATCGAAGCTGTAGTCGCCGGTCTGGCGGATCATGTCCTCGACGTTGTCGGCGGTGAAGCCGAACTGGGTCAGGATGAACGCCGGCGACTTGTCGAGCTTGACCGCCCGCTGAAGCGAGAACACCACGTCCTCGGCGGTGAGCGGATTGCCGGAGGCGAACTGGAGGCCCTGGCGGATCTTGAAGCTGATGGTCTTGCCGTCCTCGGAGACCTGCCAGCTTTCGGCGACCACGCCATGCAGATCGGCGACGTTGTTCACGTCATAGGCGATCAGCCGCTGGTAGGTGTTGCCGAGGATCTCGGAGGCGGTGAACTCGAACACCTCCGCCGGGTCGAGGCTGATGATGTCGTCGATGGCCCAGGCCTGCACCAGCGTGTCGGGCGGTGTCTCGGCGCGGGCGGCGGGCGCGGTCAGTGTCAGCGTCGCCAGCATGGCGGCCGCGATCAGTCGCAAGGTGTGTCTCATGAAGCCCCTCCGTTGGACGAGTCCGGCGCCGGTTCTTCAAGCGAGGCGCTCGGGCTGCTCTGCCGATAGATCCCATGCGCCGGATCAAAGTCAAGTTTGGCCGGGTCGATGGCAGGGCATTCGCTCAAGCGCTAAAAGGGGATCGAACGAAGCCGCTGCGCGGCACGGGGACTGCCTCGCGGACGGTCCTCCTGACCGGAAGGATTGGGCTGCTGAGACCCTTTCCAGACACGAACTTTCCGATGGCCGAGACCAGCCCCCTGCGCCGCCGCATGATCGAGGACATGACGGTCCGCACTCTCTCGCCGGCGACACAGCGATCATTCCACGCCGATCAACACGCCGGCTAATGACTTCCAAATGAATCCGATTTTGCACCCTGTGCCGGACCTCATGGCGAGCTATGAGTCACTACCCGAGTGAGGAACTCCAATGCGAACCGATTGCCTTTCACACTCCGTTGGCGCCGCGCCGGTCCCGACGTGGATCGACGCCCCATGACGTTCGACCGGATCATGCGCCCGGCCGATGGCGCGGCCTGGATCACCGGCGCCAGTGGCGGTATCGGTCGGGCCACGGCGTTGCGCCTCTGCTCCGATGGCTGGAAAGTCTACGCAACCGCGCGGAGCCTGCCGGACCTAGAAGCGCTGCAGCAAGAAGCTCGAGGCAGCGGGCAGATCATCCCGGCGGCGGGCGACGTGACGGACCCCGGGGCGATGACCGAGATCGTCGAGAAGATAATTCGCGGACAACCCATGGCGCTTGCCGTCCTCAATGCCGGGATCTACACGCCGATGCGGGCCGAGACATTCCGTGCGGCAACCGCCCGGTCGATGTTCGACGTCAATCTCGGCGGCGTCGCGAACGGGCTGGAGCCAGTCCTGGCCCACATGATCGCCCGACGCAGCGGTCATATTGCGATCACCGCATCGGTGGCTGGCTACCGAGGCCTTCCCGATGCCGCGGTCTATTCCGCGACCAAGGCCGGGCTGATCGCCATGGCGGAGGCGCTGGCGATGGACCTTGTCGATCTCGGCGTGCGGATCAGCGTGATCAATCCCGGCTTCGTCGATACCAAGGCGACATCGGTCAACGCCTTCGAGATGCCGTTCCTGATGACGCCGGAGGAGGCGGCGAAACGGATCGTGGACGGCCTGAAGCGGCCGGGCTTCGAGATCGTCTTCCCTCGCCGCTTCGCCTTCCTCCTGCGCATTGTCGGGGCTCTCCCCAACCAGGCCTACATCGCGGCTGTCCGGCGGCTGACCGGCTGGAAGGACCGCAAGGACCGTCCCGTTCGATGACCGCTCCGCTTCGGCCTCATGCGCTGGCCTCGATCTGCCGGCGCAGGTCGCGCTGCGCATCGGCATCGAGCGGGAAGGTCCACATCAGCGCGACGGCGCCGAGCTTGAGCACGATCGGCGCCAGCGCGTAGAGCAGTGACAGGCCGTTCAGGACCGACGGCGCGTTGCTGCCGGCGGGCGAAAAGCCGATCCACCCCAGCACGATCAGCGCGGCGCCGCCGCTGCCGGCCAGGGCGAACTTCTGCGCGAGCGACCAGAGGGCGAAGAACGCGCCGGTCCGCTGGTCGCCGAACCGCGCGGTATCGAAGTCGACAACGTCCGCCTGGATGGCGGTCGGCAGCGACAGATCCGCCCCGAGCGCGGCTCCGCTCAGCACGCAGATGATTGCGAACGCCACGAGGTCGCCTTCGCGCAGGAGCAGTGCGGCAGCAAAGACCGCGCAGGCATACAGCATCGCCCAGCTCCAGACCCGATGCTTCGAGTAGCGCCGGATCAAGGACGGCCAGAGCGGCGCGGCCAGGACCGCCGCGCCGAAGTAGACGATCAGCAGCGGTCCGCCCCACGCCGGTGCCCCCAGGCGCTGGCCCACGAAGAAGAGGAACAGGCCCGCCGGCAGGGCATTGGCGGCACTGTTGATGAAGAACGCCAGGATGAGCCGGGCGAAGAGCGGCTCGCCGGTCAGAATCCTTACAAGCGAGCGGAGGCTGGCGCCGGCGCGACTGAAGTCGCGCGGCTCGGGCACGCGAGCGAGGCAGAAGATGCAGGCAACCGGCATTGCCAGGACGATCAGCAAGGCCACGTTGCGCATCCCCTGAGCGGAGTCCGCTCCCAGTGAGTAGAGTACCGCGGCGAGGATGGTGCCGACGAGGCCCGCCGTCTCGCGCCAGACCGAGACCCGGCCGCGCTCCGCGTAGTCTCCGGTCAGTTCGGCGCCCCAGGCGAAGTACGGCGTGAGCATCACGGTCCATCCGAGTGTGAGCAGGAAGAGCCAGAGCGCAAAGCCGGCAAGACCTGTCCCGGTTGACGGGACGAAGAGCATCCACGCGGACAGCATCACCAGGGGCGCGCCCGCGGCAAGCCAGGGACGCCGGCGGCCCCAGCGGGTGGTCCAGCGGTCGCTGACGATGCCGGCCACCGGATCGCTCACGGCATCGAACAGCCGCGCGGCAATGAAGACGGCGCCGATCGAACCCAGCGGCAACCCGTGCGCGCTTGCGTAGAATTCCGCGAGAAAGACGTAGACCGGGAAATACATCGCCGCCAGCGGCAGGGCCGGCGCGGCATAAGCGGCGAGCAACGTGCGCGGGAGCGTCTCGGTCGCCGGTGGCGCCGCCGTCGTCGATGAATTGCCTGCCGACTTCATCCCCGACGCACCCGCCTGACGATCCCGCACCGTCCCGAGGTTCTAGAGCGGTCCGGTCCCGCGGACAGGGGACACCGGGGCGGCGGTCTCCGAGAACTCGGGGCGCGCAAGTATTATCGCCGGATTGCTGGATCGGCGAGGCCGTCGGTATATGTCCCCTTCATTCGACAGCCGGCGAAATCGCCGAAAGCAGGAGATTTGGCAGTGATCTGGATGTATCTCGTAAGCTTGGCGGCCTTTCTTGCGATCGATGCCGTGGTCCTGAAAGTCTTCATGCTGCCGCTGTTCTCCCGCCATATCGGGGACATGCTTCGTGAAGAGACGCAGCTTTTCGTTGCGCTCGGCTTCTATGCGTTTTTTGTTGCGGGGCTGATCTATCTCGCCGTCCTGCCGGCCCTCGCCGAACAGAACGTCTGGCGCGCCGTGAAGAACGGGGCCGTGATCGGCTTCATCTCCTATGGAACCTACGAGGCGACCAACATGGCCACCCTGCGCGGCTGGGCCTGGCCCATGCTCGCCGCGGACATAACGTGGGGTACGATCCTGAGCGCGACCGTCGCGGCAATTGCCTACGGGGTGGGCAGGGCAGTGGCCTGATTCGACGTTGGCGCAGGCATCAACTGCGTCACGAATTTTACCTTCTGCGCCCTGCCGTTCGGAGTCATAAGACACGCCCGCGCCATGGCGAGAGAGGGGAAAATCTCGCAATACAGGGCGCTTGCGCAATTGCGCGTGGCAGAGTCACGCCATGGCCGAAACCTTGGACGACAGGAACGCCCTCACTGCTCGGGCTGTGGTTTCCGGAGCCTCTTCGTGCAGGAGGTGGCCCGTGCCGGCAATGGTCTCGACCCGTGAACCCTTGATCCGCTCGGAGGCTCTCAGGGAGATGTCCGGCGGCACGGCGCGGTCGTTGGCGCCAACCAGGAAGAGGGCCGGCACGCGAAGCCGCGGCAGGTCGGCCATCAGCTCCGTCAGTTTCCAGTTCGCCATCATGCAGAGCGTGGCGTCCACGTGACCGCTGTCCATCAGCAGCCAGCGGTAGAGGTCGAGGCCGGTCGTGTCGATCGTGCTGCCGGTCGAGGCGATGGCCCGCCGCACGGTTGAAGGGAACCGCGCGGCACGCGACAGCGCATAGGCCGGCAGCGGCGTCACCGTCAGGAGCTGGGCGAGGGCGGGGAAAACCGAACGGGCGGGACCGCGGAAATCCTCGAGGGCGGCGTTGATGCAGATGACGGCCTTGGGCGGGGCCGGCAGGTCGAGCGCGAGGCGGAGGCCGATCGCAGCGCCAGCCGAGTGGCCGACGATGGCATCGGGAACAACGCCGGTTCGGGTGAGCAGGGTGGCGACGTCGGCGCTCATTTCGGCGAGGCCGCAGCGCCCTCGGGGTCCGAGCTGGGTGAACCCCTGTCCGGGCAGGTCCGGGGCGAAGACGCGGAAGTCCCGGGCCAGGTCCGGCAGCAGCCGGCGCCAGGTGTGCGTCGAGGCGCCGGCGCCATGCAGGAGCAGCAGGCTCGGGCCGCTGCCGGCCTCCTGGACGTGCCAGAGGTGCGGGCCTGCCTCGATGAATCGGCTGTAGCGCACGTTCGGCCAGAAGCCGCGCGAGGCCTCCCAGTTCATTGCCGGTCGGTCAGCGCGGAAGACACAAGGGTCGAGAGCCGCCTGGCATCGGCCCGCGGCAGAGCCTGATAGTCGGCCTGCATGGCCGCCGCGAGCTCGGAGAGCTGCCGTTGCGGCCGCTGGCTCATGTCGATCACCAGCGCCGGAATCCGCCGGGCGCAGAGTGCGCGGGCCATCCGCCGGGCATCGGTATCGGCGGTGCTCCGGTCTGCGACGCCGTCCAGTCCCACATTGGCGCGGCCATCTGTCATCACCGCCAGGGTCGGCGTCAATCCGCGGGCGCGGGCGGCTTCGGCGACATCCAGCGCAGCGCGGAGCCCGGCCGCAAGCGGCGTGGTGCCGCCACCGGGGAGGGCCGCGAGCCGGCGCTTGGCCTGCACCAGCGACCGGGTCGGCGGCAGGAGCAGATCGGCCCCGGTTCCGCGAAAGGCGATCAGCGCGACATGATCGCGCCTGACATAGGCCTCGGCCAGCAGCAGCTCGCACGCGCCCTTGGCCTCGGCGAGGCGAGCGGCGGCGGCCGAGCCGCTGGCGTCGACGGTCAGGATCAGCAGCCGGTCGCTGTGCTCCTCGAAGCGGCGGACCCGGATGTCGTCGCGGGCGATGTGGAGGAACCGCTGCGGCCCGGCACGCCGGCGCAGCGGTTGCCAGGGTGCTGCCGCCCGCAGCGTCGCGACCAGGTCGATTCGCGCGCCCGCGTCCAGCCGCCCCGCGCGCGCCGCCAGCGGCCGTCCCCGCCGGTTGCCGCGCCGCCGCGCGCCGCCGCTGCCGCCGCGGGCTCCCGCCACCGCTCCGCTGGCCAGCCGCTCCAGCAGATCCGGGGGCAGCACCGCCTTCGCGGCCTCGAGGAGGACGTCCCGCGCAGGACCGTCGGAAGTGGAGTCGGGTGGGCTGTCGTCCTCGGACGTGTTCTCCTCGGCCGGCGGTGGCTCTTCGGAGGTGTCCAGAGGCGGAACGGCGACCGCCCGCGGACCGAGGACCAAGGCGGCCGCGATCAGCAGGTCGGCCTCGGTGATCGCGTCGTGTCCGGCGCGGGCGGCGGCGGCGCGCGCGGCGCGAAGGGCGAGCCAGAGCGTGCGAAGGCTGCCAATGCCGAGCTGAGCGGCCAGCTCGGTGAGTGCCCTCAGGGTGGCGGTATCCGTCCTGACTGTCGGCAAGAGCGCGCGGGCAGCGTGGAGGTCGGGCGCGTCGATCGCCGGACAATCGCCCTGGGGCAGGCCGTCGAGATCGATGTGCAGCGCCAGGCGTTCGGCGAGGGCGGGTGCGAGCGCCGTCTCGTCGCCGTCGCCTTCGTCCAGCGCCAGCAGGCAGTGCCCGGCCTCGACCATCGTTGCGAGGCGCGCCGCCAAACCGGCCTCGGCGCGCTCGGCCATCGGCAGGATCAGCGCCAGCGGCTCGGAGCCGATGAGGCCGTGGGTTCGGATCAGGGCGCCCGCGGCCAGCGACGCCAGGTGGTCGACGTCGCCGAAGAGGGCCTCGTCGGTGATACCGGGGTGCAGGCGGCGGCACGCGCGAGGGGAGAGGGCGGCAGGGAAGGCAGCCAGGAATCGGTCCCGGACCGGGCCGGCGCGGGCGCGGAGGCGGAGGCCGCCGAGACCGGCGGGATCGATGCCGAGGAGGTCCAGCGCCAGGCAGGCGCGCGTCCAGGCCTCGGCCGGCTCGGTCACGGCAGGACCTCGTCGACCACGCGCATGACGCGGGAGGTCGAGCCGGCCTCGTCGAGCGGGTCGCGGCGCAGGCGGTGGCGCATGGCGGCCGGCGCCAGCAGGCGCAACTGGTCCCGACCGACCTCGGCCGCCCCGTCATGGGCGGCGAGCGCGCGGGCGGCGCGGATCAGGGTGAGCTCGCCGCGCAGGCCGTCGGAGCCGAGGGCGACGCAGAGCGTCGCGCAGTCGCGCAGCGCCGCCTCCGGGACAGCAACCGACTTCAGGCGGTCGCGTGCCGCGACGATCGTGGCGCGCAGGTCGGCGTCGGCCCCGCGCCAGCGCTCCATGAAGGCGGCGTTGTCGGTCTCGTAGGCGTCGCGGCGACGGATCACCTCGATGCGTTCATCAATGTCGGTTGGCGAGGCGACCTCGACCGAGAGGCCGAAGCGGTCAAGAAGCTGCGGACGCAGCTCGCCTTCCTCGGGATTGCCGGAGCCGACCAGGACGAAGCGGGCCGCATGGCGGATCGAGAGGCCCTCGCGCTCGACGACGTTCTCGCCCGAGGCGGCGACGTCGAGGAGCAGGTCGACGATCTGGTCCTCGAGCAGGTTCACTTCGTCGACGTAGAGATAGCCGCGGTTGGCGCGAGCCAGCAGGCCGGGCTGAAACGCCTTCTCGCCGCGCGTCAGGGCGCGCTCGATGTCGAGGGCGCCGACGACGCGGTCCTCGGTGGCGCCGAGCGGCAGGTCGACGACCGGCGTCGGGCGCTCGACGATCTCGCAGGACGTGACCTCGGCCCAGGCGGGGCAGTCGGCGTGGGAGGCGCTGTTCACGGGGCAGCCGGCGACGGCGCGGATGGCGGGCAGGAGGGCGGCCAACGCGCGGACTGCGGTGGACTTGCCGGTGCCGCGGTCGCCGAAGACCAGCACGCCGCCGATGCCGGGGTCGATGGCGGTGAGGACGAGAGCACGCTTCATCTCGTCCTGGCCGACGATGGCGGTGAAGGGATAGGGCTGCATCATGCGCAGGTCGCGGTCGGCCAGTGACGCGCCAGCGGGCTCGACCCGCCCCAGGCGCCGACTTCGCCGACCACCTGGAACCGGGCGTAGAGTTCCTCGGAGAACCAGCCGCCTTCGCGCACGGCGCGGATGGCGCGGGCGTGCGGACCGTCGTGTCTGGCAAAGGCTGCCATGCTCTCCTCGTTGGGCCAGATCGAGAAGGTGACCTGATGGAGCCACGGTACCTCGCCGACGCCGATCTTGAACAGGACGTTGGGATCGGCGCCGATCCTCCGACTGATCGCGGGAGCGCGGCGCCAGAAGCTTGGAAGGTTGGCGAGCCTGATGCTCGCGCGGGTAAGTGCAGCGAGCGGGCCCGGCTGCCGTCCGGTGTGGGGCTCGAACGGCGCACGGCCGCTCCAGGCGCCGCGCGACGAAATCGGCCGCAGGAACACGGTCCAGGTTTCGCTGGCGTGCCGGCGGTAGCGGCGGAAGACCGCGGCGTCGCGGAGCTGGCGCTCGGCGGTTTCGCGGTCGGGCCAGGTGGCGAGGATGGCGTAGACGGCGGTGTTGGGGAGGGGGGTGAAGCCCTCGCCGACGCCGGAACCGAGCAGTTTCCAGAAGTCGAGGCCGGGGACGCGGGGCAGGCTGAACCGGGCAAGCAGCATCTGGCTGAACGCCCAGACGCGGGCGCCGGGGCCGGGGAAGCGGTGGAACGTGAGGCTGACGATTTGGATTGTCCTGCTCCGCCGTGTGTTGTGTCAGGCAAGTCTTACACGGAAAACGCTCGGTGCAAAGCCGGGTTGGCAGAGTCCGGGCTTGTCGCGACCGACGGCCGGGGGTGCGGCTGGAAATCGGGTAACCTGTTGTAATGGCATCTATATATGGCATGCACAGTGCATGCACATCTCATGCACAAGGCATATGCGTGTATGTTCGATGCCAGTGCCGCGGCTTCGGCGAAGCGACGGGCGGATGATCCGGCGATCCGATTTTATTGTCAGATGTTGCTGACACCGGTATCGTCCGGTCATGTTGACAAGAATCGATCCCGGGTTGTCTGCCGCCCTGGCGAATGCGATCCGGCCACATGCCGTGGTGATCGGCGCGGGTCTGGGCGGGCTGGCAGCGGCGATGCGGCTGGGCGCCAAGGGCTACCGGGTCACGGTGATCGACCGGCTCGACATGCCGGGCGGGCGGGCGAGCGCGATCACGGTGGACGGCCACCGCTTCGACCTCGGGCCGACCATCGTCACGGTGCCGCAGGTGTTCCGCGCGCTCTGGGCCGATTGCGGCCGCGACTTCGATGCGGACGTCGAGTTGCGCGCGCTCGACCCGTTCTACGAGATCCGGTTCCCCGACGGGTCGACGTTCGCCGCCCGGGCAGATGCCGCGGCGATGCGGGCGGAGGTGGAGCGGCTGTCGCCGGGCGACCTTCCGGGCTACGACCGGTTCCTGCTGGACAGCGAGCGGCGCTACCACATCGGCTTCGAGGATCTCGGCCGGCGGCCGATGGACCGGCTGAAGGACCTGGTGAAGGTGCTGCCGACCTTCGCGCGGCTGCGCGCCGATCGGTCGGTGCATGCTCATGCCGCGCGCCGGGTGCGCGACGAGCGGCTGCGCATGGCGCTGTCGTTTCATCCGCTCTTCATCGGCGGCGACCCGTTCCACGTCACCTCGATCTACATTCTCGTGTCGCATCTCGAGCGTTGCTTCGGCGTGCACTATGCAATGGGCGGCACGGGCGCGATCGCGGGGGCCATGGCGCGCGTGATCGAAGACCAGGGCGGCGAAGTCCGGCTGGGCCAGGAAGTCGACGAGATCGTGACCGCGCAAGGGCGGGTTCAGGGCGTTCGCACAAGCGGTGGCGAGGTGATTGCGGCCGACGTCGTGGTGTCGAACGCCGATCCCGGTCAGACTTACGGGCGTCTGCTGGGGGGCGGCCGCAAGCGGCGCTGGAGCCCCGAGAAGCTTGGCCGGCAGCGCTGGTCGATGGGACTTTTCGTCTGGTATTTCGGGACCAGAGGCACCCGTGGGCTCTGGCCCGACGTCGGGCACCACACGATCCTGAACGGACCACGCTATCGCGAGCTCCTGCAGGACATCTTCGTCCGCGGGAAGCTCGCCGATGACTTCAGCCTGTACCTGCACCGGCCGACGGTGACCGACCCGAGCGCGGCGCCGCCGGGTGACGATACCTTCTATGCGCTGTCGCCGGTGCCGCACCTTGGCTTCGCCGATGCCGTGGACTGGACCGAGGCGGCGGAGCCCTATCGCCGGCGGGTGGCGGCGGCGCTGGAGGCGGTGCTGCCCGGGCTGGAGGACAGGGTGTCGGCGAGCCTGGTGTTCACGCCGGACGATTTTCGCGACCGCTACCTCAGCCCGCACGGCTGCGGCTTTTCGATCGAGCCGCGGATCCTGCAGAGCGCCTGGTTTCGGCCCCACAACCGGTCGGAGGAGGTGCGCGGGCTTTATCTTGTCGGCGCGGGCACCCATCCGGGGGCCGGACTGCCCGGCGTGATCGCCTCGGCCGAGGTGCTCGGAAAGCTGGTGCCGGACGCGGTGCCGGCCGCGGTTGCGGGGCGAGTGGCTTGATCGCGCCTGACGACCTCGCGGCATGCCGCGCGGCGATCCGGCAAGGCTCGCGGTCGTTCCACGCCGCGTCGCTTCTGCTGCCGGGCCGCGTCCGCGATCCGGCGCTGGCGCTCTACGCTTTCTGCCGGCTTGCCGACGACGCGGTCGACCGGGGCGACGGCGGGACGCGCGCGGTCGAATCGCTCCACGACCGGCTCGAACGGGTCTATTCGGGCCGCCCGCGCAACGCGGCCGCCGATCGGGCGTTCGCCGCGGTCGTCGAGGCGCATGCGCTGCCCCGCACCCTTCCGGAGGCGTTGCTCGAAGGCTTCTCCTGGGATGCCGCTGGACGCCGATACTCGGACCATCCGCGACCTCAGGGCCTATTGCGTTCGGGTCGCGGCTGCGGTTGGTGCGATGATGAGCGTGCTGATGGGGGTCCGAGATCGCGATGCGCTCGCGCGCGCCTGCGACCTGGGTGTGGCGATGCAGCTGACCAACATAGCGCGCGACGTGGGAGAAGACGCCGCTGCCGGGCGGATCTATCTGCCGCTCGAGTGGCTGGAAGCGGCGGGCATCGATCCGGAGGCATTTCTGTCCTCGCCGCAAGCCGATCCCGGTCTTGTCGCCATGGTGCGCCGGTTGCTGGGCGAGGCGCGCGCTCTCTACGATCGGGGCGAAGCCGGGGTGAGCGCGCTCCCGGCGGACTGCCGGCCGGGGATCCTGGCGGCGCGGCATATCTACGCCGCGATCGGCCATCGGGTTGAGGCGGCGGGCGACCGGCTTCTGGAGCGGCGGGCCCGGACGACCGGTGGCGAGAAGCTGGCGCTCGCAGGCCTCGCGCTGGCGCGCTCGGTCGGATACGGCGTTCTGCCGCAATCCGCGGTGCTGCACGCGCCTCCGTTGCCGGAGGCCAGATATCTTGTGGAAGCAGCTGCGGAGGGCCGCTATCCTGCCAATGAATGGGGCGATGGGCGGAGCGGAACGGTGATCGCGATTCTGGCGCAGCTCGAGGCGAAGGATCGCGGCCGCGGTCCAGGGTTCGCGGTGTGACATGACGGGTATTCTGCTCTTCCTGGTATTTCTCGGCGCGAGCGCTGCGGCCGGATCGACCGGCATGACCTTTCCCACCGGGCCGTGGTATCTGGCCTTGCGAAAGCCGGGCTGGACGCCGCCCAACTGGCTGTTTCCCATCGCCTGGACACTCCTCTACATCATCATCGCCATAGCGGCGGCGCGTGTCGCACTGCTGCCCGGCAATGCATTCGGGATGGGGTTCTGGGCGCTGCAGATCGCCCTGAACGCGATCTGGACGCCGGTGTTCTTCGGCAAGCACCGGCTCGGTGGGGGGTTGGTCATCATCACACTGCTGTGGCTGGCCGTGCTGGCGACAACGCTGGCGTTCTTCGCACTCGACCGGGTGGCGGGCGCGCTGTTCGTGCCGTACCTGGTCTGGGTCAGCTATGCCTCGGCGCTCAATTTCACGATCTGGCGGATGAATCCGGCGGCCTGACGGTCAGTCGAAGCTCCAGCGCGCCCGGCGCGGCACGCGCAGCGCGAGGAGCGGCTTGAGCCAGGGCTTCCTGAAGCGATCGAGATCCAGGGCCTCGTGCACGCCGACCGTGGTCTCGCCGTCGAGCGACGTGCGGATTGCCGAGCGGCAGTAGAAGGGCGCGTCGAGCATCGCCTTGACCTGCACCGGGCGCGTGCCCGGATCGGCGCGCGTCGTGCGCGGCAGTGCCCACCGCGAGCGGCGCAGCGGCGCAGGCGGCGGCGGGTCGAAGGGGGTCGCCCGGCCCTCGGCGTCGAAACGGATCGCGGCGGCGAGGGTCGAGCCGTCGCGGCGGACGGCGTCGTAGAGGCAGGCGGCGCCGGCGCGCGTCGGCAGGCGGGCCCAGGTCCACGTTCGGAAGTCCGCCTCCAGAGCGCGGGTGCCGAAGTTGGCGTCGAGATAGCCGTGACCCGTCCAGCGCCAGCCGGGGCGGTCGAGGGCGACCTCGATGTCGGCGACGGGCGCGAGCGGGCGCCAGACGTGGCTGCCGTCCGGGTGAAGCGGCAGTTCGACCCGGGTGATCGCGGCGGGATGCACGCGGATGGTGCCGCGGAGGCGATCGAAGCGGGGGACGGTCAGCTCATCGATGTCGATCGTCAGCGAGGTGCCGTCCCAGTGCATGCGGCTGGGGCCGACCTCGAAGGTCGCCGCGGACTGTCGCAGCGCGCTTTCGCCGCGGTCGGTCATGGTCCAGCGGCCGCCGCGGCCGTAGAGTGCCACGTTGATGCAGCAGTGGTCAGCCGGGTTGCGGCGGCCGCTCCAGCCGTACCAGGGCGAGAAGACCGAGCCGATGAAGCCGATCACCGAGACGGCATGCGCGCCGTCGTCGGAAATGCCGTCGACGTACCACCAGGCGTAGCCGTCGGGCGGGACGGTCAGGTCGAAGCGAGGTCCGCCAAGATCGCCGCGGCCGCGTGCCGGCCGGAGAGCGCCGCCATCGGCATTCCCGGCCCCGGGTGCACCCCGCCGCCCGCCAGATAGAGGCCCGGCAGTGACGTTCTCGCCCGGCAGCGTTGGAAGGACGCCATCAGGCCGTGCGGGCTCCGCCCGTAGAGTGCGCCCTCCGATCCCGGGAAGAGCGCCGCGAAGTCGCGCGGGGTGGTCAGCGACTGGCGCTCCGGCAGGCACGAGAAGTTCAGGCCCATCCTGTCCAGGGTGGCGAAGGTCCGTGTCTGGCATTGTGTGAACTCCGTCTCGTCGGGCGCGGCTCCGGGGAGGGCCGGCGGGCTGTTCAGAATGATCTCGAACCGCTCGGGGCCGGACGGCTGCAAGGCCGGCGCCGCGGTCCTGGGCACAGACGTAGATCGTCGGGTCGGCGGGGGTGCGGCCCTGGGCGAGGTCGTCGAACTCGGCGCGGGGCGTGCTGCCGAAGAAGACGTTGTGGTGGTGGAGCGGGGCGCCGCGCGGGGTGGCGGCGAAGCTCCAGACCTGGGCCGAGAAGCTGCGGGGTTCGACCGCGGCCGTGGGCACGGCGCGGGCGCAGGCGGGGCCGAGGAGGCCCGCCGCGATGGCGCGCGGGTCGCCGTTGAAGACGACTCGCGTGGCGGGGAGGTCGGTACCGTCGGCGAGGCGGACGCTTGCGACGGCGCCGGCGGCGAGGTCGATGCGCTGCGCTTCGGTATCGAAGAGGAACCGCGCGCCTTTGGCGGTCGCGAGGTCGTGGAGGGCACGGGCAAGGCCGTGCATGCCGCCGGGGATGCGCCAGACGCCGCCGGACTCGGCGCGCCAGATCAGCGCGAGCAGGGCAGGCGACGCGTAGGGGGAGCCGCCGACGTAGGTCGCGTAGCGGCCGAAGAGCTGGCGGAGACGCGGGTCGCGGAACTGGGCGGCGAGCGACGCGGCGAGCGTGCGGTGCGGGGCCATGTCCGCGAGGAGCGACGGGTGGCGCAGGACGGCGCGGCTGATCGCGCGCGGGTCGGGGTCGGGCGCGCGCATCATCGGGGCGTCGAAGGCTGCGAAGAGGCGGCCGGCGCGGTGGTGGAAGGCGCGGAACTCGGCGGCGGCGCGGGGGCCGGCGAACGCGCCGATGGCGGCCTCGCTGGCGGCCGCGTCGGCGTGGAGGTCGAGCGTGGCGCCGTCGGGCCACCAGTGCCGGGCGAGCACGGGCTCGGCAACCAGGGCGACGTGGTCGGTCAGGCTGGCGCCGACATGGGCGAAGAGGTCGTCGAAGACCCGGCGCAGGGTGAGGACCGTCGGGCCGGCATCGACGGGACCGGCGGCACTCGGAACGGCGCGGAGCTTGCCGCCGGGTCCGCCGAGGCGGTCGATCACCGTGACGTCGAGCCCGGCGTGGGCGAGGCAGAGCGCGGCCGAAAGGCCACCGAGACCGGCCCCGACGATCACCGTCTTTCCAGGATCCGTCGCCCTCACCACGGTCGCTCTGCCTCCACGACGGGATTGTTGACAGAGGCCGAGGGCATGTCCAGTATGAATTACAGGCTAGATGTCCATTATACCTGACACATGCGGAGACGGCCATGACGATTTCCACCCGGATCGAGGCGGCGCTCGAGGAGGCGGTCGGCCGTTTGCATACACCGGCGTCTCCTCCGCGCCTCGCCGCGGCGATGACGCACGCCGTTCTGCCGGGCGGGGCGCGGGTGCGCCCGCAGCTCTGCCTCTCGGTCGCGGCTGCCTGCGCCGAGGACCGGCCGGAGGTGTCGGACGCAGCCGCTGCCGCGATCGAGCTGATCCACTGCGCCAGCCTGGTGCATGATGACCTGCCCTGCTTCGATGACGCCGATCGCCGGCGCGGGCGGCCTTCGGTGCATCGCGCCCATGGCGAGCCGCTGGCGGTGCTGGCCGGCGACGCGCTCATCGTGATGGCCTTCGAGGTTCTCGCGCGCGTGGCAGCGGCGGACGCGGGCCGGTCGGCCGGCCTGACGCTCGCGCTCGCGCGCGCCACCGGCATGCCCGGCGGCATCTGCGCCGGGCAGGCCTGGGAGAGCGAAGAGGAGATCGACCTCGCCGCCTACCATCGGGCCAAGACGGGATCGCTGTTCGTCGCGGCGACCCGGATGGGCGCGATCGCGGCCGGGGCGGATCCGGAGCCGTGGACCGAGCTCGGAACGCGGATCGGCGAGGCCTTCCAGGTGGCGGACGACCTGCACGACGTGCTCGACGGAGAAACCGACCTCGGCAAGCCTTGCGGGCAGGACGCGGCGCATGGCCGGCCGAACGCGGTTGCAGACTTCGGGGTGGCCGGCGCGATCCGGCGGCTCGAGGACATTCTCGGCGGTGCCATCGCCTCGATCCCTGCCTGCCCCGGCGAGGCGGCGCTCTGCGCGGTCGTGCGCAAGCAGGCCGAGCGGCTGACGCCCGTCGCCCCCGCCCGCCACGTGGCATGAGGCCGTGGCCGCGTCGAGCCGGCGCCGGCGTCTCGCCCTCCCGGACCTCTCGGCGAAGACCGCGTCGTGGCGCAACCGGCTGGTCGGCTCGCGCCGCTTTCAGCGGTGGGCCGCCGCCTTTCCGCTGACGCGAAGGCTGGCACGCCGGGACGGCGAACGCCTTTTCGACCTGATGGCGGGTTTCGTCTACGCGCAGACCTTGCAGGCCTGCGTCGAGCTGGGCCTCCTGCGGCGGCTGCGCGCCGGGCCGCTGAGCCCGGCCGAGCTTGCGGCGAAGCTCGAGCTGGCCGAAGACCGGGCGGCGGCGCTCTGCCAGGCGGCGGCTTCGCTTGACCTCCTGGAGCGGCGGCGCGACGGGCGCTTCCAGCTCGGCCGGCTCGGAGCGGCGGTGCTCGGGGTGCCGGGGCTCGAGGCGATGATCCGGCATCACCGAACCTTCTACCGCGACCTCGCCGATCCCGTCGGCCTGCTGCGCGGCGAGTCCGATACGGAGCTCGCCCGCTTCTGGCCCTATGTGCGCGGGGCCGATGCGCGAGATCGACGGCGCGGCGGCGGAGACCTACTCCGAGCTGATGGCGACCTCGCAGGCGCTGGTGGCCGAGGAAATCCTGCGCAGCGTCCGGCTCGACGGCGTGTCGCGCTTGATGGACGTGGGCGGCGGCACCGGCGCCTTCCTGGGCGCGGTCGCCGAGGCCTATCCCGACATGCGCCTGACGCTCTTCGACCTGCCGGCGGTGATCGGCGCCGCGGAACGCTCGCTGGCGGCCCGGGGGCTGGAGCGGCGGATCGATCTTGCGGCTGGCAGCTTCCGGACCGACCGGTTGCCGGATGGCGCCGATGCGGTCAGCCTGGTGCGCGTCCTCTACGACCACGGCGACGACACGGTGGCCGGCCTGCTCGAACGGGTCGCAGCGGCGCTGCCGCCGGGCGGGCTGCTCCTGGTTGCGGAACCGATGTCAGGCGGGGCGCGGCCCAGCCGCTTCGGCGACGGCTACTTCGGCTTCTACACGATGGCGATGGGCACCGGCCACGTGCGCTCCCCAGCCGAGATCGCCGGGCTTCTGGCCGCGGCCGGCTTCGAGCGAATCCGGTTCCCCCGCACGCTGCGCCCGTTCGTCACCGGGGTGGTCACCGCGCAAAAGCGGCGATGAACCCGAGAGCGTCCATTATTGTTGACAAGCAAAAGTGTAAAGCTAGACTGACACTCAAGCCGGGACGGGCAGTTGAGTCTCCGGCTCTGGGAAGGGAGAGACCACCATCGAAACCGCAGCCGTAATCCTCAGCACGCCTGGAACGATCGAGCTGGGATCGGTGGCGCTGGATGCTCCGGGAGCGGACGATGTCGTGGTCCAGATCGCCCATACCGGTATCTCGACGGGAACCGAGAAGCTGTTCTGGTCGGGAACGATGCCGCCGTTTCCCGGCATGGGCTATCCTCTGATCCCTGGCTACGAAGCGGTCGGCGAGGTGGTGGAAGCTGGCGCCGGGTCGGCGCTGCGGACCGGCGACAAGGTCTTCGTGCCGGGCGCGAATTGCTACGGCCCGGTGCGCGGGCTGTTCGGTGGCGCGGCGCGGCGGCTCGTCACGCATCCGGACCGCGCACTGAAGCTGGACCCGGCGCACGGCGCGGAGGCGACGCTGATCGCGCTCGCGGCGACGGCCCGGCATGCGATTGCCGGGGTGAACCGCAGCCTTCCCGACCTCGTCGTCGGGCATGGCGTGCTCGGGCGGCTGCTGGCACGGCTGACCATCGCGGCCGGAGGGCCGGCCCCGACGGTCTGGGAGAGCAATCCGCAGCGTCGTGGCGGCGCGGCTGGCTACGCCGTGATGGATCCGGAGGAAGATCCGCGCCGCGACTATCGCTGCATCTACGATGCCACCGGCGACAGTCGGCTGCTCGACAAGCTGGTCGGGCGGATCGCCAAGGGCGGAGAGATCGTGCTGGCCGGGTTCTATGCCGAGCCGCTGTCGTTCGCGTTCCCGCCGGCCTTCATGAAGGAAGCCCGGCTGCGGATCGCGGCGGAGTGGACGCGCGACGACCTGATCGCCACGCGCGCACTGATCGACTCCGGCGCACTGATGCTCGACGGCCTGATCACCCATGCGGTTCCGGCGGCGGAGGCTTCGGCGGCTTACACGAAGGCCTTCACCGATCCGGACTGCGTGAAAATGACCCTCGACTGGGGAGCGATTGCATGAGCCTGGACGTCCCGAAATTTGCCGACGACGCGATGGGAACGCACCACGCGCGGCTGCGCGACGAGGCCGGCGCGCCGATGGACGAGATCGAGGCGCGGCCGCCGACCAAGAAGACCCAGATCATCGCGATCTACGGCAAGGGCGGCATCGGAAAGTCGTTCACGCTGGCGAACCTCAGCCACATGATGGCCGAGGACGGCAAGCGGGTGCTGCTGATCGGCTGCGACCCGAAGTCCGACACCACCTCGTTGCTGTTCGGCGGCAAGGCCTGCCCGACGATCATCGAGACCTCGACGAAGAAGAAGCTCGCCGGCGAGGAAGTGAAGATCGGCGACGTCTGCTACAAGCGCGATGGCGTCTTCGCGATGGAGCTGGGCGGTCCCGAGGTCGGGCGCGGCTGCGGCGGGCGCGGCATCATCCACGGTTTCGAGCTCCTGGAAAAGCTCGGGTTCCACGACTGGGATTTCGATTACGTGCTGCTCGACTTCCTGGGCGACGTGGTCTGCGGTGGCTTCGGCCTGCCGATCGCCCGGGACATGGCGCAGAAGGTAATCATCGTCGGGTCTAACGACCTGCAGTCGCTCTACGTCGCCAACAACGTCTGTTCGGCGGTGGAGTATTTCCGCAAGCTCGGCGGCAACGTGGGGGTGGCCGGCATCGTCATCAACAAGGACGACGGCACCGGCGAGGCAGCGGCCTTCGCCGCGGCGGCGGGCATACCGATCCTGGCTGCGATCCCGGCGGACGAGGACATTCGCCGCAAGTCGGCGAACTACCAGATCGTCGGGACCTCCTCGAGCCAGTGGGCGCCGATGTTCCGCGAACTGGCAACGAACGTCGGCGAGGCGCCGCCGGTGCGGCCGAAGACGCTGAGCCAGGATGAGCTGCTCGGGCTGTTCTCGAGCGCGGTGACCGGGGCGGACTTCGTGCTCGAGCCGGCGACCGACGCGGACATGCGCGGCAAGTACGCCCAGCCGAAGAAATCGCTGGAGGTCGTGTACGACGATGTCTGACAAGGGTCCGACGCTCGAAACGCGATCCGACGCAGGCGCGGCGATACCCGGCGACGGCGTCGGATGTCATTCGGGCGCCGAGAAGCTGCGGGCGCAGGCGATGGCCGGCGACGGCGCGGAGCTTATGGAAGGATTCGCGCGGGACTATCCGCAGGGTCCGCATGACAAGCCGCAGAGCATGTGCCCGGCGTTCGGTTCGCTGCGCGTGGGCCTCAGGATGCGCCGGGTGGCGACGGTGCTGTCGGGATCGGCGTGCTGCGTCTACGGGCTGACCTTCGTCAGCCATTTCTACGGAGCGCGGCGGTCGGTCGGCTACGTGCCGTTCAATTCCGAGACCCTGGTGACCGGCAAGCTCTTCGAGGACATCCGCGAAGCGGTGCACAAGCTGGCGGATCCGGCGCACTACGACGCGATCGTCGTCACCAACCTGTGCGTTCCGACCGCATCCGGAGTGCCTCTCAGGCTGCTGCCGAAGTCGATCGACGGCGTGCGGATCATCGGCATCGACGTGCCGGGCTTCGGCATTCCGACCCATGCCGAGGCCAAGGACGTGCTGGCCGGGGCGATGCTCGCCTATGCCCGCGCCGAGATCGAGGCGGGGCCGGTCGCGGCACCGGAAGCCGGCCGCTCGGACCGGCCGACGGTGACGCTGCTCGGCGAGATGTTCCCGGCGGATCCCATGAGCATCGGCGCGCTGCTCGCGCCGCTCGGCCTCGCGGCGGGGCCGGTGGTACCGTGCCGGGCCTGGCCCGAGCTCTACGGCGCGCTCGACTGCGGCGCGGTGGCGGCAATCCATCCCTTCTACACGGCCGCGATCCGTCAGTTCGAGGCGTCCGGCCGGCCGGTGATCGGCTCCGCGCCGGTTGGACGCGACGGTACGGCGGACTGGCTCGAACGCGTCGGTGACGTCTTCGGGGTTGCCGCCGCACAGGTGGCGGCAGCGCAGAACGCGTCCCTCCCCGCGGTCGAAGCCGCGCTTGCCGCCACCCCCGTCCGCGGCACGATCACGCTCTCGGGTTACGAGGGCTCGGAACTGCTCGTGGCCCGGCTGCTGATCGAGAGCGGCGCGACGGTGCCCTATGTCGGGACCGCCTGCCCGCGCACCGTGCATTCGGAGGCGGACCGCGACTGGCTGGAGGCGCACGGCGCGCGGGTCGTGTTCCGGGCCAGCCTGGAATCCGACCTCGCGGCGATGGAGGCGGTGCGGCCCGACCTCGCGATCGGCACGACGCCGGTGGTCCAGCGGGCCAAGGAAGCGGGGATCCCGGCGCTCTACTTCACCAACCTCATCTCGGCGCGGCCGCTGATGGGCGCCGCGGGCGCGGGTAGCCTTGGGCAGGTCGTGAACGCGGCGATCGCCAACAAGGGGCGCATGGACCGGATGCGCGCGTTCTTCGAGGGCGTCGGCCACGACGAGACCGCCGGAGTCTGGGAGGGCGATCCGAACCGTCAGCCCCAGTTCCGGGCGTTGCATCAGAAGAAGCTCGAGAAGAAGGCGCTGGCGGCCAAAGCGGCGGAGATGGTCTGATGCTGGTGCAGGATCACGACCGGGCGGGCGGCTACTGGGGGGCGGTCTATGCCTTTTGCGCCGTCAAGGGCCTGCAGGTGGTGATCGACGGGCCGGTCGGGTGCGAGAACCTGCCGGTGACCAGCGTCCTGCACTACACTGACGCGCTGCCGCCCCACGAGCTGCCGATCGTCGTCACCGGCCTCGGCGAAGAAGAGCTCGGGCGCGATGGCACCGAGGGCGCGATGCGGCGTGCCTGGAAGGCGATGGACCCCGCGCTGCCGGCCGTGGTGGTCACCGGCTCGATCGCCGAGATGATCGGCGGCGGCGTCACGCCGCAGGGCACCAACATCCAGCGCTTCCTGCCGCGAACCATAGACGAGGACCAGTGGCAGGCCGCCGACCGGGCGATGACCTGGATCTTCACCGAATTCGGCATGACCAAGGGCCGGATGCCGAAGGAGTCGAAACGCCCCGAAGGCGCGAAGCCGCGGGTGAACATCCTCGGGCCGATGTACGGCACCTTCAACATGCCGTCCGACCTGCACGAGATTCGCCGGCTGGTCGAAGGCATCGGCGCCGAGATCAACATGGTGCATCCGCTTGGGGCGCACCTCGCCCAGATGGCCCGGCTGGTCGACGCCGACGTCAACGTGGTGATGTACCGAGAGTTCGGGCGCGGCCTCGCCGAGGTGCTCGGCAAGCCCTACCTGCAGGCGCCGATCGGCATCGAGTTCGACGACCTCGTTCCTCAGGACGCTGGGCGAGATGCTCGAGCTCGACCCCGAGCCGTTCATCGAGCGCGAGAAGCACTCGACGATCAAGCCGGTCTGGGACCTCTGGCGCTCGGTCACCCAGGACTTCTTCGCCACCGCGAGCTTCGCCATCGTCGCAAACGAGACGTACGCAAGGGGCATCCGCAACTTCCTGGAAACGGACCTCGGCCTGCCGTGCGCTTTCGCCGTCGCGCGCAAGGCCGGTGCCAAGACCGACAACGACGCGGTGCGGGCGATGATCGCCAAGGATCGGCCGCTGGTTCTGATGGGCTCGATCAACGAGAAGATGTACCTCGCCGAGCTGGCGCAGGGCCACGGGCCCAAGCCTGCCTTCATCCCGGCGAGCTTTCCCGGCGCCGCGATCCGGCGGGCGACCGGTACGCCGATGATGGGCTACGCGGGCGCCACCTACCTGGTGCAGGAGGTGTGCAACAGCCTGTTCGACGCCCTTTTCCACGTTCTGCCGCTGGGATCGCAGATGGACAGCGCGGCGGCGACGCCGAGCCGTCTGCGGCGCGACTTTCCCTGGGACGCGGACGCCAGCGCGCTTCTCGAGCGCATCGTCGCCGAGCATCCGATCCTGACGCGCATATCGGCGGCCAAGTCCCTGCGCGATGCCGCCGAACGGGCGGCGCTCGACGCAGGGGCCGAACGGGTGGTCCGGGAGACCGTGGCTGCGCTGAGCCCGACAGGGCAGGGCGTGTCTGCCTTCGACAAGGATGGAGGAGAATGATGGCATACCAAAGCACGGACAGCCGGCCGTTGTCTCGGCGACGCTACGGGGTCACCTGGGAATACCGGGTCTACTTCGCCGTGATCCTGCTCCTGATCGCGCTTCCCGTCGCGGTTCCGAAATGGACGGTGGGCCTGCTTCATCCAGACGGCGCTGTCCCCAATCCCGGGCTGATGAAGCGGGCGCTGAGCGAGACGCGCATGATCACGACCACGATCTTCTCCGCATGAAGGCGGAGACTTCGAATTCGCCCCGTTCGCGGGGAGATAGCCGGCCGGACGATTGCCGACCGGTGACCCTGGCCGCGGGGTTTCACGGCCTCAGTCGAACGATCCGGAGGATAGTTTATGGCTGAAAGAACCGACCTGTCATTCACAGGTCTAACCGACGAGCAGGCGCAGGAACTGCACTCGGTCTACATGAGCGGGCTATGGCTGTTCACGGCCATCGCCGTCGTCGCTCATCTGGCCGTGTACATCTGGCGCCCGTGGCTCTGAGGAGGATGGGAAGTTGAGCAAGTTCTACAAGATCTGGCTGATCTTCGACCCGCGCCGCGTCTTCGTGGTCCAGGGCGTCTTCCTCTTCCTGCTGGCAGTGATGATCCATCTCATTCTGCTCAGCACGGATCGGTACAACTGGCTTGAAGGCCCCGAGCGCTACAAGACGCCCGAAGCCGCTGCAACCCAGTGAGCCGATGAACGGACAGTGCTGCGGGCGGCCCAGGTTGCCCGCAGCAGACCGCACAAAGCGCCGACCGCGAGAGGGCGGCCAGGGCCTCTGAACCGGAGACGAACGTCATGTCCTTGCTCAGCTTCGAGAGAAAATATCGCGTAAGGGGCGGGACGCTGATCGGCGGCGACCTATTCGACTTCTGGATCGGGCCGTTCTACGTTGGCTTCTTCGGCGTGACCACGCTGTTCTTCGCCTTGCTCGGCACCATCCTGATCTTCTGGGGCGCCGCGATGCAGGGCACGTTCAACCCCTGGCTCATCAACATCGCCCCGCCGGATATCTCCTATGGCCTGGCGTTCGCGCCGCTGCGCGAGGGTGGGCTCTGGCAGGTCATCACGATCTGCGCGCTGGCCTCGTTTGTCTCCTGGGCGCTGCGCGAGGTCGAAATCTGCCGCAAGCTCGGGATCGGCTTTCACGTCCCGATCGCCTTCGGCTTCGCGATCCTCGCCTACGTGACGCTGGAAGTATTTCGCCCGCTGCTGCTGGGCGCCTGGGGCTTCGGTTTCCCCTATGGAATCTTCAGCCACCTCGACTGGGTGTCGAACACCGGCTACCAGTACCTGCATTTCCACTACAACCCGGCGCACATGCTGGCGGTGAGCCTCTTTTTCACCACCTGCTTCGCGCTGGCGCTGCACGGCGGCCTGATCCTCTCGGCGGCGAACCCCGAGAAGGGCCAGACCATGAAGACGCCGGACCACGAGGATACCTTCTTCCGCGACTTCATCGGCTATTCTATCGGCACGCTCGGTATTCACCGCCTCGGCCTCCTGCTGGCGCTCAACGCGGCCTTCTGGTCGGCGGTCTGCATCATCATCTCGGGTCCGGTCTGGACCCACGGCTGGCCGGAATGGTGGAACTGGTGGCTCGACCTTCCGATCTGGCCGCAGGCAGGGAACTAGGGTCATGGCCGAATATTACAACATATTCAACCAGGTGCAGGTCCAGGGTCCGACCGAGGCCGGCATGGACAACGGCCGTGGCCTCGCCGCCGCCCGCATCGGCACGCCAGGCTACTCGTCCTGGATCGGCTGGCTCGGCCACGCCCAGCTCGGCCCGATCTACCTCGGCTGGTTCGGGCTGGTCTCGATCGCCACCGGCCTGATGTGGTTCTTCATCATCGGCCTGAACATGCTGGTCCAGGTCCACTTCTCGATCCCCGAGTTCATTCGCCAGCTCTTCTGGCTCGCCCTCGAGCCCCCGAGCCCGAAGTACGGACTGCGCATGCCGCCGCTGTACGACGGCGGCTGGTACATGATCGCGAGCTTCTTCCTGCTGATCTCGGTGATGAGCTGGTGGATCCGGTCCTGGCTGCGCGCCGAGGCGCTCGGCATGGGCAAGCATGTCGCCTGGGCGTTCCTGTCGGCGATCTGGCTGTTCCTCGTGCTCGGCCTGTTCCGCCCGATCCTGATGGGGTCCTGGTCGGAAATGGTGCCCTACGGCATCTTCCCGCACCTCGACTGGACCGCGGCCTTCTCGATCCGCTACGGCAACCTCTACTACAATCCGTTCCACTGCCTCTCGATCGCCTTCCTCTACGGCTCGGTGCTGCTCTTCGCGATGCACGGGGCGACGATCCTGGCGGTGACCCGGCTGGGCGGTGACCGGGAACTCGAGCAGATCGTCGACCGAGGAACGGCCTCGGAACGCGCGGCGCTGTTCTGGCGCTGGACCATGGGCTTCAATGCCACGATGGAGGGCATCCATCGCTGGGCTTGGTGGTTCGCGGTGCTGACGCCGATCACCGGCGGCATCGGCATCCTCCTGACCGGCACCGTGGTCGACAACTGGTTCCTCTGGGCCCAGGAGCACCATTTCGCGCCGATGTATGACGGCTCCTATGGGTACCAATCCTATTCGTCGGGGAACTGACCATGCCGGACTTCAAGTGGTTCACGAAATGGAACCGGGACAACCCCAAGGACATCTTCGGGCCGGCCTACCTGGTGGGGGCGGTCGGCGGCGCGATTGTCGTCGCGGCGCTGGTCATTACCTGGGGCTATCCCGCGAAGACCGTGAGCGTTCAGACCGGGCCACGCGGCACCGGGATGGAAGTGATCAAGTTCGCGAGCGACGCGATGGCTGTCGATCCGACCGCGGCCGCCTTCTATACCGAGTTGCCGGTTGCGCCGATCGGCGGGGAGGCCCTGGCGGGTGACGTCTACGAGAACGTGCAGGTGCTCGGCGATCTGACCGAGGACAACTTCAACCGGCTGATGCTGGCAATGACCGAGTGGATCGCCCCGGAGCAGAGCTGCGCCTACTGCCACGGCGAAGAGGGCAACTTCGCCAGCGACGACCTCTACACCAAGGTCGTCGCCCGCCGCATGATCCAGATGACCCAGAACATCAACGAGACCTGGACCGATCACGTGGCGCCGGCGGGGGTCACCTGCTACACCTGCCACCGGGGCCAGAACGTGCCTTCCGGCATCTGGTTCGAAGTAACCCCGACCGTGAATGCGATGACCGGTTGGGGCGCCGTCCAGAACCGGGTGACCTCGCTCAGCCAGTCCACCTCGCTGCCGTCGGACGCGCTGCAGAAGTACCTGGTCGAGTACGAGCCCGTGCGCGTGAGCGATCTCGCGCCGCGGGTGGAGAACGAGGGCACGGCGAGCGTGCAGGATACCGAGCGCACCTTCTCGCTGATGAACTACTTCTCCAATGCCCTCGGCACCAACTGCGGCTTCTGCCACAACAGCCGGGCGTTTTACGACCTCGACCAGTCGACGCCGCAGCTGGTGCAGGCGCAGCTCGGCATCGGCATGGCGCTGGACCTCAACAACGACTACCTCCTGCCTATCGGCGACCTGCTGCCGCCGAAGCGGCACGGCGAACTGCATGCCGACGCGCCGAAGGTCGCCTGCGCGACCTGCCACAAGGGCCATTCGAAGCCGATGAACGGCCTGAACGTCATCTCGGACTGGCCGGAGCTCGCGAAGTCCGGGGCGCCGACCTACGACTGACCGAAAGCGGCGCGACCCGATCAGAGGCCGCGCCGCGCCTCGAGGAGCACACGATGGCACGCGAGTCCGATCTCCGTCCGGTCACCCCGCTTCTCGACCGCGTGCACAGTCCGGCCGATCTGCGCCGCATGTCGGACGGCGAGCTGGCGGCCGTGGCGGACGAGCTCCGGGCGGAGCTGATCTCGGCGGTGTCGCAGACCGGCGGACACCTCGGCTCCAGCCTCGGCGTCGTGGAGCTGACCGTGGCGATCCACGCCGTCTTCAACACGCCCTACGACAAGCTGATCTGGGACGTCGGGCACCAGTGCTATCCGCACAAGATCGTCACCGGCCGACGCGGCCGCATCCGGACGCTGCGGCAGGCCGGCGGGTTGTCGGGCTTCACCAAGCGCAGCGAGAGCCCCTACGACCCGTTTGGCGCGGCGCATTCCTCGACCTCGATCTCGGCGGGCCTCGGCTTGACCGTGGCGCGCGACCTCGGCGAGGCCACCGGCGACGTGGTGACGGTGATCGGCGACGGGGCGATCTCGGCCGGCATGGCCTACGAGGCGATGAACAACGCTGGCGCCGATGGGCGGCGCATGTTCGTGATCCTGAACGACAACGAGATGTCGATCGCTCCGCCGGTGGGGGCGATGTCGAAGTATCTTGTCGGGGCTCTATGCCAATACCCCACTCTATGCGCTCAAGGAGATCGCCGACGGGTTCGCGCGCACCCTGCCCGAGCCGTTCCGCGCCGGCGCCCGCAGGGCGCACAGCCTGGTCACCGGCATGGCCGGAACCGGCGGCACGCTCTTCGAGGAGCTTGGCTTTTCCTATGTCGGGCCGATCGACGGCCACGACATGAGCCAGCTGCTGCCGGTGCTGCGCGCGGCCCGGGCACGGGCGACGGGTCCGGTGCTGATCCACTGCGTGACGGTCAAGGGCAAGGGCTACGCCCCGGCGGAGACCTCGGCCGACAAGTACCACGGCGTCGCGAAGTTCGACGTGGCTCGGGGGCGCAGGCGAAAGCCAAGCCCGGCGCCCCAAGCTACACCTCGGTCTTCGGCAAGGCGCTGGTGCGCGAGGCCGAGGCAGATCCGCGCATCGTCGCGATCACCGCCGCCATGCCGGACGGTACCGGCGTGAACCACATGGCCGCCCGGTTCCCGGCCCGCACCTTCGACGTCGGCATCGCCGAGCAGCACGCGGTGACCTTCGCCGGCGGGCTGGCGGCCGGTGGCCTGAGGCCGTTCTGCGCCATCTACTCGACCTTCCTGCAGCGCGCCTTCGACCAGGTGGTGCACGACATCGCCCTGCAGAAGCTGCCGGTGCGTTTCGCCATCGACCGCGCCGGGCTGGTGGGGGCCGACGGCGCGACCCACGCCGGCGCCTTCGACGTGGGCTACCTTTCCAACCTTCCCGGCTTCACGGTGATGGCCGCCGGCGACGAGGCCGAACTGGTGCACATGGTCCACACCGCCGCCGCCTGGGACGAGGGGCCGATCGCCTTCCGCTATCCACGCGGCGAGGGAACCGGCGTGGCGCTGCCGGATGAGCCGCAGGTGCTGGAGATCGGCAAGGGCCGCGTGGTGCGGGAGGGGAGCGGTGTCGCCATCCTGAGCTTCGGAGCGCACCTGCAGGAGTGCCTCGAGGCCGCCCAGCGGCTCGCGGTGCGAGGGATCTCGGCGACGGTCGCCGACGCGCGGTTCGCCAAGCCTCTGGACACCGGGCTGATCGACCAGCTCATCCGCCACCACCCGGCGCTCGTCACCGTAGAGGAGGGGGCCGAGGGCGGGTTCGGGGCGCGGGTGCTGCACTGGCTCGCTGCCGGTGGCCGGCTCGACCGGGGCCTCTGCATCCGGACCATGACCCTGCCCGACCGCTTCATCGACCAGGCGAGCCCGAAGGCGATGTACGCCGACGCCGGGCTCGCGCCGGGCGACATCGAGGCCACCTGCCTCGCCGCGCTTGGGGTGGTCCCGGGCCGCTTCGGCCTCGCAGCAAGCGCTTGAGCCGAATTGCCTCCCGTCGGTCCCGCGGAGAAACCGGAAAGGCGGTTTGAGACTCACGCGATCCCGGTTGCCCGCTTGCTGGCCGAGGAGTACACGTGGAGCGGGTGATGGGGACCACCCCGCTCAGGCGCGATCCCGCCCGTCAGGGAACGGGCAAACCGTCTCTGATCGAGGTGAACAGTGATTGCCGAAAGGAGCGCTCCATGGATATCTATTATGTGATGGGTGGCTTGGTACTCGTGATACTCAGTGCGGGTGCGATCTACGCGTACCTTGAGTCGGTGAAGACCGCGGACCGCCTGCATTCACGCGGGAGCAAGGTGATGCCGGCAGACCAGGCGCCCAGCGCGCCGCCGCCCGACCCGAAACCGGCGGCCGACTGACGCCGAGCCGGTTCCTGACGAGCGCCACCCGGGAGCCTGTTGGACTTGCCGGGGGCCGGCCTATCCCGCCAGCAGCGGGAAGGTGACGCCGATTGCCCAGGCGAAGGCGATCGCGTTGGCGATGGCGGCGACGAGCGGATGTCCGGTGCTGCGGTAGATCCAGGTGCTGAAGAGCCCGTACACCAGGAAGAACAGCACGATCACAGGCACGATGATGATCAGGAAGAAAAGCCGCTCGAAATCGAGCGACACCGCGATCGCCAGCGAGACGACGAACGCGAGCTTCGACGCGGCATAGCCGCCGCGCGCCGCGCCGGGTCCGCGCGTCAGCCACTCGTCGGCGAGAAAGTAGGCGAGGGTTCCGACCAGCATGGCCACGATCAGCAGCACCCGCTCCGGACCCGGCAGGAACGAGGTGACGAAGGCGTCGATCGGCCACACGAAGCCGATGAAGCCGAAGGCGACGGCGGCCGCCGCCGCCGCGAGAACCGGGCCGGTCGCGGCGCGCGCTGGGCGACGTGCGCGCAGCCGGAGCAGGCAGGCCGCCGTGATCAGGCCGTAGAGCGCGAAGTGGGCCGCGATGTAGTCGCCGACGAGGATCGGCAGGAAGTGTGTCGGCAGCACCCGGAGCAGGAGCGGCGTGGCGATCATCGGCACCAGCAGCGGCATCCACAGCCGGCGCCAGCCAAGGCCGGCCCCGGCAGGTGGCACCGCGATCCGCGGCAGCAGCCGCGTCAACGGCCGTGCCAGGACCACGACGCCGGCCAGAAGCAGGAGGATCCACGGTCCCTGCGCCACGATGACCGGCCCGCCGGGACGCTCGATCCCGAACGAGCTGTCGAGCCAGTCGACGGCTTCGCGCAGGCTGGCACGGCTGTAGAGCACGCTGATGTGCTCGACACCCGGGCTGACCGCCGCCCGCCGGCCGCTTCCCTTCGCCGGCTCACCGTAGGTGACGCCGGGGAGGGCAGGCGCGGGGGCCGAGGCGAGCCCGACGACGCGCAGCGCTTCACGCTTCAGCATGCCCTCCCAGCTGCCGACAATCACCAGGAGGTTTCGCGGTTCACTCGCGGTCACCGCCGGCGAGAACATCGAGACCGCGATTGTCGCCCCGACGCCGGGCGTCTGCTCGGAAAAGCGCACGACGATGTCGGAGGCCATCGAATGGCCGAGCACCGCCAGTCGGCCGTCGCCGAGCGGGCGGGCGAAGGACGCGATGCGTTCGGTTTCGTCGACCAGCGTGCGAGTCGCGCCCTCCGTCTCGGTGATGCTTCCGGTCAGGGGTGCCGGATTGCGCCCGTGCCCGGCGAAATCGAAGGTCACGGCAACGTAGCCGTTGCGCGCCAGGGTCACGGCGAAGGACCGCATCAGCTGCTGCGACCCGGCAAACCCGTGGGCGATCACCACGACCGGGCCGGGTGACCCGGACGAGGGGCGGAAGACGGTCGCCGGGATCGAATCGACGGTGACGGCTTCGACCGACAGGCCGGACGTGGCCGAGCGCAGCGCCCAGACGGCAACTGCGATCGCGACGATCGCCACGCAGAGCAGCCCCAGGTCGAGTGCGCGCCACCGCTTCATCACGGCGTTCGCCGGGGTCAGGCCGCCGCGGCGCCGAAGATGCGGTCGCGGCTTCGCGCGAGATAGATCGGCAACCAGGGCGTGAAGCGCTCGGGCGTCGCCGCCACCTCGTCGGTGAGCTCGATCAGATCGACCCAGCGCGTCGCCATCACTTCGTTCGGATCCGGGGCGACACGCAGGTCCACCGGCGCTTCCGCGGCAAAGATGTCGACGACCTCGTGCTCGGTCAGACCGCCGCCCACGGCGGCGCGGTATTCGAGGCGGTCGCGCCAGACGAGGCGAGGCCCGAAGATGCCGAGCTCCTCGCCGAGCCGGCGCCGGGCGCAGGCGCCCGCGGACTCCGCCCAGTTCGGGTGCGTGCAGCAGGCGTTCGCCCAGAGCCCGGGGGTATGGTACTTTGCCAACGCCCGACGCTGGATCAGCACCGCTGAGCCACGGGTCACGAAAACCGAGACCGCCTTGTGGCGCAGTCCCCGTTGATGAACCGTCATCTTCTCGACGGGGGTCAGCGACCCGTCCACCCAAGCCGGAATAAGATCGGTCATGTCATTTCCGCCCGTACGAGCCCGGTCAGATGGGCGATGTTCTTGGCCATGATGCGCAGGTGCGCCATTGGCCGGGCGCGGACGATGCGCTTGTTCATGTAGGCCTCGAAAGTGAGGCGCTGCACATCGACGTCGTGGCAGAGCGAGACGAAGCGCTCACGCCGGTCGTCGGACTTGTAGTAGGCGTCCTGCATCGCGCGAAGCACCCGGAAGACGGTCTTGTGCTCGGCCATGAAGCGCTTGCGCGCAAGCCGCAGATCCTGCGCGCGGCCCGAGGCGAGGCAGGCCGCCGCCGCCTCGGCGGCGAAGCGCCCGCCGACCATCGCATAGTAGATGCCCTCGCCGGAGGACGGTGCGACCACGCCCGCGGCGTCGCCGGCCAGCACCACGTCGCGGCCGTTGTCCCAGCGGTCCAGCGGCTTCAGCGGGATCGGCGCGCCTTCCTTGCGGATGGTATGGCAACCGTCGAGGCCGGAGGCGCGGCGTAGCGCTCCGGTCGCAGCCTTGAGGTCGATGCCGTGGACGCCGGTGCCCATGCCGACGCTGGCCTGCGCCCCGTGCGGAAAAATCCAGCCGTAGAAGTCGGGCGAGATGGCGCCGTCGTAGATCACGTCGCAGCGGTGGGGGTCGTAGGTGCCGCAATCGGGTGCGGCGATGATCTCGTGGTAGGCGATGACGTAAGGGATGGTATCGCCGCCGGGCACCTCGGCACGGGCAACGTCGGAACGCGCCCCGTCGGCGCCGATGATCAGCCGCGTCGGCAGGCTGACGCGCTCTCCCGTGGCCTTGTCGCGGTAGACGAGGCGCGTGCCGGACTCGTGGCGCTCGATGCCGAGGAAGGTACCCGTGACGAGCTCGGCGCCCGCCTGTGCCGCGCGGTCGCGCAGGAAGACATCGAAATGCTCGCGGTCGACCATGCCGATGAAGCCGTTTTCGATGGGGATGTCGACATGGCGCGCGGTCGGCGAGACCATGCGGGCGCTGGTGATGCGGGCGACGATCTGGTCGTCCGGAATCTCGAAATCGGCGATGAGCCGGGGCGGGATGGCGCCGCCGCAGGGCTTGATTCGCCCGGCTCGGTCGAGGAGCGCCACCTTGCGGCCCGCGCGCGCCAGGTCGGCCGCCGCCGTCGCCCCGGACGGACCACCGCCCACCACAACGACATCGTAGGTCATCGCGTCACTCCCCCGGCACGAGCTGCGGCTGGGCCGGCCTGCCGTCCATGGTCCTGAGCGCCATCAGCGCCGCCGCCCCGAACAGCGCGGCCTCGAAAGCGAAGACCGTGCCGAATGCGTCGGCGTCGTTGCCGAGGGCCGCCCGCAGCACGTCGGCGAGACCGGCGCCGAGCAGGCCGCCAAAGCCGGCGGCGAGGGCCTGCGCCGCGCCCCAGAGGCCCATGCGGGTTCCCTCGCGGCGTTCGCGCCCGTCGCCGGCGAGCTGCATCATCGAGGCGATCGCGGCGACGGCGAAGGCGCCGTTGGCGAAGCCGAGCAGGCCCACCGCTGCGCTCAGCGGCAGCGCCGGGCCGCTCTCCTGTCCGAGCAGGGCGACTAGCCCGATCGCTGCGGCGGAGAGCAGGCAGCCGGATGCGACCCAGAAGCGCAGCGACGCCGAGCCGGAGCGCGCTGGACGCAAGGCCAACGGTCGCCATCCCGAGGAACACTCCACCGTTCTGCGTGCCCGAGAGCGCGGTGGATTGTCCCGGGGTAAAGCCGAACACCAGGCCGGCGTAGGGCTCGAGGATCAGCTCCTGCATGAAGTAGGCGGTCATCGAGAGGAACACGAAGACGGTGAAGGTGCGCGCCCTGGGCTCGGCCCAGACCTCACGAAGACCCTGGCGCAATGTGGCGGTGTCGCGGGGCCGGGCGGCGAAGGTCGTGCGCCGCTCGATGCCGCGGACCGCGAGCCAGGTCATCGCAACGGCACCGAACGTGACGACGCCGACAATCCGGAGCAGGCGCTCGGGCGTATAGGGGTCGAGCAAGGCGCCCGACGGTGCCCGCCGTGGCGGCGATGCCGGCGATCATCATCATCCAGGTGATCGTCGCCGCGGCGGCACGGCGGTCCGGCTGGGTGCCGGTGGCGAGGAGCGCGAGCAGCGACGTGCCCGAAGCGCCGACCCCGAGGCCGATCAGCGCGTAGGCGAAGACCGATAGGACGAGCCCGGCGACGGGAGCGTGGGGGATCACGACGACGCCCAGCGCCGCGCCAAAGCCGCCGCAGGCCAGCGCCGCCATGCCTCCGACGATCCAGCGGGTCCGGTTTCCGCCTGCGTCGGAGGCGAAGCCCCAGGTCGGGCGGGTGATCTGGATGCCGTAGTGCAGCGCCACCAGCAGGCCCGGCACGACCGCCGGCAGGGCAAGCTCGACCACCATCAGGCGGTTGAGGGTCGAACTGGTCAGCACCACGATGGCGCCGAGGGCGAGCTGCACCAGGCCGAGCCGGACGATGGAGAGCCAGCTGAGCGTCACGGCAGGCTCCGGAGCGCGAAGGCCGCTACCATCATGCCGGCGACATAGAGGGTGACGCCGGTGGCGTTGTACCAGGGTGCCTTGCCCTTCGGGTCGCGCAGGAGCACGCGCATCGCCAGCGTCTGCGCCACCAAGAGCCCCAGGATCGCGGCGGCGTGCAGCGGGCGATCCCAGACCGCCAGCGCCAGGACCACCGCCATCTGCGGCACCGCCATGACCACGCAGGCAAGCCGGGCGGCGCGCTCCGGCCCCAGCGTGACCGGGAGCGAGTTCACTCCGGTGGCACGATCGCCGGCCAGCGCCTTGAAGTCGTTGAGCGTCATGATGCCGTGGGCGCCCAGTGCATAGAGGAGGGCCACGAGGACGACCGGCCACGGCGGCGCGCCGGCGACGAGCACCGCCGCGCCGGTGAACCAGGGCAGGCCCTCGTAGCAGAGCCCGACGAGGCCCGGGCCGAACCAGCCGGACCGCTTCAGCCGGACCGGTTCGGCGGAATAGGCCCAGGCACAGATCACCGCGACGACGGTGGCGCCGAAGCCCCAGGGGCCGAGCAGCGCCGCGATGGCGAGGGCAAGGGCCGACATCGCAAGCGCGATGCCGAGCCCCCACCGCCCCGGGACCCGGCCGGAGGGGATCGGCCGCCCGGGTTCGTTGATCGCGTCGACGTGGCGGTCGCACCAGTCGTTGGCCGCCTGGCTCATGCCGCAGACGATCGGGCCGGCCAGAAGCACGCCGAGAAGCAGTCGCGGCCAGTGCCCGTCGGGCGCGACGCCGGAAGAGACCGCGCCGCAGGCGAACGCCCACATCGGCGGAAACCAGGTGATCGGCTTGATCAGCTGCAACGCCGCAGCCGGCTCGGGATATGCGCGCAGGTGTAAGTCTGTCGTTACACTCATACCGTCATTTAGACGATACATTGGTCAGGCGGGCAAGCGCAAAAAACGCGTGCGCTGATCCCGCGCCGCCCGTTCACGGCTGGCCCGGCTCAGTTCTCGTCGGTCTTGCTCAGGAGATTGTACTTGCGCAACTTCACGTAGAGGCTCTGGCGCGACAGTCCGAGCATTTCCGCCGCGGCGACGCGGTTGTTGCGCGTCAGCTCCACCGCGGTCTCGATGCAAATCTTCTCGATGACATCGGTGGTCGCCGCGACGATATCCTTGAGCGGTGACGCGCCCACAAGGTCCATGACGTTGTTGGTGACGTCGCCGTTGACGGGAACGGCAGCGGCGCTCGCGGTTTCAGCCCGCGCCGCATCACGCAGCACGAAGGCAAAGGTGGGATCGGCAGACTCGTTGAGGTGGGTCACGGAAACCTCGACCGGGCGCTGCGACCCGAAAGCCGTCTCGAGCCGCGTCGAGAACTGGCGCACCCGCCCCGAGCGTGTGGCGCCTTCGATCAGGATCCGCAGGTCAACGCTGCCACGCACCAGGAACTCCGCGATGGATTTTCCGGCGAGATCCGCAGCGGACGGGATGTCGAGCAGATTGAGGAAGGCCTCGTTGGCGCCGCGGATGCTTCCGCGCGAGTCGGTGAACACCAGCGCATCGAAGCCGCGATCGTAGAGCGCGCGCAGGTTTACGCCAAGTTCCTCCCCGACCGCTTCGCTGCGCCCGTCGGATTCGAGCCGGCAGAGAAGGATCACCCGACCAGCGGCGCGGAACACGTTGCTGTGGATGCTCACGGTCGTCTGGTTGCGCCGGGTCGTGGCCACCAGCGGCGCAGCACCTCTCCCCCCGCCGCCGCGTTCAGGCTGTCGAGGAACTCCGCGCGGCGGCGATCCTCGAACTCCTGGAAGAACGAATTGCCCTTGAGTGCCTCGGTGCCGACGCCGAGCATCAGCCCCGCGGCCTCGCTGACATCCTCGATCCTGCCGGACTTGGCGTCCACGAAGACCAGGGCATCCCGGGTTTCGCCCATCAGCACGCGAAACCGCGTCTCGGCCTCGCGCTGGGCCTCGTAGTCCTTCTCGAGCTCGAGCTGGGTCTTGACCAGCTGCTGCTGGACCATCGCCACCGGCCCGAGATCGCGGCCGATCATCAGGATCGGCCCGCCCTCCCCGGTGTCGAATACGCCGTAGCGGATCGGGAATTCCCAGCGGGCATTGTCGACATGGTTGAGCTCGAAGCTGCGCGGACCGGCGAAGGCGCCCTGGGAAACGCTCGCGAGCGCCGAATTGAGCTTCGGGTGGCACTCCTCGGTCAGAAACTCCTTGAGATCCCGGCCGACCCAGTGGTCGAGGCATCCCAGGTTCTGGTCACCCTGGCTCGTGAGGATGGATTGGACGACGCCATCGCGGTCCACCGCGATCACGATGTCGGCTGCCGCTGCCAGAACTCTCGCCGAACCGCTCGCTGGGGACGTTCAGGTCAGAACCCTTGCTCCAGGCAATTTCTTCGCGTCTGCTCACAACCCATTCCTAAAGCAACTCACCGTTGCTGGCATACCCTGTCGACCTCGTACCCCAGGTCCGGCCGGGCAGAAAGCCCGCAGAACCCCATGGCCTGGCGGGGACTGGTCGTCACGAAATCCGCACCTGTCAAGTCCAGGACACGGTCCTCAAGTTTACACATGTTTCCGCCGACCACAACGGGGGCGCAACGCGGGCAGCGCTCCTTGACGGTATTCACCAGCTTCCGAACCGGTTCGAGCGAGCGCCGACCGGCGCCGGAAATGCCGATCATCTCGAAGTCCTGTAGATGCCACGGTCGCGGCGACTTCGTCCGCGGTCTGCCGTATCGCCAGATGCACCCAGAGGCCGTAGCGCCGGAACTGGTTCGCGGCCACGAAGGCGCCGAGGGTGTGGTCCTCTTCGGAGGGAATCACCAGGAGGATCCGGTGGCCGAGCGGGACCGTCACCGAGCCCGACACATCCGTGCGTCCGAGCGATCGAACGATTTCCTGAAGCCGCGCAGCGCCGATCGTGACCTGGCTGAACGCCAGCGTATCGTCGACCCACGCTTCGCCGAGCTTCCTCGCCGCAAGGGCGACGTAGGTCTCGGCGACATCGGCGGAGGATATGCCGGCCGCGACCATCTGCGCCACGACGGCGTGATGCAGGCTCGGGTCCTCGTTCACCACGGCATCGCAGAGTTCGGTGACGCGTTCCTCGCGGCTGCGCTTCGAGGGGGTCTTCCTTCGCGACGCGAGTACCGAAAGGGCCTTGACCGCCAGGGCAACCACGTCCGCTTGGTCGAGACATCCGGCTTTCTCGATAGAGGATAAAGACCGAGCCTCCATTGTCCCCCCGCTTCTCTTCCAGGTCCGGGACTGGCCCGTCCCTGCGGTTCTTTGCTGCGACTTTGATTTACCGATGGCGCCAATGTCAAAGAAAATTGACAGTAGGACCTAAGTGCCTTCAGTCGATGGGAATATTTGGACGTTTCGGGCTCCGACCGACGCTTTCGAAGGGCGATCCCTGCGACGATCGGCCGCGAATCATCCCGGCAGAGCCGTCATGTGTCTAGTTGAATTGTGTAAGTTTCAATTGACACATTTGAAGCCTCGGCGCTAGCTTCGGAGGGGAACGAGACTGGAGTCGTGAATGCCGCCGTCGTCTGCAGATCGCGAGGCAATGTTCAGCCTCTACAGCGACGACCAGCGCCGCCGCCGCGACAGCACCGTGTGGACCACGGTGCAGGCCGTTCTCGCGCCGCTTGCAGTTTGTCGCCTTTGCCGTCTCGCTGGTGCTGGTGCTGCGGTTCGTCATCACCGGCGCCGGCTACGAGGCGGCGACGGTGTCGATCCTGGTGAAGACCGCGCTGCTCTGCGCGATCATGGTCACCGGCGCGATCTGGGAGAAGGTCGTATTCGGCCAGTATCTGTTCGCCCCTGCCTTCTTCTGGGAGGACGTGTTCAGCTTCGCGGTCATCGCGCTGCACGTCACCTACGTCTGGGTGCTGCTGACCGGGCGGCTCGGGCCGAACGGGCAGATGCTCGTGGCGCTGGCGGCGTACCTCGCCTACGTGATCAATGCCGGGCAGTTCCTGCTCAAGCTCCGGGCCGCGCGCCTGCAAGCGAGGGTGCCGGCGTGAACCAGCGCATGGAAATCCCCGCGGGAGCAGGCTGCAGCGCGGCGCCGGTGCTCAAGGAACGCGGCCAGCGCGAGGTGTTCTGCGGGCTGACCGGGATCATCTGGCTGCACCGCAAGATGCAGGACGCCTTCTTCCTGGTGGTGGGCTCGCGCACCTGCGCGCACCTGCTGCAGTCGGCCGCCGGGGTGATGATCTTCGGCGAGCCGCGCTTCGGGACGGCGATCCTGGAGGAAAAGGACCTCGCGGGGCTCGCCGATGCCAATGACGAGCTCGACCGCGAGGTGGCCCGGGTGCTCGAGCGGCGGCCGGACGTGCGCCAGCTCTTCCTGGTCGGGTCGTGCCCGTCGGAGGTCATCAAGCTCGACCTCGCCCGCGCGGCCGAGCGCCTGACCGAGCGGTATGCGCCGCGGGTCCGGGTGCTGAACTATTCCGGCTCGGGCATCGAGACCACCTTCACCGAAGGCGAGGACGCCTGCCTCGCCGCGATGGTGCCGGTCCTGCCGCCCTCCGATGCGACGTCGCTTGTCGTCGTCGGGGCGCTTCCGGACGTGGTGGAGGACCAGCTCGTCGGGCTGATCCGCGCGCTGGGGATCGAGACCGTGAGCACGCTCCCGGCGCGGCGGTCGGGCGAGATGCCCGCGATCGGTCGCGGCACCCGGATCGTGCTGGCGCAGCCGTTCCTGAGCGAGACCGCCTCGGCCATGGAGCGCCGTGGCGCCGCGCGGATCGCGGCGCCCTTCCCGTTCGGGGAGGAAGGCACCACCGCCTGGCTCCGCGCCATCGCCGACGCCTTCGGCGTGTCCGACGATACGTTCGAGCAGGTGACGGCGGCCCCGCGCGCCCGGGCTCGGACGGCGGTGGCGGCGGTCTCGGAGACCCTGCGCGGCAGGTCGATCTTCTTCTTCCCCGACAGCCAGCTCGAAATCCCGCTGGCGCGGTTCCTGACCCGCGAATGCGGGATGGAGGCCATCGAGATCGGCGCGCCCTACGTCAATCGCCAGATCGTCGGCAAGGATCTGGAGCTGATCGCGGCGGGGCCTCTGCTCAGCGAAGGGCAGGACGTCGACCGGCAGCTCGACCGCTGCCGCGCCGCGCGGCCCGACCTGACGGTCTGCGGCCTCGGTCTCGCCAACCCGCTCGAGGCGGAGGGGCTGGCGACCAAGTGGGCGATCGAGCTCGTCTTCACGCCGGTCCACGGCTACGAACAGGCCGGCGATCTCGCCGCGCTCTTCGCCCGGCCGCTGCGGCGCAGGGAGGGCTTGCGGCTATGAAGCTGAGCCTCTGGACCTACGAGGGGCCGCCGCACGTCGGCGCGATGCGCGTCGCCACCGGCATGACCGGCCTGCACTACGTGCTGCACGCGCCGCAGGGCGACACCTACGCCGACCTCCTCTTCACCATGATCGAGCGCCGCGGCCACCGTCCGCCGGTCACCTACACCACCTTCCAGGCGCGCGACCTCGGCGCCGACACCGCGAACCTGTTCAAGTCGGCCTGCCGCGACGCCTACGAGCGCTTCCGCCCCGAGGCGATGATCGTCGGCGCCTCGTGCACCGCCGAGCTGATCCAGGACGACACCGCCGGCCTCGCCGAGGCGCTCGACCTGCCGATTCCGGTGATCCCGCTGGAGCTGCCCTCCTACCAGCGCAAGGAGAGCTTCGGCACGTCGGAGACCTTCTTCCAGATCGTGCGGCGCCTGGCGGTGAAGACCGCGCGCACCCCGGAGCCGAGCTGCAACATCCTCGGCCCGACAGCCCTCGGATTCCGCCACCGCGACGATGTGGAGGAACTCTGCAGGCTCCTCGACGAGATCGGCATCGCGGTGAACGCGGTTGCGCCGCTCGGCGCCTCCCCGCGCGACATCGCCCGGCTCGGCGCCGCGCACTTCAACGTCATGCTCTACCCCGAGACCGCCGAGGCGGCCTGCGGCTGGCTGGAGCGCGAGTTCGGCCAGCCCTACACCCGGACGGTTCCGATCGGCGTCGGCGCCACCCGCGACTTTCTCGCCGAAGCCGCGGGTCTCGCCGGGCTGGACCGGTGCGAAACCGACGAGAGCCGCCTGCGCCTGCCCTGGTGGAGCCGCTCGGTCGATTCGACCTACCTGACCGGCAAGCGCGTCTTCATCTTCGGCGACGCCACCCACGCCGCCGCCGCCGCCCGCATCGCCCGCGACGAGCTCGGCTTCGAGGTGGTCGGCCTCGGCTGCTACAACCGCGAGTTCGCTCGCCAGATCCGCGCACTTGCCAAAGACTTCGGCCTGGAAGCTCTGATCACCGAGGATTACCTCGAGGTCGAGGCGGCCATCACCGCCAGCCAGCCGGAGCTGATCCTCGGCACCCAGATGGAGCGCCACATCGGCAAGCGCCTGGGCATCCCCTGCGCCGTGATCTCCGCGCCGGTGCACGTGCAGGACTTCCCCGCCCGCACCTCGCCGCAGGTCGGCTGGGAGGGCGCCAACGTCATCTTCGACACCTGGATCCACCCGCTGGTGATGGGCCTCGAAGAGCATCTCCTGCACATGTTCCGCGACGACTTCGAGTTCAACGACGCTGCCGGCCCCAGCCACCACGGCTCGACCCTCCGCCACGCCCGAGCCGGCGACGGACGCCACGGTGATCTGGCTCTCCGACGCCGAGACGGAACTGCGCAAGGTCCCGTTCTTCGTGCGCGGCAAGGCGCGGCGCAACACCGAGCGTTTCGCCTCCGAGAGGGGCCTGGCGGCGATCTCGGTCGACACGCTCTATGAGGCGAAGGCCCATTATGCGCGGTGATCGTCCTGACCCCTACCGCGTGGTTCTCGTCACCATGGACAGCCACACCGCGGGCCCGGCGGCGCGCGTCCAGGACCGGCTGGCGCAGGACTTCCCCGGCCTCACGGTCTCGGTGCACGCCGCCGCGGAGTGGGCCGAGAACCCGGGCGCGCTGCAGGCCGCAAAGGCGGCGGTGGCGTCGGGCGACCTCGTCATCGCCAACATGCTGTTTCTCGAGGAGCACATCAGCGCAATTCTCCCCGACCTGCGCGCCCGCCGCGACGGCTGCGACGCGATGATCGGCTGCATCTCCGCAAGCGAGGTGGTGGCGCTGACCCGGCTGGGCGGCCTCGACATGTCGCAGCCGACCAGCCGCGCCATGGGACTGATCAAGCGGCTCCGCGGGGCGCGCACCGCGGGGGCTGCGAGCGGCAAGTCGCAGATGACCATGCTGCGCCGCCTGCCGCGCATCCTGCGCTTCCTCCCCGGCAAGGCGCAGGATCTGCGCGCCTGGTTCCTGACCATGCAGTACTGGCTCGGCGGCTCGGACGACAACGTCGAGTCGATGGTGCGCTTTCTCGTCTCGCGCTACGCCCGCCGCAGCGACTGGCGCGGCGCACCGGCGGCGGCGCCGGTGGAATATCCCGAGGTCGGCCTCTACCACCCGCGGCTTGCGGCGCGGATCGCCACGGCGGTGGCCGATCTTCCCGCGCCAGCCGCGCCGCAGGCGACGGTCGGCCTCCTCATCATGCGCGCCTACGTGCTCTCCGGCGACACCGCGCACTACGACGCCGTGATCGCGGCGCTGGAGGGGCGCGGCCTGCGGGTGATCCCGGCCTTCGCGTCGGGGCTCGACTCGCGTCCGGCGATCGAGGCGTATTTTCACGGCGAGGCCGGAGCGCGGGTCGACGCAGTGGTCTCGCTGACCGGCTTCAGCCTGGTCGGCGGACCGGCCTACAACGACAGCGCCGCCGCGGCGGACACCCTGGCCGCGCTCGACGTCCCTTATGTCGCCGCGCATCCGCTCGAGTTCCAGACGCTGGGGCAATGGGCCGCGAGCGCCGGCGGCCTCGGCCCGGTCGAGGCGACCATGCTGGTGGCGCTGCCCGAGATCGACGGCGCGACCAACCCCACGGTCTTCGCCGGCCGGCACGGGCCCGCGGGCTGCCAGGGCTGCGCACGCAACTGCGTCGGCAGTGCCTCGAGCCGGGCGATGGCCCCCTGCCACGAGCGGATCGAGGCGCTTGCGGCGCGCGTCGCGCGGCTGGCGGCGCTGCGGCGCGGCCGCAAGGCCGAGCGTCGCGTCGGCATCGTGATCTTCGGGTTCCCGCCCAACGCCGGGGCGGCGGGCACCGCGGCCTATCTCGGAGTGTTCGAGAGCCTCCTGAACGTGCTGCACGCGCTGAAGGCCGACGGCTACGACACGGACCCACCGGAGAGCGTCGAGGCGCTGCGCGCCCTGGTGCTGGGCGGCAACGCGGCCCAACTCGGCCAGCAGGCCAACGTGGCCGCCTACGTGCCCGCGGATGCCATCGTTCGCGGCGAGACCCACCTCAGGGAGATCGAGGCGCAGTGGGGTCCGGCCCCCGGCAAGCACCAGTCCGACGGGCGCGGCGTCTTCGTGCTTGGCCAGCAGTTCGGCAACGTCTTCGTCGGCCTGCAGCCCGCCTTCGGCTACGAGGGCGACCCGATGCGGCTGCTCTTCGAGCGCGGCTTCGCTCCGACCCATGCCTTCAACGCGTTCTATCGCTGGCTCCGAACCGAGTTCCGCGCCGACGTGCTCCTGCATTTCGGCATGCATGGCGCGCTCGAATTCATGCCGGGCAAGCAGTCCGGCATGAGCGGCGCCTGCTGGCCGGACCGGCTGATCGGCAACCTGCCCAACGTCTATCTCTATGCGGCGAACAACCCGTCCGAGGGCACGCTGGCCAAGCGCCGCTCCGGCGCCACGCTGGTCAGCCACCTGACGCCGCCGCTGGCGCGCGCCGGGCTCTACAAGGGCCTTCTGGAGCTCAAGGAGAGCCTCAATCGCTGGCGCGCGACGCCCGACGACAGCCCCGAGCGCCCGGAACTGGCCAAGCTGATCCGCGTCCAGGCCGAGGCGGTGGATATCGCACGGCGGCGACACCGAGGGATTGTGGCGGACGGTGCTCGAGACCGAGAACGCGCTGATCCCCGACGGCCTGCATGTGGTCGGCCGGCCGATGACGCCGGAGGCGATCGCCGAGCACCTGGCGGCGATGGATCTCGAGCCGTCGGCCCGCTCGGAGGTCGCGGCGCTGCTCGCGACCGACAGCGAGCTGCCGGCGCTCCTGCGCGCGCTCGACGGCCGGTTCATCCGGCCGGTGCCGGGCGGCGATCTGATCCGCAACCGCGATATCCTGCCGACCGGCCGCAACATCCACGCCTTCGACCCGTTCCGCATGCCCACCGCCTTCGCCATTCAGGATGGCCGGCGCCAGGCGCAGCGGCTGCTCGACGCCCATCCGGCGCTGCCCCGATACGGTGGCGCTGGTGCTCTGGGGCTCCGACTGCATCAAGTCCGACGGCGGCCCGATCGCCCAGGCGCTGGCGCTGATGGGCGCCGTGCCGCGCTTCGATGGCTACGGGCGGCTCTCCGGCGCCGATCTGGTATCGCTCGCGGAACTCGGGCGGCCGCGCATCGACGTGGTGATGACGCTCTCGGGGATCTTCCGCGACCTGCTGCCGCTGCAGTCGCGGATGCTGGCGGAGGCCGCGTGGAAGGCCGCGACCGCCGAGGAGCCGGTCGAGGAAAATTTCGTCCGCGCCCACTCCCTTGCCTACGCCGAGCGCATGGGCGTCGACATGGAGACCGCCAGCCTGCGCGTCTTCTCCAACGCCGAGGGCGCCTACGGCTCCAACGTCAACCAGCTGGTCGACAGCGGCGCCTGGGGCAAGGAAGACGAACTCGCCGACGCCTACGAGACGCGCAAGTCCTTCGCCTACGGCCGCGACGGCAAGTCGGCCCGGCACGCGGGCCTGCTCCAGGCGGCGCTCGGGGACGTGGATCTCGCCTACCAGAACCTCGAGAGCGTCGAACTCGGCGTCACCACCGTCGACCACTATTTCGACACCCTGGGCGGCATCAGCCGCGCCGTGAAGCGCGCGCGCGGCGACGAGGTGCCGGTCTATATCGGCGACCAGACCCGCGGCGAAGGCAAGGTGCGCACCCTGGCCGCTCAGGTCGCGCTGGAGACCCGGGCGCGGTCGCTGAACCCGAAATGGTTCGAGGGGCTGCTGAAGCACGGCCACGAAGGCGTCCACCAGATCGAGGCGCAGGTCACCAACACCTTCGGCTGGTCGGCCACCACCGGCCAGGTCGAGCCCTGGGTCTACCAGCGTCTTTCGGAAACATTCGTGCTCGACGAGGCCATGCGCCGCCGTCTCGCCGCGCTCAACCCGGCGGCCAGCCTGCGCATGGCCAACCGCCTGCTCGAAGCCCACGAACGCGCCTACTGGCAGCCCGACGCGGCCACGCTCGAAGCGCTGCGCAACGGCGCCGACGACCTGGAGGACCGGCTCGAAGGCGTCGGGATCGCGGCGGAATGACGGAACTCGACCGAAGGAGGGCCGCATGAGCCCGCTCGACACAGCCACCCCCATCCTCCGCGGCGACGACGGAGAAGGGTCCGTTCAAGTCCACCAGGACGCCGAGGTCCAGATAACCGGGGCCAAGGTGTTCTCGGTTTACGGAAAGGGCGGCATCGGCAAATCGACGACTTCGTCGAACCTTTCGGTGGCCTTCTCCAAGCTCGGCCACCGCGTTCTGCAGATCGGCTGCGACCCAAAGCACAATTCGACCTTCACCCTGACCGGCTCGCTGGTTCCGACGGTGATCGACACCCTCAAGGAGGTCGATTTCCACGCCGAGGAACTCCGCGCCGAGGACTTCGTCCACAAGGGCTACAACGGCGTGCTCTGCGTCGAGGCCGGCGGCCCGCCGGCAGGGACCGGCTGCGGCGGCTACGTGGTCGGCCAGACAGTGAAGCTCCTCAAGCAGCACCACCTGCTGGAGGACACCGACGTGGTGATCTTCGACGTGCTCGGCGACGTGGTCTGCGGCGGCTTCGCAGCACCGCTTCAACACGCCGACCGCGCGGTGGTGGTCACCGCCAACGACTTCGACTCGATCTACGCGATGAACCGGATCATCGCAGCCGTGCAGGCGAAGTCGAAGAACTACAAGGTCCGCCTCGCCGGCTGCATCGCCAACCGCTCGAAGGACACCGACGAGGTCGACCGCTACTGCCGCACCGTGGGGTTCAACCGCATCGCCCACTTCCCCGACCTCGACGCCATCCGCCGCTCGCGGCTGAAGAAGAAGACCCTCTTCGAGATGGATCCCGAAGAGGACATCGTCGCCGCGCAGGCCGAGTACATGCGCCTGGCCGAGACGCTCTGGAACGGCACCGAGCCGCTGGCGCCCGACCCTCTGCCGGACCGCCAGATCTTCGAGCTTCTGGGATTCGACTGATGCAGAACGGCTACATCCATACCCGCGACCGGCTCGAGCAGTACTTCGACCGCACCGCCGCGTCGGTCTGGGAGCGGCTGACCTCGGACGCCCCGGTGTCGCGCATCCGCCAGACCGTACGCGAGGGACGCGACCTGATGCGGACGATGCTGCTCGATCAGTTGCCGCCCGATCTGCGCGGCGCCCGCGTGCTCGACGCCGGCTGCGGCGCCGGACAGATGTCGGTCGAACTGGCCGCGCGCGGGGCCGACGTCGTCGCCGTCGATATCTCGCCGCGGCTCCTGACCATCGCCCGCGAGCGTACGCCCGACGACCTCTACCCCAGGATAGAGTATCTGGCCGGGGACATGCTCGACCCGCATCTCGGGACCTTCGACTTCGTGGTGGCGATGGACAGCCTCGTCCACTACAGCACCACCCATATCGCCGACGCCCTGGCCGCGCTCTCCCGGCACACCGTCGTCGCGATCGTCTTCACCGTCGCGCCGCGGACGCCGCTTCTCGGCGCCATGCATCTCGCCGGCAAGCTCTTCCCACGCGGCGACCGTTCGCCGGCGATCGTGCCGCAGGACGCCACCGCGCTGGCGCGGAAGGTCTCTCAGACGTGCGGCCGCCGACTGGAAACCGTCGGGCGGGTGGCCACGGGCTTTTACATTTCCCAGGCGATGGAACTGCGTCCATGAGGGTGCCCAGGGTTCCGCTTCCGAAGTTGCTGCGGGCGCCGATCCCGGTGAACCGGCTCAGCATCGGCATGCTGCCTTTCGCGGACGCGGCGTCCGACGACCTGCCGCTCCGCCAGCTCCTGCGGCTGTCGCTGTTCCAGGTCTCCGTCGGCATGGCGACGGTGATGCTGCTCGGCACGCTGAACCGGGTGATGATCGTCGAGCTCGGCGTGCCCGCCGGGGTCGTCGCCGCAATGATCGCGCTGCCGGTGCTGAGCGCGCCGTTCCGCGCCCTGCTGGGATTCCGCTCGGATACCCACCGATCGGCCATCGGCTGGAAGCGGGTCCCCTACATCTGGTTCGGATCGCTCTGGCAGTTCGGCGGGCTGGCGATCATGCCCTTCTCTCTGATCGTCCTCTCCGGCGACCAGACGCTCGGCCCGCCCTGGGCCGGCGAGGTGCTGGCCGGGCTTGCCTTCCTGATGACCGGGCTCGGCATGCACATGACCCAGACCGCCGGGCTCGCGCTCGCCTGCGACCGGGCCACCGAGGAGACACGGCCGCGCGTGGTCGCGCTCCTCTACGTGATGTTTCTGGTCGGCATGGGCATCTCGGCGCTCGTGGTCGGGACGCTGCTGGCGGATTTTTCGAACCTGCGACTGATCAGGGTCGTGCAGGGAACGGCGGTGGCGACGCTGCTCCTGAACTTGGTCGCGCTCTGGAAGCAGGAGCGCATGTCGCCGATGACCGCCGCCGAGCGCGCCACCCCGCGCCCGAGCTTCGCCGCGGCCTGGGCCGACTACGCCAGCGGCGGCAAGGCCGGCCGCCTGCTCGGTGCGGTGGCGCTCGGCACCGCGGCCTTCTCGATGCAGGACGTGCTCCTGGAGCCCTACGGCGGCCAGGTGCTCGGCCTCAGCGTCTCGGAGACCACGCTCCTGACCGCGATCTGGGCGGTCGGTGCGATCCTGGGCTTCGCGCTGGCGGCCCGCTGGCTCGCCCAGGGCATGAACCCCTACCGCATGGCCGGACGCGGGCTCCTGGTCGGCATCGTGGCCTTCACCTGCGTGATCTTCGCCAGCCCGATGAACTCCCCGGCGCTGTTCTTCGCGGGGGCAGGCCTCATCGGCAATGGCGGCGGTCTCTTCGCCGTGGCCACGCTGACCGCAGCCATGACCATGCCCGTCGGCGGGCTCGCCGGGCGCGGGCTGGCGCTCGGCGCCTGGGGCGCGGCCCAGGCGACCGCGGCCGGTGCCGGCATCGCGCTCGGCGGCGGTCTGCGCGACCTCGTCGGCGAAGCGGCCCTGTCCGGGCGGCTCGGCGTGGCGCTCAACGCACCCGCGACGGGTTACTCGGCCGTCTACAATCTCGAGATCGTCCTGCTGTTCGCGACGCTGATCGCCATCGGCCCGCTGGTGCGGACCGTGACGACCCAATCCACCGCCGGGAGGCATGCCCGCATCGGGCTTGCCGACTTCCCGACCTGACATGAAACGCCGAGTCTGGAGGTCCCAAAAATGACGCAACCGATCGTCGGCAACATCGACCTGGCGCTGGTCTCGCTCTACGCGTTCTGGCTCTTCTTCGCCGGGCTGATCTACTATCTGCAAACCGAAAACATGCGCGAGGGCTACCCGCTCGAAGACGACGACGGCAAGCCCGCAGCCGGACCTGGCCTGTTCCCGATGCCGCGGCCGAAGACCTTCCTGCTGCCGAACGGCCGCGGCGAGGTGACCGTCCCCAACGCGACGCCCGAGCGGACGATCGCGATGCGGCGCACCAACGCCTCAAACGGCTATCCGCTCGAGCCGACCGGCGACCCGATGGTCGACGGCGTCGGCCCGGCATCCTGGGCGTCCCGGCGCGACGTCCCGGAACTCGACGGGATGGGCCACCCCAAGATCGTTCCTCTGAGCGCCGCGGCGTCGTTCCACGTCTCCGCCGGTCGCGATCCCCGTGGCATGCCGGTGCAGGCGGGCGACCTGGCGATCGTCGGACGCGTCTCCGACATGTGGCTCGACGAGCCCGAGCAACTGGTGCGCTATCTGGAGGTCGAACTGGACGGCGGCGCCGGAAAGCGCCTGATCCCGCTGCCCCTGGCCCGGATCCGCAGAGACCGCGTCTTCGTGCACGCCATCTTCGGCAAACACTTCCCCGGCGTACCGACCACCAAGTCGCGGAATCAGGTGACCCTGCTCGAGGAGGAGAAGATCTGCGCCTACTACGCCGGCGGCAAGCTCTACGCCTCCGAAGCGCGCCAGGCCTGAGGAGAACGCCATGCGTGGGGATGATATCCAGAGCGAGCCGATCCGGGGGCTGCCCGAGGTCCCGCCGGAGGGCGAGCACATTCTCTGGCAGGGCGCGCCCGATCCCTGGATGCTGGCGCGCCACGCGTTGAACCTCGGCTGGGTCGCGGGCTATTTCGTTCTTCTCGCGACCTGGCGCGGTCTTGCGATCGGCCTTGACCAGGGCTTGGCGCTCGGACTGAAGGCGGCCGTGCCATACCTGATCATGGGGCTGGTGGCCTGCGCCATACTCGCGGTGATCGCGCTGATCCTCGCCCGCACCACCGTCTACACCCTGACCACCCGCCGCGTCGCGATGCGCATCGGCGCGGCGCTGACCGTAACGCTCAACCTTCCGTTCTCGTGCATTCTGGCGGCGGATCTGGCGCTCGAGCGAAACGGCACCGGCAGCATCGCGCTCGAGCTGACCGAGGGGACCAAGCTCTCCTATCTGGTGTGCTGGCCGCACGTACGGCCGTGGCGGATCGCGAACACCCAGCCAGCGTTGCGCTGCATCCCCGACGCCGAGCGCGTCGCGAGTCTGCTGGCCGATGCGGCGCAGGCGCGCATAGGCATGCGGGCGGATCCGCACCGGCGTGCGCGCCCCGTCGTTCTGGCGGCAGAGTAGGAGATACCGATGCGAGCCGTAGCCGCCAGCCCGGAGCACCAGCGAGAGATCATCTCCCGGCGCCTGCTGCGCGCCATGGCGCTGCTCGTGGCCTCGAGCCTCGTGCTCGTGACCTATGCACGCGTCACCGATCGCCCGCTGGAAGCCAAGCCCGTGGACGGGCCGATCGCGCAGGAGCGCGTCCTGCACATCGTCGCCGACAACGTGAGCGGCGCCGCGACGATCTATGACGGCGACGGCGCGCTGATCGCCGACTTGGGGCCGACCAAAGGTGGCTTCGTTGCCGGGATCTGGCGCGCGCTGGTCTTCGAGCGCCAGAAGGCGGGCGTCGATCCCGACGCGCCGGTGCGCCTGATGCGGTTTGCCGACGGGCGGCTCGCCCTGCGGGACGACGTCAGCGGAACGCGCTTCGAGTTGGTCGGCTTCGGCCGGGACAACGCCGCCGCCTTCGCGCGGCTTCTGGACGAATAGGAGGCGAAGATGGGTTTTTTGACGCGGAACCGGGAGGAGGCGCCTTGCACGGTCGAAGTGTCGCACCGCTTCGAAAGCCTGCACGCGCACGTCCGCTTCGACAACGGCGCCGTTGTGCATCCCGGCGACGAGGTGCTGGTGCACGGCGCGCCGGTGATGGCCTCCTACGGCGAGGTGGTTGTCGAAGAGCGCGTGGCGACAATCACCCGGGCGACCGCGCTCGAACGCGCCTGGACCCGGCTCACCGGCGATCTCGACTTCATGGAACTCTGCGAATTCTCGTTCTCCGAGGAGGTGAAGCTATGAACATGCGCGCCGAACTCTCCGACGCCGAAATCAAGGCGAGCCGCAAGGTGGTCAACGAGACCACCGCGATGGCCACCGAGACGACGATGCTCGCGCCGCGGTTCTACACCACGGATTTCGACGAGATGGACAAGATCGACGTGACGCCGGTCCGCCCGGAGTGGGACGCGCTGATCGCGCAGATGAAATCGGACCCGAACCGGACCCACTTCAAGAAGACCGCGGACTGGGACGAGATCGACTGGGAAGGCATGGAGCCGGAACTCAAGCGCGAACTGATCGACTTCCTGGTCTCCTCGCTCACCGCCGAATTCTCCGGCTGCGTGCTCTACAAGGAGATGAAGCGCCGCGGGTCCAACCCCGACATCTGCGAACTTTTCAGCTACATGTCCCGCGACGAGGCGCGCCACGCCGGCTTCATCAACGACGCGCTGCGCGAGGCGGGCATCGGGGTCAACCTGGGCTTCCTGACCAAGGCGAAGAAGTACACCTATTTCAAGCCGAAGTTCATCTACTACGCCACCTACCTCAGCGAGAAGATCGGCTACGCCCGCTACATCACCATCTATCGCCACCTCGAGAAGCACCCCGAGCAGCGCTTCCACCCGATCTTCAAGTGGTTCAAGGAATGGTGCAACGACGAGTTCAGCCACGGCGAGGCGTTCGCGCTGCTGATGCGCACCGACCCGAAGCTCACCTCGGGCCTGAACAAGCTGTGGATCCGCTTCTTCCTGGTCGCGGTCTTCGGCACCATGTCGGTGCGCGACCATGCGCGCCCGGCGTTCCACAAGGCGCTCGGCGTCGATATCGACTGGTACGACCGCCAGGTGTTCCGCACGACCTCGGAAATCGCCCGCCAGGTCTTTCCGCTGGAAATCGACATCGACAACCCGGCGTGGGATCGCGGCCTGAAGCGGCTCGGCCACGCCTTCAACGACCTCGATACCGCCAAGCGCAAGGGAGGTTTGACCGGATCGATCGGCAAGGCCGCCGCCGGCCTGAGGGCCGGCCTCGCGTTCGCACGGCTCTACCTGATCCCGGTCAAGCCGAATACCCCGCCGGCCTCGAGCCGTCTTCAGCCGACCTACTGACCGCCGGTGATGGACAGCCCCTGGATCGCCGCGCTCTTCGCGCTCTTCGTCTGGTGGTTCTCCACCGGAGCGATCCTCGTCGTCGTCAAGCGCGCCGACCTCGCGGGCGGCAACGCCCACCTCAACGCCGTACTGGCCGGGCTCCCGCTCCTGGGCCTCGGCTGGTATGGCCTGGTCGGCACGATGAACTCCGAATCAGTGACGAGCGTCTATGGCGCCTTCCTGTCGGCGCTCGCCATCTGGGGCTGGTTCGAACTCGCGTTCCTCTGCGGCATCATCACCGGCCCGAACGTGAGGCCCTGTCCGCCCGACATCGCGCGCTGGGAGCGGTTCGTTCGGGCCTGGGGAACGATCGCGCATTCGGAGATGGCCCTGATCGCAACCTCGGTCGTCATGGCGGCGCTCTGCTGGGAAGCCCCCAATCCGTTCGGGCTCTGGACCTTCCTGGTGCTGTTCTTCGCCCGCATCAGCGCCAAGCTCAACATCTACCTCGGCGTTCCCAACATCAACGTCGAGTTCCTCCCGGCCCCGGTGCGCCACCTGGCGAGCCACTTCCGCATCGCGCCGATGAACGCCTTCTTCCCCTTCGCAGTCACCGCGATAAGCCTTGCCGTCGCCTGTTGGCTGGAGCGCACGCTGGCGAGCCCGGACGGCAGCGGCGCGCATGTCGGCTTCGCTTTGCTTGCGGCGCTTACCGGGCTCGCTTTGCTCGAGCACTGGGTGATGGTGCTGCCGCTTCAGGACGCCAAGCTCTGGCGCTGGCTGATGCCGCGGCCGGATGAACGCATCGCCCATCGACTATCCCAAACCACGAGCCTGTCTGAATGAGGACGCCCATGGACCACGACAGCCTGTTCACGTCGCAGCTCGACGCCCTGAGGGCCGAAGGCAACTACCGCATCTTCGCCGATCTCGAGCGCTGCTGCGGCGACTTTCCGCTTGCCCGGAGCCACCGGCACGGGTCGAAGCGCGACGTGACGGTCTGGTGCTCGAACGACTACCTGGGCATGGGGCAGCATCCTTGCGTCACCGCGGCGATGGTCGAGGCGATCGAGCGCTGCGGCGCCGGCGCCGGCGGAACCCGCAACATCTCGGGAACCAACCACTACCACGTGCTCCTGGAGCAGGAGCTCGCCGATCTGCATGGCAAGGAAGACGCGCTGCTCTTCACCTCGGGATACGTCTCGAACTGGGCATCGCTCTCGACGCTCGGCAGCCGGCTTCCCGGCGCGATCATCCTCTCGGACGCCCTGAACCATGCGTCGATGATCGAGGGAATCCGACATGCGCGCTGCGCGAAGCGGATTCTGGCGGCACAACGATCCGGAGGACCTGGACCGCCAGCTCGCGGCCTGCCCGCCGGACGCTCCGAAGATCGTCGCGTTCGAGAGCGTGTACTCGATGGACGGTGACATCGCCCCGATCACCGAAATTCTCGACGTCGCCGAGAAGCACGGTGCCATGACCTACCTCGATGAGGTGCATGCCGTCGGCCTCTACGGGCCGCGCGGCGGGGGCGTCTCCGAGCAGGAGGGCGTGGCGCACCGGGTCACCCTGATCGAGGGCACGCTCGGCAAGGCCTTCGGCGTGGTCGGCGGCTACGTCACCGGTTCGGCGGCGCTCTGCGACTTCATCCGCTCCTTCGCCAGCGGCTTCATCTTCACCACGTCGCTGCCGCCCGCCGTCGCCGCCGGCGCCTGCGCCTCGGTCCGGCACCTCAAGACGAGCGACATCGAGCGCGCCCGGCAGCGCCGTCAGGTCGCCCGGCTGCGTGCACGGCTCGACGCGGAGGGCATCCCGCACCTCCCGAACCCCAGCCACATCATCCCGGTGATGATCAAGGATCCGGTGAAGTGCCGCCAGATCAGCGACATCCTGATGGACGACTTTGGTGTCTACGTTCAGCCGATCAACCACCCGACCGTGCCGCGCGGCACCGAGCGCCTGCGCATCACTCCGTCGCCGCTGCACGGAGACGACGACATCGACCACCTCGTCAGCGCCCTGCGACAATTGTGGCGCCAATGCGCCCTTGCCCGAGCGGCAGCTTGAGCCATCTCTAAGATCCCAAAAGATAATCAGGAGAGAAAGTCCGAAATGAGAGCATCATTCCCTATCGCGTTCGCCGTGGCGGCCGGGCTCAGCGGCCCGGCGCTTTCCGCCGGGGACCCGGCGGCCGGCGAAAAGGTGTTCAACAAGTGCAAGGCCTGCCACAGCATCGTCGCCCCCGACGGCACCGCGATCCAGAAAGGGGGCAAGGTCGGCCCCAATCTCTATGGGGTGGTCGGCCGGCAGGCGGGCACCTACCCGGACTTCAAGTACGGCGCGAGCATGGTCCAAGCCGGCGAGAAGGGCCTGGTTTGGGACGAAGCGCAAATCGCCGAGTATGTCCAGGATCCTAGCAAGTTCCTGAAGGCCTATCTCGACGACCCTGCCGCCAAGGGAAAGATGATCTTCAGGCTGACCAGCGGCATGGAAGACGTCGCTGCCTACCTGCAGAGCGTTGCTCCCGGATCCTGAGAGCCCGATTCAGAAGTTCATGGGACGTGGCAGTATCTTGCGAGGCGTCTGGTCATGAACCTGATGCTTGCGATCAATGTCCAGGCAGTCGAGCTTTCCAGCGATTTCTCCCAATCCTTCGCGAGGCGACGGCATCTGCCGAGCCATGCGAAGGTGCGCTCGACGACCCAGCGACGGGGCAGAACCTCGAACCCGCTTGCGGTGTCGGATCGTTTGATGATCTCGATGGTCCAGTCGCCGTGGCCCCTGAGGGCGGACCTCAGTTTGTCTCCCGCATAGCCGCCGTCGGCGAACACGTGGCGCAGCCAGGGGAACCGATACCGGATCGCCCGGAAGACGCCGGGCGCACCGTCCCGGTCCTGCACGCCGGCCGAATGGATGACGGCAAACAGCAGCAAGCCGAGCGTGTCGGTCGAGCGTGTCGGTCATGACGTGACGCTTTCGTCCCTTGATCTTCTTGCCCGCGTCATAGCCGCAAACCCCTCCGCTCTCGGTGGTCTTGACGCTCTGGCTGTCAATCACGCCGGCCGTCGGACTGGCCGCGCGGCCTTCCAGTTCCCGCGTGCCTATCACCAGGAGGTGGTTGAGGCTCTGCCACAGGCCGCTGTCGCGCCACGCATAGAAATAGCCCTGAACGGTGGAGACCGGCGGGAAGTCCTTCGGCATACGCCATTGGCAGCCGCTCGACGCAACGTAGAGGGTCGCGTCCTACCGCGCGCACCGGCGGCAGCAGCGGCGCGATCAGCCCCCCACTCGCGTCTCGTCAAGTCGCTTGGATAGCGCGCGGCGTCCCGTCTATGCCAACGGCTACAAGCCCAAGCGCATCGACCCGCCGGCCGGCACGGTCACCGTCGACGTTCCCAAGACCGGCGGCCATGGTGGCGCGCCGTTCTACCCGCAATCGCTGGAGCGCGGCCGCCGAAAGGTCACGCGCCGTGATGCTGGCGGTGGCGGAGATGTACATCAAGGGCGTGTCGACCCGCGAGGTCGAGGCGGTGATGCGCGCGTTCGGCATCGAGAGCCTGTCCTCCTCGCAGGTCAGCCGCGCGGCGAAGCTTCTCGACGATGAGCTGGAAGCCTGGCGCACCCGGCCTCTCGGCGAGATCCGGTACCTGATCCTCGATGCGCGTTACGAGAAGATGCGCCACGGCGGGATCGTCCGCGACGCCGCCGTGCTGTCGGCGATCGGCATCGGCCCGGACGAGCGCCGCCGGGTTCTCGGGGTCTCGGTCGCCCTCTCCGAGGCGGAGGTCCATTGGCGGGCCTTTCTGGAGAGCCTCCAGGCCCGCGGCCTGCGCGGGGTCGAATACGTGGTCTCCGACGACCACGCCGGCCTGCGCGCCGCCCGCAGGGCCGTGCTCGGCGGCGCGAAATGGCAGCGCTGTCAGTTCCACCTCGCCCGAGACACGCCATCCATCACGCGCCGAGCCTCGCGATCCGCAAGCGCATCGGTGCCGAACTGCGCGCCGTCCGGAACGCAGCCTCTTCGGCGAAGACAGAAGCCGCCCTCGCCGCGCTCGTCGCGACCTACCGCGACACCAACCCGAAGCTCGCGGCATGGCTGGAGGAGAGCGTGCCCGAGGGCCTCGCCGTCTTCGCTCTGCCTGAACACCACCGCAGGCGAATGCGAACCTCCAACCCGATGGAGCGCGCCGTCCAGCAGGAACTCGAGCGCCGCACCGTCAAGGTCCGGGTCTTTCCCGGCGAAGACGCCCTCGAGCGCCTCGTCTCCGCCATCCTCGTCGAGATCGACGAAAAATGGGCCTCGGACACCAAGGCCTGCATCAAGTGGGAATCCCAGGATGCCTGACCACGCACGCGCAGAATTTCCAGACCGCAGGTTGCTCAATCCAGCCGGCGCGTGTCGGCGTCTGGGACCGACATTGAAGTTGCGGAGCTACGTCGAACGACGAAACACATGGCTGCTCACTCGCCCTCGATAGATATCGAAATAGTTTATGAGACAATCTCTCCCGTCTCCGGAGCCTCAAATGATGATACGTGCAGCCAAGGCCGTCGCCAGCTTTGCAGGACTTCTGACCATTTCCGCCTGCTCTGTCTTCGGGAGCGAGGCGGCACCCGAACCCGACTACACCGTTGTGACTGCAGAGAAACCATTCGAGGTCCGTGATTACGGTGAACTGGTCGTCGCCACGACAACGATGACGGATGGTTCGAGCGCCGCCTTCGGGCGTCTGTTCGACTACATCTCGGGCGGGAATGCTGGTGCCCGGAAGATTGCCATGACCGCGCCCGTCCTGAATACAGACGCTGCCGAAGGAACCAAAATTACCATGACCGCACCCGTGCTGCAAAGCAGCGCGGGCAACCGCAAGATGGTTTTCGTCCTGCCCGACCAGTTCACGCTGGAAACCGCACCGTTGCCGATTGATCCAATGGTCACACTGGCCAAGATCGCTTCACGCCGCGTCGCGGTGATCCGCTACTCCGGTTCGATAAATGCAAGGGCACCTGCTGAGGAAGCCCGGTTGCGAGAGTGGCTCAAAACCAAGGGCTTGCAGCCTTTGGGCCCAGTCGAGGTCGCGGGCTACAATCCGCCGTGGACCTTGCCTGTCTACCGCCGCAACGAGGTGCTGATCCCAGTTGCGATCGAATAGAGACCAAGGACCGGCCGAGCTTTCAACATGGAAACTTCGCCAACAATACGGCATGAGCCGGCTGGAAGCCCCACCGACGCTAGCACGCGCGCTCTATCATCGCCTGGTTCAACGGCCGGCAGGTCAACCGCAAACGCGGTCGCAACTTCCTGATCCCGCGGGTTCGCGGGTAGCGCCGTCAGTCCAGCGGGCCGCAGAAAGACGCTTTGCGACCGTGCTCGGCCTTGAGCCGGGGTAAGCGGCCGCTCAGCGCGCCCTCAGGCGGCCTCTGCGGCGGTTCCGCGGAGGTTCTTCCAGTTCCAGGGTAGCAGGTCGTCGAGGCGCGCCTGGTCGTACTGGCGGATGCAGGCGAGCAGGTCTGCGAGGTAGCTTTCGGGGTTGAGACCCGAGAGCTTGGCGGTCTCGATGATGGTCATGGCGTCGGCGAGGGTCTCGCCTCCGGCGTCGGAGCCGGCGAAGAGGAAGTTCTTGCGCCCGAGGCTGATGGGCCGGATGGCGCGCTCGGCCGCATTGTTGTCGATGGCGACGCGGGCGTCGTCGAGAAACAGTGTGAAGCCGTCCCAGCGGTTGAGGACGTAGCGCATGGCCTTGGCGAGATCGCCCTTGCCGGGGACACGCGTCAGCTGGTGCTCGCACCATGTGCGGAACGCCTCGACGTGCGGGCGGCTGTCCTTCTGGCGCACGGCATTGCGGCGGTCGAGGGGCTTGCCGTTGATCGCCGCCTCGATGTCGTAGAGCTTGCCGATCCGCTCCAGCGCCTCGAAGGCGATGGGTGAGGCGGTGGCTTTCCACACGTCGTGGAAGTCGCGGCGCAGATGGGCCCAACAGGCGGCCTCGCGGATGCGGGGCTGTCCGTCCGCGCCGGGCTCGTAGAGCTTCTGGAACCCGGCATAGGCGTCGGCCTGGAGGATGCCGACGAAGTTCTTCAGATGGGTCTGCGGGTGTTCCCCCTTGCGGTCGGGAGAGAACCAATAGGCTGCGGCGGGCGGGTCCTCGCCCGCCCAGGGCCGGTCGTCGCGGACATAGACCCAGATGCGGCCCTCCTTCACGCCGCGCTCAAGGCCTTCGATCCGCTTCTTCTTCGGGTCGAGCACGCGAATGGGGGTGTCGTCGGCGTGGAGCCTGTCGGAGGCCATCGCCTCGGCCCGAACGATGTCGGCCAGCGGGCGGAGCGCGGCCGCGGCCTGGCCGCACCAGTCGATGAGCGTCGAGCGGGGAATGTCCGCGCCCATGCGGGCGAAGATCTCGCCTTGGCGGTAGAGCGGAAGGTGGTCGTCGTATTTCGAGACCAGGATGTGCGCGAGCAGGGACGGCCCAGCCATGCCACGCGGGACCGGGCGCGACGGCGCCGGGGTCTGCACCATGCGCTCGCAGTCGCGGCAGGATTTCTTCGGGCGGTGGATATCGACCACCTTCAGTTTGGCGGCGATGAAGTCGAGGATCTCGGCCACGTCTTCGCCCACCAGCCGCAGTACGCCGCCGCAGTCGGGGCAGCGCTCGCCGGGATCGAGCACAATGGTCTCGCGCGGCGCGTCCTCCGAGATGCGCGGCTTGCCGCGGCGCCGGGGCGGGACGCGCTCTTCCAACGTCGCGGGATTGGCGGCCTCGTCCTCGACCTCCTCTGGCGTCTCGGGAGCCGTATCGGCGGCGGCGCGCGCCGTCTCGAGGTTTTCGAGGGCAAGCTCCAGCTGCTCGATCTCGCGCTCGATCTTCTCCGAACTCGCGCCGTGCTTCTGCTTCTTCAGCCGGGCGATGGTGATCTTTAGCGCCTGGATCAGCGCCTCGTAGGCCCGGTTGGCCGCCGCGATCCCGGCGATCTGGCGATGCTGGGCGAGGATGATCGCCCGCAGAGCGGCGGTGTCGTCAGGCAGCGCGTCAAGGCTGATCTCCATGCCGCAGTTTACCCGCCGGGTAGCTCGTATTCCAGCGCTATCGCATTGAATCCAGGATATAATCACACAACGCGCGCTGGGGGAGCAGTCCAAACCGGACGGCGCCAATCGATCCCTTCCCACAGCATCGCCAACTGCCCGGAGGTCAGCCGCAACGCTGTGCCGTCGGCCGGCGATGGCCACGGAAACCGCCCCTTCTCCAGCACCTTGTAGTACAGGCAAAACCCTTGGCCGTCCCAGAACAGTAGTTTCAGTCTGTCACCGCGTCTTCCCCGGAAGCAGAAGACCGCACCGGAAGCGGGGTTCTGCCTCAGCACCTCCTGGGCACAGGCGGCCAGCCCGATGATACCCCGGCGCATGTCGGTGGCACCGCAGGCCAGATACACCCGCACGCCAGCGCCGGGCGCGATCATGCTTCCTCCACGGCGCGGATCAGCCGCATCAGGTCTGGCGTCGGCAGCGATGCCGGCAGGCGCACACTGCGCCCGCCCGCGACTGCGATTTCCACCGTGACATCTTCGCTCGGCGATGCTTCGGGCATCGTCGCTGACGGAACCGCTTCGCCCGCAGACGCGCCGATCACCTCGATAAACCCTGCCGCCGCCCCGAAGCCCGCAAACTCCCCGCGCCGCGCCGCCGATCGCCAGTCATAGACCTGCTGCCGCGTCACGTCGAAACGCCGCGCAACATCCGCAACCCGTACGCCGGGCTCCCACGACGCGCAGGCAACCTGCAGTTTCTGCTGCGCCGACCACCGTCGCCGCCGCTCGACGCCCGAAAGAACCTCGCCCCGCATAAGGACCTCCGCGAACTGGACGTCCATGACGACGTCCTCAGAGACGTCTCATCGCAGATCAAGCGAAGCCGCTGTAGGCGGCCATGAGCGGCCGCTTACGAGCCGGGCACGGGAAGGCTGCGGGCGGCGGCGCCTTGCGGTGAGCAGGATCGACGCGGCGCTGGTTCTTGCCCTCCAGCACCGGGTGGGCGGCGATCGGCGCGCCGTCCTCGAAGATGCGCACCTCGCTGGGGTGGTTCTGCACGTCCAGGACGCGCTTTCTGGCGGTATCGGGCACGCTGTAGAGATTGCCGCCCACCGAGACCATGCCCTCGCGGCTGACGCGCCGCTCGATGGTCAGCACGGCGCTGTAGGGGATGGTGGGATGCGCGATCAGCGCCGGTCGCTCCTCGGCGAAGTGCTGGTCGACGACCCGGCGCGTGGTGAGGTGAACCCGAGGATTGGCGATCTGCGTGCGCCAGTCGTCGAGCTGCGCGTTGAGATCGTCGAGGTTGCGAAAGCCGCGCGCCAGCCAGAAGTCCTGCCGAACGTAGCGGTAAGGCCGCTCGATCTTGCCCTTGGTTTTGGCGCGGTACGGCCGGCACGCCCGCGGGACTGCGCCGTAGTGGTTGAGCAGCGCCACCAGGGAGGCGTTGTACTGCACGACGCCATTGGCGTCCTCGCCGATCACGGCCGTCTTCATGCGGTCGTAGAGCAGCTCGGACGGCGCGCCGTGCATGGCAACGAAGGCGTCGATGTGGCAGCGCAGGACGGTCTGCAGATCCTGGGTGGCGCAGAACCGGCCCCAGAGCCAGCGGCTGTGGCCCAGGATGATCGTGAACAGCCACAGAATGCGCACGACGCCGGGCTCGTCAGGAACTCGACCCTGAACTGGGCGAAGTCCACCTGTGCCTGTTTGCCCGGCGCGGTCTCGAAACGGCGCTCGAAGAGCTGGACCCGCGGCGGCCGGCCGTCGCGCAGAAAATCGATGACGACGCTGTAACAGCCCGTATAGCCGCGCTCCTTCAACTCGCGCAGAAGCCGCTTGCCCGACAGGTCCGGCCAGGCCGTGATGCGGGCGCGCAGGTAGTCCTCGTACCGCGCAATCAGCCGCGGCTGCGCCGCGCGCGGGCTGTAGGTCGGCGACCCTATGCCGACCTCGAGGTGCTTGCGCACCGTCTTGCGGTCCATGGCCGAGCTTACGCGCGACGGCCGAGACGCTGAGCCCCTGCCGCTTCAAATCGGGTGGCGTCGCGTAGGTGGTGGAAATTCCGGATCGGCGGTTCTCCGGGCGGGTTGAGAGTTGGCCGCGTCAGGCGGCGTGGTCAAGCGTATCCGGATCGAGAGGCTGGGAAAGCGTCTCCCATCCGTCGACCTTGCGCATCACGGTTTGGCCGGAGGCCATCAGGGCCCAGAACAGCATCGGTGCCGTCTCGGCATCGGGCAGCACGGCCTGGGTCTTGATCCGGCGCCGGAACTCCTCATGCAACCGCTCGATGGCATTTGTCGTCCGCGCGGACTTCCATTGCGACGGATCGAGGCGAGTGAAGGTGAACAGCCGATCTCCAGCTTCCTCGAGGCTGTCGGCGACCGCCTTGCACTTCAGCCGCCATTTGCGCAGGAACGCCGCGCGGCGCTGCTCGATCTCCGCCTTGGTCTCCGCGTAGACCATGTCGCGGTAGTCCTCGGTCAACTCATCGTGCAGGCGCCTGGGCGCATGGCCGAGAAGGTTGCGGTGCTTATGGACCGTGCAGCGCTGGACCGGCACATCCGGCCACAGCTCGGCCAGCGCCGCCTCGAGACCCGGAGCGCCATCGACAATGATGAACGTCGGCATCGCGAGGCCGCGGGCGTCGAGGTCGTCGAGGAACGCTCGCCAGGCCGCCTTGCTCTCGCCGCCCATGTTCCTGATCGCCAACAGGACCTTCTGGCCGTCCCGGCGCACGCCGATGGCGGCGAGCACCGAGATCGCCGTCGCCTTCCGGTCGATCCGCGCCTTCACCACGGTGCCGTCGAGGATCAGCCGCACGATGTCTTCGGTGGCCAGGCTCCGGGCGCACCACGCTTCCCAGTCGGTCCTGATCTTGCGCCAGGCCCGGCTGACCACGTCCTTGCTCACCGCGCCTTCGAACAGGCCGAACAACGCCCGTTTGACCCGCCGCGTGTTGGTCCCGGCCAGATAGACCGAGGCGATCAGCGCCTCCGCCTTCTTCGTGAGCCGCTGGTAGCGGCGCAGCCCCTGCGACCGCCATTCGATCGCCCGGCCATCACCGTCGACCAGACGCGCCCGGGGCACCATCACGGCCTCGGCGCCGAACGTGCCGATGACTTGCCGCTCGCGATGGCCGTTGCGATGGCCTTTCGAACCCTCGACAGAGCGTTCGTATCGGCCGCGGCCGAGCGCGGCCTGCAACTCCTCCTCGAGGATCGTCTCGATGAAACGGCGCACCCGCTGACGGACCCCGTCCTCCACAGGATCAAAGGCGTTGTCGCTGGCCAGTAGCGCGAATGTCGAAGTCTCAGTATCTTCCTTCATGGCGTGATCTCCTTGGCGGTAGCAGCCGCCCGTCGGTGCTTCGGGGCACCCGGAGATTACGCCGCCAACCAATTTCCACCACGTTCGAGACACAACCTCAAATCGTGGATCAAGACAATCTCTCCCAGTGTGATCACCTGCCTGCCCCTTCCGTTTCGGGCCTTCAGGTGGGGTGCTTTGACCGCCGCCGATTTGCCGGGGGCATGCCCCCCGCAAACCGGCCCGACGGCGCTCAGACTGGGGATTTTTAAAACGGCACTTTCGGGGAGATTACGCTCGGCACTCACAGGTAAGCCTTGATGAAGAACGCGTCCGAGTGCGGCAGCGCCATCGCGAAGTAGTGCAGCTTGCACTGGACCCCGCCGATCTCACCGAGCGCCTCGCCGAAGTCGGCCTGGGCGTGCCCGGGCGGATGCGACAGGGGGACGAACACCTCCTGGGTCCGGCGCTTCTTCTCCCGGACGTAGTCGGTGACGATGGTGATGCCCCCGGTGAAACCGTGCTCGTCGCGCAACCGCTCGAAGATCCGATGCGCCGTGTGCCGCTGCTTCCTGGGCAGGGCCCGGTCCGCCTCGAGGATCTGGTCGATGATCGGGAGGAACGGGTCGAGCTTCGGGCGCACCGGGGGCTTCGAGCGCCGGTACCCAGGGGGCACCGAGTGCTTCAGGATCTTCGACACCGTCTTGCGGTCGATCCCGAAAAACCGCGCCGCCGCTCGCTCGCTGAGCCCATCGACATGGCATGCTCGCCGCACACGCGCATAGAGTTCCACAGAGTACATCTCCCCGCCTTCAGCTCGTTCGCCTCAGGCGTAAGGTGGCGGAATTCTACTCCGCGGCAGTCAGAGCATCCGACCGCTTCCGTGGCCCACTTTGCCTCCGGGATTCACACCATCGACACCACCACGGCAATGGACCGGATTCTGGAGCAGCGAAAGGAGACGGAGAAAAGGAACAAGAGGAGAGCCGCGGCCGCCCGCTGACGCCACCCCGCCTCCCCTGGAACGAATGGAGCCGCCCTTCGGGGCGGTTTTTTTCGTGCCGTGGCCGGCGCGGAGCCACGGATCAGGTCAGTCTGGAGGTGTCGGAGGTCAGCCCTCGGGTGTCGGAGGTCAGTCCTAGATTTGTCGGCGCTTCCGCCAGTTTATTGATTTCATTGAAGGTTCAATCATGCCAATTCCCAGTTTGCGTGTCGGCCGTCAGCAGCAAAAACAAGACGCGCCGTTCGAGGTGGAGGTCAGCGTGGGAGCCGCATGGTCGCGCGGAGACCGCCGAGCTCCGGGCTGCTGGCGAGGTCCAGGCCGCCCCCGTGACTTCGCGCCACGTCCATCGCGATCGACAGGCCGAGGCCGACACTGCCGCCGCGGGTCTGGCCGCGCGCCTCGTCGAGCCGGGTGAACGGTTGCAGCGCGCGGGCGCGGTCGGGCTCGGGGATCCCGGGGCCGTCGTCCTCTACGACGTAGGTGAGCCACTTCGAGGTGAGGCGCACGGTCAGCGTCACGTGCTTTCCGTGCTGGGCGGCGTTGGTGACGAGATTTTGCACCGCGCGCGTCACCGCGCCGGCGCGCAGTGGGACGGTGACGTCGCCCAAGCCCGTTCCGTCCGGCACCATCCGGATGTCCGTGCCGGTCCGCCGCGCGTCCTCGACCACCCCGGCGGCCAGAGCGACGGGATCGGTGGCTTCGGTGTTTTCGAGGCTGTCGCCCCGGGCGAAGGCCAGGAACTCGGCCAGCATCCGCTCCATCTGGTCGGTGTCCTGGAGGAGATCCCGGGTTTCCTCGGACTCGTCCATCAGCGCCAGCGTCAACTTCATCCGGGTGAGCGGCGTGCGCAGGTCGTGACTGACCCCCGACAGCATCTGGGTGCGCTGCTCGATCTGGCGCTCGAGGCGGCCGCGCATCGACAGGAACGCGGTGCCGGCCCGGCGGACCTCCTCGGCGCCGGACGGGCGGAACGGCATCGAGCGGCCCTTGCCGAACGCCTCTGCCGCCTCGGCCAGCGCCCGGATCGGCCGGACCTGATTGCGCAGGAAGGCGATGGCGATGCCGGTCAGGAGCAGCGAGGAGAGGATCATCAGGACCAGAAGCTGGTGCGGGTTCGAGACCGACAGCCGGTCGCGCGGCACGTCGGCGTCGAGCACGCCCACCGCTGTCTGGACACGGATCCGCGCGGTCCGCGAGTCCGAGAGGTCGATGGCGAGCGGCCGGTCGATCGAATAGCCGAGGGTCTCGGCGATCTTGGCGCCGGTGAAGTCGAAGAAGCCGCGGTCGACGCCCGGCTCCAGCGTCGCGTCGGGCTCGAGCCGCAGCAGCAGGCCGAGCGGGATCGCGAGCTCGGAGAGTTGCAGGGCCGCGCGCGACGGCTGGCCGGCGGATTCGACGCGCTCGACGGCGTAGGACAGCTCGTAGGCGACGCTGCGGGTCATCTGCTCGGTGACGCGCAGGTAGTGCCGCTGGAAGAAAACCAGCCCGACGATCAGTTGCAGCGCAACGATCGGCACGAGTAGGATCGTCAGCGCCCGCCCGAACAGGCTGCGCGGCAGGAACGATCTGAGCGGCGGCACGGCCATGCGGCGAGGGTTACGCGGGGCCGCAGGGCCACGCAAGGAAGGAGCGCATGGTCCCACCGTTCGACCTCGACCACGCCCCGCCGGTGGGCACGCCGGAGCGGCTGGCGGCGGGACTCCGCGTGGTGAACGCTCCGAACGCCGGGCCGATGACCTTCACCGGCACCCGGACCTATCTGGTCGGCGAGGGGGAGGTCGCGGTGATCGATCCGGGGCCTGACGATCCGCGCCACCGGGCGGCGCTCGTCGCAGCCCTCGGGGCCGAGCGGGTGGCCGCGGTGCTGGTGACCCACGCGCACCGCGATCACAGCGCCGGGGCACGGGCGTTCGCGGCCGAGGTGGGCGCCGAGGTGCTGGCGCATGGCGATCCGGTCGGCGCGCTACGGCCCGACGCGGCCCGCTGGCAGGGGATCGGCGGTGGCGAGGGGCTGGACTCGGGCTTTCGTCCCGACCGGAGGATCGGCGAGGGGGCGGTGCTGCGCGGCCCGGGCTGGACGCTGACCGCGCTGGCGACGCCCGGCCACACCGGCGACCATCTGGCTTTCGCGTGGGCGGAGGCGAACGCGCTGTTCTCGGGCGATCTGGTGATGGGCTGGGCGACCACGCTGATCTCGCCGCCGGACGGCGATCTCGGGGAGTTTCGCGCAAGCCTCCGGCGGCTGCAGGCGCGGCCCGAGGCGGTGTACTATCCGGGCCACGGCGCGCCGGTCGTCGACCCGCAGGCGGTCATCGCCTACGTGCTGGGGCACCGGGCGGAGCGGGAGGGCCAGAATCCGGGCGGCGCTGGCGCGCGGTCCGGCGACGGTGGCGGAATTGGTTGCAGCGATCTATCTCGATGTCGATCCCGGTTTGCGCGCCGCTGCCGGCCGGAACGTTCTCGCCCACCTGCTCGATCTCGGCGATCGGTGGGAGGCGGACGTCGAGGGGGACCGCTGGCGGCTGGTCGCCCGGTCTGACCTTGCGGCCGACAGGGCTTGACGGGTGCGCGCGCCGCCGCCTACGCCGGGGCGAAAGCCCGCCCCGAGGAGACCCCATGAACGTCCCGACCCTCAACATCGGCTGCTGGATCGGCCTGCCGAGCCCCGAGATTGCCGAAATCGCCGCCGGTGCCGGTTTCGACTTCGCGATCATCGATCTCGAGCACGGCCCGATCGGCACGGAGTCCGCGAGCCGGATGCTGATGGCTTTCGCCGCCTCGCGCACCAGGCCCTGGCTGCGGGTGCCGGAGGCCAACGAGGCCTGGATCAAGCGCGCGCTCGACTTCGGGGCCGCGGCGGTGATCGTGCCGCGGGTCGAGGACGCCGAGACCGCGGCCAGGCTGGCGGGATATGCGACCTACGGGCCGGAAGGACGCCGCGGCGAGGGGACCGAGACCGCGCGCGCCGCCGGCTGGGGGCGGGACACGGACTATCGCGGGCGCTGGCGCAGGACCGGGGGGCTGATCCTGCAGATCGAATCCCCGGCCGGGCTGGCCGCCGCCGCCGAGATCGCCGCCGTGCCGGGGGTCACGCAGCTGTTCTTCGGGCCGTCCGACTTCTCCGCCTGCCTCGGCACCGGCCGCGACGATCCGCGGGTGGGCGCCGCGGCGCGCGAGGTCGCCGCGATCTGCGGCGCGGCCGGGCTGCAGGCCGCGACCGTCACCTTTCCCGGCGCCGGGTTCGGGGAACTCGCTGCAATGGGGTATTCGCATGTGGCCGGGATATCCGACGTGGTGGTGCTGGTGAAGGGCTTCGATACGCACCTCGCCAAGGCGCGCGGCGAGGTGGCGGTTGAAGGGTGATCTCGCCATCGATCCGCGCGGCCTGATCCGGGAGGCCTACCGGATGGAGATCGGTCCGGCGGATTGCCGCACCATCTTCTTCGACTGGGCGCTCGGCGGGTCCGACCCGGCCGGGCACAGCGAGATCGAGGCGCTGCTCGCCCACTACGGGGTGGCTCAGCCCGACCATCCGATGACTACGGTGCTGCGCGAAGGCCTCGAAGCGGCGCCACCGACCCGGCGACGCGGTCGTCGGCGGAAATGAGACCCGGGCCGCGCACGGGTGTGCACAGTGCGAATATGGGTCAAGCTGTTGTTATACATTGAAAAAAGTGTTGCTGTTAGAGTTTTGAAAACCTTCGTGAATACAATTCAGAGGGATAGAGAGCGATACATCACCCAAAAGATTATCTGAACACCTCAAGCGATTGATTTAGCGGGGTCGTGAAGCAACAAGCATTAACCATTGAAGGGAGCGTCGTTCCTGACGCCGCTAGGTCGGCGGGAAGCGATTTCGAGCTGGCGCGGGTCAGCTCGTCGACCCCCGCCCGGTGATGCTGGCGGCGATGCGGTCGGCCAGCGCCTCGATGGCGCGGGCGTGGGCGGTGAGGAGGCCGGGGTAGCCTTCGCCCTGGGGCGGGATCGTCAGGGCGAAGCGGTTGGCGGAGGTGATGCTGCCGCTCGACGAGACGACGATGGTGTACTGGCCGGCGAAGTCTAGGCTGCCGTCCGGGGCGCCGACGATACGGTCGACGGTGACCTCGACCCGGAGGGCGGGGCTGTCGAAGCCTGGCCAGGGCTCGGTGTCGACGTTGGCGCGCAGGCGCTCCTCGAGGGCGGCCGCGAGGTGGCGGCTCAGCGCCCGCTGCGGCTGGTCGGCCCAGAGCGCGGTGACGTTGAGGTCGAGGGTGCCCGGCGCGGTCAGCGAGGCGATCTCCAGCGCGTTGGCGTAGGCCGGCAGGTCGATGTCGGCGACCGAGATGCTGCCGACCGGGGAGGCCTGTTGCGCGGCGGGCAGCGGCGGCGGCAGCAGGTAGTAGTCGGGGTTGGCGCCGCAGGCGGCCAGCGCCAGCGCCATGATGGGAAGGAGGAAGGGCGCGCGCATCGGACTATCTCCCGAACAGGACCGAGTTGGGCCGGCGCTCGAGCGCCGAGACGAGGGAATTGACCGAGCGGGCGGCGTCGCGAACCTCCTGCAGCAGCCGCAGCGTGTCACGATTGATGTCGGATCCGGGGCTGACAGACGCGAGCGCAGCGTCGGCGCGGCTGGCGACACTGGAGAGCTGGTCGAGGAGCGCGGGCAGGTCGTCGGCGGCGGCGCTGATGGCGCTGGCGGCGCGGTCGGCGGAGGCGAGGGTGTCGTTGACGTTCTGGACGGCGCCGCCTTCGCGAAGCTCGGCGAGGATGGCGCGAAGCTGGTCGAGGGCCTCGGCGAGCTTCGGCGGCACCTCCTTGACTCCTGGGCTCGCGAGCAGGGCGTCGGCGGTGGCGAGAACGTTGGTGCCGGTGGTGACGAGATCATCGAGCGGCAGAGATTCGGCCTTGGTGGCGACGCCCTGCATGGTCTCGATCAGCTTGGGCAGGTCCTGGGTGGCGGCATCGATGTTGCTGGCCGCGTCGCTCGCCTGGCTCACCACGCGGTTGATGCTCTCCGACAGCCGGGCGGCGGCGAGTTCGTCGGACAGCTTCCGCACGTTGACGAGGGTGGCGTTGACGTTGTCGACGGCGCCTCCCTGCCGGAGGTTGTCGATCACCCCCTGCAGGTCGTCGAGCGTGGCGGCGAGCTTCGGGGGCAGGGCGCCGACGCCCTGGTCCGAGAGGAAGGTGTCGGCGGTCCCGAGCACCTGTTCGGCCGAGGCGACGAGCTGGTCGAGGGGCAGGGCGTTCGCCTTGTCGGACAGCGCGGTCAGCGAGTCGATGAGCTTCGGGGCCGCGCTGCTGGCGGTGCCGATATTGGCGGCGGCGAGCCTTGCTTGGTCGAGGACGGCCTTCAGGCTCTCGGTGATCTGGGCGGCGGCAAGCTGGTCGGACACCTGCCGCACCGAGGCGAGGGTGGCGTTGACGTTGTCGACGGCCCCGCCGTTTCGCAGGTCGTCGATCACGCCCTGCAGGTCGTCGAGCGTGGCGGCGAGCTTCGGGGGCAGGGCGCCGACGCCCTGGTCGGACAGGAAGGTGTCGGCCGTGGCGAGCACCTGTTCGGCCGAGGCGACAAGCTGGTCGAGGGGCAGGGCGTTCGCCTTGTCGGACAGCGCGGTCAGCGAGTCGATGAGCTTCGGGGCCGCGTTGCTGGCGGTGCCGATGTTGGCGGCGGCGAGCCTTGCTTCGTCGAGGACGGCCTTCAGGCTCTCGGTGATCTGGGCGGCGGCGAGCTGGTCGGACACCTGCCGCACCGAGGCGAGGGTGGCGTTGACGTTGTCGACGGCCCCGCCGTTTCGCAGGTCGTCGATCAGGCCGCGCAGGTCGGCGAGCGAGGCTTCGACGGATTTCGGCACGTTGGTGACGCCCTCGCTTTGGACGAAGGCGTCGACGTTGTCGACGAGCTGCGTGCTCGAGGCGAGAAGCTGATCGAGGGGCAGGTCACGGACCTTGGCCGACAGTGCCTCGACCTCGTCGAGGAGCGGCGGCACGCCCTCGGCGGCGGTGCCGACGCTGGCGATCGAGGCCTTGGTGGTGGCGAGCACGTCGCCGAGCTGGGCGACCAGCTGTTCTTTGGTCGCCTCGTCGACGATGCTGCGGACCGACGCGAGGACGGCGGCGATCTGGGCCGGGGCGTCCTTGATGCCGCTCGAATCGAGCGTCTCGCGCAGGTCGGCGATCAGCTGGCCGAGGTTCTCGGGCGCCGCGCGCACCTTGGGATCGGTGACGATGCTGTTGATGTTGGCGAGCAGTGTCTCGGCGCTCTGGACCAGATCCTCGAGGGGCAGGCTGGCGAAGCGGTCGAGCACGCCCTGGGCCGAGGAGGCGATGCCGGAAACGTCGGACGGTGCGCTCGGCAGCCGCGGGTTCGGCTCGGCGTCGCGCTGGAAGGTGGCGGGCCTGGCGTCGGGGATGTCGATCAGGTTGACGTAAAGGGTCTGCGACAGGAGGCCCGAGGCGGCGATCTGGGCGCGCAGGTTCTCCTGCGACACCTGGGACTCGAGCAGATCGAGCGTCTGGGCGGCCAGGGCGTCGTCGCTCTCGCCGGCGATGCCGAGCCGGCCGGGTACCAGCGACAGGGTGGCGCGCAGCGTCACCCGCGGCTGGCCGTCCTCGCGCAGGATCGCCGCCTGCAGCGAGCGCACCTCGCCCACCTTGATGCCGCGGAACTCGACGGCGGCGCCGGGCTGCAGGCCCTTGACCGAGCCATCGAAATCGACGTCGACCAGCACCCGGGCGCCGGGCGCGTCCTCGAGCACGTTCTCGCGCGCCGCAGTTTCGGAAGCGTAGAGCTCGTAGACGTGGCCATCCTCGACCGGGGTCATGTCGGAGCCGACGGTATCGAACGAAACGCCGCCCTGCAGCAGCGAGATCAGGCTTGCCACGTTGAGCGTGGCGCCCGAGGCGTTGAGGTTGATCGAGAAGCCGCTGGAGTTCCAGAACCGGGTGCCGTCGGTGAGGCGCAGGTGGTTCGGCGCGTCCACGAACACGTCGATCATCACGTCCCCTGCGTCGGTCAGGGTGATCTCCTCGACCTTGCCGACCTTGATATCCTTGAACAGCACCGGGGCGCCGACGCTCATCGACCCGCCGCCGGGGGCGCGCAGCCGCACCCGGAGACCCGGCTGGTCGGTGGGGGTGAGCGGTGGCCGTTCGAGGCCCTTGAAGTGATCCTGGCGCTGGCCGATCTCGGCGTTCCAGTAGCTGCCGATGTAGACGCCGGAGATCACCGTCTCGATGCCGGAGACGCCTTGGGCGGAGACGCTCGGGCGGACCACCCAGAACTCGGCATCGCCGTCGAGGTAGCGCGCGACGTCCTTGTTGATGCGGGCGGTGACGATGACCGTCTGCAGATCCGGCGAGATCTCGGTCTTCTCGACGATGCCGATGTTGACGTCGCGGAACCGCAGGGTGGTCTGGCCGGCCTCGACGCCGGCGGCGTTCTCGAAGGTGATGGTGATCAGCGGGCCGCGATCGGCATACGTGCGCCAGGCGACGGCGAGCGCGACGACCAGCGCCAGCAGCGGGACCAGCCAGACGAAGGAGATCCGCCGCGACGTCTCGGTCGCGGGCGGCTCCACCTCCGGTGCCGGCGGGTCTTTTTCAGCCATCGGACGCCAACTCCCGCTCGGCGCTGTCCCACAACAATCTCGGGTCGAGAGCCTGCGCCGAGAGCATGGTAAACGCAACCGACAGCGCGAAAAAAACCGCTGCGGGGCCAGGGTTGATCGAGGCGATCAGGCCAAGCTGGACCAGCGCCGTGAGGATCGCGACGACGAACACGTCGATCATCGACCAGCGCCCGATGAACTCGACGAATTCGTAGAGGCGGATACGGTTGTGGATGTCGAGCGTGACCCGAAACTGGATCGAGAGCACCAGGTAGAAAATGAGGATGAACTTGGAGACCGGGATGACCACGCTGGCGATGAAGACGATCGACGCGACACCCCAGGCGCCGTGGTGCATCAGCTCGACCACGCCGCCGACGATGGTGTTGTCGTAGGCCTGGCCCAGCGTGCGGGTCTTGAGCATCGGCAGCAGGTTCGCCGGGACATAGCACATCATTCCGACGAGGAGCCAGGCGAGCACGCGTTGCAGGCTTCCGGGAATACGGCTGTGGAGGATCGAGCCGCAGCGCGGGCAATGCCCGGCGTCGGCCCGGGCGACCTTGCCGCATGTGCGGCAGCCCGCGAGGCCCGCGGCGCGGGCGGTCAGGACGCGTGTGCGCGCTCGATCGTCTGCCATATCGCCCATTCGTCGAGGCTGGCGCTCTCGTAGACAACGAGCACCACGAGGCCCGCCAGCGCCCAGAACGCCGGACCGAGCGAGATGCTGGCCAAGCCCGCGATCTTGACCAGCGCCACCACCACGCCGATCAGGAACACCTCGGCCATCGACCACGGCCGCAGATGCGCGGCGAGGCGGAACGCGGCTTCGGCATGGCGGGCGGGTGCACGACCGAAGCGGATCGGCAGGAGCGTGTAGCCGATCGCGGCGGCCCGGATCATCGGCATCACCACGATCAGCAGCGTCGTGGCGAGGGAAAGCGGCAGCTCCAGCCTGCTGGTGAACGCGGTGGCGGCGTCGAGCAGCGACGCGTTGCTGTGCAGCCCGGCGATCGACAGCTCGAGGAACGGAAAGAACAACGCCGAGATCATCAGGATGACGCTGGCGAATGCGGCCGAAAGCGTGCGGTCGATGGCACCGGTGCGGTTGGTGAGCAGGATGCTGCCGCAGCGCTGGCAGCGGAGCCGGCCGCCGACCGGCACCTGCACGACCGTGTGCAGCATGTCGCAGGTGTGGCAAGCCATGAGCTCGGGAGGGGCGGGATCGGTCATCGGGTCAGGTTTAGGATGGATCGGACCGGGGCAAAAGGGGAAAGCCGGTGGCGGGGGGGCGCCGCTCGCGGTAAGACCGCTTCCGGCTCCGAAGCGGATCTTGGTTCCGCGTTCCACCGGCTGCGGATGATCGTCCCGGCGCTGGCATGCCTGATCCCGAGTTCGACAAGGCGATGCCCGCGTTGCCCGGCTCGGTCGCCCGCAGCGCGTGCGCGCGGAGCGCGGGGCGGTGCAGCCCGGACCGACGTCCGCAATCGTGACGCGACTGCCCGGCAGGAAGTCGCGTCACGATCTTGCCGTCGGTCAAGATCGGCTCGCAGTGACGCGATGGTGTCGTAACCCGTAGCGCCGCGGTTACTCTGCGAATTTTTCCTTCAGGGCATCGAGGCCAGTTTGATAGATGCCACCGACGATGTCCGCGGCTTCGTCGTCCGAAGCACCTTCCGCCATGAACGTGCTGGACCAGACGATCGTGCTGTTGTCCCCCTTTTCCTTGACCTTGAGAGTCGATTTGTAGTCCTTGACCGGTAATGGGCTCTCGATGATGGCGTAGTCGTAGGCCATCTTGGAGTCGGCCTCCATGTACTTTTCCAGAAACCGAGCGCCGTCAGACGCGATCAACGTCCGGTGCTTTGCCCCGTCGATCATTTCTTCGGTGCAAGTGTCAATGCCCGGATACCAGTCGGCGATCGAGCAGAATGGTCCGATAGCCTCCCACACTTCAGCCGCGGGTGCGTTGACTTCGACCTCCCGGCTTACCTCAACAGCAAAAGCCTGTCCTGCGATTGTAACGGAAGCCAACGCGAGTGAAAGTTTTCCAAACATCGGTGCGTCCCTTCGGTTAAGAAAGCGACTGCCCGACCTTGCCCGATCGGAACGTAGCACATTGGATGGGTTTGCGACACCGGTTCCTCCTCGCGGCGCACAGCGGCTCTGTCCGACTGGAGCGCGCGAGCGGAGGGAAGTGGGGCCTCGACCGACGCGCAATCGGCGCGCGGCCGCCCGGCTGGCGCGTTGAACGCGCCTGCCCCCGCATGGCAGTGGCGTCACGATTTGCCGACGGTGAACCGTGAAGTGTCCACTGCAACGTCTTCGGCGCCATGACCGCGGTGGCCGACGCGCGTATCACGGCAACATCAGGCGCGGTCGCGCTGGAATATCCAGTCGTGGTCGGGGTGGTTGGCGAAGCGCCACTTGCGGAGCGGGCCGGCCATGACGTTGAGGTAGTACATGTCGTAGCCGTAGGGCGCGCCGCAGGGGTGGTGGCCCTTCGGCACCAGAACCACGTCGTGGTCGGCGACAGCCATCGTCTCGTCGAGCGCGCCGTCCTCGGTGAAGACCCGCTGGAAACCGAAGCCCTGGGCCGGGTTCAGCCGGTGGTAGTAGCTCTCCTCGAGATAGGTCATCCGCGGGAAGTCGTCCTCGTCGTGGCGGTGCGGCGGGTAGGACGACCAGTTGCCGGCGGGGGTGAACACCTCGGTGACCAGCAGGCTGTCGGCCACGTCGCGCTCCTCCATGGCGATCGGGTGGATGTGACGGGTGTTCGCGCCCTTGCCGCGGGTCTCCCGCCCGATCCCGGCCGGGCCGATCACCTGCGCGGCGTGGCCGCCCTTGCCGGGCGCCGCGCAGACCGCGAGCGTGCAGGCGGTGGTCGCGGTCGCCGACCAGCCCGAGCCGTTCGGCACGTAGACGGCGTGGGGCGAGGTTCCGTCGAAGACGCTCATCCGGTCGCCGAGTTCGCCGAACGCGGTATCGCCGGCGCCGATCTCCGCCTTGCCCTCGACCAGCACCAGGATCACCTCGGTCCCGCCGGTCGGCTCCGCCGCCGTCTCGCCGGGCGCGAGGCGGTAGAGGCCGAAGCCGACATAGGTCCAGCCAGCGGTCTCCGGGGTGATGTCGTGGACCTTGCCGGTCGTTCCCGCCGGGTGCCTCAAGAGCGTCGGCATTGCAGCCTCCTTCAGTCGGCGTCGAGTCCGGCCTCGCGGGCCATGGCCTTCAGCGCGCTCAGCCCCATCGACTGGTAGAGCATCGGGTTGCGCACGGCGGGATCCTGCTCGGCCTCGATCACCAGCCAGCCGGAATAGCCGTGCTCGGCGGCGATCCTCAGGACCGGGCCGAAGTCGATGCCGCCTTCCGGATCGCCGGGGACGGTGAAGACACCGCGCCGCACGCCTTCGAGGAAGGACAGGTGTTCGGCCTCGACCTCGGCCCGGATGTCGGGGCGCACGTTCTTGGTGTGGATGTGGCCGACGCGATCCATGTGGCGACGCGCGAGATCCGCCGGGTCCGAGCCGCCGAGCCAGGCGTGGCCGGTGTCGAGCAGCAGCTTGGTCGCCGGACCGGTGGCGGCCATGAACGCCGCGATCTCGTGCGGGCTTTCGACGATCGTGCCCATGTGGTGGTGGTAGACGAGGTCGAGGCCCTGGGCGGCGGTGAACGCGGCGATTGCCTCCACGTCGGCGCCGAACTTCGGCCAGTCGCCCGTGTGCAGCTCCGGCCCGTCCGCCAGCGGCCGGTCGTCGTGCCCGTGGATCGCGTTCGAGGTCTCGCAGGCGATGCAGACCTTGCAGCCCATCGCCTTCAGCAGATCGAGATGCGGCTGGATCGCCCGCTTCTCGTCCTCGACCGAGCGGGTGAGCAGGTTGAGTGAATACCAGCCGGAGACGAACTTCAGCCCGTGGGGGTCTAGCGCTGCCTTCAGCGCCACCGGGTCGGTCGGGAACTTGTGGCCCTTCTCGATGC
>CAVZCB010000019.1:0-203594 GCA_963773555.1 uncultured Alphaproteobacteria bacterium
CGCGAGGAAGCGGTCCTGATGGCGACGTCGATGGTGCCCGCCGATCTCGCACTCGGGCGGGTCAGCCTCGGGCCGATGCGCCCGGCGCCGCGAATCGTTCACTCCGGCCTGCGGCGCACCAGCACGGACCCTCCGCCCTGGCCGGCGATCCGCTCGACCGCCGCCTCCAGCGGCTCCACGGCCACCGCCATGTGCCCGGCATTGGCGTGCAGGAGCGTCACCGCGTCGCGCATCATCCCGACGTGTCCCTTCCAGAACACGAGGTCCCCGCGCCGCAGCACCGCGTCCGCAGGCAAGGCCGAGCCGAGCATTGCCGCCTGCATGTCCGAATCCCGTGGCGCTGACGTTCCCGTGGCCAGAAGCGCCAACTGCACCAGCGCCGTGCAGTCGATGCCGCGGGCGCTTCTCCCGCCCCAGAGGTAGGGCACGCCCGATGAACCGCTCTGCCTGCGTGACGAAATCGCCGGCAACCGGCGTGAGATGCTGGCGCGGGACGTAGCCGCCGTCCCGCAGTCGGGCGAAGTTCCCGCTGGTCCCGGCGACCGGCACCTCCGCGAGGAATGGCAGCTCGGTCCCCGCCCGCGCCCGCACGGCCGCGTCCGCGTAGACGTGCGACCAGAGCGCCGTCACCCGCTGGCCCGCGCCACGCGGCACCCCCAGCCCGTCCGCCGCGACGTATCCCACATAGCCGTCGAGCGCCGCCTGCCCCCAGGCCAGCCCGTCCGGCCGCATCTCGTAGACGGTGAAGCTCTCGCCGTGGATCAGCTGCGTCGCGAGTTCCGCCTGCGGGTCGGGCTGCAATGTCAGGTCGAGCAGCGTCGCGCGCACGCTATGCGCGATCCCCGGCACGAAGCGCTCCGCCGTCACCTGCCCGCGCAGATGCTGGGCCGCGAGATCCGGTCGCGCCGGCACCAGCCGCCCGGCGAATGGCGTCATGTCAGCCATAGCGCGCCTCGAGCAGCGCCAGCAGCGCCCGGGCCGCCTGGAACGCCCCGCCCTTCGGGCGCGCGGGTTTCGCCGCCGGGGTCCAGCCGTAGATGTCGAGATGGATGTAGCGCGGGCTCGCCGTCACGAAGCGGCGCAGGAACAGCGCCGCGGTGATCGCGCCGGCCATGCCGCCCGACGGCGCGTTGTCGAGATCGGCGATGCCGGGCTCGATCAGCGGCTCGTAGGGATCCCAGAACGGCAACCGCCAGAGCGGGTCGGCCACCCGCGCGGCGGCCGCAGCGAGATCGGCGGCCAGCGCGTCGTCGTCGGTGAAGAACGGCGGCACGTCCGGCCCGAGCGCCACCCGCGCCGCCCCGGTCAGCGTCGCGAGGCTGACGATAAGCTCCGGCGTCTCCTCGTCGGCCAGCGCCAGCGCGTCGGCCAGCACCAGCCGCCCCTCGGCGTCGGTGTTGTTGACTTCCACCGTCAGCCCCTTGCGGCTCGGCAGGATGTCGCCGGGCCGCATCGCCGGGCCGGAGATCGCGTTCTCGACCGCCGGCACCAGCAGCCTCAGGCGGACGTCGAGTCCGAGCCCCATCGCCATGTCGGCGAGCCCCATCGCGGTGGCGGCTCCGCCCATGTCCTTCTTCATCAGCCCCATCGACGCCGGCGGCTTGATGTCGAGCCCGCCGGTGTCGAAGCACACGCCCTTGCCGACCAGCGTCACCTTCGGCGCGTCCGCCCGTCCCCAGGTCAGGTCGAGCAGCCGCGGCGCCTCGGATGCCGCCGCGCCCACCGCCTCGATCATCGGCAAGTTCGCCGCGAGCAGCGCCGCCGATCCGCGCGTCACCCGCGCGTCGGCGCCATGCCGCGCGGCGAGGTCTACGAACGCCGCCTCCAGCGCCTCCGGCCCCATGTCGCGGGCCGGGGTGTTGATGAGATCCTGGGCAAGGGTCGCCGCGCCGGCAATCCTGGCGATGCGGCCGGGGTCCACGCCATCGGGACAGACCAGTTCTGCCTCCGGAGGCTTGCCGCTGCGATACCGGGTGAAGCGATAGTCGGCCAGCAGCCAGCCCAGCGCCTCGATCTCCGCATCGAACGCCAGTTCGCCCGGCTCGAGCGCGTAGCGCCCTGCCGGGAGCCTGGCCGCGGCGGCGGCGAGGCCGAAGCGGCCGCGCGCGCGCGCCTTCGCGTCGCCCCAGCCGACCAGCGCGGCGCGAATGCTTCCGTCGGCCGCCGGCAGACACAGCACCTCGCCGAGTCCCGCCTTGAACCCTGAAGCGGCGACCCAGGCGTTTGTTGCCGCGTCCTGCCCCTCGAGCCAGCCCGGCAGACCGTCCGCCTCGATCACGCTGCAGCGCGATCGCCGTGGAATGGCCGGGGAATCGGGCGCCAGCGGCATGTCGCAGACCTCGTCCGAAGCCGCTGGGAGGCGCGGCGCTTCACGAGACCTACAAGGCCGACTGGTCGGCGTAAAGCACCACGGAGAACAGCGATTCCTCGCCCAGACGCATCAGCCGCGCGCCGACCGCGGCGGTGGCGATGGTGTCTCCCGCCCCGAGGCAGACGTCGAGATCTCGCGCGACCCGGGCGAAGTCCGCAAGCCCGACCTGCTCGCTCAGGCTCGCCAGCCGCGAGGCCTGAACCTGCGCCTCCGCCGCGTCGTCGCCGTCGAGCGCCAGCTGCAGGAGACCCAGGCGGTCCGTCAGGTGAAACACCACCTCGGACACGATCTGGCGGCAGCGCTCGTCGCCCAGCGACTGGCGCAGGACGAGGATCCGGCTCGTGTCGAGCGCGGCATCCTCACGCGATGCAATGTGATACAGCTCCGCACCCATGGCGCAGTCTCCCCCCGGTCACCCGCGACAAACATCGCCCGGAGCCGTAAAGGGAACCTTGACGGCATGGCCAGCCGCGCGCCTAAAACTGCCGGGAAGTTTAGGTTAAGACGCGAGGGAAACGATGGACTACGCCCGGCCACTGCCCGAGGATCTGGTCTCCCGCTATCGCGAGTGGCAGGAGACCCGCACCCCGGAAAACATCGCGGCCCATGCCGACGCGGCCGCGAAGGCCCAGTCCCCGAAGGCGATGATCATCACCTGCTGCGACAGCCGGGTGCTGGTGCACGAGATGTTCGGCAACGAGCCGGGCGATTTCTTCACGCTGCGCAACATCGGCAGCCTCGTGCCGCCGCACGAGCCCGACGGGCGTTCGCACGGCACCTCGTCGGCGATCGAGTATGCGGTGATCGCGCTCAAGATCGAGCACCTGGTGGTGATGGGCCACCAGGGCTGCGGCGGGGTGCGCGGCTGCCACGACATGCTGGCGGGCCTTGCGCCGGACCTCGACACGCCCACGAGCTTCGTCGGCACCTGGCTGAAGATCCTAAAGCCCGGCTACGAAACCCTCGCCGGCCGCGGCCTGGACTACGAGGCGCGCATCGCCGCGCTGGAAAAGGAGGCGGTTCTGGTCAGCCTGCGCAACCTGATGACGTTTCCCTTCGTCACCGACGGCGTCCGCGACGGCCGGCTGCAGCTCCATGGCGCCTGGAAGGACATACGCGACGGCGGCCTGGAGATCTACGATGCCTCAACGGGGGCTTTCGAACCTCTGTAGGGCTTCAAGCAGAAGTGATCGTGAGACTTTCGCCGCTGTGGCGCACGCGGATCGGCCGTGTTTAGATCGGAGCGCGGGTTCGCCGCCCGCACAAGGCACCGATCAAGAGGAGACAAGCGTGAGGAAACTGCCACTGATGATCGGGGCGCTCGTCGCACTCGCGTCGCCCGCCCTGGCCACCGATGACGCGATCGCGACGCGACAGGCGCTGATGGACAACAACGGCGCAGCGGCCGCGGTCGCCGGCGGGATCCTCAAGGGCGAGATCGACTACAACCCGACGATCGGCCAAGGCGGCGATCTATGCGTTCCGCGCCACGGCGTTCGCCTACGGCGACTACTTTCCCGAAGGCAGCCTCGATCCGAAGCGCAGCCACGCCTCGCCGAAGATCTGGGAGGACATGGCCGGGTTCCAGGACGAGCTCGCGAAGTTCCAGCAGGCGACCGCAGCCGCGCAAAAGGCTGCCGGCAAGGACGGGCCGGCGGACAAGGCCGCGTTCGCCGGTCTGATGAAGCCGATCTTCGACAGCTGCAAATCCTGCCACGAGGGCTACCGCGTCGACAACTGACAGCGCCGATGCGGCGGCTCGTCTTCGCCCTCGTCGGGCTGATCCTCGCCGGGGCCGCGGTCTTCTTCGTGGCGACGATGCCGCGCGGTCTGCCCGCAGCCGAGCTCGCCGCTCTCCCGGCCGGCGATGCCGGACGGGGGGAGGCGGTGTTCTGGGCGGGCGGCTGCGAGTCCTGCCACGCCGCGGACAAGGCCGAGGGCGAAGCGCGGCTGAGATTGGGCGGCGGACGGGTGCTCGACACCCCGTTCGGCGGCTTCTCGGTTCCGAACATCTCGCCCGATCCTGCGGACGGCATCGGCGGCTGGACGGTCGCCGATTTCGCCAACGCGCTGCTGCGCGGCATGTCCCCCGAGGGCCGTCACTACTATCCGGCGTTTCCCTACGCCTCGTTTACCCGGATGACGCATGGCGACGTGGCCGACCTCTGGGCGTTCATGCAGAACGCTTCCCCCGGTCAGCGGCAAGGCGCCGCCGAACGATCTGCGCTTCCCGTTCAGCTTCCGCCGCGGCGTCGGTCTCTGGAAGCTGGCGTTTCTCTCGGCCGCACCCGTGGTTTCCGTCGACACCCGGGACCCGTCCATCGCCCGCGGCCAGTACCTCGTCGAGGGACCGGGCCATTGCGGCGAATGCCACACGCCGCGCAACTTCGCCGGCGCGATGGAGACCCGCCGCTGGCTCGCCGGGGCCCCGGCCCCGGAGGGGCGCGGCCGCGTGCCTGACATCACGCCGGGCGAGGGCGGGATCGGCGACTGGTCCGCCGAGGACATCGCCTATTTCCTCGAGGCCGGCTTCACGCCGGATTTCGACACCGCCGGCGGATCGATGGTCGCCGTCCAGCGCAACATCGCCATGCTGCCCGGCTCCGACCGGACCGCCATCGCGCACTATCTGAAGGCGGTTCCGCCGCAGCCCGCAGCGCAAGAGCCGCCCGCCGACCGCTGAACCGGCGGTTCGGGCCGTTTCGCCGCGGCCTGTTCTCCGAGTGACGCGCGCTGCGAGCGGTCGTCCGCTGCCCATCGGCTGGAAAATCGGCCGGGGCACATCGTTTGGCAAACGAGTCGACGGAACGTTGCTCCCCCCGTTGAGTTGGCACGATAGCGAAACAAACCTGCGCGCATCTCTCGAGGCGCGCAGGTTCGCCTGAGTTTGACGCCTAGGACATCGCAAAGACTGGGAGCAACCAAATGATCGATGACAATGACGTACGTGACCCATCGCCGCCCGAACATCAGTCCAACCTGACGGACTCCGCGCGCGAGGCCGGCCAGGAAGCGCGGCGCCGTGCCGCCGGTGTGCAGGAGGCAGCCGGCGAGGCGTTGTCCGACGCCAAGGAGTCCGCGCAGGAAAAGGCCGAGTCGGTTAAGGGTCAGGCGGCCGACGAGATCGAGCGCACCGCCCATGGCCTCGAAGCCGCCGCGGACGAACTCGGCGACGCGCCCTTGCAGCAGGAGCTTCTGCGCGAGGCAGCCGACGGGCTCTCCCAGCTCGCCCGCACGGTCCAGAACAAGAGCCTGGGTGCGCTGGTGGGAGATCTCTCGGATTTCGGGCGGCAGAACCCGGTCGCCTACCTGGGAGGCGCGGCGCTGGCTGGTTTCGCACTGGCGCGGTTCGCGCGCGCTTCCGCACCGGAGCCCGCGCGCGGTTTCGCGGATCGTTCGCGCCGTTTCGAAACGGAGCGCTCCCGCGCTTTCGCGCCTGAGGCCTCGGCATCCCCGGCACGGTCTTCGTTGGAGGGCAGCGGCGCCGATCGCAACGAGCCCGTGGGGTCCGCCACGACAACCGGGACAACGACGACCGGGACAACGACACCCGGAAAGACGACGTCCGGGACAACGCCGACCGGGACAACGACAACCGGAAAGACAACTCCCGGGACAACAACTCCCGGAGCGACGACACCCGGGACGAAGATTGGAGGCAGCAACAATGGCTGATCAGGAACGTAGCGCCACCGCTCTCGTGGGAGACCTCGTCAGCCAGGTGACCGAGCTGGTCCGCAAGGAGATCCAGCTCTTTCGCGCCGAGATGAACGAGAAGACCAACCAGGCCGCGATCGCGATCGGCAGTATCGCGGCCGGGGGGGTCATCGCGATCGTCGCGCTGAACGTTCTGGCCGTCGCCCTGGTTGCGGCCCTCACGAACCTCGGGATCCCCGCGGCGTGGTCGGCCATCATCGTGGGCGTGGTGCTGGCGATCGTCGCCTACATCGCCGCCCGCAGCGGAATCAACAATCTCAAGGCGAGCAGCCTCGCGCCGGAACGCACGGCACGATCCGCGAGCCGCGACGCGACCATGGTCAAGGAGAAGATATGATGACCGGTTTCGATACCAATCCCCATGACCGCAGCGTCAGCGATCTCGAGCGCGAGGTGGATCGCGAACGCGAGGATCTGGGTGCGACCATCGACGCCCTCCGCGAGAAGGCGTCGATCGGCAGCGTCCTCGATCAGGTCGTCACGGCGGTCGGCGAGAACGGCGGCGATATCAGCCGCAACCTCGGGCGCACTATCCGCGACAACCCGCTCCCGGTCATTCTGACCGGCGTCGGTCTGGCATGGCTCATGGCGGGAAGCGGCCGCGCGCCCGAGCGTCGGGGCCGCTATGACTGGGACGACGAGGACGACCGCGACCTCTATGGCGCCTACGGTGCGGCCGCCGGTCCGCTGGGTGGCCCCGAGATTCCACGGCGGGACTATCTCGAGACCGACCGCGACTACGTCGGGCCGGGCGTGGGAGCGTTCGGCGACGACAGCTACGACAGCGGCGACGATGGGCCCGGCATGCGGGAGCGCGCGGCGGATGCCGCGTCGGATCTCGGGGATCGGATGGGCGATGCCGTATCCGGCGCCCGCGATCGGACGGCCTCTGCCGCATCGGGTATCCGGAGCCGTGCCTCGGGGGCGGCGTCGGGGGTCCGTGAGTTCGCCTCGGACGTCGCCGGCGGTGCTCAGGATCGGCTCCACGGGGCGGGCGACCGGATGCGCGATGCCGGCGACGCGGCGCGCGAAGGCGCCTACCGCGCGCGCCGTCGCGCCCTCCACGCCAGCCGCGACGCGCGCGAAGGCCTCGAGCACCTTCTCGAGGACCAGCCGCTGGTCCTCGGCGCCCTCGCACTCGCGCTCGGGGCGGCGGTCGGCGGGGTGCTGCCGAACTCTCGCCGCGAGGATCGCATGTTCGGCCAGCGGGCGGACCGCGTTCGGCAGGGCCTGCGGGACATCGCGGAAGACGAAGGTCGCAAGGCCGGCGCAACCGTCGGTGCGATGGCGACCGAGGCCCAGGCGGTGGTCGAAGAGACCGCGGACGACCTGCAGTCCCGCATGCCCGGTGGCCGGGAGATGGTCGAGGCCGCCGGTGACCGGTTGGATAAGGCCGCGCGTCGCGTCGCCGACGCCGGCTCGGAGGAAGCCGAACGCCAGCACCTCGGCGAAACGGACGCCGAGCCCAAGAGCAAGGACGGAACCGTCTGAGTCGGGTCTGATTCCTGAATTCTGCTCGATCGCATGGCTGGGGCATTCTCGCGGAGAATGCCCCAGCCTCTATTGCTGCCGCAGCGGGTGACAAGCCCTTCGGCCTCCCCTAGCGTGGGAGGCCGATGCAGGGGAGGACACGCTGATGAAGGTCATCGTTCTCGGCGCCGGCGTGGTCGGCGTCACCACGGCCTGGTATCTCGCCCGTGCCGGCGCAGAAGTCCGGGTGCTCGACCGGCAGCCCGGACCAGGCATGGAGACGAGCTTCGCCAACGCCGGCGAGCTTTCCTACGGCATGAGTTCGCCATGGGCGGCGCCGGGGATCCCGAAGAAGGCCATCCAGTGGCTCTTCATGCGTCACCGGCCGCTGTTCATCTGGCCGATGGTCGACCCGAAGATGTGGGACTGGGGCCTGCGGATGCTCCGCAACTGCAACGAGGACTCCTATCGGCTGAACAAGAGCCGGATGGTCCGGGTCTCGAACTACAGCCGCGACGCGATGACCGATCTGCTCCGCGACGTCGACCTCGAGTTCGACCTGCGCGAGAAGGGTACGCTGCAGCTGTTCCGCACCGAGAAGCAGCTCAAGAACTCGAAGGCAGACCAGGAGGTGCTGGCCGAGTTCGACTCCCCCTTCGAGGTGCTCGACCGCGACGGCTGCATCGCCGCGGAACCGGGCCTGGCCCACGTGGCTGACAAGTTCGTCGGCGGCCTGCGCCTGACCGCGGACCGCACCGGCGACTGCCGGATGTTCACGCTGGCGCTGGCGGAGAAGGCAGCGGGCGCTCGGGGTCTCGTTCCGCTACGGCACCACGATCAGCGGCTTCACCCGCTCCGGCGACAGGATCACCGCGGTCGAGACCGACCAGGGCTCCGAGACCGCCGACGCCTATGTCTGCGCGCTCGGCCCGTTCGCACCGATCCTGATGCGCAAGATCGGCATCCGGCTGCCGATCTACCCGATCAAGGGCTACTCCATCACCCTGCCGGTCACCGACGACGGGGCCGCGCCACAATCGACGCTGATGGACGAGACCCACAAGGTGGCAATCACCCGTCTCGGCGACCGCATCCGCGTCGCCGGCCAGGCCGAGATCATCGGCTACAACGCCAAGCTCGGCCGCCGCGCCACCGACACGGTACGCTACGTGATCAGCGATCTCTTCCCCAAGGGCGGCGACGTCTCCAAGGCCGAGGGCTGGACCGGGCTGCGCCCGATGACGCCGGACGGCACGCCGGTGCTCGGCCCGACCCGCTACGACAACCTCTTCCTCAACACCGGCCACGGCACGCTCGGCTGGACGATGTCATGCGGCTCGTCGCGCGCCATCGCCGACGTGGTGCTGGGCAAGACCCCGGAGATCAGCCTCGACGGACTGACCGCGGCACGCTACCGCCAGTAGCGCCGGCGGTCCTCCGCCCGTCCGGTCACTTTTTCAATGAGCGACCAACTGCCTGTTGTCCCAAGCTGTGGTTTCAGCATATTGAGCCGATCGGGCAGGTGGACCAAGAATGCAGCAAAAGACCGCCCCGACGTTTCATGTCGGGGTCATCATGGACGGCAACGGCCGGTGGGCCGAGGCGCGCGGGTTGAATCGTGTCGCGGGGCATGTGCGTGGCGCGCGCCGCGTAACCGAAATGGTCGGCGTCTGCCCGGATCTCGGCATCACGCACCTGACGCTCTACGCGTTCTCGACCGAGAACTGGCGGCGCCCGCTCGCCGAGGTCGAGGGACTGATGCGGATCTTCCGCCAGTACATCCTGAACAAGATGGAAGGGCTGCGCCGCAACGACGTGCGGGTCCGATTCGTCGGCATGCGCCACCGGGTGCCTCCCAGGCTGCGCGTGCTGATGGAATCGCTCGAGGCCCGCACCGAGCGGTGCCACGGTCTGAACCTGACGATAGCGATCGACTACGGCGGCCGCGACGAACTGACCCGCGCGGTGCAGCATCTGGCGCGGCGGGTCGAGACCGACGCCCTGTGGCCGACGGCGATCTCGGAGGCGGCGGTCAGCGCCGCCCTCGATACCCGCGAGCTGCCGGATCCGGACTTCATCATCCGCACCTCGGGCGAGCAGCGCATCTCCAACTTCCTGCTCTGGCAGGGGGTCTACGCCGAATACGATTTCCCGACCGTCGCCTGGCCGGACTTCACCGTCGATCACCTGGCGACCGCGGTCGAAGGCTATCGCCAGCGCAGCCGTCGCTTCGGCGACGTCGTGCAGGATCCGGCGCGCGCCCGCTCCGCGCCCTGACGACGGCCCGCCGGCCCGGCTGGCGCGCTTGTCGTTTCTGTCAATCTTCGGGCGCGATCGATCGGGCGCGGTGGGCCGCGGCTTGCAGAGCGCCATGCACGGTTTCCGTGAGATCGCCGGCTTCGAGAACTTCCAGCCCGGCGGCGGTGGTTCCGGCGTAGTCGATCATCGCCCGCACCTGATCCGCCGGAGACGCCTCGGCCTCCGACAGCAGCCGGCCGGAGGCGAGGAACAATTGGCGGACCGCGCGGTCGGCGATCCGCGGTGCGATGCCGGCGCGGGTGGCGTGATCGACCATGGCGCGGGCGAAGAAGGCGACGAAGCCCGGCACCGGCCCGGTCAGCGCGGTGAACTGGTCGAGCAGCGCCTCGTCTCCGATGAAATCCACCATCCCGCAAGCGCCGAGCAGGCGTTCGGCGCGCTCGCGGTCTGCGGCGCTCGCGCCCGGCGCGGGGCAGATCGGCGAATACGCGAGCCCGATATCGGCGGCCGGGCTGCTCATCGCGCGCAAAATGCGGGCGGTGCCGCAGCGTCGCGACAGCTGGGCGATGGTGGCGCCCGCCATGACCGAGAGCACCGGCAGGCCCGGCGCATCGAGCCGCAGATCCGGCAGCGCGGCCGGCGGAATGGCCAGCAGCAGCAGATCGGCGTGGTCCACCAGCGCCTGGGGCTCCGTGACCACCCTCAGGCCGGGCCAGTCGCCGAAGCCGTCGAGGCGGCCGGAGCGGTTGGCGAGCGCGAGAGTTGCCGGCGTGACCACGCCGGCGCGAAGGGCGGCGCGCGCGATGGCGCCACCGAGCGCACCGGTGCCGATCACCCCGAGGCGCAACGGTTCGGACACGTCGGAACCCTCCCCGTGATGGCGGCCGGAGCGGATGCGCCCCCCCGGGACGCCGCAAGTATCCGGCTACTATCCGGCTACCCTAGCGAGGCGGCGGCGGCACTGGCAACGCGCTATCGAAATCCGGCGGAATCGCGTGCTCCACTCTTGCGCAACCCCCGTCGGCCCTGATCAACTCGGGACTCCGGGCGCGGGAGAGGGGCGGTCATGTTTCTGGTCTGCGGCGAGGCGCTGTTCGACTTCTTCCTCGAGACCGAGGCGGGGCCGGCCGCGGCCACCTACGCCGCCCGGGCCGGCGGCTCGCCGTTCAACGTGGCGATCGGTCTGCGACGGCTGGGCTGCGAGGCGGGGCTGCTGACCGGCCTGTCCGACGACCTGCTGGGCCAGCGGCTGGCGCAGGTGCTGGCGGCGGAAGGCGTCTCGACCGCCTATGCGATCCGGACCCACCGGCCGACCACGCTGAGCCTCGTCGGCCTCGATGCGGCGGGGGTGCCGGCCTACCAGTTCTATGACAACGGCTCGGCAAGCACCGGCGTTGCGGCAGCCGATCTGCCGGCGCTGGGGCCCGAGGTGACCGGCCTGCACTTCGGCTCGTACTCGCTGGCGGTCGCGCCGGTCGCGGACGCCGCGGCGGCGCTCGCGCGCGGCAAGGGCGACCGGCTGGTGTCGCTGGACCCGAACGTGCGGCCGACGGTCGAGCCGGACATGGACGTGTGGCGAGAGCGGCTGGCGACGCTCTATCCGCTCGCCGACCTGGTGAAGATCAGCGCCGAGGATCTGGCGATCCTGCATCCCGGCACGACACCCGAGGCGCTGGCGGCGGACCTGACCGCGCAGGGCGCCTCTCTCGTGGTGGTGACCGACGGCGGTGCGGCCGCGACCGGCTGGACAAGCGGCGGGCTTCGTGCGACGGCGGTACCGCCGCGGGTCGACGTCGTCGACACGGTGGGTGCCGGCGACACCTTTCAGGCGGCGCTGCTTGCCCCGCTTCTGGCGGCGCCGGGGGGAGCGGCGGCGGAACTGGCGGCGCTCGATGCGGAGGGACTCGCCCGGCTGCTCGCCTACGCGGCCCGGGCCGCGGCCATCACCTGCTCGCGGCGGGGCGCGGATCTGCCGCGGGCCGCGGAGCTGACCTACTGAAGGACAACTGCAGATGGTCTCGACCGTTATCCCCGTCCAGCCTTTCGATCTGGTGATCTTCGGCGCGACCGGCGACCTCGCGCATCGCAAGATCCTGCCAAGCCTGTTCCGACGGCTCGCCGCGCACCAGATGCCGTCCGGCTCCCGGGTGATCGGCGCCGCCCGCTCCAAGATGAGCAAGGTGGAATTCCGCAAGATGGTGCGCGACGCGCTGACCGCGTTCGTCGAGGCGAAGCTGCTGAAGCCCGACCTGGTCGACGAGTTCCTGAGCTGCATCGACTACGTCTCGATCGACGCCACCGGCGAGAGCGGCTGGGCGCCGCTGTCCAGGCGGCTCGAGGAGAAGCCGCAGCATATCCGCGTGTTCTACTTCTCGGTGGCGCCGCAGCTTTTCGCGCCGATCGCGCACAGGCTGGCGCAGGCGGGGATCGCCACGGCCGAAAGCCGGATCGTGGTGGAGAAGCCGCTCGGCCATGACCTCGCCTCGGCCAAGGCGCTGAACGCCGAGCTTTCCGAGCATTTCGACGAGCACCAGATCTACCGGATCGACCACTATCTCGGCAAGGAGACGGTGCAGAACCTGATGGCGATCCGCTTCGCCAACGCGCTGTTCGAGCCGCTGTGGAACTCGCACTACGTCGAGCAGGTGCAGATCACCGTCGCCGAGACGATCGGCGTGGCCGGCCGCGGCGCCTACTACGACAAGTCCGGCGCGATGCGGGACATGGTGCAGAACCACATGATGCAGCTCTTGTGCCTGACCGCGATGGAGCCGCCGTCGAAGTTCGATCCCGACGCGGTGCGCGACGAGAAGCTGAAGGTGATCCGCGCCCTCGATCCCCTGAAGCTGACCGACACGGTGCGCGGGCAGTACCGGGCGGGCGGCAAGGAGGGCAGCTACCTCGACGACGTGGGCACGCCGTCGAGCCGCACCGAGAGCTTCGTCGCGCTCCGGGCGCACATCTCGAACTGGCGCTGGGCCGGGACGCCGTTCTACCTGCGCACCGGCAAGCGGCTCTCGGCGCGGGTCTCCGAGATCTGCGTGGTGTTCAAGCACCCGCCGCACACCATCTTTCCCCAGGTCGAGGGCCTGCGCGGCAACGCGCTGATCATCCGGCTGCAGCCCGATGAGGGCATCATGCTGCAGGGTGGCGATCAAGGATCCGGGGCCCGGCGGCATGCGGCTGGTCGAGGTGCCGCTCGACATGACGTTCGCGGATTCGCTCGGTCCCGATGCGGCGGAGATGCCCGAGGCCTACGAGCGGCTGATCATGGACGTGATCCGCGGCAACCAGACGCTGTTCATGCGCGGCGACGAGGTGGAGGCCGCCTGGGCCTGGACCGACCCGATCATCGACGCCTGGGAGGACAACGGCGCGCGGCCACAGCCCTACGACGCCGGCAGCGCCGGGCCGATCGAGGCCTACAAGCTGACCGGCACCGACGGCCACCTCTGGCGCGAGATCGCCGCATGACCGAGGTGGCGCGCCAGACCTACCCCGACCGCGACACGCTGATGCGCGGGCTGGCCGAGCTGGTCGCCGACCAGCTTCGCGCCGCCCATGCCAGCAAGGATCACGCGACGCTGGCGGTGCCCGGCGGCACGACGCCGGGGCCGTTCCTCGCCGCCCTCTCCGAGGCCGATCTCGCCTGGGACGCGATCCGCGTGCTGCCGACCGACGAGCGGATGGTCTCGGAGACCAGCTCCCGGTCGAACGCCCGGCTGATCCACGAGACGCTGTTGCAGAACGCCGCGGCCGCGGCGCATTTCGTCGGGCTGCACCAGCCGCTGCTCGGCAACCTGACCGAGCGGATCGAGGGGATCCTGCCGATCGACGTGCTGGTGCTGGGCATGGGCGACGACATGCACACCGCCTCGCTGTTTCCCGGCGCGCCCGAGCTGGAAGCCGCGCTCGCCGACGACGCCCCCGTGCTGATGGAGATCACCCCGCCCGGCGAGCCGGAGGCGCGGCTGACGCTGACCGCGCCGGTCCTGCGCGGCGCCTCGGTGATCCACCTGCTGATCACCGGGCCGGCGAAGTTCGCAGCCCTCGAGACCGCGCTGGCCGGCGGCCCGGTGACCGAGGCGCCGGTCCGCGCCGTCCTGACCGCGCCCTGTCCGGTGACGGTGCACTATGCCGAGTAAGGGGAGCTAGCCATGCCGCTGAACGCCGCCGTCGCCCGCGTCACCGAACGGATCGTGAAACGCTCGGTGCCGGTGCGGCGACCCTACCTCGACCGCATGGCGCGGGCGCGCGACGAGGGACCGAACCGCGCGCACCTCACCTGCGGCAACCAGGCCCACGCCTATGCCGCGATGACCGACGCCGACAAGGCGGTGCTGGCGGCCGAGAGCGCCGGCAACCTCGCGATCGTCACCGCCTACAACGACATGCTCTCGGCCCACCAGCCGTTCGAGACCTACCCCGCGCTGATCCGCGCCGCGGCGCGCGAGGTCGGCGGCACCGCCCAGGTCGCAGGCGGCGTGCCGGCGATGTGCGACGGCGTCACCCAGGGCCAGGGCGGGATGGAGCTCAGCCTGTTCTCGCGCGACGTGATCGCCATGGCCGCCGGGGTCGCGCTCTGCCACAACGTCTTCGACGCGGCGGTGTTTCTCGGCGTCTGCGACAAGATCGTGCCGGGCCTGGTGATCGCCGCGGCGACCTTCGGCCACCTGCCGGCGGTGTTCCTGCCGGCCGGGCCGATGACCAGCGGCATCCCCAACGACGAGAAGGCGAAGGTCCGCCAGCGCTTCGCCACCGGCGAGGTCGGCCGGCCCGAGCTGATGGCCGCCGAGATGGCCTCCTACCACGGCCCGGGCACCTGCACCTTCTACGGCACCGCCAACACCAACCAGATGCTGATGGAGTTCATGGGCCTGCACCTGCCCGGCGCCAGCTTCGTCAACCCCGGCACCCCCCTGCGCGAGGCGCTGACCGTCGAGGGGGCGAAACGCGCGCTGGCGATCTCCGCGCTCGGCAACGAGTACACGCCGGTCTGCGACGTGCTCGACGAGCGCGCCTTCGTCAACGGCATCGTCGGGCTGGGCGCCACCGGCGGCTCGACCAACCTGCTGATCCACCTGATCGCCATGGCCCGCGCCGCCGGCGTGCTGCTCGACTGGGAGGACTTCGCCGATCTCTCGGACGCGACGCCGCTGATGGCGCGGGTCTATCCCAACGGCCTCGCGGACGTGAACCACTTCCACGCCGCCGGCGGCCTCGGCTACATGATCGGCGAGCTGCTCGAAGCCGGTCTCCTGCACCCGGACGTGCGCACCGTCGCCGGCGACGGCCTCGCCCGCTACACTCGGGAGCCGAAGGTGATCGACGGCGCGCTGGTCTGGCAGGACGGCGCCGAGCGAGACGCTGAACGACAGGATCCTGCGCCCGGTCTCCGACCCGTTCCAGCCGACCGGCGGCACCCGCCGGCTCTCCGGCAACCTCGGCACCGGCGGTGATGAAGGTCTCGGCGGTGGCGCCGGAGCGGCACGTGGTCGAGGCGCCGGTGCGCGTCTTCCAGGATCAGGACGAGGTCAAGCGCGCCTTCCGCGACGGCGAGTTCACCGGCGACACCGTGGTCGTCGTCCGCTTCCAGGGCCCGAAGGCCAACGGAATGCCGGAGCTGCACAGCCTCACCCCGGTGCTCGCCGTGCTGCAGGATCGGGGCCTCAAGGTGGCGCTCGTGACCGACGGCCGGATGTCCGGCGCCTCCGGCAAGGTGCCGTCGGCGATCCACGTCAGCCCCGAGGCGCTCGACGGCGGCCCGCTCGCCCGCCTGCACGACGGCGACTTCGTGCGGGTCGATGCGGTCGCCGGGCGGCTCGACGTGCTGACCCCGGGGGTGCTCGAGCGACCGAACGTCCGCCCCGATCTCGTCGAGAACGAGCACGGCCTCGGCCGCGAGCTGTTCGGCGTGTTCCGCCGCCATGTCGGTGCCGCCGAGGCCGGCGCCTCGCCGTTCTTCTGAAGGCGCGGGGGAACGATGGCCGGCATCCTGCTCTTCCACTCGGTTCGCGGCTGCGCGACTCGAGCGGTCGGCGGCGGACCGGCTGCGCGCCGCCGGCCACGATGTCGCCACGGCCCGACCTCTTCGACGGCGAGCACCCGGCCACCTGGAGGAGGGCTTCGCCATCAAGGACGCATCGGCTGGGAGCCGCTGGATCGGCCGCGCCCGGGCCGCCGCGGACTGTCCTGCCACCGACAGGCCGTGCTCGCCGGCTTCTCGATGGGCGCCGCGTCGCGCCGAGCTATCGGCCCGACCGCCCCGAGGCGGCGGGTGTCCTGCTGCTCCACGGCGTGGCACCCGTCCCGCCGCGCGCCGCGCCGGGGCCTGCCGGTACAGGTCCACCTCGCCGAGCCCGACCCGTTCGAGGACGAGGACTTCGTCGCCGACTGGATCCCGGAACTGCGCCGCCGGTGTCGCGCTGGAGAGCTTCCGCTATCCCGGGGTCGGGCATCTCTTCACTGACGCGGCGCTCCCCGACCACGACGCCGAGGCGGCGGCGCTTCTGTGGCGGCGGGTGGTCGCCTTCCTCGACGGACTTTAGAGGATGCCGCCCGAGGACCACGAAAGGCCATCGCATGACCCCCAAGGACGCATCAACCTACGCCCGCGAGATCTGCGGGCTCGCACCGGTGATCCCGGTGCTGGTGGTGAAGGACGCGGGCCACGCCGTGCCGCTCGCCGAGGCGCTGGTCGCCGGCGGGCTGCCGGTGCTGGAGGTGACGCTGCGCACCCCCGCCGCGCTCGAGGTGATCCGCGCCATGGCCGAGGTGGAGGGTGGCGTGGTCGGCGCCGGCACGCTGCTGACCCCGCGCGACGTGAAGGACGCCAAGGCGGCCGGCGCCCGGTTCGGCGTCTCGCCGGGCATCACCGACGCGCTGGTCGACGGCCTGCGAGGCCGAGGGCCTGCCGCTGCTCGGCGGCACCGCCACGGTGTCCGAGGCGATGCGGATGCTGGAGCGCGGCTACGACGTCGCCAAGTTCTTCCCGGCCGAGGCCAACGGCGGCGCGAAGTCGCTGAAGGCCTTCGCCGGCCCGCTGCCGCAGATGAGCTTCTGCCCGACCGGCGGGGTCACGCCGGGAAACGCCGCCGACTACCTGGCGCTGCCGAACGTGCTCTGCGTCGGCGGCTCCTGGGTGGCCGACGGCAAGCTGCTCGACGCCGGGCGCTGGGACGAGGTCGAGCGCCTCGCCCGCGACGCCAGCCGACTGGAAAGGTGAAGCCGATGGCCGACGAAATCTGGACCGCCCTCGAGGAGGCCGCCGCCAGCGGCGCGCGACCAGCGGATCCTCGGACTGTTCGAGCGCAACCCCGCCCGGTTCGCCGAGTTCTCGGTGGGTCTCGACGACATGCGGCTCGACTTCTCCAAGACCTCGATCGACGCCCATGCCCTCACCCTGCTGATCCAGCTCGCCGAGGCGCGCGGCGTGCCCGAGCGGCGCGACGCCATGCTGACCGGCGCGCACATCAATTCGACCGAGGACCGCGCGGTGCTGCACACCGCGCTGCGCAACCGCTCCGGCAAGCCGGTCCTCGTCGACGGAGAGGACGTGATGCCGGAGGTCGAGCGGCGTTCTCGACCGCATGGCCGCCTTCGCCGACGGCGTCCGCTCCGGCAGGATCGCGGCGTCCGGCGGTGGCAAATTCACCGATGTCGTCAACATCGGCATCGGCGGCAGCGACCTCGGGCCGGTGATGGCGACGCTGGCGCTGGCGCCCTACCACGACGGCCCGCGGCTCCACTACATCTCCAACGTCGACGGCGCGCACGCCCACGACGTCCTCGGCGGGCTCGACCCGAAGCGCACGCTGGTGATCGTCGCCTCCAAGACCTTCACCACCACCGAGACCATGACCAACGCCCGCACCGCCCAGACCTGGCTGCAGGCTACCCTGGGCGAGCACGCCGACGGCCATTTCGCCGCCGTCTCGACCGCGCTCGACAAGACCGCCGACTTCGGCATCGACCCCGAGCGGGTGTTCGGGTTCTGGGACTGGGTCGGCGGCCGCTATTCGGTCTGGGGCGCGGTCGGTCTGTCGCTGATGATCGGCATCGGCCCGAAGCGCTTCGCCGAGTTCCTCGACGGCGCCCACGCGATGGACCGCCACTTCGCCACCGCGCCGCTGCCGCGGAACATGCCGGTGCTGCTCGGTCTGGTCGGCATCTGGCACCGCAACTTCTGCGGCTACCCGACGCGGGCGATCCTGCCCTACGACCAGCGGCTGCTGCGCCTGCCCGCCTACCTCCAGCAGCTCGACATGGAATCCAACGGCAAGAGCGTCACCCTCGACGGCTCTCCGGTGACCTGCGCCACCGGGCCGGTGGTCTGGGGCGAGCCCGGCACCAACGGCCAGCACGCCTTCTACCAGCTGATCCACCAGGGAACCGACGTCGTGCCCTGCGAGTTCATGGTCGCCGCCCTCGGCCACGAGCCGGCGCTCGAGCACCACCACCTGCTCCTGCTCGCGAACTGCCTCGCCCAGTCGGAGGCGCTGATGCGCGGCCGCACGCTCGAGGAGGCGCGGGAGACCGTCAAGGACCCGGCACTCGCCCCGCACAAGGTGTTTCCCGGCAACCGTCCCTCGACCACGCTGGTCTACGCCACGCTCGACCCGAGCACCCTCGGGCGCATCGTCGCCCTCTACGAGCACCGCGTGTTCGTCGAAGGGGTGATCTGGGGCATCAACAGCTTCGACCAGTGGGGCGTCGAGCTCGGCAAGGAGCTCGCCACCGCGCTGCTGCCGCTGGTGCAGCGCGGGTCCGGGTTCGGCGGCAAGGACGGCTCGACCGCCGGCCTGCTGGAGACGATCACCGATCTGCGGCGGTAGCGTGCTGGATTGCGCCACCTTCCAGGAGCGGCTCATCCACGAGGATGCGCACCTGTCGGTCTGGGACAAGCCCTCGGGGCTGCTCTCCGTGCCCGCGAAGCCGCCGGGCCCGGCCGACTGCCTCGAAGCGCGGGTGGGCGCGCGCGATCCGGCGGCGCTGCTGGTCCACCGGCTCGACCGGGATACCTCGGGGATCATGGTCTTCGCGCGCACCCGCCTCGCCCAGCGCCACCTCAACTGGCAGTTCGAGCGCCGGCAGGTGACGAAGATCTACATCGCGCGCGTGGCCGGCGAGGTGGCGGCAGAAGCCGGCCGGATCGACCTGCCGCTGATCTGCGACTGGCCGAACCGCCCGAAGCAGATGGTCTGCCACGCTCGCGGCAAGCCGTCCCTGACCGACTGGCGGGTGCTGGCCCGCGAGCCCGGCGCGACCCGGGTGGAGCTGCGGCCGCTCACCGGCCGCAGTCATCAACTCCGGGTCCACATGACGGCGCTCGGCCACCCGATCCTCGGCGATCCGTTCTACGGCGACGAAAGCTCTGCCGACCGGCTCCAGCTTCATGCCGCCGGGATCGGCTTCCGCCATCCCGACGGCGGCGCCCGGGTCGAGTTCGCGTCCGAGCCGCCGTTCTGATGCGGGCCGCAAAGCTGCGGGTGACCGGGCGGGTGCAAGGCGTCGCCTTCCGCGCCTGGACCCGCGACGAGGCGACGCGGCGCGGGCTGACCGGCTGGGTGCGCAACGAGCGGGACGGATCGGTGACGGCGCTCGTCGCCGGACCGGACGCGGAGGTCGCCAGGATGATCGCGGCGATGCGGCGCGGCCCGCCGGCGGCGTCGGTGGCTGAGGTTGCGGTCGAGGCGGCCGAGCCGGAGCCGACCGAAGGGTTCGAGATCCGGCGATAGCATCTTTGCCGTCGTCGGCCGGCAGCGTATGCTTGCGGCATGACCGAGTCCGTCGAGCCGACCTGCCGCCTGTTCCGCCCCGGCGAGACCTACGCCGGAAAGCAGGGCTTCCGCTATGCCGCCGGCATCTCCGCCGAGAGCGCGGGGGCGAGCGGCATCTGCATGCACCTCCTGACGATCCAGCCGGGAGACCGGGCGAAGGCGCACATGCATGCCGACCACGAGACGGCGATCTATGCGCTCAAGGGCACCTCGGAGATGCGGTACGGCGACCGGCTCCAGCACCACATGGTCGTGCATGAGGGCGAGATGCTTTACATTCCGGCCGGTGTCCCGCACCTGCCGATGAACCGATCCGACGCGCCTTGCACCGTGGTCATCGCCCGCACCGATCCCAACGAGCAGGAGAGCGTGGTGCTGCTGCCGGAGCTGGAGGAGCTGGTGCCGACGGACCCGTGATGATCTGCCGGGACGTTGCGCGTTGCGCGTGTGAAATGTGGGCAACCAGCTGATACTGATGATTTTTTCTGAAACTAGTTGACTGAGTCAACTTGCTCTGGAAGCTCGGGTTGGGCGCAACGCTGACGCAGTCACTTCGCGGATTTGGCCGTCGACAAATCCGCGCGCGCCTGCCTGCCCCCGGCAGGCGCGTCTGCAACGCGCCAGCCAGGCAGGCGCGCGCGGATTACAGACCGACAGTCCAAGCGGCACCCCCCTCGGCCTCCGCGCTCGCGCGCTCCGGCCGACGAACCGGCGCGACGCATGCGTCGCTTGTGCCGGTTCGGGTTCGTCGATCGCCGCTTCGGATCGGGACCTGATACCGCGATCGAACAAAGAGTCGCCAAAACTTGGCGCTACCGCTTGCGCCTGGCGGTCCGGCCGGGCTTGGGGCGCATCCGCACGTAGGGGCCGGCGCGATCCAGCTCGAACGCGGTGGTGGCGTCGACGAGGTCGCTGAGCTTGGCGTGGCCGTAGCTGCGCGGGTCGAACTCCGAGGAGAGGTTGCTCAGGCGCTGGCCGACCTGGCCGAGATGATACCAGCCCTGCGCGTCGGGCTCCATCTCGGCGATGGCGTCGCGGAGCAGCGGCTCGGCCTCCGCCACCTTGCCCGGGGCCGCGGGCGCGCGGCCGGGCTCGACGACGGGGGCGAAGTTCTCGGTGAAGATGAACCGGGTGCAGGCCTGGCGGAAGCTCTCGGGAGAGTTCTGCTTGCCGATCCCGAACACGTCGACGCCCTCCTCGCGGATCCGCGCGGCGAGCGGGGTGAAGTCGCTGTCCGACGACACGAGGCAGAAGCCGTCGAAGCGCCCCGAGTGCAGCAGGTCCATCGCGTTGATGACCATGGCGATGTCGGTGGCGTTCTTCTGCTTGGTGTAGGGATACTGGTGGTGGGCCTGGATGGCGTGCCGGCCGAGGATGTCCTTGTTCCAGCCCGACGCGCCGCTGCCGGAGAAATCGCCATAGGCCCGGCGCAGCGTCGGCTCGCCGATCTTGGCGACCTCGATCCAGAGCGCGTCGGCGATCCGGGCCGAGGTGTTGTCCGCGTCGATCAGCACCGCGAGCTTCGGCGCGCGCTCGGCCATCAGCGCAGCTTCGCCAGCAGCGAGGCGGTGGCGAACCCGTCGGGCGTCATGCCCTGGGAGGTCTGGTAGGCGCGGATCGCGGTGATGGTGTCGGGCCCGATCACCCCGTCGGCCTCGCCCGAGCCGTAGCCGCGCGCGGTCAGCCGGTTCTGCAGCTCGACCTTCTCGGTGCGCGACAGCTCGCGTTCGCCGCGCGGCCACTCGGCGCGGAACGGGCCGGCCCCCATGATCCGGTCGCCGAGATGGCCGACGCCCATCGCATAGGAGGTGGCGTTGTTGTAGCGCTTGATGACGAAGAAGTTGCGGTAGACCGCGAAGCCCGGCCCGCGCGCGCCGGCCGGGGCGATGATCGCCGCCGGGCCGTGGTCGGGCAGCGGCGAGCCGTCGATGGCGGTGACGCCGCGGGCGCGCCAGTCCGAGACCGGGCGGATGTTCGACTGGTCGGCGCTGCCGTAGTTGAAGCCGCTCGGCAGCCGCACCTCGATGCCCCACGGCTGGCCGCGCTGCCAGCCCGACTTCGCCAGGTAGTTGGCGGCGGAGGCGAGCGCGTCGGTGGGATCGTCGGACCAGACGTCGCGCCGGCCGTCGCCGTTGAAGTCGACGGCGTAGCTGAGATAGCTCGTCGGGATGAACTGGGTGTGTCCCATCGCGCCCGCCCACGATCCGACCATGCTGGACGGCGCGGTGTCGCCGGACTGCACGATGCGGAGGGCTGCGACCAGCTGCTCCTCGGCGAAGGAGCGGCGCCGCCCCTCGTAGGCGAGCGTCGCCAGGCTCTCGACCACGGGGATGCTGCCGCGATGCGAGCCGTAGTTCGATTCCATCCCCCAGATCGCCAGAACCGCCTGACGGTCGACACCGTAGCGCGCCTCGATGGCGGCGAGCGTGGGGTCGAGCTGGGCGCGCTTGGTGCGGCCGGTCGACACCCGCTCGGACGAGGCGGCGCTGTCGAGGTATTCCCAGATCGGCTTGGTGAACTCGGCCTGCTTGCCGTCGAGCCGCACGACGTCGGCGTTCACCCCGACCCCGCGGAACGCCGTGTCGAAGACCTGCGGTGAAATCCCCTGGGCGAGGGCGCGATTGCGGAAGCCGTCGCGCCAGGCGGTGAAGTCGGCAGGCTGGGGGCTGGCGCTTCGGGACATCGGCGGCGCGCTCCGGCTCGCGGATCGGGCCATCGGCCGGTCGCTCGAGTCGAGCGGTGGGTTGGCGCCCGCGCAGCCGCTGGCGACGATGGCAAGCGTGAGGGTAGCGACGGTGATCCTGTGCAACTCCTGCCTCCGGCTCGATCGGTTTTTTTGCTCGCGATGGTAGCGGGTGGCGCGGCGAAACGGAAGTCCCTGCGTGCGGGCCCGTGGCGAGCGGCAGTTGGCGGACGAGGGCTTGCCGGGCAGGTGCGAAAGAGCGGCGTTTCGCGCGCGCAATTACTGGTATCTATATGATTTTAAAGCGATTAATCTTTCATAATTTTCGGTTAACCGCTTCCGGAGGCTGTTGCGAGGGCGGATGGACTACTCCGGCACGGTGCCGAGGAAGCTCGGGAACTGCCGGATCAGCACCGGCGAGATCAGCACCAGCCCGACGAGGGTGGCGTAGAGATCGGGCGCGACCAGCAGGATCGCGGCGATGCCGAGCAGCGCCCGCTCGAACCAGCGCAGCGGCGCGAACAGCCAGCCGGCGAAGGCGGCCGACAGCATCCAGATGCCGGCCATCGCCCCGAGCGCCGCGAGGAAGAACGCGCTCCAGGTGAAGCCCTCGGTGACCAGCAGCAGCGACGGCGAGAACACGAACACGAACGGCACCAGCGCCTTGCCCATGCTGAGGCGGAACGCGGTGTTGCCGGTCTTGAAGGCATTGGCGTTGGCGATGCCGGCGGCGGCGTAGGCGGCGAGCGCGACGGGCGGCGTCACGTCCGCCAGCACCCCGTAGTAGAAGACGAAGAAGTGCGCGAGGATCTGCTGGACCCCGAGCAGGCTGAGGATGGGTGCTGCGACCGCGATCATGATCAGGTAGTTGGCCGTGGTCGGGATGCCGCAGCCCATCAGCACGCAGACGATGGCGGTCATGATCAGCGTGAAGAGCAGCGTCAGGGTGGCGACGCTCATCACCTCGAACGGCAGGACCGCGAGCCACCCGGAGACGATCTCGGCCCAGTTGGCGGCGATGCTGGTGACCGCGTAGGCGATCTTGAAGCCGACGCCGGTGAGCGTCACGACGCCGATGATCACGCCGACCAGCGCCGCGGCGGCGGTGACCGACAGCGAGTACTTGGCCCCCAGCACGAAGCCGTCGAACAGATCGTGCGCGGAGTGGCGGACGGCGCCGCGCAGGTCGTGGCGCAGCAGGTTCTGGATCACCAGCACCAGGATGCACGCGGTGATGCCCCAGAACGCGGCGAGGTAGGGGGTGCGCCCGCTCAGGAGCACGGTGATCAGCACGAAGAGCGGCAGGGTGGTGAGCCAGCCGGCCTTGAACACGGTCCATGCCACCGGCAGCTCGTCGCGGGTCATGCCGCGCAGGCCGAGGCGGCGGGCCTCGAGATGCACCTGCACCAGCACGCCGAAGAAGTGCATGAACGCCGGCACAAGGGCTGCGGTCAGGATGGTGGTCAGCGGCACGCCGAGGTACTCGATCATCAGGAACGCCACCGCGCCCATCACCGGCGGGGTGATCTGGCCGCCGGTGGAGGACGCCGCCTCGACCGCGGCGGCAAAGTGGCGGGGATAGCCGATCCGCATCATCGCCGGGATGGTCAGCGCGCCGGTGGTGACGGTGTTGGCGATGGAGGATCCGGAGATCGAGCCGAGCAGCGCCGAGGACACCACCGACACCTTGGCCGGGCCGCCGGAGTAGCGTCCCGCCAGCGCCATCGCCAGGTCGATGAACAGCTGGCCGAGGCCGATGCGGGTCGCCATCACCCCGAACAGGACGAAGTGGAAGACGTAGGTGGCGATCACCCCGAGCGCGGTGCCGTAGATGCCCTGGCTGGTGAGGTAGAGGTGGTTGACGATGCCGGCCCAGTCCGCGCCCGGGTGCTGGAACGCGCCGGGCATCAGCCGGCCGAAATAGGCGTAGCCGATGAAGGCGAGCGCGATCACCGGCAGCGGCCAGCCCATCGAGCGACGGACCGCTTCCAGCAGCACGACGATCAGGATCGTGCCCATGATCACGTCGATCGGCAGCGGGTTGCCGACCCGGAACGCGAGGTCGTTGAAGATCCACGGGACATAGAGCGCGGCGACGACGCCGGCAGCCGCCAGGATCCAGTCGAGGATCGAGACGCCGAGCAGGCTGAACCGGCCGTGCGACAGCGGCTTCGCGCCCTCCCAGGCGGCGAAGGAGAAAAACACCAGGCCGAGGGTGAAGGCGAGGTGCAGGCCGCGGTGCAGCGTGGCCGGCGGGATGCCGTAGCCGGAGGTGTAGTAGTGGTAGCAGGCAAGGATGAAGAACAGCGCGCCGACCACGCCTGCCAGCCGGTCGGGCAGCGGGCGGAAGCGGACCTCGGCGTCGAAGCGCTCCTCGAGTTCCTTCAGCTGGTCGGCTGTCAGTTGGGTGGCTGGCGCGGCGCCCTCCGGGTCGGAGCTGGTCATCGGGCCGCGCCCTCCGTTGCTGGGCGGCCGGGCGACGGTCGCCCGGCCGACAACCGGTTCATTCCTTGATGAGGCCGGCTTCCTTGTAGTAGCGCTCCGCGCCCGGATGCAGCGGGATGCCGACGCCGTCGAGTGCGGTGTCCAGCGTGATCAGCTTGCCCTTGGCGTGGCCGGCGTCGAGGAGGGCGCGGGTGTTGTCGTTCCAGAGCGCCTTGGTGATGCCGTAGATCAGCTCCTCGGGCTGGTCGGCGCTGGTCACCCACTGGGCGCCGACCGAGAGGGTGTGATTGTCGTCGTCCACCCCGTCGTAGGTCCCGCCGGGGATCGTGTGGTCGGCGAAGAACGGATACTGCTCGACGAGGGAGGCCGCGCCGTCGCCGTCGATCGGCACCAGCGTGATGTCGTGCTGGCTGGCGAGCTCGGCGATGGCGCCGGCCGGGAAGCCGCCGACGAAGAAGAACGCGTCCATCGCGCCGTCGCGCATCCGCTCGCCGGCCTGGTCGGGCTTCAGGTAGGCCGCGTCGACGTCGTCCTCGCTGAGGCCCCAGGCGCCGAGGATGATCCGGGCGTCGACCAGGGTGCCGGAGCCCGGCTCGTCCATCGACACGCGCTTGCCCTTGAGATCGGCGACGCTCTCGATGCCGCTGTCGGCGGAGGCGACGAGGTGGATGCTCTCGGGGTAGAGGTTGGCGATGGCGCGCAGCTTCTCGACCGGCTCGCGGTCTTCCCAGATGCCGGTGCCGGTCTGGGCCCAGGTGGCGACGTCGGACTGCGAGAAGCCGGACTCGAGCGTGCCGCCGGCGATGCCGTTGACGTTGGCGACCGATCCGTTGGCCGAGAGCGCGGTGGCGATCAGCCCCGGCACGCCGCACGAGCCGCCCTCGTCGCAGGGCCGCGAGCCGGGCGGGCTGGAGATGGCGTTGGCGATCAGGCCGCCGATCGGATAGTAGGTGCCGGCGGTGCCGCCGGTGCCGATGCGGAAGAACTGCGGCGCCTGGGCCATCGCGGTGGCGGCGACCAGAACGCTGGCGGCGGCCGCGATGGCCAGCCTGCGGTAAAGCTTCATTGGGCTTCTCCCTGTTTCTTATGGTCGATGGCGGTCGAGCCTAGGGCGATCCGCCGGAACAGCATACCCAATCCGGCGCCGCGAATGGTCCGGCCGCCGCCGCACCGTGCGCGTTGGGTGTGAACTGGTGGCGTTGCACGCGTGCAATGCCGGTTATGTCACTGATATGGTTAAGGTTAATGTTCAATATGTCTGTGTGAAATTGCATGAAGACCTGCGGCGGCCTGGAAATCCGACGAAGCGGTCGATGCTCCGCGAACCGGCCGCGGTGGACCGACGTCGGGGCTATGCTAGCGGCGGTCATGCGAGGTTCGGGGGAACGGCGAGGCGGATCAGAGAGGCCGGATCGGGGCCGTGGCGTCGATCGGCGATTGCCGGGCGGCCCGTTTCAGGCGACCGGCTCTCGACCGCGGCCGCCGTGCGCGAACAGCACGGCAAGGGGCTGACGTATCACGCCGGGCATCCGCCCGATGCGGTGGTCTTCGCCCGGAGCACCGAGGAGGTCGCCGAGGTGGTGCGGGCCTGCGCGCGCCCATGCCGTGCCGGTGATCGCCTTCGGCACGGGAACCTCGCTCGAAGGCAACATCGCCGCGCTGCGCGGCGGGATCTCGATCGACCTCGGCGGCATGGACAAGGTCATCGAGGTGAACCGCGAGGACCTCGACGGCCGCGTCGAGGCCGGGGTCACCCACCGGGCGCTCAACACCTGGCTGCGCGACAGCGGGCTGTTCTTTCCGGTCGATCCCGGCGCGGACGCCTCGCTCGGCGGCATGGCGGCGACCCGGGCGAGCGGCACCAACGCGGTGCGCTACGGCACGATGCGCGAGAACGTGCTGGGGCTGACCGTGGTGACGGCGGACGGCGAGATCGTCCGCACCGGCGGGCGGGCGCGGAAGTCGGCGGCGGGCTACGATCTGACCCGGCTGTTCGTCGGCTCCGAGGGCACGCTCGGGATCATCACCGAGGTGCAGCTGCGGCTGCACGGCATCCCCGAGGCGATCTCGGCGGCGGTGTGTCCGTTCGAGAGCCTGGAGGGCGCCGTCGACACGGTGATCGCCACCATCCAATCGGGTGTTCCGGTGGCGCGGATCGAGCTGCTCGACGAGGTGCAGATCCGCGCCTGCAACCTGCACTCGAAGCTCGAGCTGCCCGAGACGCCGACGCTGTTCTTCGAGTTCCACGGCACCGAGGCGAGCGTGGCCGAGCAGGCCGGCATGGCGGGCGAGCTCGCCGACGGGTTCGGCGGCTCGGACTTCCGCTGGGCGCGCGCCGCCGAGGATCGAAGCCGGCTCTGGGCGGCGCGGCACGACGCGTTCTGGGCGGTGCGCGAACTGCGGCCCGGCGCGGAGGTGCGCGCGACCGACGTCTGCGTTCCGATCTCGCGGCTGGCGGAATGCATCCTCGAGACCCGCGCCGACATCGACGCCAACGGGCTGCTGGCGCCGATCGTCGGGCATGTGGGCGACGGCAACTTCCATGTGAGCTTCCTGCTCGACGGCCCCGAGGAGGCCGGGCGCGCCGACGCGGTGAACCACCGGATGATCGACCGGGCGCTGGCGATGGGCGGCACCTGCACCGGCGAGCATGGCGTCGGCACCGGCAAGATGGCCTATCTCGAGCAGGAGCATCCCGAGGGCGTGAAGCTGATGCGCCGGATCAAGCGGGCGCTGGACCCGCAGGGGATCCTGAACCCGGGCAAGGTGATCCGGATGTAGGTCGGGCGGCACCGACCCGCGCAGGCACGGTGGCGCCCCGGCCGCGAACGGTGCGGCCGGGGTTCCTGTGCCGGGCGGCGATCAGTGATCGCCGGTCGAGGTGTCGCGGGCGAACTTTGCCGCCGCGATCTGGCTCACGCTCATGCCCGCCGCCTCGGAGGCCGAAAGGCCGGCGACGGCGATGAGCTGGGTGCGGTCGGTCGGGGCTGCCGTCGAGCGGGTCCCCATGGTCGTGCCCGCGGAGCCCCTGACCATCTGCTGTTCGTCGCCGCTGCCCTCGTGGTTGATCTTGGCCACGAAGATCTCGGCAAGCGACATGGTCTCCGCCTCGTCGGGCGACAGGCCGGCGGTGGCGGCGAGCTGCTCGTAGTGACCGGAGGGCGCGACGGGAACCACGATCGGCTGCCGGTCGTCGCCGCGGGCTTCGCGGTTGAACTTGGCCTTGGCGGCCTCATCCAGCGTGACTCCGGGCGACGCCTGCACCTGCGAGCCGGCGAACGCGGGGGCGGCGCAGGCAAGCATGGCGAACATGGCAGGAATGATGCATGACTTCATTTGTGACTTCCTTCAAATGCTATGCGGATGACCGACCCCTCGGGATCGACGCCGCCTTATGATGGAAAAGCTGGTTCGGCTTAAAACCCCGAACCGGAGGAAGCAAAATGCAGCTTCCACGCAGGATATTTACTCCGAATCGCGGTGATTCGCTATCACGAATCATTGTCCGGCGTCAGCGGCCGCGGATCCGGGGATCGAGCGCGTCGCGCAGGCCGTCGCCGATGAAATTGATCGACAGCACCGTCAGCGAGATCGCGAGGCCGGGCCAGATCACCCGCGCCGGGGTGAGGGTCATGAAGTTGGCGCCGTCGAACAGCAGCCGCCCCCAGGTCGGGAAATCCGACGGGAAGCCAAGGCCGAGGAAGCTGAGCGCGCTCTCGGTGATGATGGCGTTGGCGATGCCGAGGGTCGCGGAGACCATGATCGGCGAGAGCACGTTGGGCAGGACGTGCCGGGTGATGATCCGCCGCGACGGCGTGCCGATCGATTTCGCCGCCAGCACGAACTCCCGCTCCTTCAGCGCCAGCACGTCGCCGCGCACGATGCGGGCGGTGTTCATCCAGCTGGTGATGCCGATGATGAACACGATCAGCAGGAAGATGCCGGTCGACGGGCCGAACATCGCGCGCAGCGTGTCGCGAAACAGCATGATGACCACGAGCAGCAGCGGCAGGATCGGCAGCGCGAGGAACAGGTCGGTCATCCGCATCAGCAGACCGTCGAGGCGGCGGAAATAGCCCGACAGGAGGCCGATCAGCGTGCCGAGAAACAGCGCCAGCAGCATCGCGGTGACGCCGACGGCGAGCGAGACCCGGCCGCCCTGCAGCACCTGGGCGAAGATGTCGCGGCCGATGTTGTCGGTGCCCATCGGGTGGGCCAGCGAGGGCAGCACGTTGCGGGCGCGCACGTCGATGTACTGCGGGTCGGTGGTGTAGAGGTAGGGGCCGAACACCACCGCGAGGACGATGACGGTGAAGATCACCACGCCGGCCATCGCGCCGCGGTGGTGGCGGAACTGGAACCACACGTCGCTCCAGAGGCTGCGCTGCGGCAGTTCGGCGGCTACGGGGGCGTTCGCCGCGGCGTCAGTCATAGCGGATCCGGGGGTCGAGGATGCCGTAGAGGATGTCGGCGATCAGGTTGAACAGCACGATCAGCACCGCGAAGATGAAGGTCAGCGTCTGCACCAGCGGAATGTCCGCGCCCTGGATGCCGGTGATCAAGAGCTGGCCGAGCCCGTTCACCCGGAAGATCTGCTCGGTGATGATCGCGCCGCCGAAGATCGTCGGGATGCCGAGCGCGATCACGGTCACGACCGGGATCAGGCTGTTGCGCAGCACGTGGACGAGCAGCACCACCCGTTCCGTCATGCCCTTGGCGCGGGCGGTGCGCACGTAGTCCTGGCTGAGGTTGTCGAGCATCGAGGCGCGCATGTAGCGGCTGATCTGCGCGGCGTTGTAGAGCGCCAGCACCGAGACCGGCATGATCATCTGCTTGATCTGCAACCAGAGGCTGTCGAGGTCGGTCACCTTGAGGTTGGTGTCGTAGATCGACGGCAGCCAGTTGAGCTTGACCGAGAAGATCACGATCAGCACGAGGCCGGTGAAGAAGGTCGGCACCGAGAAGCCGATCATCGAGAACAGCGTGCCGGCCTGGTCGAACCACGAATACTGCCGGTAGGCCGAGATCACCCCGATCGGGATCGCGATGAGGATGCCGAACACGTAGGAGAGGCCGACCACCCAGAGGGTCTGCGGCAGGCGCTGGACGATCAGGTCGACCACCGGCGAGCGGGTCTGCCAGCTGATCACCCGCAGGCGGTTTGCGCTGTCGCCGATGCTCCAGCCGGTCCACTTCTCGAGGATGTTGAGCGGTTCGTTGACGAAGAACTGCTGCAGCCACAGCAGGTAGCGGATGTGGAACGGCTGGTCGAGCCCGAGGCTGGCGCGGATCTGCTCGCGCACGTCCGGCGGGATGGTCAGCGGCAGGTTGCCGGTGGGATCGCCGGGCGAGAGATCGAGCAGCGCGAAGATGATGAAGCTGATGACCAGGAGCGTCGGGATCGCGAAGAGCAGCCGCCTGATCGTGAAGTTCAGCATCGAGTTGCCTTCCGCGAAGCGTGGCCGGGCGGCCGGGTGCCGCCCGGAGCGGGTGGGATCAGTCCTGGCGGTACCAGTCGGCCGCGTTCCAGAGCTCGCTGTCCCAGGGGTTCATCAGCACGCCGCCGAGGGTCTTGGCCTTGACCGAGACGCGGCCGCGCCACACCAGCGGGATGATCGCGGCGGAGTTCACGATCATGTCGTTGAGCTCGACCGCGATCTTGCCGCGCACATCGAGGCCTGCGGTCTGGCCGAACCTGGCGAACAGCGCGTCGTAGGCCGGGTCGCAGTAGCGCGACATGTTGGTGCCCTGCCACTGGGTCTCGGGGCGCGGCCACTCGGAGCACTGCCACTCGCCGAGATACTTCTGCGGGTCGGTGCCGTCGAAGTTGTTGGCGTACATCTCCACGTCGGCGTAGAACTTCTGGATGGTGTCGGGCGAGCCGGGATCGCCGCCGAAGAACACGCCGCCGTCGATGTTGCGCAGCTCCACCTCGGCGCCGATCGCGTTCCACCACTGCTTGATCAGCGCCTGCGCGCCCTGCCGGACCGAGTTGGTCGAGGACTGGAACAGCAGGCTGAGCCGCTGGCCGTCCTTGGTCCGTACCCCGTCCGAGCCCATCACCCAGCCGGCGTCGTCGAGCAGCTTGTTGGCCTGGTCGAGTTCCTGGGTCTTGCACCAGTCGTTGTTGGGCGAGGCGTTCAGCTCGGGCGCCGGCACCAGGTTGCAGGTGATCCGGCCGGCCTCGCCGTAGCCGGTCTCGACCAGGATCTCGCGGTCGATCGCGAGGCTGAGCGCCTTGGTGACGTCGACGTCGGTCAGGAACGGGTGCGGGTGTCCCTTGGTGGAGCGTTCGTCGCCGAGCGACGGGTCGGGGTCGGTCTGGTTGACCATGATGCGCTCGACCAGCGTGCCGAAGGAGGAGATCACCTCGCCCTTCCCCGCCGCCGCCATCTGGGCGAGGATCTCCGGCTCGACCTGGGCGTTCCAGGCGTAGTCGAACTCGCCGGTCTCCAGCACCGAGCGCGCCGCGGACGCCGCGTCGCCGCCGCCCTTCAGCACCAGCGTGGCGAAGGCCGGCTTGTCGGGGTCGCGGAAGTTGGGGTTGGCCTGCAGCACCACCACGTCGTTGGCCTTGAAGTCCTGGACCATGAACGGGCCGGTGCCGATCGGCTTGGTGTTGGCCTCGGTGCAGGTCGGAGCCTTGGCGCCGAGGCAGTCGGCGAACTGCGCCTTCTGCAGGATCGGCGCCTGCGCGCCGACCAGCGGGCCGTAGGGGAAGGGTTTCGGCACGTCGAAGGTGATCTTGATGGTCTGCGGGTCGACCGCCTCGACGCTCTTCACGTCGGTGAAGTTCTGTGCCTGGGCGCAGCCGCCGTCCGGGTCGGTGCAGTACTGCCAGGAAAACACCGCGTCCTCGGCGGTGACCGGGCTGCCGTCCGACCAGAGCAGGCCGTCCTTGAGCTTCCAGGTGATGGTGGTGAGGTCGTCGGAGACGCCGCCGTTCTCCACCGTCGGGATGTCCTGCGCCAGGTAGGGCACCAGATCGCCCTTTTCGTTGTAGCGCGCCAGCGGCTCCAGTACCAGGCTGGCGGCCTCGAGATCCTTGGTGCCGCTCGACAGGTACGGGGTCATGATCGAGACCGCCTGCCAGTAGATGACGTTGACCTGTCCGTCCGAGCCCCGCTCGGCCAGCGCCGGCGCGGCGCAGAGCGCGCTGGCCGCCGCGCCGGTCAGGATGTGTCTCAGCTTCATGGTTATGCTCCTCGCTCTGGTTGTCGGAAACGCTCAGGCTGCTTTTCGCGGCTGATCGTGAAGATGGCAGGCGACCCGCCGGCCGCCGCCCTTGTCGAGCAGGGCCGGCACCTCGACGTGGCAACGGTCGAACACCTTGGGGCAGCGGGTGTTGAAGACGCAGCCCTTCGGCGGGTTGGCCGGGCTCGGAACGTCGCCGGTCAGGATGATCCGCTCCCGGCGGGCCTCGACCTCGGGGTCGGGATGCGGGACGGCCGAGACCAGCGCCTCGGTGTAGGGGTGCAGCGGCGCGGCGTAGACCGCCTCGGCGGGGCCGATCTCGGCGAGGCGGCCGAGGTACATCACCGCGACCCGGGTCGCGAGGTGGCGCACCATGCTGAGGTCGTGGCTGATGAACAGGTAGGTGAGGCCGAAGCGGTCCTGCAGGTCCTCGAGCAGGTTGACGACCTGGGCCTGGATCGAGACGTCGAGGGCGGCGATCGGCTCGTCGCAGACGATGAACTTCGGGTTGAGGGCCAGCGCCCGGGCGACGCCGATCCGCTGGCGCTGGCCGCCGGAGAACTCGTGCGGGTAGCGGTTGGCGAAGCCGCGGCTCAGGCCCACCTGGTCCATCAGCTGCATCACCCGCGCCCGGCGGTCGGTCCGGCTGAGATCCGCGTGTTCGTCGAGCGGCTCGGCGATGATCGAGCCGACGGTCATCCGCGGGTTGAGGCTCGCCTGCGGGTCCTGGAAGATCATCTGCATCCGCGGCCTGAGCGCCCGAAGCGCCGAGCCCTCCAGCCGGGCGATGTCGCGGCCCTCGAGCTCGATGGTCCCGTCGGTCGGGTCGTAGAGCCGCAGGATGGCGCGGCCCGTGGTGGATTTGCCGCAGCCGGACTCGCCCACCAGCCCGAGCGTTTCGCCTTCGGCGATGTCGAAGCTGATGCCGTCGACCGCCTTGATCTCGCCCACCCGGCGGCGGAGCAGGCCCCTGTAGATCGGGAAGTGCATCTTCAGATCAGCGACACGCAGGAGCGGGGCAGTCTCAGGCGACATTCCGCGGCCCCCCCGTCGCCGGATCCCACCAGCAGGCGGCGTCGTGGCCGGGACCGACCGGCAGCCGCGGCGGGTTCTCGGTCCGGCAGCGGTTGAAGACGTGGGCGCAGCGCGGGGCGAACGGGCACGACGTGGGGTCGGCCCGCAGGATCGGCGGCTGACCCTCGATGGTGCGAAGCCGCCGCGCCCGGACGCCGGCAGACGCTGGGCACCGTGCCGAGCAGCGCCCGGGTGTAGGGGTGCTGCGGGTTGGTGAAGATCTCGGCGACGGTGCCGTGCTCGGCGATCTGGCCGGCGTACATCACCATCACCCGGTCGGCGATGCCGGCGACCAGTCCGAGGTCGTGGGTGATCCAGATGATCCCCATGCCGAGCTTGTGGCGCAGGTCGCGCACGATCTCGAGGATCTGGGCCTGGATGGTCACGTCGAGCGCGGTGGTCGGCTCGTCGGCGATCAGCACGTTGGGATCGCAGGACAGCGCCATGGCGATCATCACCCGCTGGCGCATGCCGCCGGAGAACTGGTGCGGATAGGAGTCGAGACGCGCGGCCGCGTCGGGGATGCCGACGAGCGCCAGCAGCTCCGCTGCGCGTGCGCGCGCGGCGGACCGGCCAAGGCCGAGGTGCGCGCGGATCGGCTCCATCAGCTGATAGCCGATGGTGAAGACCGGGTTGAGGCTGGTCATCGGGTCCTGGAACACGAAGCCGATCCCGCCGCCGCGCAGCTGGCGCAGCTCGCGGGCGGACATATCGCGCACTTCGCGGCCCTGATAGAGGATCGAGCCGCCGACCACCCTGGCCGGCGGGCTGGGCAGCAGGCCCATCAGCGACATCATGGTGACGGACTTGCCCGAGCCGCTCTCGCCGACCACCCCGAGCAGCTCGCCAGGGCCGATCGAGAAGCTGACGCCGTTTACCGCATGAATCGCCCCGTCGCGGGTCGCGAAAACGGTTCTGAGATCCGATACCTCAAGGACCGGCGCGGGTCCGTCCAGCATCCATGAGCCCCCCTGAGGACCACCTGCCACATTTCGCGCCATCATTTCGGATCGGATCGACCCGCGGGCACGGATTTGTCTCAATAGACAGCAAGAAGTGCCGCGCGACAACCGGGAACTGCGCGCTTGACGCTGCCGCGGGCGGTCCGCAGATTGCGGCTGTCGCTGAAGGAACCGTCATGGCCACCGGGATCACCGCGCGCGAGATGCTTGCGCGTCTCGTCGCGTTTCCAACCGTCTCGACCCGCTCGAATCTCGATCTGATCGATTTCGTCGAAGGCTATCTCGCCGACCACGGCGTCGCCGCGATCCGGGTGCCGGACGAGACCGGCGACAAGGCGGGTCTGGTGGCGATGATCGGCCCGGCCGTCGAGGGCGGCGTCGTGCTGTCGGGCCATACCGACGTGGTGCCGGTCGCCGGGCAGGACTGGACGAGCGATCCGTTCGCGGTGATCGAGCGGAACGGCCGGCTGCACGGGCGCGGCACCTGCGACATGAAGGGGTTCTGCGCCGCCGCGCTGGCGCTGGTGCCGGAGATGCGGGCCGCGGGCCTCACGCGCCCGATCATCATCGCCCTCACCCGCGACGAGGAGATCGGCTGCATCGGCGCGCCGCCGCTGATCGAGGCGATGCTCGCCGACATGCCGCGCCCCGAGGCGGTGATCGTCGGCGAACCCTCGGAGATGCGGGTGGTCACCGGCCAGAAGGGCAGCTGGGGGTTTCGCGCCCGGGTCCGCGGCCACGAGGTGCATTCGAGCCTGATCCACACCGGCGTCTCGGCGGTAATGGAAGCGGCCGCGCTGATCGACTGGATGGCGGGGCAGATGCGCGAGGCGGTGGGCGAGACGCCAGGCAACGACTTCGAGCCGCCCTACACCACCGTGCATGTCGGGCTGATCGAGGGCGGGACCGCCAACAACATCACCGCGCGAGACTGCGTGTTCTCCGGCGAGGTGCGCTGCCTGCCGGGCGAGGATCCGGGCGACTGGCGCCGCCGCTTCACGGCGGAGGCGGCGCGGCGGGCGGCGGAGCTGCGGCGGGTGCATCCGGCGGCCGGGATCGTGTTCGAGACGCGGATGGAGCTGCCGGGGTTCCTGGCCGAGGGGCCGGCGGAGCAGCTCGCCCGCGCGCTGACCGGCGACAACGCCCGGCACGTGGTGTCCTACCAGACCGAGGCCGGGCATTTCCAGGAGCGCGGCCTCTCGACCGTGATCTGCGGGCCCGGCTCGATCGCCCAGGCGCACCAGCCCGACGAGTTCATCACCACCACGCAACTCGAGGCGGGAGTCGCATTCATGCGCCGGCTGATCCAGCGCCTCGCCGCCTGAAAGGAAAGCCCCATGCCTGTCGTCAACCGTTTCGCCGATCTCGCGCCCGCCATCACCGAGTGGCGGCGCGACATCCACAGCCATCCGGAGGTGCTGTTCGACACCCACCGCACCAGCGCGCTGGTGGCCGAGAAGCTGCGGGCCTTCGGCTGCGACGAGGTGGTCGAGGGGCTGGGGCGGACCGGCGTCGTGGGGGTGATCCGCGGGCGGGAGTCCGGTTCGGGCAAGGTGATCGGGCTGCGCGCCGACATGGACGCGCTGCCGATCCTCGAGGCGACCGGGCTGGCGTATGCGTCGCGGACGCCGGGGGCGATGCATGCCTGCGGCCACGACGGGCACACCGCGATGCTGCTCGGGGCCGCGCAGTACCTGGCGGAGACGCGCAACTTCGACGGGACGGCGGTGGTGATCTTCCAGCCGGCGGAGGAAGGCGGCGGCGGCGGGCGGGAAATGGTCGAGGACGGGATGATGGAGCGCTTCGGCATCCAGGAGGTCTACGGGATGCACAACATGCCGGGCCGGCCGGTCGGCGACTTCGCGATCCGGCCGGGCGGCATGATGGCGGCGGCGGATCTCTTCACGATCCACGTCACCGGGCGGGGCGGGCACGCGGCGCAGCCGCACAACACCGTCGACCCGGTGGTGGCGGCAAGCGCGATCGTGCTGGGGCTGCAGGCGATCGTCGCGCGCAACGTCGATCCGCTGGGGTCGGCGGTGATCTCGGTGACGAGCTTTCGCACCGGGTCGGACGCGTTCAACGTGATCCCCGGGGAGGTCGAGTTGCGGGGCACGGCGCGCTCGCTGGATCCGGCGGTGCAGGATCTGATCGAGGGCCGGATGCAGGCGCTGGTCGCCGGCACCGCGGCGGCCTACGGGGCGGAGGCGCGGCTGGAGTATGTCCGCAACTATCCGGTGACGCGCAATTCTCCCGGACCAGACGGAGTTCGCGGCGCGGGTGGCGGCCGAGGTGGTCGGCGCGCCCCGGGTCGACGCGGACGCGCCGCCGGTGATGGGGGCGGAGGATTTCTCGTTCATGCTGAACGCGCGACCGGGCGCCTTCATCTTCGTCGGCAACGGCGACACCGCGAAGCTTCATCATCCGGAATACGACTTCAACGACGATCTGATCCCGGTCGGCTGTTCCTACTGGGCGCGGCTGGTGGAGACAGCGATGCCGGCCTGACGGGACCGGGATGGTGCGTGAAGCTGTGGTAACACGCGCGATATACCGGCATGTGCATGATATTGTTTTGGTTAATCTTCAATAATTTTCCCTGAACGCCTTCCGACCGCTCAAGGAACCGGCCGATTGGTCCCCCCTCGCTTATCGCGACAACGGCACCGTCAGGCATGAAGGGCAGCGGCCGGCCCGCGGGGTGGGCGCGAAAGCGGCCGCCCCTGGGGGGCGGGTCGGCCGCTGCCCGGGCTGAAGCCCGGGCGGGACGGCGGAACCGGCGCCTCGTCATTCTTGCGGCGTCGACGGATGCTTGCCTGCTCATGCCCCGGCCAAGATTCGGCGGGGTGTTGTAAATGGTCCGGCGCGCTGCCAGTCTCGGCGCGGGCGCTCGGGCCAACCTCGGAGGGCGCGCGGCAACCATTGCGGAGGGGCGGATGGCGGGATCACCGGGCGGCGCGCTGATCGTCATCGATGTCCAGAACGACTTCTGCTCCGGCGGGGCGCTCGCCGTCGTCGACGGGGAGGCGGTGGTTCCCGGGATCAACCGGATCGCGCGGCGGTTTCCGGTACGGGTCTATACCCAGGACTGGCATTCGCCGGACCACAGGTCGTTCGCGGAGAACCATCCGGGCGGGGAGCCGTTCTCGATGACCGAGATGCCCTACGGGGCGCAGGTGCTGTGGCCGGTGCACTGTGTGCAGGGGACGCCGGGGGCGGCGTTCCATCCCGAACTCGAGACCGATCACGCCGACATGATCCTGCGCAAGGGGTTCCGGCCGCTGATCGACAGCTATTCCGCCTTCTTCGAGAACGACCGGGAGACGCCGACCGGGCTCGCGGGGTACCTGCGCGAGCGCGGGGTGGGAGAGGTCTGGCTCGCGGGGCTTGCCACCGACTTCTGCGTGACGGACTCGGCGCTCGACGCGGCGCGGCTCGGGTTCGGCGTGACGTTGCTCCAGGACGCCTGCCGGGCGATCGACCTCGACGGCTCGCACGGCGCGGCGCTGGCGCGAATGAAGGAGGCCGGCGTCGCGTTCGCCCGCGCCGACGCGCTGGGACCCGCCTGATGCCCGACATCGCGACCCGGGTCCACGACCACGCCTGGCGGATCGATCCGATCGTCCGCTCGCTGCTCGACACCGATTTCTACAAGCTGCTGATGCTGCAGACGGTGTTTCGGCGGCACGCCGACGTCACGGTCAAGTTCAGCCTGATCAACCGCTCGAAGCACGTGCCGCTCGCCCGGCTGGTGGACGAGGGCGACCTGCGCGCGCAGCTCGACCACATCCGGGGCCTGCGGCTGCGGCGGGGCGAGAGCACCTGGCTGCGGGGCAACACGTTCTACGGCAAGCGGTGGATGTTCGGGCCGGACTTCATGGAATGGTTCGAGGGCTTCCGGATGCCGGAATACCGGCTGGAGCGGCGGGACGACCAGTACGAGCTGACCTTCGAGGGCTCGTGGCCGGAAGTGATGATGTGGGAGATCCCGGCGCTGGCGGTGCTGATGGAGCTGCGCTCGCGGGCGGTGCTGAACGGCATGGGCAAGTTCGAGCTCGAGGTGCTCTACGCCCGCGCCACCGCCCGGCTGTGGGAGAAGATCGAGCGGCTGCGCAAGCTGCCGGACCTGCAGATCTCGGACTTCGGCACCCGGCGGCGGCATTCGTTCCTGTGGCAGGACTGGTGCGCCCAGGCGATGATCGAGGGGCTGGGCGCGAAGTTCTCCGGTTCGTCGAACTGCCTGATCGCGATGCGCCATGACATCGAGGCGATCGGCACCAACGCGCACGAGCTGCCGATGGTCTACGCGGCGCTGGCCGAGGACGATGCCGCGCTGGCCGCGGCGCCCTACCGGGTGCTGGAGAACTGGCAGCGCGACTACGACGGCAACCTCCGGGTGATCCTGCCCGATACCTACGGCACCAGGGGCTTCCTCGAGCGGGCGCCGGAATGGCTCGCGGGGTGGACCGGGATCCGGGTCGACTCCGGCGTGCCGGAGGCTGGCGCGGAGACCGCGATCGCGTGGTGGGAGAGCCGCGGCCAGGATCCGCGGGAGAAGCTGGTGATCTTTTCCGACGGGCTCGACGTCGAGCGGATCGAGCAGCTCTACGCCCGGTTTCACGGTCGGGTGAAGCTCGGCTTCGGCTGGGGAACGCTGCTCACCAACGATTTCCGCGGGCTGACCGAAAACGATGCGCTGGCGCCGTTCAGCCTGGTCTGCAAGGCGGTGAGCGCCAACGGGCGGCCGACGGTCAAGCTGTCGGACAATCCCGCCAAGGCCATCGGGCCCGCCGATCAGATCGCCCGCTACAAGCGGGTGTTCGAGGTCGGCGCGCAGACCGAGGAGCCCGTGCTCGTCTGAAGCGCGGCGTTAATCGTTGCTGAGATCATGTCACGCTTGTTTCTCTTGCGATGCGTGCCGCCACGGGGCATGGTCCGCCGGTTATGCCCGCGGCCGCGATGACCCGTTCGACGTTTCCCATGCTGCGACGCACCGTCGTGGCCGTTCTGCTGGCGGGCCTGCTGCTGGTGCCGCTGGCCGTGGTGCTGCTGGCGGTGCAGACCGAGCCGCGCATCGCCGATCCCGGACCGCCGGACGCGCTGGCCGCCGCGCACACCCGCGATCTCGCGGAGCGCCTGCACACGTTCATCGCCACCAACGGGGCGGGGGCGAGCTTCAGCGTTGACGAGGACCAGTTGAACGCGGTGCTCGCTTCGGCGCAGCGGCTGTCGCCCGGGCTGTTCGGCCTCGCCCACATCGGGGCGGACGAAGTGACCGTGGAGATTTCGGCCGGCGCGCCGCTCCTGCCGCGCGGGCTCTGGGCCAACCTGCATCTGGGGCTGATGTCGTCGGAACAGGGCCTGCGGCTGACCTCGGCGCGGCTGGGCCGGCTACCGCTGCCGCCCGGGCTGGTGCAGCGGGCGGCGACGATGGCGCTCGACCGGCTGCTGGGCAAGGACCTCGGGACCGTGGCGGTCGACAGCGTCGCGGCGGTGCGGGTGACGCCGCCGCAGGTGACGCTGGCGTTCGACTTCGGCGACGACCCCGGCGCGTTCTTCGACCGGCTGCGCGAGCGCGCGGTCTCGGCCGCCGGGACCACGGCGCGCGAACGGGTCTACGACCAGCTCTGGTTCATCGACAGGAAGGTGCGGAGCGGCGAGCTGCCGTGGAGCGGCTCGATGCTGCCGTTCGTGCAGCAGGCGATCGGGCTCGCCGCCGGGCAGACCGAGGGCGATCCGCGCGAGGAGTTGCGCGCGGCGTTCTATGCCCTGGCGCTCTACTGCGGCGATCCGGAGTTCGGCCAGGTGATCTCGATGGAGCTGAAAAGCTACATGCGGGGGGCGCGGAACGGCTGCGACACCACCACGCTGGCCGGCCGGGACGACCTGAAGCGGCATTTCCTGATCTCGGCCGGGCTCTATGCCGCGAGCAGCGGCCGGGCGAGCTTCGGCATGGGCGAGCTGAAGGAACTGCTCGACAGCAACACCGGCGGCACCGGCTTCAGTTTCGACGACGTGGCGGCGGATCTCGCCGGGATCCGCTTCGCCACCGCCTTTCTCGACGCGCCGCGCGCCGAGTGGCCGGCGATGCTGGCGCGGATCGACGGCGAGGCGGACATATTGCCGGAGGTCCACGATCTGCCGTCCGGACTGACCGAGGACGAGTTCCGCCGCCGCTTCCGCGACGTCGACAGTCCGGCGTACGCGGCGATGGTCGCGGCGATCCGCGGGCGCATCGACGCCCTGCCGCTCTATGCCGGTCGGCCGATCGACTGATCCCGGGCGCTTCTGTCCCTTGCCAACGCCGGCGCGGCGGCTCCATAACGTGCGGCAAAGCCGAGGGAGGAACTTGCCTTGACCGACCGACCCGTTGCCACAGCCCTGCGTTCGCGCGCGTGGTTCGACAATCCCGACCACCCGGACATGACGGCGATCTATCTCGAGCGCTACCTGAACTACGGCATCAGCCGCGAGGAGCTGATGTCGGGCAAGCCGATCATCGGTATCGCCCAGACCGGGTCTGACCTCAGCCCCTGCAACCGGCATCACCTCGAGCTTGCCAAGCGGGTGCGCGACGGGATCCGCGAGGCGGGCGGCATCCCGATCGAGTTTCCGGTGCATCCGATCCAGGAGACCGGCAAGCGGCCGACCGCGGCGCTCGACCGCAACCTGACGTATCTCGGGCTGGTCGAGGTGCTCTACGGCTATCCGATCGACGGGGTGGTGCTGACCATCGGCTGCGACAAGACGACGCCGGCGCTGCTGATGGCGGCGGCGACGGTGAACATTCCGGCGATCGCGCTGTCGGTCGGGCCGATGCTGAACGGCTGGTTCCGCGGCAAGCGCACCGGCTCGGGCACCATCCTGTGGGAAGCGCGCGAGATGATGGCGCGGGGCGAACTGGACTACGAGGGCATGATCGACCTGGTCGCCTCGTCGGCGCCGTCGACCGGCTACTGCAACACCATGGGCACGGCGACGACGATGAACAGCCTGGCCGAGGCGCTGGGGATGCAGCTGCCGGGTGCCGCGGCGATCCCGGCGCCCTACCGCGACCGGGCGGAGATGGCCTGGCGCACCGGGCGGCGGATCGTCGACATGGTGCACGAGGACCTGAAGCCGTCGGACATCATGACGCGCGCGGCGTTCCTGAACGCGATCAAGGTCAATTCGGCGATCGGCGGATCGACCAACGCGCCGATCCACCTCAACGCCATCGCGCGGCACCTGGGCGTCGAGCTGAAGATCGAGGAATGGCAGGAGTACGGCGAGGACATTCCGCTGCTGGTCAACCTGCAGCCGGCCGGGGAGTATCTCGGCGAGGACTACTACCATGCCGGGGGGGTGCCGGCGGTGTTCGGGCAGCTGATCGAACAGGGGCTGATCGACGAGGCGGCGATGACGGCGAGCGGCAAGACGGTGGGCGAATGCTACCGGGGCGCGGTGATCGTCGACGAGAACGTGATCCGCCCGTTCGACCGGCCGCTGAAGGAGCGGGCCGGGTTCCGGGTGCTGACCGGCAACATCTTCCACTCGGCGGTGATGAAGATGAGCGTGGTCAGCCCGGAGTTCCGCGAGCGCTACCTGTCCGATCCCGACCATCCGAACCGGTTCGAGGGCAAGGCGGTGGTGTTCGACGGGCCGGAGGACTATCACGCGCGCATCGACGATCCGGCGCTGGAGATCGACGAGGCGACCCTGCTGTTCATGCGCGGCGCCGGGCCGAAGGGCTATCCGGGCGCGGCGGAAGTGGTGAACATGCGGGCGCCGGACTATCTGCTGAAGCAGGGCATCCACAGCCTGGTCTGCATCGGCGACGGGCGGCAGTCGGGGACCTCGGGGTCGCCGTCGATCCTCAACGGGTCGCCGGAGGCCGCATCGGGCGGGGCGCTGGCGGTGGTTCGGACCGGTGACAGGGTGGTGCTCGACCTGAACGCGAGCCGGCTCGACCTGCTGATCGACGACGCGGAGCTTGCCCGGCGCCGGACGGCGCTCGAGGAGGCGGGCGGTTACGCGTATCCGGCGCATCAGACGCCCTGGCAGGAGATCCAGCGGGGGATCGTCGGCGAACTCGAAGCCGGGGCGGTGCTCGAACCGGCGGTCAAGTACCAGCGGATCGCCCAGACCAGGGGACTGCCGCGGGACAACCACTGAACCGGCCGATCCTCGTGGCGAACGTCGCCCGTGGCATGGAGGCGTGAAGCGCGGACGGACTCCTAGACCGAGGAGAGGCCGTTGGTTGCCGCGCTGCCGGCGCGCCGGGCCTCCGGCATCGCGGCCGGTGCGTTCTCGGGATCGGCGGCGGCTGCGAGCGAGACCACGAGCGCGATGACCGAACGCCGCGTCGCGCTGTCCGGAATGGATCGGAACGCCCGTTCCAGCGCGTCGAGTTCGGAGGTTCTTTCTGCCGCCCGCCCGCCCGGAACGGCGGTCGCCTCGACCGTGCCCAGGCCCGCGAAGAAATACTGGACCGGCACCCCGAAGAAATCCGCGATCAGGAACAGCCGGCCGGCCCCGATGCGGTTGGCGCCCTTTTCGTATTTCTGCACCTGGCTGAACGTGAGGCCGAGGTGGCGGCCGAGCGTTCCCTGGCTGATCCTGCGGGTCTCCCGCAGCTGCCGCATTCGCTGACCGACGTGCACGTCGATCTCGTTGGCTGTAGTCGTGGACATTCTGTCGGGCATTTCGTTCACTCCCCTCCACATCCTTAGCTGGCGGCAGGGGCAGCGAAAGCTGTCCAATTGTACAGAAGATCCGAAGTCGGGTCGGCCTCGACGGGGAACCGGCGGTCACTCCGCCGCAACCAGGTGAGACGAGCGCATCGCCGGCATCTGAAGAACAGCGTATCCTTCTGCCATCCGATTCGCTGCAGGTACGGTTCGCCCACGCGGTTCGCCGCAAAGCCGAGTTGCCGCAACGCCCGCATCAGTGGAAGCGGCGACAACGACATCAACTGGCATCCGCCGTGCTCGGCGGCGATATCCACCAGGCCTCCGACGATCAGTGACAGGCAGTTCGCACGCTCCGACTGGGTTGTCAGGCTGTCCGAGATGACCAATCGCGTGCATTCCCAGACGTCGTCGCTGACCACGTCCGACGGCATCGCCTGTCGCGGGATCTGTTCGAGACAGCCATGCAAGGCGTCCCGCAGCATGTAGGTGTGCTTTCCCCAGCCGGCGGTGGTTGGCATCACCCGGGCGCCGCCGACGACCTTTCCCATGTGGATCACCAGGGAGTAGTGGGCACACGGGATTGTCGTACTGGTCCATCTCGACCTCGTCGTTGTGCGGGATGTCCCAGTCCAGCACATCGACGAAGAACGACTTCCGAAGCCGGAGATACTCGTGAAACGAAAGCCCGTGCCGGTGCTGCCCCAAGAAATCGAACGTAATGTTGTGCATGGTTCACTCCCTTCGCAGAGAGTGAAGCTAAGCCGGTGTGAAGGGCTTTGTTAATGGGTTTCTTACAACCCAGACGGATGAGGGCTATTCCTCGCGGATGCTAGCAATTCCCAGTGCTAAATAATTCCAAGCATTGTCGCGGTCGCTGCCGCCTGCGTCCCGGTTTTGACATTCAACTTCACTCGAGCACTTTTTAATCTTTGCTTAATAGCGCTCTCCGAGACGCCGAGAAGGCACGATATTTCTTTCATCAGAAGGCCGTTCTTGACCATACCCAACGTCTCTATTTCTGCGGGAGTGAGGCGTTTCGGTCGGGCGTGGGCGTGATGCGCTTCGTTCAACAGGGCGTTCAGGCGATCGAGTTCCCCGCCGCTATAGTCGCGATCCGACCGGCAGAAAAATCCGAAGGATCGTTGGCTCGATTCGCCGTCGTCGAAGCAGCTCGATACGGCCCCGAATTCGAGCCCGTGATTCTTGGCGAGTTCCAGCACGCCCTGGCTGTCTTCGCCGCCGATCTCCGTCCATCTTGCAACGCCGCAGTTCTGATAGGCCCAGGCCATGAGCGGATCATGAACGATAAGTCCGCTAATCGTATACTCCCGAACCCAGCTCTCGGGGAGGCGGTTCCGTTCGATCATCGGAAACGCAAAACCTACACGAATCGCGATGTAGAAGCCCGCAGGGGCAAGTTCTTGCGAACGGCTCCAAATCAATCATTCCGATCATCCAGCCAAATCTCCAGTAGACAGCAGAACGGTCTTCCGCGGGCGCATTTCAACATATACGCTCTTGAACATCGCCGCAGCGTATGGCGCTTATCGCGATCACGCAACCGGATAGCGAGCAGTATGACCCAAAGGGTGAGCATCGCTGCCTTGCTGCAGGAACTGGATCGGCGGAGTCCGGCCGGTTTCGCGATCGCGCTGCACATCCGGTTCACGACGCCGGCCTACCTGTTTCAGACCTATCCCAAGCGGTGGCTCGACCACTATTCTTCGGCGGGTCTGGTCGTGCACGATCCGACCGTCGGCTGGGGGCTGCAGAACGTCGGGCACATCCGGTGGGCGGATCTTGAAGGAATCGACGACCACCGGGTTCTGGAGGACGCGAAGGACTTCGGCCTCATGTGCGGCGTTGCCATCGCGGTCATGATCTCCGGATCGCGGAGCATCGGCAGTTTCGCGCGCGCGGATCGCGACTACAGCGAGGCCGAGACGATCGAGTTGGAAGATTTCCTCGGCCAGCTGCACCGGGCGACGGACGGCCTGGACAGTCTGGACGAACGTGACCGGCAGGCGCTGACCGAACTCTCGATCACGCTGACGCGCTGACCCCTTCCGGCAAGTGCGTGTCAGCGACGTCGTTCGGCGCGGGCCATCAACAGACCCAGGCTGCGCCACAGCGCAAGGACGATGAGGAGCGGCAAAAGCACCGTCTCGAGAAAGAACACCGTCACCATCGTGACGACGTCTTTGAAGGTGTCGTCGAAAGTCTCTCGGACCATCGCGAAGGTTGCCTGCACCGCCTCCACCACGCTGGCGGTCCAGGTCTTGTCTTCGGCCACGGCCGCGGCGTCGGCGGCCGCGTCGGTCCGGACGCGGAGCACCTCGAGACCCGCGTTCGCCTCCCGATACCGCTCGGCAAGGTAGTGGTCGGCGACCGCGCCGGTGACGACGAGCGCGAGAGGCAGCGCCAAGCGCACCAGCACGGCGACAACCGCGGTGAAGCAGGCGACCCGCCGGATTGCCGGGGCATAGCTCCGGCCCTGCGACAGCAGGCCGAGCGCGAAGAGCGCCAGCGGCAGCGCCAAGAGCACCGAGGTACCGTAACCGGCACCGATGTGAAGGAGAAACTCGATCAGAAGGGCCGAAGCGGCGACGACGAGCATGATCCGGGCAAACTGATCGACGAGATTGTTGATCGGCGTCAGCGCCGCCGCCGGTTGGACCGACCCTTCCAGGATGAAGACGTCACCGGTCACCGTCACCCTTTCGGCGAAGGAGAGCGCGGCGTTGATGCCCTTCGACACCAGAAAGGCCTGGGCCGCGCGCTCCCCGATACCGGCCGCCACCGCCTCTGCTCCCGTGTCAAGCGGGTCCAGCAGCGGCTCCGACATCCTGTCGAAGACGTGGAGGAGGCTCAGCAGGGTGGCGAGGACGAGGCCGAGGAGAAGAAGGTGGCCGGGCCGCCACCGGCCGGGGCGCTCGGCAATCACCCGCCATACGCCCAGGACACCATCTGGCCGAAGGAGCCGGCGAAGGCGTTGAGGTCGGTCGGGCCGTCGATGCCGTCGACGACCCCGGTGCCGGTGTATTGCCAGAGCGTCCAGCGCTGTCCGGGGTAGACCACGGACGGATGGCCGGCGACGGAGCGGAGCCAGAACGGGTAGTCCTCGAGCCGCCAGAGTTCGTTGTCGCGGTAGAAGTCGACCGTCGTGTAGATCACCGGACGCTTGTGGTAGTAGCTCGTGAGCGCCTGCAGGAAGGTCCGGGCTTCGCTGCGCACCGTGGCGGGGTCCGGGCGGTAGGTGCAGGTGCGCGACCGGTGGGTCCACTCGAGGTCGAGGACCGCCGGGAGCGCCGCGCCGTCCTTCGGCACGTGGTTCATGAACCACGCGGCCTGCTCGAGCGCCGGGCGGCAGAAGTAGTAGTAGTGGTAGGCGCCGCGCGGCACGCCGGCGGACCGGGCGCCGGCCCAGTTGTCGGCGAAGCGTTCGTCGGCGTGGTCGCCGCCTTCGGTCGCCTTGATGAAGGCGAAGGAGACGCCGGACTCGCGGACCCGGCGCCAGTCGATGTCGCCCTGGTATTTCGAGACGTCGATGCCGTGCACCTGGTACTGCCACGGACGGACGCCGTCCCATTCGTGCGGGTCGGTGTCGGCGAACCGCGGCGCGTCGGTGATGGCCCGGGTGGCGACGACGGTGGCGGCACGGCTAGGGGGTGCCTCGCGCCTGCCGCCGCCGCAGGACGCCAGAAGGCACGCAAGGAAAAGGACGACGGGGGCTCGCACGCTCACTGCTCTGCTCCGGTATGATCTTTGCCTGTTTTTCCTGCAGCATAGCGCAGCCGAGTGATTCCGTCATCAGGGGAATGGTTAACGAGACCGGACCTGCCCGGACCTCCCCGGTGTCCGGGCGGCGCCGGGGTCAGTGCTTGCGCTGGCGGCGATCCTGGTCGAGAAGGTTGGGAAACGAACGGGAGGACGATCCATGAAGACCATCAAGGGGCCGGCGCTGTTTCTCGGCCAGTTCGCGGGGGACGAGGCGCCGTTCAACTCGTGGGACGCGATCACCAAGTGGGCCGCGGACTGCGGCTATGTCGGCGTGCAGGTGCCGACGTGGGCGGGCCAGCTGATCGACCTGAAGAAGGCGGCCGGGAGCAAGGACTACTGCGACGAGTTCAAGGGCGTGGCAAAGGCGAACGGGGTCGAGGTGACCGAGCTTTCGACCCACCTTCAGGGACAGCTGGTGGCGGTGAACCCGGTCTATGACGAGCTGTTCGACGGGTTCGCGGCGCCGGAGGTGCGTGGCAACCCGAAGGCGCGGCAGGCGTGGGCGGTCGACCAGGTGCGGATGGCGCTGCAGGCGTCAAAGCACATGGGGCTCGGCGCGATGGCGACGTTCTCGGGCGCGCTGGCCTGGCCGTTCGCCTATCCGTGGCCGCAGCGGCCGGCGGGGCTGATCGACGCGGCCTTCGAGGAGCTGGCGCGGCGGTGGACGCCGCTGCTCGACGCGGCGGAGGAGAACGGCGTCGATCTCTGCTACGAAATCCATCCGGGCGAGGATCTGTTCGACGGGACGACCTTCGAGATGTTCCTCGACAAGGTGGGCGGGCATGCCCGGTGCAACATGCTCTACGATCCGTCGCACTACGTGCTGCAGTGCCTCGACTATCTCGACAACATCGACATCTACCACGAGCGGATCCGGATGTTCCACGTCAAGGACGCGGAGCTGAACCCGACCGGGCGGCAGGGGGTGTATTCCGGCTATGCCTCGTGGGTCGATCGGGCGGGGCGGTTCCGCTCGCTCGGCGACGGGCAGGTGGATTTCGGCGCGGTGTTCTCCAAGCTGACGGCGCACGATTTCGACGGCTGGGCGGTGGTCGAGTGGGAATGCGCGCTGAAGCATCCCGAGGACGGTGCGCGCGAGGGCTCGGAGTTCGTGCGCAACCACATCATCCGGGTGACCGAGCGGGCGTTCGACGATTTCGCCGGCTCGGGCAGCGACGACGCGGCGAACCGCCGGATCCTCGGACTGTGACCGGCGCATGAAGGTCGGGATGTGCATGCTCCTCTGGTCGACGCACGTCACCGAGGAGCACCTGCCGCTCCTGGCGAAGATCCGGGCGGCGGGGTTCGACGGCATCGAGGTGCCGATGTTCGAGGGCGACCCGGCGCATTATGGCTGGCTGAAGGGCAAGCTGGCGGACGAGGGGCTGCGGGCGACCGCGGTCGGGATCATGCCGGACGCGGCGCACAATCCGGTGTCGGCGGACGCGGGCGAGCGGCGGGGCGGGCAGGATCACCTCGACTGGCTGGTGGACTGCGCAGCCGAGCTCGGGGCCGAGGTGCTGTGCGGACCGTTCCACCAGCCGCTGGGGTTGTTCACCGGCCAGGGGCCGCAGCCCGACGAGCTTGCGCGGCTGGTCGAGGCGCACCGGGCGATGGCCGACCGGGCGCCGGGGATGACGCTGGCGGTGGAGCCGCTGAACCGGTTCGAGTGCTACGTGCTCAACACCGCGGCGCAGTCGGCGGCGCATGTGGCGGCGGTGGACCGGCCGAACTTCGGCTATCTCTACGATACCTTCCACGCCAACATCGAGGAGCGCGATCCGGTCGGCGCGATCGGGGAGACCTATCCGGCGATCTCCCACGTGCATATCTCGGAGAACCATCGCGGCGCGCCGGGCAGCGGTCACATCGACATGACGGCGGCGATCCGGGCGCTGAAGGCGAACGGCTGGGACGACTGGCTGACGGTGGAGGCGTTCGGGCAGGCGCTGCCCGATCTGGCGGCGGCGACACGGGTCTGGCGGCCGCTGTTCGACAGCGACGACGACGTGCTGGCGGGCGGGGTGCGGACGATCCGCTCGGCCTGGCAAGACTGAGAAGAAACGGGGAGGACAAGGAATGAGCGAGACGAAACCGGCACGGATCCGGCTGGGCATGGTCGGCGGCGGCAAGGACGCCTTCATCGGCGCGGTGCATCGCATCGCCTCCAGGATGGACGACGAGTACGAGCTGGTGGCGGGCGCGCTCAGCTCGACGCCGGAGAAGGCGCGGGAGTCCGGGCTGGCGCTGGGGCTGGCGGAGGAGCGGACCTACGACGACTTCGCGACGATGGCCAAGCGCGAGGCGCGGCGCAAGAACGGCATCGAGGCGGTGGCGATCGTCACGCCGAACCACATGCACGCGCCGGTGGCGCCGCGAGTTCCTGAAGCGCGGCATCCACGTGATCTGCGACAAGCCGCTGACCGCGACCCTGGCGGAGGCGAAGAAGCTCGCCAAGGCCGCCGAGAACACCGGCACGATCTTCGTGCTGACCCACAACTACACCGGCTACCCGATGGTCCGGCAGGCGCGGGCGATGGTGGCCGAGGGGCTCCTGGGCGAGCTTCGGGTGGTGCAGGTCGAATACGCGCAGGACTGGCTGGCGACGGCGGTGGAGGAGACCGGCTCGAAGCAGGCGGGATGGCGCACCGATCCGGCGCAGTCGGGGGCGGGCGGCTCGACCGGCGACATCGGCACCCACGCCTACAACCTCGCGAGCTTCGTCACCGGCCTGACGCTCGAGTCGCTGGCGGCGGATCTGCAGAGCTTCGTGCCCGGGCGGCGGCTCGACGACAACGCGAACGTGCTGATGCGCTTCGAGGGCGGGGCGCGGGGGATGCTCTGGTGCAGCCAGGTCGCGACCGGCAACGAGAACGCGGTGCGGCTCCGGGTCTACGGCGACAAGGGCGGGCTCGAGTGGGCGCAGGAGGACCCGAACTACCTGTGGTTCACGCCGCTCGGCGAGCCGAAGCGGCTCTTGACCCGCAACGGCGCCGGGACGGGACCGGAGGCGGCCCGGGTAAGCCGGGTGCCGGGCGGCCATCCGGAGGGTTACCTCGAGGGGTTCGCCAACATCTATGCCGAGGCGGCGCGGGCGATCCGGGCGCGGCGCGACGGCCGTCCGGTGCCGGAAGAGGTGCTCTACCCGACGATCTCGGACGGCGTGGCCGGGGTGGCGTTCGTCGACGCCTGCGTGCGGTCCTCGGCGCGGAACGGCGCCTGGATCCCGCTCTGATCCGGCGCCGGTCCGTGGCTGGTGCGCGGCGCGAAGGCCAGCGGCAGCAGCGTCGACGCCGGGCGCTCGGATGGCGCCGAAGTCCCGGGCATCTGCGCCACGAGACGTTCGGCGATGGCCGCGCCGACCGCGTCGAGGTCGGCATCGAAGTGCGAGAGCGTCGGCGTCAGCGCACGCGTGTCCAGCGTCGGGAAGGTGCAGATCACCGACACGTCGCGGCCGACCTGAAGGCGGCGCTCGGCAAGCTCGCGGTAGAGGACGGAGGCGATGGTCTCGTGCGCGGCGAGCACCGCGGTCGGTCGACGCGCCTCGAAGGTGGCGCGCGCCTCGGCGGTCATCCGGCCGCTCTCGAACGCGAGCCAGCCCACGGCGTCGTCGCCGAGGCCCAGTCGCCGGGTCTCGGCGGCAAGGGCATCGTAGAGCAGGCGCTCGTAGTTCATGCCGATCGTGCTGGCGGCGAGCGCCAGCCGCCGGTGGCCGTCACGGAAGAAGGTCCGGGCCGCCGCGGCCGCCAGCGCCTCGAAGTCGAAGTCGACGAAGGAGTAGTCCTCGATCCCGGCGCTGCGCCCGAAGGCGACGTAATCGACGCCGGCGGTCTGGAGGTAGACGAGCCGCGGGTCGCGCGCCTTGGTCTGGCTGATGATGACTGCGTCCGCGACCCGCCGCTGCACGATACGTTGCAGGTGCGCGAGAGGGTCCTCCTCCGGCCCGCGGAACAGCACGATCAGATCGAGCGCGTGCTGTCGCAGCGTGCGATGGGCGCCCTCGAGGATGAACAGGAGGCCCGGATCGAAGCGGGTGGTGAGGTCACCGCTCGGGATCACCGCCGCGATGATGCCGGTCCGGCCGCTGCGCAGGCTGCGGCCGGACTGATTCGGCACGTAGCCCGCCCGCGCGGCGGCGGCCTTGACCCGTGCGCGGGTCTCCGAACTGACGTCCGGCCGGTCGTTCAGGGCCCGGGATACGGTTCCGATCGACAGATGCAGCTCGTGAGCGAGCCTTCGTATTCCCATGCGTCACCTCCGGATGACGGCGAAATTGAGTCGCCAGCTATGCCGGGCGTCGCAAGCTTAGGCAACACCTGGACGCAGCGCGAGCAGGTTCGCGCTCAGATCGCGCGGCACTCCCGCGCCTCACGCTGCATCGATCTCGTGCGCTCCAAGCGTGTCACGCTGCTGTAACGGGGAACATGATTAGTGAGTTCCACCGGACGCAAGACAGCGAGCAAACAACATGGCACAGATCCTGGACATCGACGCCCCCGCCCGAAACCTGTTCGGGACGCCGGAGACCGCCGATCTCTTCGCCGCCATCGCCGATCCCGAGGCCGATGACGGCCGGGCGGCGCTGCGCAAGATCGCCGACAAGATCGGCCGCACCCGGCGGCCGGGCGCGAAGTCCGACATTCCCGCGGGCGTGACCTATCTCACCCAGTTCGTGGTGCACGACCTCGACTTTCCAACCCGCGATGCGCGGTCCGGAACCGCCATGCTCGATCTCGGGCTGATCTACGGCGACGGGCCGAAGCATGACGCCTTCTGCTATCAGGTTCCGCTCGGGGCAGGCGCGGCCCGCCACCTGCTGCGGATGGGCCGGGCGCGGCCGACGTCGCACTCGCCGGCCTGGGGTGCGGCCCGCGATCTGCCGCGCACCGCCTGCCCGAGCCTCGACACCCGGCCGGTGGAGGCGCGGACCGAGGTGCTGGTGCCGAACTCCTTCTCCGATTCCAACATGCTGCTCGGGCAGATGCAGACGCTCTGGGCCTTGTTGCACAACGCCATCGCCTCGACGCTGGCCGAAACCCGCAGCTCGCAGACCGCGTTCGATCTCGCCGCCCGCATCAACCGCGGCATCTACCGCTCGGTGATCCGCCGCGACGTGCTGGGAAACTGGCTGATGCCGCGGTTTCGCGACCGCTACGGCGCGGAGACGCCGGCGCGGCTCGGCGGGGCGATCTTCCGCACCCCGGCCGAGTTCATGGCCGGAGTCGGGCGGCTCGGGCATGGCCTCGTGCGCGAAATCTATGCGCTCAACGACCAGATGGAGGTCGCGGGCCTGCGTAACCTGGTTCGTCAGACCTCGACCGGTCGGCCGTCCGACATGCCGCTGACCGAGGACTGGCTGGTCAACTTCTCACGATTCTTCGCCATCGGATCGTCCGTCCCGCAGAGGGCCCGGGCGTTGGGGCCGCACGTCGCGCGTCCCTTCGCGACCGGGATGGGGGTGGAGACGGACGAATCCGCCGATGGTCTCGTCCTGCGCGACCTGATTGCCTGTTCGCGCGGTGGGCTGCGCTCGGTGCGATCGCTGATCGCCCGGGCCACCCAGGCGGAGCCGCGCCTGTTTGAGGGGTGCTTCGCGCAGGACGAGACCAACTGGACCCGGGCGCTGTCCGAGTGGCTGGCCGACACCGGCCTCGAGAGGGGAGAGGTCGACCGTCTGGCGACCGACCCACCGCTGACGCTCTTCCTCATGCTCGAGGCGGAAGCGGACGCGGGGGGCAAGTCGCTCGGTGCGCTCGGGTCCGTCATCATGGGCGAGACGCTGGCGGCGGCGCTGCCGGCGTCCGAGACCGACAACGAGCTCGCTGTCGCCCGGGCGGTGGTGTTCCGCGACAGAGTACCTGGCTGCATGGCGGACATGATCCGGTTCCTGCAGCGGCACTACCGCTTCGCCGAAGGCGCCCGCCTGCATTCGCCCGACGAGGAGGCCCGCACTCCCGCCTCCCCGACACCGCATCCCGTTCCTGGAGGTTCTGCAATGCTCGATATTCATACCGCGGCCAAGCAGCCGATCTCGCGGATCGACGTGGCCGACTACATCGAAATGGGCCGCCTCGTCGCGCAATGGGCCGCCGATCCGGCGACCCGTCCGGAAACGGTCGACGACCTGAAGGAGCAGCTCGACGGCATCGCGGTGGTGCCCGACCGGATCAAGACGATCGAGATCGTGGAGAGCACGCTCGACCACCTGATCCTGCGCCTGCCGGTGAAGGAGATGATCGAGGAGAGCCTCGAGCGCATGTCCGATCCGATGGGCGACGGCACCTATCCGTTGCCGCAGTTCTACGCCGACCACTATCACCCGGGGTTCGGGCCGGTGATGACCCCGCTCGACACCCTGCTGGCACGGGTCGGCGACTACACCATTGCCCAGTGCCGCTGAGGCGGCGCGCGGGCTCACGCCGCAACCGTTGCGTCCGGTTGCTTCCTCCCTGACCAACTTGGCGGCCGGTCCGACCGGCCGCCTTTTTTATTGTTTGCCGTCGGCGCTTGAGCGCGCCCCCGGACATATTTTGAGGAGAACCATAATGGCCTCGTTTCGTGTCTTCCTACTCGCTGCAGCCTTCGCGGTCGTCGGCGGCGCCTTCGCCGTCATCGGCAGCGCCGCCTCCGCGCAGGGCATGTGCCCGGCGCCGCCTCCGCCGGGGCTCCAGTGCGGCAACCCCGAATTCCAGAGCTGCGGCATCGCGGTCAACGGCGTCACGCGGCACTTCTGCATCCACGTCCCGCAGTTCCCGGTCACGAACCGGCCGGTGGTATGGGGTTTCCACGGTCACACCGGAACCGCCAGTCGCGCGGTGAACTGGCTGCAGGACCAGACCGAGCAGGGGATGGTGCTGGTGGCGCCGACCGCGCTCCGCTCGGAGCCGGACTGCCAGACGCGCTGGCGGCAGATGAACCCGGGGATCCCGAACTGGGCGGCTTTCGGCGGCATCGACACCTGCACGCCGCCCGTTGGGGGCACCGACAAGGTTGCCGATCTCGATTTCGTCACCGCGCTGCTCGCCGAGATCGACTCGCGGCTCGACGTGTCCGGGCATTATGCGCTCGGCTTTTCGAGCGGCGCGGGCATGGTGCTGCAAATGATGATCACCGCCCCGCTGTCGACGCAGTTCGAAGGCTGGGGCGTGATCGCCAACGGGATGAACACCTACAAGGTCGCGGGCGCGACCGGCGGCGGCTTCGGACCCTACACGGCCGACGCCACCACCAGGCGGCCGGTGATCGTGCAGACCGGCACCGCCGACAAGGTGCATTTTCCCGCCGACGTGGTGATCGAGGATATCAACTTCCAGGCTTCGCGGCCCAACGACCCGTGCGGCCTGGCCGTTGTCACCATCGAGGCCGTCATCCGTTGCTTCGTCAGCGAGCCGATGGCGCCCGGGCTGGGCGGCAACGACTATCGCGACCAAGCCTACACGACGCGCGACTGGATGGTGAACCGGATGAACGCCGCCCGGCGGCCGATCGAGAGCCTCTATCCCGACATCGGCCATGCGGCCGGCGTCGATCCCGCCCAGCAGGACCAGACGGCGACCGTCCGGCGCGACTACGTCAAGCGCGGCGACAACAGCGAACCGGTGACGATCCTGACAACGATCGACGGCGCGCACGAGGTGCCGGGCGCGAACGGCGACTATCCGCCCTGCAACAACGGCAGCTGCGACATCGACATGGTGCGCGAGACCCTGCAGTTCTGGCGGGCCAATGCCGGGTTGCGCAGTCTCTGGCGGTGAGTTGTCGCGGGCGGGCTCAGCGATTGTGGAGCCCGCCCGCAGTTTTCAGCGGAAAGCCCTTGGGGACCGCTCAGTTCTCGGTCAGCTCGTGGCACTCGAGCGCAATGCCGTTGATCATCCGCCGGTCGCCGCCGCCCTCGCGGGTGTTGAGCTGCATTCCGGTCGCCACTTCGCCCGGCGGGCAGTTGACCTGCGTCTCCCAGTCACTGTCCGGCCCGTCGTTCGAACCGGTGCAGTTGGTGCGCTCGAAGTAGCGGGAGCTGGTACCTTCCGTCTGGCAGGATTTGGCGACGAAGGCGGGGGTGTCGGTGCCGCAAACCCGGTACTCGTGGCCGGAGATCTTCACCACGCCGCTGCAGTCGGTCGGCTCCAGGTAGAATGATTCGGCGCCGAGCATGCAGGTGCCCATATTGGTGATCAGCTGGATCCCCTTCACCTTGTCTTCATCCGAGTTGAGGCACACGCGAACGCCCGTAACGAACGCGCCATCCGGGACAGTCAGGGTCTTGTCATCGGTGTGGGAGCCGCCGCACTCGCCGAAGCTGAGCGAGGACGGCGTGCCGGTGGTCGCGTCGCGCAGATTCACCTTCAGGAAGCACGGATCGTTTGTGGTGGAGCCGCTTTCGCCGGCGACGATACCGGAAATCGCAGCATTGGTCGGTCCGGTGTTGAGGAGGTTGTGCTTTATCGAGGCGTCCTTGCCGGAGAAGGCGGTCATCGCTGGCTTGCCTCGGAGGGCAGCGTCTCCCGCGAAGGCAGCGCTGGCAAGGCCGGCGGCGGGGAGCGCGATGAGAAGCGCCATCGCAAGTGTGTAACGGTTCATGGAAGCTTTCCTTTTCAGCGTTGGTGTTCAAGCGCCAGAATGTTCGGGTCGACGACCCACCTAGTCCCCCCTTGGGGATGCGCCGGAAATACGGCGGCTTCCGCCTCCACCGGATACCGGCGGAGATCTTGATTTCGTATTTGCAGCCTCTGTTTCGTGCTTGCGGTCTGTGCGTCGGTTGCGAGCGCTGCCCGTAATTTGCAGCTCCCCGGCGCCCTACGATTGTATCAGGAAACGCCCCTCCGGAATAGTCGCAAGAGGTGATCGAAAAAGGGCCGCGCCCTCGCGGACGCGGCCCTGACCTTGTCGAGGCGTGAAAACCTCAGACGCTCTCTTCGATCCAGCCCTTCAGCGAGGCCTTGGGGGCGGCGCCGGTGCGGTTGGAGATCACCTCGCCGCCCTTGAACATGAAGAGCGCGGGGATGCCGCGGACGCCGTACTGGGCCGGCAGGCCGGGGTTCTCGTCGACGTTCACCTTGGCGACGATCAGCTTGCCGTCGTATTCGGAGGCGAGCTCCTCGAGCGCCGGGCCGATCTGCTTGCAGGGGCCGCACCATTCGGCCCAGAAATCCACCAGGACGGGCACGTTGGCGTCGAGCACCTCGCCCTGAAAGGTCTTGTCCGTCACCTTGACCGTCGCCATTCGCTGGCCTCCACGCAGTTGATAAGTCGGAAGGTAACGTAGGTAGCCGCCTGCGGCCGGTCAAGCGGACGCGGGTCACGAGCAGGGCAGGCGGCGAAAAATCGCACCACGGCGAGGCCCAATTCAAGCCATTGATCCCAAAAGGTTTCGTCGGCGTATCAGCAATTGACGCGCGCCAACGCGTCGCGCAGCAGAGCGTCGGGGAGCGGCATCAGGCTGCGGAACGCCGGTCCAGAGGACCGCGGTCTCGATCCGGCGGCCGGGAAAGACCGCGGCGAGCGCGGCGCGGTAGGCGGCCATCTGGCGCAGGATGCCCTCGGGAACGGCGTCGGGGTGGCGGGCACGGCCCGGTGGCTCTTGAAGTCGATGGCGAGCACGCGGCCGGGTTCGACCAGCAGCCGGTCGATGCGGCCGAGGATGCGGGCTCCGCCCAGGGCGTCGAGCGGTGCGGTGACATCGACCTCCGCGAGGCTGGTCGGGCCGAACACGAAGGCGAGCTCCGGGCGCGTCGAGGACAGTGGAGGCCTCGGCGAGCAGGCCGGGAAGGTCGGGGGCGTCGGGCAGCAGGCGGGCGGCGAGGTCCGGGCGGGCGGCGGCGGGGCGGCCGTGCAGGTGTTCGAGCAGGCGGTGGAGCGCGGTGCCGCGGGCCTTGGCGGCGTCCTCGGTGAGGAGGCCGGTCGGCTCGCCGGCGAGCACATGCGCGCCGCCGAGGCCGGAGGGCGAGACCGGGCGCGGCGGGGTCGCCGGCGGCCGGGCGGGGCGGGTGATCCAGTCCGGCAGCGGCGCGGCGGCGGGCGCGGCGGCGGGGCCGGGCGTGGCGGCGGCGGCGGTCCAGTTCAGCGACAGGCTGAGGGTGTCGCCGTCGGGCGTCGGTTCGCGGACCGGGTCGAGTGCCGCCATCGCCTCTGCCACCAGGGCATGCCAGCTCTCCCCTGCCCCGCTCGCGCTCTCGGTGGTGCCGCCGGCGCCGGCGACGATCAGCCACGACCGGGCGCGGGTCAGCGCTACGTAGAGCAGGCGGCGGTTCTCGGCGCGGACCAGCGCGCGTCGCGCGGTCTCGGCGTCGGCGATGCCGGGCGGAGCCTCGTCGCTCCGGGTGCGCCAGACCGGCTGGCCGTCGGCGAGACGGAGGACCTGCGGCGGGTTCTGGCCGTCGTTGCGCACCGCGGTGTCGGGCAGGATGACGATCGGCGCCTCGAGACCCTTGGCGCCGTGGACGGTCATCACCCGGACCTGGTCGGCCTCCTCCTCCATGCGACGCTTCACCGCCACTTCGGCCTGGTCGAACCAGTGCAGGAAGCCGGTGAGGCTCGGGGCCTCGACGCTCTCGTAGGCGATCGCCTGGTCGATCAGGGCGTCGATGCCGTCCTCGGCCTCGGCGCCGAGGCGGGCGGTGAGTCGGCGGCGGCCGTCGTGGCGGACCAGGATGCGGGTCAGCAGTTCGAACGGGCGCAGGTAATCCGCGCGGGCGAGCAGGTCGTCGAGGAGTGCGCGCACCTCGGGCCAGCGCTCGGCGGGCTCGGCGCGGAGTGCTGTCCAGAGGCTTCCGGTCCGGGGATGGGCGAGCTCGAACAGCTCGCGCTCGGAGAGGCCGCCGAGCGGGCTGCGCAGCAGGGCGGCGAGCGAGAGGTCGTCGTTCGGGGTGGCGGCGAAGCGCAGGGCGGCGAGCAGGTCGTTGACGGCGAGTTCGCCGCCGATGCGCAGCAGGTCGGCGCCGGCCACCGGCACGCGGGCGCGTTTCAGCGCGCGGATGATGGCGTGGAACAGATCGCCACGGCGCTGGACGAGGATCATCACGTCGCCGGCGCGGATCGGCCGGTCCTCGCCGGGGAGCGCGCGGCCGGTCGCAAGCCAGTCGGCGATGGTTTCGGCGATCCGGCGGGCGAGCACCTCGACCGGGATCGTCGGGCGGGCGGGCGTCCACCGGCTGGTCCCAGGGGCTCTCGTCGGGCCGGTCGGGCTTCGGCAGGAACGGCCAGAGCTCGACGCGGCCGGGCTTGTCGGGCCGGTGGGCGTAGTGCTCGATGCGGGCGATCCCCTCGCCGGCGGGGCCGGTGAAGACCTGGTCGACGAGCTGCAGGACCGGGCGGGCGGAGCGGAAGGAATAGAGCAGGTCGCAGCGCTGCAGCTCGGTGCCGAGATCGGTGAGCACGCGCTCGTAGTGGTCGCACTTGGCGCCGAACTCGGCCGGGTCGGCGCCCTGGAAGCTGTAGATCGACTGCTTCTCGTCGCCGACGACGAAGATGGTGCGCTGGACGTCGCGGGCGCCGGCGCCGGCGAAGAACTCGTCGGACAGCGCCTCGATCACCCGCCATTGCGCGGGGCTGGTGTCCTGGGCTTCGTCGACCAGGATGTGGTCGAGGCCGCCATCGAGCCGCCAGAGCACCCAGGCGGCCGTGCCGGGATGTTCGAGCAGCGCGCGGGCGCGGTCGATCAGGTCGTCGAAGTCGAGCAGGCCGCCGTCGCGCTTGGCGATGTGGAAGGCCGTCAGCCAGGCGCGGCCGAAGCGGCCGAGGGCGGCGGACTTGGCGAAGGCGGCGTTGGCAAGGCGTAGCGGGCGGGCGGCCTCGGCGCGGGTCATCAGCTCGTTGAGCGCGGGCATCAGGCCGGGATGCGCGGTGCGGAACGCCTTGGTCGGGAACTGGTCGATCTTGGCGGCGAACGGGGACTTTGCACCGGCGCCGAACAGCAGCACGGACTCCAGCGCATCGAGGCGCATCGCGGGATCGGTCGCGGCGAGGGCGGCCGCGATGGTGAGCGCGGCCTTGCCGTCGGCGCCATTGCGGGGGGCGAGGAGCGTGACGAGGCTGCGGACCAGCGCCTCGGCGTCGGGGGGGAGCACTTCGGCGGCGAGCATCGCGGGGGTGATCTCGGGGCTGGCGCCGAGGGCTTTGGCGAGAAGCGCGGGGTCGAAGGATCCGGTGAAGCCGGCGCGTTCCTTGCCGATCTCGAGCAGGAGCGCGTCGGGATCGTCGCCGGGGAGCTGGCGCGCGAGGTCGGTGAAGTCGGCGGGGTTGTCGGTGGCGAGCGTGTCGAGCACCTCGGCGCGGAGCGTGCGGGCCTGGCGGTCCTCCAGCACGGTGAACTGGGGGGCGACGCTCGCCTCGAGCGGGAAGCGGCGGAGCAGCGCCTCGCAGAAGGCGTGGATGGTCTGGATCTTCAGCCCGCCCGGGGTCTCGAGCGCACGGGCGAACAGGGTGCGGGCGCGGGCGAGCTGGGAGGCTGGGATCGCCGTGGGCTCGCCGAGGGTGTGGAGGGCGTCTTGCAGCGCGGCGTCGTCGAGCATCGACCAGGCGCCGAGGGTCCTGAACAGCCGGTTCTGCATCTCGGCCGCGGCGGCCTTGGTGTAGGTGAGGCAGAGGATCTTCTGCGGCTCGGTGCCGGCGAGCAGCAGGCGGGCGACCCGGTCGGTGAGCACGCGGGTCTTGCCGGAGCCGGCGTTGGCGGAGACCCAGCTCGACGCCGAGGGGGTCGCGGCGCGGACCTGGGCGGCGGTGGCCTCGTCTCTCACCACGCCTCCTCCGTGCTCGTCGCCGTCGGCCCACTCGCCGAAGCGCGAGAGCTGGTCGTAGTCGCTGCCCCAGGTCAGCTTCTGCGGCCGCAGGCGGGCGGGGAAGCCGTTCGCCGGGTCCTGATAGTGGGCGATCAGGGTGCGGAACCGCTCCCACAGGGTGGCGAGGGCGTCGGGATCGGCGTCGAGCGGCAGGGTCTCGCCCTGCTTGCCGAACTTCAGCAACTCGAGGTGCAGGGCGCGGCCGGGCGGCAGCGCCTCGAAGCCGCCGGCCTCGAGGATGGCGGCCTCGAGCGGCAGCTGGAGGTGGAAGGCGCGCGCCTCGGCGGGGCTGGGGCTGGCGCCGGACTTGTAGTCGTAGATCGCGTAGCCGCCGGGCAGCCGGTCGATGCGGTCGGCGCGGGCGGTGACGGCGAAGGGGTGGGCGAGGCCGTCGACCGGGCGGCGGCCCTTGACCTCGCGGGCGGCCGGGCCGTGCCGCGGACGCGGCGCTCGGCCTCGCCGTCGAGAAACCAGCGGGCGGCGCGGGCGAGGCGGGCGTGCCAGATGGCGTTGACCGCGGGCCAGGGGGCTTCGCCGGCGAGGGCGTCGGCGACGGTGGCGGTGAAGAGCGCGTCGGCGTCGTCGGGCAGGCCGCTCTCGGTGGCGGCGAGGAAGGCTTCGAGGGCGTTGTGGATGGCGATGCCGCGGGTCAGTGCGTCGGGGCGGCGGCCGGGCGGGTCGAGCTTGCGCAGGCGCAGCACCTTCTGGGCGTAGACGCCGTAGGGGTCGCGGACCAGCCGTTCCACCTGGGTGACGGAGAGCTCGGGCGGGCGGGCCTCCGCCGGCGGCCGGGGCGCGGGGCGGCGGGCGGGCGGCACCTTGCTGTGGGCCGGTCGAGGCGGGCGGCGTCGGTGACGAGGCGGGCGCCGCGGGCCTTGGCGTCGGCGAGCGCGGTGCGGCCTTCGTCGCCGAGGCCGAGCAGCAGGTTCTCGAGCCGCAGCAGCCAGCGCGACGGGACGGTCGGGGCCTCGGCGTCGCGGGTGGCGCGGGTCAGGAGGACCGCGGGCGCGCCGGTCGCCTGCTGGAAGTCGTGGGCGGAGAGGCCGATGCGGTTCTCCGGGCTCGGCAGGCCGAGGGCGCGGCGCAAGGTCCGGCCGAGCCAGGGGTCGGCCCCGGGGAGGCGCGGCCAGGTGCCCTCGTTCAGGCCGCCGAGGATCACCAGGTCGGCGGACTGGACACGGGCTTCCAGCGTGCCCCAGATCGCGACGGAAGGGTGGGTGACCACCGCCGTCTCGGGGACGTCGCGGGCGGCGAGCAGCGACTGGAGGAGTGCGCGGTAGTCGGCCGGGGACATCGGCGCGGCGGCGTCGGCTTCGGCTGCCAGCGCGTCGAGCACCGCGCGCGCCTGGAGGCCGGCCTCCTCCTCCCAGAGCGCGGCCGGCCCGGCGCCGGCGGGTCCGGCGGCCAGCGTCTCGGCCGCCGTGCGGTGGCGGGTGACGTGCGCGGCGAGCGGGCCGGGGCCGGCCGCCGCGAGGGGGGCGAGCGCGGCTTCGAGCCAGGCGATCCAGGCGGGGGCGTCCTCCCCGCCTTTCTCCGCCGCCCAGGCCGCGAGCTCGGGCCAGACGACGAACGGCGCGCCGCCGCGCAGGCGCCGTTCCAGCCGCCATGTCAGGCGGAGGTGGGGTCCGCGCGCGCCGGGGGCGCTGTTGACCAGCGGGTGCTTGAGCAGGATCAGCAGCGCCTCGGGCGCGAGCGGCGCGCCGGGCAGCGCCGCGAGACGGCGCAGCAGCACGCCCGGCGGGGTGAGCGCCAGCGGCCGGCCGGCGCTGTCGTCGGGGATGATCGCCCAGCGGTCGAGCTCGGTGGTGACGCGGCGGGCGAGCGCGCGGTCGGGGGTGACGAGGGCGGCGCGCGCGCCTGCCTCCGCCGCCTCGCGCAGGCGCAGCGCGATCGCCAGCGCCTCGCCGCGCGGGTCGGGCGCCTCGACCCAGGCGAGCCCGGCGCAGGCGGGGCCGAGCGTTCCGGCCAGCGCCGCGCCCTCGGTGCGCCACTGGTCGGTGACCGGCGCGGGGCGCAGCGCCAGCGAGACGAGCGCGTTGCGCGCCGGCGCGGGCGGTGCGACCGGATGCCACGGCGGCACCGCGGCGGGATCGAAGCCGAGCGCGTCGGCCAGCCGGCGGAAGCCGTGCTGCGGGTGGTCGGCGGCGCCGGCGTCGTCGGCGCCGAGCCGGTCCCAGACCGCGCGCGGCAGCGAAGCATCGAAGCCGGGCAGCACCACCGCGCCCTGCGGCAGGCGCGGCGACCGCGGCCATGAAGGCGCGCGTCGCCCCGCGCGAGCCGGTGGAGCCGGCGACGATCACCGGATGGTCGGGCGGATCCGCCGCCCATGCGGCGGCAAGGGCGTCCGCCGCCGCGCGCAGCCGTCCCTGCCCGTCGCCGGGTCCGGCGGCGGCAAGGTAGTCGGCCAGCAACGTCAGGAACCGCAGGCTGCGCTGCCAGTGGGCGGCGTGCTCGGCGGCGTCGAGCGTCGCGAAGGCGGCCGGCGCGATGCCTTCGCCCTGCATCTCGTCGAGCAACTCGGCGAGGCTGTCGGCGAGATCGAAGATCGCGGTGCCGGCGGCGAGGTGCGGCTCGGCGCGCGCGAGGCCCGCCACCAGCCGGGCGAGCTCGAGCTTGCGGCGGAGCGGCGGCACCGGCGCCGGCAGATCGACCGGCAGTGGGCCCGCGTCGGCGAGCTCGGTGACGACGCGGATCCGCGGCAGGAGCCGCGCCGGGCCTTCGGCCAGCACGGCGGTCAAGGCCCGGGCGGTGCGGCGGGTGTTGGTCCATATCTCGACGCGCGCCATCGCCTCGGGCGGCTGGCCGGCGAGGCGGGCCTCCAGCCCGGCGGTCAGCGCGCGGGAGAAATCGATGCCCGGGGGCAGCGCGAACACCCGCGGTCCGGCGTGTGGGGCGAAAAGCGTCATCGCGCGAGGCTGGCTTCGGCCAGCGCGATGCCCTCGGGCCGGCCGACATCGACCCAAGCCCCGGGATGCACGATGCCCCGCAGCCGGTCCGCCGCGATCAGCGCGTCCCAGACCGGGTTGAGCGAGAACACCGTCTCCGGGACGCCCGCGACCGCGGCCGGGTCGATGATCTGCGCCCCGGCGTAGACATAGGGTGCGGCGGGCGCCGCGCCGCGTCGGCGGAGCCGCCCGCCCGGCTCGAGGAAGAAGTCGCCCGGCCCGGTGTGCCCGGCCGCGGCCTCCCGCGGGCACCAGGCACAAAAGCGCGCCGGTTCCGGGGGTCCAGGCGGCGGCCAGCGCTGTGAGCGGGTTCGGCCCGGTCCAGACCATGTCGGCGTTGAGCGTGAAGACCGGACCCGCGAGGCAGCAGCGGCAGCGCGCGCTTCAGCCCGCCGCCGGTCTCCAGCCGCTCGGGTTCGTGCGAGACGGCCGCCTCCGGCGCGACGCGGGCGAGATGGGCGGCGAGCCGGTCGGCGTGGGCGTGGGTGTTGACGACGATCCGCCCGATCCCGGCGGCGCGCACCAGCGCCAGCGCGTGGTCGATCAGCGGGCGGCCGGCGACCTCGATCAGCGGCTTCGGCCGGTCGCGGGTCAGCTCGCCCATGCGGGTCCCGAGCCCGGCGGCGAAGATCATCACCGCGTCCGGGGTCATGCCGCCCCCGCGATGCGTGTGCGCAGCGCTTCCTCCGGCGGCGGCAGGTGGCGCGCGACGAAACCGCCGAGATCGGCCAGCGCCGGATCCGCCAGGTCGCGTTCGAGATGCGCCCAGACCCGCGGCAGATAGTCGAGGTAGCGCGGCTTGCCGTCCCGGCGGCAGAGCCGGGTGAACAGCCCGAGGATCTTGAGGTTGCGCTGGGCGGAGAGCCGGTGGAACGCCTCGTCGAAAGGCTCCCGCTCGGCGCCGCTCTGGATCAGGTAGCGCTCCAGCATCGCCGCGCGCAGGCTTTCGCCAACGTCGCGCCGGGCGTCCTCGAGCAGCGCGGCGAGATCGTAGGCCGGATGCCCGACCAGCATGTCCTGGTAGTCGAGCAGCCCGACCCGGGCGTGGCCGCGCCGCCGCGGCAGCCAGATCAGGTTCTCGGCGTGGTAGTCCCGCAGGATCGGCACGGTCGGCGCGGCGACCGGCTCGAACGCGGCCGCGGCGACCGCCTCGAACTCCGCCGCGAGATCGGCCGGGACCGCAGCCCCCGTCGCCGCCGGCAGATACCACTCGACCGCCAGCCGCGCCTCGCGCATCAGCACCGACATGTCGTAGGGCGGTGCGCTCCAGCCCACGTCCCCGCCGGGCGGCGGCCGCTGCTGCAGCGCCGCCAGAAGATCGACCGCAGCGGTGTAGAGCGTGGCCTCGCGGCGACGCTCGGAAACGCAGAGCCGGGCAAACAGGTCGTCACCCAGGTCCTCGAGCAGGACCAGCCCGCGCCGCTGGTCGGCGGCCAGCACCTCGGGGGCGCTGAACCGCCCGGCGCGCAGCCAGGCGGTGACCGCGAGGAACGGCCGCACGTCGAGGCCGCTGTCGGGCGGCACGTCCATCAGGATCGCCCCGGCCAGCGCGCCCTTGCGGGTGAGCCGCTCGTAGCGCCGCGCCGAGGCGTCACCCGCCAGCGGCTCGCGGCTCGCCCAGCCCCAGCCCTCGCGGGCAAGGAACTCCCCGATCTCGGCCGCGCGGGTCATGCGGCCTCCGCGAGTGCCACCGGCAGCCAGTCCCAGCCCGGACCCCGTGCCTCGATCCGGGCGATCCGGCCGTCCACCTCCCCCGGTGCGAACGCCAGCGCCAGCATCAACCGGCGATCGGGCAGCAGGGCGCCGAGCCGGTCGGCCCACTCGACGAGGCAGATCGCCGCACCGAAGGCGTCCTCGAGCCCGAGTTCGACGATCTCGCCGGGCGCGCCGAGCCGGTAGAGATCGGCGTGCCACAACTCCACCGCCCCGAGATCGTAGGTCTGCACCAGCGTATAGCTCGGCGACGGAATGTCCTCGGCGCGGCCGACGGCGGCGAGACGCGCCGCGATCAGGGCACGGGCGAACGTGCTCTTGCCCGCACCGAGTCCCCCGGTAAGCCCGATCAGGTCGCCGGCCCCGAGCCACGGAGCGAAGGCATGGGCCAGCCGTTCCGTGGCGGCAGCATCGACAAGCGTCAGGGTTGAATCCAACTGGGGTCCGTTTCAGAATCCGGGGGTGCGTCCGCCGTTCTACAACCCTCGCCGGCAGGCGCAAGGGCCGCCGCCGGCCGAGGGCGGCCGGCCCGCAGGCTCAGGCGCTGAGCGCGACGGCGCCGGATCCGGAGTGGCTGGCGGACGGAAGATCGGCGGACAGGCACGCGGTCCCGTCGCGCTCCTCGAGCCGGAACTCGCCGCCCGCGGCTTCGGTCAGACGGCGGGCGAGCGCGAGCCCGACGCCTTCGTGGCCGGTCCGGGGCGACGCGGGAACCCGCGCGGCGAGGATCCGGCGGCCCGATCCCGCGGTCAGCGACAGCGCGACGGCTGTGCCCGGCGCCGCGAGCTCCGCGGCGGCGAGCCCCAGCGCCAGCGCTGCCCGGCGCAGCTCCGGCGGCCAGCTTGCGGCCTCCGCCGGCGCGGCCAGCCCCAGCTTGCGGGAGACGAGCGCCACCGCGAGTTCGGGCAGCGGGCCGCTCGCCGCCGGCACCGTGGCGCGGGCGAGGCCGCGCAGCTCGCGGGCGCGGGCGAGGCCGTCCTTCAGGCCCTGCGCCGCGGAGCCGAGGGTCTGGAAGGCGCCCGGCGACGACGCAGCCGGGATCGCCTCCATCAGCTTCTTCACCGCCGCCTCGACCGGCAGCGCCAGCTGTTCGAGCGCGAGATCGTCGAGCGCCGCCGCCGGCTGCGGCGCCGCGGCCGCCGGGGTCGCGTCGTCGCGGAACACCACGAGCGCCGAGGCGTCCGGCAGCGGCGCCACCAGCATGTCGAGCCGGACGCCGTCGCGGGTCTCGATCGCGGCGGTCCAGCTGGTGCGGGCCTCGCCGGCGGTTGCGAATTCGGCCAGCCGATCCCAGGCCGGGCTCGGGGCGCAGCGTTCCGCCCAGAGCGCGGTCAGCTCAGCCACGCCCGGCCCGTCGAGCCGCTCCATCGGATCGAGGCCCCAAAGGGTCTCGAAGGCGGAGTTGACGAACACCAGCATCCCCGAGGCGTCGAACACCGCGACCGACTCGCTCAGGCGGTCGAGCGTCGCCTGGCTGAGCTCGAGTTCGGAACGGTATTTGCGTTCGAGCTGGATCGCGGTGGAGATGTCCTCGAACAGGAAGGCGAGCGCGCCCTGCGGATGCGGCCGGCCGGTGACGCGGAAGATCTTGCCCGACGGCAGCTGCCAGTTCTCCTCGTAGGTGCCGTCGCGGGCGCCCTCCTCGAGTTCGCCGAGCTTGCGGCGGAACGAGGCGAAGTCCTTCTGCTCGGGCATCTGCCGGGTCTCGCGCAGCCGTTCGAGGAAGTCGCGCAAGCTGGGCCGGCCGGCGAGCCAGACCGCGTCGATCTTCACGAGGTCGGTCAGGGCGGGATTGAACAGGCCGAGCCGGCGGTTCTTGTCGAACACCGCGAGGCCGATCGGCAGGTGGGCGAAGGTCTCGGTCAGCGTCTCGACGAACCGGCGCAGGCTCGCCTCGGCGGCCACGAGGTCGCCGGCCTCGAGCGCGAAGCCGAGGGTCTCGCCGCCCGGGCCCGGCGACTGGCTGAGCTCGAACCAGTGCGGCTCGCCGTCGTCGCGGCCCGGCACCGCGACCCGGCGGCGCAGGCCGGCGCCGCGGGTGGTGAGCGGCACCTCCTCGAGCACGTGGCCGAAGGCGTCGGCGATGCGGTGGTCGGGCAGGCCGTCGGTGGCGGCGTCGAACCGGTCGCGGTAGGCGGCGTTGGCCCAGGCCACCTGCCCGTCCGGTCCCTGGCTCCAGGCCATCACCGGCGCCCGGTCGAGCACGCCGCGCAGGAAATCGCGTTCGCTCGTGGCGCGCTCCAGCGCCGCCTCGGTGTCGCGCAGCGCCCTCGCCTCCTCGCTCGCCGGCCGGATCGACAGCCACGCCGCCCCGCCGCGCGGTTCGCCGACGATCTCCTGCGCGGTGCCGTCGCCCCGGGCGCAGTGGTGGCGGAAGGCGGTGCCGTAGAGCACCAGCGCCTCGATGTCGTCCTCGATGCCCGGGCGGTCGAGGGCGAGGTGGCCGGCGAGGGCCGAGAGCCGGGACCCCGAGAGGCGCGAGGCTGTCGATCAGCGCGCGGGCAGGCTCGGTCAGCGGCTTGAGGCTGTTGCCGCTGATCAGGTAGTCGCAGGCGGCGGCATTGGCCTCGCCCGCCGCACGACCGCTCCGGCCCGGCCGCAGCCGCGGGGCGAAGCCCGTTACCAGCACCAGCGTCGCGACCGCGCTGACCAACGCCGCGATCACGCCCTGGGGCAGCGCGGCGAGAAACTCAAGCGACGGGAGGTCGGAAAGCGCGAAACGGGAGAAGTCCATCGACGGGGAAGCCTCTGGCGGAGTGCAGCGGCCATCTGAGGCGACGAGATTTAAGGAAGGTTTAACCCTGCGCCCGCTCCAGCCATTTGCCCCGCCGATCCCTGCAAGCCCGTATTTACCGCGATGCTTCCCGCAGCGACATCTGCGGTGTCCTGATCCCGGGAACCTGCCCGGCAACCTCCGGGGCCGGGATGCGCGGCTCCGGATAGTCTTGACATCAGGTTAAAACCGACCCTCCAGATCCAACAATTTCAATGCTGGGCATATTCTCCCGCGCGGACACACCGCGGGCGCCGCCTCGGTCGTCTGCCGAACCCGGTCAGAAGTCTCAGAGGGTCTTCCAGTCTCCCGCCTTGCCCGAGGCGATGATCGCGTCGCAGACCCGGTTGGTGTCGAGCGCGTCGCGGAAGGTCGGCGCGGCGGGGCTGTCGCCATCGAGCGAGGCGATGAAATCGGCCATGGTGTGGACGAAGGAGTGCTCGAAGCCGATGATCAGGCCGGGCACCCACCACTTGCCGAGGTAGGGATGCTCGCCGTCGGTGACGAGGATCGAGGTCCAGCCGCGCAGCGCGCCCTCGACGCCGTGGTCGAACCAGGCGAGCCGGTTGAGGTCGTGCAGATCCCAGGCGAGCGAGCCGTGCTCGCCGTTGATCTCCAGCGTGTAGGCGGCCTTGTGGCCGCGGGCGTAGCGGGTGGACTCGAAGGTTCCGAGCGAGCCGTTGGCGAACCGGGTGAGCACCGCCGCGGCGTCGTCGATGCCGACGGGGGCCGCCTTGCCGGTGTCGGCGTGGGTGCGCTCCTTCACGAAGGTCTCGGTCATCGCGGTCAGCGAGGCGATCGGGCCGTTGATCCAGGTCGCCGTATCGATGCAGTGGGCGAGCAGATCGCCGGTGACGCCCGAGCCGGCGGCCGCGACGTCGAGCCGCCAGGTGCCGGGGCCGCCCTGCGGCACGTCGGGCGAGATGGTCCAGTCCTGCAGGAACTTCGCGCGGTAGTGGTAGATGCGGCCGAGCCGCCCCGAGTCGACGATCTGCTTGACGAGGCTGACCGCCGGGATGCGGCGATAGTTGTAGCAGACGAGGTTGGCGACGCCCGCCGCCTCGACCGCCGCCACCATTTCCTCGCCCTCGGCGGTGGTGCGGGCGAGCGGCTTTTCGGTGATGACCATCTTGCCGGCCTTGGCGGCGGCGATGGCGATGTCGTGGTGCAGGTCGTTGGGCACGCAGATGTCGACCAAGTCGATGTCAGGCCGGGCGATCAGCGCCCGCCAGTCGGTCTCGACGCTCTCGTAGCCCCAGCGGCCGGCGAAGTCGCGCACCTTGGCCTCGTCGCGGCCGCAGGCGGCCTTGAGCACCGGGCGGCGGGGGAGGTCGAAGAAGTTCGGCGCGGTGCGGAAGGCGTTGGAATGGCAGCGGCCCATGAAGCCGTAGCCGATCATGCCGATGTTGAGCTCGCGGGTGGGCATAAGTGTCAGCCTCTCGGTTGGTGTCAGCGGTCGGATGCGTCCCCGGACCGCCATGCGGTGCTCCGCTTTACAGACGTAAGGAAAGTCCTTACTTCTTGGCGTACATTCGGAACGGAGTGGCCGATGATCCAGAGTCGCATCACGAGCAAGGCGCAGACCACGATTCCCGCGGCCGTTCGCAAGGCGCTGGGCCTCAAGGAGGGCGATCTGGTGACCTACCGGATCGAGCAGGGGTGCGTCGTGCTCACGCGCGCCGAATTGCCGGCCGACGATCCGTTCGCCGGCTTCTCGGAGTGGGATGGCGCGGCCGACAGGGAGGCGTATGGCGAGTTCTGAGGCGGCGTTCGCGCCGGGAACGATCGTCCGGGTTCCCTTCCCGTATACCGACGCCGAGAGCCGCCAGCATCGGCCCGCGCTGGTGGTGGCGACGGCGGGATCCGGGCCGGAGCCGTTTCTCCTGTGGGTCGTCATGATCACCTCGGCCCGGAACCGCGGCTGGTCGGGCGACGTGGTGATCCCCAACGCGCCGGCCACCGGGCTGCCCGCGCCGTCGCTGGTCCGGACCGCGAAGATCGCCACCATCGACATGGCGAGGGCCGACCCGAGGGGCCGCGTCGCGCCCGACACTCTCGCCGCCGTGCGGGGCGAGATCGCGGGCCGGCTGGGACTGTCGCTGGGGCGCTGACGCATCTTGGGGGGCCTATTCGCTCCAGCCGTGGGCGTCGCGCACCGCGACCATGGCGGCGAGGATGTCGTTCCAGGTCTGCTGGCGCTCCATCACCGCGTTGGGGAACATGCAGCCGTCCCAGCAGATGTGGCGCATGGTCTTCGTCAGCTCGCCGTCCGCGCCGCGCAGCCAGAAGCCTGCGTGCTTGACGATGTCGAGCCGGCCATTGGGGTCGCCGACCAGGCAGTGGCGGCCGGTCTTCTCGTGGTCGCCGGAGCCGAACACGGTGCCGTCGTTCTGGGCGACGTGGAAGTCGAGGGTCCAGGGGCGCAGCGCGTCGGCGACCTGGCGGTAGGCGCCGTCGAGCGCCTCGGTGTCGTTCCAGTCGAAGTCGGCGGGCAGGATGCGGTCGGCCTCGGCGTTGTAGCCGAGCGTGTAGAGCATCGAGTGCGCCATGTCGGCCTGGTAGCCGACGGTGCCCGGGCGGTCGATCATCTCGAGCAGCTTCACCATCTCGCGCCACGAGTGCATGCCGCCCCAGCAGATCTCGCCTTCGGCCACCAGGAACTCGCCATGATCGACGGCGATGTCGGCGGCCTTGGAGAAGGTGTCGGCGATGAGCTGGGTGTTTCCTTGCGGGTCCTTGTCCCAGGCTTCGACCGGGGTGGACGAATCGATCCGGATGCCGCCGGTGGGGCGGATGCCGAGCTCGCGCATCTGGCGGCCGATCGCGCAGGCCTTGCGGACCTGGGTGAGGAACTGCTTGCGCTCGTCGTCCGAGCCCATCGCCGAGCCGCCGCCGGCGCCGGCCCAGATCGGGGCGACGAAGGAGCCGACCTTCAGGTCGTAGCTGGCGATGTGGTCGGTCATGCGTTTGACGGCGTCGGCGTCGCTGTCGATGTCGAAGTGGGGGGCGGTGACGAAGAGATCGACGCCATCGAACTTCTGGCCCTGGAACCTGGCATTGGCGGTGAGCTCGAGGAGCGTGTCGAGGGGGATGATCGGCTCGGAGCCGGGGGCGCCCTTGCCGACGATGCCGGGCCACATGGCGTTGTGGAGCTTGGGGTAGGTGTTGGTCATGCGATCCTCGCGCACGAGGGGGCACGCGTGCCCGCTCGATCAAGTTGTTGATTCATGGATGCAATCTTCGTCGCGTTAATCAAAGGAAAACGGCACGGGCCGCTGGCCCGGCGTGAGCGTTGCGCTGCGAACCGGCAGAAGCGACGCATTGCGTCGCGCCGGTTCGTCGGCTGCAGCGCGCGATCGCGGAGGCCGAGGTGGGTGCAGCCTGGACCGTCGGTCTCAAATCCGCGCGCGCCTGCCGGGCGGGTGCGTCGGAGACGCGCCTGCCGGGGGCAGGCAGGCGCGCGCGGATTTGTCGACGGACAAATCCGCGGAGTGAATGCGGGAGCGGCGCGCTCGGATATCACGGGAAAGCCTTCGTCAACCGGCCCGGAGGTCGTTCCAGGGCGCCTCGCCGGAGACATCGACGGCCTCGTAGCCGCCCGGGCCGACGCTGGGGCCGAGGATGGCGATGATGTGGACGTCGCTGGTGCCGGTGTTGAACGAGGCGTGCACCATGCCGGCGGGCATGAAGGCGCTGTCGCCCGGACCGAGGGTGCGCTTCTCGCGGTCGACCCATTGCTCGACCTCGCCCTCGACCACGTAGATCACCTCCTCCTGGTCGGGGTGGTGGTGGAAGGCGTGGCCCTTGCCGGGACCGAACCGGACGTCGATCACGGTCAGCTGCTTCGCCCCGGTCGAGGGCGGGTGGCTGAGCCAGACCTGCTTGCCCCAGTCGAGGGTCTCGGGCGAGGCGTCGGCCGCCATGGTGAACTTGCCGGTCATGCGGGGGCTCCCTGTCTGCGAATGGCCTTGAAGGCGCGGGTCTGGTCGGTCAGTGCGGTCTCGACGGGCAGGCGCTCCATCGAGGAGGCGCCGTAGAAGCCGTGGCAGGTGGCGGCGTGCTTCAGGACATAGGCCGCGTCCTTGGGCATGGCGATCGGGCCGCCGTGGCAGAGCACGATCACGTCCGACCGCTCGGAGAGTGCCGCGGCGGCGATCGCGTCGATCTCGGCCACGCAGGCGTCTAGCGTCTTGGCGGAGGTGGCGCCGATCGCGCCGCCGGTGGTGACGCCCATGTGCGCGACGACGATGTCGGCGCCGGCCCGGGTCATCGCCACGGCCTCCTCCGGCGAGAAGACGTAGGGCGTGGTCAGCAGATCGAGGTCGTGGGCGGCGGCGATCATCTCGACCTCGAGGCCGTAGCCCATGCCGGTCTCCTCGAACGAGGTGCGCATGGCGCCGTCGAACAGCCCGATGGTGGGGAAGTTCTGCACGCCGGAGAAGCCCATCGCCTTCAGCTCGGCAAGGAACGGCTGCATCAGGATGAACGGATCGGTGCCGTTGACGCCGGCGAGGACCGGGGTGTGCCGCACCACCGGCAGCACCTCGACCGCCATCTCGCGGACGATCTCGTTGGCGTTGCCGTAGGCGAGCAGGCCCGCCGACGAGCCGCGGCCGGCCATGCGGTAGCGGCCGGAGTTGTAGATGATGATGAGGTCGATCCCGCCGGCTTCCTCGCACTTCGCCGACAGCCCGGTGCCGGCGCCACCGCCGATGATCGGCACGCCGTCGGCGATCATCTTGCGGAAGCGAGAGAGGATGTCGGCGCGGGGGATGGCGGGCATGGCTCAGCCTTCTGCGATTTCCCGCCAGGCGGCGACGAGGGCGTCGGCGAAGGCGGGATCGTTGATGTTGTAGGGGAGACGGACCAGCCTGCGGTCGGCGGTGGCTTTGATGCCTGCCTCGAGCGCGTCGAACAGGGCGGCGTCGGCTTCAGGGTCGTGGAACGCGCCGCCGGGGGCGTCGAGCATGGAGACCCCGCCTTCGGGCAGCAGGAACCGCACCGGCGCGCGGAAGGTATTGAGGCGCTCGGCGATCCACCCGCCGATCTCGCGGTTCTCTTGCGGCGTGGTGCGCATCAGGGTGACGTTGGAGTTGTGGACGTGGAACAGCCGGTCGGCGTAGCGGGCGGGCACGGTGTCGCGGGCCCAGAAGTTCACCATGTCGAGCGCGCCGACCGAGCCGACGTAGGGGATGCGCGCGCGGGCGATGGCGGAGAGGCGGTCGGGGCCGGCGCTGAGCACGCCGCCGAACAGGTGGTCCGCGATCTCGGTGGTGGTGGCGTCGATCACGCCCGCCAGCACGCCGCTGCCCGCGAGCATCTCCATCGCCCGGCCGCCGGTGCCGGTGGCGTGGAACACCAGCGGGTCGAAATCGGCGCGGAGCGCGTCGGCGACCCGGGTGACGCAGGGCGTGGTGACGCCGAACATGGTGAGACCGAGCGCGGGCTTGTCGGCGGCGGCCGCAGGCGCCCGGGTCATGGCGACGATCGCCTCCGCGGCCTGGGCGAGGACGGTGCGGGTGATGCGGTTGAGGCCGGCGATGTCGGCGACCGAATGCATCATGGTGATGTCGGCGACCCCGACGTAGGGACCGACGTCGCCCGAGGCCAGCGTCGAGACCATCAGCTTGGGGATGCCGAACGGCAGGGCGCGCATGCCGGCGGTGATGATGGCGGTGCCGCCGCCGCCGCCGATGCCGATCACCGCGTCGATGTCGGTGCGCGCCGCCAGATCGGCAGCGAACGCCTCCGCCATCGCGGTGACGGCGGTGCCGCGATCCTCGGTATGCGGGATGGCGGGGGCGGGAATGTCGACCGGAACCGCGGGCGGGCGGGTGCCGACGTCGAAGACCAGCGCCGCGCCGCCGGCGGCCCGCACGCGCTCGGCCAGAAAGGCGAGCTCGGCGCCCTTGGTGTCCGCTGTTCCGACGACGTAGATGGTGCCCATGTGTCGCGCGAAGCCCTGCGCGATGGCGCGCCGGGCCGGCATCCTCCCCGATTCTGCCGGTTTGCCCGGCGCTGTTTGACTTGCCCTGCTTCGACGTTAACGCGCGCCGAAAGAACAGGATTGCTTTCGCTATGAGACGACCGTATCGTATTGAAATGCACGTCTCAAGTCAAAAGCGGCGGCAGGGAGGAAAGCGTGAGACCGGGGTTCGTGCCCGTACGCGCAGGCTCCTGCTCGACACGGCGATGCGCCTGATGCAGGCCGGCCGGGTTCCTTCGGTCACCGACGTGGCCGAGGCGGCGGCGGTGTCGCGCGCGACGGCCTATCGCTACTTCCCGACCCAGGCGGCTCTGGTCCAGGCCGCGGTCGACGAGGCGCTGCGGCCGATCCTCGACTGGCGCTCGGACCTGCCCGACGCCGCCGCTCGGATCGAGGGGCTGCTCGCCTTCGCCTATCCCCGGCTCGACGAATACGAGGCGACGCTGCGCGCCGCACTCCTGCAGGCGATGGACCAGTGGAACCGCCGCCGCGCCGGAACGCTGGGCGACGAGGCGCCGATCTTTCGCGGCAACCGCAAGGCGGTGCTCGCGAGCGCGCTGGCGCCGCTGAAGTCCCGCATCGCGCCGGCGGAGTTCGACCGCCTGCGGCAGTCGCTGTCGCTGGTGTTCGGAACCGAGGCCTTCGTCGTGCTCAAGGACATCTGGGGCCTCGACGGCGACCACGCGCGCGAGGTGGCGCTGTGGTCGGCGCACGCCCTGGTCCGGGCGGCGGTGGCCGACGCCGGGGCGGCAACCGATTCGGGAGGAAGGTTCGGCACAAGGGCGATCTGAACAACAAAAAACCAGGACGAGCATCGGGCGCGCCAGGGCGGCCCAAAGATGTTGACACAAGGGAGGACTGAGAATGATGCACAAACGACTGACCGGACTGCTGGCGAGCAGCACATGCGCGCTCGTACTCGGTTTCGCCGGGGCGCCTGCCTCGGCGCAGGAGCTCACGATCTTCTGGGCGGAATGGGATCCGGCCAACTACCTGCAGGAGCTCGTCAACGAGTACACCGAAGCAGACCGGCGTCACCGTCACGGTGGAGACCACGCCGTGGTCGGACTTCCAGACCAAGGCCTTCGCCGAGTTCAACGCCAGGGGCGACAGCTACGACATGGTCGTCGGCGACAGCCAGTGGCTCGGCGCGGCCTCGACCGGCGGCCACTACGTCGATCTGACCGACTTCTTCAAGGAGCACAACCTCGGCGAGGTGATGGCCCCGGCGACGGTCAAGTACTATGCCGAATACGATGGCAAGTACTGGGCGATCCCGCGCAGAGGGCGACGCCAACGGCTGGGCCTACCGCAAGGACTGGTTCGAGGACCCCAAGGAGATGGCGGCGTTCAAGGAGAAGTACGGCTACGACCTCGCCGTGCCCGAGACCTACGCCCAGATGCGCGACATCGCCGAGTTCTTCTATCGCCCGGACGAGGGCCGCTACGGCATCGCGCTCTACACGGACAACTCGTATGACGGCCTGATGATGGGCGTCGAGAGCACGTTGTTCTCCTACGGCGCGGAACTCGGCGACTACTCGACCTATCAGGTCGACGGCATCGTCAACTCCGACAAGGCGGTGGCTTCGCTGGAGATGTACCGCGACCTCTACAAGTTCACGCCGCCGAACTGGGGCAAGACGTTCTTCCAGGAAGACAACCAGGCCATCACCGAGAACCTGGCGGCGATGAGCATGAACTTCTTCGCCTTCTTCCCGGCGCTGAACAACCCGGCGCTCAACCCGCAACGCCGAGAACACCGGCTACTTCGCCAACCCCAAGGGGCCCGACGGCGACCGCTACGCGGCGCTCGGCGGCCAGGGCATCTCGGTCATCAGCTACTCGCAGAACCAGGAAGAGGCGATGAAGTTCCTGGAGTGGTTCATCCGGGACGACGTGCAGAAGCGCTGGGCCGAGCTTGGCGGCTACACCGGCGAGCAAGGCGGTGCTCGAGTCCGACGAGTTCCAGAACGCCACGCCCTACAACAAGGCCTTCTACGAGTCGATGTTCATGGTGAAGGACTTCTGGGCGGTGCCGGAATACGCCGAGCTGCTGACCCAGATCAACGACCGGGTCTATCCGTACGTCGTCGGCGGCGAGGGCACGGCCAAGGAGGCGCTCGACGGTGTCGCCAAGGACTGGGACGAGACCTTCAAGAAGTACGGCCGCATGTAGGCGGCGGCCGCGACGGGTCCGGGCGCGCGCGCCCGGACCATCGACCAGAAACCACCTCGCGACAGGGCACGGAGAACCGGCGTGATAGCCAGACTTGATTCCCGGTCCCGGGCGGCTGCCCGGGGATGGAGCGATACCGCGATCCGGAACCTGTTCATCATTCCGACCATCGCCTTTCTGATCATCTTCAACGTCTTCCCCCTGCTCTACTCGCTTGCCTATTCCTTCACCGACTTCCGGGCATCGGTGAACCAGCCGGCGAACTTCATCGGCCTGCGCAACTACCGCGAGCTGCTGGCCGACCCCAACGTCTGGCGCAACTTCACCGTCACCGCGAAATACGTGGTCGTCTCGGTGACCGGGCAGGTGGTGGTCGGCTTCGGCCTCGCCATGCTGCTCAACCGCAAGTTCCCGATGAAGGGGCTGGTGACCACGCTGCTGCTCTTGCCGATGATGATGTCGATGGCGGTGGTGGGGTTGTTCTGGAAGCTGCTCTACGATCCGTCCTGGGGGCCGATCAACTACGTGTTCGGCCTCGGCAACTTCGAGTGGCTGTCCGACCCCGGCGTGGCGCTCTACGCGGTGGCAATTACCGACACCTGGATGTGGGCGCCGTTCGTGATGCTGCTGTCGCTGGCCGGCCTCTCGGCGGTGCCGCAGCACCTCTACGAGGCGGCGGCGATCGACCGGGCGAGCGGGTGGTACACCTTCAGCCGCATCACCCTGCCGCTGGTGGCGCCGATCCTCCTGATCGCGATCATCTTCCGCACCATGGAGGCGTTCAAGACCTTCGATCTCGCCTTCATCATGTCGGGCCAGCCGACCACCGAGACCATCTCGATCCGGCTCTACAAGATGGCGTTCCAGGAGTGGCAGACCGGGCGGTCCTGCGCGCTCGCCTACATGGTGCTGCTGGTGGTGGTGGCGATCACCAACATCTACGTGAAGTATCTCAACAAGGTGAAGGAGCGCTGAGATGGCCGCCGTCCAGTCTTCCGGCCGCCGGCTGCGCAACCGCCTCGCCATTGTCGCGGTGATCCTCGCGACGCTGGTCTTCCTGTCGCCGATCTACTGGATCGCCTCGACCGCCTTCAAGCCGCGCGAGGCCGCGACCTCGGTGCCGCCGACGGTGTTCTTCCAGCCGGAAGTCACCCCGTTCGTGAAGCTGTTCACCAAGCGGGTGCAGCTGCGCGAGCCGCCGACCCAGGAGGTCTACGACGCAGCACCGTGGTGGGAGCAGCGGATCTTCGACGGCGGCGAGCGGGTGCTGCGGGTCAAGGACCGCGTGCAGCTGTCGCCCTACCCCAGCCGGTTTCTCAACAGCCTGATCGTCGCGGTCACCAGCACCTTCCTCGCCGTGGCGATGGGCACGCTCACCGCCTACGGCTTCTCGCGGTTCCGGGTGGCGGGCGAGAACGACTGGCTGTTCTTCATCCTGTCGACCCGCATGCTGCCGCCGGTGGTGGTGGCGATCCCGATGTTCCTGATGTACCGGGCGGTCGGGCTGACCGACACCCATCTCGGGCTGATCATCCTCTACACCGCCTTCAACCTGTCGTTCTCGGTCTGGCTGATGAAGGGGTTCATGGACGAGATCCCGCGCGAGTACGAGGAGGCGGCGCTGGTCGACGGCTACACGCGGATGAAGGCGTTCTTCAAGATCGTGCTGCCGGAGGCCGCGACCGGCATCGCCGCGACCTCGGTGTTCTGCTTCATCGTGGCGTGGAACGAATATGCCTTCGCGCTGATCATGACCAATCGCCGCGCCCAGACAGCGCCGCCGTTCATCCCGGCGCAGGTCGGCTCGGGGCTGGTCGACTGGACCACCATCGCGGCGGGGACGTTCCTGTTCCTGCTGCCGGTGGCGATCTTCACCTTCGCACTGCGCAACCACCTGCTGCGCGGCGTGACCTTCGGCGCGATCCGGAAGTAGGACGATGGGCATGAGACAGAACGCGCGGCTCTACGAGGTCGTTTCGCAGTGGGTGATGGTGGCGGGCATTCTCGCGCTGGTCCAGCCGTGGAACTTGCTGCTGCACCGCTACGGGGTGACGATCATCCTGCTCGGGCTGGTGGGGTTCATCGTGTTCTCCCACATCCATCCCAGGACCGAGGACCGGTAGTGGCGACCATCGGCCTCAAGGACATCGAGAAGACCTTCGGTTCCAACCGGGTCATCCGCCAGCTCAACCTCGAGATCTCCGACCGCGAGTTCGTGGTGCTGCTCGGCCCCTCGGGCTGCGGCAAGACCACCACGCTCCGGGCCATCGCCGGGCTCGAGGAGATCGACTCCGGCGACATCACCATCGACGGCCGGCCGGTGCAGGACCTGCCGGCGGGCGAGCGCGACATCGCCTTCGTGTTCCAGCTGTTCGCGCTCTACCCGCACCTGACCGCGTTCGACAACATCGCCTTCCCGCTGCGCGCCACCGGCGAGAGCCGGGACGCGATCGCCCGCAAGGTGCGCGACGTCGCGGCGTCGCTCCGCATCGAGCCGCTGCTCGACAAGCGGCCCTCGGCGCTGTCGGGCGGCGACATGCAGCGGGTCGCCATCGGCCGGGCGCTGGTGCGCCGGCCGAAGGCGCTGTTGATGGACGAGCCGATCGGCGCGCTCGACGCCAAGCTGCGCGAGGACATGCGGGCCGAGCTGAAGCGGCTGCACATCGAGAACGGCACCACCAGCGTCTACGTCACCCACGATCAGGTCGAGGCGATGTCGCTCGCCGACCGGGTGGCGGTGATGAACGACGGCGTGCTCCAGCAGGTCGGCTCGCCGTCGGAGGTCTATCTGCATCCGGCGAACCTGTTCGTGGCACAGTTCGTCGGGTCGCCGGTGATGAACATCGTCCCGGCCGAGGTGCGCACCGACGGCGGGGCCGCGTCGGTCGCGCTCGGCGGCGCCGAGGCCTTCGCCATGCCGGGCGATCTCGCCGCGCGGATCGACGCGACCTTGCCGGCCGGTCACGACCTGGTGCTCGGCGTGCGCCCCGAAGGCATCCGCGTCGCCCGCGAGGACGGACCGGGCCGCAAGCCGATGGAGGCGCATTTCATCGAGCCGCTCGGCGCCTACGACATCGTCGATCTGAAGCTCGGGCAGCGCTACCTCAAGGTCCGCACCGCCAGCGGCTTCATCGGCCGGCCCGGCGAGCGGGTCTGGGCGGATCTCGACGCAGCCCAGGTTCACTTCTTCGACGCCACCACCGGCGACGCGCTCAATATCGGACACGGCAATGGCTGAGATCGGTCTCCACGGCGTCACCAAGCGGTTCGGCGGGGTCCGGGCCGTCGACGAGCTGACGCTCACGGTCGGGGACGGCGAGTTCTGCGTGCTGCTCGGGCCGACCGGCGCCGGCAAGACCACCACGCTGCGGCTGATCGCCGGCCTCGAGGTGCCCGACAGCGGCTCGGTGACGATCGGCGGCGAGGACACCGCCGGCTGGACCGTCGCCCAGCGCGACGTGGCGCTGGTGTTCCAGGTACTACTCGCTCTACCCGCGCTACACCGTGCGGCAGAACCTCGCCTTCCCGCTGAAGTCGGCGGTGCGCGGCTTCAAGGCCGACGAGATCGAGCGCCGGATCGCCCGGGCCGCGTCGATCCTGCGGATCGAGCACCTGCTCGACCGCAAGGTGGACAAGCTGTCGGGCGGCGAGATGCAGCGCGTCTCGATCGGCCGGGCGATCGTGCGCGAGCCGACCGTGTTCCTGATGGACGAGCCGTTGTCGAACCTCGACGCCAAGCTGCGCGAGACCCTGCGCTCCGAGCTGAAGGAGCTGCAGACCTCGCTCGGCGGCACCTTCCTGTTCGTCACCCACGATCAGGTCGAGGCGATGTCGATGGGCGACAAGATCGGCGTGCTGAACGAGGGGCGGCTGGTGCAGGTCGGGCCGCCGAACGAGATTTACAACAGCGCCGCACGACAGCTTCGTGGCGAGCTTCGTCGGCTCGCCGGCGATGAACCTGATGCCGGCGACGATCGGCGGCGGCAACCTGTCGGTGCCCGGCGCCTTCGATCTGCCCCTGCTGCCCGCCGGCCATGCCCGGCTGGCGCGCGACAGCGGGCCGGTCACGCTGGGGATTCGCTCCGAGGACGTGCTGGTCGGCCCGGGCGGCGAGGCCGAGGCGCAGGTCCACCACATCGAGAACCACGGCGTGGAGCTGGTGGTGACGCTGCGCGCCGGCGAGACGCATTTCAAGGCGACGGTTCCCGCCGCGACCAGGCTCCGCCTCGACGAGAGGGTTCCGTTCGGGCTGCGACAGGAGCGTCTGCACGGCTTCGATGCCGAGACCGGCCGCAATCTCGGCCACCGCGATCGGCACCCGGGGTAACGGCACTGTTAAGTCCCGGCGCAAATAGCGCTTTCGGGGCTCGGGGGGTTTGCCCTATCATCCGACGCGTGGAGCGCCGGGGGTGTGGGCGGCGCGTATCGTTTGGGTGAGTGAAGTGGACGGGACGCGCGATCGGCCGCCCGGCAAGACGGCGCAGAACATGAGCCGCCGGGACGGGATTCGCGCCGGCTCGGTCTCCGGCCCGTGGCGCAGCGGGCCGCAGGAGGAATCCGCCCAGCCGCAACGCCCCGCGCCGGCGGAACGACCGCATGTGCCGCTGGAGCATGTCCCGCTGGAGGCGGAGCCCGCGCGGCTCCATCCGGCGTCGCATCGCCGCCCGGTGTCGCTGCTGATCTGGCCCGTCGTGGGGCTGGCGGCCGCCGTCGCGATCGTGGCGGCGGCGTTCCTGCTGCGACCGGGGTCACGCCGCCCGCGACGCAACCTGCGCCGCAAACGGCGCGCCGGTCGCGGAGGCGCCTGCGGCGGCGCCGTCGGCCGCTCCCAGCGAGCGCGAGCGGGACGCCGGCGGCGGAGCCGCCGGGGCCGGCGCTGGCCGGAATATCCACCGTGCGGCTGCGGGTCGGTCCGGAGTTCCCGGCGGACCGCGAGCAGGCGATCCTGCAGGCGCTGGCGGCGGCGGGGCTTGCCGACGTGCGGGTCGAGGCGCTTCCCTTCGAGATCGCCACCTCGCGGGTCGGCTACTACTTGGCCGCGGACCTGGCGGCGGCGGAGGCGCTGGGAACCGTGATCGCGCCCGTTCTGGGCGGCGGCGAGGTCGCGGTGCGCGACTACAGCCAGCTGTTGTCCGACCCCGAGCCCGGACGCCTCGACCTGTGGGTCGGAGACTGACCGGCGCGGCGTCCGCGCCGGTCCGGACACGGAAATCAGCGGGTCGCCACTTCGCGGCCCATCGCGTTCAGGGCGGCGGCGAGGCTCTCGCGGAGTTCTGCCTTGGCCGTGCCGGAGCGGATCGGGAAGCAGCCCATGAACCAGTCGATGGCGTCGGTCGGGGTCGGGCGGCCGGGACCGGTCCAGGCGGGGAGCGCGAGGTCGAGGAACCGGCCCATGGCGCGACCGGCGCCTTCGGGCTCGCCGAGGTGGATCAGGCTCGCCGCCTGCCAGGCAGGCAGGTTGATGATCGCGTCCCCGGCGACCTCGGCGGCCGCCAGCGCGCCGGCATGGTCGCCGACGAGGTAGGAGGCGGTGGCGACGTAGCCCTGCGCGGCGCGCGAGTAGCGCATCCCGAAGGCGCGGGCCTGGGCGACGAGGTCGCGGGCGCGCTCGGTCTCGCCGGCGAAGGCGAGGCCAAGCGCGGCGGAGATGATCGTCCAGGGGTCGTTCTCGTTGAGATCGAGCGCCAGCTCGAGGTGGCTGACCGCGGCGGCGTGGGTGCCGGCGATCGCATGGCTCCAGGCGCGGCAGAGGTGGGTGCGGGAATCCAGCGGGTCGAGGTTGACCGCGCGGGCGGTCAGCGCCAGCGATTCGGCGAGATGCTCCGGCCGCCGCACCTCGCCGGGGAACACGATCGGCCGGGCGTTGAGGATCTGGGCCAGCGCCACCATCGCCGGCGCGAAGTCGGGGGTGGTGGCGATCAGGTCGCGCAGGATCCGCTCGGCGCGGTTTTCGCTTTCGGCGCGCCACTCGCCGAGCAGCGCCTGGGCCTGCATCCAGAGCTCGTACCTCCGGCCCATCGGGCTCGCGAGGTCGAGCGCGGACTGGAGCCGCGGCGCGGAGAGGTGGACGTTGAGCGCGACCGCGAGGTTGCGCAGCACGGTCCGGTGCAGCGGCGCCATGCCGTCGAGCGTCGCGGCCTGACGCTCGGACCAGACGAGCCGCCCGTCGGCGCGATCGGTGAGGCGCATCGCCACCATGATCGCGTCGTCGCGGCCGTGCAGGCTGATGCGCAGGTCGTAGGCGCGGTATGCGGGTGGGGTCGCGACGTTGTGCTCGCCGTCGACCACCAGCCAGTCGCGGAAGCGGGCGAGCGCACCCATGATCTCGTCGCGGAAGATGGTGCCGAAATAGCCAGCCGACTTCGGCAGGTCCAGCGCCTGGGTCGGCTCGACGACGATGGCGATGGGCGCGAGCAGATCCTGCGCCGGACCCGGCACGGCGGCGGGCAGGCCGGGCTGCATCTGCCCCTGCTTGATCGCCACATAGAGGCTCTGGGTCTTTTCCGACGGCTCGACCTCGAGTTCGTCGTCGAGCACCTGCCAGAGCCGCTCGTAGCAGCGCATCGCCTGCGCGGTGTCCCCGAGCGCCATGTGCGCCTGCATCGCCGCGCGGGCGGCACCCTCGTGGGTCGGGTCGACGCGGGCGAGGGCTTCGGCGAAGGCGAGCTGCTCGATCTCGGTGCGGGCCTGTCCGAGCGCGCCTTCGAGCTTGCCGACGAGCTGGGAGATCAACCGCTCGCGCTGGACCGCGATCCAGAGATTGAATTCGTGGTCGATGTCCTCGAAGTCGGCAAAGATCCGGGTCAGGTCCACCCCTCCGTCGGCCAGCAGCCGGGGCGCGATGCCGCGATCGGCCTCCAGCCGTGCCTCGATGATGTCGAGCGTCACCGGATGGGTCAAGCGGATCGCGCTGCGGTCGGCGCTGACGAGTCCACCCGCCGGGCCGAGGTCGAGGATCAGCCGGCGCAGACTCTGGCGCAGCGCCGCGCGTGCCTGCTCCGGCCCGGAATCGCTCCAGAGCCGGGCGGCCAGGCGCTCGCGGCTCTCGGTCTGGTCGGGCTGGAGCGCGACGTAGGCCAGCATCGCCATCGACTTGCGGCTGGAGATCGGCGCCTCGACGCCGTCGATGATCAGCCGCGTCGCCGAGCCGGTGGTGATGGTCGCGTGCTTCATCTCACATCAGCCCCGCCAGCGCGCCCGGCGTTCCGGGCCGGGCCCGCGGGCCGCCCGGCAGCGGGCGAAGCCCGGGGGCGAAGACCTTGGCGACCGCCGGCGTGCAGGGAGCGGTGGGCAGATCGGCGACGGTGACGGCGAGCCCCTGCCCGGCCAGCGCCGCCGCGAGCGTGGCGAAATCGGACGGCGCGACGTCCGCTGTCAGAGGTGGAAGCGCCGCGAAGCAGGCGGGGTCGAGACCGGCGCGGGCCAGCGGGCCGCGATCGCCCGGCGCCGCGGTGCCGCGCGCCGCGCGGTGGCGGGCCATCTCGAGCGCGATCTCCATCTGCATCAGCTCGACCGCAGCGCCGAGCGCTGCGGCGGCCGGATCGGAGGCCGCCTTGAGGCCGAACGCGAATCCTGCCGACGGGCCGCGCGACAGGGCGCAGACCACCGGAACCCCGGTTCGGGAGGCAAGGGCGAGAAAGCCGGTAGCGCGGGGCTCGGGCGCGCCGGCGCGGGCATCGGCCAGCAGCGCCGCCGCCGGGGCGGCGCGCGCGGCGTCGAGCTGGTGCGCGGGTGCGCCTTCGGCCCACCATGCGGCGGCGGCGTCGCGCTCGATCAGCTCGAGCAGGGCGGCGAGCCGGGCGGCTTCGCGGGTCGGGCCGGCGGCGAGCCCGAGGCTCGCGGGGGGCGCGGCCGGGTCGCGCTCGGCCGCGGCGGGGCCGGTGAGGCAGACCGAGGCGGCGGGCACGCCGACGCGGCGGCCGGTCACGAGCTCGATGGCGGCGATGCGGAGCGGTGCGCGGGCGCGGGTCCAGATCGCGTCGATCGCCGGGTCGGCGGGCAGGTCGGCGGGGAGTGGTGCCGCCAGCTGTGCCGTCACCTCGGCCGCCTCGCCCGCGAGCCGCGCGGACGCCTCGGCGAGGTCGCGCCCGCCGCCGCCCACCGCGAAGCCGCGGCAGGCGCCGGCGAGATAGACGAAGCCCGGCGCCGCGGCGCTCGGCAGGCGCGAGACCCAGTCGAGACCCCGGGGCGCGGGAGTCCCCGCGCCGCCGGAAGCGACGGCGCCGGGCGGAGGACCAGGAGCGGTGGACGGCTCGATGGTCATGCTGTCCGCGCGGACCTCTCGCAATCGTTCCACGGACCGTCATAGCGCGGAAGTCAGCGCAATCACAGGGGGGGCCGCGGCGAATCCGCGGCCCGCGCCCTTCGCCGCGGCGTCAGGTCAGATCAGCTTTCCGAAGGCGACCGCCACGTCGGCCATGCGGTTGGAGAAGCCCCACTCGTTGTCGTACCAGGACAGGACGCGGCAGAGGCTGCCGTCGAGCACCTTGGTCTGGTCCATGTGGAAGATCGACGAGCGCGGGTCGTGGTTGAAGTCCGAGGAGACGAGCTTCTCGGTGGTGAAGCCGAGGATGCCGTCGAGTTCGCCCTCGGCGGCCTCGCGGATCGCGGCGTTGATCTCGTCGGGCGTGGTCGAGCGCTTGGCGACGAACTTGAAGTCGACCACCGAGACGTTCGGGGTCGGCACCCGGATCGACACGCCGTCGAGCTTGCCGTTGAGCTCGGGCAGCACGAGGCCGACCGCCTTGGCGGCCCCGGTCGAGGTCGGGATCATCGACAGCGCGGCGGCGCGGGCGCGGTAGAGGTCCTTGTGCAGCGTGTCGAGCGTCGGCTGGTCGCCGGTGTAGCTGTGGATGGTGGTCATGAAGCCGTGCTCGATCCCGACCGCCTTGTTCAGCACGTAGGCGACCGGGCCGAGGCAGTTCGTGGTGCAGGACGCGCAGGAGATCACCTTGTCGTCGCGGGTCAGCACGTTGTCGTTGACGCCGTAGACGATGGTCTTGTCCGCGCCGCCGGCCGGGGCGGAGACGATCACCCGCTTGGAGCCGTTCTCGAGGTGCATCGCCGCCTTGGCCCGGTCGGTGAAGATGCCGGTGCATTCGAGCGCCACGTCGACGTCGCCCCACGGCAGCGCCTTGGGGTCGCGCTCGGCGGTCACCCGGATCGGGCCGCGGCCGACGTCGATGGTGTCGCCCTTGACCGTGACGGTGCCGGGGAAGCGGCCGTGGACGCTGTCGTAGCGCATCAGGTGGGCGTTGGTCTCGACCGGTCCGAGGTCGTTGAGCGCGATCACCTCGATGTCCTCGCGCCCCGACTCGACGATGGCGCGGAGCGTGTTCCGCCCGATGCGGCCGAAGCCGTTGATTGCAACCTTGACCGCCATGGAGTTCCCCTCGCTACTGTGTGGTCAGCGTGCGGCGCACCGCGTCGCGCCAGCCCGCGTATCGTTCCTCGCGCCGCTCGGCGTCCATCTCGGGCTCGAAGCGTCGGTCGAGCGCCCAGGTGCGCGCAAATTCGGCCGGTCCCGGATACAGCCCCGCGCGCATCCCTGCAAGCCACGCCGCGCCGAGGGCCGTGGTCTCGAGCACCTTCGGGCGGTCGACCGGCGCACCGAGGATGTCGGCGAGGCCCTGGAGCACCCGGTCGTTGGCGGTCATGCCGCCGTCGACGCGCAGCACGGTGTCGCCCGCGTCCGGCCAGTCGGCGTGCATCGCCTCGACGAGGTCGCGGGTCTGGTAGGCGACGCTGTCGAGGGCGGCGCGGGCGAACTCGGCCGGGCCGGAGTTGCGGGTGAGGCCGAAGATGGCGCCCCGGCAATCGGGATCCCAGTAGGGCGCGCCGAGGCCGGTGAAGGCGGGCACCAGGTAGAGCTGCTGGTTCGGGTCGGCGGCTTCGGCCAGCGCCTCGGTCTCGGCGGCAGTGCGGATGATCTTCAGGCCGTCGCGCAGCCACTGGACCACCGCGCCGGCGATGAAGATCGAGCCTTCGAGGGCATAGGTGGTGCGGCCGTCGAGGCGGTAGGCGATGGTGGTGAGCAGGCGGTTGCGGCTCGGGACCGGGGTGTCGCCGGTGTTGAGGACCGCGAAGCAGCCGGTGCCGTAGGTCGATTTGAGCATGCCGGGCGCGAAGCAGGCCTGGCCGACGGTCGCGGCCTGCTGGTCGCCGGCGACGCCGGTGATCGGGATCTCGCGGCCGAACAGGTCGCCGCGGGTGGTGCCGAAGTCGTCGGCGCTGTCGCGGACTTCCGGCAGCATCTCGAGCGGTATGTCGAGGAGGTCGCAGATCTCCGGGTCCCAGGCGTTGTCGCGGATGTTGTAGAGCAGCGTGCGGGAGGCGTTGGTCGCGTCGGTGACGTGGGCGCGGCCGCCCGTCAGTTTCCAGATCAGCCAGGTGTCGACCGTGCCGAACATGAGCTCGCCGCGGCGGGCGCGGGCGCGGGCGCCGTCGTGGGCGTCGAGCAGCCATTTCAGCTTGGTGCCGGAGAAGTAGGGGTCGAGGATCAGGCCGGTGCGCTCGGTGATGGTCGGCTCGTGGCCGGCGGCGCGCAGCTCGGCGCAGAGCGCGGCGGTGCGGCGGTCCTGCCAGACGATGGCGGGGCCGAGCGGGCGGCCGGTGGCGCGCTCCCAGACCAGCGTGGTCTCGCGCTGGTTGGTGATGCCGATGGCGGCGATGTCGGCGGCGGAGATGCCGGCGCGCTCGATGGCGCCGCGGCAGGTGGCGGCGACGCTGGTCCAGATGTCGTCGGGGTCATGCTCGACCCAGCCGGAGCGGGGGAAGGACTGGGGGAACTCCTCCTGGGCGGTGGCGACGATGGCGAGCGTCTCGTCGAACATGATCGCCCGGCTGGACGTGGTTCCCTGGTCGATGGCCAGTATGCAGCTCATTGCGTGCGTCTCCCCTGCTGTCCCGGCCTTGATGTTATCAGGGCCGGCGCATTTGGCGAGCGGGCAGAGTCGGGGCGATTTCGCGCGCGAAATTCCGAGCTAACGAGTTGAAATGGAATGCAGTTTATTTCAGCGGTAACGAAATCTTCACTATCCTGCCGCCTTGCGAACCGGCAAAGAGCGACGCGACGCGCGACGCTGAAGCGCGTGAACCGTCGACTGGCCAAACCGCGACGTGAATGCCGCGCCGGTGCGCTGGCATTCAGTGCTGCGGGCGCGGGTCGCCTGCGTCCTGGGGGATTCCGCGTTGCGACCCGATGCGGGTGAGCGGGCCGAGGTTCAGCCAGGCGGCCAGCGCCCGGCGGGCGGCGCGGCTGCCGATCGCTTCGAGCCGGCCGGCGTCGAGCGCGGCGGCGAGGCCGATGTCGCCGCGGATCACCCGGATCATGTCGCGCAGGCTTGCCGCGAGGTAGAGATCGACCTCGAAGCCGGGATCGGTCAGGCAGAGGGTGCAGCGCGGGCCTTCGTTCAGGAACCACCAGAGCACCTTGCCGTCGGGCTGGTCGGTCAGTTCGAGCCGCACCACCGCCCGGTCGCGCCCGAAGGCGTCGGCGCGGGCGGCGCGCTCGATCGACCAGAGCAGCAGACCGAGATCGACCTCCTCGTCGGCCAGTTCGCGCCGCGACCAGCGCTGGCCCCAGGCGCCGAGGCCCTCGATCAGCGGCACGAACTCGGCGCCGGCCGGGGTCAGGTGATAGCTCCAGCCGCGCCCGAGCGGTCGCCGCTCGACCACGCCCTCGGCGACCAGCTGCTTCAGCCGGCGCGACAGCAGGGTCGGCGACATCAGCGGCACGCCGCGCTGCAACTCGGAGAACCGCGTGGCGCCGGCGGCGAGGTCACGCACGATCAGCGGCGTCCAGCGCTCGCAGAACAGCTCGGAGGCCTTGGCGACCGGGCAGAATTGGCCGTAGCTCCGCATGGCTCCGAGGATACCACGCCGGGCGGGCCATGCGCACTACACATCGTGCAGTAGCCGCGCGGCCGCCGCCGGGTGCAGGCTTCTTCGCAGCCACCAGGGAGGAGCGTCATGGATACCGCCGAATTCGGACAGGTCTCGACGGCGGCCGCCGAGGTCTACGAGACCTTCTTCGTGCCGGCGCTGTTCGGGCAGTTCGCCGCTCCCGTCACCGAGGCCGCCGGCATCGGGCGCGGACAGTCGGTGCTCGACGTCGCCTGCGGCACCGGCGTGGTCGCCCGCGAGGCGCGGCGGCGCACCGGCGAGGTGTTCGGCCTCGACCGCAATTCCGGCATGCTGGCGGTCGCCCGCCGCGCCGAACCCGGCATTGACTGGCGCGAGGGGCGCGCCGAGGCGCTGCCGTTCCCGGACGCCCGGTTCGACGCGGTGGTCTGCCAGTTCGGGCTGATGTTCTTCGAGGACCGGACCGCGGCGCTCCGCGAGATGTGGCGGGTGCTCCGGCCCGGCGGCCGGCTGGTCGTCGCGGTCTGGGACGCGGCGGAGCGCTCGCCCGGCTATGCCCGGATGATCGCGCTGATCGACCGGCTGTTCGGATCCGAGGTCGCGGACGCGCTGCGCGCGCCGTTCGTGCTCGGCGATCCGGCGGCGTTCGCGGCCGAACTCGAGACCGCCGGGATCCCGGCGGAGATCGAGACCCGCGCCGGGACCGCCCGGTTTCCCTCGATCGAGGACTGGGTCCGGACCGACGTGAAGGGCTGGACCTTGGCCGAGCTGGTCGACGACGCCGGCTACGCGCGGCTGCGCGCCGCCGCGCGGGAGGAGCTTCGGCCCTTCGCCGGGCCCGACGGCCGGGTGGCCTTCGCGGCGCCGGCGCATCTCGGGGTGGCGGTGAAGCCCTGAGCGCCGGTCGGTCGCCCGGCCGGCGCCCATTGCGTCACTGGAAGCCGACGCCTTGGGCGCGAGCGGTGTGCCCGGCGCTCTGGCCGCGCATCAGGATCACGTGCAGCGCGCCGCCGAGCAGCGCGCCGATGATCCAGCCGAAGCCCGACAGCGACGCCGCGGCCGGCACCCATACCGTCGAGACCGAGAACACCGCCGCGATGGCGAAGGCGACGATCGCCCGCCGGTTCCAGCCGTTGTCGTAGTAGTAGGCGCCGGCCGGATCGGAGCTGAACAGCTCCTGCAGGTTCACCCGCTGCTTGCGGATCAGATAGTAGTCGGCGACCAGGATGCCGTAGAGCGGCGCCAGCAGTGCGCCGAGGGTGTCGACGAAGCCGGCGATGCCGATGGCGCTGATCACCGACACCCAGAGCGCGCCAATAAAAAAGGCGATCACCGCGGTGATGATCCCGCCCGTCTTCGCGCTGATCTTCGACGGCGCGAGGTTGGCGAGATCGTAGGCCGGCGGGATGAAGTTCGCCACGAGATTGATGCCGACGGTGGCGGCGAAGAAGGTGATCGCCGCGATCACCGTCAGCCAGATGTTGTCGACGCGCGCCACGATGTCGGCCGGGTTGGTCAGCTGCTCGCCGAAGATCACCACGGTGCCCGCAGTGATGAACAGCGCGATGAACGAGAAGAACGCCATCGATATCGGCAGGCCCCAGAAGTTGCCGGTGCGCATCTGGCCCTCGGTCTTCACGAAGCGCGAGAAGTCGCCGAAGTTGATGATGACGGCGGCGAAGTAGGCGATCATCGTGCCGACCACCGCGACGAAGCCCGCGACCGTGCTGCGCTCTGCCGCGCCCTCTGCCTTGAAGATGTTGCCAACCTCGGTCAGCAGCGCGCCGCCTGCCCTCCACCAGATCATCAGCAGCAGGGCGATCATCACGATGTAGACGAACGGGCCGGCCCAGTTGAGGAACTTGCCGACCCACTCGATGCCCATCATGAACAGCCCGACCTGGAACACGCAGACGATGACGTAGGAGACCCAGCCGATCGAGGTCATGCCGAGGAACGTCGCACCGCCTTCGGTGCCGAGCAGCGAGGTGAGGAGCAGCGCGACCGCGGTCGAGGCGAAGTAGGTCTGCACCCCATACCAGAAGATCGCGACGATGCCGCGCACCAGAGCAGGGAACTTCGCGCCCTGCACCCCCATGGCGATCCGCGCCATCACCGGATAGGGGATGCCGTAGCGCACGCTCGGCCGGCCGGTGAGGTTGACGAGCAGCATGACGATGAAGCCCGCGACCACGATGGCGGCGAAGGTGAGCCAGCCGTTCAGGCCGTAGCTGATGAACAGCGAGGCCGCGAGCGTGTAGCCGAACAGGCTCTGGATGTCGTTGTTCCAGACATTGAAGATCTCGAACGCACCCCAGTGGCGTCGTGTCGGTGGAAGCGGGGCCAGGTCCTCGTTCCAGAGCGCACCGTCGGGCGTGCTGATCTCGTGGTTTATTTCGGCCATGACAGCTCTCCTGTTCTCGCCCGGCAAGTGTCCGGCGCAATCGGCGTTGCATCAAGAGTGCGCACGCCGGGCCTGTCCCATTCCGGGCCGCGACTGCGGCAGCGCCGCCACGTTCCGCCGCCGTTCTGGGTCGCGCGTGCTCCGCCGGGCTGTTCGATGCCGATGCTGTGAAATTTTGCGAACGGCCTTCACCAGTGCGCGTTAAGCTTCTAGCTTGGAGCGAAAGACGCGGGAGACCCCGATGGCGGCTCACAAGGCAGGCAGGGCGGTGTTTGCCTCCTACAACATCCACAAGTGCGTCGGTGGCGACCGCCGCTTCGATCCTGCGCGCACGATGGCGGTGATCGGCGAGATCGGCGCCGACGTGATCGCGCTGCAGGAGGCGGACCGGCGGTTCGGCGACCGCGCGGGGCTGCTCGATCTGCCGACGCTCGAACGCGAGGCGGGTCTGGTGCCGGTGCCGGTGCGCAACGGTCACGCCGGCCACGGCTGGCACGGCAACCTGGTGCTGGTGCGCGAGGGGGCGGTGCGCGGGCTGCACCAGATCAACCTGCCGGGGCTGGAGCCGCGTGGGGCGCTGGTCGCGGACATCGATCTCGCCGCGGGGCCGGTGCGGGTGGTGGCGGCGCATCTGGGGCTGTTGCGGCAGTCGCGGCTGATGCAGGTCGAGGCGCTGCTCGCCCATGCCGGCGAGACGACCGACCGGCCGGTGGTGCTGATGGGCGATCTCAACGAGTGGCGGCGGCAGCGCCGGTCGGCGCTGCGCCGGATCGAGGCGGGCTTCGGGCCGCTCGGCGGCGTGCCGAGCTTTCCCTCCTATTTCCCGGTGCTGGCGCTCGACCGGGTGCTGTCGCAGCCGCACGACCTGGTCGAGCGGCTGGAGGCGCACGAGACGCCGCTGTCGCGGCAGGCGTCCGACCATCTGCCGGTCAAGGCGGTGGTCCGGCTCGGCGGGCCGCCCGCGCGAGCCGACGCCGACGCACCCCGCCCCGAGCCGCTGGGCAAGCGACTGCTCTCCCGTATCCGCGCCGAAGAAAGGCCCGTACCATGACTGCCCGTACCATGACTATTTCCGCATCGCCGCCGTCGCGGCCGCTCGCGCTCGTCGCGCTGCCCGGAGGCGCCCATGCGGTGGCCTTCAGCCAGGCCGACACCAATCGCGACGGCGTGGTGAGCTGGCCCGAGGCCAGCCGCGCCTTCCCGCGGCTCCGCCAGGTGCATTTCGACAGCTGCGACCCGAACCGCGACGGGGTGATCGAGAAGAACGAGTACGCGCTGCTCAACAACTTCTATTGGATGAACTACATCCGGCGCTGACGCCCAGCCGATCCGGCCTTGCCGCGGGGGGGCGGAGCGGCGATAACGCCGCCCGTCCCTTGAAACGAGTGCCCCGACATGCCCCAAGCCTCGGCCAACGTGAACATGATGATCAAGGCCGCGCGCAAGGCTGCGCGCAGCCTGCTGCGCGACTTCGGCGAGGTGGAGAACCTGCAGGTCTCGTCCAAGGGTCCGGGGGATTTCGTCAGCCGGGCCGACATCAAGGCGGAGCAGCTGATCCGCGAGGAGCTGACCGAGGCCCGGCCGAACTACGGCTGGCTCGGCGAGGAGAGCGTCGAGGCGAAGGGCGCGGATCCGACCCGGCGCTGGATCGTCGATCCGCTGGACGGCACCACCAACTTCCTGCACGGGCTGCCGCACTGGGCGGTGTCGATCGGGCTGGAGCACAAGGGCGAGATCGTCGCCGGGGTGGTCTACGATCCGACCAAGGACGAGATGTTCGTCGCGGAAAAGGGGTCGGGGGCCTATCTCAACGACCGGCGGCTGCGCGTCTCGGGGCGCCGCGACCTGCTCGAGACGATCTTCGCCACCGGCGTGCCGTTCGGCGGCAGCCCCGAGCTGCCGCGCTCCCTGCGCGAGATCGGCGCGCTGGCGCCGCAGACCGCCGGCATCCGGCGCTGGGGCGCGGCGGCGCTCGACCTGGCCTACGTGGCGGCCGGACGGCTCGACGGCTACTGGGAGCGCGGGCTGAAGCCGTGGGACATGGCGGCGGGCCTGCTGCTGGTGCGGGAATCCGGCGGCTTCGTCGGCGCGATCGAGGAGGGCGGCGATCCGCTGGCCGATGGAAGTCTGGTGGCGGCCAATTCTCACGTGTTCGAGGGGCTGCGGAAGACGCTTCTAGAGGCGTGAGGAGGCCGGATCGCTCGCCCGAGAGCGCTGCCTTTCCGAACCGGCGAAAGCGGGCCTACCTCGCGCCGGCTCGTCGGCTGGAGCCCGCGGGCGCGGAGGCCGGGAGGGGTGCGCCGGGACCGATCCTCTCCAATCCGCGAAGGGAATGGGGCAATGTCCCGGGCGAAACGATCTCCAGCGCCCTGCCGCAGTTGTCGCGCTTCGGGCCTTGGCGCTTTCGATCACGTTCCGGTATAGTGACAATCCATATTGATCGCGGGGCGAAGCCGCCGATCTGATTGCCCGACGCTTTCCGTGGCACGGACGGGGGCCGGATGCCTGGCATTGACTTCCCGACGCTTCACGCCTTCCTACAGACCAACTGGGGCTGGGCGGCGGGTCTGGCCGGCTCGATGCTCGCCCTGACGCTGCTGGCCGGCGGCCTGCTCAACCAGGAGCGCAAGGACGAGATCGCGCTCTGGCTGATGGGCGCGCAGAGCGAGGAGAACTGGTCGAAGAGCTTCACCTCGCTCTTCGACGCGGTGTTCGGCGCGCGGCACCTGTCGCTCACCTGCTTCCTGCGCTCCGCCGTCGCCTCGCTGATCGCGGTAACGGTGATCTGGCTGCTGATGGGCAACTTCGGCGCGCTCGGGGTCCGCATCCGCTCCGACCTCTCGCTCGGCGGCGTGCTGGCGCTCGCCCTCGCCGTCAACGTTGTCGCGGACTACGTCTCGCTGCTCGAAACCCGCCTTCTGCTCGGCCAGATGCATCGCCTGCGCTCGGTCCTCGGCCCAGGCGGGCGTCCTGGTCCTCGATCTCGCGCTGTCGGCCGCGATCATCTGGCTCGCAATCTTCGCCTACCTGAACAGCCCCCTCTACACCGGCGAGATCGAGAGCTTCGCCGAGATCCTCGGCCTCTTCTCGGTCTTTTCCGTGCTGTTCTACTCGACGTTCCTGACCAGCGTCTGGACCTGGGCCTATATCCTGACCACCTGGATCATGCGCGCCCTCGCCCGCCTGCGGATCGCCGCGTTCCTCGACGTCGAGAAACAGCCGGTCCGCATCCTCGCCCTCGTCCTCGCCGCGGTGGTGTTCCTCGGCGCCCTCGCGATGGCCGTGCCGCTGCGCAAGAACGCCGACGGCCTGACCGCCGCCGACCGCGCACTCTGTACGCTCTTCAAGGGCCGCGTCTGCCTCGACGTCGCCGGGCTGACGACGACGGAACAGGCGAAACTCGACCTCGCTCGCCTGACCGCGCTCGATTGCTGACCGCGGGATGCACTACGAGGAGCACTGCTCTCGAAGCCGCGGAACGGCAGCACTGTCCAAACTGGCATCTCGCAGAAGCACGCATGCGCCCGGCCATGGCGACGCAGTCGACTGCAGAGATGCGACGGTGGCGACGGGCAAGCTCAATCTTGGATTTCTCAACGAGAAGGGGATCGGCATGACCCCGACCCGCCGAGGCGGCGCGACTTTACCGGCTGGGCTGCGACCGCGGAAACGTGCCGGGATGCATCTACCTCGGCTCTCTCAACGTGAAGGGCATCGGCATGGACCCGGACCCGTCCGAGGCGGCGCGGCTCTACCGGCAGGGCTGCGACGGCGGCCACGCGCGGGGCTGCACCAACCTCGGCTATCTCCACGAGGCAGGGCATCGGCGTGGACCCGGACCTGGCCGAGGCGGCGCGGCTCTACCGCGCAGGGCTGCGACGGCGGCGATGCGGGGGGCTGCACCAACCTCGGCGTTCTCCACGAGGAGGGCATCGGCATGGACCCGGACCCGGCCGAGGCGGCGCGGCTCTACCGCCAGGGCTGCGACGGCGGCGACGCGCAGGGCTGCACCGACCTCGGCTATCTCCACGAGGAGGGCATCGGCATGGATCCGGACCCGGCCGAGGCGGCGCGGCTCTACCGGCAGGGCTGCGACGGCGGCGACGCGGGGGGCTGCACCAACCTCGGCTATCTCAACGAGCAGGGCATCGGCATGGACCCGGACCCGGCCGAGGCGGCGCGGCTCTACCGCCAGGGCTGCGACGGCGGCGACGCAGCGGGCTGCACCAACCTCGGGATTCTCCATCAGCAGGGCATCGGCATGGACCCGGATCCGCGCCGAGGCGGCGCGGCTCTACCGCCAGGGCTGCGAGATGGGTCTGGAGTTTGCGTGTTCATGGGCGGACGAACTGGAATAGAACCTGCTTTGCCCGCCCGCGTTCAGAAGAACGCCTGCAGGCCGGTTTGCGCCCGGCCGAGGATCAGGGCGTGGACGTCGTGGGTGCCCTCGTAGGTGTTGACCGCCTCGAGGTTCATCGCGTGGCGGATCACCCCGTATTCGTCCGAGATGCCGTTGCCGCCGTGCATGTCGCGGGCGGCCCGCGCGATCTCCAGCGCCTTGCCGCAGTTGTTGCGCTTCATCAGGCTGATGAGCTCGGACGACGGCCCGGCCCTCGTCGAACAGCCGCCCGAGCCGCAGCGCGCCCTGCAGGCCGAGGCCGATCTCGGTCTGCATGTCGGCGAGCTTCTTCTGGACGAGCTGGGTGTGGGCCAGCGGACGGCCGAACTGCCGCCGCTCCAGCGTATAGTCCCGCGCGGCGTGCCAGCAGAACTCCGCGGCGCCCATCGCGCCCCAGGCGATGCCGTAGCGGGCGCGGTTGAGACAGCCGAACGGGCCGGCGAGGCCCTCGACGTGGGGCAGGAGGTTGGCGTCGGGGACGAACACCTCGTCCATCTGGATCATGCCGGTGACCGAGGCGCGCAGCGCGAATTTGCCCTCGATCTTCGGCGCGGCGAGGCCGTGCATGCCCTTCTCGAGCAGGAACCCCCTGATCCTGCCGTCATGGGCGTCGGACTTCGCCCAGACCACGAGCACGTCGGCGATCGGGGCGTTGGTGATCCAGGTCTTGGCGCCGGACACCGCATAGCCGCCGTCCACCTGCTTCGCCCGGGTGGCCATCGCGCCCGGGTCGGAGCCGGCGTCCGGCTCGGTGAGGCCGAAGCAGCCGATCATCTCGCCGCTGGCCAGTCCCGGCAGGAACCTCTCGCGCTGGGCATCGGAGCCGTAGGCGAAGATCGGGTGCATGACGAGCGAGGACTGCACGCTCATCGCCGAGCGGTAGCCGCAGTCCACCCGCTCGATCTCGCGGGCGATCAGGCCGTAGGCGACGTAGGAGACGCCGGCGCCGCCGAAGTCCTCGGGGATGGTCGGGCCGAGCAGGCCGAGCCCGCCCATCTCGGTGAGGATGGCGCGGTCGAAGGTCTCGTTGCGGTTGGCCTCGAGGATGCGCGGCGCAAGGCGGCCTTGCGCGTAGTCACGGGCGCTGTCGCGGATCATCCGCTCCTCGTCGGTGAGTTGCTCGTCGAGCAGAAACGGGTCGTCCCAGACGAAGGAGGCCGGCTTGGCGCGGGCGGTCTCGGGCGTGGCGGCGTGGGTCATCGAATCCTCCTTGGGCTCTGCCCGAAGGAATAACCCTTCCGGGCCCCGAGGCGCGAGTCCGGCGCGGGAAGGGGGCGGGTTCGACGATCCGCCGCTCGACAAGCCTCCGGCCGGATCCTAGCGTCGGCGAGAGGAGGCCCCGGGCGGACGAAGGGAATTGGCGGTGGGTCGTCGTGCCGCTCGACGCCCGTGGGCTAGGGGGGACGGTCGGTTTCTGAAGAGGGGCGGCGCGCATGCGGATTGCCTGCGTCGGAGAATGCATGGTCGAGCTGACCCTGCCGGGGGCGGACGGTACGGGCAGCCGGGTCGGGTTTGCCGGCGACACCTTCAACGCGGCGGTCTATCTGAAGCGGTGCGCCCCGGAGGCGGAGGTCGCTTACGTCACGGCCCTCGGCACCGATCCGCTGTCGGAGCGGATGATCGGCTATTTCCGGGCCGAGGGGCTCGACACCGCGCTGATCGAGCGGCGCGCCGACCGGGTGCCCGGGCTCTATGCGATCAGCCTCGACGCCGGCGGCGAGCGGAGCTTCACCTACTGGCGTGACAGCTCGGCGGCGCGCAGCCTGTTCCAGCCGCCGGCGAAGGTGACGCCGGAGTGTCTCGAGGGGTTCGACCTGGTCTATCTGTCGGGGATCACGCTGGCGGTGCTGTCGGTGGAGGCGCGGGCGGCGCTGCGCGCGTTCCTGGGCGGCTTCCGGGCGCGCGGCGGGCGGGTCGCGTTCGATTCGAACTACCGGCCGCGCCTGTGGCCGGATGCCGACGCGGCCCGGCGCGAGATCGGCGCCTTCTGGGAGATCACCGACATCGGCCTGCCGTCGCTCGACGACGAGATGGCGCTGTTCGGCGAGCCCGGCGAGACGGAGGCGCTGGCGCGGCTGGCCCGGGCCGGCGTGCGGCGCGGCGCGCTGAAGCGCGGGGCGGGCGGGCCGCTGCCGCTCGGGGAGGCCGGCACGCTTCCGGCGTTTCCGCCCGCGGCACGGGTGGTCGACACCACGGCGGCGGGGGACAGCTTCAACGGCGCCTATCTCGCGGCGGTAATGCGGGGCGAGGAGGAAGCGAGGTGCCTCGGCGCAGGTCATGCGATGGCCTGCAAGGTGATCGGGCATCCGGGCGCGATCATCCCGGCCGACGCGTGAGGCATGCGGTAAGGCTCCGGGGCGGCGCCACACCAAAGCCGGGCGCGGGGCGACCTTGTCCGCGGCCGGCGCGCGTTGCCTCCCGGGGCGAACTGTGGCAGATCTCCGGGCGGACGAGGCCGCGCGAGAGGGTTGCCGATGATCGACTATGCCGCCGCCCGCGAAGCGATGGTGGACCGGCAGGTCCGTCCGTCGGACGTCACCCGATACCCGATCATCGAGGCGATGCTGACGGTGCCACGGGAGGACTTCGTGCCACAGGCCTTGAAGCCGGTGGCCTACCTCGGCGAGCATGTGCCGCTGGCGCCGGGGCGGGTGCTGCTCGACCCGCGGGTGTTCGCCAAGCTGCTCGACGCGCTCGACGTGGGTCCGAGCGATCTGGTTCTCGATGTCGGCTGCGGGCTCGGCTATTCGACGGCGGTGATCGCCCGAATGGCCGAAGCTGTGGTCGGCCTCGAGTCGGTTCCCGAGATGGCGGCCGAGGCCGAGGCGCTGCTCGCGGCGCACGCGGTCGACAATGCCGTGGTGCAGACCGGCGGTCTGGAGGCCGGCGTGTCCGCGCACGGGCCGTTCGACGCCATCCTGATCGAGGGCGCGATCCAGACGCTGCCCGATGCGCTTTCGCGCCAGCTGAAGCCAGGCGGACGCATTGCCGCGATCTTCGTCGAGGGCACGCGCGGCCAGGCGAAGCTGGGGCTGCAGACCGACCAGGGCATCGTCTGGCGGCGTACCTTCGATGCAACGGCGCCGGTCCTTCCGGGCTTCGCCGCGGCAAAAGCGTTTGTGTTTTGAGGTCGTGCCTCCGATAGTAGATGTCGAAAGCCCGGGGAACGCGGGCCAGTGGTGCGGGCAGTGCCAAGGAAACAGGATGCATAGCCAGGGATTGAAGTCGCTTCTCATGTCCGGAACGCTGGCGGCGACGCTGGTGTTCGCCGGGGCCTTCGGGGGAGCCGCGAGCGTTTCGGCCGAGTCGCTCACCGACGCGCTGATAAAGGCCTATCAGACCAGCCCGTTGCTCGAGTCCAACCGCGCCGCGTTGCGCAGCCTCGACGAGTCGGTGCCGCAGACGCTGGCGAACAAGCGGCCGCAGGTCGACGCCAGCGTCGGGGCCTCGACCGGGACGCAGGTGGAGAATTACGACGAGCAGATCGACAGCGTCCAGGCGGCACTGAACGCGAGCCTTCTCTTGTACGACAATGGCCAGACCAAGGCGGCGCTGGAGTCGGCCCGCAACAGTGTCGCGGCCGGCCGGGCGAACCTGACCGACGTGGAGCAGCAGGTGCTGTTCAACGCGGTGCAGGCCTATGTCGACGTGCGGCGGAACCTCGAGTTCGTGCGGCTCGCCAACAACGACGTCGACCGGCTGAACGAAACCCTCGACGCCACCCGCAACCGCTTCGAGGTCGGCGAGGTGACCCGCACCGACGTCAGCCAGAGCGAGTCGCGCCTTGCGGCCTCGCGCTCGACGCTGGCGGCGGCGCGGGGAGCGCTGGAGGTGTCGCGGCAGGCCTACAAGGCCGCGGTCGGGATGCTGCCCGGCGATCTCGATCGCCTGCCGCCGCTGCCCGCGGTGCCGAAGTCGCTCGACGAGGCGACCGCGATCGGCATCCAGCGCAACCCGCAGATCATCGCCGCGCAGTTCGCCGAGCGCGCGGCGGTCTACGACTTCGACCGGGCGCTGGCGGCGAAGGGACCGACGCTTTCGGTGAACGCCTCGGTCGGGGTCCAGCGCGACAATCAGCAGTTCCAGACCTGGGACGGCAACACTTTCGGCCAGGTCGGGGTCAACGCCGGCATGCCGCTCTATACCGGCGGTCGCAACGACAGCCTGGTACGGCAGGCGCAGGCGGTGCTCGACCAGCGCCGCTTCGAGGTGCAGGACACCGGCCGCGCCGTGACCCAGTCGGTCGGCGCCGCCTGGTCGCAGCTCGAGGTGTCGCAAGCCTCGATCGTCGCCCGGCGCGAGCAGGCCGATGCCGCACGGATCGCCGCCGAGGGCGTCGCGGAGGAAGCCCGCCTCGGCGCGCGCTCGACGCTCGACGTGCTCGATGCCGACCAGGAGCGGTTGCAGGCCGAGGCCGAGATCGTCAACGCGGTCCGCGACGAATACATCGCCACCTACGGGCTGCTGCGGGCGATGGGTCTGCTGACGGTCGAGCATCTTCAGCTCGGGATCGCGACCTACGATCCGGACGTGAACTTCAACAAGGTCCGCCGGGGCCGGCCCGGGGGCTACGACACCTCGGCCGTCGATCGCATCCGGGCCCGCTGGAACCGGTACTAGCGCATGGCGACGGAGGACGGCACGGAACCTGGCGGCAAGTCAGAGAACCTGTCCGGCGAGGACGACGATCACGAGTCGCTCGCCGAGGTGCTCGCGTCGATCCGGGCCCTGGTCTCGGCCGAGACCGAGGCGCGGTCGGCCGCTCCCGGCGAGGAAGGCGGGACGGTGCTGATGCTGACCCGCGAGATGCGTCCCGGCGCCGGCGCGCTGCTGGCGGAGGGCATCGGCGGTCGCGCCGGACGGTCGCAGGCGCCGATCCTCGACGAGGAATCGCTGCGCGACCTCATCAACGCGCTGGTGCGCGAGGAACTGCAGGGCGAGCTCGGGGAACGGATCGGCCGGAACCTGCGGCGCCTGATCCGACGCGAGATCGCCCAGTACTTCGAGGACCAGAAACGAGCCTGATCGCGGCTGGCCCCGGGCGCGGCGAGCCCGCCGCCTGAAGGCCGGCCCGGACGAACCCCCGGAACATGCAGAGGAGTGGGGCCGCGTGGCAGTGCAGGAGGCAGTGCCGCCGCGCCGGGCGGTGCTTCTGGTCAACCCGGGAGCGCGGCGTGGCGGCGAGCAGCTCCATGGCGTCATCGCCCGGCTTCGGGCCGGCGGCGTCGAGATCCACGAGGAAACAGCCCAGGGGCCCGACGAGATCGCCGGCGTGCTGCGCCGGCATGCCGGCGCGGCCGACTGCGCCATCGTCTGCGGCGGCGACGGCAGCCTGTGCCTGGCCGCGTCGGGCGTGGTCGAGACCGGGCTGACGCTCGGCATCCTGCCGATGGGCACGGCCAACGACCTCGCGCGGACGCTGGCCATTCCCGACGATCTCGACGCGGCGGTCGACATCATCCTCGCCGGGAACCGGCGGCGGATCGATCTCGGCACGGTCAACGACGTGCCCTTCTTCAACGTGGCGTCCATCGGTCTGGCGACGGATCTGGCGCAGGAGCTGTCGAGCGAGCTGAAGCGGCGCTGGGGCCGTCTGGGCTATGCGGTGGCGGCGTTCCGGGCGCTGGCGCGCGCCCGCCGGTTCTCGGCCTGGGTGGACGAAAACGGCGCGACGCACCGGACCCGCACGATGCAGATCGCGGTGGGCAACGGCCGGTTCTACGGCGGCGGCACGGTGGTGGCGGAGAACGCGACGATCGACGACGGGCGTCTCGATCTCTACAGCCTCGAGATGCGGACGGTCTGGAAACTGGCGCTGATGGTGTTCAGCTTCCGCTCGGGCCAGCACGGCGCCTGGTCCGAGGTCCGCACCCTGCGCGGCACCGAGTTCACCATCCGCACCCGCCGCCCGCGCCCGGTGAACGCCGACGGCGAGATCCTGAGCGAGACGCCGGCGGTGTTCAAGGTCCACCCCGGCGCCGTCACCGTCTTTGCCCCGCCGAAGCAGGAAGCGCCGGGAAGCCAGCCGCCACAGGTCTAGCTCGCGCGCAAATTGGTCCGTCGGCAAGTCCGCGCCGACGGTCCCGGCATCGGCGCTCGCGCGCTCCAGCCGACGAACCGGCGCGACGCGAGTCGCGTCGCCTGTGCCGGTTCGAAAGGTGGCGCCTCAGGCAGCGGCGTCGGATCGCGCGGCCTGCAGCCAGCCCCAGACCCGGAGCGGGGTCAGCGGCATGTCGACGTGGCGGACACCGCTTTCCCAGACTGCGTCGAGTGCGGCATTGGTGACGGCGGCCAGCGCGCCGACGGTGCCGGCCTCGCCGCAGCCCTTCATGCCGATGGCGTTGGCGGTGGATGGCACCAGCTCGGCGTGGAACGGCATCATCGGCACGTCCTTGGCGCGCGGCATCGCGTAGTCCATGAACGAGCCCGACAGCAGCTGTCCCTCGTCGGAATAGGCGGTCTGCTCGATCACCGCCTGGCCGATGCCCTGGGCGACGCCGCCGTGGACCTGCCCCTCGGCCAGCATCGGGTTGATGAGATAGCCGAAGTCGTCGACCACGGTGTACTTCACCACCTCGAGCACGCCGGTGTCCGGGTCGATCTCCACCTCGGCGAAGTGCGCGCCGTTGGGATAGGAGCGGCCGGGCACGGTGAACTCTGCCGTGGTAACGAGGATCTCGGTCCTGCCGGCCTTGCGCGCCACTTCCGAGAGGTCGATCAGCCCGACCGACCGGTCGGTGCCCGCGACCCGGAAGGCGCCGTCCTCGAACACCAGATCGGCGCCGGACACCTCGAGCTCCTCCTCGGCGAGCGGGCGGAAGCGCGAGATCACCTCGTCGGCGGCGTTGTTGATCGAGTTGCCCTGCATCGTCACCGAGCGCGAGCCGCCGGTGCCGCCGCCCTTGGCGATGCGGTCGCTGTCGCCCTGGACGAAGCGCACCCGGTCGAACGGAATGCCGCTCCGCTCCTCGAGGATCTGGGCGAACACCGTCTCGTGGCCCTGGCCGTTCGACTGGGTGCCGACGTAGAGTTCCACCATGCCATCCTCGGCGAAGGCGATGGTGGTGCCCTCGTTCTGGTCGCCGAGGATCGACTCGATGTAGTAGCTGAGGCCCAGACCGCGCAGCCGGCCGGCCCTGGCGCTTTCCGCCTTGCGCCCGGCGAAGCCCGCGACGTCGGCCTCCTCCATCGCCCGGTCGAGCACCCGGTTGAAGTCGCCCACGTCGTAGTTCTCGCCCGACACGCTGGTGTAGGGGAAGGCGTCGCGCGGGATGAAGCTGCGGCGGCGGAACGCGATCGGATCCTGCCCGAGATCGCGGGCCGACCAGTCCATCAGCCGCTCGATGACGTAGATCGCCTCCGGCCGCCCGGCGCCGCGGTAGGCGTCGACCGGCGTGGTGTTGGTGTAGACGCCCTTCACGTGGAAGAACGCCTTCTGCACGTCGTAGACGCCGGGCAGCACCTTCAGCGCCAGATCCGAGGCGATGTGCTGGCCGAACGGGCTGTTGTAGGCGCCGAGGTTCGACACGCAGTTGATCCTGATCGCCTGCAGCCGGTAGTCGGCGTCGAACGCCGCCTCGGCAACGGTGACGTGGTCGCGGCCGCCGTTGTCGGTCAGCATACCCTCGCCACGTGCGGCGATCCAGTGCACCGGCCGGCCGACCTCGCGCGCCGCGAAGGCCACGGCGTAGTATTCCGGATAGGTGAAGCCCTTGATGCCGAAGCCGCCGCCGACGTCCGGCGTCGTCACCCGCACCATGTCGGGGTCGAGGCCCATCTTGTCGGCGAGCTCGGTCTTCATCCCCCAGACGCCCTGGCTGGAGATGCCGACGTGGACGCGGCCGTCCTTCCACTCGGCGAACGCGCCGCGTCCCTCCATCGGGTTCGCCATCACCCGGTTGTCGACCAGCTCGAGCCGGGTGGTGTGGGCGGCGTTGTCGAAGGCGGCGGCGACCTCGGCCTCGTCGCCGAACGCCCAGTCGTAGCCGACGTTGCCCGGGGCCTCGTCGTGGATCGCGGCGCCGCCCTCGGCGGTCGCCACGTGCACCGGCAGGTCCTCGAAGTCGCAGACGATCATCTCGGCGGCGTCGAGCGCCTCGGCGCGGGTTTCGGCGACCACCATGGCGATCGCCTCGCCGGCGTAGCACACCTTGTCGTCGGCAAGCACCGGCCGTCGCGGCGCCGCGCCGGACGACCCGTCACGGTTCTTGACCGTGGAGAAGTCCATCGCGTTCTTCATCTTGCCCTCGAAGTCCGCGGCGACGATGACGGCGAGCACGCCCGGCGCGGCCTTCGCGTCGCTGACGTCGAGGCCGGTGATGCGGGCGTGCGCCACCGGGCTACGGAAGAACACCGCATGCGCCGCGCCTTCGGGCGCCACGTCGTCGAGGTAGTGTCCCTCACCGAGAAGAAAGCGGACGTCCTCCTTGCGCGGGACGCTCTGGCTGGTTCCGAACTTGCTCATTTCCACTTTCCCTCCTGCGTTGGTCGGGCTGGAGACTAATGGCTTTGCAGCGCCCGTCCAGTGATGATCCGCGGTCGGCGCCGGGGGCACGCGCAAAGGCGTGGGCGTTCGCCGCGCCCTGCGGTATCGTGGCGTTTCCGAACACCGGTGTTCGGGACGGGATCGAGGGTTCGAGATGAAGCTGCGCGTGCTCTGGCTGATCCTGCTCGGGCTTCCGTCGCCCGGCGCCGCGGTGACGATCGACAGCCGCCGCGATCCGCTCGACGCCGTCGCCCCGAACACGCTGACCGACCGGTTCGGCGGGGTGGGGATCGTGTCCGACTTCCGCGAATCGTGCACCGGAACGCCGATCTCGCGGCGCTTCGTGCTGACCGCGGCCCACTGCATCTCGACCTCCGGTCGTGGGATGGCGTTCAGCATTCCGCTGCGGCACGGCCGCGAGATCGAACGGACCGGGCACGGCATCCGCTACCCGGGCTACCAGCCGGAGCGGAACCCGTTCCGGCAGAAGAAGGTGCCGGACGCGGCCGTGGTCCGTCTCAACGGGCGGCTGCCCGCCCGGGTGCCGACCTACGGGGTGCTCGACGCCCCGGCCCCGCCGAAGGGGCAGGCCTTCGAGTTCGTGGGATATGGGGAGACCGGCGATGGCTCCGGCACCTCTCCCTTCTCCTGGCTGACGGGCGGCGACGTGAAATGGTTCGCCCGGAATGAACTCGAGAGGGTATCGCGGGCACAGGTGTTCTTCTCGGCAGACTTCGACAACGGACGCCCGGGTAAGAACCGGTTCGGCAGCGACGGGCTCGGCCGGATGGAGGGCATGATCGCACCCGGCGATTCGGGGGGGCCGGCGTTTTACAATCAGCGGCTGGCGGCGCGCGTTCTGCGAAAGTACGATCCGGGCGTGAGCTTCGGGCCGCTGTCCGGCGATCTGGCGATCATGGGGCTGGCTTCCTTCTTCACCGAGTTCGGCTATTCGGTCGGCGATTCGGCTTACGGCACCGTCGGGTCGTGGACGTGGAGCGGGAGCTTCATCGACTGGCTGCAGGTCATCGAGCCCCGGGTGAAGCTGGTCGGGGGCGTGGTGGTCTGTCCCGAAGAAGCGGGCTGCCGGAGGGCTGCGGGCGGCGAGAGGGCCGGGACTGCGATGGAAACGCCGGCTTCGCGCACTCCCGCGCCGGTTCCGATCGGGGGGAGCCTCGGCTTCCTGATGGCGGCGGTGGGAGTGCTCGGCTTGTCCGGTCTGCGGCGGCGCGCCACCGTCGACTGAGCCGGACGCGACCGGCCTTTGCGCCCGGGGCGATTTCGGGCCGAGGCCAGCTTGCCCGCCGGCGGCCCGCTCGCTAGTGTCGCCGCCTCCCAGACCCCGGAGCCTCGCGATGCCCCTCCGCAACCTCGGCCGCGCCCTCGCCATCGCCGCGCTGGTGGTTGCGCTCGACCGGGCGAGCAAGCTCTACGTCGTCGACGGGCTCGAGCTTCGCCACCGGCTGTTCATCCCGGTGTTCGATCCGTTCTTCAACCTGACGATGGCCTGGAACGAGGGCATCAACTTCGGCCTGTTCGACTTCGGCGTCGGCCGGACGCTGGGTGCTCGTCGCGGTCGCGCTCGCCATCGTCGTGGCGCTGCTCGGCTGGGTGCGCAAGGGCGGATGGCTGCAGGCGATCGGCGTCGGCGGCGTCGTCGGCGGCGCGCTCGGGAACGTCTGGGACCGGCTGCAGTACGGCGCCGTGGCGGATTTCATCAACATGAGCTGTTGCGGCCTGCGCAACCCGTTCGCGTTCAACCTCGCCGACGCGGCGATCTTCGGCGGCGCGGCGCTGCTGCTTCTCGCCGGGCGCGCGACAGGACGTGACGCGACCGGCCGAGTGCGCTAAACGGAGGCGTCGGCAGGCTGGCGATGAGGACGATGCGGTCAGGACGGGCGATCTTCGGCGCAGCGCTGATGCTGGTGCCGCTGGCGGTGAGCGGATGCGGCGAGGGTGGCCTTGCCGGCGGTCTGCGCTCGGCGGGCGTCGCCGGCTCGCCGGACGAGTTCCTGGTGCTGCCGACCCGTCCGCTCGAAATGCCGGAAAACCTCAGTGCGCTGCCGCCGCCGACCCCGGGCGCCGTCAACCGGGTGGACTACCGGCCGAAGGCCGAGGCCGTCGCCGGGCTCACCGGCCGGCCCGGTCCGACGACCACCAGCGGCGCCGCCCTCGTCGCGCGGGCCGGCCCGCGCGATCCCGGCGTCCGGACCGAACTCGCGGCCGAGGACATCGAGTGGCGCCAGACCCACCACGGCCTGTTCCTGGAGCGGGTCCTCAGCAAGGACCGCGACGAGGTCGTCTATCGCCCGATGATCCTCGACGCGCCCGAGGAATACGATCAGCTGCGCGACCAGGGCGTCCGGCAGCCCGCGGTTCCGCCCGCCGCGCTCAAGCAGTAGCCGCCGCAGCCGTCCGAGGAATCGGTGGCGTCGGGCCGGCCGCGCATGCTATAGCTAGCGGCATGAACGCCATCGACAACAAGATAGGCCAAGATCGTCGCCCGATCCGCCAACTCGACGCCGCCGCCGCCAATCGGATCGCGGCGGGCGAGGTGGTGGAGCGGCCGGCGTCGGCGGTGAAGGAGCTGATCGAGAACGCGCTCGACGCCGGGGCGCGGCGCATCGACATCGCCTTCGCCGATGGCGGCAAGCGGCTGATCCGGGTGCAGGACGACGGCCACGGCATCCCGGCGGCCGAGCTGCCGCTGGCGCTCGAGCGGCACGCGACCTCGAAGATCGACGGCACCGACCTCACGCACATCCTGACCTTCGGCTTTCGCGGCGAGGCGCTGCCGTCGCTCGGCGCGGTCGGCCGGCTGACCGTGACCTCGCGGGCCGCGGGCGCGGCGGAGGGCGCGGCGGTGAGCGTGCGGGGCGGCGCGGTCTCGCCGGCGCGGCCGGCGGCGCTGGCGCGCGGGACGGTGGTCGAGCTCGAGGGCCTGTTCACCGCGACGCCGGCCCGGCTGAAGTTCCTGCGCACCGACCGCGCCGAGGCGCAGGCGATCGGCGAAGTGGTGCGCCGGCTGGCGATGACCGCGCCGGGCACCGGCTTCACGCTGACCGACCGCAGCGACCCGGCGGCCCCGCGCGAGATCCTGCGCCTCGATCCCGAGCCGGGCGATCTGTTCGACGGCCTCGGGGCGCGACTGCGCGCGATCATCGGGCCGGAGTTCGTCGCCAACGCCCTGCCGATCGACGCGGAGCGCGAGGGGATCGGCCTCGGCGGCTTCGCGGCGCTGCCGACGTTTTCGCGCGGGGCGGCGGTGGCGCAGTTCCTGTTCGTCAACGCCCGTCCCGGTGCGCGACAAGCTGCTGCTCGGCGCGCTGCGCGGCGCCTACGCCGACCTGCTCGCCCGCGACCGCCACCCGGCGGCGGCGCTGTTCCTGAGCTGCGACGCCGGAGGCGGTCGACGTCAACGTGCATCCCGCCAAGGCCGAGGTGCGCTTCCGCGATCCCGGGCTGGTGCGCGGTCTCGTGGTCGGCGCGCTGCGGCAGGCGCTGGCCGGCGCCGGCCATCGTGGCGCGACCACCACCGGCGGCGCGATGCTCGGGGCGTTCCGTCCGGCGACCGTCGTTCGCTCCGCCGCGGCCGCTCGGACCGGCGGCGGAGCGGGCGCTCTGGGCGCCGGCGCCGGGGCTGGCCGAGGCGCCGGTCGCCGACGGATGGGCCGGCGGGTGGGCTGGCGCGCGGGTCGAGGCGCCGGATCCCGAGGCGCAGCCCGACCTGCCGCTCGGGGTGGCCCGCGCCCAGCTGCACGAGACCTACGTGGTGGCGCAGACCGTCGACGGCATGGTGATCGTCGACCAGCACGCCGCGCACGAGCGGCTGGTCTACGAGAAGCTGAAGGCGGCGCGGGCCGCGAACGGCATTTCCGGGCAGATGCTGCTGATCCCCGAGGTGGTCGAGCTCGACGCCGCGGCCTGCGCGCGGCTGCTCGACGCGGCGGACGAGCTGGCGCGCCTCGGTCTCGTGATCGAGCCGTTCGGCGGCAACGCGCTCTGCCTGCGCGAGACCCCGGCGCTGCTCGGCGAGGTCGACGGGACGCGGCTGCTGGCCGACGTGGCCGACGCGCTCGCCGCCGACGAGGGGCGCGGGCTCGAGGCGCGGATCGACGCGGTGCTGAGCCGGATGTCCTGCCACGGCTCGGTCCGGGCCGGCCGGCAGATGCGCGCCGAGGAGATGAACGCGCTCCTCAGGGCGATGGAGGCGACGCCGCATTCCGGCCAGTGCAACCACGGGCGGCCGACCTACGTCGAGCTGAAGCTGTCGGACATCGAGCGTCTGTTCGGCCGGCGATGATCGAGATCGGTTCGCTACAGGTCGCGCTGGACGATCCCCGGCTCTGGGCCGCGGCGGTGGCTCTGGTGGTCGCGGCCCTGCTGCTGCGCGCCGCCGGCCGCTCGGCGCGGGCGATCGAGCCGATCGCCCGCCACCTCGTCGATCTCGATGGCGCGGTGCGGGCGCTGAACGACGGGCAGAACCAGCTGCATGGCGGCCTCACCCACGTCGCGGAGACCCAGGCGGCGGCGCAGGCGCGGATGGCGCAGGCGATGGAAGGCCGGCTCGCCGAGGTGACCAAGGCGATGGGCGACAGCCTCAACTCCAGCGCGATCCGCACCGCGCGCTCGCTGGGGGAACTGCAGCAGCGCCTGGAGACCATCGACAAGGCCCAGACCAACATCGAGAAGCTGTCGGGCGACGTGCTGGGCCTGCAGGACATCCTGTCGAACAAGCAGACCCGCGGCGCGTTCGGCGAGATCCAGCTGCGCGAGATCGTCACGCGGGCGCTGCCGCCGGACATCGTGACGTTCCAGGCGACGCTGTCCACCGGCGTGCGGGCCGACTGCCTGATCGACCTGCCGCAGCCGCCGGGGCCGATCGTGATCGACGCGAAGTTCCCGCTCGAGGCCTACGAGGCGATCCGGGCGGCGAGCGGTCCGGCGGAGCTTCAGGCGGCCCGGCGCCAGATGCGCACCGCGGTGCGCGCCCACATGCGGGCGATCGGCGAGAAGTACGTGATCGAGGGCGAGACGGCGGAAGGGGCGCTGATGTTCCTGCCCTCGGAATCGGTCTATGCCGAGTTGCACGCGAACTTCGGCGACCTGGTGCGCGAGGGGTTCGGGCTGCGGGTCTGGATCGTGTCGCCGACCACCTGCATGGCGACGCTGCATACCCTGCGCGCGGTCCTGAAGGACGCCCGCCTGCGGGCCGAGGCGCACGCGATCCGGCGCGAGCTCGGGCTGCTGCACAAGGACGCCGAGCGGCTGGCGACCCGCGTCGCCAGCCTCGACCGCCACTTCGGACAGGCGCAGAAGGACATCGCGGAGATCAAGATCTCCGCCGATCGCACCCAGAACCGCGCCCGTCGCATCGAGGCGATCGACTTCACGCCGGACGAGGTCGAGGCGGCCGAGGACGCGGCGCCGATCCGGCTCGAGGACCGCCGGTAGCTCCCGACACCGAAGCGTGTGGAACCTGCGATTGCCTTGCCGCTTGCGATGATGGATGACGACAGGGCTTCCAGCGGGGGTGCGAGGATGACCGACCCGAGACAGATGACCGATGCGCCGGGCGGCGCGCAGAACCTGGCCCCGACCTGGACATCCTCGGCCAAGGACATGGTGACGACCGGGCTCGGGGCGAGCCGGGTCTGGGCGACGCTCGGGCACGGCATCCTCAACGAGGTCTACTGGCCCTCGACCGGCGAGCCGCAGATCCGCGACCTCGGCTTCATCGTCGCCGGGCCGCACGGCTGGAGCGAGGTGAAGCGGGTCTATCGCTACACGCTGGAGACGCCGGAGCCGGACATTCCGCTGCCGACGGTGGTGCACGACGGCGAGGGCGGCGCCTATCGGCTGACCCTCGAGATCGTGCCGGATCCGGCGCGCGACGTGGTGCTGATCCGATACGCGCTCGAGGGCGCGGACTGCCGTCTCTATGCCTTGCTCGCCCCCCGCCTCGGGCCCCAGAGCGACCGCAACACCGCCACGACCGGCGAAGCGCTGTGGTCCGAAGGCGGCGGCGCGTGGCTGTGCCTGGCAAGCAGCGACGGCTTCTCGCGGACCAGCGCCGGCTACGTCGGCACCTCGGACGGGTGGCAGGATTTCGACCGGAACGGGCGGATGACCTGGGACTGGGACCGGGCCGGTCCCGGCAACGTGGCGCTGATGGGCGAGCTGGCGGCGAACGAGGGCGTGCTCGCGCTCGGGTTCGCGCGCTCGCAGGAGGGCGCGACGACGCTGGCCCGCTCGAGCCTCGCCGCCGGGTTCGCGTTCGCCAGGGCGGCGGCGCTCGAGGACTGGCAGGACTGGGCGGAGGGGGTGCGGAGCGAGCCGCTCGCCGCGCTGCCGCCCGAGCTGGCAGCCCAGGCCCGGCGTTCCGCCGCCGTGCTGAAGGCGCACGAGGATCAGACGTTTCCGGGCGCGGTGGTGGCCTCGCTGAGCGTGCCCTGGGGCAATTCGCACGACGATCTGGGCGGATATCACCTGGTCTGGGGCCGCGACGCGGTGAACTCGGGGCTCGGGTTGCTGGCGATCGGCCAGACCGAGGATGCGCGGCGGATGCTGGCCTATCTCGTCGCCATGCAGGGCGGCGATGGCCGGTGGTCGCAGAACTTCTATCCCGACGGCCGGCCGTTCTGGAGCGCGGTGCAACTCGACGAGGTCGCGTTTCCCGTCCTGCTTGCGGCACGGATGCGCGAGGCGGGACTGCTCGATGACGATGGCGCGGCCGCCACCGGCATCCAGAGGATGGTCGAGGCCGCCACCGGCTACATCGTGCGCAACGGGCCGTGGACCCAGCAGGATCGCTGGGAGGAATGCAGCGGGTTCAACGCCTACACGCTCGCGGTGGTGGTGGCGGCCCTCGTCGCGGCGGCCGACTGGCTGGAGGCCGACGCGCGGGACTACGTGCTCGATATCGCCGACGACTGGAACGCGCGGATCGAGGAGTGGACCTACGCCACGGGCACCAGGCTCGCGCGCGCGCACGGCGTCGACGGGCACTACGTCCGCATCGCGCCGGAAGCCGGACGGGCGATCGAGGCGCAGACCGTGGAGGTGCGCAACCGCGGCGGGCTGACGATCGCGGCGGACAAGCTGGTCGCCCTCGACTTCCTGGCGCTCAGCCGCTTCGGGCTGCGTCTGGCGAACGATCCCCGCATGCAGAACACGGTCCGGGTCTGCGACGCGCTGCTCGGCATCGACACGCCACAGGGCCGCACGTTCCATCGCTACAACGAGGACGGCTACGGCGAGCACGCCGACGGCGCTCCGTTCGACGGGACCGGGATCGGCCGCGGCTGGCCGCTCCTGACCGGCGAGCGCGGGCACTTCGCCCTGCAGGCGGGGGAGGACGCAACCCCGCACCTCGCGGCGATGGCGCGGATGACCGGACCGGGCGGGATGATCCCCGAACAGGTCTGGGATGCCGACCCGATCGCGGCGCTGGCGCTGGAACGAGGCAAGCCGAGTGGCAGCGCAATGCCGCTGGTGTGGGCGCATTCGGAATACCTGCGGCTCGCGGTCGCGATCTGCACCGGCCGGCCGGTCGAACTGCTCGGCTCCGTCGAGGCGCGGTATCTGTCCGCGCAGCCGGCGACTCCGCGTGTCCGGCACTGGCGAACCGGGACGCCGATCGCGGCGGTCGGCGCGGGCGAGGGGCTGACGATCGAGGACACCCGCCCGTTCACCCTGCATTTCAGCTTCGACGACTGGTGGTCGGTCGAGGAGCGGGAGGCGGGCGCCGGGCCGTTCGGCATCTACCGCGTGTCGTTCGGACCCGGCAGCGGCGCGCTGGTCTTTACCCGGCGCTACGGGGAGGACTGGGAAAACGCGGACCACGTTGTCCGGCTGTCCTGAGGCCCTTCACCGCCTTTTACGGGTTTGGCAATCGCGCCCGGGCGTGCCACCTTCGCGCCGACGCGGCGGAGGTGGTCCATGGCCCAGTTGACTCTCGACGACCTTCCCGACCGGTTCGCGCTGGTGAACGAGTTGCACGCCCGGCCGTTCCCCGAACTGACCGCACCGTGTCGGGCGCTGCATCTGGCGATCAAGCCGCCGGAGAACGCCGCCGAGCGCGACCGCGAGCAGGATCGCGCGCACCTGACCGCGCTGCTCGACCGCTACGGCGCGCCGCACCCGCCGCCGGGCGCCAGCCACTACACCGGCACGATCGGGCGCGGCTTCCTGAAGTGGGAACTGCACACCGAGTTCGTCACCTACACGCTGTTCGCCGACGGGGTGGACCCGAGGCCGTTCTCGGGCGACATGCTGGCCCTGCTGCCGGCCGACTGGCTCGCCGCGGCGCCCGGGCGGGTGCTGACCTCGTGTCTGGTGCGGATCGAGACGGTGGAGCCGGAAGCGCGCGAGGGGTTGCTGCAGGGCACTTTCGCGGAATGGTTCGTGCCGGAGAGCCTCGCGACGAGCCGTGTTGTCGACGGCGAGGCGGTGATCGCCGCGGACTTCCGCGTCGACGAGAACGGACACGCGCGCAATGCCGTGCTGGCGCGGCCGGGGATCGGCCGGCGACGGCTCGGGCGGATCGTTCAGCGGGTGCTCGAGATCGAGACCTACAAGTCCGCGGCGATGCTGGCGCTGCCGACGGCGCGGATGGTGGCCGGTGCGGTGGCGCGGCTCGACCGCGAGCTGACCGAGGTGGTGGCGCAGATGGCCGCCGAGACCGGGCAGGAGCCCGAGACACTCGACCGGCTGCTGAAGATGGCGGCGGAGATCGAGCACCTGTCCTCGACCAGTGCCTTCCGCTTCGGCGCCGCCGGGGCCTATTCCGCGATCGTCACCCAGCGAATCGAGGTGCTGCGCGAGGAGCGGATCGGCGGGCGGCAGACCTTCTCCGAGTTCATGACCCGCCGGTTCGAGCCGGCGATGCGCACCTGCCGCTCGGCGGAGGAGCGGCTGGCCGAGCTGTCGGCGCGAGCCGAGCGAGCGTCCAACCTGCTGCGCACCCGGGTCGACGTGGCGAACCAGGCGCAGAACGTCGAGATCCTGAAGCAGATGGACCGCCGCGCGGCGCTGCAGCTGCGGCTGCAGGAAACGGTCGAGGGACTGTCGGTGGTGGCGATCAGCTACTACGCGGTGAGCCTCGCGGAGCATGTGCTTCATCCCTTCGCCGAATGGGCGCATGTCCCGGACCCGTTTCTGCTGGCCGCGCTGACCCTGCCGGTCGTGGCCGTGGTCTGGTTCCTGGTGCGCCGGGTCCGGAAGCGGATTTCACGCCAGCCCGGCGAGCCCGGCTGAAGCCACCGGGGCCGTTGACGCTCCGGGTCCGAGTCCTGCAGGGTGGAGGCCGTCGGGAACCGGGGGAGGCGCGCAATGTACCGGGTGTGGCGTACGCTGGCGGATTATTCGATCCTCCTGATCGTCGGGGCGCTGCTCGGGCTGTTCTGGGCGAACGTCAGTCCCGAGAGCTACCACGCCTTCATCCACTATCCACTGCTCGAAGGCGGGCCGGTGGGCGATCTGCACGTCGATGCCGAAGGGCACACGACGCGGCTCCTGACCCTGCACTTCCTGATCAACGACGTGCTGATGGCGCTGTTCTTCGCCATCGCCGGCAAGGAGGTGTGGGAAGCGGTCGCGCTGCAGGACGGCGCGCTCAGGGGCCGCAAGGCGCTGACGCCGCTGATCGCGACCGCCGGCGGGATGCTCGGGCCGGCCGCGGTCTACGTCGGCGGCGCGCTCCTTCTCGGCAGCTTCGCCGCGCTGGCGCACGGCTGGGCGATCCCGACGGCGACCGATATCGCCTTTTCCTATCTGGTCGGGCGGGTGGTGTTCGGCGAGCGGCATCCGGCGGTGATGTTCCTTCTGCTGCTCGCCATCGCCGACGACGCGGGCGGGTTGGCGATCCTGGCGGTGTTCTATCCGCAGGGCGAGCTCGCACCGGCCTGGCTGCTGCTGTCGTTCGGCGCAGCGCTCGCGGCCTACGTCTTTGCCAACTGGTTGCCGCGGCGGCTGGACAGCGCGCACGGGCATCGCCCCTACACCACGTTCATCCGGCGCAAGCTGCACTGCTGGCCCTACGTCGTCGCCGGGTGCGCGAGCTGGTACGGCTTCCAGCAGGCGGGGGTCCACCCGGCGCTCGGCCTGCTGCCGATCATTCCGGCGATCCCGCATTCCGACATCGACTTCGGCTTCTTCGCCGAGGATGAAGGCGACCTGCCCGACCTGCTCAACGCCATCGAGCATGTGCTGAAGAGCCCGGTCGAGGTCATCCTGTTCTTCTTCGGGCTGGCCAACGCCGGGGTCGAGTTCTCGGCGATCGGCGACGCGACGCTGCTGGTCACCGCCGGGCTCCTGATCGGCAAGCCGCTCGGGATCACGCTGTTCGGAGCGGGCGCCGCCTACGGTCTGGGGCTGGGGCTGCCCGATGGGATGCAGCTGCGGGATCTGTTCGTGCTCGGGTGCGTCGCGGCCATCGGCTTCACCGTGGCGCTGTTCGTCGCCGGCGTCGCCTTCGCGCCGGGACCGGTGCAGGACGCCGCCAAGATGGGCGCGCTGTTCTCGTTCGGCGCGTCGGTGGTGGCGATCGCCGCCGGGCGGGCCATGCGGGTGGAGCGGCGGCCGGCGCTCGCCTCGTCGGCGTGACCGGGTTGGCGCCTTCCGGCCCGGGAAGGGGCGATATCGCGGCGTAACACGCGCGATATACCGGCATGGTGTTGATATTAATGGGATTAATCTTCGATAATTTTGCGTTAGGGGGGCTCCGGCTGAATCGTTCGGGGCCGGCAGGCGCGCACGGATTTGTCGACGGACAAATGCCCGAAGTGAATGCGGCGTCGTTGTGACCGACGCCGGGCGAAACGAACAAATCTCAGGGACCGGTCCGCGCGCGGCGGAACACGTCGCAGCCGGGGTCGACCCGGGTCTTGGGGTCGACCGGCACGCGGGTCCGGAAGGCGGCGCGGCCGATCAGGTGCGCACCGATCGGCGCCGAGAACACCATAAAGAGGAACACCACGAACGCCTCGACGACCTGCAGCCAGGTGTGCGCCTGGATCATCACCGCGAGGCAGATCAGCGCGAGGCCCAGCGTTCCGGCCTTGGTGGCGGCGTGCATCCGGGCGAACACGTCGTTCATGCGGATCACGCCGATCCCGGCCACGAGGCAGAAGAAGCCGCCGGCCACCATCAGCGGCGCGGCGATCCAGTCACTCATCGCTATCCCCTTCGGTGCGCTCGATGTAGTGGGCGAAGGCGACGGTGGCGAGAAACGAGATCAGCGCCAACGCGATGCCGACATAGATGTAGGCGTTGACCCCGCTCACCATCTTGAACACCACCAGAAACACCACCAGCAGCATCGACACCAGATCGAGCGCCACCACCCGATCGGCCAGCGTCGGACCGGTCAGCAGCCGCCACGCCGCGGCCAGCAGGGCGGCGATCAGGAAGAGCGTGGTGATCCCCAGCGCCCAGCCGAACACCCCGGTGCGGACCATCTCGATGATCATCGCGTCACCCGCACGACCCGCGCCTCGATGCCGTCCTGGATGTCGGCGCGGACCTCGTCGGCGGCCTCGCCGGCGAGCAGGCTGTGGACCAGCAGCATCGAGCCGTCGGGGCTGACGTCCACGGTCAGGGTGCCCGGCGTCAGGGTGATGTAGTTCGCCACCCAGGTGATCTCGAGCCCGCTTTTCGCCTTGGTCAGCGGCACGGTGATGAAGCGCGGCTGCGACACGTCGCCCGGCGCCAGCACCGCACGGGCGACCTGCAGGCTCGAGGCGATCAGGTCGCGCGAGAAGGCAAGCCCGAGCAGGACGAAGTACCAGGGGGTGAGGATCAGTCTCATGGCGTCGGTCCCAGCACGGCGGCGACGTAGGCGGACGGGTCGATGATCTGCGCGCCGACCGCCGCGGCCGCGTCGACGAACGGCCCGGCGTAGACGCCGATCCAGACCACAAGCACGGTCAGGGCGAGCAGCGGCAGCCACATCGCCGCAGGCAGCCGCTCGGTGATGGCGTAGTCGCCGTCCGGATGCGGCGCCCAGAACACCTCCGCCCAGATCCGCGCCATGGCGAACAGCGTGAGGAACCCGACCGCCAGCACGACGAAGGTCAGGCCGAAGCTTCCTGCGTCGATGGTGGCCTTCGCCAGCAGCAGCTTGGCCCAGAAGCCGGAGAACGGCGGGACGCCGGCGAGCGACAGCGCCGGGATCAGGAACAGGAGCGACGTCCACGGCCGCTGGCGCCAGATGCCGCCCGAACGGCCGAACTGCTCCGAGCCGGTCAGCCGCCGCACCGCGCCGGCGCCGAGGAACAGGTTCGCCTTCGCGACCACGTCCTGGAACAGGTAGAACAGCGCGCCGACCACGGCCAGCGGCGTCGCGATCGCCAGCCCGAGGATCATGTAGCCGATCGACGAGATGATGGTGAAGCCGAGCACCCGCCGCACGCCGGTCATCGCCAGGGCGCCGAAGCCGCCGAACACCATCGTCGCGACGGCCCCCCACAGCAGCACCGTCTGGATCGGCGTGCCGTCCACGTCGTAGACCAGCGTGAACACCCGGATCAGCGCGTAGACCCCGACCTTGGTGAGCAGCGCCGAGAACAGCGCCGAGGTCGAGAACGACGGGGTGTGGTAGCTGGCCGGCAGCCAGAAGAACACCGGGAACAGCGCCGCCTTCGATGCGAAGGCGAAGATCAGGAACGCCGCCGAGGCGATGATCGGCGTCTCGCCGACGCGGCCGGCCAGACGGCCGTGCAGGTCGGCCATGTTGAGCGCGCCGGTGGCGCCGTAGAGCAGGCCGACGCCGGAGATGAAGGCGACGGTGGCGATCAGGTTGAGGCCCACGTACTTCATCGCCCCGTCGAGCTGGTCGCGGTCGCCGCCGAGCACCAGCAGGCCGAAGGACGAGATCAGCATCACCTCGAACCAGACATACATGTTGAAGATGTCGCCGGTCAGGAACGCGCCGCAGATGCCGGCGAGCATGGCGTGGGTGAGCGGGTAGTAGCCGTGGTGCTCCTCGCCCGGCGCGACGTCGGCGAGGCCGAACACCAGCACCGCCACCGCGATCATCGCCACCAGCAGCACCATGATCGCCGAGAGCCCGTCCGCGACCATGGTGATCCCGAACGGCGCCGGCCAGCCGCCGGCCTGCTGCGCGAACGGCCCGCCCTCGACCACGTGGACCAGGATGACGATCGCCGCCGCGAGCAGCGCCAGCCCGCCGGCCAGCGAGATGCCGCGCTGCATCGCGCCCGAGTTCCAGGCGAGCATGCACAGCACCGCCGTGGCGAACGGGATCACCAGGGGGAGGAACAGCAGCACCTAGGCGTCCTTCGCCGGGATCGGCTCGGCGTCACGCATCTCGTCCATCTCGATCGAGTCGAGGACGTAGTAGGAGCGGTAGGCGAGCGCGAGGGCGAAGACCAGCAGGCCGAAGCCGATGACGATCGCGGTGAGGATCAGCGCCTGGGGCAGCGCGTTGGCAGCACCGACGATGGTGTCCGCGCCCTGCGGCACCAGCGGCGGCCGGCCGAAGGTCATGCCGGCCGGCCGAGAAGATCAGCAGGTTGGCGGCGTTGGAGATCATCGTCAGCCCGAACAGATAGGGCAGCGTCTTGCCGCTCATCATCAGGTAGGCGCCTGCGGCGACCAGCACTCCGGCCAGGAGCGCGAGCATGATCTCCATGTCAGTCCCCCTTGTCCGCTTCGGTCGCGACGCACTCCTCGAGCGCGAACAGGATGCCGCAGACCGTGCCCAGCACCACGAGGTAGACCCCGAAGTCGAACAGCGGGATCGAGCCGAGCGGCAGGCCGTATTCCTCGGCGAGGTGCGGCCAGACGCCCTTGAGGAAGGTGTCGAACTTCAGCCCGCCCCAGAGCCCGGCGATCAGGGTGAAGCCGAGGCCGACGGCGGCGATCGATTGCGGGCGGAAGTAGAGCACCCGGCGCGCCGCCGCCAGGCCCTCGGCCTTCTCCAGCAGGGCGAAGGCCGTCGCGGCGAGCAGCCCGCCGATGAAGCCGCCGCCCGGCTCGTTGTGGCCGCGGTAGAACTCGAACAGCGACACCGCCAGGATCAGCGGCATCAACAGGCGCGCGGCCGTGGACAGGATCAGCGAGTTCATCGGCGTGCCTTTCGTCCGGCCCGGAGCACCGCGATCGCCGCGATGCCGGCGATCACGATCACCGAGGTCTCGCCCATGGTGTCGAAGCCGCGGAAGTCGACGAGGATCACGTTGACGATGTTGTGGCCGTGCGCCTCGGGGTAGCTCTTCGCCTCGAAGTAGCTGGTGAGATAGGGGTCGAGGTCGACCGCGAGCACCGAGAGGATCGCCAGCGTCACCGAGGCGCCGAGCAGCAGCGCCACCGCGGCGTTGCCGGCATGGAACGGAATACCCCCCGAGGGCGGCAGGCGGACCATGGCGATGGCGAGGAACACCACCACGAGGATCTCGACGAACAGCTGGGTCATCGCCACGTCGATGGCGCCGTAGACCACGAAGATGATGGCGATGCCCGCCCCGACCCCGCCGAGTGCCGTGATCGCGACCAGCCGCGAATGGGTGCGCAGCACCACCACGATCGAGGCGGTGATGATGGCGATGATCGCCCAGTCGATCAGCTCGATGTCGATGACGAAATCGGGAAGCGCGCCCTCGCCGAACCAGAGCGCGCCCCAGATCAGCACGCCGAACGCCAGGAAGGTGTTGCGCAGGTAGCTGGTCATCCGGCCGTTCTGCACCGTGCCGGTCAGGCCGCGGGCGATCGCGAGGAGACCGGCGACCGCCCCGTCGTACCAGCCCTCGGTGCGCGGCAGCGACGGCTCGGCGGCGGCGAGGCTGTCGCGGATGCGGTCGAGCGCCAGGTAGAGCACGATGCCGATGGTGAAGGTGACGAGGCTGAGGATCAGCGGCGTTCCGAAGCCGTGCCAGAGCGCGAGGTGGCCTTCCATCGGATGGCCGGAGACCGCCCGGACCATCGGCGCCACGATCGGCTCGATAAGCGGCGGGACCACGCCGCAGGCGAGCCCCAGCGCGGCGAGGATCACCGGACCGAGCCACAGGCCCCAGACCGGATCGGCGGGCCGGTCCTTCGGGCTGCGGCGCGGGGCGAAGAAGAACGGGCGCAGCGCCACCATGCCGCCGCAGGCGACCATCAGCGCGTTGGCGAGGATCGCGGCGCCGGTGACGAGCATCGGCCATGACGGCGCGTGCGTGCTCGATTCGTAGATCAGCTCCTTGCCGACGAACCCGAAGAACGGCGGCCAGCCGCCCATCGACAGCGCGGCCAGCGCGATCACCGCCGCCGTCAGCGGCATGGCGCGGGCGAGACCGGCGACGGCAGGATACTCGCGCGAGCCCGCGCCCTTCTCGATCATGCCGACGGAAAGGAACAGGCCGGCCTTGTAGAAGGCGTGGATCAGCAGGAACGCCATCGCGGCGGTGATCGCCTCCGGCGTGCCGACCCCGAGCAGCATCACCATCAGGCTGAGGCCCATCACCGTGGTGAAGGCGAGCATCAGCTTCAGGTCGGTCTGGCGCATCGCCCAGACCGAGGCGAGGATCATGGTGAAGCCGCCGACCGGCACCAGAACCCAGGTCCAGAGTTCGGTGCCGGCGAGCGCCGGCGTCAGTCGCGCCAGCAGGTAGACCCCGGCCTTCACCATCGTCGCCGAGTGCAGGTAGGCCGAAACCGGCGTGGGTGCTGCCATCGCGTTCGGCAACCAGAACTGGAACGGGAACTGCGCCGACTTGGTGAAGGCGCCGAGGATGACCAGCCAGAAGATCGGCGCATAGAGCGAACTCGACCGGAAGACGTCGCCCATCGCGTTCATCTCGCTGAGGCGGTAGGTGCCGGCCAGCCCGCCCATGATCAGCAGCCCCGCCAGCAGCGCAAGCCCGCCCATCCCGGTGACGAGCAGCGCCTGCAGCGCCGCGGCGCGCGCCGAGGCCCGCTCGTGGTCGAAGCCGACGAGCAGCCAGGAGGTGATGGTGGTGCCCTCCCAGAACACGAAAAGCGTGATCGCGTCGTCGGCGGTGACGAGCCCCAGCATCGAGATCGCGAAGGCGATCAGCGTCAGCAGCAGCGAGCCGAGCCGGCGGTCGGTGCGAAAATAGGCCGCGGCATAGAGGAACACCATCGCGCCGATGCCGCAGATCAAGAGCGCGAACGCCAGCGCCAGCCCGTCGAGCCGAAACGCGAAGTCGATGCCGAGCGCCGGCACCCAGGGGATCACGAGCTCGGGTATCTCGCCGCGCGCCACGCCTGGGATGAACCCCGCGAACCACGCCGTCACCGCCGCCGCGCCAAGCGCCGGCAGCAACCGCCAAGGTCCGGCCTGGGTCGTTCCCGTCGTCAACGGCGCGGAATCGGCCACGTGGGGTCCTCGCAATTTTTCCACCGCCCCGGGCGGCCGCCCGTCAGGCCGGGGCGGCATCCCTGCGCCCGACCGTCGGCGGAGCGCGGCTGCCAGTCTTTCGGAACCGGGGGGGTTATTCAACCCTCGCTGATCGCACGGGCGGCAGGCACGACGATCGGCCATCGTCCGGGTCACGGATGCGCGCGGCGCACGCACGAGTGCCAATGTGACCTGGTCCGGCGATCGGCGCGTCATATCATACGGTTGGCCGTCACGCCCGGCGGCGCGCGCTGCGGAGCGCGCCCGCACGCGCTTGTCACCGGCGTCCCGGCGGCTACAATGGGCGCAACCCCGGCGCGTGCCATCGGCGCGCGCGCCAAAGCCCGACCGATTGGAGCCCCGATGTCCTGGACCGACGAACGTGTGGAAACCCTCAAGGTGATGTGGACCGAAGGCAAGAGCGCCAGCCAGATCGCCAAGGAACTCGGCGGCGTCACCCGCAACGCGGTGATCGGCAAGGTCCACCGCCTCGGCCTCTCGAACCGCGTCGGCGGTGCCGACCGGCCCGAGGACGAGCTTGCCGCCCCCGGCGCCGCGCCGGTGGACGAGCCCATGGACGAGGTTGCCGACGACGCCCCCGAGGCGCCTCAGGCCGCCGAACCGCCGCGCCCCGCCGCCAAGGATCCGGCGCCGGTCCCGCGCCCGAGGCCGGTCCCGGGACAGCCGCTGCCGCCGCAGCCTTCGGCCTCCGAGATCAGCGCCGAGGCGCTGGCCAACCTCGCCGAGGTCGCCAAGAAGGCGAAGCGGCTGTCGCTGATGCAACTGACCGAGCGCACCTGCAAGTGGCCGGTGGGCGATCCCGCCACCGACGACTTCTGGTTCTGCGGCCTGCCCGCGGTCGCCGGCAAGCCCTACTGCGAGACCCACGTCGCAGTCGCGTTCCAGCCGATGTCCGCGCGTCGCGACCGCCGCGCCGGCGGCCGCTGACCCCGTACGGCGACAGGGTGACGCGCGATCCCACGGGGCCGGGCGGGCGGGGGATCGCGCCGGATCATCCGCATGAATGACCCGATTGGCACGACGACGCCGGCACCCGAGGATACCGCGCCGCCGCTGGCCGGCGAGCAGCGGCTCGGCACCGTTGCGCTGCAGGCGTTCCGGATCATCGAACGCGGCTTTCTGGTCGTCGTCGCCGTGCTCACGGTCTGCGCTGCGGGCCTCGAGATCTGGCGGGTGATCGAGACGCGGCAGATCGATCTCGCCGACATCCTGCTCATGTTCCTCTACACAGAGGTCATCGGCATGATTGCCGTGTTCTACTCGGGAGGAAGTTCGCCCTACATCTATCCGATCTTCATCGCCGTGACCGCGCTCGCCCGGCTGATCGTGCTGCAGGGCAAGGACATGGCCCCGGAGAACATTCTCTTCGAAGCCGGGGCGATCCTGCTGCTGGCGATCGCCGTGGTGGTGCTCAGCCACACGCGGAGCTCTTGACCAGGCCTGACTTCTCGCCTACCTCCCGTCCCGACTTACCGGAGAGTCGCAAGCCCTCCGGTCCTGTCCCTTGCAGGATCGCCGCCGGTCAGCGCGTTGCGCCCACCGGCGCGATCGTCGTTTGAGAAGGTTGCGTAGCCGATGTTCGAGACCCTTTCCGACCGGCTCTCCGGCGTCTTCGGCAAGCTCACCCGCCAGGGCGCGCTGACCGATGAGGACATCTCGACCGCGCTGCGCGAGGTCCGCACCGCGCTCCTCGAGGCCGACGTCTCGCTCCCGGTCGCCCGCAGCTTCGTCCAGTCGGTCACCGACAAGGCCCGCGGCCAGGCGGTCACCAAGTCGGTGACGCCGGGGCAGCAGGTGGTCAAGATCGTCCACGACGCGCTGATCGAGATGCTGAGCGGCGAGGGCGAGCCGGGGCACCTGCGCATCGCCTCGCCCCCCGCGCCGATCCTGATGGTCGGCCTGCAGGGCTCGGGCAAGACCACCACCACCGCCAAGCTCGCCAAGCGCCTGAAGGACCGCGAGGGCAAGCGCGTGCTGATGGCCTCGCTCGACACCCGCCGCCCGGCGGCGATGGAGCAACTGGCGATCCTCGGCACCCAGGTCGGGGTCGACACCCTGCCGATCGTGGCTGGCCAGGACGCGGTCGCCATCGCCAGGCGCGCGAAGCAGCAGGCGGCGTTCGGCGGCTACGACGTGGTGATGCTCGACACCGCCGGCCGGCTGCACGTCGACGACGAGCTGATGGCCGAGGTCGCCGCGGTCCGCGACGCCACCAGCCCGCACGAGACGCTGCTGGTCGTCGACGGCCTCACCGGCCAGGACGCGGTCAACGTCGCCGAGCAGTTCGAGTCCCGGGTCGGCGTCTCGGGCGTGGTGCTCACCCGGATGGACGGCGACGGTCGCGGCGGTGCGGCGCTGTCGATGCGCGCGGTCACCGGCAAGCCGATCCGGTTCGTCGGCCTCGGCGAGCGGATGGACGCGCTCGAGGAGTTCCACCCCGAGCGGATCGCCGGGCGCATCCTCGGCATGGGCGACATCGTCGCGCTGGTCGAGAAGGCGCAGGAGACCCTCGAGATCGAGGCCGCCGAGCGGATGATGAAGCGGTTCCAGAAGGGCCAGTTCAACATGAACGACCTGAAGGGCCAGCTGCAGCAGATGCAGAAGATGGGCGGCATGCAGGGGGTGATGGGCATGCTGCCGGGCATGGCGAAGATGTCGAAGCAGATGGACGAGGCCGGCATCGACGATCGGATGGTGCGCCGCCAGGTCGCGCTGATCGACTCGATGACCAAGAAGGAGCGGCGCAATCCCGACATCCTGCAGGCGAGCCGCAAGCGCCGCGTCGCCGCCGGCGCCGGCCTCGAGGTGCAGGACCTGAACCGGCTGCTGAAGATGCACCGCCAGATGGCCGACGTGATGAAGAAGATGGGCGGCAAGGGCATGAAGGGCCTGATGCGCGGCGGCCTCGGCGCCATGCTCGGCAAGGGCGGTGCCGGCATGCCGGGCGGCCCCGGCGCCGGCGGGATGCCTCCGGCCGCGCTGCCGCCCGGCATGGCGCTGCCCCCGGGCCTCAGCGGACTGGGGCGCAAGAAATGACCGCCCGTGCCGCCCGGGAGGCTCGCCCGTGACCCGGTCCGACGCCGTCCGCCGCGCCGCCGACCTGCTGCACGGCCATCGCGAGTCGATCGACCGGCTCGACGCGATCCTGCTGTTCACGCTGGCCGAACGCTTCAAGCACACCCAGGCGGTCGGGCGTGCTGAAGGCGCAGCACGGGCTGCCGCCGTCCGACCCCGCCCGCGAGAGCCAGCAGATCGCCCGGCTCGAGCGGCTGTCCGAGGAGGCCGACCTCGACCCCGCCTTCGCCCGCAAATTCCTGAACTTCATCATCTCGGAAGTCATCAGGCACCACGAGAGACATCTCGAGAACGGACCGGCGCTCGAGGCCGGGCCCGCCACAACCCAAGGAGACTGACCCACATGGCCATGAAGATCCGGCTCGCCCGCGGCGGGTCCAAGAAACGCCCGCACTATTCCATCGTCGCCGCCGACAGCCGCGCCGCGCGCGACGGCCGCTTCATCGAGAAGCTCGGCACCTACGACCCGCTGCTCCCCAAGGACAACGAGGGCCGGGTGAAGATCGACCTCGAGCGGGTGCAGTACTGGCTCGGCCAGGGCGCGCAGCCGACCGACCGGGTGCAGCGCTTCCTCGAGGCCGCCGGTGCCACCGAAAAGAAGACCCGCTCCAACCCCAAGCGGGGCCTGCCCGGCAAGGCCGCCCAGGAGCGCGCCAAGTCCCGCGCCGACAAGGCCGCGGCGGCGGCGGAAGCGCCGGCGGCGGCGCCCGCCGAGACGCCCGCCGAACCTGCGGCCGAGGCGTCCGCCGAGTAGCCCGCCCATGGCCGGACGTGGATCGCCGTCGCGTCGGCCGACCATGTGGCGGCCGGGGTCCGCGAGGGCGTCTTCGCCTGCTCGCACGGCAGCGGGCAGGCGGCGGCCCGGCCGGCGAAGGGCGACGTCTTCGCCTACTATGCTCCGCGCGAGACCCTCGAACGGCCCACCCCTTCAGGCCTTCGTCGCGGTCGGGCGCATCGCCGACGACGCGCCCGAGGCCCATGATCTCGGCGGCTTCACCGCCGCCGTCCGCCGCGCGCACTACGATGCGACCGGCACCGCGCCGGTCCGCCCGCTGCTGCCGCGACTCGGCTTCGTGCGCGATCCGAAGCACTGGGGCATGGCGTTCCGCCGCGGCCTGTTCGCGGTCAGCGCCGAGGACTTCGCCGTGATCGACGTCCGCGCTGCGCGATGCCTGATCCCGCGCTCACCTGCGTCGGCGCCATCGCCGGCGGCTTCGGCGTCCAGGGCGAGGTGCGGCTGAAGTCGTTCTGCGCCGACCCTGCCGCCATCGCCGGCTACGCCCCGCTCGTCACCGAGGACGGCCGCAGCTTCGGGGTGAAGCTGCTGCGCCCGATCCCCGGCGCCTACGCCGCCCGCCTGACCGGCGTCGCCACCCGCGAGGACGCCGAGGCGCTGAAGGGCACCCGCCTCTACGCCCCCCGCGACCGGCTGCCGGCGCTTCCCGAGGACGAGTTCTACCACGCCGATCTCGTCGGCCTCACCGTCGTCGACACCGGCGGCGTGACGCTCGGCACCGTCCGCGCCGTACTCGACCACGGCGCCGGCGACATCCTCGAGGTCGCCCGCCCCGGCGCCCCCGGCCTGCTCCTGCCCTTCACGCGTGAGGCGGTTCCGACCGTCGACCTCGCCGCCGGCCGCATCGTCGCCGACCCGCCCGCGGGGCTCGCCTGAAGAACTGCCGGAACCGACTCGCCACTGACCGGTTGAGGACTGCAGGCGGCCATGCGTCCGCTTCGCCGGAACAATTGTCAGAAAAAGGAGTTCCCCGTGCTCAAGCTCATCCTGATCCTGCTCGTGATTGCCGCCATCGCGGGGCTTCTGGGATTCAGCAGCGTATCCGGTGCCGCGTTGACCGGCGTCAAGATCCTGATCGGGATCGCGCTCGTCGTCTTCCTGCTGGTGATCCTCGGCGTCGTCGCCATCACGTGACAGCCGGGCAACGGGCGCCGGTTGCGACCCGCGCCCATTGCGGCTATCCGGACCCGACGCCGATCGGTCCGGAACGCCATGACTGTCTCTCCTCCACCTTCCGACGGCTCCCCGCCCGGTGACGGGCCGCACGGCCCGGCCGCAAGCCCGGGCCGTGACGACGCCTGGACGGCTGAGGTCGTGACGCTGTTTCCCGAGGCGTTCCCCGGCCCGCTCGGCCTGTCGCTGACCGGCCGGGCGCTGGCCGACGGGCTGTGGCGGCTCCGGACGATCGACCTCCGGGCGTTCGGCGAAGGCCGGCACCGGCTCGTCGACGACACCCCGGCGGGCGGTGGCGCCGGCATGGTGCTGCGCGCGGACGTCGTCGCCGCGGCGCTGGCCTCAGCGCCCCGCCGCGACCTCCCGCTCCTCTACGTCTCGCCGCGGGGCCGGCCATTCGACCAGGCCCGCGCGCGCGATCTCGCCCAGAGCCCGGGGATCACGTTTCTCTGCGGCCGGTTCGAGGGGGTGGACCAGCGCGTTCTCGATCATTTCGACGCCGAGGAGGTCAGCCTCGGCGACTTCGTCCTCACCGGGGGCGAAGTTGCAGCGATGGCCTTGATCGACGCCACGGTTCGCCTTATACCCCGCGTTCTCGGGAATCAGGCATCGGTCGAGGAGGAATCCTTCTCGCACGGGCTGCTGGAGCACCCGCACTACACGAAGCCCGCCGTCTGGCAAGGCCGCGCGATCCCCGAAGTTCTCCTCTCGGGACATCACGCGAACGTCGCCCGCTGGCGGAGGACCGAGGCCGAAAGGCTGACCAAGGAACGTCGTCCCGACCTCTGGCGGGCCTACGCGGCGCAGGCCGCGGGCAGGAGCCCGGCAGGAGAGGCAGAGCTCTCGGACGCGCAAACCACCGCCGCGACAGGCGGGCATGAGAAGGACGACGCGTGATGAACCTCATCGCAGAGCTCGAGGCCGAGCAGATCACGGCCCTCGGCAAGGACATTCCCGATTTCGCGCCCGGCGACACCGTCCGGGTCGGCTACAAGGTCACCGAGGGCACCCGCTCCCGCGTGCAGGCCTACGAGGGCGTCTGCATCGCCCGCAACAATGGCACCGGCATCGCCGCGAGCTTCACGGTGCGCAAGATCTCGTTCGGCGAGGGGGTCGAGCGCGTCTTTCCGCTGCACTCCCCCAACATCGATTCGATCGAGGTGGTGCGCCGCGGCAAGGTCCGCCGCGCCAAGCTCTACTACCTGCGCGATCGCCGCGGCAAATCCGCCCGCATCGCCGAGAAGACCAACTACCGCGAAAAGACCGCGGGCTGAGGAGCGAAAAGCCATGAAGCAGGGCATCCACCCCGACTACCACGAGATCGAGGTCAAGCTGACCGACGGCAGCACCTACCGGACCCGCTCGACCTACGGCAAGGAAGGCGACACGCTGACCCTCGAGATCGACCCCTCGGCCCACCCGGCCTGGACCGGCGGCTCGGCCCGGCTGATGGACACCGGCGGCCGCGTCTCGAAGTTCAAGAAGAAGTACGAGGGCCTCGGCTTCTGATCCCGCCCCCCGCTGCGAGGGTGACAGCTGCGCCCACGCGCCTGGCGCCGGGCCAGACAGTTCCGCAATCACTTCGCGGATTGTAGAACGACTGTCCCGGCGGCACCCCCCTCGGCCTCCGCGCTCACGCGCTCCGGACGACGAACCGGCGCGAGGCAGTGCCTCGCTTCTACCTTAGTGCCCTCTCTGGCAAGCGCTTCAGCCGGAGCCCGCCTCCGCGCGCTGCTACCGGCTGATCCCGCCCTGCAGCGTCGGCACGTCGAGCGCCGCGAACCCGTAGTGCCGCAGCCAGCGCAGGTCGCTGTCGAAGAACGAGCGCAGGTCGGGGATGCCGTACTTCAGCATCGCCAGCCGGTCGATGCCCATGCCGAAGGCGAAGCCCTGCCACTGGTCCGGATCGACTCCGGCCGCGGCCAGCACCTTCGGATGCACCATCCCGAGCCCAGGATCTCCATCCAGTCGTCGCCCTCGCCGATCCTGAGCTGGCCGCCGTCCCACGAGCAGCGGATGTCGACCTCGGCCGACGGCTCGGTGAACGGGAAGTGCGAGGCGCGGAACTTCAGCTCCACCCCGTCGACCTCGAAGAAGGCCCGGCAGAATTCCTCGAGCACCCACTTCAGGTTCGCCATCGAGATGTCGCGGTCGATCGCCAGCCCCTCGACCTGGTGGAACATCGGCGTGTGGGTCTGGTCGTAGTCGGCGCGGTAGACCCGCCCCGGCGCAATCACCCGGCACGGCACCCCGTGCGCCTCCATGTAGCGGATCTGCACCGGCGAGGTATGGGTGCGCAGCACATGCGGCGGCCTGTTGTCGCCTTCGCCGCGCGCCATGTAGAACGTGTCGTGGTCCTGCCGCGCCGGATGCTCTGCCGGGATGTTCAACGCGTCGAAGTTGTACCAGTCGCTCTCGATCTGCGGCCCCTCGGCCACCGCGAAGCCGAGATCGGCGAAGATCGCCGAGATCTCGTCCATCACCTGGGAGACCGGATGCACCGTGCCCTGCGCCGCCGGCCGCCCCGCCAGCGTCACGTCGGCGCGCTCGCCGGCCACCCGCGCCTCGAGCGCCGCGTCCGCCATCCGGGCGCGGGCCGCCGCGAGCGCCGCGGTCAGGTCGTCCTTCAGCGCGTTCAGCGCCGGTCCCGCGGTCCGGCGTTCCTCCGGCCCCATCGTGCCGAGACCGCGCATCAGCTGCGACACCTCGCCCTTCTTGCCGAGGGCGGAGAGCCGCACGTCCTCGAGCCCGGCCTCGTCCGGGGCGGCGTCGATCGCGGTCAGGTACTTTTCGCGCAGGCCGGTGATGTCGTCCATGTCTCGCCGCTCCGGGACAGCCGGGCAGACGCCTACCACACGGTCCCGCGGATGCAAGCCACGCGGCGAACGGCGGCGGCGGTGGGATACGATCGTCTATGACCTCGTCGCCGGCGAGCGGGCCACGGCGAACGGGCCTCTAGCCGGCGGTGTCGCCGAGCTTGAAGATCGCCAGGACGTCGCCGCGCGGGTAGCCGAGCTGGAAGTTGCCGCCGGCCGCCACTGCGACGTACTGCTCGCCGTCGACCTGGTAGCTGATCGGCGGGGCGTTGACCCCGGCCCCGAGGTTGAAACGCCAGACGCGTTCGCCGGAGGTCGCGTTGAAGGCATCGAACCAGCCGTTGCCTTCGCCGGTGAAGACGAGGTTGCCCTTGGTCGCCAGCACGCCGCCGATCATCGGCTGCGGCGCATCGTACTTCCAGGCGATCCTGCCGGTGTCGACGTCTACGGCATCGAGCACGCCGGTCTGCACGGCCGGGTCGCCGGTGACGTTCTTGAACGTGCTGCCGAGCCGGACCCGGCCCTTGACGTAGTCGGCCTCCGACGTGGTGAAGGTCATCAGCTGGTTCATCTCCATCACGTAGAGGAGGTTGGTCTCCGGCGAGAACGCCGGCGGCGACCACTCCGCGCCGCCGTTGGCACCGGGCAGCATCCGGACGCCCTCCTCGGTCGGCGTGGTGAACATGTTGTCCGACATCCGGACCAGCGGCTCGGACTTGCGGATCAGCTCGCCGGTGTCGCGGTTGACGATGTAGAGCCAGCCGACCTTGCCGGCCTCGCCCGCGGCCGGCACGGTGTTGCCGTTCGCATCCTTGGTGTCGAACAGCACGACGTTGCTGGCGGCGTCGTAGTCCCAGACGTCGTGCTTGACCTGCTGGTAGTGCCACCTGATCTCGCCGCTGTCGGCGTCGAGCGCGACGATGGAGTCGGTCCAGAGGTTGTCGCCCGCACGACCGGCGCCGTTGAGGTCGGGGTTGGGGTTGCCCACCGCGAAGATCACCAGGTTGCGCTCGGGATCGATCGCCGGGGTGGTCCAGACCATGCCGCCGCCGGTCTTCCACGAGTTGCCGGCGAAGGTGTCGGGATCGGTGCTGTCCCAGCGCCACTTCTGCTCGCCGCTTCTGGCGTCGTAGGCGGCGACGAAGCCGCGGATCGGCCACTCGCCGCCGGAGCTGCCGACGATCACCATGCCGTCGTAGATCTGCGGCGCCATGGTCTCGGAATAGCCGGCACGCGGGTCGGCGAGATCGGCCTGCCACTGCTGCTTGCCGGTCCTGGCGTCGAGCGCCAGGAGCTTGGCGTCGAGGGTCGCGACGTAGACGCTGCCGTAGCCGACCGCGACACCGCGGTTCACAGGGCCGCAGCAGGTCTGGCTGCGGCTGAGGTCGTAGGTGCTGGTCCAGAAGCGCGCGCCGGTAGCCGCGTCGACGGCCATCACCTTCATCTTGTCGTCGACGACCGGCGTCGTCAGGTACATCACGCCGTCGACCACCACCGGCGTGGTTTCGAAGCTGGCGACCAAGCCGGTCTGCACCAGCGCAACCGGGCGCAGGCCTTTGATGGTGTCTGGAGTGATCTGATCGAGCGGCGAGAAACGCTGGTTGAAATAGCCGCGCCCGTGCAGCAGCCAGTCGGACGCGTTCGTCCCCGCGCCGCGCATCGCATCGTCATTCACCGCGACGGCTGCGTCATCGGGGATGGATGCGGACTGGCTGGTGGAGGCGGCGGTCTCGTCGCGCTGGATTTCGTTGCTCTGCTGAGATGCCGCCGACCCCGAACCGCTCGGCAGCGGCAGCAGGTCGATCTTGTCGAGCGCCGCTTCGTCGAGCTTGCTGTCGCTCGCTTTGAAACCGTTCCGCTGCAGCAGGTAGGCGAACACCTCAAGATACTTGTCCTGCGTCAGGGCGCCGGGATTGTCCTTGGGCATGTGCTGGGCGATGTAGTCATAGAGCTGCCGGGCGCTCCGGTTGCTGTACCGGAGGCTGCTCGCGAACTTGTCGCCCTGGAGCGCCGGGCCTGCGCCGCCCTCCAGGCCGGTGCCGTGGCATTCGGCGCAGGAGCTTTTGTAGATCTGCTGTCCGGCATCGGCCTGATCGGAAGTGAACCGGCCCGCGGCCTGGGCCGGCAGCGCGATCGCCACGAGAATCGCACCGACTTGGGCGGGATGAATCCTCGGCATCTGCTCCTCCTGGTCGATTTTGCGGTTGCCTCGATCAAGGCTGCCACGCCCGCGGACCGGGAAGGCCTGCGGGCGCGCAGTCGTCTCAGCTTTCGTCGGACTCCCAGATCTTCAGCGCGCTGACGTTGACGCTCGCGTTCAGGCCGTTGGCGTCGAACACGTAAACCAGCGGGTCGGCGGACTGGGTGGAGGCGGTGGCGTTGGCGTTGAAGACGGTCAGATCCGATGCCGCCCCGACCTGCCACTGCCCGTCGGCCTCGACGTCCTGCAGCGTCGACTCGTCACGCAGGATGTAGACCTGCGTGGCCTGCTTGATGCCGATCTGGGCGCCGGCCGAGGCCTCGCCGATGTTGTAGTAGCCGGTGATCATTCCGTCCTGGACGAGCGCGCCCCTGCCGCCCGAGCCACCGACGATCAGATCCACGGTCACGACGCCGGGAAAGACCAGCGCACCGGCGGCGGTCTTCATCGCGTCGGCGCACGATGGCGCGACCTTCGCGCACTGCTCGATGCTGGCCACGACCTTGGCGTCGAGCTCGGGCCGCGGCGTCAGGCCCTGCTGGTGGTCTATCTGCTGCGCCGCCGCGGGCGCCGCGCTCATGGCGATGCCGACGAGCGCGCCGGCAAGCGGGAAGAGGGTGCGGCTGGGGTTCAACTGAAGCATGTCTGGCTCCCTTCTTGAGGTTGGGACAATTCGGAAGCGCCGTTCGGCACTTCCCTCCAGACTGAACGTATCGCCCGACGCCGCGTTCCATCGGCGGGCGCTCGCAAGCGCCGCCCGGTTTCAGGGGGCATCACGCGCCCGGCGCCCGCTGCGGTTCGGCAGCGGGTCAGGGCGGCGGACCCGGGGCTGTGTCAGGCCAGCGCGGCCTTCGCCTGATCGACGATGGCGCCGAAGGCGACCGGTTCGTGCACCGCGAGATCGGCCAGCACCTTGCGGTCGACCTCGATCCCGGCCCGGTCGAGGCCGTTGATGAAGCGCGAATAGGTCAGTTCGGTATCGTGGCTACGGACCGCGGCGTTGATTCGCTGGATCCACAGCGCACGGAAGGTGCGCTTGCGGTTCTTGCGGTCGCGCGTCGCGTACTGCATCGCCTTGTCGACGGCCTGCTTGGCGGTGCGGAAGTTGGTGGAGCGGGCGCCGTAGTAGCCGGCGGCCTGCTTGACGACCTTGCGGTGGCGGGCGTGGGAGGCCGGGCCTCCTTTGACTCTGGACATCTTTCAGGCTCCTCTAGCGCGCGTAGGGCATGTACGACTTCACGATCTTCTCGTCCGGAGCGGAGAGGGTCGTGGTGCCGCGGGCCTGGCGGATGAACTTGTTCGACCGCTTGATCATGCCGTGCCGCTTGCCGGCCTGGGCGGCGAGGATCCGGCCGGTAGCCGTCACCTTGAAGCGCTTCTTGGCGCCCGACTTGGTCTTCATCTTGGGCATTTCCGTCTCCTTGTCGGATGAGGTTCGGACGCAACTCGGCAGCCCGTGTTCGCCGGACGCGTCGATGGAAGGCCGGCTGTATAGAGGCGGCAGCTGGCGAATGCAAGCGGACCGTTGCCGGTCCGACCGTCGCCAAAGCGGGCGGATGTCAGCCGCCAGCCTACTCGTCCGCGCGCCGGCGCCAGCGCCCGAGCGCCGCTTCGTCGGTGTCCCGCGCCGCGACCCAGTGCGCGCCATCCGGGCCGATCTCCTTCTTCCAGAACGGCGCCCGGGACTTCAGGTAGTCCATCAGAAACTCCGCCGCCTCGAAGGCCGCCTGCCGGTGCGCCGCGGCGGTGGCGACCATCATGATCTGCGCGCCCGGCGCCAGCCGCCCGTAGCGGTGGACGATCAGGCAGGCCTGCAGGGCCCAGCGCCCGCGCGCCGCCGTCTCGATCCCGGCGAGCGCCGCCTCGGTCATGCCCGGATAGTGCTCGAGCTCCATCGCCGCCAGCCCGCCGGTATCCCGCACGAGGCCGGAGAAGCTGACCAGCGCGCCGATGTCGGTGCGTCCCGCCCGCAGCGCCGTCAGCTCCGCCCCGAGGTCGAAGTCCTCGCGCTGCACCCGGACCGTCATTCAGCCCCCGGTCATCGGCGGGAAGAACGCCACCTCGCGAACGCCGGCGAGCGGGGCGTGGAGATCCGCCAGCTCCTGATCCACCGCCACCCGCACCGCCCTGAGGTCGGCGAAGGCAAGCGCATGGCCGTCGTCGCGCCCGCGCAATTCCTCGACGAGGTCGGATACCGTGGCGGCGGCCGTCTCGACTTCCTCCGACGGCGCGCCGACCCGCTCGCGCAGCCAGGCGAAATACCGCACCGTCAGCGTCACTGCTTGCGGTCCCGCAGGAACGGCATCGCCTTTATCAGATAGTCGTAGCCCGTCAGCAGCGTCAGGATCCCGGCGATCCAGATCAGCACCAGCCCGCCGTTCGACAACACCCAGCCGACCCAGTTGTGAAACCAGCCGCTGATCCAGAACTGCCCGTGCCGGCGGTCCCACTCGAACACGCCGGCGAGCAGCAGTACCGGGATCGCAACCATCTGGGCGGTGGTCTTCCACTTGGCGAGGTAGGTGACCTTGAGCCTGCCCGCCTTGGCGCCGAGGAACTCGCGCAGCCCGGAGACGAACACCTCGCGCAGCAGGATGAACGCGACCGGCACCAGGATCAGCGCCTTCGGCCCCCACAGCCCGACGATCACCGCGAGCGCGATCACCACCATCGCCTTGTCGGCGATCGGATCGAGCATCCGGCCGAAGTTGGACTCCTGCTTCCAGGCCCGCGCCAGATAGCCGTCGAGATAGTCGGTCAGTGCCGCGAGGATGAACAGCGTGAAGGCGATCCAGTCGGCATAGGGCCGGTTGAAGATCACGAACGCGAAGGCCACGCCGGGCGCGGCCAGCAGACGCAGCACCGTCAGGATGTTCGGTATCGTCCAGCGCATGGCCGTCAGCTCCTGCCCTCACCGGGCATATAGCCTTTCAGGCGGCTCCATGGAAGAAGCCGTAGATCACCTCGGCGAGCCGGTCGGAGATCCCCGGCGCCGCCTTCAGGTCGGCAAGCCCGGCGTTGGTGACCGCCTTGGCCGACCCGAAGTGCGCCAGCAGCGCCCGCTTGCGCGCCGCCCCCACCCCCGGCACCTCGTCAAGCGGCGTGGTACGGGTCTGCGCCGCGCGCCTCGTCCGGTGCGCGCCGATCGCGAAGCGGTGGGCCTCGTCGCGAAGGCGCTGGACGAAGTAGAGCACCGGGTCGCGGTGGCCGAGCGCCATCGGCGGTCGGCCCGGACGGTGGAACTCCTCCTTGCCGGCGTCGCGGTCGACGCCCTTGGCGACACCGATCACCGTCACCTCGTCGATGCCGAGCTCGGCGAGCGCCGCGCAGGCCGCCGCCACCTGCCCCGCGCCGCCGTCGATCAGCACCAGATCCGGCCAGGCGTCGGACTGCCGGTCCGGGTCCTCCTTGGCCAGCCGGGCGAATCTCCGGGTCAGCACCTCGCGCATCATCCCGAAGTCGTCGCCCGGCGTCAGGCTCTCGGAGCGGATGTTGAACTTGCGGTACTGCGACTTCACGTAGCCCTCGGGTCCGGCGACGATCATGCCGCCGACCGCGTTGGTGCCCATGATGTGGCTGTTGTCGTAGACCTCGATCCGTTCGGGCGGGCCGTCGAGCCCGAACGCCTCGGCCAGCCCCTCGAGCAGCGCGGTCTGGCTGGCGCTCTCGGCCATCCGCCGGGCCAGCGCCTCGCGGGCGTTGCGCGCGGCCTGCTGGATCAGGCCGGCCTTCTCGCCCCTCTGCGGCACCGCAATCGCCACCTTCCGCCCGAGCTTCGCCGACAGCGCCTCGACCAGCAGGTCGGGATTGTCGGGCTCGTGGCTGACCAGCACCATTCTCGGCGGCGTCTTGCTGCCGTAGAACTGGCCGAGGAACGCCTCGAGGATCTCGCCCGGCTCCGCGCCGGACCCGGTGCGCGGGAAATACGCCCGGTTGCCCCAGTTCTGGTGCGCCCGGATGAAGAACACCTGGACGCAGGCGTGCCCGCCCTCCTGGTGCAGCGCGACGACGTCGGCCTCCTCGACACCCTCGGGATTGATGCCCTGGGTCGCCTGGACGTTGGTCAGCGCGCGGATGCGGTCGCGCAGGATGGCGGCGCGCTCGAATTCCGTCGCGAGGCTCGCCTCGCGCATGGCCTCGGCGAGCTGCCCCTGCACCCGGGTCGACCGCCCGGTGAGAAACAGCACGGCGTCCTCGACCAGCGCCGCGTAGTCCGGCTGGTCGATCAACCCGACGCACGGCGCGCTGCACCGCTTGATCTGGTAGAGCAGGCACGGCCGGGTGCGGCTCTCGAACATCGGGTCCGAGCAGGAGCGCAGCAGGAAGGCCTTCTGCAACTGGTTGAGGGTGCGGTTGACGCTGCCCGCCGAGGCGAACGGCCCGAAGTAGCGCCCCGGTTCCCGGCGCTGGCCGCGGTGCTTCTTGATCTGCGGATACGGGTGATCGGCGGTGACGATGATGTCGGGAAAGCTCTTGTCGTCGCGCAGCAGCACGTTGTAGCGCGGCTTGAGCTGCTTGATGAGGTTTTGCTCGAGGAGCAAGGCTTCGGTCTCGGTGTCCGTCGTCAGGAACATCATCGACGCCGTCGCGGCAATCATTCGCCCTATGCGGGAGTCATGGCCGACCGGTTTTGCATAGGCCGTCACCCGCTTGCGCAGATTCCGCGCCTTGCCGACGTAGAGAACTTCGCCGCGCGCATCGAGCATCCGGTAGACGCCCGGCCGGTCGTCGAGCCGCTTCAGGTAGTCGCGGATGACCTGGTGTCCGGGGCGCGCCTCGCTCCGCGCGGCGCCCTCTTCCTCGAAGCTGTCGCCGGTCTCGCCCACCAGATGCCCGTCGCTGCCCATACCGCTGATTCTCCTGCGCGCTGCCCGGAACCGCAACCGATTTCAAGCAGAAACCTGTCCACCAAAGCTGTGGAAAACTCGGGGGACAACTTCGCCCCGCCCCGCAATTCCCCTGCAAAACAGGGTCGGTTATCGTTTTGATGAAAATTTGTGCAAAATTGCAAGCCGTTGATCTCAGGCGGTATTTTCGGAATTGCCGAGTAAATTAATGGAATCGTTGACAGAATCAACACGGATTTGTGACGGGCTGCTCGGAAGTGGAAAAGTGAGGAAGCGCAAGGGTAGAATGTGCCAATCGTCGTCCGTTTTCGCTACTCAACTCCCAGAACGTCCGGCGTCTGCCAGGCCAGATGCTGGCCGCCATCGACACAGATCAGCTGGCCGGTCAGGCCCGGCGCGTCGAGGATGAACCCGAGCGCCGCGGCGATCTCCTCGGGGTTCGCGCCGCGTCCGAGCAGCGTCGCCGCGCGCTGCGCCGAGAAATGCGCCTCTGACTGACGCTCGCCGCGCAGCGTCGGTCCTGGGCCGATGGCATTCACCCGCACGTCCGGCGCCAGCCCCTGGGCCGCGGTCCGGGTCAGCGCCCACAGCCCCATCTTGGCAATCGTATAAGTTGCAAACTCCGGCGTCAGCTTCCGGACGCGCTGGTCGATGATGTTGACGACGCAGGCGCGGGACACGGGCTCGCCGGCAGCGTCGGGACGCGCGCGCGGCGCCTGGGCGGCGAAGGCCTGGATCAGTTCGAACGGCGCGCGCAGGTTCGAGCCGACGTGCCGGTCCCAGCTTTCCCACGTGGCGGTCGCGATCGTGTCGTACTCGAAGATCGACGCGTTGTTGACCAGCACGGTCAGCGGCCGGCCGAGCGCCGCCGCTGCGGCGGGGACCAGGGCCGCCGTCGCCTCGCGATCGAGCAGGTCCGCCGCCAGCACGGTCGCCCGCCCACCGCCGGCCGCAATCTCGGCGGCGAGCGCATCGGCGGCGTCGCGGGTGTCGTGGCAGTGGATCGCGACGTGGACGCCGCGGGACGCGAGCTTGCGCACGAGCGCCGCGCCGATGCGCTGCCCGCCGCCGGTGACGAGGGCGGCCTCGGAGCTCATTCGGCGCTCATGTTCGGTACCGGCAATCGGCGCGTGCGCAGGGCTCGGGCGGGGCGCCGATCACGTAGGCGTCGCAGTCCGGGCACTTGCGGGCGGACTCGACCTCAGGACGGCGGCGGCGGGGCGGCACCTTCGGGAGACGCAGCTTGCCGACCATGCCGAGAACCAGCACGACGACCAGAAACAACAGCACCGCGCGCAGCATCATCGGGCGGGCAGTCCGAAGCGGGTCCACACACCGCGGGCCTCGACGGCGTCGAGCGCGTCACCGACGCCGGGCAGGCCGAGCCGGCGGAACAGCGGGCGGCGCGGGGCGATCTCGGTGAAGCGGAGCTTGTCGCCGTAGAGCTGCCTCATCACCGGGACGAGATGGCCGATGCCGTCGGCGAGGCCGGCGTCTATGCCGGACTGTCCCACCCAGATGTCCCCGGTGAACAGCTCATCGCCGCCGGTCAGGCGCGCGCCGCGGCGCGCCTTCACCTGGGCGATGAAGTTGTCGTGGATGATCGCCTGAAGGCGCTTCAGCCGCTCGACGTCTTCGGGCCGCTCGGGGCGGAACGGGTCGAGCAGGCTCTTGTCCTCGCCCATGGTATGGACGCGGCGCTCGATGCCGTGCCGGGCCATCAGCTCCTGGAAGCCGAACGAAGCTGAGATCACGCCGATCGAGCCTATGATGCTGTTCGGGTCGAGGTGGATGCGGTCGGCGGCCGTCGCCAGCCAGTAGCCGCCCGAGGCGGCCACGTCCTCGACAAAGGCGTGCACCGGGACCTCGCGCTCGTCGGCCAGCCTGCGGATGCGCGCGGCGATCAGGCTCGATTGCGCGGGGCTGCCCCCGGGCGAGTTGATCGCCAGCGCAACCGCCTTCGGCCGTCCGCGACGAAACGCGGCCTCGATCAGCGGCGCGAGGCTCGCATCGGTCAGGCTGCGGCCGCCAAGGCGTCCGCCGGCGCCGATCACGCCTTCGAGCCGCAGCACCGTTACCCGGTCGCGGCGCCGGAACAGGGAGAGAGGGTTATTCATCGTCCCCGATGTAGGCCGCCGCCGGGTCCGCCGCAAGCACGACCCCAAGATCGGGGCGCGCTTGACCTCGGCGGGTCGCTCGCCACCAATGCCCCGCAGGCGATCGGAGGCGAGAGGATGGCGGAACGGCCGCTGGCGGGATTGCGGGTGCTGGAGCTGGCGCGGGTGCTGGCGGGGCCGTGGATCGGCCAGACCCTCGCCGACCTCGGCGCCGACGTCATCAAGGTCGAGGCCCCCGGCGGCGACGAGACCCGCGGCTGGGGGCCGCCGTTCGCCAACGACGGGGCGGCGGCGTATTTCCATGCCTGCAATCGGGGCAAGCGGGGCATCGCACTCGATTTCACCGACGCCGGCGATCTCGGGCTGGCGCGGCGGCTGGCGGCCGGGGCCGAGGTGGTGATCGAGAACTTCAAGGTCGGCGGGCTCGCCCGGTTCGGGCTGGACCATGCCAGCGTCGCGGCCGGCAACCCCGGCGTGGTCTATGCCTCGATCACCGGGTTCGGACAGGACGGACCGCTGGCGGCGCGGCCCGGCTACGACTTCATCATCCAGGCGATGGGCGGGATCATGGACCTGACCGGCGACCCGGACGGCCCGCCGCAGAAGCCCGGCGTCGCCTACGCCGATCTGTTCACCGGCATGTACGGAACGGTCGCGGTGCTGGCAGCGCTTCGGCAGCGCGACCGGACCGGGCAAGGTCAGTGGATCGACCTCGGGCTGTTCGACACCCAGCTCAGCGTCCTGGCCAACCAGGCGGCGAACCATCTGATCGGCGGGACGGTGCCGCGCCGGATGGGCAACCGGCATCCCAACATCGTGCCGTATCAGGTGTTCGAAGCGGCGGACGGACCGCTGGTGATCGCCTGCGGCAACGACGGGCAGTTCGTAAGGCTCTGCGAGGAGCTGGGGCTCGGCCTGCACCGGGATCCGCGGTTCCGGCTCAATCGGGACCGGCTGGCGAACCGCACGGCGCTGGTCGCGGCGCTGGAGGCGCGGCTGGCCGCGATGACACGGGCGGAGGCGATGGCGGCGATGGCGGCGGGCGGAGTCCCGGCGGGGCCGATCAATACCGTCGCCGAGGCCTTCGCCGAACCGCAGGCGGTCGCGCGCGGGGCGGTCGTCGAGACCGGCGGCTCGCGCAGCCCGCGCAGCCCGATGCGGTTCTCCGACGCCGAGACGGCCACCGACCTGCCGCCACCGCGCCTCGACGAGCACGGCGATGCGATCCGCCGGGCGCTCGGAGCCGGGGCGGACTGGCCGGACGCGAAAGCCTGAAGGCCTCGCGGACGCCCCGATCAGCTTCGGAGACGATAGCCGGTCCGGAATATCCAGCCGATCAGGCCGAGACAGATCAGGGTGAACAACCCGATCGCCGCGAGGCTGAACCCCAGACCGACGTCGGCGGTATCGAAGAACGCCCAGCGGAACCCCGAGATCAGATAGACCACCGGATTGAGCATCGTGATGGTCTGCCAGGCCGGCGGCAGCATGGAGATCGAGTAGAACGAGCCGCCGAGGAACACCAGCGGCGACAGCACCAGCAGCGGCACCAGCTGAAGCTGCTCGAAGTTCTTCGCCCAGATGCCGATTATGAAGCCGAACAGGCTGAAGCTGATGCAGGTGAGCGCCAGAAACCCGATCATCGCCAAGGGGTGCGCCACCGGGAGCGATACGAAGAGGTTGGCGGTAGCGTAGATGATCAGCCCGATCATGAAGGACTTGGTGGCCGCCGCGCCGACGTAGCCGATGACGATCTCGATGAACGAGACCGGCGCGGACAAGAGCTCGTAGATCGTGCCGATGAACTTGGGGAAGTAGATGCCGAACGAGGCGTTGGAGACGCTCTGCATCAGCACGGTCAGCATGATCAGCCCCGGCACGATGAACGCGCCGTAGGCGACGCCCTCGACCTGCTCGATCCGCGAGCCGATCGCGGTGCCGAACACCACGAAATAGAGCGATGTCGAGATCACCGGGGCGATGAGGCTCTGGAGGATGGTGCGGAAGGTGCGCGCCATCTCGAAGGTGTAGATCGCCCGGATCGCCTGCCAGTTCATGCCTCTTCCCTCACCAGGTCGACGAAGATGTCCTCGAGCGACTTCTGCCGGGTCTGGACGTCGCGAAGCGTGAGCCCGGACGCGGAGAGGTCGCGCAGGAGCGAGACGATCCCGGTCCGCTCGGCGGTCCGGTCGTAGGCGTAGGTCAGGCTGTGCCGGTCGTCGGCCAGGATCAGGTCGTAGCCGGCCAGCGAGTTCGGGATCGCATCGAGTGGCGCCTGCAGCTCGACCGTCATCTGCTTCTGGCCCATGCGCTGCATCAGCAGGTTCTTTTCCTCGACGAGCAGGATGCGCCCGCCGTTGATCACGCCGATCCGGTCGGCGATCGCCTCGGCTTCCTCGATGTAGTGGGTGGTGAGGATGATCGTGGTGCCCGCCGCGCGCAGCCCGTTCACCGTCTCCCACATCGACTTGCGCAGCTCCACGTCGACGCCGGCGGTCGGCTCGTCGAGAAACAGCACCCTCGGCTCGTGGGCCAGCGCCTTGGCGATCAGCACCCGCCGCTTCATCCCGCCCGACAGCGCCATCACCGTCGAATCCCGCTTGTCCCAGAGGGAGAGCTGGCGCAGCACCTTCTCCACATGCCCGTCGTCGCGCGGTCGTCCGAACAGGCCGCGCGAGAAGCGCACGGTGTTGATCACCTTCTCGAACGGCTCGAGGCTCACTTCCTGCGGCACCAGACCGATCATCGCGCGCGCCTGCCGGAAGTCGGTGACGACGTCGTGGCCTCCGACGAGGATCCGGCCCGACGTCGGCACGCTGATGCCGCAGATCGTGGAGATCAGCGTGGTCTTGCCCGCGCCGTTCGGCCCGAGCAGCGCCAGAATCTCGCCGTCCTCGATATCGAGGCTGACGCCCTTCAGGGCCTCGACCTCCTCCTCGTAGACCTTGCGCACGTCCTGCACCGAAACGATTGCCGCCATTCGCCGCTCCCACGCCCCCCGTGTCTCGTCGGATCCGCCCGGGATCGGGCGGGCATCGCGACCGCGCTCAGATAGCAGCAGGACCGGACGGCGGAAAGGGAGCGGCTCGATTTCCCGGTTGCGCGGCGGAAAGGCGCGAAATGGCGGTTTTCGCGCGCGAAATTTCGGATATCAACCTGATTTAAAAGGAATTAATCTTCAATAATCTTGCGTAAATCAGACCGCGCCGAGCAGCGCGAGCGTGCGCGGGTCGGGGTCTCCGCCGAAGAAGGCCGCAAGCGCACGCTCGAAGCGCGGCTCCTGGGGAGCGGCGGCATTGAACAGCGTCATCGACGAGCGGAACTTCACCGCGTCGACGCCGCCGAGGATCGCCGCCGCCGGCTCGCCCGCGTGGGCGAGCATCAGGTCGGTCGCCTCGGCCAGACGCGGCCCGAGCACCGGATGGGCGAGATAGGCCACAGCCTCCGCCCGGGATTCGAGCGCGTAGCGCATCGACATCGGGCTGTGCCCCAGACCGGCGATCTGGGGAAACACGAACCACATCCAGTGGCTCCGCTTGGCGCCGGCGGCGAGTTCATCGAGAACCTGCGGCCAGACCGGATCCTGGGCCGCCACGAACCGCTCGAGCCCCTGGCTCATCGCCGCCCCCGCCGCGCGGTCTCGGCGTCCACCGGCCCGCGGAGCGCCGCGATCAGCGGATGCGCGTCGGTGTGCGCCCGGCCGTAGCCGAGGTTGAAGGCATAGTCGAAGTCGGGCGGGTTGGCGCCCTCCGCATGCGTCAGCACCGTCTCGAGCCGGTCGAGTGCCTTGGCGAGCCGCGCCTCCGGCGTGATACGGGCATTGTATTCGTCCCAGAGCGCCATCAGCCGCGCCGCCACGGGGCGGGGCAGCGGCGCGAGCAGCGCCCCGAAGTCGGCCCGCTCCTCGCCGGTCTTGTCGCCGGTCTGCTGCGGCGCCGGCACATCCCCGCGCACCACTTCTCCGAGGTCGTGGACGACGAGGAGCCGGAGCAGTCGCCCGAGGTCGATGTCGGGCAGCGCGTCCTCCAGCGCCACCGCCATCAGGCAGAGCCGCCAGCTGTGCTCGGCGGTGCTCTCGGGCCGTCCGGCCGGCGTGTGGCCGCTCCGCAGCGTGTCCTTCAGCGCGCCAGCGGCACGAAAGAAGGCGAGATAGGCGTCGACATCGCGTTCGAACATCCTGAGTCCCCGGCGACCCGTGGCTTTCCATCGCGCACCCGTGACCGATGGTCCGGCGGGGCGCGCGGGTTTGTATCGCATCGCGCTAGGTTTATGCTAGCCTTGCCATCAGAAAAGCCCTCGAAGAGGAATTGTCGGAGGAACCTATGCCGGAGACGATCGGAAACCCGCTCTCCTGGAGCGCCGACCACATCAGCGCAGCGGGCAGGCATATCGGCGGTGTCGCCGGCCATCTGGGGCTTGGCGACGCCCCGGATCTCGAGATGCCGCGGATACGCCACCTCGCCGTGCGCGACCTGCGAGAGGTCCTGCGCAAGGGAGTGGACGACTTCGCCGCATGCCGGACGGACGTGATATTCCTCGCCGCGCTCTATCCGGTGATCGGCGTGCTGCTCGTGTGGGCGGCGCTCAACCGCGACCTGCTGCCGCTCCTGTTTCCGGTGATGTCGGGCTTCGCGCTGATCGGGCCGGTCGCCGCGGTCGGGCTCTATGAAATGAGCCGGCGGCGCGAAATGGGCGAGGATCCGGGCTGGGCGAACGCCTTCGGCGTCGCGAAGTCGGAGTCGTTCGGGGCAATCCTGCTGCTCGGGGTGATGCTCGGCGTGCTGTTCGTCGTCTGGATCCTGACCGCACATGGCATCTACTACGCCACCCTCGGGCCGGAGGCGCCCGCATCGGTCGGAGGCCTGCTCCAGGACACCTTCACCACCGGCGCGGGCTGGACCATGCTGATCGTCGGCTGCGCGGTCGGGTTCCTGTTCGCCGCGCTGGTGCTGGCAGTGAGCGTCGTGTCGTTCCCGCTGCTGCTCGACCGCGACGTCGGGCTGCCGGTGGCGATCATCACCTCGATCCGCGTCGCCGCCGCCAATCCGGTGCCGATCCTTGCCTGGGGGGCGATCGTGGCCGCAGGTCTGGTGGTCGGCTCGATCCCGTTCTTCCTCGGGCTGATCGTGGTGATGCCGATCCTCGGCCACGCCACCTGGCACCTCTACCGCCGGGTCGTGGTGGCCGAACCGGAGGTCAGTCGACCACCCGCAGGGTAAGGTTGATCCGGCCGCCGTCCGGCAACAGTCGCGAGGCGCCGAAGCGGATCCTGTCGATGCCGTGGTAGGCGCGGCGTGCCGGGCCGCCGAACACCACCACGTCGCCGCTTTCGAGCAGGATCGACGCGGTCGGATCCTTGCGGGCCGGACCGCCCATGCGGAACAGACCGGGATCGCCGAGACTGATCGACAGCACCGGCCAGGAGAAATCGGCTTCGTCGGCGTCGCGGTGCATCCCCATGCGCGCGGTCGCGGTATAGCGGTTCACCAGGCAGCAGTCGGGGTCGCGGCCGTCCGACACCAGCGCGCGCCAGACCGCCAGCACCGAAGCCGGGATCGGCGGCCATGACACCCCGGAAGGGTGGCGGTCGATGTAGCGGTAGCCCTTCGCGTCGGTGAACCAGCCGTACCTTCCGGCGGAGGTCATCCGCACGCTCATCGGCTTGCCCCAGGGCGTGAGCGGCGCGAAGAACGGCGCGGCCTCCGCGACCGTGGCGATGTCGGCGGCCATGGCGGCCTGGGCCGGCGGATCGAGCCAGCCCTTGTGGATCGCGAAGCCGTTCATCTCGATCATGGTTCTGCTTTCGGCCAAAAAACCCGCCTGCCTTCCGGTCCACTGCTTGCAGGCAAAAAACCCGCCTCCTATATAGCCTTCCAGCCCCGGTTCCGCACGGGCCTCCGGCGCGGACACCGGTTCCAGGGATACCGGCGGGGGCCAAACTGCGGACCCGCCGCGTGAAATCGCCGCTCGAAAGGATCGTTCATGTCAAAAGTCATCGGTATCGACCTCGGCACCACCAACTCCTGCGTCGCCATCATGGACGGCAGCCAGGCTCGTGTGATCGAGAACTCGGAGGGCGCGCGCACGACGCCCTCGATCGTCGCCTTCACCGACGAGGAACGCCTCGTCGGACAGTCGGCCAAGCGTCAGGCCGTCACCAATTCCGAGAACACGCTGTTCGCGATCAAGCGGCTGATCGGCCGCCGTACCGACGATCCGGTGACCGCCAAGGACAAGGACATGGTCCCCTACAAGATCGTGCCCGGTCCGAACGGCGACGCCTGGGTCGAGGTGAAGGGCGAGAAGTATTCGCCGAGCCAGATTTCCGCCTTCGTCCTGCAGAAGATGAAGGAGACCGCCGAGTCCTACCTCGGCGAGAAGGTCAGCCAGGCGGTCATCACCGTCCCGGCCTACTTCAACGACGCCCAGCGCCAGGCCACCAAGGACGCCGGCAAGATTGCCGGCCTCGAGGTGCTGCGGATCATCAACGAGCCGACGGCGGCGGCGCTCGCCTACGGGCTCGACAAGTCGGGCACCAAGACCATCGCGGTCTATGACCTCGGCGGCGGCACTTTCGACATCTCGATCCTCGAGATCGACGAGGGGCTGTTCGAGGTGAAGTCGACCAACGGCGACACCTTCCTCGGTGGCGAAGACTTCGATATGCGGATCGTCCAGTACCTGGCCGACGAGTTCAAGAAGGAGAACGGCGTCGACCTGACCAAGGACAAGATGGCGCTGCAGCGGCTGAAGGAAGCCGCCGAGAAGGCCAAGATCGAGCTGTCGTCCTCGACCCAGACCGAGATCAACCAGCCGTTCATCTCGATGGATCCGAAGACCCATCAGCCGCTGCACCTGGTGCTGAAGCTGACCCGCGCCAAGCTCGAGAGCCTGGTGGCCGACCTGATCGCCCGCACGATGAAGCCGTGCCAGGCGGCGCTGAAGGACGCGGGCATCGCCAAGACCGAGATCGACGAGGTGGTGCTGGTCGGCGGCATGACCCGGATGCCGAAGGTGGTCGAGGAAGTGACCAAGTTCTTCGGCAAGGAGCCGCACAAGGGCGTCAACCCGGACGAGGTGGTGGCGCTGGGCGCCGCGATCCAGGCCGGCGTGCTGCAGGGCGACGTCAAGGACGTGGTGCTGCTCGACGTGACGCCGCTGTCGCTCGGCATCGAGACGCTCGGGGGCGTGTTCACCCGGCTGATCGACCGCAACACCACGATCCCGACCAAGAAGAGCCAGATCTTCTCCACCGCCGAGGACAACCAGAACGCGGTTACGATCCGGGTGTTCCAGGGGGAGCGCGAGATGGCGGCCGACAACAAGATCCTCGGCCAGTTCAATCTCGAGGCGATCCCGCCAGCGCCGCGCGGCGTGCCGCAGATCGAGGTGACCTTCGACATCGACGCCAACGGCATCGTGTCGGTGAGCGCCAAGGACAAGGGCACCAACAAGGAGCAGAAGATCACCATCCAGGCCTCGGGCGGCCTCAGCGACTCCGACATCGAGAAGATGGTCAAGGAGGCCGAGGAGAACGCCGAGGCGGACAAGGCGCGGCGCGAGCTGGTCGAGGCCAGGAACGCCGGCGAGAGCCTGATCCACGGCACCGAGAAGTCGGTGGCCGAGCATGGCGACAAGGTCGACCCGACCACGATCGAGGCGATCGAGCTGTCGATGAAGACGCTGAAGGAGGCGATGGAAGGCGAGGATCCGGAGAAGATCCGCGCCCGCTCCCAGGACCTGACAGAGGCGGCGATGAAGCTCGGCGAGGCGATCTACAAGGCGCAGGCGGAGTCGGATGCGGCCTCCGCCGAGCCCGAGACGCCGGCGTCCGGCCCCGAGGACGACGTGGTCGATGCCGACTTCGAGGATCTCGGCGAAGACGACAAAAAGTCCTGATCGGCATGGACCGACAGGATGGCCCCCCTGCCCGGGGGGCCATTCTGCCGTTTGAAGGGATAAGTTCCGGATGGCGAAACGCGACTATTACGACGTGCTGGGGGTCGAGAAGGGCTGCTCGGAGGGCGACCTGAAGAAGGCCTATCGCAAGAAGGCGATGGAGCACCACCCCGACCGCAATCAGCACGATTCCCGAAGCGAAGCGCGCTTCAAGGAGGCCAACGAGGCCTACGACGTTCTGAAGGACCCGCAGAAGAAAGCCGCATACGACCGCTTCGGCCACGCCGCCTTCGAGAACGGCCACGGCGCCAGCGCCGGCGGGTTCCGACCCGGGGCGCAGGGCGATTTCACGTCCGCGTTCTCGGACGTGTTCGACGATCTGTTCGGCGATTTCATGGGCGGCGGCGGCGCACGGGCCCGCGGCCAGCGCGCCGCGCGTGGCTCGGACCTGCGCTACAATATGCAGATGTCCCTCGAGGAGGCCTACACCGGCAAGCAGGCGACGATCACCGTTCCTTCGAGTGCTGCCTGCGAGGTCTGCGACGGCACCGGGGCAGAAGGCGGAGCCGAGCCTTCGACCTGCCCGACCTGCTCGGGCCATGGCAAGGTGCGGGCGCAGCAGGGGTTCTTCACCGTCGAGCGGACCTGTCCGACCTGCGGCGGCCGCGGCCAGATCATCAAGAACCCCTGCTCCGCCTGCGCCGGCGCCGGCCGGGTCCGCAAGGACCGCACCCTCAGCGTCAAGCTGCCGGCCGGCGTCGAGACCGGCACCCGGATTCGGCTGGCCGGCGAGGGCGAGGCGGGCCTGCGCGGCGGACCGGCAGGCGATCTCTACATCTTCATCGAGATCGTGAGCCATCCGATCTTCGAGCGCGACAGCCAGAACCTCTACTGCCGGATCCCGGTCAGCATGACGACCGCGGCGCTCGGCGGCGAGATCGACGCGCCGACGCTCGACGGCGGCAAGACCCGGGTGAAGGTGCCCGCCGGCGTGCAGTCCGGCAAGCAACTGCGCCTCCGCAGCAAGGGGATGCCGGCGCTGCGCGGCGCCGGAGCGGGCGATCTCTACATCGAGCTCGCGGTGGAGACCCCGGTAAACCTCAGTGCGCGGCAACGCGAGCTGCTGCGCGAGTTCGACGCGGCGGGGCGGGACAACAGCCCCGAGACCCAGGACTTCTTCGGCAAGGTGAAGGGGTTCTGGGAGGGGATGAAGGGCGCCTGAACCGGCTGCGCCGGGGTTCGGTCGTGACGGCCGGTCAGAGAACGACCGGCCGTTTCCGTTCCTGACGGGCGCGCCGGCCTTGGCTGGCCCGGGACCGCGGGTTACACCGGGCGCGAGCCTCGGGAGCGCCGCCGCGTGAACACCAGTGCCAACGTCTCGCCGATGATGGCGCAATACCTCGAAATCAAGAGGCAGCACCCCGACGCGCTCCTGTTCTACCGGATGGGCGACTTCTACGAGATGTTCTTCGCCGATGCCGAGGCGGCGAGCGCCGCGCTCGACATCGCGCTGACCAAGCGCGGCCAGCATCTCGGCGCCGACATCCCGATGTGCGGCGTGCCGGTCCATGCTGCCGAGGGGTATCTGCTGACGCTGATCCGCAAGGGATTCCGCGTCGCGGTCTGCGAGCAGATGGAAGATCCGGCCGAGGCGCGCAAGCGCGGGTCGAAGTCGGTGGTGCACCGCGAGGTGATCCGGCTCGTCACCCCGGGCACGCTGACCGAGGAGAGCCTGCTCGAGGCGCGGCGACACAACTACCTCGCCGCCTTCGCCGAGGTGCGGGGCGACGGCGCGTTCGCCTGGGTCGATGTCTCCACCGGCGATCTCACGGTCGGCCCGTGTCCACGGGTCAGGCTGGGACCGATGCTCGCACGGCTCGCTCCGCGCGAGGTGCTGGTGAGCGAGGCGCAGGAGGCGGAACTGCGCGACCTTGTCGCCGAGAGCGGTGCGGTGGCGACGCCGCTCGCGCGGGCGAGCTTCGATTCCACCGCCGCCGAGTCGCGGGTGGCCGCAGTCTACGGGGTGACGGGGCTGGACGGCTTCGCGGCCTTCGGGCGAGCCGAGGCGAGCGCGCTGGGGGCGATCGTCGATTACCTCGAAATGACGCAGCGCGGACGCCTGCCGCTTCTGAAGCCCCCGGTTCGCGAGGCGGCCGGCGGACTGATGCAGATCGACGCCGCGACCCGGCGCAACCTGGAACTTTCGCGCAGCTTGTCGGGCGGGCGCGACGGCTCGCTGCTCGCGACGATCGACCGGACCACGACCGGCGGCGGCGCGCGGCTGCTCGAGGCCCGGCTGAACGGCCCTTCGACCGACGTCGGCCTGATCCGGGCGCGCGCCGCTGCCGTCGCGCATTTCGTCGAGGACCCCGAGCACCGGCCGCGAGGCGCGCGAGCTGCTGCGCAAGGCGCCGGATCTCGAGCGCGCGCTGTCGCGGCTGGCGCTCGATCGCGGCGGCCCGAGGGATCTCGCGGCGGTGCGCGACGGCCTGGCGCAGGCCGCGGCGCTGCATGTCGCGGTTGGCGGCGAGCTGCCCGGGGTGCTGGCGACGGCGCGCGAGGCGCTCTGCGGGCATGGCGACATCGTCGGTCTGCTCGACGCGGCGCTGGCGGCCGAGCCGCCGCTTCTCGTGCGCGACGGCGGGCTGGTGGCGCCCGGCTACGACGAGGAGCTCGACGAGACCCGGCGCCTGCGCGACGAGGGCCGCGGGGTGATCGCCGAGCTTCAGTCCGACTACGTGCGCCGGAGCGGGGTGAACGCCCTGAAGGTCAAGCACAACAACGTGCTCGGCTATTTCATCGAGACCCCGGCGGGCCACGCGGAGCGGATGCTGAAACCGCCGCTGGCCGAGCTGTTCGTGCATCGCCAGACCACGGCGAGCGCGATCCGCTTCACCACGCTGGCGCTAGCGGAGATCGAGACGAAGATCCTGAACGCGGGCGGCCACGCGCTGGAGATAGAGAAGCGGATCTTCGGTGACCTGCGGTCGGCGGTGCTGGAGCGCGCCGGGCCGATCGGTGCGACCGCAAGGGCGCTGGCGGAGATCGACGTGGCGAGCGCGCTGGCGGATCTGGCGCGGGGCGCGGACTGGGTGCGACCGGAGGTCACGGATGGACGGGCGTTCGCAATCACCGGCGGGCGGCACCCGGTGGTGGAACAGGCGCTCCGCCGGTCGGGGGGCAGCTTCGTCGCCAACGACAGTGCGCTCGGCGCCGACGAGCCGAACGGAGAGGCCAGGCCCCTGTGGCTGATCACCGGCCCGAACATGGCAGGCAAGTCGACCTACCTGCGGCAGAACGCGCTGATCGCGGTGCTGGCGCAGATGGGTTCGTTCGTTCCGGCCACGGCGGCGGAGATCGGAGTCGTCGATCAGCTGTTCAGCCGGGTCGGCGCGGCGGACGACCTGGCCCGCGGTCGCTCGACCTTCATGGTCGAGATGGTCGAGACGGCCGCGATCCTGAACCAGGCTGGCCCGAAGCGCTGGTGATCCTCGACGAGATCGGCCGCGGCACGGCGACCTACGACGGTCTCTCGATCGCCTGGGCGGTGCTGGAGCACCTGCACGACGTGAACCGTTGCCGAGCGCTGTTCGCCACCCACTATCACGAGCTGACCGCCCTCGCGGGAAAGCTGCCGGGCCTGCGCAACGCCACGATCGCGGTGCGCGAGTGGCACGGCGACGTGGTGTTCCTGCACGAGGTGATCGAAGGTGCCGCCGACCGGTCCTACGGGGTCCAGGTGGCGCGGCTCGCCGGGCTGCCGTCCGCGGTCGTCGAACGGGCGCGGGTGGTGCTCGAGGCGCTCGAGCGCGGCGATCGCGAGCGCGGGGGCAAGGCCACGGCGCTGGTCGACGATCTGCCGCTGTTCGCGCAATCCAAGCCCCAACCGCCGGCCACCACGTCGGGGTCGTCGGCGATCGAAGACCGTCTGCGCGCGGTGCTGCCCGACGAACTCACGCCCCGCGAGGCCCTCTCGCTGGTGTATGAGCTGCGCGCGGCTCTCGGGGACGCCTGACGGTGGAGGCTTGACGGGGACGCTTGACGGAGGTTGCGCGCCATGCGGTGCTGACGGCAGTATCGGCAGGCCCTCCGACCTCGAAAGGTCCCACTCGTGCATGCGATTGCTCATACTCTCGCGGCCTTCGTCACCGAGTACGGGGTGCCGGCCCTTTTCCTCTCGATCTTCTTCGAGACGCTGGGCGCGCCGCTACCCGGCGAGTCGGCACTGATCCTCGCATCGGGCGCCGCCGCCGCCGGCAAGTTCAGCATCGGCGCAGTCGTCGGGGCAGCCTTTGCCGGGGCGGTGCTGGGCGACAATTTCGCCTACCTGATCGGCCGCAGGCTCGGGCGCCCGGTCATCGTCCGCTACGGCAGCCGAATCGGTCTTACCGATGCGGCGTTCGAACGCACCGAAGCCGTTGTCAGACACTACGGCCCGTGGATGGTCGTCGTCGCCCGTTTCGTCGTGCTGCTGCGCCAGCTGAACGGGCTGGTCGCCGGAACCACCGGAATGCCTTGGCCGAAGTTCCTTGCCGCCAACCTGGTCGGCGCGGCGCTCTGGGTCGGTCTGTGGTCGACGCTCGCCTACAGGTTCGGCCGGAAGGTCGACGTGCTGCCGCTGCTGTGGCACCATCTCAGCGCCGTGGCGGCGGTCGGCATACCGCTGCTGATAGCCCTGCTCCTGCTTCTTCACCTTCGGCGGCGCGACCCGAAAGCCGATGATCGCCTGCACCAGCCAACGTCAGCTCGGCGCGGCGTTGAAGAAGACGGTCATGCGCCAAGCGAGAACGAACCGTCGTCCTGACTCGTCCTCCAGAGACGTTTGACCGAGGCGTTGTCGCGCCACGCGCCACTGTCCGCGCAGACCGACCAGATGTGGTGTCTCAGAGCGGGTTGTCTTGGCGTCTCGCGTTCCCTTAAAGCCCGTTCACGAGCCGCCATGTGAGCCCTTGCCCGCACTGCAGCACCTTTGTATTGGCCCGATGGCTATAAGGACGGAAAGGCAATGATAGAGACTCTGGCTTTGGGGACAGCCGTCATATCGACAACAGTCCTCATCCACACCATAGGACTAATCGGCGTGACCCAGTTGATGAAGTATGTGCGCCGATGGTTCCGCCTCCATCGACACGAGGCCGGACGCACATTTGCGATGATCGCTACGGTTTTGGCATTGTTCGTAGTGCACTCAGTCGAGGTCTGGCTCTGGGCAGCGGTCTATCTCGTGACCGAGACTCTTCCGGATGTTGGTGTGGCGGTATATTTTTCACTTACGACGTTCGCGACAATCGGTTTCGGCGACGTGGTTTTGGCTGAGGACTGGCGGCTCCTCTCTGCTCTTGAAGGAGTTAGTGGTCTGATTTTGATCGGTTGGTCCACTGCTTACCTCGTGGCGGCTTCCACGCGCCATGGGCCTCTGCTCGTGGGCGAGCATTTTGACTTTCCGATTCACGGCGGAATCAGGGACGCCGAAGCCGACAAGGGGCCGTAGGGGCAAGGCCCCGACGCGCTATCGGTTTCGCGGTGCCGCACTGCAGCAGACGCCCCCGGGCTGCCTCCACCGCCAGCGCGTTGGCCCCGCCGAAGCGGGCAGGGTCGGTCACGCTCTCCAGCGTGCCAGGGGTCGTGTCGACGATGGCGAGGTTGCCGAGATCGAAGCGCGACGCCGGCCCGGCATGAACGGCGAGACCAGCCGGTCGATCTGGATCGGCCTCGCCTAGTCCCGGTCCTCGTCGGCCTTTGGCATTGCCGGGCCGCCGGAAGAAACGCCGACCTGGGCGGGCCGGAGCAGCCGGTCGCCGATGGTGAAGCCGACGCCCATCACCTGGATGATGTCCCCGGCCCTGGTCCCGGGCACCGGCGCCTCGAACATCGCCTGATGCAGCTTCGGGTCGAAGCGGTCGCCGACCTGCGGCTCTATCTTGAGGATCCGGTGCTTCTCGAACGCCGAGAGGAGGTCGCGCCGGGTGAGCTCGATGCCTTCGAACAGGCCCGGAGCCGCCGCCCGCGCGGCGTCGGTCGCATTTTCGAGCGCCCGGTCGAAATTGTCGTGGACCGACAGCAGATCGCGCGCAAACCGCGTGGCGCCGTAAAGCTCCGCGTCGCGCCGGTCGCGATCGGCCCGCTTGCGGATGTTCTCGACATCCGCGAGCGCGCGCAGGAGCCGATCCTTGAGGTCGGCCACCTCGGCGCGCAGCGCCACGGCTTCATCCGCCTCGGCGGCTTCAGCGGTGATTTCCTCGTCGTCCTCGAGGCCCTCGGCCTCGGGATCGTCGAGAAACGGGTCGCTCATCTCTTCCATCAGGTCGTGCTTGTTCTTGCTCTTCGCCATTCCGGTCCCATAGCCCCTTAGCCCTGGCCGCCGCGGCTGGACACCAGCCGCCCGACCAGTTGCGCGGTGTAGTCGACGATCGGAACGATCCTGCCATAGTTCAGCCGGGTCGGTCCGATCACCCCCACCGCGCCGATGATCTTGCGGTCCGCATTCATATAGGGAGAGACCACCAGAGAGGAACCCGAAAGTGAAAAAAGCTTGTTTTCCGACCCGATGAACACACGCACCCCGTCGCCGCCCTCGGAGAGCTCGAGCAGCTGCACGAGGTCGCGCTTGCGCTCGAGATCGTCGAACAGTTCGCGGATCAGCTCGAGCTGGCCGGCATCGGCGGTGCCCTCGAGCAGGTTCGCGCGCCCCCGCACGATCAGCCGGTCCCGGCCGCCCTCCGGTCCCTCTGCCCACAGCGCCGTGCCGGCGGCGACGAGCTGGCGCGACAGGACGTCCAGCTCGGCCCGGCGGCGGGCGATCTCGGCATCGACGACGACCCGCATCTCCGAGAGCGTGCGGCCCTCGAGGATCGCGTTCAGGAAGTTCGCCGCCGACCGCATCGCCGACGGCGTCAGTCCGGCGGGCGGCGTGAACAGCCGGTTCTCCACCTGCCCGTCGGCGGTGACGAGCACCACGAGCGCCCGGTCGGGAGCGAGCGACACGAACTCGATGTGCTTGATCGGCGCCTCGGTTTTCGGCGCCAGCACCAGGCTCGCGCCGTGGGTCAGGCCCGAAAGGAGATCGCTCGCGCGATCGAGGATCCCGCTGATGTCGCGCTCCTCGCCGCCGAGCGAGCGCTCGATCTCGCTCCGCTCGGTGCCCGAGACGTCGCCGACCTCCAGGATGCCGTCGACGAAGAGCCGCAATCCGAGCTGGGTCGGGATGCGACCCGCGGACACATGCGGACTGTCGAGCAGCCCGAGGAACTCCAGATCCTGCATCGTGTTGCGGATGGTGGCGGCCGAGACGCCTTCGGCGAAGCTCCGGGCGAGGGTGCGCGAGCCGACCGGCTCGCCGGTCTCCAGGTAGGTCTCGACCAGGCGACGGAACACCTCGCGCGAGCGTTCGTTCATCTCGGTCAGCGGCAGGCGGGGCTCGGGCAATGCGGGGATCCGGGTGGCGACCCGACAGACTAGCGGCCCCGGGCCGTCGAGGTCAATTCACGGCCGGCGGACGAGAGGCCGACGAGAGGCAGCACCGGCTGGACGCGGAACGGCGCGGGCGGTATGAGGCGCCCAAAGCATCGAGGAGACTTTCATGCGACCCTCCGGCCGCGCCACCGACGCGCTCCGCCCGGTTTCGATCGACACCGGCGTCACCCGCCATGCGGAGGGATCGTGCCTGATTCGGATCGGTGACACCCATGTGCTCTGCACCGCCAGCGTAGAGGAGTCGGTCCCGCCCTTCCTGCGCAAGACCGGCCTCGGCTGGGTTACCGCGGAATACGGAATGCTGCCGCGATCGACCACGACCCGCAACCGACGCGAAGCCGCCGCCGGCAAGCAGTCCGGCCGCACCCAGGAGATCCAGCGGCTGATCGGCCGGAGCCTGCGCGCCGGCATCGACCGGGTGGCGCTCGGCGAGCGGCAGATCACCGTCGACTGCGACGTGCTGCAGGCCGACGGCGGTACCCGCTGCGCCTCGATCACCGGGGGATGGGTCGCGCTGCGACTGGCGGTCAACGGCCTGCTGAAGTCGGGGGCGATCAAGTCCGACCCGCTGACCGCGCACGTGGCGGCGGTCAGCTGCGGACTCTACGGCGGCCAGCCGGTGCTCGACCTCGATTATGCCGAGGACAGCGCCGCCGGCACCGACGCGAACTTCGTGATGACCGGCGATCTCGGGCTCGTCGAGGTGCAGGGCAGCGCCGAGGGCGCCACCTTCACCCGGGCGCAGTTCGAGACGCTGATGGATCTGGCGGAAGCGGGTGTCGGCGCGCTGGTGGCCGCGCAGAAGGCGGCGATCGCGTGATCCGACGCTTCGACGGCGACCGGCTGGTGGTCGCGACCCACAACGCCGGCAAGCTCGAGGAGATCGCGACGCTGCTCGCCGGCTTTCCCGTCGAGGTGGTGTCGGCAGGATCGCTCGGCCTTCCGGAGCCGGCCGAGACCGAGGAGACCTTCGTCGGCAACGCCCGGATCAAGGCACACGCGGCGGCGGCCGCCAGCGGGCTGCCGGCGCTGTCAGACGATTCGGGCATCGAGATCGACGCGCTCGACGGCGCGCCGGGGGTTCACACCGCCGATTGGGCCGAGACGCCGACGGGGCGCGACTTCGTCCTGGCGATGCGCCGCGCTCACGACGAACTGCAGGCGCGGCACGCCTCGGAGCCCTGGTCGGCGCGGTTTCGCTGCACGCTGGTCCTCGCCTGGCCCGACGGTCACGACGAGATCTTCGACGGCGCCGTGGAGGGCCGCGTGGTCTGGCCGATGCGGGGCGAGCGCGGCCACGGCTATGACCCGATGTTCATGCCTGACGGTCATGACGTGACCTTCGGTCAGATGGATCCGGCCGAGAAGAACCGGATCAGCCACCGGGCGGTGGCGTTCGCCCGTCTGGTCGCGGGCAGCTTTGGCTGAGACCGAGGTTCTTGCCGCGCCGATCGCCGACTGGCGGGCCGGCGGGTTCGGCGTCTACGTGCACTGGCCGTTCTGTGCGGCAAAGTGTCCGTACTGCGACTTCAACAGCCACGTGCGCCGCGAGATCGACCAGGCGCGGTGGCGCCGGGCGCTGGTCGGGGCGATCGAGACCACGGCCCGCGCGGTGCCGGGGCGGGTCGTCGACACGGTATTCTTCGGCGGCGGAACGCCGAGCCTGATGCCGCCCGAGACCGTCGCCGCGGTGCTCGAGGCAATCTCGTCGGGCTGGACGCTGGCGGAAGGCGCGGAGGTGACGCTCGAGGCCAATCCGACCTCGGTCGAGGCCGGTCGGTTCCGCGGCTACCGCGACGCCGGCGTCAACCGCCTGTCGATGGGCGTCCAGGCGCTCGACGACGCCGACCTCCGGGCGCTTGGTCGCATGCACACAGTGGCCGAGGCCGTTCAGGCCTTCGACGTGGCGCGGGACATCTTCGCCCGGGTCAGCTTCGACATGATCTATGCCCGGCAGCGGCAGTCGCTGGACGGCTGGCGCCGCGAGCTCGGCCGCGCGCTGGACATGGCGATCGACCACCTTTCCCTCTACCAGCTGACGATCGAGTCCGGAACGCGCTTCGGCGATCTGCTGGCGCGGGGGCGGTTGCCCGGCTTGCCGGAAACGGAGCTGGCGGCCGACATGTACCGGATGACCCAGGACCTCTGTGCTCGGGCCGGAATGCCGGCCTACGAGATATCCAACCATGCCCGTCCCGGGGCGGAGAGCCGGCACAATCTCGTCTACTGGCGCTACGGCGACTATGCAGGGATCGGCCCGGGGGCCCACGGGCGGCTGACGCGCGGCCCCGATCGGTGGGCGATCGAGCACATATCCAATCCCGAGGCGTGGCTGACGGCGGTCGAGCGGACCGGCGATGCGACCTCGGAGCGCTCGACGGTGTCGCCCGGGGACCAGGCGGCCGAGATGCTGATGATGGGCCTGCGGCTCACCGAAGGCATCGACCCGCGGCGGTTCGCCGCGCTGAACGGAGCGCCGCTCGCCGCCGGGCGGGTTGAAGAGCTCACCGGGCTCGGGCTTCTCGAGACGGGCGGTGGGCGGCTACGTGCCACGGTGTCCGGACGGCCGGTCTTGAACGCGGTTCTGCGCCACCTGCTCGCCTGACCGTCAGCGCGACAGCATCTGGCACAGCCCGTCGAGTTCCTCGAGGTTGGTGTAGCGGATGCGGATCTCGCCGGACTGCTGGCCCGGACGGTGATCGACCGTGACCTTCAGTCGCAGATTGGCCGTCAGGTCATCCTCGAGCGCCCGGGTGTCGGCGTCCTTCGCGGCCGGGCGCGGACCCGGACGCGGACCGGCCGGCGACGGGGCGGCGCTGCGGGCGAGCTGCTCGGTCTGGCGCACCGACAGATCGCGCTCCACCACCTGCCGCGCCAACGTCTCCGGGTGCGTGGCCGTCACCAGCGCCCGGGCATGACCGGCGGTCAGCTTGCCGGCCCGCACCAGGTCCAGCACCGGTTCTGGCAGCGTCAGAAGCCGCAGCAGGTTGGCGATGTGGCTCCGGCTCTTGCCCAGCGCCTCGGCCAGCCGCTCCTGGGTGTGCCCGAAGCGGTCCATCAACTGGCGGTAGCCCTGCGCTTCCTCCAGCGGGTTGAGATCCGCGCGCTGGATGTTCTCGATGATCGCGAGTTCCAGAACCTCGGTGTCGCTCAGGTCACGCACGATGCCCGGCAGGACGTGGACGCCCGCGAGCTGCGCCGCCCGCCACCGACGCTCCCCGGCGACGATCTCGTAGGTGTCGGCTTCGTGCGGGTGCGGCCGAAGGATGAGGGGCTGGATCACGCCCTTCTCGCGGATCGACGCCGCGAGATCCTGCAGCTCGCGGTCATCGAAGGCGCGGCGCGGCTGGTTCGGGTTCGGGCGGATCCGCTCGATCGGATAGCTCTGGCCGGAGACCGTCGGCCCAGCCGCGGGCCGACCTGGCGCCTCCTCGACGGAGCCGACGTCCGCGAGCAGCGCGGAAAGGCCGCGCCCGAGACCTTTTCGTTCCATGCTCAGACCTCCGCTCCGACCGGTTCGATCACGCCGCGCGCGGCCCGCATCCGCGCCAGAAGCTCGCCCGCGAGGCGCTGGTAGGCGAGGCTGCCGCTGCTGGAGCGATCGTAGATCAGCGCCGGGATCGCATGCGACGGCGCCTCGCTGAGACGGACGTTGCGGGGGATGACGGTATCGTAGACCAGATTGCCGAGGTTTTCTCTCACGTCGGCTGCGACCTGCCCGGACAAGTTATTGCGTCTATCATACATGGTGAGCACAATACCTTGTATCTTCAGGCTCTGGGTTCGAGCTGCTTCGCACCGTCTGCACGGTCCGCATCAGCTGGCTCAGACCCTCGAGCGCAAAGAACTCGCATTGCAGCGGAACCAGCACCGAGTTGGCGGCAACCAGCGCGTTCAGCGTCAGCAGGTTCAGCGAGGGCGGGCAGTCGATCAGGATGTAGTCCTGATCCCGGACGTCCGCGTGGTCGGTTCGCAGCGCGTGCTGCATCTTGTGGAGGCGGCGGGTATCGGACACCATATCGACATCGGCGGAACTGAGATCGGGGGTGGCCGGGATGATGCGAAGTTCCGGAACCACGGTCTCGTAGGTCTGCAGGTTGCTCGGATCGTCGCTGAACAGCAGATCGTAGGCCGTGAAGTCGCGCGTCGAAAGCGGGATGCCAAGACCGGTCGAGGCGTTTCCCTGCGGGTCCAGATCGATCACCAGCACCTTGTTTCCGAGTGCCGCAAGGGCGGTGCCGAGATTGATCGCGGTCGTGGTCTTGCCGACGCCACCCTTCTGGTTGGCGACAGCGAGGACATGCGGTTCAGGCCGGGAGGCTGGCACGGTCGATCGCTCCGATTTCCACTATTGCCGCTCGAGGATCCGTCAGGCTGGGGTGGAGTTTGTGGTCGAATCGCCAATGCCGGGAGGCTTCGGCCACCTCTTTATGCACCGTCGCGCCCTTCGGAAACAAGGCCGTTCCCCCCGGTCGTCGGTGTTTTTCCGCCATCCCGATCAAGTCGGTCAAAGGCGCCAGGGCGCGCGCCGACACCACATCGGCGGCTTGCGCCCTGACGTGCTCTATGCGGGCGCAGGTCACGCGCGCCGGCAAGCCGGCGGCCTGCGCAACGGTCGTAAGGAAGGCCGCCTTACGGCTATCGGACTCGATCAGGGACACCTCGAGGTCCGGTGCGCTATCCGCCGCGATCGCGGCGATGACCAAGCCGGGAAAGCCGGCGCCGGCGCCCAGGTCGAGCCAGAGGCGCGCGCCCGGGGGGCGGAGGGCCCACAACTGCGCCGAGTCGGCGAAGTGCCGTCTCCAGGCATCCTGCAGTGTCGAGCGGGAAACCAGATTGATGCGCGGCGTCCATTTCTCCAGTAGACTCAGGTGGAGCTGCAGGCGCTCCATTGTTTCACGTGAAACGCTGAAGCGCCGCTGAAAGAGACCGGCCGCCTCATCCATCCCCGGCCGCACGGTGTCGAACCCGGAGCAGGATCTGGGTAAGGGCGGATGGGGTCATCCCTTCGATCCGCGCAGCCTGGGCGAGGCTTTGCGGGCGAACCACGCCCAGTTTGCCCCTGATTTCATTGGAGAGACCGCCGATCGCTGCGTAATCCAGGTCCTCCGGCAAAATCACCGCCTCGTCCCGCTGCAAGCGCGCGACATCCTGCGCCTGTCTCGACAGGTATGGCGCGTAGCGGGCGTCAATCTGGACTTGCAGCAGAATGGCGCCCTCAACCCGCGCCAGCTCCGGAAATGCCGCACGCACCGCGTCTAGTTCCATATCCGGATAGCCGAGAAGATCGAAAGCGGTCCGTCGCACGCCGTCCCGATTGACCGAGAGCCCGTGCGCCGCTGCTTCCGTCGGCGAGATCGCGCGGCTTTTGGTCATGTCGCGCGCCCGGGCGAGGCAGTCCATCTTGCGATCGAACTCCGCACGCCGCGCGCTGGACACACAGCCAACCCCGATCCCCACCGGGGTGAGCCTCTGATCAGCATTGTCGGCGCGCAGCAGGAGCCGGTATTCCGCGCGGGAGGTGAACATCCTGTAGGGCTCGGTGACGCCGCGGGTGACGAGATCGTCTATCAAGACGCCGATATACGCCTCGGAGCGACCGAACACGATTGGCGCCCGGCCTAGCGCACGAGCGGCTGCGTTCAGGCCCGCCACCAAGCCCTGTCCAGCAGCTTCCTCGTACCCCGTGGTGCCGTTGATCTGGCCGGCAAGGAACAACCCGGGGAGAGCTTTCACCGCGAGGGTCCTGTCGAGGGCCCTCGGATCGACATAGTCATACTCGATTGCGTAGCCATGTCGGATTATCTTCGCGTTTTCAAGGCCTTGAATGCTCGCCACATACTCCTGTTGGACGTCCGGTGGCAGCGAAGTCGATATGCCGTTGGGATAGACGACCGGACTGTCGAGGCCCTCGGGCTCCAGAAACACCTGGTGGGCCGCCTTGTCGGCGAACCGGACCACCTTGTCTTCGATCGATGGGCAGTAGCGGGGCCCGACCCCCTCCAGTTGGCCGCTGTAGAGAGCCGAGCGGTCGAGATTTTCCCGGATGATCGCGTGGGTGCGAGCGTTGGTCTGCGTAACGCCGCAGTCGATCTGCGGGCAGACCGGCCGCTTGGAGAGAAACGAAAACAGGACCGGTTCCGCATCGGCCGGCTGACGGCCCACCGCCCTCCAGTCGATGCTGCCACGCTCGAGCCGCGGCGGCGTGCCCGTCTTCAGGCGCCCGAGCGGGAGAGCGATGTCTGCTATCCGCTCCGCCAGGCGCACCGCAGCAGCGTCGCCCGCCCGTCCTGCGGCGATGCGTTCGGTTCCGATATGGATCACACCGCGCAGGAATGTTCCGGTTGTCAAGATGACGGCACCCCCGACCAACGCGGCCCCCCCGGCCAGCCGGACGCCGGAAACGGAGCCGTTGCGTTCTAGAAGGTCGACGACTTCGTCCTCAATAATTGTCAGGCTTGGTCGGCTCCGGAATTCGGATTGCACCGCCGCGCGGTAGAGCGCTCTGTCAGCCTGCGTCCGAGGTCCCTGGGTCGCTGGTCCCTTGCTCCGGTTCAGCAACCTGAACTGGATCCCGGAGGCATCTGCCGCTCGGCCCATCAAGCCGTCGAGCGCATCGATCTCGCGAACGATGTGGCCCTTCCCGAGACCGCCGATGGCTGGATTGCACGACATCTCTCCCAGCCGATCGAACCGATGCGTCACCAGCGCCACACGCGCGCCCATCCGGTGTGCCGCCATCGACGCTTCGGTTCCGGCGTGCCCACCGCCAACCACGATGACATCGAAATCCCGATGTTTCACGTGAAACACCCCCAAGTCTATTTCCCGAGACAGAAGCTTTGAAAGATCACGTCCAGAAGCACCTCTACATCGACCTTGCCGATCAGGAAATCTAGCGCACGTAACGCCGCGCGCAAATCCTCGGCCACGAGTTCGACCTCCGGTGCCACCCCTGCCATTTCTTCCAACGCTGCCCCCAAAGCAGCCGCCGCCCGCTCGATTGCCGCTCTCTGACGCTCATGGGCGAGGCTGCCGGCGCGCGCGGACCGCTCCTGCAATTCTCCGGCAATCAATCCGAGCAAAGCGTCGACTCCGCTCCCCGTGATCCCGGACACCGCGAGTTCGTCTCCCGGCTGCCGCAGGTCGGCCTTGGACAGCGCCACGACGTCTCCAGGCTCTTGTCGGACCCCGAGACGTCCCATATCGTCGCCTTCGGCGATCAGAAAAACCCGCAGATCCGCCCGCTCCGCCCGATCCAGCGCCCGGTCGACGCCCAGCGATTCCAGCCGTCCCCCCGGGCGACGCAGCCCGGCCATGTCAAGCAAAGTGATCGGCAGTCCCTCGAGGTCCATCCGGACTTCGATCACGTCGCGCGTGGTTCCCGCCACGGAAGACGTCAGCGCCGCCTCCCGGCCAGTCAAAGCGTTGAGCAACGTCGACTTGCCGACGTTCGGACGGCCGACGAGCGCGACCTCGAAACCGTCGCGCACCCGCTCCGCCATTTTGCTGCCCGCAAGCTCATGCTGCATTGCAGCATTAATCTCGGTCAACGCCGAGCGAACGCCGTCGAGTACATCTTCCGGCAGTTCCTCGTCCGCGAAATCTATGGTGGCCTCGACGAAGGCCAGACACCGGACGATCCGATGGCCCCAGTCCGCGGCCAATCGGGACAGCGAACCCTCCATCAGGCGCATCGCCTGCCGACGTTGCGCCGCCGTTTCCGCAGTCATCAGATCTGCCAGGCCCTCGACCTGCGAGAGATCGAGTCGGTCGTTGATCAGGGCCCGCCGCGTGAACTCCCCCGGTTCTGCCAGCCGGAGCCCGCCGGCTGTCGAGAGCATGTGGTGGACCGCACGCACCACCGCCATGCTTCCATGCAGATGCAACTCGACGACATCTTCTCCTGTGAAGCTGCGCGGTCCGGGAAAGGCGAGGACGACGGCCTGGTCGAGCGTCTCACCGGTCCCGGGGTCACGCAGGCGCCGAACCGCGGCCACCCGTGGCGGCGGGAGCGTGCCCGCGATCTTCTCCGCGGCGGCCAGAGCCCCTGGCCCGGAAATACGCACCACGGCGATACCGGCCTTTCCTCGCGCACTGGCCTGGGCGAAGATCGTATCCGTCATTGTAATCCGTCTCTGACATAGAAACGGCTAATATTAGCTGTTCATTGATTCGAAGAATTCGGAGTTTGTCTTGGTCTGCTTCAGCTTACCCAGCAGGAACTCGATGGCATCCGTCGTGCCCATCGGATTCAGAATCCTCCGCAGCACGAACATCTTCGTAAGATCCACCTTGTCGATCAGCAGCTCTTCTTTTCTCGTCCCCGACTTCAGGATGTCTATCGCCGGGAAGACCCGTTTGTCCGCAATCTTCCGATCGAGCACGACCTCGGAGTTGCCGGTGCCCTTGAACTCCTCGAAGATCACCTCGTCCATGCGGCTGCCGGTGTCGATCAGCGCAGTGGCGATGATGGTCAGCGAGCCGCCTTCCTCGATATTCCGCGCGGCCCCGAAAAACCGCTTCGGCCGCTGCAGCGCGTTGGCATCGACGCCGCCGGTCAGCACCTTGCCCGACGAAGGCACTACCGTATTGTAGGCGCGTCCCAGCCGGGTAATCGAATCGAGCAGGATCACCACGTCGCGCTTGTGCTCCACCAGCCGCTTGGCCTTCTCGATCACCATTTCGGCCACCGCCACGTGGCGCGTCGCCGGCTCGTCGAAGGTCGAGGCCACGACCTCGCCCTTCACCGAGCGCTGCATGTCGGTCACTTCCTCGGGCCGCTCGTCGACGAGCAGCACGATCAGGAAGCACTCCGGATGGTTCTTCTCGATCGAGCTGGCGATGTTCTGCAGGATCACCGTCTTGCCGGTCCGCGGCGGCGCCACGATCAGCCCGCGCTGGCCCTTGCCGATCGGCGCCACCAGGTCGATCACCCGGGTGGTCTTGTCCTTGATCGTCGGATCCTCGACCTCGAGCGTCAGCCGTTCGTCCGGATAGAGCGGCGTCAGGTTGTCGAAGTGGACCTTGTGCCGCGCCTTGTCGGGGTCCTCGAAATTGATCCGGCTGACCTTCACCAGCCCGAAGTATCGCTCACCGTCCTTCGGCGCGCGGATCACGCCCTCGACGGTATCGCCGGTGCGTAGGCTGAACTTCCGGATCTGGTTCGGGCTGACATAGATATCGTCGGGGCCGGCGAGATAGTTGGCCTCGGGCGAGCGCAGGAAGCCGAAGCCGTCCTGCAGCACTTCCAGCACGCCATCGCCGGAGATCTCGACGCCTTCTTCGGCCATGTCCTTGAGGATGGCGAACATCATGTCGCCTTTGCGCATCGTGGATGCGTTCTCGATCTCCAGCTCTTCGGCCAGTTGCAGAAGGTCGGCGGGAGTCTTGGCCTTCAGCTCGGCGAGCGAAAGCTGTTCGAAATCAGTGGACAAATCCATCTGGGATACTCAATCGGCCTCGGAAAAAGGGATGATTGGGAGGGGGATGACCGAAGGATCGCACGGTCTGGAGAAGGCACTCCATTGTCACACCCGGAGCGGCATGTCAAATACCTTCGTCTCGGGCGGGTCCCTGGCATTAGAATGGCCGCACCACGACCATGATCACGATCACGATCAGGCCCAGCGTCGGCACCTCGTTCATCAGCCGGTACCGCCGCCCGGACACGGTATTGCCGTCCCTCCGGAAGTCCCCGGCGCGGGCGAGCAGCCAATGGTGATACCAGGTCAGCCCGACGACCGTCGCGAGTTTCACATAGAACCAGCGATCGCTGCGCCAGTCGATCACGCCGGGCGTCAGCGCGAGCGCCAGGCCGAGAACCCAGACCGCGATCATTGCCGGTCGCATGATCGCCGCGAGCAGCCGCCGTTCCATGACCTTGAAGGTCTCGCTCATCTGCGAGCCCGCCGGCGCCCGCTCGGCGTGGTAGACGAAAATCCTCGGAAGATAGAGCAGCCCGGCCATCCAGCTCACCACGGCAACGATATGGAACGCCTTGATCCAGGGGTACGCCGCGATCAGGACTTCGGTCATGCAGGGTCTCCGGATGGCGGCTCAACGCGGCTCTAGCACGGCCCGCTCCGGGCGCAAACTGTCGGACATCCTGCTCTTCTCGATTCATGATTCTTGAAAATGGATGAAGAGGTTAGGCGGTGGAATGTCGGGGATTAACGTTTGCGATTCTTTGCCCACAAGGTTTTCCACAGGCTTGTCACACGGCGAAGATTCCGGTGTATACAACTTAAAGTTGCATACCGACCAGGAATTCCGCATGATTTCAACGACGTAGTTACGTGCCTTTCAATAATCCACAGGCCCGATCGTGCGAGATCCCGCCTAAAAAACGCACTCGAATCCGAGTTATCCCGAAGCCCGGATATCCCGGCACATCCGGGCCTGGGGTGTGGGTGGCTTGCGACGCTTAGGGGAGGATCCGAAGCACCGGTCGGTTCTCCACCAGGCCCGGTACCGTTCTCCCCGGGTTATCCACGGATCTGTCCCGAGAAATCTTTGCCGCGAAGTGGAAGCTGGCCCTGGGGGCAGGCCTTGCGCCGGTGCGCAGGGCGGGGCAAGAGTGCGCGACCATGCCCGTCGACGCCCCACCCGACCTGGCCGACAAACCGCTGATTCTCGCCTCGCGCTCGTCCGCGCGTGCCGAACTGCTGCGCCGGGCCGGCGTCGCCTTCGAGGTTCTCCCCGCCGCCGTCGACGAGGGGGCGGTCAAGTCGGCGATGCTGGCCGAAGGCGCGCCGCCGCGCGACATCGCGGATTCCCTCGCGGCGCTGAAGGGGCACCGGATCGCCACGCGCAGGCCCGACAGGCTCGTCCTCGGTGCCGACCAGGTGCTGGTCTGCGGCGGCCGGCTGTTCGACAAGCCATGCGATGCCTCCGAGGCGCGCGCCCAGCTCGCCGCGTTGCGTGGCCAGAGCCACGAACTCCTCGCCGCCGCCGTTGTCTACGAGGCCGGCCGCCCGGTCTGGCGGCACGTCGGCCGCGCCGAGTTGCGGATGCGCGCCTTCAGCGACGCCTTTCTCGACGCCTACCTGGCCGATACCGGTCCCTCGATCCTCGACACGGTCGGCGGCTACCGGCTCGAGGACGGCGGCGCCCAGCTTTTCGCCCAGGTACGCGGCGACATCTTTACCGTCATGGGCTTGCCGCTGCTCGAGCTGCTGGGTTTCCTGCGGACCCGTGGCGTGTGCCTCGAATGACCGCCGCGCCGCCGCTCGCCGGGGTGATCGGCTGGCCGATCGGCCATTCGCGGTCGCCGCGCCTGCACGGCCACTGGCTGCGCCGCTACGGGATCGACGGTCACTATATACCCATCGCGCTTCCGCCCGACGATTTCACCGAGGGCCTGCGCTCGCTGCCGCGCCTCGGCTTTCGCGGGGTCAATGTCACCATTCCCCACAAGGAGGCGGCTCTTGCGCTGGCGACCGCCACCACCGAGCGGGCCACTGTCGCGGGTGCGGCCAACACGCTGACTTTTCGTTCCGACGGCACCATCGAGGCCGACAATACCGACGGCTACGGTTTTGTCGCTAACCTGCGCCAGCAAGCGCCGGACTGGCGTCCGGACACCGGCCCCGCGCTGGTCCTCGGGGCCGGCGGCAGCGCGCGCGCGATCGTGGCGGCACTCCTTGCCGAAGGTGTGCCGGAGGTCCGCATCTCGAACCGTACGCCGGCGCGGGCGGCAAGGCTATGCGCGCATTTCGGACCACGGGTTGTCGCGACCGACTGGCCGCCACGCCCGGATGAGGCCGCGACCATCGTCAACGCCACGTCGCTCGGCATGAACGGCGATGATGGCCCGCCCCTGTCGCTCGGGGCCGCGCGGGAGAATGCGGTCGTCGCGGATCTCGTCTATGGCGCCGGGCCGACCGCGCTGGTGCGCGAGGCCCGGCGGCGCGGGCTGACCGGGATCGACGGGCTCGGCATGCTGCTGCACCAGGCGGTGCCGGGGTTCGAGCGCTGGTTCGGCCGCCGCCCGGAGGTGGACGAGGCCCTGCGCGCCGCGGTGCTTGCGCCGTGACCGCCGCACCGTATCGTCTGGGGCTGACCGGCTCGGTCGGCATGGGCAAGTCGGCGACGGCGGCGATGTTCGCCGGCGCCGGCGTGCCGGTGTGGGATGCCGACGCGGCGGTGCATCGCCTCTATGCCGGCGCGGCCGGGGCGTCTGCCCTTGCCGACGTCGTGCCCGAGGCGATCATCGACGGTCGGGTGGACCGCGACCGGCTCCGCGCCGCCGTCGCCGCCGATCCCGACCTGCTCGGCCCGATCGAGGCGCGCATCCATCCGCTGGTGGCCGCCGACCGCGCCGTCTTCGCGGCCGCGCACGCGGATGTGCCGCTCGTGGTGTTCGATATCCCGTTGCTTTACGAGACGGGTGGGCAGCGGGGTCTCGACGGCGTGCTCGTGGTCAGTGCGCCCCGACAGGTTCAGCGCGAGCGCGTGCTGGCGCGGCCGGGCATGAACGAGGAGATGTTCGCCCGGATCCTCGCCCGACAGGTTCCGGACGCGGAAAAGCGGTCCCGGGCGGATTTCGTCATCGAGACCGACCGCGGGCTCGACGCCGCGCGCTCGGACGTCCTATCGTTGATCGACCACATCGCGGCAGGTCAGGGCAGGGACCGGGACAATGCGTGAAATCGTCCTCGATACCGAAACCACCGGCCTCGATCCGGCGACCGGCGACCGGATCGTCGAGCTCGGCGCCGTCGAGATCGTCAACCACATGCCGACCGGGCGCACCTTCCACGCCTACGTCAACCCGCAGCGTGAGGTGCCGCAGGACGCCTTTGCCGTCCACGGCCTCAGCACCGCGTTTCTCTCGGACAAGCCGGTGTTCGCGGCCGTCGCCGCCGAGTTCTCCGCTTTTCTCGGCGATGCGCGGCTGGTGATCCACAATGCCGCCTTCGACATCAAGTTCCTGAATGCCGAACTTGGCTGGGCCGGGCTGCCCAGCATTCCCTGGGCGCGCGCCGTCGATACGCTCGATCTCGCCAAGCGCCGGTTCCCGGGCGCGAACAACACCCTCGACGCGCTCTGCCGGCGCTTCGGCGTCGACAACTCCGGCCGCACCAACCATGGCGCGCTGCTCGACAGCGAGCTGCTGGCGGAAGTCTATCTCGAACTGATGGGCGGCCGTCAGCCGGACCTGACACTGACCGTGGTGGCCGGACCCGCCGCCGTGGGCGTGATCTGGACGCCGCCGCCCCGCCCCCGGCCGCTCGCGCCGCGCCTCACCGAGGCCGAGGCGGCGGCGCATGCCGCGTTCGTCGCGACGCTCGGCGAGGCCGTGCTCTGGGCGCGGGGCTGATCGGCCGGACCGGCATTCGCCGCAGGCTTCCGCTGGGTCGATTCAGGTCGATCAGGCCATCAAATCAGGCTTGGGCCGGAGTTGTTGCCCTCGGCGGCCTGCCGCCGGGCGATCTCGGCGCGGTAGAGCGCGAGAAAGTCCACCTGGTCGAGGTTCAGCGGCGGGAACCCTCCGTCGCGGGTGACGTCGCTGACGATGCGCCGGAGATACGGGAAGATCAGCCGCGGACACTCGATCATCAGCAGCGGATGCAACTGTTCCGCCGGCACGTTCTGGATCAGGAACAGCCCGGCATAGTCGATCTCGAGGATGAACACCGCCGCCTCGCCCATCTGCGAGTCGACCTTCAGCTTCAGGACCACCTCGTAGCGATCCGAGGGCCGCTGCTGCGCGTCGATGTTCACCTGCACCTTGACGTCCGGCTTGCCCTCGGAGGCGAGGCCCTTCTGGGCTGCAATGTTCTCGAAGGACAGGTCGCGCACGTATTGCGTCAGGATCTGCAGCCGCGGCTGCGCGGCTGCCGCCGCTGCCGCGCCGTCCGCGCCGTTGGTGGTTTCTTCAGCCATGCTTGCCCCCCATTTCCTCAGGTCGGGCGCGGTCTAGCACGCCGCTCCTTCGCCCACAACGCCGCCGCTGGAGCGTGGCATCGGGAAGCCCCGTGCGCCCGCCAGCGCCGGCTCACTCCCGTGGCCGCGTCCAGCCCGAGTTGCCCCGACGCTCCGGCGGCACGTCGTCGAGGATCTCGTAGTCCGCATCGATGGTGTCGCCGCGCGGCGACCTCTTGCCGGCCGCCGGCCGCCGGGTTCGCACGTATCCCGCCGCCTGCACCGTGATCCGCGATGCGCCCCAGCGGATCACCCGCGCGCGCAGGGGAGGCACCAGCAGCAGCAGGCCCAGCGTGTCGGTGAAGAACCCCGGCGTCAGCAGCAGCATCCCCGCGACCAGAATGAGCGCGCCATGCGCGATCGGCCCGACCGGGTCGCCGCCACCCTCGATGCTCGCACGCAGCCGGTCGAGCGCCGCTATCCCCTGACGCCGCATCAGCGAGGTTCCGACGACCGCCGTCAGCACAACGATCAGAAGCGTCGGAACCAGCCCGATCAGGCCGCCAACCTTGATGAAGAGCGCGATCTCGATGATCGGCACCCCCACGAAGATCAAAAGCAGCCAAAGTCCCAAGCGCATACCCCCTCATCCGGGGCGCCTTCGATGGACTCCGGCTCCCCGAGACCCTACATAGGAGCAACACCCATCGGGCGCCATCGCCTGGGTCGGAAAAGTGAAAGGTTGCCCGATGGGCTCGCAGATGATTCAGATCATTATCCTTGCCGCCATCGCGCTTTTCCTGATCCTGAAGCTGCGCAACGTGCTCGGCACCCGCCAGGGCTTCGAGAAACCGCGGGAGGTGCCGCGGCCGGCGCCGACCGGCCGCAACGACCGCAGCTTCGAAGTGATCGAAGGCGGATCGGTCGATCCCGACATCGCAGACGTCGCGGACCCGGAGAGCGACACCGGCAAGGCCCTCGCCGCCATGAAGCGCGTCGACCAGGATTTCAATGTCACCGATTTCGCGCATGGCGCGCGCGCCGCCTACGAGATGATCGTGATGGCCTACGAGAACGGCGACCTCGACACGCTGCGCCAGCACCTGTCGCCCGAGGTCTACGACCCCTTCGCCGAGGCGATCGCCGCCCGGACCGCGAAGGGTCTGACGGTCGAGGCGAGCTTCGGCGGCGTCCGCGAGGTCAAGCTGGTGCAGGCCCGTTTCGAACCGGGCAGCAACGAGGCCGACATCACCATGCGCTTCACCGGCGAACTCACTTCGGTGGTGCGCGACCCGGAGGGCCGCATCGTCGAGGGCGCCCCGAACGAACTGAAGCAACAGACGGACGTCTGGACCTTCACCCGCGACATGGTCTCCGACAACCCGAACTGGCTGCTGACCGGGACCGGCGGCTGACGCCGCGATCCATGAGGCGCCGCAGAGGCCTGACGCGCGAGGACCGGCGCATCTGGGATCAGATCGCGGCCACCACCACGCCGCTCCGGCCCACGCCTCGAGCCGGTCCCGCAGCCGGAGGCCGATCCGCCGCCGCCCAGGCCGCTCGCGACCCCCGCGGCGCGGGTGCGCAGCCTGGGACCGCCCATGCCGGATTCTGTCTGACTCGCCGCGGGTCACCTTCGACCTCGCGCCGGATCCGGACGCCGCTCTGCAGCGGGCGAACCCGCACATGGACCGCCGGCGTTTCGACAAGCTGCGCCGCGGCCGGCTGGAGCCCGAGGCGCGGCTCGATCTGCACGGAATGACCGCGGAACGGGCGCACGCGGCCCTCACCGGCTTCATTCGCACCGCGCACGCGCTGGACCGGCGGCTCGTGCTGGTCATCACCGGCAAGGGCCGCAGCGACGACGGCACGCTCCGCCCGGGCCGGCACGGCATTCTGCGCCACAGCCTGCCGCACTGGCTCGCCGCCCCGCCGCTCGCCGCCCTCATCCTTCAGATCGCACCGGCCCATCACCGCCACGGCGGCGGCGGCGCCTTCTACGTCTATCTTCGCCGGCGTCGCTGAGACCAGCCGCTCACCAGGGTAAACCCGTCAGGAGCCGCGCGCGTTCGGGAAGAACAGCTGCTGCCCGTCGATCTTGTAGCTGGCGATCGCCGCCTGACCTTCATCCGACAGCAGCCAGTCGATGAAGGCCTGTCCGGCCTCGCGCCTTCACGCTCGGATATTTCTCCGGGTTCACCAGGATCACCCCGTACTGGTTGAACAGCGCCGGATCGCCCTCGTATTCGATCACCAGGTCGCCCTTGTTTTGGAAGCTGATCCAGGTGCCGCGATCGGTCAGGGTGTAGGCCTGCATTTCCGCCGCGGTATTCAGCGTAGCACCCATGCCGCTGCCGGTTTCGCGATACCAGTCCCCGCCGGGCGTGATCCCCGCCTTGGCCCAGAGAGCCTTCTCCGCCTTGTCGGTTCCGGAGTCGTCGCCGCGAGAGGCGAACGGCGCTCCGGCTTCCTCGATGGCGGTCATCGCGGCCACCGCGTCATCGCTGTCCGCAACGCCGGCGGGGTCTTCGGAAGGGCCGACGATGACGAAATCGTTGTACATCACCTCGAATCGCTGCACGCCCCAGCCTTCGGCAACGAACTTTTCCTCGGCGGGCTTGGCATGAACGAAGACCACATCGGCGTCCCCGCGCTTCCCGGTCTCGAGCGCCTGGCCGGTGCCTTGCGCCACCACCCGAACCTCGATCCCGGTCTTTTCCCGGAACATCGGCAGGATGTAGTCGAACAGCCCCGAATTCTCCGTCGAGGTGGTCGACGCGACGGTGATGAAGTCCTGCGCCGCCGCCGGCAGTCCGACGAGCGCGAGGACGACCCCCGCTGTCAGATTGCGAACCGCATTCATCGATGTCCCCCCCTTTTGCCTTTCGCTACCACGGCAGCTCGCCCGAGAGGAACGCGCGCGCTTCCGAAGATGTCGGACCGGCGAAGAAGGCCTCCGCCAGGCCGGACTCGACGAGGCGCCCGCGATGCAGGAACGCAATGTCCTCCGCCAGCCGCCGCGCCTGCCCGAGGTCGTGGGTCGTCATGACGATGGTCATCCCCTCGAACGAGAGATCCCTGATCGCCGCCTCGATCGCCCTGGTCGCGCCCGGATCGAGCTGCGAGCAAGGCTCGTCGAGGAACAGGATTTCCGGCTGGAGCGCCCACGCGCGGGCCAGGGCCAGCCGCTGTTGCTCGCCCCCCGAAAGCAGCCGCGCCGGCTGTCGTGCCAGGTCCGCCAGCCCGAATCTCGCCAGCGCCGCCTCCCGCCGCCGCCGCCGCGCCCCCCGCCCATGCCCGGCAAGCGCCAGCGCGTGATCGATATTCCCTTCCGCGGACCTGCGGAGCAGCACCGGCCGCTGGAAGACCATCGTCTGCGCCCGCGCGGGTTCGCGGGGTCTTTCCGGCGACCGCCGGGCCAGCACCGGTCGCTGGAGAACCATCTGCGCCCGCGTCGCCCGGTCCGGCAGCGCCCAGCGAACCGCGCCTTCCGTCGGCTCGATCAGCCCGTGGCAGAGCCGCAGCAGCAGGCTCTTGCCGGCCCCGTTCGGGCCGAGCACCACCAGCCGCCGGCCGGCCCGCACCGTCAGGGTGATCGCTTTGAGCAACCGCACGCCGCCCACGCCGTAGCCGAGCGCCTCGAGCCGCAGCGGCAGGATGGAGGCCTCCGCCCTCATCCGAACGCCCGTCGCGACCAGACCCCGACCCCGTAGGCCCCGGCGTTGATCGCGATGGTGATCGACAGAAGAATCATCCCGAGAGCGATCGCCATCCCCAGATCGCCCCGGCTGGTCTCCAGCGTGATCGCCGTCGTCATCGTCCGGGTGTGGCCGGCGATGTTGCCGCCGACGATCAGCACCGCGCCGACCTCGGCGCTCGCCCGGCCGAAGCCGGCCATCACGCCGGTGATCAGGCTGAAGCGGCCGTCCCAGAGCAAGGTCGGGACCGCCCGCCGCCGCGATGACCCGAGCGAGCGCAGCTGCTCCCGGTATTCGTCCCAGAGGTCCTCGACCACGCTTCGCGTCAGCGACAGCACGATCGGCACGATCAAGACCGCCTGCGCCAGGACCATCGCGGCCGGCGTGAACAGGAACCCGAGCGCCCCGAGCGGCCCCGACCGCGACAGCAGCAGATAAAGGGCCAGCCCGGCCACCACCGGCGGAAGTCCCATCAGCGCGTTGAACAGCACCACGATCCCGGCGCGTCCGGGAAACCGCGCCAGCGCGAGCGCCGCGCCGAGCGGCAGGCCGATCACACAGCCGATCGAAACCGCCGCCAGCGTCACGCCGAGCGACAGCCGGATGATCTGCATCAGCCCCGCGTCGCCCGACCCGATCAGGCCGAGCGCCGTGCCGAAGGCCCCGTCCAACATCTCTCCCCCCAGCCGCGTTCGCCACGGGGGAGATTGCCGGCAAGCCGGACGTGCTGCAACGCAGGAGTTCTACACAGCCGTTCGGCTGCGGTTCGTGCCGGCGCTCACCGATAGATCATCGCACGGCGGTAGGCGCGGCGGTCGACGCCGGCGAACGACACCGGGGTCAGCGGCATGCCGATGACATCGATGAACAGCGACACGGCGTCGCCGAGCTCCGGCATGTCGCCGTCGATGATCTTCACGGTGTAGTGCAGATCGTCGCCGTCGATCGCCGGGTCTCGCAGCTCGACCACGGTCTGGCGCAGCACGCCGTCCTCGATGATCGACAGATCGGCATTGGGCGGATCGCTGAGAAAGCTGTCCGTGCCCTCGCTCCAGAATGGGACGAAAGCGGCGGTTTTCATGTTGCCGGCGATGCGGTCCGGACGGTCGGCGAAGAACAGCGTCACCGGGCTGACCTGGCGCAGCGTCAACCTGTTCTGGTCGGGGTCGAACGCCATCTGCTTCGCGGTCTGCACGAAGAGGAAATCCGCGGTCGTGGCCGCGCTGTCCTCGGCCTGAGCGCTCGCGCCGGAAGCCAGCGCGACAGCGAGCGTTGCGCCGCCGGCAAGCACCTGCCGGCGCGAGGGGACTGGGGAATCGCTTGGTTGCATGGTTTGTCTTCCGAGCTTCAAAGGCCGGCGTACCGGCGGGGTGCAACTACTTTGGAAACAGCAGCGTGACCTGAAAACGGGCGCCCCAGCCATCGGGCCCGGTGTCGGGAGCTTCGGCCCAGTAGCGGGCGCCGACCGAGAACTGGACGCGCTGCTGGCCGATCTTCACCACTTGGCCGACCGTGGCGTTGATCGGGACCGACCACTGCTCGGCTTCCCAGTCGTAGGTCGATTCGGAGTTGAGGGTGAACGAGGTCGCCTTCGGCGTGGTGTAGCTCACGAACGGCTGCAGGAAGGTCGAGGAGATGTGGCCGTCCTCGTCGTTGCCGGTGACCGACCAGACGTGGTTGGCCAGGCCGCCGACCGTCCAGGGTCCGGCCTGCTTCAGCACGACGCCGGTGAGGCCCGCGCCCCACTGGTTGCTCGCGATCCCGTCGGTGGCGGTCGGGATCAGCACGACCGGTCCGGCGCCCCAGATCAGGCCGGCCGCCGTCGGCTGCTTGGGCGAGAAGAAGAAGCTCTGGGTCGTCGGACCGAGGCCGATCTGGTGGCCCTGCGCGTCCGAAATGTCCTGATTGTAGATCGGCACGATGGTGCGCGAGATCAGGTTCCAGTCCCGGCTGATCGAGATCGGGATCACCGGCTGGATGTTTAGGTAATACTGGTCGCCGTCCCCGCCGGGGAATCCGCCGTTGTAGTTGAACTGGAACGGCACGCTGATCAGGCTCGAGACCGGGTTCGAAAGCTGCTTGGCGAGATCGGCGGCGGCGGGGTCCTGGGCGGCGGCGGTCGTGGCAACCGACACTGCGGCGGCGAGCAGGGCGGAGAAGCGGAGCATGGGTCTTCCTTCGGATGGTTCGGCGACCCAGTCAGGTCCGCGGCGACGCGCACCGCGGACCTGCGCTCGGATCAATGGGAACTAGTAGCCCTTCACCACGTCGATCACCAGCATGTCCACCTGGTCCTTGCAGTCGGCGGCGAGCTTCTCGTGGATGGCGTCGGCGGTGAGTTGGTTTTCCTTGTTCATCTCGCTGGTCGCGGACTCGATCTCGGCGATCGTCTGCATCTGCTGGGCGTTGTCCATCATCGAGTAGTCTCCGCAGGTCACCTCTTCCTGCGCCAATGCCGGCAGTGCGAGGCAGCCAACGATGGCGGTGGTTACGACAAAGCTCTTCATGGTAACGACTCCTGTCATGACCGGATTGCCGGTCGGTTTGGTTGACGGTCTGCTCGCCGGCTGCTTCCCCGCGCCCCTTTCAGGGCGTCCGTGGCGGTCCCTTCCCTTGCCGCCGATCGATAGTATCCGAAACCGGCGCAAGGCTACAACGCTCCTCGCGCTCCGCTACTTGTCCAGTTCGATCTCGCTCGGCCTCCAGGACTTGTCGAAGAACGACGGCAGCGGGCTGTAGAGCCGCAGGAGGGCCACCCAACCCTTCTCGGGATCGGTCTGGATCCAGTTGCCGCGCTCCACCCCCTCGGGCTGCTCGGGAGCAAACCAGACGATCGTGGAGCCGTCATCGGCCGGTTTCGCCGCGGGCGAGGGATAGCTCTGGCTGCCCGCGCGCGGATACTTCTGAGGCGTCGCCAGCATCGAGCGGGTCTGGTTGTCGTAGAGCGTGAAGGACCAGAACGCCTCGGCCGGAATGCCCTTGGGCAAGGTCACCTTGTAGGTCTGCGACCCGTCGAACCAGTCGCCGTTGCCGTCCTTTGTCGCGAACAGGTACTGCGAACCAACGCCGGTCAGCCGCATCGCCATCGCCGGCGTGATCCCGGTCGCGTCGTAGAAGAACGAGGTGCGGGCGTCGTTCTGCTTGTAGCCGCTCGGCGGATAGGGCTTGGCGCCGTCCTTGGTGATCTCCGGCAGCGGCGTCTCGAAATCGTAGCCGCCCTGGAACAGCGGGTTCCACCAGTTCGAGTTCTCGTACCAGTACCAGTCCGGATCGCGCGGATCGAAGCCGAGCGTGCGGCCGGTCGCGTTGGCGACCTTCACCGCCTCTTCCAGAATCCCTTTCATCCGCTCGTCCGGCGCGAACTCCTCGCCCTTTTTGATCCCGATGGCGGCGATGGGCCCCATCAGCTCGGGATCGAGCACCGTCGCGGGCTCGCTCTGCACCAGCCGGTTCAGCATCTCGTAATAACCGAAGTCGTTCGGCGGGATGGTGTTCACGGAAAGGCCGGTTCCCTCATGGTACACGGGCGGCTCGGGCTGTGCTTCCCGGCCGAGTTCCACCCCGCCTTCGAGGTAGCGCGCGATCGACAGCCCGACGCCGCCCGGCGCGTACGGATAGATCTTCAGGTTGTCCTTGATGACCTCGACCGTGGGCGCGGGATCGTCGTTGGTCAGGAACGAGCGGCCGAGCATCGCAACGCGGTTGGTTTGCGAATGCGCCACGTAGAAGCCGTCCTCGGGCAGATAACCGTCGTAGCCGGGGCCGACGAGCAGGTACTTGCCGCCTTCGCCGCGGTCGGGTCCGGGGCGGCCGAAGTCGATCACCCACCGGAACCACATGTCGTCAAAGGTTCCCAGCGCATCGGGAGGCGTTTCGACGACCATCGGACCGTTCGAGAGATCGACGAAGGTGAAATAGTAGACCGTGTCCGCGTTCGCGGTGAGAAAGAGCGATGCGGAGTCCATCAGCTCCGAAAACAGAATGACCTCGTTCTGCTTGATCCCGGCGGCCTCCAGGCCCTCGAGGATCGCCTGCATGCTGACGCCCTGGAACGTGTCGGTGAAGGCGCGGAAGGCGTAGGTGAAATCGAGGTTGTCGTAGACGGCGCTGGCGGTCTCCGGGCTCGGCGCGCCGTCCTTGAAGGTGAGCGTCCCGATGCGCGTGTCCACGCTCTCCGGGGTCGAGATCGACTTGAGCGATTCTCCGGAGACCTGGGCGAAGACCGCCGAGACCAGGAGGAGCGCGAGCGCCGAGCCGGCGGCAAGCGACCGAAGAAGCAGCGTGCTGCTCGCGGGGCCGTATGAGCTCTGGCTGACCATCTGTGTTTCTCCCACCTCCCGCGCGGCCGGCGCCACGCCGACCTGTTGGCATACGGCTCTTGCGCCGTTACCTTGCACCGACGGTGCTGATTGGAGCATGAGGATGGGGTCGGAACCACCCATTTCACGCCAGTTCGACGAATAACATGCGCCAGACGCCGGTGATCTCGACCAGCATCCTGCTCGGGATGCCTGAGTTCGTCCGCGCCGAGCTCGGTCCGCGTGCCCTCGATCGCGCCGTGCGCGCCGCAGGGATCGATGTGGAGCTTGTCGCCGCCCGGGGCGGGTTCCTGCCCCACGGGCGCGTGGTCGCATTCGTCGACGCGCTGGCCAGGGCCGCGGGGGACGGCAGGTTCGGCCTTTCGATCGCGCCGGGCCAGAACATCGCCCGCTACGGCTGCTTCGGCGGCTATGTGCTGGGCGCGGAAACCCTGGGCGAGGCGATACGGCGCTGCATCGGTGCTCTGCATCTCCATTCGACCGGCGACCGGATGTTCCTGACGCAGCAGGGCGACCACGCCCGGTTCGGCTACGTCTTTGCGCTCGCGGGGCGCCCCGGCTACGAGCATCTCGCCGCCGGGGCGGCGGGGGTGCTGCTCAGCCTTTGCCGGCTCTACGGAGCGCCCGGCTGGCGGCTGGTGCGCGTCGAGCTTGACGTGCCTCGGCCGCCGTGGCCGTGGCTCTTCGAGGAGGCCTTCGGCTGTCCGGTCGGATTCGGCGCGGGCTCGATCGGCATTGTCATGGGCCGAACCCGGCTCGCCGCGACTGGGCCGCGAACCCGCCCCGGGTCGATCGTGACCATCGAGGACGTCACGCGCGCAAGGCGGGGAGGGGCGCCGGCCGACCGGTTCGGCGTGATCACCGAACAGGTGCGGCTGCAGGTCCTCGCCGGGACCATATCGCTCGAAGGCGCCGCGCGCGCGCTCGACACCAGCATCCGGAGCCTGCAGCGCGAGATTGCCGCCGCCGGGACCGACTTCCGCTCGCTCGCCGGCCGCATCCGGCTGGAACGGGCCATCGAGCTGCTGCGCCAGCCCGAGGTCCCGATCACCGCCGCGGCGACCGAACTCGGCTATGCAGCCCCGGCGCATTTCGCCCGCGCCTTCCGCAAGGCGACCGGGCAGGCCCCGCGCGCGTTCCGCCGCTCGGTCCTCGCGTGCCGCGTCGCGGCGGAATGAACAGGGGATCCTGCGGCCAACCGGTGACCGCGCGGGATATTATTCTGAGCTAGTGATTTGCAAGGAACCGTAGGGCTCGATTTAACGCAAATTTTATCGGCCGGCCCGGGGGAGATGTCACATCCTGGAGCGTCGGCCACGGGCGCCGCCGCCCACGGCTGACCCTCGCGGTATGAAGTACCCGGTCGGCATCCGTCAATGCGATCGCCCACGGGGATCGAAGCGCGGCCTACCAAACCCCGGCGAAATGTGCTGGTCTCCCGGTCGGGAGGATTGCGATGACCGAGACGACCGGAGCCCGGCTGCTGGTGGACTGCCTGCTGGCGCAGGGTGTCACCACCGCCTTCGGCGTGCCCGGCGAGAGCTACCTCGCGGTGCTCGACGCGCTCCACGACGCGCCGATCCGCATGGTGCCGAACCGGCAGGAGGGCGGTGCAGGCTTCATGGCCGCGGCCTGGGGCAAGCTGACCGGCGCGCCGGGCATCGCCTTCGTCACCCGCGGCCCCGGCGCCACCAACGCCGCGATCGGCGTGCATACCGCCCGGCAGGACAGCGCCCCGATGATCCTCTTCGTCGGCCAGGTCGCGACGGAGATGCGCGAGCGCGAGGCATTCCAGGAGGTCGACTACCGCGCGGTCTTCGGCCCGCTCGCCAAGTGGGCGACCGAGATCGAGAGCGCCGACCGGGTGCCAGAGATCGTGGCCCGCGCCTTCGCCGTCGCGCAGACCGGCCGCCCCGGCCCGGTGGTGGTGGCGCTGCCCGAGGATGTGCTCGCCGCCGCGACCGTCGCCAGCCCAGGGCCGCCCGTGCGGGTTCCGCACGCTGCGCCGGCGCCGGAGGACGTGTCCGGGATCGGCCGCCTGCTCGCCGCGGCCCGGGCGCCGCTGATCCTCGCCGGAGGCGGCGGCTGGGGCGAAGCCGGGCGCGCCGGCCTGCGCGCCTTCGCCGAGGCGAACCGGCTGCCGGTGCTCGTGGGCTTCCGCTGCCAGGACCTGCTCGACAACGCGAGCCCGAGCTACGCCGGCGACGCGGGCCTCGGAAAGACCCCAGCGGTCCGGGCGCTGATGCAGGACGCCGACGTGATCCTCGCCGTCGGGGTGCGCTTCGGCGAGATCCTGACCGACGGCTACGAGCTGTTCCCGGTGCCGCGGATGGCGGCGACCCTGATCCACGCCCATGCCTCCGACGCCGAACTCAACCGCATCTACACCGCCGATCTGCCGGTCCACGCCCACCCCGATCTCCTGATGCCGGCGCTGGCCGGCCTCGCGCTCGACGGCAGCGGCTGGGCCGAGCGGACCGAGGCGGCGCATTCGGTCTGGGAGGCGGGCCTCGCCACCCCGCCGCAGCCGGGCGAGCTCGACATGGGCGAGGTGGTGCGCCATCTCCGGGCGGTGTTGCCCGACGACGCGATCCTGACCAACGGCGCGGGCAATTTCTCGATCTGGACCAACCGGCACTTCCCCTTCACCGGGCGGCAACGCCTGCTCGGGCCGCAGTCGGGCGCGATGGGCTACGGCGTTCCGGCGGCGATCGCGGCCAGGGTCGCCTTCCCCTCCCGCACCGTGGTGGCGGTGGCCGGCGACGGCGATTTCCAGATGACCGGACAGGAGCTCGGCTGCGCACTGCAGGCCGGGGCCTTCCCGATCGTGCTCATCGTCAACAACCGCAGCTACGGCACGATCCGGATGCACCAGGAACGCACCTATCCCGGCCGCGTCAGCTTCACCGACATCGTCAATCCCGATTTCGTCGCCATCGCCCGGGCCTACGGCGCGCATGCCGAGCGCATCACCCGCACCGCCGACTTCCCCGCCGCATTCGCCCGCGCCCGGGCGAGCGGCAGCGGCGCGGTGCTCGAGCTCGTCATCGACACCGAGAGCCTGACGCCGCGCCAGACTCTGTCGGCGATGCGCGCCGCCGCCACCCCCTGAAGGAGCTGCGCCGATGCCCGACTACCGCCGCATCCTGATCACCGGCGCCGCCGGCAACCTCGGCAGCCACTTGCGCACCGGCCTCGCGCCGCTGGCGGAAACGCTGCGGCTCGCCGATGTGCGCGACCTCGGGCATGCCGCGCCGCACGAGGAACTGGTTCGGTGCGACCTCTCCGACCGCGCCGCCGCGCTGGCAGCGACGCGCGACTGCGACGCCATCGTGCACTTCGCCGGCCACCCGCGCGAGCAGACTTTCGAGGAGATCGTCGCCGACACCCTGCCCGCCTCCTACCACATGTTCGAGGGCGCGCGCCTCCACGGCGTCCGCCGCGTGATCTACGCCAGCTCGATCCACGCCGTCGGCTTCCATCCGGTGGAGAGCGTGCCCGACACCCGCGTCCCCCACCGGCCCGACACCTTCTACGGCCTCACCAAGACCTTCACCGAGGATCTGGCGAGCCTCTACTGGGACAAGTTCGGCATCGAGAGCGTGATGCTGCAGGATCTGCTCCTGCTTTCCCGAGCCGCGCGACCGCCGGATGCTCTGGTCGTGGCTCTCGTTCGCCGACTGCGTGCGGCTGGTCGAGGCGGCGCTTCTCGCCCCGCGCACCGGCTTCTCGGTGATCTACGGCACCTCGGACAACGCCGCGGCCGCGGTCTCGAACGCCCACGCCGGTCACCTCGGCTTCCGCCCTCGGGACAGCGCCGATCCCTTCGCCGCCGACGTTCTCGGCCGCACCGAGCGATCCGATCCCGCCGCTACCGCCACGCGCGTCGTCGGCGGCGGATTTGCGGCGACGCCGCATCCCGACGATGCCGGCTGACCCGGACGTCGTCATCTGCGGCGGCGCCGTCGTCGGCAGCGCGATTGCCTGGTTCCTGACCGAGCTCGGCCATCGCGGCAGGATCACGGTGGTCGAACGCGATCCGACCTACGCCCGCGCCGCCACCGCGCTCGCGGCAAGCGGTATCCGCCAGCAGTTCTCCAATCCGCTCAACGTGAGGATCTCGGCGTTCGGCCTCGAGATGATCCGCGCCTTCGGCCTCAGCTTCCACCAACGCGGGTATCTCACCCTCGCCGGCACCGAGGCGCAGGCGGCGACGCTGCGCGCAAGCCACGAGGCCCAGATCGCGGCCGGCGCCTCCATCGTGCTTCTCGATCCGCGGGAGATCGCCCGGCGGTTCCCCCACCTCGTCACCACCGACCTCGCTCTTGGCGCGCTCGGCATCGCCGGCGAGGGCTGGTTCGACAACATGGGCCTGCTTCAGGCGTTCCGCGCCCGCGCCAGAGCCGCTGGCGTCGCCTATTTGCAGGACACGGTTGCCGCGCTCGACCTCGCCGGCGGACGGGTGTGCGGGGTTCGCCTCGCCAGTGGCGCCCGCCTCGGCTGCGACGTCTTCGTCAACGCCGGCGGCGGCATGGGCGCCGAGATCGCCGCGATGGCCGGGATCGCGATTCCGGTCGAGCGGCGCAAGCGCACCGTCTTTGCCTTCGCGGCCGCCGAACCCCCCGCCGGGCCACTGCCGCTGATGATCGACCCGACCGGCGTCTGGTGCCGCCCGGAGGGCGACCGCTTCATCGCGGGCGGTCCGCCCGATCCGGACCCCGCCGTCGCCGCGGACGACTTCGAGCCGCGCCACGCCGAGTGGGAGGACAGGGTCTGGCCCGCGCTCGCCGCCCGTGCGCAGGCCTTCGAGGCCCTGAAGCTGACTGGTTTCTGGGCCGGACACTACGACATGAACGTGGTCGACCGGAACGCCATCGTCGGCCCGCACCCGGAGGTGCCGAACTTCTTCCTCGCCAACGGCTTTTCCGGCCACGGCCTGCAGCAGGCGCCGGCGATCGGCCGCGGGCTGGCGGAACTGATCGTCGGCGGCGGCTACCGGACGCTGGATCTGGCCGCGCTCGGCCCCGGGCGGTTCACCGCCGGCCGGACGTTTCCCGAGCTCGCGGTGATCTGATGGATCTTTTCGCGGCCCTCGCCGCGACATGGCCCGCCGCCGAAACCGTCCGGCGCGGGCCCTGGACGCTGCGCCGCGGCGCCGACGGCGGCAACCGGGTATCGGCGGCGACGCTGGACGGTCCGACACCGGACGGTCCGAGCGATCGATCCGGCCGAGGCCGAGGCCGCGATGCGGGCCTGGGGCCAGCGCCCGCTCTTCATGATCCGCCCCGGCGACGCCACGCTCGACGCGTCGCTGGCCGCGCGGCGCTATCAGCTGAAGGACGCCACGGTCTTCTACGCCGCGCCGCCGGAGGCGCTGGCGTCGCCCGGCGGCATGACGGCGATCCCCTGCACCGCGCCGCTCGCCTGCATGGCCGGGATCTGGGCGGACGGCGGGATCGGCCCGGCGCGCCTCGCGGTGATGGCCCGCGCCCCGGCCCCGCGCTGTTACCTGCTGGCCCGGCTCGGCGACCGTCCCGCCGGCTGCGCCTTCGTCGCGCGCCACGGCCCTGTCGCGATGCTGCATGCGCTCGAGATCGCCCCGGCGGCGCGCGGCAAGGGCCTCGCCGTCCACATGACGCGTGCCGCCGCGGCGTGGGCCGGGAGGCAGGGTGCCGCGACGCTGGCGCTCGCGGTCACGGTGCGGAACGCTCCCGCGCGGGCGCTCTACGAGGGCCTCGGAATGACGGAGGCTGGCGGCTATCACTACCGCGCCGCACCGGAGGGCGCTTCTTGAGAGTCAGAATTCAGGCGGTTTTTTCCGAAACGGGAGGAACCGGGTCGATGCTCGCCCCTGCAGTCCGGCGTTTCGGCCAGAGCCGCGTCAGGCTGAGGGCCCGCTTCTCCACGAGGTTCCAGGACAGCACGGCGAGCGCCAGGGTGAGCGGCGCGGCCACCGCGATCTCGAGCATCGGGCCGAGCGGCTTCAGGAAGTGCGCGACCGTCTGTTCGACAGGGAAGGCGTAGATATAGACGCCGTAGGAATAGTCGCCGAGCCGGTTGTAGTTCCGGATCGGCCCGCTCACCCGATAGCCGACGAGGAACACGCCGTAGACGAAGCGTGAAGACGGTCAGGACCTCGAATGCCGGCGTCGCCCGCGCGAAATAGGTCACCACGACCAGAAGCGCCATGATCGTCGGCGTCAGCCGCAGGTGATCGCGCCAGATCCAGAAGGCGGCACCGATCGCGAACGGCAGCCCGAAGCGGAACGTCCACTGGAGCCGGTTGCTGACCGCGTCCGCGGGCAGCACATGCAGGACCGTCAGGTAGGCCACGGCGAACACCCCGAAGGCCAGCGCCATCCAGAGGCGGTGCCGCACGAAGCCGAGCAAGCCGAGGACGCCGACGGCGATGTAGCAGAGCACCTCGTAGTAGAGGGTCCATAGCGAACCGTTCACCGCGGCGGGGTAGGGGTTGTCCAGGAAAAGCCCCGAGAGCTTCGGCTGCATCTGGTAGAGGGTGAGATTGCGGTAGACGTAGGTATAGGTCTGGCCGTTGGTCCAGTATTTACCAGGCGGCCAGGCGGTCACGATCGGCCCGAGGATCACGACGGTCAGGGCAAGCGCCACGAAGAGGCCGGGAGCCAGTCGGAGCACCCGCGCCGAGGCCCAGCGACCGACCGGCTGACGATCGAAGCTGCGGGTGATCAGGAACCCGGAGATCCCGAAGAACACGATGACAGCGAGGCCCCCGAGCGAGTAGCTGAACCGCAGCGACAGCGGCTCGGCCGCGCCGGGCCCCAGCGACAGTGGCCAAGCGTGCGAAACCAGCACGCTGAACGCCGCGATCATCCGGATCAGGTTGAAGTTGTTGTCGCGTCCATCACAGACGTCGCCGAGCCTAATGCCGGAGATACTCATCGCACACACGCACCAGCTTTTGACCAGCCCGTTGAATCGGCCGGCATCGCCGAGCACCATACGTCCTGCGCCGCGGAAAATCCACAGCGGCTCGCCCCGGCCCGTTTTGCGGCGGCGCTCTGGCGTTCGTCCGGTCGCAACCATATATCGACGCGGGCGAGGAACGGGAGTGGACATGAGCGAGACGAAGCGTTTCCCCGGCTGGCATGGCACGACGATCGTCGCCGTGCGCAAGGGCGGCAAGGTGGTGGTTGCCGGCGACGGCCAGGTCAGCCTCGGGCAGACGGTGATCAAGGGCTCGGCACGAAAGGTCCGCCGCATCACCCCCGGCGGCCAGCCGGTGATCTGCGGCTTCGCGGGCTCGACCGCCGATGCCTTCACCCTGCTCGAGCGGCTCGAGAACAAGCTCGAAGCCGCCCCCGGCCAGCTCCAGCGCGCCGCGGTCGAACTCGCCAAGGACTGGCGCACCGACAAGTACCTGCGCAACCTCGAGGCCATGCTGATCGTCACCGACGGCGCGGATCTCTACGTCATCACCGGTGCCGGCGACGTGCTCGAGCCCGAGCACGACGTCACCGCCATCGGCTCGGGGGGCAACTTCGCGCTGGCTGCAGCGCGCGCGCTCTATGACCAGGATCTCGACGCGGAGGCGATCGCCCGGCGCGCCATGGAGATCGCCGCCGAGATCTGCGTCTACACCAACGGCAACGTGACGATCGAAAGTCTCCCCGGGTAGCCCGGACCCGCCCCTGGCGCTCACCCCGTCTCGCGAACCGGTCCGCTCGCGCGCGGCGGGATCTTCGCGTCGGACGGGTCGGCGACGTAGTTCGGGGTCATGATCTGCACGCCGCGCTCGGCGAAAACGTCTTGGACGTTGGCGATCAGCGCCGAGAGGGTCGCCGGCGCCGCCGAGGCGTCATCGGTGTAGCCGTTGATCTCGTAGACCGGCGCGAAGTCTCCGAGCCGCTTCTGCAGCACGAAGGGCGACGGGTCGGCGCGCAGCCCCGGCGTCCGCCGTCCAGCCTCGACCAGCATCGCCTCGACCTCGCGCCAAGGCGTCTCGTAGCCGATCCCGACCTCGGTGTGCAGGATCAGCCCGCGCCCGCCGACGTGCCGGGAGTAGTTCACCACATTGCTGCCGAGCACCAGTGAGTTCGGCACCGTGACCCGCTCGTTCTTCGGGGTGCGCAGATACGTCGCCTGCGCGGTCATCGCCTCGACGTCGCCGAGCACGCCGGCGATCTCGACCCGTTCGCCGACCTTGAAGGCGCGCCGGTAGATCAGCGAGTTGCCGGCGAGCGCGTTGGCGATCAGCGACGTGGCGCCGAGCGACAGCACGACGCCGAGGAAGATCGAGATGGCCCGGAATGCCTCCGACGAGGAGCCCGGGAAATAGGGATAGGCCATCACCACGCCGAGCAGGATCACTGCTATCCGGACGAGACGGCTGGTGGGGGCCGCCCATTCCGGATCGAAGTTCCCGACCCGCAGCCGCCTCGAGCCGAGCGCCGCGAACAGCCGGTCGGACACGCGGACCGCGAACAAGGTCAGCGCCACGACGATCGCGAGCACGACCAGGTTGGGCACCTCGCCGAGAATGCCGCCGCCAACCACCCGCAGCGGCCCGGCGATCAGCGCGGTCATCTGGTGCCCGGCATCTCGAGTCCAGGGCAGGGTCAACAGGACCCGGTTGAAAAAGATCAGCACCGCCGCCATCCCGCCGGCGACGAACAGGATCCTGAGCGTTCGCCGCGCGCCGAGCCAGATCGCCTGGAGATGCACCACGTTGCGGGCCCGCTGCTCCCAGAGCGCCACGCGTCCGTCCACATGGCGGCGGATCAGCCGCGAGACCAGCCGTTCGGCCAGCAGGATGCCCAGGAGACTCAGCGCGAGGATCAGCGTCTGCCAGCCGACCCGCCGGATTGCCCCGGTGACGCCCGCCGGCCCGCGCAGGTCACGGTAGTGGATGATGGCCTGCGCGATGCGGTTTCTTACCGAGGTGGCGAGCAGCGCGGTCTCGAGCCCCTCGAGTCGGGCGTCAGCGTCGAACACGCCACGCAGGGGCATCGTCTTGCTCCGGACCTCGATGCCGCCCTCGACTGGCCTGAGCTCGATCGCCCGAGGATCGAAGGCCGGATCGCGGGCGGCGTCGAGGATGCGCTGACGCACGATCTTCGCGCGCTCCTCGGCCGGTAGCGCCGAGGTTCCGCGCACAGCGAACAGCGTCACCCCATCGATGATGACCGGTGCGGTGCGGACCGCCTCATTGATCTGCGTCGACTGGGCCGCGCCCCGGATCGGCGCGGCGGCGAGGCAGATCAGCACAAACACCCTCAAAGCGGCGCGCGGCGACACCTTACTGGTCCTCGACAGGGGGCTCCCGGCCGGGACGATAGCTTGCGCGCCCGCGCCATGCGAGCCATTTCGCCGCGGCGCGGGACTTGGCTGGACGGGATGCGGCGGCGCGGCCTTCATCTCAACGCCACCATTACGTTGCTGCAGCCGGGAATCGACAATTTCGCGGGCGCCTCGCCCCAAACCTCCGTTCGCGAACCGGACCGCGGAAAGCCAACCGCTCGGCCGGGTGCTTGCGTATCGCCCGCCCGCGCATATGTCAGGCGCGACCCAAAGGAGCGAACATGACCGACCTGACCCCGCGCGAAATCGTCTCCGAGCTCGACCGCTTCATCATCGGCCAGAAGGACGCCAAGCGCGCCGTCGCGGTGGCGCTCAGGAACCGCTGGCGGCACAAGCAGCTTCCCGACGATATCCGGGATGAGGTCTATCCGAAGAACATCCTGATGATCGGCCCGACCGGCGTCGGCAAGACCGAGATCTCCCGCCGCCTCGCGAAGCTCGCGAAGGCGCCGTTCCTCAAGGTCGAGGCGACGAAGTTCACCGAGGTCGGCTACGTCGGCCGCGACGTCGAGCAGATCGTGCGCGATCTCGTCGACGCGGCCATCGCCATGGTCCGCGAGGACATGCGCGAGCGGGTCAAGACCCGCGCCCACGAGGCCGCGGAGAGCCGCGTCATCGACGCCCTCGCCGGCGAGGGCGCTCGCGAGCAGACCCGCGAGATGTTCCGCCGCAAGCTGCGCGAGGGCTCGCTGGACGACAAGGAGATCGAGCTCGAGGTGGCCGACACCTCGAATCCGTTCCCGATGATGGAGATCCCCGGCCAGCCGGGGATGGGCATGGGCGCGATGAACCTCGGCGACATCTTCGGCAAGGCCTTCGGCGGCGGCCGCAAGGTCCGGCGCAAGCTGTCGGTCGCCCAGTCCTACGAGCTCCTGATCACCGAGGAGGCCGACAAGCTGCTCGACCAGGAGACGGTGAACCGCGAGGCGGTGAACGCCGTCGAGCAGAACGGCATCGTCTTCATCGACGAGATCGACAAGGTCTGCGCCCGCGCCGAGACCCGCGGCGCCGACGTCTCCCGCGAGGGCGTACAGCGCGACCTGCTGCCGCTGATCGAGGGCACCACCGTCTCGACCAAGTACGGCCCGGTCAGGACCGACCACATCCTGTTTATCGCCTCGGGCGCCTTCAGCGTGGCGAAGCCCTCCGACCTCCTGCCGGAACTCCAGGGCCGGCTGCCGATCCGCGTTGAACTGCGCGCGCTGACCGAAGCGGACTTCGTGCGCATCCTGACCGAGACCGACAACGCGCTCACCCGCCAGTATTCCGCGCTGATGCAGACCGAACAGGTCGCGGTCGACTTCACCGAGGAGGGCATCGCCGCGCTCGCCCGCATCGCGGCGGAAGTGAACCGGGCGGTGGAGAACATCGGGGCGCGCCGATTGCACACGGTGCTCGAACGGGTGTTCGAGGACCTGAGCTTCACCGCGCCCGACCGGACCGGCGACGCGGTGACCGTCGATGGGGATTTCGTGGAGAAGCACCTCGGCGAGCTCAGCCGCTCGGCCGACCTCAGCCGTTATGTGCTCTGAAGCGCCTCAGGCGTGGGCGGGCTCTGGACGCGCCCGCGGCTGCTCGGTGGCGATACGGGCCAGCGCATCCTCGACCCCCGCTGCGATCAGGCTGGCGGCGACCAGGCAGAGCGATCCGCCGCAGCTCCAGAGCACCAGCCCGACGAACAGGCCCCAGCCGGCCGCCACCGCCGAAATGGCCATGCCGATTCCGACAATGGTGGACAGGAGCAGGCAAATGACGAGTCGTGGATTCATCGGGCTTCCTCCGGTTGGCCCATTCCAGACGACCAGGTACTAAGAAACCATGAACGCCTTGTTTTAACCATGACTCTAGTTCCGGTTGAGCAAATGGCAAGGAAAACCTGACGCTGATTATGACGCCGATGAAACAACCTGAGGGAGAACAACGCCCAGGATGTGATTGAGATGGCTTTGCCAACCACACAGGCTTGGCGGAAAGTTATGGTCAATAAATCAACATCGTCATGCCGCCACTGCCTCCGGACGCGCACCTGACACGCATATCCGGACCGAATCGGCTGACGGTCGCCGCTCGGCAGGAACAGGGGCGGATGCCGGTTCGAAGACTATCGTTCCGCGAGCATGCCGGGGTCCGGAACCGGCAACCCGCGCAGCCGCCGCATCGCGGCGATCCCGACCGCCGGACCGACGGCCATCAGCGCGAGGGTGAGTCGCCAGCCGACGGCGTCGGCCACCGCGGGCACCGCCTGCACCGTGAAGAAGGTCAGGGTGAAGCCGAGCGCGAGCTGGAACGACAGCAGGCTGCCTGCACGCTCGCCTGGAGCCGCGTCGGCGACAAGCGCCGAGAACTGCGCCGAATCCGGGATCACCGTCGCGCCCCAGATCAGCACCAGCAGCGCGACGAGCCAGACCGGCCCGCCAAAAGCCAGGGCGGTGGCGAGCCCCGCGAGGCCGCTCATCACCATCGCCCCCTGCGCCACCCGCGCCTTGCCGATCCGGTCCGCCAGCCGCCCGGCCGGCCGGCAGAGCAGCCCGCCGACCGCGATGGCGGCGAAGGTCAGCAGCCGCGCCGCGCCGGGCGCCGCATCCCCGAGCCGCTCGCCGAACGAGACCAGCAGCGCCGCGCCGATCCAGGCCCAGAACGCATAGAGCTCCCACATGTGCCCGAGATACCCGAGGTAGGCGAGGCGCACCCGCTCGTCGGTCCAGGCGAGCCGCAGCGCGCCGGGATCGAACCGCGCGGCCCGCGCGTGCAGCGGCCCCAGCCCCGCGCTCATCCCGCAGATCCCGCCGAGGACCGCCAGCGCCGAGGACGCCACCACCGTCTCCCGCCAGGCGGCGCCGCCGAAGTATGCCAGCAGGTGCGGCAGCGCCGAGCCCACCGCCAGCATCCCCACGAACAGCCCGACCAGCGCGCCGCGATCGCGCGTCCCCCAGCCGACCAGCACCTTCATCCCCACAGGATAGACCCCGGCGAGCCCGACCCCGGTCAGCGCCCGGAGCGCGATCTGTGCCGCACCGCCGATCGGTGTGACCAGGAGCGCCAGGTTGGCCGCGGCGGCGATCAGCGCGGAGACCGCCAGCACCGCCCGCGGATCGAAGCGGTCGGCGGTGCCGTGGATCGCCAGCCCGAGCGCCCCGAGCACGAAGCCGATCTGCACCGCGCTCGACAGCGCCGCCGCCCGGCCGGGGCCGAGCCCGCCCTCGGCGACGAGCTCCGGCAGGATCGCCGCCGAGACGAACCAGAGGCTCATGCAGAACACCGCCGCGACCGACAGCGCGGCCACGCTGCGGGTCTTTCCCGCCGCCACCGCTCAAAGCTCCGGGAGCAGGTGCGCCAGCAGCGTCGCGATCTTCGCGCCGGCGATGCCGGCGTTGGCCAGGACCTCCTCGATGGTGTCCGGCTGCTGGTCCGGCCCGCCCTGCGCGCCGTTGGTGATCGCCGAGAGCCCGAGCACGTCCATCCCCGCATGCACGGCCGCGATCACCTCGATCACCGTCGACATGCCGACCGCGTCCGCCCCCGCAGCCCGCAGAAGCCGCCGCTCCGCCGAGGTCTCGAGCGAAGGCCCGGCGATCCCGGCATAGATGCCGCACCGCAGTGCCACACCGGCCGCATTCGCCGTTTCCCGTGCCGCTGTCCGCAACGTAGGATGGTAGGCGCGCGACATGTCGGGAAACCGCAGGCCGATCCGCTCGTCGTTCGGCCCGGTCAGAGGGTTCGTGCCGGTGAAGATTCAGATGGTCCTCGATCAGCATCACGTCGCCGGGCACGAAGTCCGGGTCGAGCGCCCCGGCTGCGTTGGTGACCACCAGCGTCCGCGCTCCGAGGCGCGCCAGCAGCCGCACCGCGAAGCCGATCTCTCCCGCTCCGTAGCCCTCGTAGAGGTGCAGCCGTCCCTGCATCAGCGCCACGTCCCGGCCGTGCAGCCGGCCGATGACCAGCCGCCCGGCATGGCCCGGCGCCGTCGATTCCGGGAGGCCGATCTCGGCGTAGGGGATGGCCGCCACCACCTCGACCGCGTCCGCGAGCCCGCCCAGCCCCGAGCCGAGGATCAGCGCGATCTCGGGAACCAGCTCGGTGCGCTCCGAGCACCGCCCCCAGCGACGCCAGCAGCCGGGCATACTCCGCGCTCACGCGACGCTCGCCGCGATCCGTGGCGCCAGCGCCTCGACTTCGCCGAGCACGCCGTCGAGGTCGAGGCCGGTCAGCCGCCCGTCCCGCACCACCTGCCGCCCGCCGACGAAGACGTGCCGCACGTCCGACCGCCCGCAGGAGAACACCAGATGGGTGGCCGGATCGAACAGCGGCACCGCATGCGGACGCCGAAGGTCGATCAGGATCATGTCGGCGAGCTTTCCCGGCTCGAGCGCGCCCAGCCGATCGCCCGCCCCGAGCGCCGCCGCGCCGTCCCGGGTCACCATCCGCAGCGCCTGCGACGTCGTCACCGCGTCCGCGCGCCCCGTCGCGCCGCGGTGCAGCGTCGCCGCCAGCCGGAGCGCCAGCCACAGATCGAGATCGTTGCCCGAGATCGCCCCGTCCGTGCCCAACGTCACCCGCACGCCCGCCGCCAGCATGTCCGGCACCCGCGCGATCCCGCTGGCGAGCTTCAGGTTCGAGACCGGATTGTGCGCGACGCTGGCGCCGGTCCGCGCCAGGATCGCGATCTCCTCGTCGTCGAGCCAGACACAATGCGCGAGCACCGTCCGCTCATCGAGAAGTCCGAGCGCGTCGAGGTGGGCAATCACCGACCGGCCGTAGCGCGTCTCGATGTCGGTTCGCTCGGCCCGGGTTTCGGCGGCATGCGTGCTGAACGCAGCGCCGTGTTCATCGGCCAGCCGCTTCGCCGCCTGCAGGTTCTCCGGAGCCACGGTGTAGGCGCCGTGCGGAAACGTCCCCGGCAGCACATCCTCGGCCCCGGCGAATTCCTCGAAGAAGGCCTGCGCGTCGCGCAGGCGTTCGGTCCGGCCGTCGACCCCGGGGCCATCGAAGAAGATGCCCCCCGTCGCCACCCGCACCCCCACCGCGCGCGCCGCCGCGACGGTCTCGCGCGGGTGCCAGAACATGTCCATCGTCGTGGTCACGCCGCCCAGCACCATCTCGGCAAACCCGAGCGTCGCGCCGAGCCGCACCGTGTCGCGATCGAGGATCGCGCCTTCCGCCTTCCAGACGGTGCGCAGCCACGGCTCGAGCGGCAGATCCTCCACCAATCCCCGGAACAGGCTGTCGGCTGCGTGGCAGTGGGTGTTGATCAGTCCGGGCATCAGCAGCATGCCGGCCGCGTCGATCACCTCCGCGGCGTCAGTGCCCAGCGCCTCCGCCGACCCGATCCGTGCGATGCGCCCGCCCTCCACCGCGACCGCGCCGTGACGCGCCACGGTTCCTGCGGCATCGCAGGTCAGGACGAGTGCGTTGGTGACGATGAGATCGGGTGTCATTCTGGCGAACCCCATGCATTGCCGGTCTCTGTCACGGAGGAGTTCCCCCGTCAACAACGCGCCCCGACTGGCTGGAGGCCGGCCCCTTCCCGGCGGACATCCGACCGACGAACGCTGCGGGATCAACCCGCCTCCACGCGGTGGAAGACACGGTCGAGGTCTATGTGATCCTGAAAGGCGAGGGGCGCGTCGAGATCGACGGGCGCTCGGCGCGGGTGTCGCCGGGAGATCGGGTGATCATTCCGGCCGGCACGCCTCAACGGATCGAGAATACCGGCGCCGTCACTCTCGAATTCTACTGCGTCTGCACGCCACGGTTTCGCCCGGAGGCCTATCGCGATCTCGAGCGGTGAGACGGCCGCCGGACGCGGGTCGGCGCCAGGGTTTGCTGCAACAGCATCGGTGCGATCAGCGAGGCCGAGCCGACGAGTCCGAAGGCAAGCCAGGTGCTCAGGATTTCGATGGTCATGGGAGGTTCCCCCCTTATGCGCTACATCGAAAACAATGCCTGCAGCCGCCGCCGGTTCCCGCTCAGGGCGTCGTGCCGCCAATCGCCCGGGTGATCCGGTCCGCCGCCGCGCGGACCCGCGCCCCGATCTCGTCGCCGCCGCTCCGCTCCATCCGCACCGTCGGCCCCGACACCGACACCCCGGCCACGGCCTCCCTGAACTCGTTGAAGATCGGCGCGGCGATGCAGCGCATCCCCTCGGTCCGCTCCTCCTCGTCCACCGCCCAGCCGCGCGCCCGGATCGTCGCGAGCTCGGCCGCCAGCCGCTCCGGCTCGGTGATGGTGTGCGGCGTGAACGCCGCCAGCCCCTGCTCGCGCACGATCCGCGCCACCGCCTGCGGCGCATGGTAGGCGAGCAGCGCCTTGCCGATGCCGCTGGCGTGGATCGGCCCGCGCGTGCCGGGGCGAAAGAACGCCCGGATCGGCTCGTGGGTCTCGACCTGGCTGATGAACACCACCTGCCCGCCGTCGGCGATCGCGAGGTTCGCCGTCTCGCCGGTCGCCGCCATCAGCTCGCGCATCACCCCGCGCGCCTGCTCGACGAGGCTGGTGCGCTCAAGAAATGCGCTGCCGATCCGGAACGCCGCCTGGCCGACGAACCACAGCTGCCGGCTCGCCTGGAACTCCACCATGCCGTGCGCCTGGAAGGTCGAGAGCACCCGGTAGACCGTCGCCGGCGCCTGGTCCGCCGCCTCGGCCAGCTCGGTCAGCGACATCCCCTCGCCCTCGGCCAGCACCTTCAGGATCACCAGCGCCCGGTCGAGCGCCTGGATCGTGGTCTGCTCCGGCTGGGCGTTGAAGGCCCGCGGCCGCCCGCGCGAGCGTTTCTGCGTGCTGTCCATGTCCCGACCATGCCGCACTCCGCGCCGCCGCGACAGTCCCCTCGGCGACCGCGCCTCACGAAGCGGTGAGGCCGGTAACACCCGCGCGCACATCTGCGAAGATGCAAACAAGGCCGTAACCATCGCGCCGTCGCCAACGTCAGGAGTTGCCCCCCGTGATCGACCGCCGTTCCGTCCTCTCGCTGTCCGCCGCCGGGCTCCTGACCACGCTCCTGCCCGCCCGGGCCGACGCGCCCGTCGCCACCGCCTTCGACGCCGAGGCCTTCAAGGCCACGCTGGCGTCCGGCGGGCCGATGCTGGTCGAGATCACCGCCAGCTGGTGCCCGACCTGCCGCGCCCAGAAGGCGGTCTTCGCCGACCTGCTGCAGGCCCCCCGCTTCGCCGGCCTCACGATCTACGAAGTCGATTTCGACTCGCGCAAGGACGTGGTCCGTGCCTTCGGCGCCCGGCAGCAGAGCACCCTGATCGTCTTCGCCGGCGGCAAGGAGGTCGGCCGCAGCGTCGGCGAAACCCGCCCGGCCCGCATCGAGGCCCTGCTCGACAGCGCCTACTGAGCCATGCTCGCGACCCTCGCCTTCGCCGCGATCGCGGGCGTCGTCTCCATCCTCTCCCCCTGCGTCCTGCCGCTCGTCCCCATCGTGCTCGCCGCCGCCGCCGGCCAGCACCGCCTCGGCCCGGCCGCGCTCGCCGCCGGCCTCGCGCTGTCGTTCACGGTGGTCGGCGTGTTCGTCGCCACCATCGGCTTCGCGATCGGCCTTGACGCCGGCGTGTTCCGCGCCGTCGGCGGCGCGCTCCTGCTGGCGCTGGGCGTGGTCCTGCTCCTGCCCGCGCTCCAGACCCGCGTCGCGCTCGCCACGGGGCCGGTCGCCAGCTGGACCGAACGCCGCTTCGGCGGCTTCGCCGGTACCGGCCCCGGCGGCCAGTTCGCCGTCGGCCTGCTGCTCGGCGCGGTGTGGGCGCCCTGCGTCGGCCCGACCCTCGGCGCGGCCTCGCTGATGGCGGCACGGGCCGAGAACCTCGGCCAGGTGTCGCTCACCATGGCGGCCTTCGGCCTCGGCGCCGCCCTGCCGCTCCTCCTCCTCGGCCTCGCCTCCCGCGAGGCGCTGCTGCGCTGGCGCGGCCGCATGCGGTCGGCCGGGACCGGCGCCCGCGGCGCTGCTGGGCGTCGGTCTGGTCGCGATCGGCCTGCTGATCCTCACCGGCCTCGACAAGCAGGCGGAAGCCGCGCTTGTCGCCGCTTCGCCCGGCTGGCTCACCGCGCTCACCACCGCTTTCTGAGCTGAGGCCCGTTTTTCCCCAATGCCCGCGCGCGCATGAAAAATCCATCTCCCTTTCAGAACAGACGGTTAAGTACGCGTCATCTGTTCTGAAAAAATATTTCAAAAAAATTGGCGATCCACCGCTTCGCTGCTATACCCCGGCCAACGACACTTGGAGGGAAAGCCCATGTCCAGCCAGAACCCGGTCTTCATCCCCGGTCCGACCAACATCCCCGAGCGCCTGCGCCACGCCTGCAACGTGCCGACCATCGACCACCGCTCGGCGAGCTTCGGCGCGATCTTCAAGCCGCTGTTCGCCGGCGTGAAGTCGGTGCTGAAGACCCGCACCGGCGAGGTCGATCATGTTCCCCGCCACCGGCACAGCCGGCTGGGAAGCCGCGCTCTCCAACACCCTCTCGCCCGGCGACAAGGTGCTGGCCTGCCGCCACGGCATGTTCTCCCACCGCTGGATCGACATGTGCCAGCGGCTCGGCCTCGACGTCCAGCAGCTCAACGCCCCTTGGGGCGCCGGCGCCCCGGCGGCCGACTTCCAGGCCGCGCTCGAAGCCGACACGGGCCACGAGATCAAGGCGGTCCTCGTCACCCACAACGAGACCGCGACCGGCGTGAAATCCGACGTCGCCGCGATCCGCCGGGCGATGGATGCCGCCAATCACCCGGCGCTGCTGCTGGTCGATGGCGTCAGCTCGATCGCCTCGATGGACTTCCGCATGGACGAGTGGGGCGTGGACGTCGCCGTCACCGGCAGCCAGAAGGGCTTCATGCTCCCCGCCGGCCTCGCCATCGTCGGTGTGAGCCCCAAGGCGCTGAAGGCGATGGAGACCGCGAAACTGCCGCGCTGCTTCCTCGACTTCCGCGACATGCTCGCCACCAACGCCAAGGGCGGCTTCCCCTATACGCCGCCGGTCAACCTGTTCTACGGCTTGGGCGAATCGCTGAAGATGATCGACGAGGAAGGCCTCGAGAACGTGTTCGCCCGCCACCACCGCATCGCCGAAGGCGTCCGCCGCGCGGTCGACGCCTGGGGGCTGAAGCTCTGCGCCCGCTCGCCCGACCTCTATTCCGACACGGTCAGCGCCGTGGTGGTTCCGGAAGGCTTCGACAGCACCCGGGTCGTCACCCACGCCGCCGACAAGTACGGAGTCGCCTTCGGCGTCGGCCTCGGCGAGGTCGCCGGCAAGGTGTTCCGCATCGGCCACCTCGGCTCGCTCACCGACGTGATGGCGCTGTCCGGGCTCGCCACGGCGGAAATGGTGATGGCCGATCTCGACTACCCGATCACCCTTGGCAGCGGTGTCGCCGCGGCGCAGGATTACTACCGCAACACGGCCGGCGCGGACCTGCGCAAGGTCGCCTGAGGGGGGAACAGATGAACGTCGAGACCGCCACGGAACTCTACATCCCGACCTGGGAGGACGTGCTCGCCGCGCACGAGCGGATAAAGCCCTACGTCCACCGCACGCCGATCCTGACCTCGCGCTTCCTGAACGAGCTCGCCGGCTGCGAGATGTTCTTCAAGTGCGAGAACCTGCAGAAGGCCGGCGCCTTCAAGGTCCGCGGCGCTTCCAACGCGGTGTTCGGGCTCTCCGACGAGAAGGCGCGCAAGGGCGTCGCCACCCACTCGAGCGGCAACCACGCCCTCTCGCTCTCCTACGCGGCCGGCCGCCGCGGCATCCCCTGCCACGTGGTGATGCCGCGCACCGCGCCGCAGGCCAAGAAGGACGCGGTGCGCGGCTACGGCGGCGTCATCACCGAGTGCGAGCCCTCGACCACCAGCCGCGAGGAGACCTTCGCCCGCGTCCAGGCCGAGACCGGCGCCGACTTCGTCCACCCCTACAACGACGCGCGGGTGATCGCCGGCCAGGCCACCTGCTCCAAGGAAATCATCGAGGACCTCGGCGAACTCGACGCGGTCATCGCCCCGATCGGCGGCGGTGGCATGATATCGGGCACCTGCCTGACGATGTCGAACATCGCGCCGAACACCCGGATCTACGCCGCCGAGCCGAAGGAGGCCGACGACGCCTACCAGTCGTTCAAGACCGGCGAGATCGTCGCCTACGACGCGCCGGTGACCGTGGCCGACGGCCTCAAGGTTCCGCTCAAGGAGCGCACCTGGCACTTCGTCTCCAACTTCGTCACCGACGTGCTGGTGGCCGAGGAGCAGGAGATCATCGACGCCATGCGCCTCACCTGGGCGCGCATGAAGATCGTGATCGAGGCGAGCTCGGCCGTGCCGCTCGCCACCATCCTGAAGAACCGCGACGTCTTCGCCGGCCAGCGCGTCGGCGTCATCATCACCGGCGGCAACGTCGATCTCGACAAGCTGCCCTGGCAGAAGTGAAGGGGAAAACCATGACCAAGCAGGAAGACATCGCCGGCCTCGAGGTCGGCTACGACATCCCCGCCGCCATCGGCATGAGCGTAGACGAGATCCAGACCCCCTGCCTGATCCTCGATCTCGACGCGCTCGAGCGCAACATCCGCAAGATGGGCGACTACGCCAGGTCGCACGACATGCGCCACCGCAGCCACGGCAAGATGCACAAGTCGGTCGACGTCCAGCTCTTGCAGCAGAAGCTCGGCGGCTCGGTCGGCGTCTGCTGCCAGAAGGTCTCCGAGGCCGAGGTGTTCGTGCGCGGCGGCATCAAGGACGTGCTGGTCTCCAACCAGGTCCGCGACCCGGCCAAGATCGACCGGCTGGCCAGGCTCCCCAAGCTCGGCTCGCGGATCATCGTCTGCGTCGACGACGTGGCGAACGTCGCCGACCTCTCGGCCGCGGCCGCAGAAGCACGGCACCACCCTCGAGTGCTTCGTCGAGATCGACTGCGGCGCCGGGCGCTGCGGCGTCACCACCACCGAGGCGGTGGTCGAGATCGCCAGGGCGATCGACGCCGCCCCGGGCCTGAAGTTCACCGGCATCCAGGCCTACCAGGGCGCGATGCAGCACATGGACAGCTACGACGACCGCAAGGCCAAGCTCGACGCCGCCATCGCCCAGGTCAGGGACGCGGTCGAGGCGCTGGAGAAGGAGGGCCTGAAGCCGGAGCTGGTCTCCGGCGGCGGCACCGGCAGCTACTACTTCGAGTCGAACTCCGGCGTCTACAACGAGCTCCAGTGCGGCAGCTACGCCTTCATGGACGCCGACTACGGCCGGATCCACGACAAGGACGGCAACCGCATCGACCACGGCGAGTGGGAGAACGCGCTCTTCATCCTCACCAGCGTGATGAGCCACGCCAAGCCCGACAAGGCGATCTGCGACGCCGGCCTCAAGGCCCAGTCGGTCGACAGCGGGCTGCCGTTCATCTACGGCCGCGACGACGTCAAGTACATCAAGTGCTCCGACGAGCACGGCGTGATCGAGGACAAGGACGGCGTCCTGAAGATCAACGAGAAGCTCCGCCTCGTCCCGGGCCACTGCGACCCGACCTGCAACATCCACGACTGGTACGTCGGCGTCCGCGGCGGCAAGGTCGAGACCCTCTGGCCGGTCAGCGCCCGCGGCAAGGCTTTCTGAGCCGCGCCAGCAGTTAAAAAGGTGTTTACGCGGCGCGATAAGCCGTTCTGATTCAAGAATGTAGCGGTCCGGGCACGCGTGTCCGGACCGTGCCCACGCACAGCCGCAAGGACCGCCACCATGTTCATCGTCCCGGAAGAGGCCTGCCCCGGCCTGCTCGACATCGACGCCGCGTTCGAGGCGGTGGAGTCCGTGTTCGCCGCCATGGCCCGAGACGAGGCCACCAACTTCCCGGTCGTGCGCGAGGCGATCGGTCACGCCGACGCGCTCTACGGCTTCAAGGGCGGCTTCGACCGCGCCGGCGGGGTGCTCGGCGTCAAGGCGGGGGGTTACTGGCCGCACAACCTCGAGCGCAATCTCGGCGGCAACCACCAGTCGACGGTGTTCCTGTTCGATCCCGACACCGGCAAGGCGATCGCCTGCGTCGGCGGCAACTACCTCACCGCCGCGCGCACCGCCGCCTCCTGCGCCGTCTCGATCAAGCACCTCGCGCGCCCCGATGCGAAGGTTCTCGGCATGGTCGGCGCCGGCCACCAGTCCGCCTTCCAGATGCGCGCTGCCGTCCGCCAGCGCGATTTCGACCGGGTGGTCGGCTGGAATTTCCACCCCGAGATGCTGTCCCGCCTCGAGGACACGGCCGGAGAGCTCGGCCTGCCGTTCGAGGCGGTCGATCTCGACAGGCTCGGGCGCGAGGCCGACGTGATCATCACCATCACCTCGAGCTTCGATCCGATCCTGAAGCGCGCCCAGATCAAGCCCGGCACCCATCTCGCCTGCATGGGCACCGACACCAAGGGCAAGCAGGAGGTCGAGGCCGAGCTCGTCGCCGCCGCCACGGTGTTCACCGACGAGGTCGCCCAGTCGACGTCGATCGGCGAGGCGCAGCACGCCGTCGCCCGGGGCCTGATCGCCGCCGACGCCATCACCCCGATCGGCCGGGTGATCAACGGCGACCACGGGGGCCGGGCGTCCTCCGACGAGATCACTCTGTTCGACGGCACCGGCGTCGGCCTGCAGGATCTGGCCGTCGCCGCCAAGGTCGTCGAGCTGGCCAGGGCCGCGGGCAAGGCAACCGACGTGGCGTTCTGACGGCGAGGTCCCCGCTACGCTAGTGCTTGCGGGCCTGGACGATGTAGCCGTCGATCGTGGTGTCGCCCAGCGCCTTGCGCGCCTCGAGCCGGTGCAGCCCCTCCACGAGGACATATGTCTCCCCGTCTGGCCGGACCATGATCGGCATCTTCTGCCCTTCCTCCAGCATGCTTTCGGCGATCTCGGCCACCTTTGCGGCATCGAGCGTCTTCACGCGCTTCACCGGCACGCGGATCCGCGCGATCTCGATCTGCAGGCTCTTCAGCATCCGGACCTCCGGGGTCGAATTGGTGCGGGCAGCCAGGATCGAACTGGCACTCCCCGAAGGGAAGCGGATTTTCGTACCACTTCGGCTTCCGCCGCCGCCCGCCCGCGATCAGACCGGGGGCGCGCGTTCGTGGTCTGGACTATCCCTTGGCCTTTGCCCGAAGGCGACAGGCCCCGCCCGTCTAGTCTCTACACCTTCCCTCCGCTGCCGGAGGGCTTGGCTCGGGATCGCCACCGGCACGACCCGTGAGGTTTCCCCGACTTTGAGCGGCTCTACTCCGCAGGTTTCCCTGCGGGCACTCAACATCTCAAGTCCGCTGCGTCTACCGATTTCGCCATGCCCGCACACCGCTTCCGACCTAGCCGGTTCGCCGCCCGTGATAAAGCCCCCGCGTCGCGGCCGGAAACCCCGACCGGGCTCTCCCTCAACCTTGTCGCTTCGCGGGTCTTGCACCGCGCGGCGGCCGCGGGCTAGCGTCGCGGCCGGTCGCGCCCAGGGGAGAGAACCATGCAGAACCTCGCGCATCTCGGTCTGCTCGTCACCGTCGTCGGGCTGGTGGGGCTCGGCTTCTGCATCGTGCAGGGCGTGCGGATCCGCCGCGCCGGACTTGCGCCCGAGGACATCCACGCCCGTCTGCACCGGCTTCTGGCGGTCAACCTCGGGTCGGTGGCGCTGGCGGCCCTCGGGCTGGCGATGTTGCTGGCGGGGCTGCTGCTCTGAGCTAGGGTTCGCTCTGGCGTCGCTTGCTGCGACCGGCGCCCATTGCGGGGCGCTCGTCCAGCCCCTGGCGGTGGCGGAGCAGGCGCCGGGCGGACGGCACCTTGGTCAATCCCTCGAGCGATCGCCTGTTCGATGATACGCCTCCTGACGATCGGGCTGACGACGGGTGCCGCGGTCGGGCGGCCATTCATGCGGCGGCGCGGTCTCCGGCGACGCGGGTGAGATAGGCCGCGATGAGCCGGGCCCAGGCGGCGCTGTCCACCTTGCGGCCAAGCGTGGCGCGGGCGGCGTCGGCGGCCTCGACGGAAAACGCGGTGCCGGCACGCAGAGTCAGAAGCTCGCCGGTGAACGCCGGGCTGAATTCCGGGTGCGGTTGCAGTGAGATGGCGGCGGGCGCCTCAAGGTCGCCATAGGCGACGGCGGCGAACGGGCACTGCGGCGAGCGGGCGAGCACCGTGGCGTCGGCGGGCAGCGCCACGACCTGGTCCTGATGCACCGCGGTGACGGCGAAGCGGTCGGGCAGGCCCGCCATCCAGCCGGGGCGGGCCGTCACCTCGTAGTCCTGCACCCCGAGCGCCCAGCCGCGGTCGGACTTCTCGGCGCGTCCGCCCAGGGCTTCCGCGAGGATCTGGTGGCCGAAGCAGATGCCGATCAGCGGCACCCGGGCGGCGACACAGTCCCGAAGGAACGCCTCGAGCGGCGCGATCCAGGGCAGATCGTCGTAGACGCCGTGGCGCGAGCCGGTGACGAGCCAGGCGTCGGCCTGGGAGGGGCTTTCGGGCATCTCGCCGGCGACGACCCGGACGGTGGTGAACGCGAGGCCGGGATCGGCGGCACGGAGCAGCGCCTCGAACATCGCCGGGTAGTCGCCGTGGCGGGCTCTGAGGTCCGGAGCTACCTCGCCGGATTCCAGAATGCCGATCTTCATCGCGCACTCCTCTCTTAATCACGGGGGAGAGGTAATCATGAGCCAGCGCGAGTTGCAATCTGAGACCGGCCTCCCGTCTGCACAGGCTGTGCAGCGGGCAAGGAGATTGGAATGAAAAAACGTTCGGCAATATCTCGTTCATCAGTAAGCGGCGGCACCCCTTGCCCGCCGACCCGTCGCGGCGGCCGTTCCAGCAAGCGGCGCCCACACAGGACAAGGCGGTCCCAGGCGCGTACCGTCCATCAAGGCGCGTCCTGTTTGTGAAATCATCCGGCGCCGGGAACCCGATCGCGCGCGGCGTGTTAAATCGAATAATAGCCAATAAAACCAGAACGCAACTTGCAGTATATCTCTATCAGAGAAGGCATATCCATGTTTCTTCACAAAAAAGAGCTGATCCATCCTGTAAACGTTAAGGAACCGGATCCCAAGTTCGGGGTATTCCTGTTGGAGCAGTTTGGCGGAGCGACCGGCGAATTGACGGCCGCGCTTCAATACTTCACCCAGGCACAGCATACCGACGATGCCGCCTTGCGCGATATGCTTCTGGACATTGCCGTCGAAGAGTTCAGCCATCTCGAAATGGTCGCCCACCTCATCGAGGCCCACACTTCGGGCGACCAGCAGGCGCAGGCGTTCCAGAGCACGCTCTTCTCTGTTCGCGGCAAAGGCCCGCACCTTCTGGACAGCGAGGGCGCGGCATGGACCGGCAGCTATGTGAGCGAGGGTGCCAGTCCGGTGCGCGACCTGCGCGCCAACGTGTCGGCCGAGGCAGGGGCCTTGGCAACGTACGAGGCGCTCATCGCGAAGGCGACGGACGACGGCAGCAGGGAGGCTCTGAACCATCTGGCGACGCGCGAGGTTGCGCATACCCACATGTTCATGAACGCGCTCAAATCCATGAACAAGCTCGATGACCCGCTGTTCGGGGACCTTCAGCCGGACGACACGGTCGACCTCTACTTCAACCTGTCCTCGGAGGGATCGCCCGACGATGACCAGGCGGCGCCGTGGATCAGAAATGACTCCTCGCTCAACGTCGTCCTGGATCCGGAGCAGAAGATCCTGAACGGTGGCAACAAGGGCTAGTCCGGCGTGCGGAAAGCGGGTCTCCGCGACGAAGGGAAAAGGAGAATGGTCATGTCTAGCCTGACGAATCCCGGACGCCGGATGGTCCTGAAGATCTGGTCGCTTTCGAGCGCCGCGCTTCTCGCCCGCCCGGCGCTCGGTGCTGACAGGGAGGGCGACCCCGCCTCCGAAGAGTATCTGGTCGCCTGGATCAGGCCCCGCGAAGGCGGGGGGATGCATGCGAGCTTCGCGCGCCGGTTCGGCCAAGAGTGGCGCCCCATGGGACGGACCCTGGAGATACCCTCGGCGCGTGCCGTCCCGCGGCGGGCGGCTCGGGCGGTCCCGAGCCATACCGAACGGGAGGAGGCGACGCAGCAGGTGCGGCAGGCGCTGGCGGCGCACGCGGCGGCTGAGTGGCAGCTTCCGGTCGCGGACTGCAGCGTTCACGGTGGCCGGATTGTCGCACTCCGCGCCGGCAGAGAGGCCCGCTACCGAATCTGGCTCAGGGTCTGACGATGCTCAGACGTCCACTTGGGGGAAGGAGTGGCGCGGGGCCGAACGGCCGCCCGCGCCACCGATGCTCGTTCACGCGAAGAACTGACCGCCGTTGGCGCTGATGGTCGAGCCGGTGATGAAGCCGGCGTCGTCGGAGGCGAGAAACACCACGGCGCGGGCGATCTCCTCGGGCTCGCCGAGGCGGCCGACCGGGATCTGGGCGATGATCGATTCGCGCACCTTCTCGGGGACGGCCATCACCATGTCGGTGGCGATGTAGCCCGGCGCCACCACGTTGACGGTGATGTTGTTGCGCGCGCCCTCCTGCGCCAGCGCGCGGGAGAAGCCGATGTCGCCGGCCTTGGCGGCAGAGTAGTTGGCCTGGGCGAACTGGCCCTTCTGGCCGTTGATCGACGAGATGGTGACGATCCGGCCGAACTTGCGCTCGCGCATGCCGCCCCAGACCTGGTGGGTCATGTTGAAGACGCCTGTGAGGTTGGTGGAGATCACCTCGTTCCACTGCTGCGGCGTGATCTTGTGAAACGGCGCGTCGCGGGTGATGCCGGCGTTGTTGACCAGCACCTCGACCGGGCCGAGGTCGGCCTCGACCAACTTCACGCCCGACGCGCAGGCGTCGTAGTCGGCGACGGACCACTTGAAGGTCCTGATGCCGGTCTCGTCGGTGAACTTCTTCGCCGCTTCGTCATTGCCGGCGTAGTTCGCCGCGACGGTGAAGCCGGCGTCTTTCAGCGCCTTCGAAATGGCCGCGCCGATGCCCCGCGAGCCGCCGGTGACGAGTGCCACACGTCCCATGGAATTTCCTCCTGGTCTGGTTTTTTAGGTGCGCCGGGGCTTTTCCGCCCCGGCGGGGATCAATGCGTCACGGCCGCTCGACGCACATCGCGACGCCCATGCCGCCGCCGATGCAGAGGGTGGCGAGGCCCTTCTTCGCGTTCTGGCGCTTCATCTCGAACAGGAGCGTGTTGAGCACGCGGGCGCCCGACGCGCCGATCGGGTGGCCGATGGCGATGGCGCCGCCGTTGACGTTCACGCGGTCGGTGTCCCAGCCCATGTCCTTGTTGACTGCGCAGGCCTGGGCGGCAAAGGCCTCGTTGGCCTCGACCAGATCCAGCTCGGCGGCCTTCCAGCCGGCCTTCTCCAGCGCGCGGCGCGAGGCGGGGATCGGGCCGGTGCCCATGATCGAGGGATCGACCCCGGCGGTGGCGTAGGAGACGATGCGGGCGAGCGGCTCGATGCCGCGCTTTTCCGCCTCCTCAGCCGACATCAGCACCACGGCGGCGGCGCCGTCGTTGAGGCCCGAGGCGTTGCCGGCGGTGACGGTGCCCTCCTTGGAGAAGGCGGGACGCAGCTTCTGCATCCCCTCGATGGTGGCGCCGAGGCGGATGTATTCGTCCTTGTCCACCACGATGTCGCCCTTGCGGGTCTTGACGGTGAACGGGGTGATCTCGTCCTGGAACTTGCCGGCCTTCTGCGCCGCCTCGGCCTTGTTCTGGGAGGCGAGCGCGAACTCGTCCTGCTGCTCGCGGGTGATCTGGAACTTCGAGGCGACGTTCTCGGCGGTGGTGCCCATGTGGTAGCCGTTGAAGGCGTCCCAGAGGCCGTCCTTGATCATGGTGTCGATGAACTTCATGTCACCCATCTTCTGGCCGGAGCGCAGGTGGGCTGCATGCATCGACATCGACATGCTCTCCTGGCCGCCGGCGACCACGATCGAGTCGTCGCCGAGCAGGATGTGCTGGGCGCCGAGCGCGACCGCGCGCAGCCCCGAGCCGCAGACCTGGTTGATGCCCCAGGCGGCGGCTTCCTGCGGGAGGCCGGCGTTGATGTGCGCCTGGCGGGCCGGGTTCTGGCCGTGGCCGGCGGTCAGCACCTGGCCGAGAATGGTCTCCGACACGTCCTCGGGCGCGACGCCGGCGCGCTCCAGCACCGCCTTGATCACCGCGGCCCCGAGCTCGTGCGCGGGCGTGTTGGCGAAGGATCCGTTGAAGCTGCCCACCGGCGTGCGTGCCGCCGATGCGATTACCACCTGTGTCATCGTGTGTCTTCCCCCTACGTGGCGTCCCGCGATCGCGTCGGATCCGGCGAATCGCCCCCCGGCGCGTCGATCGCATTGTGGTCGCACAAAGGACAGGCAGGCTCAACCGGGGTGGGAGGCCAGAAAATCCGCTATCGGCCGCCACACCTGGGCCTGGGCGGCGCTGCCGACGATCATGCCGACGTGGCCGGTCGCCGGGGTCAGGGTGCGGGCGCGCGGCAGCAGCTGGCCGAGGGGGAGGGCAAGCGGCGGCGGGGCGATGCTGTCGCCGGTGCCGCAGAGCACCAGCGCCGGACGCTCGATGCGGCGCGGATCGACCGGCGCGCCGAGGAAGCGCCAGGCGCCGGTCGCGGCCCGGTTGCGGATGTGCCAGCCGATCAGCAGATCCCGCGCCGCGCCCACCGGCATCGGCACGCCGTCCGCCAGCCAGTCTTCCAGCGCGACGAAAAGGCGTGCGGTGGCGCCGTCGGGATCGAGCCGCGCGAGCTTCTGGAACTTCAGCGCCGTCTGGATCGGGTTGATCACCGCGAACAGCGCCTGGAACAGCGAGACCGGCACCAGGCCGAAGGCGGCGCCGAGCCCCTCGAGCATCCGTTCGGCCTGCGCCGTGCCCCTGGCGCGGATCGTCGCGCGTATCGCGCCGGCGAGGCCGCTGGTCGAGGCGAAGTCCCACGGCGCGCCGATGGTGATGAGGCCCGCGACATCCTCGGCCGCCCGCACCGTCAGCCCGACCGCCAGCGTGCCGCCCATGCAGTAGCCGATCACCGGAACCGGCCGCCCCGCGGTGGCGCGGGCCACCGCGAGGCCCGGGACCAGGCGCTCGGCGCCATAAGCGTCGAGATCGAAGCCGGCCTCGATTGTCCCCGGCTCGCCCCAGTCCATCAGCAGCGGCCGGAAGCCCTGCGCCGCCAGCCAGCGCAGCAGCGAGCGGCCGGGGGCGAGGTCGAGGATGTAGGCGCGGTTGATCAGGCTGGGGACGACCAGCACCGGCGGACCGCCCGGATCGGTCGCTTCGGGAACCGCGCCGTAGTCGAGCAGCCGCGAGCAGCCGGACCGCCAGAGCGCAGGCGGCTCCTCCAGGATGCGGCGGTAGGGATGCGCCTGCCAGACCTCGAGCCCGGCGACGGTCGCGCTCAGCCGCGCGGCGGCCTCGCGGGCGACCGCAAACCGGTCGAGATCCGCGAGCGCGCCGGGTTCGGGGCGCAGCGGCTCGACCCAGGGAAAGGCGGGGGTATCCGCGCGCGGCGACGCCAGCAGCGCCTGGCTGTAGGCCGAAAGCGCCACGCCGAGGTGGAAGGTCAGCGGCGCGGGTTGGCCGACGCGGTGCGCAGCAGGTCGCGTCACGCCTGCGGGCCGCCTCCGGGCGCGGCCTGCCCGTGCAGCGCAAGATGGACGAGCTGGCGCTCCCAGAGGTCGAGGTAGGTCCGGGCGCGCGTCGATTCGCTGGGGTCGCTCGGGAAATTGCCCGCGGAATCGGCGGAGGAGCGGGGCGCCGTCGCCGCGGAGTCGGTCTCTCAGCCGCGTTTTCGTCGTGTCCATCGCCGCGCCCCTCCCGCGTGGGCTATTCGCAAGTGCGGAAAGACCTTTTGCACTCCGCCGTCCGGATATAAGATTAAACCTCCCGGGAGGCAGATTCACCAGGAGAGATGCGCGTGGCCGAAAAGACCGAAATTACCGGCGAGCGGAACGCCGATCCGAAGTCCAGCCCGAATTCCAGTCCGATCATCATCAAGAAATATGCCAACCGGCGGCTCTACAACACCGCGAAGTCGAGCTACGTGACGCTGGATCATCTGGCGCAGATGGTGCGCGATGAGCAGGATTTCGTGGTGAACGACGCGAAATCCGGCGAAGACATCACCCGCGGCGTGCTTGCGCAGATCATCTTCGAGGAGGAGGCGAAGGGGCAGACGATGATGCCGTCGTCGTTCCTGCGCCAGTTGATCCGGCTCTACGGCGACTCGCTGCAGGGTTTCGTGCCGGGATATCTCGAGGCGTCGATGGAGACCTTCGCGCGGAACCAGGAGACGATGCGCGAGCAGGTGCGGCAGGCCTTCGAGGCCAATCCCGCGCTCGCCAACTTCGAGGCGCTGGCGCGGTCGAACATGGAGTGGTTCGAGAACGCGCTCCGGATGTTCGCGCCGTTCGCCACTGGCATCAGCAAGGGCGGCGGCCCGGGGAGGCCCGCCGGCAAGGACGTGGAACTCGACGAGCTGAAGGATCAGCTCGCCGCAATGCAGGCGCAGCTCGCGAAGCTGAGCAAGGAGTAGGGCGGGGACGGACCCTCCCGGCGGGCCTCTGACGCCTGACCGGCGTCAACCGGCGACCTGGTGCCGGTCAGCCTCGCCCGGCATTCCGGCCGCGGGCGCGGCGGCGCCGTAGAAGTAGCCCTGCAGGCAGTCGATGCCGAGGCCGCGGAGCCAGTCGGCGTCGGCTTCGGTCTCGACGTGCTCGGCGATGGACAGCATTTCGAAGTGCCGGGCGACCGCGTGCAGGCATTCGACCAGCACCTGGGCGTCCCGGGCCCCGGCCACGCCGCGGATGAAGGCGCCGTCGATCTTCACCATGTCGAAGCGGAAGTCGCGGAAGTATTTGAAGCTGGTGGCGCCGGCGCCGAAGTCGTCGAGGGCGAAGGCGCAGCCGGTGCCGCGGACGTGGTCCATGAAATCAATGGTCTGACCGACGTCGGCCATCGCCGCTGCCTCGGTGATCTCCAGGATCAGCCGGCCGCAGACCCCGCCGCCGCCGCGCGCGGCCGCGCCGAGGATCGCCAGCCACTCGCCGTCGCCCATCGCGTGGGGCGACATGTTGACCGAGAGGCGCAGGGCCGGGTCGGCCGCCAGCGCCTTCAGCGCCTGGGCGAGCGCCAGCCGGTCGACCGCCCGGCCGAGCGGGCCGGCCTCGATGGCGGGCAGGAACTGGCCGGCGCCGACCAGCCGCCCGTCGGGCGCGCGCATCCGGGCCAGCATCTCGTAGAACGCGGGACGGGAGGGGGTACGCGCCTGCACCACCGGCTGGAAGTGGAAGATCATCCGCCCCTGCGCCAGCGCCTGCGCCACGGCGAAGCGCTGGCGGGCGCGCACCTCCAGCGGGGTCGGCGCTTGAGTCGGCATCTCGATGAGCTTGAAGGCATCGATCCGGGGCAGCTGTTCCAAGGCAGGGGTCCTCCGCTGGCACGGGACAGCTAACGCCGCGTTCTTTAAATGTTCGTGAATCGCCTAAAACTTTTCGGGCCGATCCACCGGCCCGGCAGCGACGGGTGACGACGCGGCCGCGGACTTGGCTGGGCGACTGGACTCGAACCAGCGGTAACGATAAACCTCCCAAGATCAGATCGTTACGCTACACATATGTGAGCATCATTATCGTGTAGCAAGGTGGAGTGTGATTGACAGATCTTTGCATTCATCCTAGCTCAATTTCGGTGACAAACAAATCTCGCCGAACTCCGAGCCAAT
>CAVZCB010000020.1:0-20715 GCA_963773555.1 uncultured Alphaproteobacteria bacterium
GTTCCTGGTGGTGATGCTGCGCCCGGCGTTCGAATACGCCTACGAGGAGAGCTACGTCAGCTCGCCGGCGCTGGAGATCCCGATGACCTACCGGGCGGCGGCACTGCCAGCGGGGATGCTGCTGATGGCGATCCTCGCGATCGTGCAGGCGGTGCGCGAGAGCACGTGGCGGTCCCTGGCCGGCGCGGTGGTGACGGTCGCGGCGATGGTCGGGGCGCTCTGGCTGTTGGAGCCGGTGCTGGCGGGGTTCGGCAACTGGAACCTGCCGCTGTTCCTCGGATTGTTCGTGGCGCTGATGCTGGCGATCGGGGTGCCGATCGCCTTCTGCTTCGGGCTGGGGACGCTGGCGTTTCTGACGTTCGCCAGCACCGCGCCGATTTTCGTGATGATCGGCCGGATCGACGAGGGGATGTCGAGCCTGATCCTGCTGTCGGTGCCTGTGTTCGTGCTGCTCGGCTGCATCCTCGACGTGACCGGCATGGGCAAGGCGATCGTCGAGTTCCTCGGCTCGTTCCTCGGCCACGTCAAGGCCGGCATGTCCTACGTGCTGCTCGGCTCGCTGTTCCTGGTCTCCGGCATCTCCGGATCGAAGGTCTCCGACATGGCCACCGTCGCGCCGGCGCTGTTTCCGGAGATGAAGCGCAGGGGTCACAAGCCGCCGGAGATGATCGCGCTGCTTGCAACGGGGGCGGCGATGGCCGACACGGTGCCGCCGTCGATCGTGCTGATCGTGCTCGGCTCGGCGGCGGGCATCTCGATCGCGGGGCTGTTCACGTCCGGGTTCGTGATCGCCTCGGTGCTGCTGGTGGTGCTCGCGGTCCTCGCCCGCTGGAAGGCCCGCACCGAGGACATGACCGGGGTGAGGCGCGCGCCGCTGTCACGGGTCTGGAAGACCATGCTGGCCGCCGCCCCGGCGCTGGTGCTGCCGTTCATGATCCGCGCGGCGGTCGGCGGCGGCGTGGCGACGGCCACCGAGGTCTCGACCATCGCGGTGGTCTATGCGCTGTTCATCGGCCTCGTGCTCTACGGCGGCATCACCTTCCGCAGTTTCGGGCGGATGCTGGTCGAGACCGCGGCGCTGTCGGGCGCGGTGCTGCTGATCCTCGGCACTGCCTCGGCGATGGCCTGGGCGCTGACCCAGACCGGTTTCGCCGGCAAGCTGGTGCAGAGCGTGCAGGGACTGCCGGGCGGCACCTTCACCTTCATGGTGGTGTCGATCCTGATCTTTCTGGTGCTTGGCTGCGTGCTCGAGGGGTTGCCCGCGATCGTGCTGATGGCGCCGATCATGTTTCCGATGGCACGCAATCTCGGGATCCACGACATCCACTACGCGATGGTGATCGTCGTGGCGATGAACATCGGGCTGATGGCGCCGCCGATCGGGATCGGCTTCTACATCGCCTGCAAGATCGGCGGCGTCTCGCCGGACGAGGCGATGGGGGCGATCTGGCCCTACATCGCCGCGTTGCTGATCGGGCTCGTCATCATCGCCGCCATTCCGCACTTCTCCACCGCCTTTCTCTGACGGTGATCCGACTTAACTGACACATGTCCAGGGAGGAAACCGACATGACCCTCAACCGACGCTCGCTGCTGCTCGGCGCCGCCGCCGGTGCGATCGCCGCACCTCTGGTGCGGGTGCGCCCGGCGATGGCCGCCGAGTTCGATCTCAAGCTCGCCAACAACCAGCCGCTGACCCATCCGTCGAACATCCGAGTGCTGGAGGCGATCGACCGGATCAAGGAGCAGAGCGACGGCCGGATCGAGATCACGGTGTTCCCGCAGAGCCAGCTCGGCGCGGACACCGACGTGCTCGGCCAGCTGCGCTCGGGCGGCGTCGATTTCTTCATGCTGTCGCCGCTGATCCTGTCGACCTTCGTGCCGAACGCCTCGCTGAACGGCATCGGCTTCGCATTCAAGGACTACGACGCGGTCTGGCAGGCGATGGACGGTGAGCTCGGCACCTACGTGCGCGGGCAGATCGAGGACAAGGGCCTCTACGCCTTCGACAAGATCTGGGACAACGGGTTCCGGCAGATCTCGACCTCCACCGGGCCGATTGAGACCCCCGCCGACCTGGAGAACTTCAAGATCCGCGTGCCGGTGAGCCCGCTCTGGACCTCGATGTTCACCGCCTTCGGGGCGGCGCCGACCTCACTCAACTTCTCGGAGGTCTATACCGCGCTGCAGACCGGCGTCGTGGACGGGCAGGAGAACCCGCTGGCGATCCTGTCGAACTTCAAGCTCTGGGAAGTGCAGAAGTACGTCTCGATGACCAACCACATGTGGGACGGGTTCTGGATGCTGTCGAATCGCCGGTCGTGGGGCGCGGTCCCGGACGACCTGAAGGAGATCGTCGCGACCAACTTCAATTCGTCTGCCGTCGAGCAGCGCGCCGATATCGAGGCGCTGAACGCCAGCCTCCAGGGCGAGCTGGAGGGCAACGGGATGGTGTTCAACAACCCGGACACCGCGCCGTTCCAGGCGAAGCTGGTCGAGGCCGGTTTTTACAAGGAATGGCACGAGAAGTTCGGCGACGAGGCGTGGGGGATTCTCGAGAGCGCGACCGGGCTGACGCTCGGCTGAGGGGAAACGAGCAGGGCCGGCCCGGCCGGCCCTGCAGACAGGAAAGGAGCGAAGATGGCTGATCCGCAGATCGTCGGCTGGGCGCATTCGAAGTTCGGCAAGGCGCAGGCACGCGACACGATGGAGCTGATGGCCGAGGTGGTCGCCCCGGCGCTGGAGCACGCGGGCGTCGGGGCCGGGGACGTCGACGGCATCTTCGTCGGCAGCTACAACAACGGCTTTCAGAAGGCGCAGGATTTCCAGGGCGCGCTGGTGGCGATGGGCACGCCCGGCCTCGAGCATGTGCCGGCAGTGCGGATGGAGAACGCTTGCGCCACCGGATCCGCCGCGCTTTATTCGGCGATGGACTTCATCGCGGCCGGCCGGGGGCGCGTGGCGCTGGTGGTGGGTGCGGAGAAGATGACCGCAATTCCGACCGCGGAGGTCGGCGACGTGCTGCTGACCGCCTGCTACCGCGAGGAGGAGGGCGACGTGGAGGGCGGGTTCGCCGGCATCTTCGGGCTGATTGCCAACACCTACTTCCAGCGCTACGGCGACCGCTCGGCCGAGCTGGCGATGATCGCGGCCAAGAACCACGCGAACGGCATGCGCAACCCCTACGCGCACCTGCAGAAGGACCTCGGGTTCGAGTTCTGCAACACCGTGTCGGATAAGAACCCCTACGTCGCCGGGCCGCTCCGCCGCACCGACTGCAGTCTGGTCTCTGACGGGGCGGTGGCGCTGGTGCTGGCCGACGCGGAGACCGCGGCCGGGCTGGAGCGGGCCATCGCCTTCCGCGCGCGCCGGCACGTCAACGATGTACCTCGCCATCTCGCGGCGCGATCCCATCGCCTTCGATGGGCCGCGCCGTGCCTGGGCGGGGGCGCTGGAGGCGGCCGGAGTGGCCGTCACCGATCTCGACATAGTGGAGACGCACGACTGCTTCACCATGGCCGAGATGATCGAGTACGAGGCGATGGGGCTCGCGAAACCCGGCGAGGGCTGGAAGGTGGTCCGCGAGGGGACGACGCGGGCCGACGGGGCGCTGCCGGTGAACCCGTCGGGCGGGCTGAAATCGCGCGGCCACCCGATCGGCGCGACCGGGGTGTCGCAGCACGTGATGGCCTCGATGCAGCTGATGGGGGAGGCGGGCGAGATGCAGGTGAAGGACACCGGGCTCGCCGGCGTGTTCAACATGGGCGGGGCGGCGGTCGCAAACTACGTGTCGATCCTGGAGCGGGCGAGATGAACCACCCGGCGGGGGGCGTCGCACCCTGTTCGACCCGGGTGATGAACCTCGCGCACTTCGTCACACAGGCCCGGCGGCGCGAGCCGGACGCCATCGCGCTGGTCTGGGGCGAGCGGACCTGGACTTGGACCGCGTTCGACGCGCGCATCGACGCGATGGCGGCGGCGCTTCAGGACCACTTCGGCGTCGGAAAGGGCGACCGGGTCTTGGTGCAGTCGCAGAACTGCAACCAGATGTTCGAGGCGATGTTCGCCTGCTTCCGGATCGGCGCGGTCTACGTGCCGACGAACTTCCGACAGACGCCCGACGAGGTGGCGTATCTGGCGAAAGCCTCGGGCGCCACCGGCATGATCTGCAACGCCGCATTCCCCGATCATGCCGCCGCATGCGCGACCCGTTTCACCATCGCGATCGGCGCGGCGGACTTCGGGCCGTCGTACGACGCGATCGTGGACGAATTCACCGGACAGGACGCCGGCCGAGGTGCCGGTGGAGCGCGACGATCCGTGCTGGTTCTTCTTCACCTCGGGCACTACCGGCCGGCCGAAGGCGTCGGTGCTGACCCACGGTCAGATGGCGTTCGTCGTCACCAACCACCTGTGCGACCTGATGCCGGGGCTGACCTCGGCGGACGCCGCGCTGGTGGTGGCGCCGCTGTCGCATGGCGCGGGCGTCCACCAGCTGACGCAGGTCGCGCGCGGGGTGAAGACGGTACTGATGCCGTCGGAGAAGTTCGACATTCCGACCGCGTGGGCGCTGATCGAGCGGTGGCGGGTGTCGACGATGTTCACGGTGCCGACCATCCTGAAGCTGCTGGTGGAGCACGAGAGCGCCGGGAGGTTCGACCATTCCAGACTGCGCTACGTGATCTATGCCGGCGCGCCGATGTACCGCGAGGACCAGAAGCGGGCGCTGAAGCTGCTGGGGCCGGTGCTGGTGCAGTATTTCGGGCTGGGCGAGGTGACCGGCGCGATCACCGTTCTGCCGGCGGGGCTGCACGCGGCGGAGGATGGGCCGGAGGTGAGGGTCGGGACCTGCGGGTTCGACCGCACCGGGATGGAGCTGCAGGTGCAGGGCGAGGACGGCCGGGCGCTCGGTGCCTTCGAGACCGGCGAGATCTGCGCGATCGGGCCGGCGGTGTTCGCCGGATACTACGACAACCCGGAGGCCAACGCCAAGGCGTTCCGGAACGGCTGGTTCCGCACCGGCGATCTGGGGCACGTCGACGCGGAGGGGTATCTCTACATCACCGGGCGGGCGTCGGACATGTACATCTCCGGCGGCTCCAACGTCTATCCGCGCGAGATCGAGGAGAAGATCCTGACCCATCCCGGCGTCACCGAGGTCGCGGTGGTGGGCGTGCCGGATCCGCTCTGGGGCGAGTGCGGCATCGCGGTCTGTGTCGCGGCGCCGGGGGCGACGGTCGGGGAGGCGGAGCTGACGGCGTTTCTCGATGGCAAACTGTCGCGCTACAAGATGCCGAAGCGGTTCGTGTTCTGGGAGGCGCTGCCGAAGTCCGCCTACGGCAAGATCACCAAGAAGCTGGTGCGCGAGGAACTCGACCGGCTCGGCCTCGCGGCGGTGGAAAGGCAGTCGGCATGAGCCTTGTGCTGACGCGGCTCGAGCATCCCGGTCCCCCCGCGCCCGACCGGCAGCAGGCGGCGGGCGCGAGGCTGCGGCCGCTCGCCGGGCGGCTCGCGGCGGGGCGGACTGTGATGGCGGAGGTGGCGGCGCTGTTCGCCGCTCATGGCTTCAGGGGCGGGATCGTCTGGCTCGACGGCGTGGCTTGCGATCCGATGCGGTTCGTGCTGCCGGCGCTCGCGACCGACGGCGAGCACGCGGCGTTCTACAGCGAGACCCATGCGCCGGACGGAGTGGTGCGGATCGGGCCTTCCACCGCGTCGGTCGGCTGGCGCGACGGGGCGGCGTTCCTGCATTGCCACGGCCAGTGGAGCGGCGCGTTCGGCACTGCGATGGGGCATCTGCTGCCGTTCGACTCGATCCTGGCCGAGGATGTGGAGGTGCGCGGGATCGGATCGCCCGACGCCTGGTTCGAGGCGCTGCGAGATCCGGAGACCAACTTCACGCTGTTCGCGGCGGCCGGGGGTGGTGGCAGCGACGGGTTGATCGCGCGGCTGCGGCCCGACGAGGATGTCTGCGCGGCAGTCGTGGCGCTTGTGCGACGCGCACGGCATCGCCCGGGCGCGGGTGCATGGGGTCGGATCGATCTGCGAGCCGCGGTTCACGGACGGCCGGCAGGTGCGCTGCATCGCCACCGAGGTGAGGATCGACGATGGGCGTGTGGAAGATGGCGTGGCGAGCATCGACGTGTCGCTGGTGGACGTGGATGGCGGGATCCATGCCGGTCGTATCGCGCCGGAGCATCAATCCGGTCGGGGTGACGTTCGAGCTGCTGATCGAGGCTTTGCCGTGACCGGTGCGATCCTCGTCACCGGCGGCGCCTCGGGGATCGGGCGGGCGGTGGTCGAGGCGGTGCTCGCCGAAGGCTGGCGGGCGGTGGTGCTCGATCTGCCGGGCGCGACGCTCGACGGGGCGCGGGCGGCGTTCGATCCGGGGCAGGTCCGGTGCAGCGGCGTCGATGTCAGCGACGAGGCGGCGGTGACGGCGGAGATCGCGGCGATCGAGCGGGCGTTCGCGCCGCTCGGGGGCGTGGTGAACTCGGCGGGCATCGCGCGGGACGAGGCGATGCTCGCGACCGGCACGGACGACTTTCGCCGCATCCTCGAGGTCAATGTCATCGGGTCGTTCGTGGTCGCGCGCGAGGCGGCGCGGGTAATGCGCGGGCGGGGCGGGGCGATCGTCAACGTCGCCTCGGTGTCGGGGATCCAGGGCAACGAGGGGCGGGTCGCCTACGGCGCGTCGAAGGGGGCGGTGATCACCATGAGCCGGGTGATGGCGGTGGAACTGGCGCCGCTCGGGATCCGGGTCAACGTGATCGCGCCGGGGCCGATCGAGACGCCGATGGTGCGCGAGGTGCATAACCAGCAGGTGCGCGACACCTGGATGGGATCGGTTCCGATGCGCCGCTACGGCACGCCGGAGGAGGTCGCCGCGGCGGCGGTGTTCCTGCTCGACGGGGGGAAGTCGGGCTACATCACCGGTCACACGCTGTGCGTGGACGGCGGCTTCACCATCGCCGGCATCCTGACGGGCACGGCTGCGGCCGGGAACGCGGAAGCTGAAATTTGCCGAGATCGGGGCGGTGCCACGGGAGATGGGTCATGTCCCCACTCCGCATCTGGCATCTCAAGGGCACTCCATGCACCTCCTTTAGTGGAAATGCAGTCAGGCCAAAGGGCAGCGGTCCCTGCCAAACGGCCGCCTGAGGGACGTCCCGTCGGGAGGCCCGGCGGGACGCGACATCTAACCCCGCAGTGTGAGGCTGCCTGACCGCAGGGGCCAGCCGGCAGCTTCCACGTCCGAGCCTGGACCTGCGGCGATCCGCCCGGGGTCCGGCCGCTTGTGCGGGCCGGACTGCCTTGCTAGTCCGTCGGGCGGCAGAACGGGGCGGCGAATGGCACGGACGAGCGAACAGGAGGCACGGGCGCGGGCGCGCACCATCGGGCCGCTGCGCGGGCTCTGGCCGTTCATCCGTCCCTACCGGCGATATCTGTGGGCGTCGCTGGCGGCGCTGACGGCGACGGCGATGCTGTCGCTCAGCCTGCCGATCGCGGTGCGCCGGGTGGTCGACAACTTCTTCGCCGAGTCGCTCGGGCTGGTGGACGAGTATTTCGCGGCGGCGCTCGGGATCGCGGCGCTGCTGGCGATCGGGACGGCGGCGCGGGTCTATCTCGTCACCCGGCTCGGCGAGCGGGTGATCGCCGACATCCGGCGGGCGATCTACGACCGGGTGATCGGCATGAGCCCCGGCTTCTACGAGCGGATCATGACCGGCGAGGTGCTGTCGAGGCTGACCACCGACACGACGCTGGTGCAGTCGGTGATCGGGTCGTCGGTGTCGGTGGCGCTGCGCAACGTGCTGACGCTTTTCGGCGGGCTGGTGCTGCTGTTCGTCACCTCGGCCAAGCTGACCGGTCTGGTGCTGATCGGGGTGCCGCTGGTGGTGGTGCCGATCCTGACGCTCGGGCGGCGGCTCAGGGTGCTGTCGCGCGAGAGCCAGGACCGGATCGCGGACTCGAGTGCTGTGGCGTCCGAGAGCCTGCTCGCGGCGCAGACCGTGCAGGCCTACACCCACGAGGCGGCGAGCCGCGCGGCGTTCGGCGCGCTGACCGAGCGTGCGTTCGAGACCGCGCAGCGGCGGATCGGGGTGCGCGCGGTGATGACGGCGATCGTCATCTTCCTGGTGTTCGCGGCGATCGTGGCCGTGCTGTGGATCGGGGCGCGCGACGTGCGGGCAGGGTCCATGACGCCGGGCGAGCTGGTGCAGTTCGTGATCTACGCGGTGCTGGTGGCCGGCGCGGTGGCGTCGCTGTCGGAGATCTGGGGCGAGCTGCAGCGCGCGGCGGGGGCGACCGAGCGGATGGTGGAGCTGCTGGCGAGCGAGGATCCGATCGAGGATCCGGTGACGCCGACGAGCGATCCCGGCGCGGCTCCGCGGCGAGATCGCGTTCGAGGATGTGACCTTCCGCTATCCGGCGCGGCAGACCATACCGGCGCTGTTCGGCGTCGATCTGCGCATCCGGCCCGGGGAGACGGTGGCGCTGGTCGGGCCGTCGGGGGCGGGCAAGACCACGATCTTCCAGCTGCTGATGCGGTTCTTCGATCCCGACGAGGGGCGGCTGACGCTCGACGGGATCGACGTGCGCGAGATGGCGCGGACCGACCTGCGGCGGCAACTGGCGCTGGTGCCGCAGGAGCCGGTGATCTTTGCCGCCACCGCGCGGGAGAACATCCGCTTCGGGCGGCCGGAGGCGAGCGACGCCGAGATCGAGACGGCGGCGCGGGCGGCGGCGGCGCACGAGTTCATCGCCCGGCTGCCGGAGGGCTACGACACCTTCGTCGGCGAGCGCGGCGTGATGCTGTCGGGCGGGCAGAAGCAGCGGCTGGCGATCGCGCGGGCGATCCTGCGCGACGCGCCGGTGCTGTTGCTCGACGAGGCGACCAGCGCGCTCGACGCCGAGAGCGAGCGGGCGGTGCAGCACGCGGTGGAGGCGCTGGCCGAGGGGCGCACCACGCTGATCATCGCCCACCGGCTGGCGACGGTGAAGCGCGCCGACCGGATCGTGGTGCTGCAGGAGGGGCGGGTCGTCGCCGAGGGCACCCACGGCGCGCTGGTGGCCGAGGGCGGGCTCTACGCCCGGCTGGCGCGGCTCCAGTTCACCGACGGGGCGGCATAGCGCGGCGCGCTCTTGTGCGGGGCTTGTGCGGGGCGCGGGCGGCCGATATCTGCGGCTGAGGGACGAGGCTACCCCGCGGGGAGGCGCGCATGGCGAAAATCGCGACGCTGGCCGACAAGCAGGCGGTCGAGGCCGAGATGCCTTGGCGGCGGCGCTGGCGGGCGCGGTCGCTCTATGAGCAGCTGGTCGAGACGGCGGGCCGTTTTCCCGACCGGCCGGCGATCACCTTCCAGCTGCGGTCGGGCCCGAAGGACAAGGCGGTCACGCTCGACTGGGCCGAGCTGGCGGCGGAGGTGACGCGGGCGGCGAACCTGTTCCGCCGGCTCGGGGTCGGCCCGGACGATACGGTGGCCTATGTGCTGCCGAACGGGATCGAGGCGCCGCTGACGCTGCTCGCCGGGGCGACCGCGGGCATCGTCAACCCGGTCAACCCGATGCTGGCGCCCGAGCACATGGCGGCCATCCTGCGCGACACCCGCGCCAAGGTGGTGGTGACGCTGGCGCCGTTCCCCAAGACCGATCTGGCCCAGAGGGTGGCTGAGGCGGTGGCGCTGGCGCCGGGGATCGAGACCGTGCTGCAGGTCGATCTCGCCCGCTATCTCGCGCCGCCGCTCGCCTGGGTGGTGCCCCTTATCCGGCCGAAGGCGAAGGCGGGGCACAAGGCGCAGGTGCTCGATTTCGCCCGGGCAGTGGCGCGGGAACGCGGGGACGCGCTCGAGTTCTCCGAGACGCTCGACGACCGGGTCTGCGCCTTCTTCCACACCGGCGGGACGACGGGGCTGCCCAAGGTGGCGCAGCATCGGGCGAGCGGCATTCTCTACAACGGCTGGTGCGGCGCCTACTACATGTTCACCGAGGCGGATGTGATGATGTGTCCGCTGCCGATGTTTCATGTGTTCGCCGCCTATCCGATCCTGATGGCCTGCCTGATGAGCGGGGCGAGCGTGGTGATGCCGACGCCGCAGGGCTATCGTGGCGAGGGCGTGATCGCCAATTTCTGGAAGCTGATCGAGCGGCACGGCGTCAGCTTCCTGATCACGGTTCCGACCGCGGTGGCCGCCCTGATGCAGCGCCGCGTCGACGCCGACGTGTCGTCGCTGCGGCTGGCGCTCAGCGGGTCGGCGGCGATGCCGGTCGAGCTGGCCAACCGGTTCGAGGCGGCGACCGGGTTGAAACTGCTCGAAGGCTACGGGCTGACGGAGGCCACCTGCCTCGTCGCGGTCAATCCGCCGCATGGCGAGCGCCGGATCGGCAGCGTCGGGCTTCCGTTCGCCTATACCGACGTGCGCATCCTGCGGTGCGACGCGGACGGCGCGGTCGAGGCGGTCTGCCCCGTTGACGAGGTGGGGGAGATCTGCGTGAAGAACCCCGGCGTCGGAACCGACATCTACACCGAGGCCGCGCGCAATCGCGGGCTGATCGCGGAAGGCGGGTATCTGCGGACCGGGGATCTGGGTCGGCTGGACCCCGACGGCTATCTGTGGATCACCGGCCGCTCGAAGGACCTGATCATTCGCGGCGGCCACAACATCGACCCGGGCACCATCGAGGCCGCACTGATGCAGCACCCCGACGTGGCGCTCTGCGGCGCGATCGGCCAGCCGGACCCCCACTCCGGCGAAGTTCCGGCGGCTTATGTCGAGCTGGTGGCCGGCGGGACCGCGAACGTCGAGGCCCTGGAGGCGCATGCCCGGGCCCAGATCTCCGAGCGGGCGGCGGTGCCCCGGTATCTCGAGATCCTGGAGGAACTGCCGAAGACGGCGGTCGGCAAGGTGTTCAAGCCCGACCTGCGGCGGATGGCGATCGCGCGGGTCTTCGATGCCGCGCTCGCCAGAGCCGGGTGCGAGGCGCGCGTGGCCGATGTGATCGAGGACCGCCACCGCGGGCTGGTCGCGCGCGTGACGCCGGGTCCGGCGGGCCGGGCGGAGGCCGGCGTCGACGAGGCGCTGGGGCGTTTCACCGTGCCGTGGGAGTGGCGGGACGGCGGGGGGCCGGCCTGAAGCCGGTGCGCGGCTTGGTGATGGGCGCGGGCCGGCATAGGGTTTGCGCAGGCGGGGCCGAATCGCGCGGGAGTTGCCGATGATCCAGGGATACGCGGCCGAGGACGGCCGGCTGAAGCCGGTCGAGACGCCGATCGACGCCATCGACCGGCTGGTCTGGATCGACATCAGCGATCCGACCGACGCCGAGGAGACCGCGGTCGAGACTGCCCTCGGGATCGACGTGCCGACCCGGGCCGAGATGGAGGAGATCGAGGATTCCAGCCGGCTCTACACCGAGGACGGCGCCGCGTTCATGACCGCGAACCTGCCCTCGAGGACCGACACCGAGACGCCGGTGCTGGCGCCGGTGACGTTCATCCTGGCGGGATCCAGGCTGGTCACGGTGCGCTATCACGAGCCGAAGGCCTTCCGGACGCTGGCCGCGCGCGCCGAGCGGGTGGCGATGGGCTGCGTCGACGGGGCGACGGTGCTGCTGTCGCTGCTCGAGGCGGTGATCGACCGGCTGGCCGACATCCTCGAGAAGATCGGCCGGGACATCGAGCAGATCTCGCGGACGATCTTCCGTCCGGTGAAGAAGCCGGGGCGCGGTCCGGACTACCAGGCGGTGCTGCAGGATCTCGGGCGCCACGGCGATCTGGTGGCGAACGTCACCGACAGCCTGGTGACGCTCGAGCGGCTGGTGGTGTTTCTCACCGCCTCGGCCGGCCGCGGGATCAACAAGGACGGGCGGCTGCGGATCAAGACGCTGGGGCGGGACACGCGATTCCTGTCGGATCACGCCAGCGCGCTATCGCAGAAGCTGACGTTTCTGCTCGACGCCACGCTCGGCATGATCTCGATCGAGCAGAACGGGATCATCAAGATCTTCTCGGTGGCGGCGGTGGTGTTCCTGCCGCCGACGCTGATCGCCTCGATCTACGGCATGAACTTCGACGTGATCCCGGAATTGCACTGGGCGGTCGGCTACCCGTTCGCGCTCGGCCTGATGGTGCTGTCCGCGGTGCTGTCGTTCCTGTTCTTCAAGACCCGGGGCTGGCTATAGACTCTAGTCCTGCAGCGCCGCCTCGGAGCGCGGACGGCGGGCGGGGGCGCGGCCCTCCGCCTGCAGGAGCATCAGGGCGTCGTCGAGCTTCTCCGCCAGATGCGGCATTCCGTTCATCGCCGCATAGACCCTCAGATCGGTGAGGATGTCGAACATCTGCGCGTTGTTCTCGGGAAGATACATCGCTCCGTCCAGCTCTCTCTGCGACAGGCCGTCGACAAGCCGACGATCCGAGGCCAAGTCGTAGCGCCTGCTACCGCGAGATGAACAGAGGTAATTTGCAGCAAGACGCTCCGGAAACGGCGTTTTTCCGCCGGTGGTTAAGGCATTCATCGCCCCGCGTGTGAAAGTGCGACGAGATCAGTCGCACGGCGTACACCGGCCTGAAGGCGGTGCGCGCGGGGGACCGACCCCCGCAGCCAGCCGCGGGGGCTCACCAGTGCGGCGGGGGGCGGTCGACCGGCGGGGCGCCGCCGTCGGCCTCGAGCGAGTCCAGCCGTTCGACCATCGCGGCGATGCGGCGCTCGAGCCGGTCGATCCGGGCGGCCTGCTCGCGCACGAGCTCGCTGAGCTCCTCGCCGAGGCGGCCGTGGTGGGAGAGGGCGATCTCGAGCTCGGTCAGTCGTGCGTCGTCCGTCATCTGGCCTCCGCCGCGGATTCGCGCGCCAGAGTAGCATCGACTCCGCCGGGACAGCGGTCTAAACCCGGCGCTCGAACGCCCGCCCTTTCTTGGGGGATCGCTTGCCCGATTTCGGTGACAGGGAACTGCGCGACGCGCTCGGACGCTTCGCGACCGGGGTGACCGTGGTCACCACGATGTCGGCGCGTGGGCCGCTCGGGATCACCGCGAACAGCTTTTCCAGCGTCTCGCTCGATCCGCCGCTGGTGCTCTGGTCGCCGGCGCGCAAGTCGCGGCGATTCCCGGCCTTCGAGGCGGCCTCGCATTTCGCCATCCACGTGCTGAGCGCCGGGCAGCGGGCGCTGGCCGAACGGTTCGCCCAGCCGGGCGACGGGTTCGCCGGGCTCGACTTCGCGCCGGGGCTCGGCGACGCGCCGCTGCTCGCGGGCTGCACCGCGCGCTTCGAGTGCCGGCACGCGGCCGGGCACGACGCGGGCGACCACCTGATCGTCGTGGGCGAGGTGCTGCGACTCGAGCAGGCGGCCCTCGCGCCGCTGATCTTTCATCGCGGCCGCTACTGCGGGCTCGGCTGAGCTTGCCCTTCCGCTATGCGCTGCGGTAGGAGGGCGCGCCCGGCTCGAAGTCACGGACCCCCGAAATGGCCAAGGACAAGCAGAAGAAGCCCCGCCGCCCGCGGGCGGAGACGCCGAAGGGCTTTCGCGACTATTTCGGCGCGGAGGTGCGGGCGCGGGACAGGATGCTGGCGCGGATCTGCGAGGTCTACCATGCCTACGGCTTCGACCCGCTGGAGACGAGCGCGGTGGAGACCGTCGAGGCGCTGGGCAGGTTCCTGCCCGACCTCGACCGGCCGAACGAGGGGGTGTTCGCGTGGCAGGACGAGGACGAGGCGTGGCTGGCGCTGCGCTACGACCTGACGGCGCCGCTCGCCCGGGTGTTCGCCCAGCACCGGCGCGATCTGCCCACGCCGTACCGGCGGTATGCCGTCGGCCCGGTGTGGCGCAACGAGAAGCCGGGGCCGGGTCGGTTCAGGCAGTTCTATCAGTGCGACGCGGATACCGTCGGCTCCGGCTCGGTGGCGGCGGACGCGGAGATCTGCGCGATGCTGGCCGAGGCGCTGGAGGCGGCGGGCATCGCGCGGGGCGATTATGCGATCCGGATCAACAATCGCAAGGTGTTGAACGGTGTTCTTGAGGTTCTTGGCCATGACCTTGAAGCTCGATTAGGTTCGCCCGGCAACACCTCAGACCAAAGCGCCGACGCGGCTATCCAAAGTGTGGCGGTCTCAAGTCTCGAGGAGAGACACGCTGCGATCCTCCGAACCATCGATAAATTCGATAAGGTTGGAAGAGAAGGCGTCCGACAGCTTCTGACCGAAGGGCGGCGCGATGAATCCGGCGCTTTCATCAAGGGCGTGGGACTGTTTGCGTATATGGTTGATCCAGTTATCGATTTTCTCACTGCCAGACAAGAGAACAACAGCCAGACGCTGGCGACGCTTCGCGAAATCGTCGGAACCTCCAAGACCGGTCTCGAGGGGGTTCAGGAGCTGGAAGCGATTGCGGAGTTGCTCGAAGTGCGCGGCGTGCCCGCGACGATCGATCCGTCGGTGGTGCGCGGGCTCGGCTACTATACCGGGCCGGTGTTCGAGGCAGAGCTGACCTTCGAGGTGATCGGCGAGGACGGGCGGCCGCGGCAGTTCGGGTCGGTCGCGGGCGGCGGGCGGTATGACGATCTGGTCCGGCGGTTCACCGGCGAGGCGGTGCCGGCGACCGGGATCTCGATCGGGGTGGACCGGCTGCTGGCGGCGCTGGGCGAGAAGGGGCGGCTGACGGCGCAGGAGCCGGGGCCGGTGGTGGTCACGGTGATGGATCGGGCCGAGATGGCCGGGTATCAGGCGATGGCGGCGGAGCTTCGGGCCGGCGGGCTGCGCGCGGAGGTCTTCCTCGGCGGCGGCAACATGGCGCGGCAGCTGAAGTATGCCGACCAGCGGGCGCTGCGCGGTCGCGGTGATCGAGGGTGGCGACGAGCGGGCGCGCGGGGTGGTGCAGCTGAAGGATCTGGCGCTCGGGGCGCGGCTGGCGGCCGAGATCGAGACGCACGAGGACTGGAAGGCGCAGCCGGCGCAGGTCGAGGTGCCGCGGGCGGGGCTGGTCGAGGCGGTGCGGGCGATGCTGGCGCGAGGTCCGCCTGATGGTTGCCGACCGGGCCTATCTGAAGGGCGCCCGGATGGGCGCGGCGCTCGGGCGGCTCGACGCCGAGGTGGCGCGGATCGTCGGCGTGCTCGGGTCCACCGGCGCGATGCGGGTGGAGCCGGCGGCGTTGCAGCCGGCGGACGTGCTGCTCGACCTCTACGGCGAGGACATCCGGGCGCGGGCGTTCGTGACGCGCGACGAGGGCGCGGAGATGATGCTGCGCCCCGACTTCACCGTGCCGATCGTGCGGCTGCACATGGACGCAGGCGCGGAGCCGGCGCGCTACGTCTATTGCGGGCCGGTCTGGCGGCGGCAGGAGTTCGGCTCGGACCGGCCGCGGGAGTATCTGCAGGCGGGGTTCGAGGTGTTCGAGGGCGGCGATGCGGCCGCGCACGACGCCGAGGTGCTGGCGCTGATCGTCGAGGCGCTGGGCGATGCGCCGGTCGACCTGGTGACGGGCGACCTCGGGCTGGTGCTGGCGGCGATCGACGCGCTCGACACCAGTGCGGCGCGCAAGGCGGCGCTCCGGCGGCACGTCTGGCGGCCGGCGCGGTTTCACGCGCTGCTGCAGCGGTTCGGCGAGGGGCATGGCGCGGCGGTGGCGGCGCGCACGGAACTGCTGGCGGTGGACGCGGCCGGCGGGACCGACGCGCTGGTCGCGGCGGCGGGCGCGAGCGTGGGCAAGCGGCAGGCCGGGGAGGTGTCGGCGCGGGTGGCCCGGCTGGCCGAGGAAGCGGCCACCCCGCCGCTCGCACCGAGCGACGTCGCGCGGATCGAGGCGGTGCTGGCGGTCGAGGGCACGGCGCCCGAGGCGCTGGCCGAGCTGCGCCGGCTGGCGCGCGGGGTGCCGGGTCTCGACGCGGCGGTCGATCGCTATGCAGTGCGGCTCGAGGCGATCGCGGGACGCGGCATCGCGCCGGAGCGACTGCGCTTCGAGGCGAGCTTCGGGCGCACCAGCCTTGAGTACTACGACGGCTTCGTGTTCGGGGCGTTGCCGCGTGGCCGGTCGGATCTGCCGCCGATCGCCAGCGGCGGGCGCTACGACGCACTGACCCGCGTGCTGGGGCAGGGGCGGGGGATACCCGCGGTCGGCGGCATCGTGCGGCCCGAGGCGCTGGTGGCGCTATGCGGCTGAAGCTCGGCGTGCCGTCGAAGGGTCGGTTGCAGGAGGAGACGATCGGCTGGTTCGCCAGCCGGGGCGTGACGCTGGCCAAGGCCGGGGCGGGTCGTGAGTATCGGGGCACGGTGAAAGGCGTCGACGGGGTTGAGGTGGTGCTGCTCGCGGCCGCCGAGATCCCGGGCGAGCTGGCGGCGGGGCGGCTGCATCTCGGCGTGACAGGACAGGACTTGGTGCGCGAGCAGATCCCGCGCTGGGGCGAGCGGCTGGCGGAAGTCGCGGCGATGGGGTTCGGGTTCGCCGATCTGGTGGTGGCGGTGCCGGCGTTCTGGATCGACGTGGACGATCTGTCCGATCTCGATCTCGCCGCCGGGGAGTTCCGGGCGCGACATGGCCACCGCCTCCGGGTCGCGACCAAGTACCACCACCTGACGCGCGAGTTCTTCCGCGCCCACGGGGTCGCCGACTACCAGCTGGTCGACAGCCAGGGCGCGACCGAGGGCGCGGTCAAGAACCTGACCGCCGAGGCGGTCGCCGACATCACCACCTCCGGCGCGACGCTGCGCGACAACCACCTCCGGGTGCTGTCGGACGGGCTGATCCTGCGCAGCCAGGCGACGCTCTTTGCGGCGCGTGGCGCGCGGTGGGACGGAGTGCCGGAAGCGGCGTTCGCCGCCCTCCGCGCTCGCGCCGGCTTGCCGCCCCCGGCGTCGCCGTTTCAGCGCGTGGCGGCGAAGTAGCCGAGCCGGGCGCGCAGAGTGTCGCTCCGGCGGGTGGCGAACAGCACGTCGTCGATCCGGCTGCTGCCGTCGGCCTCGGGTACGATGACGAGGTATTCCTTCCAGGATGGCGGGGCGCCGCCTGGCTTGCTGCGGTCGATCTCGACCAGGGCGGCGTTGACGGTGTGCGCGGTGCAGACCGGGACGGCGTTGGTGTAGCTCTGGAACAGCACCCGCGGCGGCATCAGCGCGGGATTTGCCGCGGCCGCATTGATCGCTCGCTTCAGCCCGACGCTCAGGAGCGGCCCCAGGCCGTCCATGTCGCCGGCCACCGACAGCCGGCAGAACTCGGCGCCGAGCGCGTCCCAGTTGAACTGCGATGCTGCCGGGGCGGGTCCGGCGACGAGCGCGGCCAGCGCCGCGGCGGCAAGGGCGTTGCGCATTCCTAGAGCACTCCGATTTCGGACAAGCTCGGCCAGCAGCTCCGCCGGCATGTCCGAGGGCACGGCGCTACCGAGATCCCTCGGCGCGTCCGCAGGTTGCAGGTAGCGCCAGCCCTGGAACGGCCGGCGAGGCTGCGGGGCGGTCCGCACCACCTCCGGGTCGAGCCGGATGGCGCAGCGCCGGATGCCGTCGGCGCCCTCGCGCGGCTCGAGGCCGAGGATGCGCTGGCGCGCCAGCACCCGGCCCCGGAACACCCAGTAGAGCGATCCGCCGGCCAGCAGCGCGTCGCCGCGCTTCGGCCACATCCGGGTGACGTGGAACGGCCCCGCGTCGAGCCCCGCCGCCCGCCGCTCGGCGATCCGCGCCGTCTGCCAGGCGCGCAGATCCTCGACGCCGTCGGCGCCGACGCAGAGCTTGAGAAGGTGAAGGGGCGCCGCCATCGAGTCGCTATCGCTTGCGGGTGGGTCCGGTTCGCGCCCAAGATAGCGGGCCAAGGCGATTGACCGCAAGGGCCGCGGAACCTATCTTTGAAGGCCGCTCCCAGCACCAAGGCACCCCGCGCATGAACAAGCCCGACAGCCGGGATTTCGCCCGCCATGACGAGGGCCTGCCGTGGCAGGAGGTCAGCCTCGACGTGCTGCGGGAAAAATACGCCAAGGGCGCGGAGCGCGACCTCGACGGCCCGGACATGGCGCGCGCCGTGCGCGCCCGCGTCGCCCGGGCGCTGGCCGCGGTGGAGGCGGAGCCGGCGCACCACGAGGCGACGTTCCTGAAGGCGCTCGAGGACGGCTTCATCCCCGGCGGGCGGATCAACTCGGCGGCCGGGTCGGGGATCCGCGACGTGACGCTGATCAACTGCTTCGTGCAGCCGGTGGGCGATTCGGTCTCCGAGACCGTCGACGGCAAGCCCGGCATCTACATCGCGCTCCGCGAGGCGGCCGAGACCATGCGGCGCGGCGGGGGCGTCGGCTACGACTTCTCGGCGATCCGGCCGCGCGGCGCGCGGGTGAGCGGCACCGACAGCTCGGCCTCGGGGCCGATCAGCTACATGCACGTCTTCGACCAGTCCTGCGCCACGGTCGAGAGCGCGGGATCGCGCCGCGGGGCGCAGATGGGCGTGCTGCGCTGCGACCACCCCGACATCATGGAGTTCGTCGGCGCCAAGCGGCAGGCGGGACGGCTCAACAACTTCAACATCTCGGTGGGCGTGACCGACACGCTGATGGCCGCGGTCGAGGCCGACGGCGGGTTCGAGTTGGTACACAAGGCCGAGCCGGGCACGGCGCAGGTGGCTGGCGGCGCGCACCGGCGCGGCGACGGGATGTGGGTCTACGCCACGATCCGGGCGCGCGAGTTGTGGTCGGCGATCATGCGCAACACCTACGAGGCGGCCGAGCCCGGGGTGCTGTTTCTCGACCGGATCAATGCCGAGAACAACCTCGGCTACGCCGAGCGGATCGAGGCGACGAACCCCTGCGGCGAGATCCCGATCCCCGATCACGGCTGCTGCTGCCTCGGCTCGATCAACCTGACCCGGTTCGTGACGGACGCCTTCGAGCCTGACGCAGGCTTCGATCGCGCGCGGTTCGCGGAGGTCGTGGCGGTGGCGGTGCGGATGCTCGACAACGTGCTGACCGCGACGGTCTGGCCGCTGCCCGAGCAGGCGCAGGAGGCCGCGAACAAGCGGCGGATCGGCCTAGGGTTCACCGGGCTCGGCGACGCACTGATCATGCTCGGCCTGCGCTACGACGGCGATGCGGCGCGGGAGATGGCCGGCGAGCTGACCCGCGAGATGCGCGACGCCGCCTATCGCGCCAGCGTGGCGCTCGCCCGCGAAAAGGGGACGTTTCCGTTGTTCGAGGCGGACGGCTATCTCGCGTCCGGCAACGCCCGACGGTTGCCCGACGACATCCGCGAGGAGATCCGCGCGGATGGCATGCGCAACAGCCACCTGCTGTCGATCGCCCCCACCGGAACCATCAGCCTCGCGTTCGCCGACAACGCCTCGAACGGCATCGAGCCGCCGTATTCCTGGTTCTACACCCGCCGCAAGCGCGAGGCGGACGGCGCGATGCGCGAGTATCGGGTCGAGGACCACGCTTGGCGGCTGTGGAAGGCCCGCGGCGGCAACGCCGAAGCCCTGCCGGAGGCGTTCGAGAACGCGCTCGAGATCCCGGCGCGGGATCACATGAAGATGCAGGCGGCGATCCAGCCCTACATCGACGCGGCGATCTCGAAGACCGTGAACGTGCCCGAGAACTATCCGTTCGAGGAGTTCGAGTCGCTCTACCTCGAGGCCTGGCACGCCGGGCTGAAGGGGATCACCACCTACCGCCCGAACAGCGTGCTCGGCTCGGTGCTGTCGGTCGGGAAGGACGCGCCGCAGGATCTCGACCAGACCGAACCCGACCGGCGCATTCGGATCAACGACGCGCCGCAGGTGGCGCTGGCCGCGCTGCGCTGGCCGCACCGGCCGAAGCTGAGCGCCGGCTCGCCGTCCTGGACCTACATGATCGAGGCGCCGGGCAACCGCTTCGCGGTGTTCGTCGGCCACGTCGAGAACGGCGGCAACCATCCGTTCGAGGTCTGGGTCAATGGCGAGCAGACCCCGCGGGGCCTGGGCGCGCTGGCGAAGAACCTCAGCATGGACATGCGCGCGCAGGATCCGGCCTGGCTGAAGCTGAAGCTCGACAGCCTCGCCCGTACGCCGGGCGGGCCGTTCACCGTGGCGCTGCCGCCCGAGGGGCTGCCGGTGCCGGTTCCCGGCAACGTCAGCGCCTTCGCCAAGGTGGTCGAGTACCGCTGCGAGGCGCTCGGGGTGTTCGACGGCCAGGAGGACGAGACGCCGCTGGTCGACGCGATGTTCTCGCGCAAGGAGCCGAAGTCCGGGGTGGACGGCACGCTGAGCTGGACCGTCGACATCCTGAACCCGACCACCGGCGACGACTTCGCGATGTTCGTCAAGGAGTGCGTACTGCCCGACGGAACCAAGCGGCCGTTCAGTGTCTGGTTGTCGGGGTCATACCCGTTGGAGTTCAACGGTCTTACCAAATCCCTCAGCCTCGACATGCGGGTGATCGACCCGGCGTGGATCGGCAAGAAGCTCCGCGGCCTGAAGGATCTGCCCGAGGCGCAGGGCGACTTCTTCGCGCGCGTGCCCGGGACCGAGAAGCAGGCGGTGCAGCCCTCGACGCTCGCCTATGTCGCGCGGTTGCTGATCCACCGCTACGACATGCTTGGCGTGCTCGACGCGGGGGGTTATCCGGCCTCCGGCTCAACGGTGCTCTGGAGCGACGCCCCGGCGCCGGGCGACCGGCCGTTTCAGGCCACCGGCCGCACCTGCCCGGAGTGCGGCCACCCCACGTTGATCCGCCGCGACGGCTGCGATTTCTGCACCTCTTGCGGCCACGTCGGCGCCTGCGGCTG
>CAVZCB010000021.1:0-116846 GCA_963773555.1 uncultured Alphaproteobacteria bacterium
GCGGCGAGCTCCAGATCGAAGGCCGCGGCGAGCAGCGTGCGGGTGTAGTCGGTCCGCGGCGTCTCGAAGATCGCGCGGCTGCGGCCCGCTTTCCACCACGTCACCGTTCTGCATGACCATGACCTCGTGGGCAAGCGCGCGCACCACCCGCAGGTCGTGCGAGACGAAGATGTAGGCGAGGCCGTATTTGGCCTGCAGCCGGCGCAGCAGCTCGACGATCTGCACCTGGACGGTCATGTCGAGCGCGCTGGTCGGCTCGTCGAGCACCACGAGCTTGGGTTGCAGGATCATCGCGCGGGCGATGGCGACGCGCTGGCGCTGGCCGCCGGAGAACTCGTGCGGGTAGCGGTCCATCGTGGCGGGGTCGAGGCCGACCTCCTCGAGGATCGCCGCGACCCGGCCCTCCTCGTTGCCGAGGCGGTGGACGCCGAGCCCTTCGGCGACGATCTGCTCGATCGACATGCGCGGGGAGAGCGAGCCGTAGGGGTCCTGGAACACCATCTGCATGTCGCGGCGCAGGCGGCGCAGCTCGCGGTGCCTGCGCCCGTGGATGTCCTGGCCGAGGAAGACGATCCGGCCTTCGGACGAGATCAGTCGCATGATCGCGAGCGCCAGCGTGGTCTTGCCCGAGCCGCTTTCACCGACCACGCCGAGGGTCTCGCCGGCGCGGATCGAAAGCGTGGCGGCGTTGACCGCCTTGACGTGGCCGACGGTCTTGCGCAGCAGGCCGCGTTTGATCGGGAACCAGACCCGGAGGGCGTCGGTCTCGACGATGGTGGGGGCATCGGCGGGGACCGGGTCGGGGCGGCCCTTCGGCTCGGCGGCGAGCAGCATCCGGGTGTAGGGGTGCTGGGGGTTGGCGAAGATCGCCCGGGTCGGGCCGGCCTCGACGATCCGGCCCTCCTGCATCACCGCGACCCGGGTGGCGACGCGGCGCACGATCCCGAGGTTGTGGGTGATGAACAGCATCGCCATGCCCTCGGCCTGCTGGATTTCGGCCAGCAGCGTCAGGATCTGGGCCTGGATCGTCACGTCGAGGGCTGTGGTCGGCTCGTCGGCGATCAGGATGTCGGGCTGGTTGGCCAGCGCCATGGCGATCATCACCCGCTGGCGCTGGCCGCCGGAGAGCTGGTGGGGGTAGGCGTCGAGCCGGCCTTGCGCGTCGCGGATGCCGACCTGGGTCAGGAGGTCGACGATCCGGGCGCGGGCGGGGGCGCCGGTCAGGCCCTGGTGCAGCGCGAGGCTTTCGGCGAGCTGCTTCTGGATGGTGTGGAGCGGGTTCAGCGAGGTCATCGGCTCCTGGAAGATGAAGCTGATGTCGTTGCCGCGCACGCCGCGCAGGGTGCGCTGGTCGGCGGTGGTCATCTCCCGGCCGCGGTAGCGGACCGAGCCGGCGATCTCGGCGTTCTCGGGCAGCAGGCGGACGGTGGAGAGCGCGGTGACGGACTTGCCGGAGCCGCTCTCGCCGACGATCGCCAGCGTCTCGCCCGGGTGGAGATCGAAGCTGACGCCGCGCACCGCCTCGGTGCGCTTGCCGCCCTGGAGGAAGGCGACGGAGAGGTCGCGGACGGCGAGCACCGGCTCGGGGACGGGGAACTGACCGGTGTCCTTCATGGGCAGCGGCCGGAGGGCGCGGCCGATGGCCGCGGGCCGCCTTTGCGGCCACAAGGAGCGCGCGGTGCGCGCATTGTTTTTTGGCTGGTTTCCCGCCGGTGGGCGGGAAACGACTGCTCTCCAGGTTTCAAGGCCGTATGAAGACCTGGGGTCGCGAGGGTCACCGGAAGGTCTTTCGCGGGTCGAAGGCGTCGCGGACGCCCTCGAAGATGAAGACGAGGAGCGATAGCATGGTGGCGAAGGTGAAGAAGGCGGTGAAGCCGAGCCAGGGGGCGTTGAGGCGGTTCTTGCCTTGCAGCGCCAGCTCGCCGAGCGAGGGGTAGCTGGGCGGCAGGCCGAGGCCGAGGAAGTCGAGCGCTGCGAGTCCGCCGATCGCGCCGGTGATGATGAACGGCAGCAGCGTCAGGGTCGCGACCATCGCGTTCGGCAGCATGTGGCGGAACATGATGGTGACGTTGCCGACCCCGAGCGCACGGGCGGCGCGGACGTATTCGAAGTTGCGGGCGCGCAGGAACTCGGCGCGGACCACGCCGACCAGCGAGGTCCAGGAGAAGAAGGCGATCAGCAGGGTCAAGAGCCAGAAGTTCATCGTGAAGATCGCCGAGAGGATGATGATGATGTAGAGGCTCGGCATGTTCTGCCAGATCTCGACGATGCGCTGGAAGGTGAGGTCGACCCAGCCGCCGAAGAAACCCTGGGCAGCACCGGCGACGATGCCGATCAGGCTGGAGATCAGGGCGACGATCAGCGCGAACAGCACCGAGATGCGGAAGCCGTAGATCACCCGGGCGACCACGTCGCGGGTCTGGTCGTCGGTGCCGAGCCAGTGGTCGCGGTCGGGTGGCGACGGGGCGGTGGCGACGCCGTAGTTGATGGTGTTGTAGCTGTAGGGGATCGGCGGCCAGAGCATCCAGCCGGGCTGGGCGATCGGCTGGCCGTCGGCGGTGCCGCGGGTCTCGGCCTCCTCGTAGAGCGCGTCGGGGTCGTCGAGGCAGGCCTCGACCCCGCCGGTCGCGATCAGGCATCGCACCTCGGGGGCGTGGTATTCGGCCTCGGTCTGGAACTCGCCGCCGAAGTCGGCTTCGGAGTAGAAGCGCAGCACCGGCGCGTAGAGGTGGCCCTGGAACCTCACCAGCAGCGGCTTGTCGTTGGCGACGAACTCGGCGCACAGCGTGACGACAAACAGCACGAGGAAGATCCAGAAGGACCAGAGCGCGCGGCGGTTGGCCTTGAAGTTCGCGAGGCGGCGGCGTTGCAGCGGGTTGAGGGCCATCAGGTCTCGCGGGTCTCGAAGTCGATGCGCGGATCGACCCAGACGTAGGTGAGGTCCGAGAGCAGCCCGACCACCAGCCCCATCAGGCCGAACACGTAGAGCGTGCCGAACACCACCGGGTAGTCGCGCTGGATCGCGCTCTCGTAGGCGAGCCGGCCGAGGCCGTCGAGCGAGAAGATGGTCTCGATGATCAGCGAGCCGCCGAAGAACACCGAGATGAACACGGCGGGAAAGCCGGCGATCACGATCAGCATGGCGTTGCGGAAGACGTGGCCGTAGAGCACCCGGCGCTCGGTCAGGCCCTTGGCGCGGGCGGTGATCACGTACTGCTTCTTGATCTCGTCGAGGAACGAGTTCTTGGTCAGCAGCGTCATGGTCGCGAAGGCGCCGATGGTCATGGCGGTGACCGGCAGCACGATGTGCCAGAGGTAGTCGAGCACTTTCCCCGCGAGCGACAGGGTCTCCCAGTCGTCGGAGGTGAGGCCGCGCAGCGGGAAGATCCGCCAGTAGGAGCCGCCGGCGAACAGCACCAGCAGCATCACCGCGAACAGGAAGCTCGGGATCGCGAAGGCGACGATGATCGCGCCGCTGGTCGCGGTGTCGAAGCGCGAGCCGTCGCGGATCGCCTTGGCGATGCCGAGCGGGATCGAGACGGCGTAGGCGATGAAGGTGGACCAGAGGCCGAGGCTGATCGACACCGGCATCTTCTCGAGCACCAGGTCGACCACGCTGATCGAGCGGAAGTAGCTCTCGCCGAAGTTGAAGGTCAGGTAGTTCTTCACCATCAGCAGGAACCGCAACGCCGGCGGCTTGTCGAAGCCGAACTGCTTCTCGAGATCGGCGATGAACTCGGGCGGCAGGCCCTGGGCGCCGCGGTATTCGCTCTGGCCGCCGCTGGCGCCGATGTCGCCGCTGCCGCCGCTGATCCGGTCGGTGGCCGAGGTCTGCTGGTCGAGCTGGGCGATGATCTGCTCGATCGGACCGCCGGGCATGAACTGCACCAGCAGGAAGTTGACCAGCAGGATGCCGAACAGCGTCGGCACGATCAGCAGCAGGCGTCGGAGGATGTATGCGCCCATCAGTTCATATCGAAGCCGCACGATCGAGCCGGAAAACCGCTGCACACTTTTCCTGATCATGCCCGGGCTCAGCGCAACGCGCCCTCGGCCTTCAGCTTGTCGAACTTCGCCTGGTCGAACCACCAGTAGGCATCGCCGCGGGCGTAGGGCGGCTTGGTGTCGGGCCGGCCGAACACGTCCCAGTAGGCGATCAGGTACTTGCCGCTGTACCAGTTCGGCACCCAGATCTGCTTGTAGCGCAGCACGCGGTCCAGCGCGCGGACCCGCACCTCCATCTCGTCGCGGGTGGTGGCCTGGATCACCTTCTCGATCAGCGCGTCGACCACCGGATCGGCGACGCCCGACAGGTTGGCCGATCCCCTGGCGTCGGCGGCGTCGGAGCCGAACATCTGGCGCAGCTCCAGCGACGGGCTCAGCGACATGGTGAAGCGGCCCGGGATGATGTCGTAGTCGAAGTCCTCCTGGCGCTGCTGCATCTGCGCCGCGTCGATCTGGCGGTAGCTGGCGTCGATGCCGATGCGGCGCAGGTTGGCGACGTAGGGGTTGAGCACCCGCTCGAACGAGGCGTTGTCGTCGGCGAACGCCACGGTCAGGGTCTGGCCGGCGGCGTTCCTGCGCATGCCGCCCTGGATGGTCCAGCCCGCCTCGTCGAGCAGCTTCGAGGCTTGCCGGATCGCGGAGCGGTCGATCTGCTTGTCGCCCATCACCGGCGGGGAGTAGGCCGGCTCGGTGAAGATCTCCGGCGGCAGTTGGTCGCGGAACGGCTCGAGCACCGCGAGTTCCTCGCCTTCCGGCACACCCTCGGCCTGCATCGGCGAGTTTTCGAAGAACGAGGTGGTGCGCTCGTAGAGGCCGTAGAACAGCGTCGCGTTGGTCCATTCGAAGTTGAACATCAGCGCGATCGCCTCGCGGACCCGCGGGTCCTGGAATTTCTCGCGCCGGAGGTTGAACCAGAACCCCTGGGTGCCGGCGGGGGTCTCGTCGGGCAGCTCCTCGCGCTTGACCCAGCCCTTCTCGATGGCGGGGAAGTTGTAGGCGGTGGCCCAGAGGCTGGAATAGAATTCCTGGTGGAACAGGTATTCTCCGACCTTCAGCGCCTCGAAGGCGGCGTTGTTGTCGGCGAAGTACTGATAGAGGTAGCAGTCGAAGTTGTTGGAACCGACGTTGACCGGCAGATCCTTGCCCCAGTAGTCGGGGTTGCGGCAGTACTTGATCGACCGCCCCGGCTGGACACTCGGCGATCTGGTACGCGCCCGAGCCGACGGGCGGCGTCAGGGTGGAGTTGGCGAACTCGACGGTGTCGTAGTAGTGCTTCGGCAGGATCGACAGGCCGCCGGCCAGCGACGGCAGGTCGCGCGTGGCCGCGTCGGGCTTGAAGGTGAACTTCACCCGATGCGGGTCAAGCGCCTCGACGCTCTCGATGTCGCGCAGGATGATCTTGTAGGACGGCGAGCCCTTCTCCAGCAGCACGTTGTAGGTGAAGACCACGTCGTCGGCGGTGATCGGCACGCCGTCGGAGAACGTCGCCTCGGGCCGCATGTCGAAGATCACCCACGACCGGTCCTCGGGATATTCCAGGCTCTCGGCGACGAGGCCGTAGGACGAGTCGGGCTCGTCGGCGGAACTCGCCAGCAGGCTGTCGTAGATCAGTCCGAGGCCCTGCGCCGGCTCGCCCTTGAGGATGAAGGCGTTGAGGCTGTCGAAGGTCTGGCTGGCGCCGGTGCCGCGGAAGCTCATGGTCCCGCCCTGCGGCGCGTCCGGGTTCACGTAGTCGAAATGCTGGAAGTCGGCGGGGTATTTCAGATCCCCGAAGGCGGAGATGCCGTGGCTGACGACGACGTCGCTCGCGTCGGCACTGGTGGCGGCGGCGGCGACCTCCTCAGCGGCGGCACCGCCGGGGCCGAGCAACGCCAGTCCCGCCGCCATCGACACCGCCATCCACACCGCGCGCAAGCTGCGATAGAGCGGTCGGAGCGTTCCGGCGCGGGTCTGTGGCTGCATCTGGCCTCTCGTCGGGGCGATCCTGCTTGCCGTCACTCTACCGCGGCGCGTCCGGCGGTAAAGCGCGATCTGGCCCGCGACCGTGCAGGTCTGCGTGATCGGGTGCGTCCCGCGCTTCAGCTGCCGTGCTGCTCGAGGAAGGCGATGACGTCGGCGCGATCCTCGGGCTTCTTCAGGCCGGCGAAGCTCATCTTGGTGCCCGGGACGACGCCTTTCGGGTTGCCGATGAACTCGAAGATCCGCTCGGGCGTCCAGTCGCCGCCGTGCTGCTGCATCGCGTCGGAATAGCTGTAGTCGGCCACCGAGGCCACCGGCCGCCCCACCACGCCGTTCAGGTGCGGGCCGACCGCGTTCTTGCCGTCGATGTTGTGGCAGGCGCCGCACTTCTTGAAGACCGTCTCGCCCTTGGACGCATCGGCCGCGGCGACCAGCGCCGCGACATCGACCTCCACTTCCGGTGCCGCCTCGCCGCCGCCGCCGCCTTCCGGCACCTCGATCGCGTAGCCGACCGCCTCGCTCTCGGTGCTGAAGGTCGCGTGCGCCGCCGTCCTGATCAGCAGGAATACCAGCAGGCTTCCGCAGATCGCGCCGACGAATTTCGTGATCTCCATCGTGTTCATGGGGTGGCACCCTCGCTTGCGGGCCATGCAGGCCGGCCATCGTTCGCTCCGCCGTTTCTAGCCGCATCGCGCGTGCGAGCGCAAGCGCCTGCGGCCGGCGATCTCGGCCGCGCGCAGCCAGCGAATAGTCCGGCAACCGCGCGTCGCGGGCGCAGGCACGCGGGCGGGACGGGCCCCGGGGCCAGCGGTCGGTCGAGATCCAGCCGCTCCGCCTCCGTCAGCCGCAGCGCGGTCGCGGCGGTCGCCGTCCTGGTCAGGCTCCACCACGGGACCACCGGGTCGCCGCCTTCGCCGGAGCGGCTGCCGTCGCCATCGATCCGGGTCCGGAACAGGCGATCTTTCATTCGCCGGGCCTTTCTGCCATGGTCCCGCCGCTTTGACAGGAGGGGTCGGGGATGCCCGCACGGACCGGCAGGATTTCGTTTCAGGGCGCCCCCGGCGCCTATTCGCACCAGGCCTGCCGCGAGGCGTTTCCCGATCTCGAGGGCGTGTCGTGCAACAGCTTCGAGGGCGCGATCGCCGCGGTCAAGGAGGGCCGGGCCGACCTCGCGATGCTGCCGGTGGAAAACTCCACCTACGGCCGGATCGCCGACATCCACCAGGCGCTGCCCGAATCCGGGCTGCACATCGTGGGGGAGCATTTCGTGCGGGTGCACGCGAACCTGCTGGCGCTCCCCGGCACCAAGCTCGACCAGGTCAGGACCGCGCTCAGCCAGGCGCCGCTGCTCGGCCAGTGCCGCGCCTTCCTGCGCGCCCACGACATCGCCGCGCGCACCGGCCCGGACACCGCCGGATCGGCCGCGGCGGTGGCGGAGGCGCGGGACCCGAGCCTCGCCGCCCTCGCCTCCGAACTCGCCGGCGAGATCCACGGGCTCGAGGTGCTGGCGCGCCACATCGAGGACCAGTCGAACAACACCACCCGGTTCCTGGTGATGGCGCCGGAGCCCCGCGCCGTGCCCCGCGGCGAGGCGCTGACCACCTTCGTGTTCAACGTACGCAACATCCCGGCGGCGCTCTACAAGGCGATGGGCGGGTTCGCCACCAACGGCGTGAACATGACCAAGCTCGAGAGCTACATGATCGGCGGCCAGTTCACCGCGACCCAGTTCTACGCCGACATCGAGGGCCATCCCGACGACGCAGCCGTCGCCCGCGCCCTGGAGGAGCTCGACTACTTCACGACGCGGGTGCAGATCCTCGGCGTCTACGCGCCGCATCCGTTCCGCCGCTCGCAGGAGCGCCTGCAGGAATAGACCTCACGCCAGGCTGTCGGCCAGCCAGCGCTCGATCAGGAAGCGGGCGATCGAGCCCTGGCGGGCCGGGCGCAGGTCGGGGTCGCTGCCGTCGAGCGCCGCCATCACCCGCTCGCGGCTGACCCAGCGCGCGTCCTCCAGTTCGGCGGGATCGAGGGTGATCTCGCGGCCCAGCGCCTCGCCCCGGCAGCCGATCATCAGGCTCGAGGGGAACGGCCAGGGCTGGCTCGACAGGTAGTCGACCTGACCGACCGGCACCGCGGTCTCCTCGAACACCTCGCGCCGCACCGCCGCCTCGATCGATTCGCCGGGCTCCATGAAGCCCGCCAGCAGCGAGTACATCCCCGGCGGCCAAGCCGGCGAGCGGCCGAGCAGGAGCGCGTTGCCCGACAGGATCAGCATGATCACCACCGGATCGGTGCGCGGGAAGTGCTGCGCGCCGCAGACGGGGCACGACCGCCGCCAGCCGGCGTCCGCCACCTCCGAAGCCGCGCCGCAGTTGGCGCAGAACCGGTGGGTGACGTGCCAGCCGAGAATGCCCTTCGCCGCCGCCGCCGTGCCGGCGTCGCCGGGCGAAAGCTCGGACATGGTCGAGCGCAGATCGACGAAGCCGAGCGTGTCGGGCAGGCGCGGATGACCGGTGCGCGTCTGGTCGACGAACGGGCGCGGCCCTTCCCCCGGCTCCGCGCCCTGCCAGTCCGCGACCTCGCGCGCGAACCGCGGCGCGCCGGCGTCGAGCCCGAGGAACACCGGCGGGCCCGCGCCCTCGAACACGGCCTCGCCCATCGGCAGCCAGCCGAGCCGCAGGCCGTCGCGTTCCTCGAGAAGCAGCCGCCCCTGCCAGAACGCGAGGCAGCGCGCGCGGGGGTCGGCGGCAAGGTCCGCCTGCCGGGCCGCGTCGCCGCGCAACTGGCTCGCGCGGTCGAGCACCTCGCCGGCGAAGGTGACGGCCTCGGCGTTTCTCATAGGTCGTCTCCCGTCAGCTCGCACCAGCAGGGCAAGCAGATTGCCCGGCGCCGGACGGGCGGCATGAACGGCGCGGGCGATGGCGCGGGTCAGGCAGAGCGCCGCCGCGTGGGCCAGCACCAGCGCCTCGACCGCCGGCTCCGGCGCGGCCGGGCGGGCGCCGGTCGCGACGCCGAACACCAGATCGCCGTCGAACGGGGTGTGCGCCGGATAGATCGCGCGGGCGAGACCGCCGTGCGCCACCTCCGCCAGCCGGCGGGCGCCGGCCTTGTCGAGCGTCGCGTCGGTCGCGACGATGGCGATGGTGGTGTTGGCGCGCGGATCGTCCGGGCCAGGCTTGCCCGCCCGCGGCATGACCGGCGGGACGCGGGCCGGCGACGGGCCGAGGCCGCCGAACTCGTCGCCGATCTCGAAGGGACCGGCGAAGAACGCGGCGCCTCCCGGCGGACAGACCGCGCCGAAGGCGTTGACCGCGACCAGCGCGCCGACCGTCGCGCCGTCCCCGGTCACGATCGAGGCCGACCCGAGGCCGCCCATCAGCGTCGCCGTCATCGCGCCGGTGCCCGCGCCGACCGAGCCGATCTCGAAGGCGACCGCCGCCGCGTCGAACGCCGCCGCGCCGAGCGCCCGGTAGGGGTTGTCGTCCCAGCCCTTGTCGCCGCCGTTGGCGAGATCGAACAGGATCGCCGCCGGCACGATCGGCACGCTGCCGACCGGCGTCGCAAAGCCGCGCCCCTGCGCCCGCAGCCGGTCCACGACGCCGGAGGCCGCGTCGAGGCCGAACGCCGAGCCACCCGACAGCACCAGCGCATCGACCGCGCCGACCAGCCGGCCCGGCGCCAGCAGGTCGGTCTCGCGGGTGCCGGGCGCGCCGCCGCGAACGTCGACGCCGGCGACGAAGGCGGCGTCGGCGACAAGCACGGTCGCGCCGGACTTCAGCCGCGTGTCGGAGGCGTTGCCGACGCGCAGGCCGGGCACGTCGGTGATGAGGTTGCGCGGGCCGGGACGCATCATGGCGGTCAGACGCACCGCCCGCCGTCGACCTCGAGCGCGACGCCGGTCAGCATCGCCGCCTCGTCCGAGCAGAGGAAGGCGGCGGCGTTGCCCAGATCCTGCGGCGTGGAGAACCGGCCGAGCGGGATGGTGGCGAGGAACTTCGCCCGCATCTCCGGCGTGTCCTCGCCGAGGAACGATTTCAGGAGCGGCGTCTCGCCCGCCACCGGGCAGAGCGCGTTGACCCGGACCCCGGCGGGCGCGAGCTCGACCGCCATCGCCTTGGTGGCGGTGATCATCCAGCCCTTGGAGGCATTGTACCAGGACAGGCGCGGCCGGGGGCTGAGGCCGGCAGTCGAGGCGATGTTGAGGATCGCGCCCTGCCCCCGGGCCTTCATCGCCGGCACGAAGTGGCGGGCCGTCAGGTAGACCGACTTGGCATTGACGGCGAAGACCCGGTCGAACTCGGCCTCGGACACGTCCTCCATCGCCATCGGCAGATGGGTGATCCCGGCGTTGTTGACCAGGATGTCGAGGTGGCCGAACGCGCCGAGCGCCGCGTTCGCCATGTGCGCGACGCCGGCGGCGTCGGAGACGTCGGCGGCGACCCACGCGGCCCCGAGCACGCCGGCCATCGCCTCGGCGGCGGCCGCGTCGATGTCGGCGATCATCACCCGGGCGCCCTCGCCGTGGAACTTCGCGACGATCCCGGCGCCGAAGCCGGAGGCGCCGCCGGTGACGAGCGCGGTCCTGTTCTCGAGCCGCATGGCGATCCCCTCCCGTTACCCGTGCCGCGCCGCCACGGTCTTCAGCCGCGTGAAGCCGTAGAGCGCCTCGAAGCCCTTCTCGCGGCCATGGCCCGACAGGCCGACGCCGCCGAACGGCAGTTCGACGCCGCCGCCGGCGCCGTAGTTGTTGACGAACACCTGCCCCGCGCGCAAGGCCCGCGCCAGCCGCATGGCCCGGCCGCCGTCGCGGGTCCAGACCGAGGCGACGAGGCCGTAGCCGGTGCCATTGGCGATGGCCACCGCCTCGGCCTCGTCCTCGAACGGAACGACGACCTGCACGGGCCCGAAGATCTCCTCCCGCGCCAGCAGATGATCGGGCGGCGTATCCGCGAGCAGGACCGGCGCGACATAAGCGCCGCCCGCTGGCACCTCCTCGACGACCCGGCCCCGGCCCGCCACGGTCAGGTCGAGGCCGCGCGCCAGATAGCCCTCGACGATCGCCTTCTGCCGCAGCGAGATCAGCGGCCCCAGGTCGAGATCGTCGACCGCCCGCCCGACCCGCAGGCCGTCGTAACGGGCGCCCATCTCCGCCACCACCCGATCATAGACGCCGCGCTGGACCAGGATGCGCGAGGCGGCGGAGCAGGTCTGGCCGGCGTTCTGGATGCCGGGCGCCACCAGCATCGGCAGCGCCGCGTCGAGGTCGGCGTCGTCGAACACCAGTTGCGGCGACTTGCCGCCGAGCTCCAGCGTCACCGGCACCACGTTCATCGCCGCCGCGGCGGCGACCTGCCGGCCGACCGACACCGAGCCGGTGAAGGAGAGATGGTCGATCCCGGGGTGCGCCGCCAGCGCCGCCCCGGCCTCCTCCCCGAGCCCCGGCACCACGTTCAGCGCGCCGGGCGGCAGCCCGGCCTCCTCGGCGAGAGCGGCGAAGGCGAGCGCGGTCAGGCTCGCCTCCTCGGCGGGCTTCAGCACGCAGGCGTTGCCGGCGGCCAGCGCGCCCCCGACCGAGCGGCCGATGATCTGCATCGGATAGTTCCACGGGACGATGTGGCCGGTGACGCCGTGCGGCTCGCGCAGGGTGTAGACCGTGTAGCCGGCGAGATAGGGGATGGTCTCGCCGGTCAGCTTGTCGGCCGCGCCGCCGTAGAACTCCATGTAGCGCGCCAGCGCCAGCGCGTCGGCGCGGGCCTGCGTCAGCGGCTTGCCGACGTCGCGCGCCTCGAGCAGCGCCAGCTCCTCGACCCGCGCCTCGACCAGCCGCCCGAGCCGGGCCAGCGCCCGGCCGCGCTCGGCGGCCGTGGCCCTCCCCCAGGCGCCGTCCGCCGCCGCCCGCGCCGCCGCGACGGCGGCGTCGATCTCCCCCGGCCCGCCGCGGGCGATGACGCCGATCGCGCTGCCGTCGGACGGATCGGTGGCCGGTAGCGTGCCCGCTTCGGCCAGCACCCAGTCGCCGGCGATCAGGCAGGCCCCGGCGCTCATGCCGACAGCTCCAGCACCGGCGTCGCGGCCAGCAGCTCGGCGGTGTACGGGTGGCGCGGCGGCGGCGAACACCGCCTCGGTCGGGCCTTCCTCGACGATCTCGCCCTCGCGCATCACCATCACCCGGTCGGTGATCGCCCGCACCACCCCGAGGTCGTGGCTGACGAACAGGAACGACAGCCGGTGCCGGGCGAGCAGATCGCTGAGCAGATCGAGGATCTGCGCGCGCACCTGCACGTCGAGGGCCGACACCGCCTCGTCGAGGATGATCAGCTTCGGGCGGATGATCAGCGCCCGGGCGATGGCGATGCGCTGGCGCTGGCCGCCGGAGAACTCGTGGATGAACTTCCCGGCGTCCGCCGCGGCCAGCCCGACCTCGGCCAGCGCCGCCGTCACCGCGGCCCGGCGGGCTTCGCCCTTCGGCGGATCGTCGAGCAGGTGGAACGGCTCGGCCACCAGGCGCGCGACTCGGTGGCGCGGGTTGAAGCTGCCGTAGGGGTCCTGGAACACCGCCTGCATCTTGGCGCGCAGGCTCCGCGGCATCCGCTCGCCCGCCCGCACCGCCTCGCCCTCGATCCGCACGCTCCCCTCCTGCAGCGCCTCCAGCCCGAGCACCGCGCGGGTCAGCGTCGACTTGCCGCAGCCCGACTCGCCCACCAGCCCGAGGCTCTCGCCCTGGCGCAGCGTGAAGCTGACGCCCCGGACCGCGTGGAACGGCTCGGGCGCGCCGAACGGGCGCCGCCGCGCGCCCGGATAGCTGCGCACCATGCCCTCGACCGCCAGCAGCGCGGTCTCGCCGGGCCGCGACACCCGCTCCGGCTGGTGCGAGGACGCGGCGAACAGCGCGCGGGTGTAGGGGTGGCGCATGGCGCGCATCACCTCAGCGGTCGGCCCGGCCTCCACCACCGCGCCGGCGCGCATGATCGCCAGGCGGTCGGCGATCTCGGCCACCACGGCGAGGTCGTGGCTGATCAGCATCAGCGTCATGCCGTCCTCGTCGACCAGCCGCCGCAAGAGCCGCAGGATCTGCGCCTGGGTGGTGACGTCGAGTGCCGTGGTCGGCTCGTCGGCGATCAGGAGCTTCGGCCGCAGCGCGATCGCCATGGCGATGCCGACCCGCTGGCGCTGGCCGCCGGACAGCTCGTGCGGGTAGCGCGACAGCGGAAACCGCGGCTGCGGCAGGCCGACGCGCGCGAGGGTCGCGGCGGCGATGGCGCGGGCCTCGGCGCGGCTGGCGGTTCCGTGGACCCGGGCGGTCTCGGCCACCTGGTCGCCGATGGTCTGGAGCGGGTTCAGCGCGGTCATCGGCTCCTGGAAGATCATGCCCGCGTCCCGGCCGCGCAGCCGGCACATCTCCGGCTCGCCCAGGCGCATCAGGTCGGTGCCGTCGAGCAGCACCCGGCCGCGTCGCCACCGCGCCGTCCGGCAGCAGGCCCATGACGCCGAGCGCGGTCATCGACTTGCCCGACCCGCTTTCGCCGATCACCCCGAGCACCTCAGCCCTGCCTGCGTCCATCGCCACGTCGCGCAGGATCGGCCGGCCGTGGATGGCGAGGCTCAGCGCCTCGATGGAGATGCAGGCTCACGGGTCCGCCTCGCGCGCCCACAGGAACAGCCCGGCGGCGTCGGCGGCGGCGATGGTGGCGGCCATCCCGAGGATCATCACCCCGCGCGCCTGCACCGCGACACCGGCGAGCCCCGCCGCCGCCGCGCCGTCGATCGTGCTCCTGCCGATGGCCGGAAGGTCCATGCGGACATCCTGGCCCGGCTTCGGCCCCTTGAACAGCACCCCGCGCGCGCCCTTCGGCCGCACCGCGCCGGCGGTGCGCGCGACGAAGTCCAGCATCGCGTCGGTGCCCTGGATCGACTCGAGGCCGAGGCAGATGCCGCCGGCGACCACCGCGGCCTGGCCGACGTCGGCGACCCCGAGGGCCGCGACGATGTCGGCGGCGCGGGCGGCGTCCCTGCGGTCGGCGGGACCGGGCGCGTGCGCGCCTAGAATGCCGCCGGGCGCCAGCAGGTCGGTCAGGATCTGGTGCGGCGCCTTCACCGCGAACCCTTCGGCCTCGAAGATGCGGGCGACCAGCCGCAGGGTCGAGTCGTCCCCCGACCGGATGCCGCCGAGCAGCCGGGGGGCGAGGCGCAGCATCTTCAGATCGAAGCGCAGCGGGCGCAGGTGCGGCCGGACGATGCCGCCGGCGAAGGTGACGCGACGGCAGCCGGCGGCGCGCAGGTCGGCAAACAGCCGGCCGGGCTTCTCGTAGCTCGCCCGCAGCACCGGATGGCCGTCGAGCCAGTCGAGCGTGGTGCCGTCGAACACCACCACCCGGTAGGTCCGCCCGCGCCGCGCGCAGTCCTCGGCGATCAGCCGCGGCAGGTCGCCGCGCCCGGCGACGATGGCGAGGCCGTCGGCCGGCATCAGGCCGGGGGCGTGGTGAAGGACCGCGCGCTCGGGGCGGTCGTCACGAAATGGACCACCTCCGCCACCAGGGGATTGCCGGGATGCGCCGCGGCGGCCCGGCGCATCCGCTCCTGAAGATTGCCCTCGCCGTCGAACATGCCCGCGAAGGCGGCGCGCAGGCCGTTGATGTCCTCGCGGCCGGCGCCGCGGCGCTTCAGTCCCACGAGGTTGAGGCCGGCGAGGTGGGCCCGCTCGCCGGTGACCGAGCCGAACGGGATCACGTCGGCGACCACGCCGGCCAGACCGCCGATCATCGCGCCGCGGCCGAGCCGCACGTTCTGATGCACCGCGGCGAGGCCGCCGAGGATCACCTCGTCCTCGACCACGCAATGGCCGCCGAGCGTCGCGTTGTTGGCCATGATCACCCGGTCGCCGATCAGGCAGTCGTGCGCGACGTGGGTCGACATCATGAACAGGTTGTCGTCGCCGACCGTGGTGATCCCGCCGCCGCCCTCGGTGCCGGGGTTCATCGTCACGTGCTCGCGGATCCGGTTGCGGGCGCCGATCACCAGCTCGACGGTTTCGCCGCGGAACTTCAGATCCTGCGGGATGTGGCCGATCGACGCGAAGGGAAAGATCACGGTCGCCTCGCCGATGCGGGTGCGCCCGGCCACCGCGACATGACTGTGCAGCACGACGCCGGTGCCGAGCACCACCTCGGGGCCGATCACGCAATAGGGGCCGATGCGGCACCCCGCGCCGATCTCCGCTCCATCGTCGATGACGGCGGTCGGATGAACGTCCGCCGCCGGGTCGATCGCCATGTCTCAGCCCTTCGCGCTCGCCTCTTCCGGCGTCATGATCATCGCCGCGAACTCGGCCTCGGCGCACAGCGCGTCGCCAGCCCGGGCCTCGCCGGTGAACTTCCAGATCTTGCCCCGGCCGCGCGCGACGGTGACGTGCAGCTCGAGCCGGTCGCCGGGCACCACCGCCTTGCGGAACTTGGCGCTGTCGATGCTCATGAAGTAGACCAGCAGGTCCTTGTCGATCAGGTCGAGCGTCTCCACCACGAGCACCGCGGAGGTCTGCGCCATCGCCTCGATGATCAGCACCCCGGGCATCACCGGCAGCACCGGGAAGTGGCCGTCGAAATGCGGCTCGTTGACGGTGACGTTCTTGAGACCGACAGCGTAGCGGTTGACCTCGATGTTCACCACCCGGTCGATCATCAGGAACGGGTAGCGGTGCGGGATCATCCGCTTGATCTGGGTAATGTCCGCCTGCGGCAGCGCGGGATCGATCGCCAGGGCCATATCAGTTTCCTTCGTCGGTTCGGCCCGGTCGCGGCACCGGACCCAGATACGGCTTCAACGCAGGCGCGGCGTCAGGTTCCGGCGCTGCATCGGGCGGCGCCGCATCGGGTGGCGGCGTGTCCGGTGGCGGCGTATCGGGCGCCGGTTCCGCCTCGCGTGCGTCCATCTCGGCGATCACCTCGTCGGTGATGTTGAGCGACTGGTCCGCCAGCAGCACGCTGTTCTCGTCGAAGATCGCGCGGGCGCCAAAGCGGTCCATCAGCATTACCAGAACGGGTGCGACCCGAGCGTAGAACTGTCGGCGGCGCTGGTCAAACTCCTGCGCGAGGCTGTTGGCGCGGGCGTCCTGATCGCGCCGCGCCTTCACCACCCGCGAGTCGAAGGCGTCGGACAGCTTGCGGAACTCGTCCGGATCGAGGGTCGGTCGCTTGTCGGTGAGCTCCTGCTCCTCCTTTTCGAACGACTGGTCGAGGCTTCGGGCCTCCGAACGCAGTTCGTCGCGCTGGCGCTCCTCCTCGGCGAGCAGCTTCTGGCCGCTCTTCGATCCGGTCAGGATCTGTTCCTGGTTGATGAACAGGAACGGCGCCCCCGCTCCTGCCGCCGCCTGCGACCACGCCGGTCCGCAGACGAGGGTCGCGGCGAGCGCCAGCGCGACGGCGCGGCAGGCGGCCCCTACGGTCACCGGTTCAGAACCGGGTCTGGATGGCGAACCGGAACCGCTCGGTGACGTCGTAGTCCTCCCTCTGGAGCGGGATCGCATAGTTGAAGCGCAGCGGCGCGATCGGCGTGTCGACGAACAGGCTGATGCCCACCGAGGAGCGCAGATGGAAGCTGTCGTCGACCGTCCCCATGCTGCCGTTGGTGTTGTCGAGCCCCCAGAGCGAGCCCACGTCGGCAAAAACGCCGCCGAACACGCCGTATTCCTCGGGAATGCCCAGCGGGAAGCTCGCGTCGAGCCGCAGCACGGAGTAGTAGTTGCCGCCCAGCGCCTCGTCCACGTCCTGGGTATTGGGCGCCCCGTTGAAGCCGCAGTCCGGCACGTCGCAGTAATCGCGGGGGCCGAGACCGTTGCGGGCGAAGCCGCGGAACGAGTCGCCGCCGGTGGTGAAGCGGTCGGTGATGCGGGTGCCGTCCTGCGAGACGATCAGCCCGCCTTCGAGTTCGGCCGACAGCACCACGTCCTCGTCGAACAGGCTGGAGTAGACCCGCGCGTTGCCGCTGGTCTTGGAATGGCGCACATCGCCGCCGAGCCCGGCGAAGTCCTGGTCCAGCGTCAGGATGAAGCCGGCGGTCGGATCGACCACCGAATTGCGCCGGTCGTAGGCGTAGGTGAACCCGACCGCCGAGGTCAGCAGCGTCCCCTCTTCCTCGCGGATGATCTGCGAAGAGCTGTCCAGCACGTCGTAGATCTCGTTCGAGGCGATGCGGTAGCGCAGGGTCAGCCGGCCGTTCTCGCTCAGCGGGAAGCCGATCCGCGGCTCGAATCCAACGTCCTTGGTCTTGTAGGACGTCTCGTTGAAGTTCCGGTCACGGTAGTAGATGCTGAAGCCCGCCAGCAGGTCGCGGTCGAACAGCGCGGGCTCGACGAACCCGAGCTCGTAGTTGCTGAACTGGGTGCTGCCGGAGATCGCGCCCGAAAGCGTCTGGCCGCGCCCGAGGAAGTTGCGCTCGGTCAGGCTGAGCTGGGCGCTGAACCCCTCGCTCGACGAGAACGCGCCGCCGATCGACAGGCTGCCGGTCGGCTGCTCCTCCACCTCGACGTCGATCAGCGCCTGGCTCGGGCTGCTGCCCGGCCGCGGCGTGACGGTGGCGGTCTTGAAGTAGCCGAGACCCTGGATGCGATCCTGCGCGTCGTTGACCTCGCGGGCGTTGAAGGCGTCGCCCTCCACCAGATGGAACTGGCGGCGGATCACCCGGTCGAGGGTGCGGGTGTTGCCGTGGATGTCGATGCGCTCGACGAACACCCGGTCGCCCTCGACCAGCTCGAAGTTCATGTCGACGGTGCGCGTCGCCTCGTTCTTGGTGACCTTCGGCCGGATCTCGACGAAGGCGTAGCCCGCCTGGCCGGCCTGGTAGGTCATGCGCTGGACCACCCGGTCGACCAGCTTGACGTTGTAGACCCCGCGGGTCGGCCACCGGCGCCAGCAGCGGCTGGAAGTCGGCGGCGTTCAGGCCCGGGATCGACGAGCTGACCGACACCTTGCCGAAGTTGTAGCGCTGGCCCTCCGAGACGGTGAAGCTCAGGAAGAACCCGTTGCGCTCGCGGGCGAGCTCGGCGGTCGAGGACAGCACCCGGAAGTCGATGTAGCCGCGCTCGAGGTAGAACTGCCGCAGCAGCTCCTTGTCGACCTCCAGCCGGTCGGCGTCGTAGCTGGTGTTGCCGAAGATGAAGCTCAGCCAGTTCGGTCTGGTTGGTCTGGATCACCCGGCGCAGCCGGCGATCGGAGATAGACCTGGTTGCCGAGAAAGCTGACCCGCTGCACCGAGGTCTTGCGCCCCTCGGAGATCTCGAACACCAGATCGACCCGGTTGTCGGGCTGGCGGATGATCACCGGGTTGACCGAGGCGGCATAGCGTCCGGCGGCGCGGTAGGCGTCGATGATCCGCTGGGCGTCGGCTTCCGCCGCCGCCACCGAATAGGCGAGCCGCGGCCGGAGCTGGATCACCCCGTTCAGGTCGTCGTCCTTCAGCGAGTCGTTGCCCTCGAAGGCGATCTGGTTGATCGTCGGGTTCTCCTTGACCGTGATCACCAGCCGCCCGGCCTCGGGCAACACGTCGACGTTCTCGAACAGCCCGGTGTCGAACAGGTTGCGCACCGCCAGGTTCAGCTGCTCCGGCGTGACCGGCTGCCCCGGCTCGATCCCGGCGAAGGCCCGGATCGAGTCCGCCTCGATCCGCTGGTTGCCCGCCACGTCGATCCGGCTGAACACCACCGCGCCCTGTGCGCGCGCGAAGGACGACGGCATCAGGATCGCCAGTAACGCCACGATCAGAATGAGCCTGAACAGGCCCCGGATCCGCTGCCCCTGCCCCATCGACCTCTTGTCCCTCTGCTCGGTCGGGCAGTTCGAGCCGCCCTGTTTGTCAACTCACCATGCGCATGATGTCGTTGTAGGTAGCGAATACCATCAGCAGGAGGATCAAGCCAAGGCCAATCGACATCGCGACCTGCATAACCGCCGGGCTGGGCGGACGGCCGCGGATCGCCTCGACCAGGAAGGCGACGAAGTGCCCACCGTCGAGCACCGGGATCGGGAAGAGGTTGAGCAGCCCGATCGCCGTCGAGATGATGCCGATCAGCCCGATGAAGCTCACCAGCCCCTGCGCCGCGGTCTCGCCGGAGATCTGCGCGATCCCCAGCGGCCCCTGCAGGTTCTCCGCGCCGATCGCGCCGGTCAGGATGCTGGCGATGCCGTGCAGCGACTGGGTGATCACCATCACCATCCGCTGGGCCCCGATCGCCACCGCCGTCCACGGCGCCGGGGTCACGGTCGCGGGCTGGTAGATCTGCGCCCCCCAGACCCCGATCATCACCCGCCGCTCGAAACCGCCCTTGCCATCGTCGGCGTCGCGCTCCTGCGGCGTGATCCGCAGATCGAGCACCTCCCCGTCCCGCCAGACCTTCAGCGGAATCGACTTGCCGCCCGAAGCCAGCACCGCCTGGCGCAGATCCTCGAACGAAGACAGTGTCTTGCCGTCCGCGCTTTCGATGACGTCTCCACGGCGCAATCCCGCCTCGCTCGCCGGCGACAACGGCTCGACGCCCTGCACCAGCGCCGGCAGCGGATAGGGCGCCTCGACCTCGACCGTCCTGCCGTCGCGCTCCACCGTCAGCCGCATCGGCGAAGGCGCCGGCAGATCGAGCGCCGCCTGGTAGAGCCCCTCGAAGCCGTCCACCGGCTTTCCGTTCACCGCCAGCAGCACGTCGCCGGCGCGGACCGGCTGCGCGACGCCGGGCAGCGCCTCGATCGTCCCGATGGTCGGCCGCTCGGTCGGCACCCCCTGCCACAGCGCGATGCCGGCGAAGACCGCGATGGTCAGCAGGAAGTTGAACACCGGCCCCGCCAGCACGGTCAGCATCCGCCGCCACACCGTGGCGCCGTGAAAGCTGCGGGCCCGCTCGGCCGGGTCCATCCGCTGGAGCGCGTCCGGATCGTGCCGGCTCGACCCGTCGCCGTCGCCGAGGAACTTCACGTAGCCGCCGAGCGGCAGCGCCGCCAGCTGCCAGAGCGTGCCGCGCCGGTCCCGCCGCGACCAGATCACCGGCCCGAAGCCGATCGAGAACACCTCCGAGCGGATCCCGCACCAGCGCGCGACGATGTAGTGGCCGAACTCGTGCACGGAAACCACGATCCCGAGCACCACCACGAACGGCAGCACCGTGGACAGAAAGCCCCCGATCAGGGGCAGGTTGGCGATTGCATCCATCAACGCGTCACTCTCCGCTGAAGGCCTCGACCCAGGCCTCACCCATCCGTCTGGCCGCGCCGTCGAGCGCCATCACCGCCGCGAGATCGTAGCCGGGACCCTGCGCGCCCGCTTGCGGTCCGAGCCGCTCCAACACGTGTTCAACCAGCACCGCCATGTCAAGGAACCCGATCGCCCCGGCGAGAAAAGCGTCGAGCGCCACCTCCTTCGCCGCGTTGAACACCGCCCCCGCTAGCCCGCCCAGCGACAGCACCCGGCCAGCGAGCCGCAGCGCCGGAAACCGCTCGGGATCGGCCGGCGCGAAGTCGAGCCGGGCGAGTGCCGCGAAGTCGAGCCGCGCCACCGGCAGCGCCCGCCGCTCCGGCCAGTTCAGCGCATACCCGATCGCGCCGCGCATGTCCGACGGCCCCATCTGCGCCAGGATCGAGCCGTCGCGAAACCCCACCATCGAATGCACGATCGACTGCGGATGCACCAGCACCTCGATCGCGTCATGGTGAACGTCGAACAGCGCCGCCGCCTCGATCACCTCCAGCGCCTTGTTGAACATGGTGGCGCTGTCGATCGAGATGCGCTCGCCCATGTCCCAGTTCGGGTGCGCCCGCGCCTGCGCCGGCGTGACCCCGGCCATCTGCCCGCGCGTCCAGTCGCGGAACGGCCCGCCGGAGGCGGTCAGGATGATCCGCTCCACCTCGGCCGCGCGCTCGCCCTGCATCGCCTGAAACAGCGCGCTGTGCTCGCTGTCGACCGGGATCAGCCGGGTCCCGTGCGCCGCACAGGTCCGCGTCGAGCAGATCCCCCGCGCAGACCATGCTCTCCTTGTTGGCGAGCGCCAGCACGCCCGCCGTGCCGCGCCGCCGCGAGCCCCGGCGCCAGTCCCGCCGCGCCGACGATCGCCGACATCGCCCAGTCGACCGGCTCCGCCGCCGCCGCGCGCAAGCGCCTCCGGCCCGGCCGCAGCAGTAACCCCGCTTCCCGCAAGCGCCGCCTCGAGATCGCCCAGAGCCGATCCTGTCCGCCGTCACCGCGATCCGCGCCCGCAACCGCCGGGCCTGTGCCGCGAGCAACCCGACGTTCCCCGCTCCGCTCAGCGCCACGACCTCGTAAGCCTCCGCCCCGCCCTGCCCGGCGATCAGCGAGACGGTGTTCCGCCCCACCGACCCGGTCGCCCCGAAGATGCTGACCCGCCGCCTCACCGCAAGCGCGCTTCCGTTTCATACTGGCTTGCTGACCTGGAGAGCAGTCGGGCGCAGGCGATCACGCCTGCGCCAAACAAAAAACTTGCGCGCACTGCGCGCTCATGTTGGCGGCAACGGCCGCCGCGCGGCGCAAGCCGCGCCCCAGGGCTGCGAGCGCAACGCAAATTAACGAACATGAATCCCTGCAATATCAATCGGTCATCCGGAATTGCACGCGTGCAACGCTTCAATGCCCGATGGCGCCGAGGCCGACCGCGTCGAACACCGCGAAGAACCACACGCCGCCCATCACCCCGTCGAGACGGTCCATCAGCCCGCCATGACCGGGGATCAGCCGGCTCGCGTCCTTCACCCCGAACCGCCGCTTGACCGCGGATTCCAGCAGGTCGCCGAGCTGCGAGAACACCGCGATCCCGAGGCTCAGGCCGCCGATCCTGAGCGGGTCCCATCCGACCGCCAGCCCGAAGAGCGTGCCGGTGATCCCGGCGAGGACCAGCCCGCCGATGGCGCCCGACCAGGTCTTGCCCGGGCTCACCGCCGGCCAGAGCCGGGCGCCGCCCAGAGTGCGCCCGGCGAAGTAGGCGCCGACATCGGCCGCCACCACGATCAGCACCAGCCAGAGGATCAGCAGCACCCCCTCGGGCTCGCGGGCCCTGAGCACGATCAGCGCGCCCATCGCCAGCGACATGTAGAGAAACCCCGCGACGATCCAGCCCGGCCGCGGCCGCGCCGCCAGCGCCACGAGCACCGCGCCGGCCGCCAGCACCCCGAGGCCGGTCGGCGTTCCGCGGCCCGCGGTGGCGGCCAGCGCCGCGACGCCGCACACCGCCGGCGCCACCAGCGCCGGCGCGAGAACCGCGTCCGACCCGGTGACCATCCGGTGATATTCCCACAGCATCAGCACCAGCACGATGGCGAGAAACCCCGCCGCCCAGGCGCCGCCCGCCCAGAGATCGAGCAGGGCGATGGCGGCCAGCGCCAGCCCGGACGCCAGCCGAAGCCCCAGGTCGGCGAAGCGCACCGGCCGGGGCTTCGCGTCGGTCATGGCGCCACGGCGCCGAACCTGCGCTCGCGGCAGCCGAAGCCCCGCACCTGTGCGGCAAACATCTCGGAGGTGAAGTCCGGCCAGCGGGTCTCGACGAAGGCGAACTCCGAATAGGCCGACTGCCACGGCAGGAAGCCCGACACCCGGTACTCGCCCGAGGTCCGCACGATGAGATCGGGATCCGGCAGTCCAGCGGTGTCGAGATGCGCCTCGATGGTCTCGGCGGTGATGTCGTCGGCCTTCAGGTGCCCGGCGCGCACCGCCTCGGCCACCCGCCTGGTCGCGCGCAGGATCTCGTCCCGCCCGCCGTAGTTGATCGCCACCGTCAGGTGCAGCCGGTCGTTGCCCGCGGTCTGCGCCTCGAGCCCGGCCATCAGCGCCTGCAGGTCCGCCTCCAGCCGCTCGCGCCCGCCGATGAATCGCACCCGCACCCCCTCGGCGACCAGCCGCGCGCCCTCCTTCTTGATGTAGCGCCGGAACAGCCGCATCAGCCCGATCACCTCGGTGTCGGGCCGGTTCCAGTTCTCGGTGGAGAACGCGAACAGCGTCAGGTGGCTGATCGCGAGGTCCGGGCAACTCTCGACGATCTCGCGCACCCGGTCGGCGCCGCGCCGATGCCCGGCGAGCCGCGGCAGGCCGCGGCTCGCGGCCCAGCGGCCGTTGCCGTCCATGATGATCGCGACATGGCTGGGTCCGGGGGCCGGAACCGGCTGATCGTGCATAAACATCGCTTCAAATACCTTCGTACCCGCTCCGGCCACCCGCAACCGCCTTCAGATCTGCATGATCTCGTCTTGCTTCGTAGTCAGCGCCGCGTCGATCTTCCTGATCGCGGCGTCGGTCAGTTCCTGGATCTCGTCGTGCCAGAGCTTCTCGTCGTCCTCGCCCATGCCGGCGGCCCTGGCCTTCTTCAGCTGGTCCATCCCGTCGCGCCGCACGTTGCGCACGGCAATGCGCGCCTGCTCGGCGTACTGGCCCGCGACCTTGGCGAGCTCGCGCCGCCGTTCCTCGTTCAGTTCGGGGATCGGCAGCCGCAGGATGGTGCCGTCCATCTGCGGATTGATCCCGAGGCCCGAGTTGCGGATCGCCTTGTCGACGGCGTTGACCAGCCCCTTGTCCCAGACGTTGACCAGAACCATCCGGGACTCCGGCACGGTGATGGTGCCGAGCTGGTTGATCGGCATCGGGCTGCCGTAGGCTTCGACCATCACCGGGTCGAGCATCGACGCCGCGGCCCGCCCGGTGCGGAGCGACGCGAACTCGCTCCTGAGCGCGCTCAGCGCCCCGTCCATGCGCTTTTCCAGCGCGTCGATGTCGATCTCGTCGTCCGACATGAATCTCTCCTTACCCGGGGTCCTATCTCACCCGGGTTCGACAATGGTAAACTGCCCGCGTCCCTGCACGATGCCGGCGAGACCGTTGGGCGCGTCGAGCGCGAAGACGACGATCGGCAATCCGTTGTCGCGGGCGAGCGCGATCGCGGCGGCGTCCATCACCTTGAGGTTCTTCTGCAGCACCGCATCGTAGCTGATCCGGTCGTAGCGCCGCGCGTCCGGGTTCTTCTTCGGATCGCTGTCGTAGACCCCGTCGACCTGGGTGCCCTTGAACAGCGCCTCGCAGGACATCTCGCTGGCCCTGAGCGTCGCCGCGGTGTCGGTGGTGAAGTACGGATTGCCGGTGCCGGCGGCGAAGATCACCACCCGGCCCTTCTCGAGATGCCGCACGGCGCGGCGGCGGATGTAGGGCTCGCAGACCTGGTCCATCGGGATCGCCGACACCACGCGGGTGTGGATGCCGCGCGATTCCATCGCCGACTGGACGGCCAGCGCGTTCATCACGGTTGCGAGCATCCCCATGTAGTCGGCGGTGGTGCGCTCCATGCCCTGGGCGCTGCCTTGAAGCCCGCGAAAGATGTTGCCGCCGCCGATCACCATGGCGATCTCGACCCCGAGGTCGTGCAGCGCACCGACCTCGGCCGCGATCCGCTCGACCGTCGGGGGATGCAGGCCGAACTGCTGCGGCCCCATCAAGGCCTCGCCGGATATCTTGAGCAGGATGCGCTTGTAGGCCGGACGCGCGCGCGGTGCTGTCATCGTCGCCACGCCGTCGGTCATCCTCGGGTTTCCCTGCTGGTCGGATCGCGCGCCAAAATGGCCGAAATCCGGTGGCGTTTCAACTCCCGTTCCCCGGCGCCCGGGAACCCCGCGAAAATGACCCGCGGGCGGGATCCGCCGCGCGAGGCCGTGGATCGATGCGGCGCGCGGCTCAGCGGCCTGCGGTCTTCGCCACCTCGGCGGCGAAATCCTCCTCGGGACCCTTGTCGACGCCCTCACCGACCGCAAGCCGGGCGAAGCCGGTGATCTCGACGCCGGCGTCCTTTGCCGCCTGACCGACCGTGATGTCGGGATTGATGACGAACTTCTGCTTCAGGAGCGTCACCTCCTCGAAGAACTTGTTCATCCGCCCGACGATCATCTTCTCGATCACCCCTTCGGGCTTGCCGCTCTCGCGCGCCTGCTCCGTCAGCACCGCCTTCTCGCGCTCGACCAGCGCCGGATCGAGGTCGGCCTCCGACAGCGAGGCCGGGCTGGTGGCCGCAATGTGCATGGCGATCTGCTTGCCGATGCCGTTGTCCGCGCCGTTCAGCGCCACCAGCACGCCGATCTTGCCGAGGTTGTCGGCGACGGCGTTGTGGACGTAGGACGCGACGCTCTCGCCCTCGACCGAGGCCATGCGCCGCAGGTGCAGGTTCTCGCCGATGGTGGTGACCTTCTCGGTGACGGCCTCGGACACCGACTTGTCGCCGAGCTTGGCGCCCCGCAGCGTCTCGATGTCGGCGCAGCCGGTCGCGACCTCGGCGATCGCGCGCACGATCGCCTGGAAATCGGAGTTGCGCGCCACGAAGTCGGTCTCGGAGTTCACCTCGACGATGACGCCGACGCCCTCCTTCACCGCGACCCCCACCAGCCCCTCGGCGGCAGTGCGCCCGGACTTCTTCGCGGCCTTCGCGAGGCCCTTGGTACGCAGCCAGTCGATGGCCGCCTCCATGTCGCCTTCGGTCTCGGTCAGCGCCTTCTTGGCATCCATCATCCCCGCGCCGGACACGTCGCGCAGTTCCTTCACCATCGTCGCGGTGATCGACATCACTGGGGTCTCCCGAAAAGTCTCGTGCAACAGGTGTCGCGGAGCCTTAGCCGGGCTCCGCGACGTATCCGTGAAGGATCAGGCCTCGGCCTGCTTCTCGGTCTCGGCGGTAGCGGTGTCCGCGGTGGCGGTGTCTGCGGAGGCGGTGTCTGCGGAGGCGGTATCTGCGGCCGGCGCTTCCTCGGCGGCCGCGTCCTCGTCCGGGGCCTCCTCCAGCTCGCCGATGTCGACGCCCGCCGCGCCCATCTGCGCCGTCATGCCGTCGATGGCGGCGCGCGCGATCAGGTCGCAGTAGAGCGCGATGGCGCGCGCCGCGTCGTCGTTGCCGGGGATCGGATAGTCGATCCCGTCCGGCGACGAGTTCGAATCGAGCACCGCGATCACCGGAATGCCGAGCTTCTTCGCCTCGAGGATCGCCAGCTCCTCCTTGTTGGTGTCGATGACGAAGATCATGTCCGGCGTGCCGCCCATCTCGCGGATGCCGCCCAGGCTCTGCTGCAGCTTCGACTGCTCGCGCTCAAGGCCGAGCCGCTCCTTCTTGGTCAGGCCCTCGGCGCCGCTTTCGAGGTTCTCGTCGATCGCCTTCAGCCGCGAGATCGAGTTGGAGATGGTCTTCCAGTTGGTCAGCGTTCCGCCGAGCCAGCGGTGGTTCATGTAGTACTGCGCGCAGCGCTCGGCGCCGTCGGCCACCGCCTTCTGCGCCTGCCGCTTGGTGCCGACGAACAGGATCCGCCCGCCCTTGGCGACAGTCTGCTGCACCGCGTGCAGCGCCTGGTCGAGCAGCGGCACGGTCTGGGTCAGGTCGATGATGTGGATGCCGTTGCGGTCGCCGTAGATGTACGGCCCCATGCGCGGGTTCCAGCGGTGGGTCTGGTGGCCGAAATGCACACCGGCTTCCAGCAACTGGCGCAAGGAGAATTCAGGGAGAGCCATGTCTCGCGGTCTTTCTTTTCCGGTTTCGCCTCGGCGGGGTGAAGAGCCTTTCGGCCCAACCGGTGGACTTGCGGGGATGTCTCCCCCGCGAGCCGCGCCCCCGCCTGTGGATTTAGAAGGCGCGCATCTAGCCGCTTTCCGCCGCCGTTGCAAGGTCAAAGCAACCGCTTCGTTCAGTCGTGCGGCGCGGCGCCGTCTTCCCAGCGCCGCACCACGCCCGCAGCCCCGTCGAACGCGCCCGGCGCCAGCGCGCGTGCCAGCAGCCGGTCGGGATTGGTCGGCGGAGGGTAATCGAGCGCCAGTGCCGCCTCGCGGCTGAATCCGAACCGCCGGTAGTAGGGCTCGTCGCCGACCAGGATCACCCGGGTCCAGTTTCGCGCCGCCGCCCGCTCGAGGCTCTCGGCGATCAGCAGCGCCCCCAGCCCCTCGCCTTGCCGGGTCGGATGCACCGCCACCGGCCCGAGCAACAGCGCCGGCGTGCCCGCGTCGCCGATGCGCACCGGCCAGTAGCGGATGGCCCCGGAGAGCGCATCGTATTCGTCGCGCGCCACGAGGCTCAGCTCGGGCACCGCATCGACGCCGTCGCGCAGACGGTAGGAGCTCAGCGCCGTCCGCCCCGGCGCGAAGGCAAGGTCAAAGAGGAACTCCACCTCGGCGCTGTCGTCAGGTGTCTCTCGGAGGATACGGAACATCAGCGGGGAATCGGGGCGCGGGGCCGGCTCGACTCCGCCCTAGCATGCCCCTAGCCTGCCGGCAAAGTCGAAACCGGAGGGTCTTCCCGATGTTCTACCGCCCGGGTCTCGACCCGCATGGCCTTCCGCACAATCCGTTCAAGGCGCTTGTCGCGCCACGCCCCATCGGCTGGATCTCGACGCTGGACGCCGGCGGCCGGCCGAACCTGGCGCCCTACAGCTTCTTCAACGCCATCGCCGACGATCCGCCGATGGTCGCCTATGCCAACAACGGCGCCAAGAGCGGTCGCGCCGAGGGCAAGGACACGCTGGCGAACATCCGCGCAACGGGCGAATTCGTCGCCAACATCGTGCCGTTCGCACTGAAGGACGCGATGAACGCCACCTCCGGACCGTATCCGGCGGACGCCGACGAATTCGAACTCGCCGGCCTCGCGGCCGCGCCCTGCCGCGTCGTCGCGCCGCCGCGCGTCGCCGACGCCCCGGCCGCGCTCGAATGCAGGCTCTGGCGGATCATCGACCTGCCCGGCCCCGCCAACCATCTGGTGATCGGCGAGGTGGTCGGCGTGCATATCGCCGAATCGGTGCTGGCCGAGGGTATGGTCGACATCACCCGCTACCGGCCGGTGGCCCGCCTCGGCTATCGCGACTACGCCGCGGTCGGCGAGGTGTTCTCGATGGTCCGGTCGAAATCGTAAATTTTCTCCCTTAAGGAGAGTCTCATCGATTTCGTTAACCTTTAGGTAACCATTTGCCGTCAAAAAGAGGGTGTCCAAACGGACGGCTGCTTGCAAATCAGACCCTCCAGTCTGGATAAGCCGCCCCTTCTCTCCCTCCCCCCCCAGGAGAGAAGGGGCGCAGTCGTTTCAGGGCCACGCGTTTCAGAGGCCGCGCGTTTCAGGGGATCATCGCACCCGGATTGAGAATGCCGAGCGGATCGAGCGCCGCCTTGATCGCCCGCGCCGCCGCGAGCTTGCCCGGGTCGCCGTAGTGCTCGAGATCCCCGGTCTTCAGCCGCCCGACCCCGTGCTCCGCCCCGACCGAGCCGCCGAGCGCGTGAACCAGGTCATGCACCGTCCGCTTGACGGGTTCGCGCAGCGATTCGTAGCGGCTGCGGTGCACGCCCGCGGGCGGAAACACGTTGTAGTGCAGGTTTCCGTCGCCGAGATGCCCGAAGCAGTTGATCCTGAGGTCCGCGTCGAGCGTGGCGATCTCCGGCGCGGCGCAGTCGATGAACGCCGCCAGCCGTGACGGCGGCAGCGAGATGTCGTGGCTCGAGATCGAACCGATCAGCCGGTTGGCCTCGGGGATCGATTCGCGCACGCCCCAGAACACCGCCCGCTGCGACTCGCCCTGCGCGATGAGCACGTCGCCCGCCCGCCCCGTCTCGATCGCACGGCCGAGCGCGCGCTCGAGACGGGCGGCGGTTTCGCCGCCGGCGGCGTCGGCGGTCTCCACCAGCACGACCCAGTCGCTGTCCATCGCCGGCGGCCGTGCGAGGTCGGGCATCGTTTCCGCGAGGAAGTCGAGCCCCTGGACGCCGATCAGCTCGAAGGCGGAGATGGTCGCCCCGAGCGCTTCGCGGAGATCCTGCAGCAGCGCCAGCGCCGCCGCCGGCGCGGCGACCGAGACCCAGGCCGTCGCGGTCTCGGCCGGCAGCGGAAAGAGCCTCAGGCTTGCCGCGGTGATCAGCCCGAGGGTGCCCTCCGAGCCGATCAGCAGGTGCCGCAGATCGTAGCCCATGTTGTCCTTCACCACGCGGGAGAGGCCGTTCAGCACGCTGCCGTCCGCCATCACCGCCTCCACCCCGAGGCAGAGGTCGCGGGCGTTGCCGTAGCGCAGCACGTTGACCCCGCCGGCGTTGGTGCCGAGCAGCCCGCCGATCCGGGCCGAGCCTTCGGAGGCGAGCGTGAGCGGGAACAGCCGCCCCGCCTCGCGCGCGGCGGCCTGCACGTCGGCGAGCACGCAGCCCGCTTCGGCCGTCAGCACGCCGTCGGCCAGGTCGAGGTCGCGGATCCGCGCCATCCGCTCGAACGACAGGATGACGGGCAGCGGGCCTTCGCCGAAGATCTGGCCGCCGACCAGCCCGGTGCCGCCGGCATAGGGCACGATCCCGACCCGCGCCGCGGCGCAGATCGAGACCGCCGTGGCGACCCCGGCCGTCGAGACCGGCCGCAGCACCGCCGCCGCGCGGCCGTGGAACCGGCCCCGGGGTTCTTCGAGATGGCGCGGCTCGGGCGGCCGCACCGCATCGGCCCCGAGTGCCGCGGCAAGCCGCTCCAGCACCTGCGGCCCGGCGGGATCGAGGGAGGGACGGCTCATTGCACCCCCGGGGCCATCGTCCGGGCGCGGCTTGCGCCGCGCGGCGGCCGTTGCCGCCACAAGGAGCGCGCGGTGCGCGCACGGTTTTTTGCCGGTGATGCGCCGGTGGGCGCATCACGACTGCTCTCCAGGTTAGCAAACCCGTATGAAACCAGCGCGATCGCGATCATGTGCCCTCCGGTGGGGTCCGGCCGCGGCGATCGTTGCGGATATTGGCGTAGAGGACGTGGGTGCGCCAGCGGCCGTTGATCTGGAGGTAGCTCTGCGCGACACCCTCGTACTTGAAGCCCGAGCGTTCAAGCAGCGCGCGGGAGGCGGCGTTCTCCGGCAGGCAGGCGGCCTCGATCCGGCTGAGGTCGAGTTCGGAGAAGGCGTGGTGCGTCGCGGACGCCAGCGCCTCGGTCATCAGTCCCTGACGCGCGAAGTCCGGACCGATCCAGTAGCCGACTTGCGCCGATTGCGAGGGGCCGCGCCGGATGTTGTCCAGCGTGATCGCGCCCATCAGCCGCGCGTCCTCGCGCCGGATCAGGAACAGCGCCAGCGCCCGGCCCTCCTCGCGCGCGCGCCAGGCCCAGTAGACCCGGTTGCGGAACGCCTTGCGCGAGAGGTGGTCGTAAGACCAGGTCGGCTCCCAGTCGCGCAGGAAACCCGCTCCGCCGCGGCGCAACTGGGCCCAGGCCGCGTGGTCGCTCATCTCCGGCAGGCGCAGGGTCATGCGCTGGGTCTGGATGGCGGGCGGGCGGGCGCGTCGGAAGCTGAGCACGGGGCTCAGGCCGCCAGCCGCCTCGCCAGCGCCGCGCGGCCGGGCGCCTGGCGAACCGGTCCGAGAAGCGCCAGCGCCGGGTCCGCCCCGATGACAAGGCCCTCGGCGAAGCTGCGCAACCGCTCGGGCGTCACCGCGTCGATCTTCTCCACGATCTCGTCGATCTCGGGCACGCGGCCCCATATGCTGAGCATCCGCGCCATGCGCTCGGCCCGCGCCGACGGGCCTTCCAGGCCCATCAGCAGGCCGGCCTTGAGCTGCGCTCGCGCCCGGTCGAGCTCGGCCTGGCTGAACCCTTCGGCGGCGCGCTTCAGTTCGTCCATCGTGAGGCCCGCGAGTTCGGCGATCTGGTGACCGCCGGTTCCGGCATAGAGGGTGATGGAGCCGGTGTCGTCGTAGGCGCCGGCCTGGGCGAAGATGGTATAGCAGAGACCCCGCTTCTCCCGCAGTTCCTGGAACAGCCGCGAGGACATGCCGCCGCCGAGCGCCGTTGCGTAGATCTGAGCGGCGTAGGCCGCGTCGTCATGCACGTTTGGACCCTCGAGCGCCATGGCCATGTGCACCTGCTCGAGCTTGCGTGACCTGCGCCGCTCGCCGCCGGTGAACCGCGCCGGGGTGACCGGCAGCCGGGGACGCGGCGCGAGATGGCCGAAGTGCCGCTCGGCCGCGGCGCGGATCCGGCCGGGATCGACGGCACCGGCGGCGGCGACGATGATCCGGTCGGGACCGTAGTGCTCGGCGGTGAAGCCCGACAGATCGGTGCGCCCGAATCCCGAGACCCGCTCGGCCGGCCCGAGGATGGTGCGCCCGAACGGCTGGCCCGGATAGGCCACTTCCTGCAGCCAGTCGAAGATGATGTCGTCGGGGGTGTCGAGGCTCTGGCCGATCTCCTGCAGGATCACGCCGCGCTCGACCTCGATGTCGGGCGCCTCGAACAGCGGGTTCAACACGATGTCGGCGAGGAGGTCGAGGGCGTGCTCGACGTCGGCCTCGAGCACGCGGGCGTAGTAGGCGGTCATCTCCTTGCCGGTATAGGCGTTGATGTAGCCGCCGACGTCCTCGATTTCCTCGGCGATCGCCCGCGCGGTCCGGGTCGGAGTGCCCTTGAAGGCCATGTGCTCGAGGAAGTGCGCGATGCCGTTCTGCTCGACCCGCTCGTGGCGGCCGCCCGCGCTCAGGAACACGCCGATCGTGGAGGATCGCAGGCCCGGCATCGGCTCGACGGCGATCCTGAGGCCGTTCGGCAGGGTGTGAACTTCGACACTCATCGCACCGTCTCCCCGGCAATCACCTCCTCGATGGCGGCGAGATCGTTCGCCACCCGCGTCACCCGCTCGGGACGCCGCATCAGATCAGCGAGCCGCGGCGGGAGCGCGGGGCGCACGCCGCAGGCGGCCTCGACCGCGTCGGGGAACTTCGCCGGATGCGCCGTCGCCAGCACCACCATCGGCACCGCCGGATCGCCCCGGCGCAGTTTCGCTGCGTGGATGCCGACCGCGGTGTGCGGGCAGACTACCTGGCCGGTCGTGCGTAGCGTCGCCGCGATCGCGGCCCGGGTCTCGTCCTCGGTGGCGCGGGCGCTGTCGAACTCGGCGCGGAGACGCGCGAGCGCGCCCTGCGACAAGGCGAAGCCGCCCTGACCGAGCTCGGTCATCAGCGCGCTCACCGCGGCACCTTCGCGGTCGTAGAGATCGAACAGCAGGCGCTCGAAGTTCGAGCTCACCTCGATGTCCATCGACGGGCTGATCGAGGGCCGCACGCCGGAGCGCCGGTGCTCGCCGGTGGACAGCGTCCGGTGCAGGATGTCGTTCTGGTTGGTCGCGACCACCAGCCGGTCGATCGGCAAGCCCATCCGCCTGGCGACGTAGCCCGCGAAGACGTCCCCGAAGTTGCCGGTGGGAACCGTGAAACCGACCGGACGGTGCGGCGCCCCGAGCGCCACTGCGGCTGTGAAGTAGTAGACGGTCTGCGCCAGCACCCGCGCCCAGTTGATCGAATTGACCCCCGCGAGCCCCACACCGTCGCGGAAGGCGTGATCGTTGAACAGATCCTTGACCCGTGCCTGAGCGTCGTCGAAGTCGCCGGCGATCGCCAGCGCGTGGACGTTGGGCTCGGTCGGCGTGGTCATCTGCCGGCGCTGCACCTCGGACACCCGGCCGTCGGGGAACAGGATGAACACCTCGACCCGCTCGCGACCGCGGAACGCCTCGATCGCCGCCGATCCGGTGTCGCCGCTCGTCGCGCCGACGATGGTCACGCGCCCGCCCGAGCGTTGCAGGCTCGCCTCGAACAGCTGGCCGATCAGCTGCATCGCCACGTCCTTGAAGGCGAGGGTCGGCCCGTGGAACAGCTCGAGCAGCCAGTCGTTGGCGCCGAGCTGCACCAGCGGCACCCGCGCGGCGTGGTCGAAACCGGCATAGGCGCGGGCGATGATCGCGCGGAACGCGTCGTCGGCGAAAGCGTCGCCGACGAAGGGGCGCATCACCCGGAACGCCACCTCCTCGTAGGGCAGGCCCGCGAGGGCGGCGATCTCGTCCTCGGTCATCCGCGGCCAGCTCTCTGGGACGTAGAGCCCGCCGTCCCGGGCGAGACCCGCCAGCATCGCTTCCTCGAATCCGAGCGTGGGGGCGGTGCCGCGGGTCGATATGTATTGCATCGGGTATTCCGGTCCCTCAGTCGATCCGGCGCTTGATACGCCAAAGCAGGTAGCCTGTCATCATCGCCCAGACCACCGCCAGCAGGAACCATGTGATCGCGTATTGCAGGTGATCGTTGGGGATGTTCACCGAAACCGGAAGCGGCAGCGGCGCCTGCGGGTCGTCGCTCGCGCTCGCGACCAGCATCACCGGCTCGGTGTCGAGCGCCTCGGCCATCAGCGGCACGTCACGGGCGAACCAGATGTTCTTCTCCCGATCGGGCGCGCTGGTGAAGCGGTCGGTCTCCTGCGGCCAGGCGAGGTTGCCTGTGACCGTGATCGGGCCGACGCGCCGCGCCGCGTCCTTCTCGGCGATCGGCACGAAGCCGCGGTCGAGCAGGATTCGCCGCCCGTCCTCCAGCACCAGCGGCACGATCACCCGGTAGCCGACCTCGCCGCGTGCGGAGGTGTAGACGTCGAGCTCGCCCGGATCGATTGCCCCGGTCGCCTCGACCTTCAGGTAGTCGTCCGCGACCGGGTCGGGCGCGATCGGGACCGGCACCGGGTCCGCGGCGAGGCGGGTCTCGATCCGGTCGAGGATCGCGGTCTTCCACTCCAGCCGGTGCAGCTGCCAGACGCCGAGCCAGATCAGGATCGCAACGCCGCCGATGCCGAACAGCAGCGGCGCAATCATGCGGCGCGTCATGGGCGCGGGATCTCCGATGTGCTCAGACGATGCGTGTCAGACGGCCGGCCCCCGCGCTACCCGGCGCGGAGGCGAAAGCCTTTCGCCCGGATCAGGCCGAGCCCCAGATGTAGATCGCGGCGAACAGGAACAGCCACACCACGTCGACGAAGTGCCAGTACCAGGCCGCCGCCTCGAAGCCGACGTGCTCGGTCGGGGTCAGCTGGCCCGCGTAGACCCGCGCCAGGCAGACTGCGAGGAAGATCGTGCCGATGATGACGTGGAAGCCGTGGAAGCCGGTCGCCATGAAGAACGATGCGCCGTAGATGTTGCCGGAGAAGCCGAAGGTCGCCTCGGAATACTCGTAGGCCTGGAAGCTGGTGAACATCAGGCCGAGCACGATCGCGAGCCACAGGCCCCATTTGATCTGCTGGCGGTCGTTCTCTTCCACCAGCGCATGGTGGGCCCAGGTCGCCGCACAGCCGGAGCAGAGCAGGATCAGCGTGTTGATCAGCGGCAGATGCCACGGGTCGAGGGTCTCGATGCCGGTCGGCGGCCAGGGGGTCGGGGTCAGCGTCACGCCCTCGATGGTCGGCATCGGATAGAGCGCGTGCTTGAAGAAGTTCCAGAACCACGCGGCGAAGAACATCACCTCGGAAATGATGAACAGCACCATCCCGTAGCGCAGCCCGATCTGCACGATCGGGGTGTGGTCGCCCGCCTCGCTCTCGGCGATCACGTCGGCCCACCACGACCACATGGTGTAGAGGACGATGACCAGACCGACCAGCGCGATCCACGGGCCATAGTCATGGAACCAGAGCACCGCGCCCCCGAGCATGCTGATGGCGCCGATCGCGCCGGTCAGCGGCCAGATGCTGGGCGGCAGGATGTGATAGTCGTGGTTGGTATGGCCCGCCATCGTGCTGGTCCCCTATCGTTCGATCGTCTTGCCGCGGGCGGCCGCCGCCGCCGCGAGTCTTGTCGTGCCGGCCCCTGCCGGTGCCGCCGCCGCGGTGTCTTCGGGCAGGTCGGCCGGATACATCGTATAGGACAGGGTGATGTCCGTCACGCCGGCCGATTCGCGGTCGTCGAGCATCGCGGGATCGACGTAGAAGGTCACCGGCATGTCCACCCGCTCGTGCGGCTGCAGCACCTGCATGGTGAAGCAGAAGCAGGCGATCTTGTCGAAGTAGCTGCCCACCGAGAACGGGGTCACGTTGTAGCCCGCCTGACCCGCCATCACCTGATCGGTCGGATTGTAGGCCTCGAAGAACGCGAGGCCGGTCTCGCCGAGCCTCAGCGAGATCGACACCTGCTTCGGCTTGAACTCCCAGGGCATGTCGGGCGCGGTGTTGGCGTCGAAGCTGACGGTGACCAGGCGATCGACGACACCCGTGCCGGCTTCGGGCGCGAGCGCGACGCCGGGGGTGCCGGCATAGCCGGTCACCCGGCAGAACCAGGAATAGAACGGGATCGCCGCGAAGCTCGCGCCGACCATCACCGCGACGACGGCCAGCAGCCCGAGACCGAGTCGCTTGTTGGAGTTGGGCGCCGGCATCGCTCAGTGCGCCTGCGGCAACGAGTCGCGGGTGTGGTGGAAGGCCCGCATGTCCTGGCCCTCGTTGAGCTTGACGACGGTTACCGCGAACACCAGCGCCACGAACGCCGCGAGCACCAGCCCGACGCCGAGGTTGCGGCTGCGGCGGCGTCCATAGAGTTCGTGGCTGTCGGGTCGCATCGCTCGCGCCTCAGAACCAGACCGGCCAGCCGGCCGGCGCGAGGTCGAGCGCCCGGAGCGCCGCCTCGACAAGGAAAAGCCCGAAATGCAGCGTCAAGTAAAGGATCGAGAAGCGGAAGAACCGCCGCTCCACGCGGAAACGGTCGGCCGCCGCCATCGTCTCGTCGCGCCGCCAGACGCCCCATGCGCCGCGCAGAAACAACGCGTTCAGCACCAGCGCACCCGCGAAATAGACTGGCCCGCCGATGCCGCTGAACGCCGGCGCCAGCGCCGCGGCAGCCAGCGCGACCGAATAGCCGAGGATGTGGTTGCGCGTCACCCGCGTCCCGGCGGTGACCGGCAGCATGGGTACGCCGGCCCGGGCGTAGTCGTCGTTGCGGAACAGCGCCAGCGCCCAGAAGTGCGGCGGGGTCCACAGGAAGATCAGCGCGAACATCGCCACGCTTTCGGCCGAGACGCCGCCGGTCGCCGCCGCCCAGCCGATCATCGGCGGGAACGCCCCAGCTGCGCCGCCGATCACGATGTTCTGCGGCGTCGCCCGCTTCAGCCACATCGAATAGACCACCGCGTAGAAGAAGATGGTGAACGCAAGCAGCCCCGCCGCCACGGGATTGGCGAACAGCGCCAGCATGACCACCGCGAAACCCGAGAGGGCGACGCCGATCGCCAGCGCCTCGTCGGCGCCGACGCGCCCGGTGGGGATCGGCCTCGCCGCGGTGCGGGCCATCGCTGCGTCGATGTCGCTGTCCCACCACATGTTGAGCGCGCCCGCGGCGCCCGCGCCGACCGCGATGCAGATCACCGCGGCGAGCGCGATCACCGGATGGACATGTACCGGCGCGCAGGCGAGCCCGACCACCGCGGTGAACACCGCCAGCCGCATCACGCGCGGCTTCAGGAGCTTGAGGTAGTCCCCGAACTCCGCCTCGCGGGCGACTGCGGTGTGGGTCCAGCTTGCGTCGGTCATCGGCTCATTCCGTCGGCGGCACCGGCTCGGTCGGCTGGGTGTTCTCCGGCGTGTCGGTCTCGGCCGGTGTCTCCATCTCGACCGGCGGTGTGGTCGACACCCCGTCGGCGGCCGGCTCTTCAGTCGCGGCCGGCTGATCGGTCGCGGCGGGCTCGCCGGACGCCGCCGGCTCATCCGTAGCCGCGGGCTCGGCGGTCTGCCGCAGGCTGCTCATCCGTCGCGGCGGGCGCCTCCGCCGCGGCGGCGGCGCCGGCGGCCGGAGCCTCGGCCTCGCCGGGACGCGTGCCGTCGTACTGGTCGATCGCCCAGTCGAGCCAGGTGTCGTAGGCCTCCTGGCTGACCACCTTCACGGTGATCGGCATGAAGCTGTGATTCTTGCCGCAGAGCTCCGAGCACTGGCCGAAGTAGATGCCTTCCTCCTCGGCCTTGAACCAGGTCTCGTTCAGCCGGCCCGGCACCGCGTCGATCTTCACGCCGAAGGCGGGCACGGTCCAGGAGTGGATCACGTCCGCGCCGGTCACCAGCATGTGCACGACCTTGTTGACCGGCACCACCACCGCGTTGTCGGTGGCAAGCAGGTTGTACTGCTTGTCGTAGCCGTGGTCCTGCAGTTCGTCCGGGCCGAGGATCAGCGCGTCGAACGAGAAATCGTTCGCCGGGTAGTAGTAGGACCAGTACCACTGGTTGCCTGTCGCCTTCACCGTCAGGTCGGGCGTCGGCACGTCGAGCTGCTTGAACAGGATCGGCAGCGAGAACGCCCCCATCACGATCAGGATCACCACCGGGATCAGCGTCCAGGCCACCTCGATCCTGGTGTTGTGGGTCCAGACCGCCGGCGTCGGGTTGCGCTTGGCGTTGAAGCGGAAGATCACGATCAGCAGCAGCACCGATACGAGGAGCACGATCAGGCCCATCGTGGTGTGCACCCAGAACGACAGCCAGTGGACGTCCTCCGCGACCGGGGTCACCGCCGGCTGGTAGTTGATGCCGCCCGGAACCGGGGCGCCGATCACCGGCAGGTCACGCGGCTCGCCGCCGACCTCCTGGGCCCGGGCCATCGCCCCGGCCATCAGGGTCGCGAGAAGGCCGAAGCCCAGGCCGATCCGGTTCATCTTCATCGCATCCGTTCCGTTGCTGTCCGGGCCGCCCCCGCGCGCCCGCATCGGTCACCTGGCCCGCGCCGTACGGGCTCGCGTGTTGTAGCTTGGGCCAGATCAACCATATTAGCGGGGCAAGGACAAGACGCGGCATCGCCGCAGCGGGGCATGCGCCCGCGCCAGATCCCGGGAGAGACCTCATGCCGCAGACCCCCCGTTTTCGCCCCTTCGACGATGCGCTCGACGCGGACCGCGCGCTCGATCTGCTGCACGAGGCGACCGCCGGCGCCGATGACGGCGAACTGTTCTTCGAGCGGCGGCGGTCGGAATCGCTGGTGTTCGACGACGGGCGGCTGCGCAACGCCGCCTACGACGCCGCCGAGGGCTTCGGGCTGCGCGCCGTCAACGGCGAGACCGCCGGCTATGCCCATTCGACCGAGATTTCGGAGGCCGCCCTGAAGCGCGCCGCCGAGACCGCGCGGCTCGCCGTGGGCGCCGGCGGCGGCACGATGGCCGCGCCGCCGATGCCGACCAACCAGCGGCTCTACACCGACCACGACCCGTTCGACGACGCCGAGTTCGCGGTGAAGGTCGAGATGCTGCGCGAGATCGACGCCTGGCTCCGCGACCTCGACAAGCGGGTGGTGCAGGTCTCCGCCAGCCTCGCCGCGTCGATGCAGGAGGTGGAGATCCTGCGCCCCGAGGGCACCCGCCTCGCCGAGGCCCGGCCGATGGTGCGACTGAATGTCTCGGTCATCCTCGAGGAGAACGGTCGCCGCGAATCGGGCTCCGCGGGCGGCGGCGGCCGATACGGTCTCTCGCCGCTGATGGGCACCGACCACTGGCAGGACGTCGCGCGCGAGGCGCTGCGTGTCGCGGCGGTGAACCTGCGCGCCGAGCCGGCCCCGGCCGGGGTGATGGACGTGGTGCTCGGCCCCGGCTGGCCCGGCATCCTGCTGCACGAGGCGATCGGCCACGGGCTCGAGGGCGACTTCAACCGCAAGAAGACATCGGCCTTCGCCGGCCTGATGGGCACCCGAATCGCCGCCCCCGGCGTCAACGTCGTCGACGACGGCACCCTCCCCGACCGGCGCGGCTCGATCAGCTTCGACGACGAGGGCACGCCCTCGCAGCGCAACGTGCTGATCGAGGACGGGGTGCTGGTGGGCTACATGCAGGACCGCCAGAACGCCCGGCTGATGGGCGTCGCGCCCACCGGCAACGGCCGCCGCCAGAGCTACGCCCACGCGCCGATGCCGCGGATGACCAACACCTACATGCTCGGCGGCGAGGCCTCGCCGGCCGACGTGCTCGGCGGGCTGAAGGACGGGATCTACGCCACCGGGTTCGGCGGCGGACAGGTCGACATCACCAACGGCAAGTTCGTGTTCTCCTGCACCGAGGCCTACCGGGTGAAGAACGGCGTCGTCGGCGCGCCGGTCAAGGGCGCGACCCTGATCGGCGACGGCGCCACCGCGCTCCAGCACATCCGCGCGGTGGCGAACGACATGGCGCTCGACCCCGGGATGGGCAACTGCGGCAAGAACGGCCAGTGGGTGCCGGTCGGCGTCGGCCTGCCCACCGTGCTGATCGGCGGCCTCACCGTCGGCGGATCGGCGGCCTGAGCCGATCAGGTGTCGATCGGCTTCTCTCCCGCCGGCACCGTGTTCGGTGCGTCGGCCGCAAGCGTCGACTTGCGCGTATTCGAATGCAGGCGGTCGGCGGTCTTGACGGAGCTCACGTATGCGAAGACCGCGACGGCCCCAAGCGTCCCGAAGATGAGGATGCCGATAAGCGAGTAGGTGTCCATAGGGGTGCTTCCCTGGTTTCGTACGATCCTCTTCGAACGTGCGACGCGGCGTTTCGATCCCGGGGCATGGCGGCGGGGCGACGTTGACCGGCCGTTAACCCCGGCGGCGCAAGCCTTGCCGCGCCATGGCCACGCCCGTCACCGCCAAGATACCGCCCGAGGCCCTGCCCCGCTCCGAGGCGGGCCGGCTCGACTGGCTGCGCCTCGCCCGCTCGCGCCGGGTCGGTCCCGCAACGTTTATCCGGCTGCTGCGCGAGTACGGCTCGGCCGGCGCCGCGCTGGAGGCCCTGCCCCGCATCGCCGCCACGGCCGGCGTCGGCAGCTACGCCGCCGTGTCGCGCGCCGAGGCAGAGGCCGAGGTGCGCGCCGCCGAGACGGCCGGGGCCCGGGCGCTCCTTCTCGGCGCGCCGGACTACCCGGGGCTTCTCGCCACCATCGCCGACCCGCCGCCGCTCCTCTGGGCGCTCGGCGACCCGCGCCTCGCGGCGCGCCCCGTCGTCGCGCTGGTCGGCGCGCGCAACGCCTCCGCGCTCGGCTGCCGGATGGCCGCGCGCCTCGCCGCCGAACTCGGGCAGGCCGGCTTCGTCGTCGCGTCAGGCCTCGCCCGCGGCATCGACGCCGAGCGCCCACCGCGCCGCGCTCGCCACCGGCACCATCGCCGCGCAGGCCGGTGGCGTCGACGACATCTACCCGCCCGAGAACGCCGCCCTCGCCGCCGAGATCGCCGGCGCGGGCCTGCGTCTCTCCGAGATGCCGATGGGCCACGCCCCGCGCGCCCAGGACTTCCCGCGCCGCAACCGCATCGTCTCGGGCCTCGCGCTCGGCGTGGTGGTGGTCGAGGGCGCCACCCGCTCGGGCAGCCTGATCACCGCCCGCAACGCGCTCGACCAGGGTCGCGAGGTGATGGCGGTGCCCGGCAACCCGATGGACGGCCGCGCCGGCGGCTGCAACCAGCTGATCCGCGACGGCGCGACGCTGGTCCGCTCGGCCACCGACGTGCTCGAGGCGCTGGCCTCGGCGCTGGGCGAGACCGGGACCGCGCCGGCCCGGTCCGGACCCGCCGCGCCACCCCGGGCTCCGGCCGGCGAGGACGAGCTTCTCAGCCTGATCGGACCCTCGCCGGTCGCCGAGGATATCCTGATCCGCCAGCTCGGTCTGTCGCCCGCGGCAATATCGACCTCGCTGCTCGACCTCGAGCTCGCGGGGCTGGTCCAGCGCCATCCCGGCGGGCTCGTCAGCCGCGTCCCGGTCTGACTCCCCGAGAGGCCGTGCGGTTGACAACGCATTTGGCCCGCCTCATGTAGCCTCGACTTGCGTCGCCGGACGGCGCAGCAGGAGTCCCATGGCCGTTGTCGTCGTCGAATCGCCCGCCAAGGCGAAAACCATCAACAAGTATCTCGGGCCGGACTACACCGTGCTCGCCTCCTACGGCCACGTGCGCGACCTTCCGCCCAAGGACGGCTCGGTCGATCCCGACCACGAGTTCGCGATGAAGTGGGAGGTCGCCTCCGACAGCGCCAAGCATGTCCGCGCCATCGCCGAGGCGCTGAAGTGCGACCAGAAGCTGATCCTCGCCACCGACCCCGACCGCGAGGGCGAGGCGATCTCCTGGCACCTGCTCGAGGCGCTGACCAGCCGCAAGGCGGTGAAGAAGACCACCGACGTCGAGCGGGTGGTGTTCAACGCCATCACCAGGAACGCCGTGACGACGGCGATGCAGAACCCGCGCAAGATCGACATGGAGCTGGTCGACGCCTACCTCGCGCGCCGGGCGCTCGACTATCTCGTCGGCTTCAAGCTCTCGCCGGTGCTCTGGCGCAAGCTGCCGGGCTCCCGCTCCGCCGGCCGTGTCCAGTCGGTCGCGCTGCGGCTGATCGTCGACCGCGAGATGGAGATCGAGGCGTTCCGCGCCCGCGAGTACTGGTCGGTCAAGGCCCGGCTCGCCACCCCGCGCGGCGACGAGTTCGACGCCCGCCTCGTCGCGCTCGACGGCGCGAAGCTCGACAAGTTCGACATCGCCGACGAGGCCGCCGCCACCGCCGCCGTCGCCGCGATCACCGCCCGCGACCTCAGCGTCGCCGCCGTCGAGGCCAAGCCCGCCAGCCGCAACCCCTCCGCGCCGTTCATGACCTCGACGCTGCAGCAGGAGGCGAGCCGCAAGTTCGGCTTCGGCGCCCGCCAGACCATGTCCACCGCCCAGCGGCTCTACGAGGCCGGCCACATCACCTACATGCGCACCGACGGCATCGACATGGCGCCCGAGGCGGTGATGGCCGCCCGCGACGCGATCAAGGCGCGCTACGGCGACGCCTACGTGCCGAAATCGCCGCGGATGTACAAGAACAAGGCCAAGAACGCCCAGGAAGCCCACGAGTGCATCCGCCCGACCGACATGAACCAGGCGCCCGACCAGCTCGGCCGGCTCGAACCCGACCAGCGCCGGCTCTACGACCTGATCTGGAAGCGCTCGATCGCCAGCCAGATGGAAGCCGCCCGCTTCGAGCGCACCACCGTCGAGATCGCCAGCGCCGACGGCGCGGTGGGCCTGCGCGCCACCGGCCAGGTCGTGACCTTCGACGGCTTCCTCAAGGTCTACTTCGAAGGCCGCGACGACATCGAGCTCGACAGCGACAGCGACGACGACGCCCGGCTGCCGGTGATCGAGAACGGCGAGACCGCGGACAAGCGCGCCGTCACGCCGGAGCAGCATTTCACCCAGCCCCCGCCCCGCTACACCGAGGCGACGCTGGTCAAGCGAATGGAAGAACTCGGCATCGGCCGGCCCTCGACCTACGCCTCGATCGTCTCGACGATCCAGGAGCGCGCCTACGTCCGCAAGGACAAGAACCGGCTGTTCCCCGAGGACAAGGGCCGGCTGGTCATCGCCTTCCTCGCCAACTACTTCGGCCGCTACGTCGACTACGACTTCACCGCCGATCTGGAGGAGGAGCTCGACCGCGTCACCACCGGCGACGAGGACTGGAAGGAGCTGCTCGCCCGGTTCTGGACCCACTTCTCCGCCGCGCTGGGTGCGACCGAGGGCCTGCGCATCTCCGAGGTGCTCGACAAGATCAACGAGGTGCTCGAGCCGCACATCTTCCCAAAGACGCCCGAGGATCCCGAGCCGCGCCGCTGCAAGGCCTGCGGCAACGGCCTGCTCAGCCTCAAGACCTCGCGCAACGGCTCGGCGTTCATCGGCTGCTCGAACTATCCCGAATGCCGCTACACCCGCCCGCTCGCCGGCGAGGTCGAAGGCGGCGACGCCGCCGGCCCCGACGGCAAGCTGCTCGGCCACGACGACAACGGCCTGCCGGTGACGCTCCGGGTCGGCCCCTACGGCCTCTACGTCCAGCTCGGCGAGGCCACCGAGGACGTGAAGCCCAAGCGCAGCTCGATCCCCAAGGGCATGGACGCCAGCGCCGTCGATCTCGCCCGCGCGCTCGAGCTCCTGTCGCTGCCGCGCCCGCTCGGACCCCACCCCGAGGACGGCGAGCTGGTCGAGGCCGGCATCGGCCGCTTCGGTCCGTTCGTGAAGCACGGCAAGGTCTACGCCAACCTCCGCGATCCCGAGGAGGTGCTGACCATCGGCATGAACCGCGCCGTCGAACTCCTCGCGCTCAAGGCCCAGCGCGGCGGCCGCGCCGCGGTCAAGCCGCTGCGCGAGCTCGGCGACCATCCCGACGGCGGGCCGGTCGGCGTCTACGAGGGCCGCTACGGGCCTTACGTGAAATGGGAGAAGGTCAACGCCACGCTCCCGAAGGAGATGACCCCCGAGGCCGTCACCCTCGATCAGGCGCTCGAACTCATCGCCGCCAAGAAGCCCGCAGGCAAGAAGCGCGCCGCGCCGCGCAAGGCCGCGGCCAAGCCGGCGAAGGCCGCCGGGAAGACGGCCGCCGGAAAGAAGGCCGCCAAGCCCCGCGCCGCCACCAAGTAGACGGTTGACGCCCGCCCTGACGGGCTACCTTCCTCCCGGAACCGCAACGGGAGGAATGAGATGCACCTGACACGCCGGACCATCCTCGACCTCGGCGCCACGACCCTGGCCGGGCTCGGCCTCGCCGCCTTCGCCCCCCTGCGGGCCAACGCACAGGAGCAGGCGATGCAGGGCGACAGCTATCCCACCGACAACGGCACCATCGTCATCCACCCGGTCGAGCACGCGTCGTTCGTGATGACCACGCCCGGCCTCGTTATCTACAACGACCCGGTCGGCGGCGCCGACCGCTACGCCGACCTGCCGGCCCCGGACCTGATCCTGATCACCCACGAGCATTCCGACCACTACGACCCGGAAACCCTCGCCGGCCTGATGGGCGACACCACCCGGCTCCTCACCAACCCCGCCGTCCACGACATGCTGCCCGACGCGCTCAAGGCCCGCGCCACCGCCCTCGCCAACGGCGAGAGCACCACCATCGGCGAGATCGCCATCGACGCGATCCCGGCCTACAACACCACCCCCGACCGGCTGCAGTATCACCCGCCCGGCCGCGACAACGGCTACATCCTCGCCATCGACGGCCGCCGGGTCTACATCGCCGGCGACACCGAGGACACCGCCGAGATGCGCGCCCTGAGCGACATCGACATCGCCTTCCTGCCGATGAACCTGCCCTACACCATGTCGATCGACCAGGCCGCCGCCGCCGTCGACGCCTTCGCGCCGGCCGTGGTCTATCCCTACCACTACAAGGGCAGCGACATCGACGCCTTCGCCGCACTGGTCGACCGGACCGGAGTCGGCAGCGACGTGGCGCGCGGCGACTGGTACCCGATGGCCTAGATCGCCGCCTCGATCAGGAACGGCCCCGCGGTGGCGGCGGCCTGCCGCAGAGCGTCGTCGAACGCCTCGACCGTGTCAGCCCGCCGCCCGGGGACGCCGTGACCGCGGGCGAGCGCCACCCAGTCGAGCGATCGGATCGACGATGTCGAACATCCGCCGGGCGTTGCGTCCCGCGTGCGCCACCCCGAGCGCCGCCAGCTCCATGTGCAGGATGCGGTAGCCGCCGTTCGCGAGGATGATCACCGTCAGGTCCAGGCCTTCCCGCGCCGCCGTCCACAGCGTCTGTAACTGGTACATCGCCGACCCGTCGCCCGACACCGCGAAACACCGGCCGGTCGGGACAGGCGACCGCCGCCCCGATGGCGTTGGGCAGGCCCTGCCCGATCGAGCCGCCGGTGTTGTTGATCCGGTCGTGATGGCGCGCGGCGTCGACATGCGCCCAGATCCCGGACCCCGCCGTCAGCGCCTCGTTCACCACGATCGCGCCCTCGGGCAAGTGCCGGGCGAGAACGCGGCCCACGGCGTCCGCGTCGAGCGCGCCGGTCCCGGCCTCGGGCAACTCCAGCGCGATCCTCGGCACCGTCTCGCTGCCGTCGACGCCCGCGCATCGCCCGATCTCCGCCAGCGTCCAGCCGACGTCCCAGTCGGGATGGCACAGCCGGTCGATCGCGCATCCCGCAGGCTCGGGCGTGCTCGGCCGGCCCGGATAGGCGAAGAACGTCACCGGCGGCGCCTCGCCGACGCAGACGATCCGCTGCAGTCCTTTCAGAAACGCCATGTTCTGGTCGATCGGGTAGCGCAACTCCTCGAGGCGCACCGCCCCGGCCCCGCGGGCGATCCGCGGCGCGAAGAACGGCGCGATCAGCCGGCATCCGGTGCGAACCGCGATTCGCCCGGCCAGTTCGGCCCCCTCGCCGTGGAGCGCCGGGCCGCTCACCAGCAGCGCCGCGCCGGGCTCGGCGAGCGCCGTCGCCGCGGCCCGGACCCTGTCGACGTCGGGACGGTGCAGCGGCGGCGGCGCCGCCGCGCGCACCGGCGCCCCCGTGGTCTCCGACCACGCGGCATCCGCCGGCAGGATCAGCGTGGCGATCCGCCCCCCGCCGCTCCGCGCCGCCCGGATCGCGGCCGCGCCGTCCAGAGCGACCGTCGACGCGTCATCGACCCGGCGCGTCCAGGTCGAAACCGACCCGACCACGCCCTCGAGGTCCGCTTGCAGCGGCGCATCGTACTTCAGATGATGGGAGGCGTGATCGCCCACCACGTTGACGATGCCGCTCCCGCCCTTGCGGGCATTGTGCAGGTTGGCCCATCCGTTGCCGAACCCCGGACCGAGGTGCAGCAGCGTCGCCGCCACGTCGCCGTGCATCCGGGCAAAGCCGTCGGCGGCGCCGGTGACCCCGCCCTCGAACAGGCACAGGATGCAGCGCATCTCCGGGTGGGTGTCGAGCGCGGCGACGAAGCTCATCTCCGAGGTGCCCGGGTTGGCGAAGCACACCGAGATGCCCGAGGCGAGCATGGTCTCCACCAGCGTGTCCGCACCCGTCATCCCGCGCCCTCCCGCACCGCCGTTTTGCCGCCCCGAACCCGTCCGGTATAGAGAGGAAAACCACGCGCCACCGCAAGCCCCGCCCGGGCCGGATTCCGGCGACACGCAACCGCAGGACGACCCCGCAACCGGCCGGTCTCCGGAAGGCGGCGCCTCCGCCCTTCACAGTCACAGCAGAGTGTGAAAGGCTCGGACTTGATTTCTATCCGAGGAATGGGGGTTCACCATGGCGATCGGCGTCTGGATCAGTCTGCTTCTCTACTTTGCTCTGATGATCGCGATCGGTGTCTATGCCTGGCGAAAATCCACGGCATCGTCGGAAGAGTACCTGCTGGGCGGCCGGAACCTGCCCCCGGCCGTTGCGGCGCTGTCGGCCGGTGCCTCGGACATGAGCGGCTGGCTGCTGCTGGGCCTTCCCGGCGCTCTCTACGCGACCGGGCTCGTCGAGGCCTGGATCGGAATCGGCCTCACGATCGGTGCGCTGGTCAACTGGATCGTGGTGGCGCCGCGCCTGCGCGAGCAGACCGAACGCTACGACAACAGCCTGACCATCCCGGAGTTTCTGGCCAACCGATTCCCCACTAGGGCGATGGCGCTCCGCACCGTGTCGGCGATCATCATCGTGGTGTTCTTCGCGGTCTACACCGCCTCAGGGCTGGTTGCGGGCGGCAAGCTGTTCTCCAGCGCCTTCGGCGGCCTCAATCCCACCGCGTTCAGCGACTATGCGGTCGGTATCTGGCTGACGCTCGGCATCGTGCTGATCTACACCGTGATCGGCGGCTTTCTCGCCGTCAGCCTGACCGACTTCGTGCAGGGCTGCATCATGATGCTGGCGCTGATCCTGATGCCCGCGGTGGTGCTGTGGGGCGAAGGCGGCGGCGGCATCTCCCAGGCCTCGCAGACCCTCGCCGAGATCGACCCGAACTTCCTGTCCTGGACCAACGGGCTGACCTTCATCGGCTTTCTCTCGGCGGTGACCTGGGGCCTCGGCTACTTCGGCCAGCCGCACATCATCGTGCGGTTCATGGCGGTGCGCTCGGTGGCGGAAGTCTCTACCGCGCGCAACATCGGCATGACCTGGATGGTGATCTCGCTGATCGGCGCGGTCAGCCTCGGCGTGTTCGGCAGGGCGTATGCCCAGCGCAACGGCATCGTCATCGAGGATCCGGAGACCATCTTCATCGTGCTGTCGGACCTGCTGTTCAATCCGCTGATCACCGGCTTCCTCTACGCCGCGCTGCTCGCCGCGGTGATGAGCACGATCTCCAGCCAGCTGCTGGTCTCGTCGTCCTCGCTGACCGAGGATTGCTACAAGCTGTTCCTGCACAAGAATGCCACCGAGAGCGAAAGCGTGATGGTCGGGAGGATCAGCGTGCTGGTGGTCGGCGTCGTGGCGGCGTTCGTCGCCGGCAATCCGGATTCGGAGGTGCTGGGGCTGGTCAGCCACGCCTGGGCCGGGTTCGGCGCGGCCTTCGGCCCGCTGATCGTCCTGTCGCTGACCTGGCCGCGTATGTCCGGCCGCGGCGCTGTGGCCGGTCTCGTGGTCGGCGCGGTCGTGGTGATCGCTTGGATCGGCCTCGGCTGGGACGCGAGCTTCCTCGGCGGGCCGGGCATCTACGAGATCATTCCGGGCTTCATCGCCTCGTGGGCGGCGATCTACTTCGTCAGCGTGGCGACCGAGTCGACCGGGGAATTCCGGGCCGTATAGCGACGAAGGCGAGCAGTCGAAGACGCCGCGGTCGCGACGCATTCTCCCCGAGGCTCGATCGCTCGAGAGGCCCTGCTTCTGGCAGGGTCTCTCTCGATCGGCCCTATTCGTTCGCCGGCAGGATGTGGAACATTTCGGCCGGCTTGAACTGGGACGTCACATCGCCAATCAGATCGTAGTTGCCGTAGACCTTGAGTTCGCGCACACCCGATCCTGGCGCATAATCGATCGCGCCATAGTCAACCCAAAAGGTATTCGCGCTCATCGTGGCGTCGTAATAGACAACCTCCTGATCAAGGGAATAGACCGTGCGCCAGATCGTCGTGGAAATGTTCGGCCGGTCGGGATCGGCAATTCCAAACGGGGCCGAAACGTTACGCATGATGCTCATCACCGAAGCCACCGCCTCGCGCTCGTTGTCCGGCTTGGGCAGATGTTGCGAGTAGTAGGCGGCGCGAACAAAACGGTCGGCGGCTTCGTGTGTGCCGGGAAGCGACTTCGTCCCTCCGAAAGCAGCTATACTGACCGAGATTTTCCAGCTGCTTGTCGAACGTGGGCTGGTTCGTCATCACGACATAGCGCCGATCATGGTAGATGTTGATCTTGCCGTCGATCAGTTCGAAGATCGCGGAATCTCCGCTGCGGTCATCAAGGGCCACATGGATCGTGGCGGCCTTCTGACTTGCGGCTCGACGGTCATTCGCAACTGGAACGGATGTTCCTGCGTGTAGGCGACCGCCTCGGCCACCGTCGCGAAGTTGTCGAGATAGAACCCGACCCATTCGGAGAGCGACAGTCCGGGCAGCGAGGAATCTCTCGGCGCGGTCGCCGTCTCGGGCAGGTAGAGCATGTGGCCGGCAAGACCTTTTTCGTTGACGCCATCCGCCACGCCAGCGTCGTAGGCCGTGATCACGAAGCTGCCGTACTTGGTGGTCCAGGTCAGCGGATTGACGTCCACCGCCGCCGTCCTCTCCATCCCGCGGGGAAGAATCCACATGTTGCTCCGGAGATCCTCGAACCAGTCCATGTTTCGGCCGACATACACACCGCGGCCGGTATCCGGCCAGACGACACGCGAACAGGCGTCGGCAATTCCGCCGGATGCGACCGCAAGGCCAGCGGCAAGGACGACAAAGCGACAGGAGCGAAACATCCTCATGGTATCTCCTTTGCCCTCGTCTCACAGGGCATTCCATGGGGCCGCCAAGCCGGATTTGCAGAGGCTTGACCAACGTTCTCAGATGGTTCCGTCACGGTGCGGGTCAAGCGCGGCAGGGATCAGATCAAACCGAATGCGGCCATTCTCCGGGGGGTCAGGCCAGACGCGACCCCGCCGTCACCTCGAAGCCACGCAGAAACTCCGCCGCCTCCACCGGCCCCCGGCCCGACCGCTGCAGCTCGCAGCAGCCGGACCGCCCCCGAGCCGCAGGCCACCGCCAGCCGGTCGTCCAGCACCGTCCCCGGCGCTCCCGCGCCCTCCACCACACCGCTTAGAAGCACCTTCACCCGCTGCCCCGCCGATCTCCGTCCACGCGCCCGGGAACGGCGACAGCCCGCGGATCCGGCGATCGACCTCCACCGCCGGCCGGCTCCAGTCGATCCTCGCCTCGGCCTTGTCGATCTTCGCGGCATAGGTGACGCCCGCCTCCGGCTGCGGCGCCGCCGTCAGCTCGTCGATCCGGTCCAGCGCCTCGACGATCAGCCGCGCCCCCAGCCCCGCCAGCCGGTCGTGCAGGTCGCCCGGCGGTATCCTCCGGCCCGATCTCCACCGCCGCGTCGAGAAGCACCGGCCCGGTATCGAGCCCCGCCTCCATCGCCATGATGGAAACCCCGGTCCGCGCATCACCCGCCATCACCGCCCGCTGGATCGGCGCCGCGCCCCGCCAGCGCGGCAGCAGCGAGGCATGAATGTTGAGGCACCCCCGCGCAGGCGCCGCCAGCACCGCCTTCGGCAGGATCAGCCCGTAGGCCACCACCACCGCCGCCTCGGCCCCGAGCGCCGCGAACGCCGCCTGCTCGGCCGGATCGCGCAGGCTGGCCGGCGACCGCGCCACCAGGCCCAGCCCCTCGGCGCGCGCCTGAACAGGGCTCGGCCGTGGCCGCTGGCCGCGACCGCCGGGGCGTGGCGGCTGGGTGTAGACGCAGGCGATCTCGTGCCCGGCCGCGACCAGCGCGTCGAGCGCCGGCACCGAGAAGTCCGGCGTGCCCATGAAGATCAGCCGCATGGGACCGCCCTCCGGCGCGAAACCGTCAGGCCCGCGCCTTCTCCTTCTTCAGCTTCTTCATCCGCGAGGTGATCATCGTCCGCTTCACGCCGCTGAGGTAGTCGATGAACAGCCGCCCGTTCAGATGGTCGAGCTCGTGCTGCGCGCAGATAGCCCAGCGGTCGCCGAACTCCCGCTCGTGCTCCAGCCCGTCGAGCCCGAGCCAGCGCAGCCGCACCCGCGCGAACCGGGTCACGTCCTCGTAGACCTCCGGGATCGACAGGCAGCCCTCCTCGCCGGTCTCGGTCTCCTCCGAGGTCCAGAGGATCTCCGGGTTGAGGAGCACCATCGGCTGCGGCGGCTCGTCCTTGCCGGCGCAGTCCATCACGAACACCCGGCGCATCACCCCGAGCTGGGTCGCCGCCAGCCCGATGCCGGGCGCATCGTACATCGTCTCGAGCATGTCGGCCGCCAGCAGTGCGCACCCCGTCGTCCAACGCCTCGACGGGCGCAGCCGCCTTGCGCAGGCGCGGATCGGGATGGATCAGGATGTCGCGGATCGCCATGGCGGCGAGATAGGCGATGGACCTCGGCTTGACAAGACGCCGCCGCCCCGGCACCGAGACCCGACCCCCGACGCGAGGACACCCATGTTCGACTTCGACGAGATCATCGACCGACGCGGCACCCACTGCTCGAAGTGGGACATGATGGAGCCGCTCTACAAGGTGTCGCCCGACGACGGTCTCGCGATGTGGGTCGCCGACATGGACTTCCGCCCGCCCGCCTGCGTCACCGCGGCGCTGCGCGCCGAGATCGACCACGGCGTCCACGGCTACTTCGGCGACGACGCCGACTACAAGGCGGCGATCACCGGCTGGATGGCGCGCCGCCACGGCTGGGAGGTCGACCCGGCGGCGATCGCCACCACCCACGGGGTGGTCGCGGGCCTCGCGCTCTGCCTGCAGGCCTTCACCGCGCCCGGCGACGGCGTGATCCTGTTCTCGCCGGTCTACCACGCCTTCTACCGGGCGATCCGCGCTAATGGCCGCGAGGTGGTGGAATCGCCGCTGGTCCAGCACGACGGCCGCTACCGGATGGACCTCGACGCCCTCGCCGCCTCGCTCACCGGCCGCGAGAAAGTCATGCTGCTCTGCTCGCCGCATAATCCCGGCGGCCGGGTCTGGAGCCGCGCCGAACTGCGCGCGCTCGCCGACTTCTGCGTCGCCCACGACCTGCTGCTGATCGCCGACGAGATCCACCACGACCTTGTGCTGCCCGGCCACAAACACACCGCGATACCGCTCGCGGCGCCCGAGGTGCTCGACCGGCTGGTGATGCTGACAGCACCCACCAAGACCTTCAACATCGCCGGCGCGCTGACCGGCAACGTCATCATCCCCGACGACGCCCTCAGGGCGCGGTTCGCCGCCACCCACCTCGCCGCCGGCACCAGCCCGAACCGGTTCGGCGTGCTGATGGCGACCGCCGCCTACGCCGGCGGCGACGCCTGGGTCGACGCGCTCTGCAGCCTACCTCGCCGGCAACGCCCGGACCTTCGACGAAGGCGTCGGCGCCATCCCCGGCCTCCGCCCGATGCCGCTCGAGGGCACCTACCTCGCCTGGGTCGATTTCGCCGGCACCGGCATGGAGCCCGCCGAGTTCACCGCCCGCGTCGAGCGCGACGCCCGGATCGCCCCGAGCCACGGGCCGGCGTTCGGCACCGGCGGCGAGAGCTTCCTGCGCTTCAACATCGCCACGCCGCGGCCCCGCATCGAGGAAGCGGTCCGCCGCCTGCAGGCGGCCTTCGCCGACCTGCAGTAGCGGAACCCAACCCCCGCCCCGCCGGTTCTTGCCGCATGGCGGGCAGGATTCGCATCGGCATATCGGGCTGGACCTATCCGCCCTGGCGCGGCCGCTTCTATCCCGAGGGGCTGCCGCAGGCGCGCGAGCTCGCCTACGCCGCCGAGCAGTTCACGTCGATCGAGATCAACGGCACCTTCTATAGCCTGCAGCGGCCATCGAGCTTCGCCGCCTGGGTCGCGGCGACGCCGCCCGGCTTCGTGTTCGCGGTCAAGGGCTCGCGCTACATCACGCACTTCCTGCGGCTGCGACGGTTCGAGGTGCCGCTCGCCAACTTCCTCGCCTCGGGACTGCTCCGCCTCGGGCCGAAGCTCGGCCCGATCCTCTGGCAGTTCCCGGAGCGCACGCGCTTCGATCCCGAGCGGCTCGAGCCGTTCCTCGCCGCGCTGCCGCGCGACACCGGGCAGGCGCTGGCGCTCGCCCGCCGACACGACTCGCGCGTCGCCGGCCGCGCCTGGCTCGAGATCGACCGGGTGCGACCGATCCGCCACGCCATCGAGATCCGGCACGACAGCTTCCGCGACCCGGCCTTCATCGGCCTGCTGCGCCGGCACCGCGTGGCGCTGGTCTGCGCCGATACCGTCGACTGGCCGCTGCTGATGGATCTGACCGCGGACTTCGTCTACGTCCGGCTGCACGGATCGGAGGAGCTCTACGCCAGCGGCTACGACGACGCGGCGCTCGACGCCTGGGCTGCGCGGGTTCGCGCCTGGGCCGCCGGGGACGAGCCGGCGGACGCCGAACGGGTGATGGGCCGGTCGCGATCGCGAAAGTCGGGCCGCGACGTCTACCTCTACTTCGACAACGACATCAAGGTGCGGGCCCCGGTCGATGCCTCGGCGCTGGCCGCCCGGCTCGGCACCGGTCCGGCCGATTGACCTGCTGCACTGCAGCATCTATCACCGCGCCATCCGCCGCAGACGAGGACGGCCATGAGCTTCACCATCCCCCCCAGCCCGCCCGCCCGACCGAACCGTTGCCAGCTGTTCGGCCCCGGCTCGCGGCCGGCGCTGTTCCCGAAGATGGCGGCCTCCGCCGCCGACGTGGTCAACCTCGACCTCGAGGACAGCGTGCCACCGGCCGACAAGCCGGCCGCGCGCGCCAACGTCATCCAGGCGATCGACGAGATCGACTGGGGCAGCAAGACCCTCTCGGTGCGGATCAACGGCCTCGACACACCGTTCTGGTACCGCGACCTCGTCGACATCCTCGAGCAGGCCGGCGAGCGCATCGACCTGTTCATGATCCCAAAGGTCGGCACCGCCGCCGACCTCTACGCCGTCGACGCCCTGATCACCGCCATCGAGGCGGCAAAGGGTCGCACCAGGCGCGTCGGCCTCGAGATCATCATCGAGACCGCCCTCGGTTTCGCCAACGTCCGCGAGATCGCCGCCGGTTCGCCCCGGCTCGAGGCGATCAGCCTCGGCGCCGCCGACTTCGCCGCCTCGATGGGGATGCAGACCACCGGGATCGGCGGCACCCAGGAGGGCTACTACATGCTGCCCCCGCGCGAGGGCGACGGCTCGCGCGAGGGAGACGGGCCGCGCGAGCCGATCTACGGCGACCCTTGGCACGGCGTGACCGCCGACATCGTCGCGGCCTGCCGGGCCAACGGCGTGCTTCCGGTCGATGGCCCGTTCGGCGACTTCTCCGACCCCGACGGCTTCACCGCCCAGGCCCGCCGCGCCGCCACGCTCGGCATGGTCGGCAAGTGGGCGATCCACCCGAGCCAGGTGGCGCTCGCCAACGCCACCTTCACCCCCGACGCGGCCCGGGTGGCCGAGGCGCGCGAGATCCTCGCCGCGATGGAGACGGCCGCCGCGCAGGGCCAGGGCGCGGCGATCTACAAGGGCCGGCTGATCGATCTCGCCTCGGTCCGCCAGGCGCAGGTCATCGTGCAGACGGCCGATCTCATTGCCGGGTAGACCACGACCCGTTGCAATCCTCGGGTGGCCGTTCGATATTCCCCGCAAGCCCGGGAGCCGCGAATGACCTACCTCGACTTCGAAAAAGGCCTCGCCGAGATCGAGGGCAAGGCCGAGGAACTGCGGGCGATGTCCCGCAAGAACGCCGAGACCGGTGTTGCCGAGGAAGCCGCCGCGCTCGACAGGAAGGCGGAGGCGCTGCTCGCAGACCTCTACAAGAACCTCGACCCCTGGCGAAAGACGCTGGTCGCCCGCCACCCGGAGCGGCCGCACTGCAAGGACTACATCGAGGCGCTGTTTCGCGAGTGGACCCCGCTCGCGGGCGATCGCAACTTCGCCGACGATCACGCGGTGATGGGCGGCCTCGCCCGCTTCAACGACCGCCCGGTGGTGGTGATCGGCCACGAGAAGGGCAACGACACCCGCTCGCGGATCGCGCGCAACTTCGGCATGGCCCGCCCCGAGGGCTACCGCAAGGCGATCCGGCTGATCGATCTCGCCGACCGCTTCTCGATGCCGGTCGTAACCCTCGTCGACACCCCCGGCGCCTATCCCGGCAAGGGCGCGGAGGAGCGCGGCCAGTCCGAGGCGATCGCGCGCTGCACCGAGAAGTGCCTGCAGGTCGGCGTGCCGATCGTCTCCGTGATCATCGGCGAAGGCGGATCCGGTGGTGCCGTCGCCTTCGCCACCGCCGACCGCATCGCCATGCTCGAGCACGCGATCTATTCGGTGATCTCGCCCGAGGGCTGCGCCTCGATCCTCTGGAAGGACGCGGAGAAGATGAAGGAGGCCGCCGAGGCGCTGCGGCTGACCGCCCAGGACCTGCTGGAGCTCGGCGTCATCGACCGGATCGTGCCGGAACCCGCCGGCGGCGCCCAGCGCGACAAGGCCGAGACCATCGCCCGGGTCGGCACCGCAATCGGCGAGCTGCTGGCAGAGTTCGAGGGCAGGAAACCCGCCGAGATCCGCAAGACCCGACGCAAGAAGTTCCTGGAGATGGGCGCGAAGTCGCTGGTCGCCTGATCGAGACGGTTTGCGGTTTGAGCGACCCGCCCACGCCTTCACACAAAATTATTGAACATTAAACTGTGACATATCAATGTCATGTCGGGATATCGCGTGTGTTACGCCTCGATACCGCACCTTCTCCCGGCTCAGGGCGCGGGTCCCGAGACATCGGCATCGCCGCGACCGGGACGCTCCGCCCCGTCGGCCGGCGCGCGCGGTCCCGGATCGAACCCTGCCTCGCGCATCAACCGGTCCGACGCGCCCTCGATCTCCGCCTGCATCCGGGCCATGAAATCGGCAAGCGGCAGCCCCGCCGGGATCGGTGGCAGGAACTCCACCACCGCCAGCCCGGGCCGGCGGTGCAGGCTGCGCCGCCCCCAGAACACGCCGGCGTTGGTCGCCGCCGGCACGCACCCCTGCCCCGTCCGCTCGTAGAGCACGCCCGCGCCGATCTTGAACGGCGGCCGCGCCCCCGGCGCCACGCGGGTGCCCTGCGGATAGATCACCAGCTGCCGCGGCTCCCTGACCTTTCCGGCATGATCGACCATCGCCTTCATCGCCTTCGACCGGTCGCCGCGCGACACCGGAGTCGAGCCGATCCTGAGCGCGTAGAGCCCGAGCACCGGCGCCCAGCTGCAGCTCCTTCTTCATGATGAACTTCGCCCGGGGCAACGCCTCGAAGATCATCAGGATGTCGAGAAACGACTGGTGCTTCGCCGCGACCAGCACCTCGCCCTGCGGCACCGGCCCGCGCACCTCGACCCGGAGCCCGCAGATCAGCCGCAGCAGCACGAACACCACCCGGCAGTAGGCCCGGCAGACCCGGTAGGCCCCGTCTACCGACCAGAGCGCCAACGGCGCGCCGAGGATGCCAATCACGCCCATCGTCAGATAGAGGCAGAAGTCGAAGATCAGCGACCGGACCACCAGCACCGCGTCAGCTCCACCGACGGAGGCCGCGTCGCGTCGCGGCGCGGGTCGCCACCCAGGCCACCACGCCCGCTGCCGGCGGAATGGCGAAGGGCAGGATCCAGTGCCAGCCGACGAGCCCGATCCCGACGAGGAAGAACCCCTGCTCGCTCGCCTGCGGCAGTACCGCCAGCAGTCCCATGCCCGCCAGCGTCCCGACCAGCGCGCCCCCCGCCGCGCGCAGCGTGAAGCGGCGGGTGAAGGCGCGGGTGATGAACCCGTCCCGCGCGCCGACCAGCCGCAGCGTCTGGATCGCCCCGCCGTTCGCCGCGATCGCCGCGTGCGCCGCCAGCCCCAGCACCGCGGCCAGCGCCAGCGCCATCAGCCCGAGGCAGCCGAGCGCGAACACCCTGAGCCGCTCGGAAGTGGCGATCAGCGGCTGGCGCCACGCGGCGTGATCGTCGAACACCGCCCCCGGCGCCTCGGCCTGCAGGCGCAGATCCAGGCTCTCAGGGTTCAACCGGTCGCGGTCGGTCGCCACCTCGATCAACACCGGCAGCGGCAGGCTCTCGAGCGGGATGTCCGGCCCGAGCCAAGGCGCGAGCAGTCGCTCCTGCTCGTTGAGATCGACCACCCGCACATCGCTGATCCCCGGCGTCGTGCGCAGCACATTGAGCGCCGCCCGCGCCTGGTCCTCCATCTCGTTCTCGGCCGCGAACACCTGCACCGTCGCGGTGTCGGCGATCTCGCTCGCCCAGGTGTCGGCCAGCCGCCCGGCCGCCAGCGCCAGCGCCAGCGCCAGCACCGCGAAAAACCCCATCACTGCCGCGAGAAACCCCACCGACAGGCCCGCGGACGCCCCGCGCGGCACCACCGCGTCGGCCGCGTCGCCGCGCAGCCAGCCGATCGCGACCCCGGGCCCCATCACAGATCCACCTCCGCCGCCTCGACCCGGCCGTCGGCCAGTCGCAACACCCGCGCCGCCACCCGCGCCTTGGTCGCCCGGATCAGGTTCAGATCGTGGGTTGCGATCAGCACCGTCTTGCCCATGCGGTTCAGCTCGATCAAGAGCGCCAGCAGCCGCAGCGCCATGTCCCAGTCGATGTTGCCGGTCGGCTCGTCGGCGAGGATCACGTCGGGGCTCAGCACCACCGCGCGCGCCAGTGCTGCCCGCTGCCGCTCGCCGCCCGAAAGCTCCGCCGGCCGCGCCCCGATCCGGTCGGTCAGATCGACCCACTCGAGCAGCGCCTGCAGGTCGTCGGCGCGCTCGGCCTCGGAGATGCCGCTCACCCGAAGCGGCAGGCCGATGTTCTCGCCGAGCGACAGATGGTCGAGGAACTGGCAGTCCTGATGCACGACCCCGATCGCCCGGCGCAGATCGGCGATCGCATCACGATTATTGCGGGCGATCGGATGGCCGAAGAACCGGATGGCGCCTTCGGTCGGAACGAGATCCACGTAGCAGAGCCTGAGCAGCGTCGTCTTGCCCGAACCCGAGGGACCGATCAGGAAATGAAAGGATCCGGGTTCCAGCGTCAGCGTCATGTCGCGCAGCACGGCCGTCCGTCCGTAGCTGAACCCCGCCTCCTCAAATTCGATCACAGGGTCCTCTCTGTCGCCTCTCGCGCGAGTTATACAGACACTGCCGCCCGGCACAACACGCCGCTGCGGTCGGCGATACATCGCTCTCACGTGTAGCGCGACGATCTGGGTGATGTGAGCGCGACAATCTGGATGAGAGTCGAAGTGCCGCGACGAAAGAGATGATCGCGGCGTCAGCGGCCTCGAGCAAGAGGTTTTCGCATCCTGATTGTCGCAGAGCGTCAATCATCGGCGGTTTTGATTGTCGCGCGGCTTGGGGGTCGGCCCGGTCCCTTGCGGCGCTCGACGGCGGTGCGGCGCCTGTAGCTCTCGACGTTGAGGTCGAGGATGGTCGCGTGGTGGACGAGACGGTCGACCGCGGCGAGCGTCATCGCGGGATCGGGGAAGATCCTGTTCCATTCGCCGAAAGGCTGGTTGGCGGTGATGAGGATGGAGCGTCGCTCGTAGCGGGAGCTGATCAGCTCGAAGAGCACGCTGGTTTCGGCCTGGTCCTTGGTGACGTAGGCGAGGTCGTCGAGGATCAGCAGGTGGTACTTGTCGAGCCTGGCGATGGCGGCTTCAGGCGCGAGTTCACGCCGGGCGACCTGGAGGCGCTGCACCAGGTCGGTGGTGCGGGCGAAGAGCACGCGCCAGCCGGTCTCGATCAGACCGAGGCCGATGGCGGCGGCCAAGTGAGACTTGCCGCCGCCGGGCGGGCCGAACACGAGCAGGTTGTCGCCCTTCCCGAGCCAGCTGTCACCGGCGACGAGTGCCATGACCTGGGCCTTGGAGACCATCGGCACGGCGTCGAAGTCGAAGCTGTCGAGGGTCTTGCCGGGCGGCAGGCGCGCCTCGGCCAGGTGGCGCTCGATGCGGCGGCGGGCGCGTTCGGCGAGCTCGTGCTCGGCGAGGGCTGCGAGGAAACGAGCGGCGGGCCAGCCCTCCTTGTCGGCGCGTTCGGCGAAGCTCGGCCAGATGTGCTTGATGCCGGGCAGGCGCCGCTCGCCCAGCAGAAGGCCGAGGCGGGCCTCGTCGATGGGGTCGGTCGCGGTCATGCCGGCGCTCCCTCTGCGGGAGCGGTGGTCAGCACGTCATAGGCGCTGAGCGGGGTCAGCGTGACCCGTGACCTGCGGCAAAGTCTCGGGGGCCGGGACGAAGCGGGCGCACAGATCGGCGAGGTCCGGCAGGTCGCCTGCGTCGAGGCTGGCGTCGATCAGGGCGGCAATATCGGCTTCGCAGCCGCGCTCGTGGGCGATGGCCAGCGCGCCGACGACGAGCTTGCAGGCTGTCCTCTCCGGCAGCGCCGCCATGGCGGCGTCGTAGAGTTGGCGATAGGCGTCGCGCGGGAAGAGCTGGTCACGGTAGACGAGCCCGGGCAGCGCGCCTGGCTTGGCCCTGAGCGCGTGGATGACGTGGCGGTAGTCGACCACATGGCCGCGACGGTTGTCGCCATAGCCGCGGCCGCGCGGGAGGGTCATCAGCGGCGTGCCGCCGAGGAAGACCTCGAGCCGATCATCGTGCAGGCGCACCTTGAGCCGGTGGCCGATGAGGCGCGAGGGCACGGTGTAGAAGACCCGGCGGAGCATGAACCCGCCAGAGGACGTGACCGTGACCATCGCCTCCTCGCCGTCCTCGGCGCGACGGTTCGGCAGCGGCCGCAGCAGGCGCGCTCGGCGTCGATGCGCTTGCGGTTGCGGGCGTTGCGGCGGCCGACCAGCGCATCGATGAAGGCGCGGTACTCGGCGATCGTGTCGAAGTCGCGCGAGCCGCGCAGCAGCAGCGCGTCCCTGATCGCGCTCTTGAGATGGCCGTGCGGCGCCTCGATGGCTCCGTTCTCGTGGGCGACCCCGCGATTGTTGCGGCTGGCGGCCATGCCGTAATGGCCGCACAGCGCATCGTAACGGACGGTCCAGTCCTCCTCGACTTCCGGCCCCAGGTTGCGGAACGCGGCCGAGAGGCTGTCGGTGCGATGCTCTTCCGGCGCGCCGCCGAGGGTCCAGAGCGCATCCTGCAGGCCCGCGGCCAGTGCGACGAAGCTCTCGCCCCGGAGGATGCCATGCTCGAAGCCGCTGAAGGCCAGCCGGAAATGGTAGAGCCGGTGCGGCAGTGGCGCTCCGGCCACCGTGACCCCAAGCCCGGACATGTCGGTGAAATCCGACAGGCCCATCCGGCCCGGCTCGTGGACCTGGCGGAAGATCACTTCGCGCTCAGGGCCATGCAGGGCGCGCCACTGGCGAATGCGCCGCTCCAACGTCCGCCGGAGCCGGGCCCGAGCTCGGGATGGCGGCGCAGCAACTCCTCGAGAATGGCGACTGGCCTGAGGCCGGGGCTCGCCTTCAGCATCGGCACGACATCGGCGTCGAACACGTCTGCCAAAGGGTCGGGGCGCCGCCGCTCCCGCGGCAGGCGCTTCTCCGACGGCAGTCGCGGGTCCCGCGCCATGCGGTAGCCGGTGGCGGTGCTGAACCCGGCGCGAGCGGCGGCCACGGGCGTGGGGTCGGTCATGCGATGCTTCATGAAGAGCCTCATCTGGTGATCGGTCACGTGGCGGCCGGGCACGGGCGCTCCTCCGAAACAGAGAAAACACCCGCATCCCCCGACCGGCCGCGATCCCCCCGGCGCGTCCGACCAGTAGACCGACGGACGCACCGGCGCCGGTGGCGGACCTACCCTCGGGCTACGCCCTCCCTTCGGTCCGTCACCGGCGCCGCTCTCTCATCCTGATCGTCGCGCTGCACTCACGATCGCTTGTCGGCAAAGTGTTGCCGCGCCGGTTGAGCCCAGCTAACCTGTCGCTCCGGGATCCGCACGAGCCCATCCAGAACAAACCTCGGGAGACGAGACAATGATGAATCGCAGGGCATTCACCGGCCTCACCGTCGCCGCTGCGGGCGGCGTTCTGCTCTCGGCCTGCGCCCGCTCGGGGGAGACCCAGCAGCCGACCATCCGCCAGATCATCGATTCGAACGCCTCCCTGAGCACCCTCGCCCGCGGCCTGACCCAGGCCGGCGTGCAGTCGCTCGGCGGGACAGGGCCTTTCACAGTCTTCGCGCCGCGCAATTCCGCCTTCGCCAAGCTGCCCGAAGGCACGCTCGAGAACCTGATGCTGCCGGAGAATCGCGACCAGCTGGCGCAGATCCTGCGGCTGCATGTGGTGCCGGGCACCTATACTGCGGCTGATCTGGTGAACAAGACCACGACGCTGACCACGGCCAGCGGCCTCAACATCATCGTCGATGGCTTCAACGGGGTTCATGTCGGCGGCGTCAACGTCGTGCAGCCGGACGTCATGGCCAGCAACGGCGTCCTTCATGTCGTGGATGGCGTCATCATGCCGCAGTAGCGGCCCGAGCTGAAGAACGACGGCCCGGGCCGCCAGATGGAGGCTCGGACCCCTCCGACCCGAACGACCGGCCTCGGCCGATCTCGCCGACCGAGGTGACGATGCGTCTGACCTGCCCGAACTGCGGCACCGACTACGAGGTTCCGGACGGCATGGTTCCGGCCTCCGGGCGGCATGTGCAATGCACCGAGTGCCATACGCGCTGGTTCGTTCGGGGCGGCCTCGCCCGGGCGCTGAGCGAGGATCAGATCCTCGACCGGCTCGAAACCCTGACGACCCGCCCCCGCCCGGTCGCGGTTCCCGATCCGATCTCCCCCGAGCCCGCACCGGCTTCCGGACTCACAGAGAGCCAGGCCGAGGGCCCGGTCGAAGTCCCTGCCCCGCGACCGCTGCCCGGACATGGCGATCTCGCCACGACCGGCGACCGGCCGAGGGTGGCCCACCGCGCCCCGCTCCCCGAGACCACGACCCAGGCGCCGCGGACCCGTCTCGAACTCGGCGCCGAACCCCCGGCAGCGACCGAGGCGCCGGCACCACCGCGCAACCGTTTCGCCAGTGGCTTCCTCCTGGCACTCGTGCTCTGCGGCCTCGCGCTCGCCGCCTACATCTACCACGCGCCGCTTGCGGCTCGCTATCCACAGACCGCTGGCGCCCTCGAAGCCTACGGCGCCTGGGTCGACGGCGTTCGCGAGGATGTGCAAGCGCTGCGCGAGCGGGTTCTGCCCGAAAGCTGAAGCATCGCTCAGAACAAGTCCAGCAACCTGTTGAGGTAGTCGAGCTCGATCTTCGGCCGGGTCTGCTGCCCGGCGCGGCGGCGTATCTCGTCGAGCAGCTGGCGCGCCCGCGCAGCGCTGTCGCCCTCCAGCAGCAGCTGCTGGTTGGTGCCGAGGCTTCCGCGCGAGCCAATCGGCCGGCCGAGCGGATCCCGACCGTCCTCCGCCGTCCGCTGGCCGCCGGCCTGCCCCTGATCGCCGTCGCCGCGCGCACCCTCCGCCCGGCGCAGGTCCTCGCCCATCTGCCGCATGCCCTCGCGCAGGTTGTCGATCGCGTCGGCCTGATCGTCGAGCGCGCCGGAGGTGTCGCCCTCGCGCAGTCCGTCGCGTGCGGCACCCATGCTACGCTCGGCCTCGCGCAGCGCTTCGCGCGCGGCGTCGCCTGCAGCGCCGGGCATCGACCTCTGCATCTGCTCCAACAACTGGCGCAACGCCTCCTGCCGGCCGGCCAGCGCCTGACCGTCGGCGCCGTTCTGGCCCTTGCCGGGCCGGCCCTGCGGATCGCCACCGCCCTTGGCTCCCTGCCGGCCCTCACTGAACTGGCGCTGCAGCTCTTGGAAGCTGTCGTCGGCCAGGCCCTGCTGCTCGCGCAGCGCATCGGCCAGCCCCTGCATCGACTGCTGCCCCGGGCCCTGCTGGCCCTCACCGTCGCCCTGCCCCATCATCATCTGCATGTTGTCGAGCATCTGCTGCAGCATCTCGAGCAGCGCCTGGGCCTCCGCCTTGCGCCCCTGATCCGACAACTCCTGGATCCGGTCCATCAGTTCCTGAATCTGGTCCTGGGTGACCATCTGGCCCGGCGGGATCTGGGCCTGCTGCGTCTCGCCGTTCTCGATCGCACGGCGCGCCATCTCCTGCATGTAGTCGCGCGTCGCCTGGCGCAGTTCGTCCATCAGCGCGGCGATCTCCTCGTCGGTGGCGTCGCCGTTCAGCGCCTCCTGCAGCCGCTCCTTGGCCTTGGCCAGTCGCGCCGCCGCGTCCCCGAGGTTGCCGTCCTCGATCTGGACCGCCGCCTGCCACAACGCCTCGGCGACCTCGCTCCTGCACCGCCGGCACCGCATCGTCCGTCACCGCCTGCGCCAGCTGCCGGATCGCGGCGCGCACCACCAGATAGGCGCGCGGGCTGTCGAACACGGACTCGGGCCGATAGCTGACCGCGCGCAGCACCTGGGTCACGCGCCGACCGTTCGCCGTCGACCACAGCAGATCGCGCCGCTGCTCGACCAGCGCCCGGGCGAGCGGATCATAGAAACGCCGCATCGGCAGCACCGCCTCGACCGGCGCGCTGGCGCCCGACTGTCCGGTGGCGTCCTCCGCGGTCAGCATCACCGTCACCGGCAGGCCGGCGAAGGCGTGCTTGGAGAAATCCTCGACCAGCGTCTCCTCCAGATCGTGTGCATTGCCGGTCATCGGCATCGGCAGGTCAGCGACCAGCGCCGGCCGCGGATCAGGCTCCGTCGCCAGCCCGAAGCGCCGGTCGACCCGCCCGAGATCGAGGGCGATCTCGGCCCGCGCCCCGACGATGCCGTAGTCGTCGTGCGCCTCGTAGGCGAGCCGCGTCTCTCCGCTCGGTGCCCGTTCCAGCCCACCGGTCATCGCGATCGTCGGCGCGGCGTCAGGCTCCATGGTGAAGCTCCAGGCGCCGAGCGTGGTGCCACCCCGGTGCAACGTCACCGAGCCGCTTTCCCCGACCGGGAACTCCGCCGACGCGATCCCCGGCGCCGCCTCGACGAGCGTCGCGGGCGCCGGCCGACCCGACACGCTCTCGCTGAGGTCGAACCGCTCCGGCGCCCCGTAGACCCGCAGCGTCACAGTCGTGCCCTCCGGCACCGGGACCGGCGCGTCGCCCGCAACCTCGGACAGATAGAGCGTCGGCCGCCCGGTATAGGCCGGCGGCTCGGCCCAGCCCTCGAAGCTCGGCCCTGCGGCCACCGCCGCATCCGGCCCCGGCGCCAGCGCCGCCGCCACCAACTCGACGCTCCCGTCGCGCGCGAAAAGCCCGGCGGCGATCAGCAGCACCAGCGCCATCAGCCGCAAGGCCCAAGGGTCGCGGCTCGCCAGCCGGAGATCCGCCTGCACCGGCCGGGCCGTCGCCGCCAGCCGCCGCATCCGCGCCAGGTGCGCCGCCCAGACGCCTTCCGCCGCCGGATCGTCGCGCCCGAGCGCCGGCGTGTCTTCGAGGCTCGAAAGCGGCCGTCCCGGCAGCGTCGTGTCGATCCGGGCCCGCGCCAGCTCGGCGCTCGGCCAGCTGAATCGCCGGAGCCCCTGCCAGAGCAGCACGAGCAGCGCCACGCCGGCCAGTGCCATCACCGCCACGAGCTGGCGCCGCGTGGTGATCTCCGCGAGCCCGAACGCCAGCGCCGCCCAGACAACCGCCAGACCCGAGCCGAGCGGCCAGAAGGCGCGGACGAACAACTCGACCGCCATCGCGGCGCGGCTCCGCCAGACGACGCGCGCCAGCGGATCGCGCCCGGCCCGCCGGCGTTCCGCCCTCATCCGCTCAGCCATTCAAGCGCCACGGCCGCTCCCCGCAATTCCGGACCGGTCAAATCAGATCCAGGCGGGGATGGTATCGCGGTTCAGCATTTCGTCAAAGCTCGGCCGCGCCCGCACCACGTCGAAGTGATCTCCGCTCACCAGCACCTCCGGCACCAGCGGCCGCGTATTGTATTCCGACGCCATCACCGCGCCGTAGGCCCCGGCCGATCGGAACGCCACGAGATCGCCGGGCATCACCGCCGGCATCGCGCGATCCCGTGCAAAGGTGTCGCCGGTCTCGCAGACCGGCCCGACCACGTCGACCGCCACGGTCTCGGCCCCGACCGCCGGCTCGGCCACCGGCACGATGTCGTGCCAGGCGTCGTACATCGCCGGCCGGATCAGGTCGTTCATCGCGGCGTCCAGGATCAGGAAATCCCGCCCGTCGCCGCGCTTCAGGTAGAGGACGCGCGACAGCAGCACCCCGGCATTGCCGGCGATCAGCCGTCCGGGCTCGATCTCGATCTCGCAGCCGAGATGCCCGACCGTGCGCCGGATCACCTCGCCGTAGTCGAACGGCAGCGGCGGCGCCGCGTTCGACTGTCGATAGGGGATCCCGAGCCCGCCGCCGAGATCGAGCCGCCGGATGTCATGCCCGTCCGCCCTGAGCACCCCCGTCAGCTCCGCCACCTTCGCGAACGCGGCCTCGTAGGGCGCGAGCTCGGTCAGCTGGCTGCCGATGTGCACGTCCACCCCGACCACCGCGATCCCCGGCAGCCGCGCCGCCTCGGCATAGACCGCCCGTGCCCGCCCGATCGGCACCCCGAACTTGTTCTCCGCCCGGCCGGTGGCGATCTTGGCGTGGGTCCGCGCGTCCACGTCCGGGTTCACCCGCACCGCGACCGGCGCCACGACGCCCATCGAGGCCGCAACCGCGCTCAGCGCCGCAAGCTCCGGCTCGCTCTCGACGTTGAACTGCCGGATCCCGCCCGCGAGCGCGAAGCGCATCTCTCCCGGAGTCTTGCCCACCCCCGAAAACACGATCCGCTCGCCTGACACGCCCGCCGCCCTGGCGCGCCGGTATTCTCCTTCGCTGACCACGTCCATTCCGGCCCCGAGCCGCCCCATCAGTGCCAGAACCGCCAGGTTGGAATTGGCCTTCACCGCATAGCAGATCACATGATCGAGCCCGGCCAGCGCCTCCTCGAACACCCGGTAGTGCCGGGTCAGCGTCGCCGCCGAATAGACATAGAGCGGCGTCCCCACTGCCGCCGCAATCTCCGGCAGCGGCACATCCTCCGCATGCAGCACGCCGCCACGATAGATGAAATGATCCATGGCCCGTGGCCCGCTCCCCGCCCGTCGCCGCTCCCTATCCCGCCCCCGCCGCGCTTACAAGCCGCCCGACGCCACCGAGCCGCCGGGCAATCCATCTCAACGCACTGATTTCATACAGGTTCGCATACCTGGAGAGCAGTCGGGCGCGCGCGAACACGCGCGCGTCAAACAAGGACTTGCGCGCTTTGCGCGCACATTGTGGCGGCAAAGGCCGTCGCGCGGCCCTGCCGCGCCCTGCTACTCGACCTTGATGTGATAGATCTGCCAGATCCACCAGTCGTCCGGCATGTCCGCGAGATCGGCCCGCTCCCCGCGCGGGAAGACGATCTGCGTCGGCCCGAAGCTGCCGATGCCGAGCGGCTTGCCGTCGCGCTCGAGCGCCAGCACCGCGCCCTTGTCGACCATCTCCTGCATCGGCACCTCGACGGCATAGCCGTCCATCGCCTGAACCGTCACGGTAGCGCCCTCGGCCCCGGCCGACGCCAGAACGTCCTTGAGCAGCGGACCGCTGAACACGGTCTCCGCACCGCCCTTCGGGAAGTCCGCGTGCACCGTCGCCTGCGGCAGCTTCTCGAGATCGGTGAGGTCGAACTCCCGCGCCTTCTCAAAGCTGACCTCGTTGAACAGGAACAGCTTGTCGACGTCCGGATCGACCGGCCCGCGGTTGGGGACGGTAACGTCGCCGGTGACGGTCAGCAGGACCGGACCCTCGGCCAGCGCCGGCGAGACCGGCCCGAGCGCGAGCGCGGTTATGAGGAGCAGCCGACGGCACTTCTGGATGTGGAGCATGGATGAGCCTTTCGGAAAGCCTGGACCGATGCCCGCGCGCCCGCCCCGCCGCTTTCCCTCAGCGCGACTGCTGGCTAGCCATCGGCGTCGGGGCGACCGGATCGCCCTTGACGCCGCAGGCCGCCAGCGCGATCAGCGCGAGACCGAAGCCCGATCCGCCGCCAGCCCTTGCCGCTCACCGGAGCGCCTCCTGCCAGCGCCGTACTTGCGCGAGCACCTGGACGGGCGCCGTGCCACCATAGCTTGCACGACTCGCCACTGAGTTGTCTACACCCAACACCTGGTAAACTTCCGGTAAAATGCCAGGATGCACCGACCGCATTTCCTCGATGCCCAGTCCGGCAAGGTCGACCCCCCGCGCCTCCGCCAGCTTCACCAGCGCGCCGGTGACGTGGTGCGCCTCACGGAACGGCATCCCGAGCCGTCGCACCAGCCAGTCCGCGAGATCGGTCGCCGTCGAGAACCCCGCGCCCGCCGCCGCCCGCAACCGCTCCACCTGCGGCACCATGTCGGCGACCATCCCGGTCATCGCCGCCAGCGCCAGCATCAGCGCGTCGGCGGCGTCGAACACCTGCTCCTTGTCCTCCTGCATGTCCTTGGAATAGGCGAGCGGCAGCCCCTTCATCACCGTGAGTAGCGCCACCAGCGCGCCGTTGATCCGCCCCACCTTGGCCCGCACCAACTCGGCGGCGTCCGGATTCTTCTTCTGCGGCATGATCGAGGATCCGGTGGAAAACCGGTCCGACAGCGCCACGAACCGGAACTGCGCCGAAGACCAGATCACCAGCTCCTCCGCGAACCGGCTGAGGTGCGTCGCGCAGATCGCCCCGGCCCCCAGGAACTCCAGCGCGAAGTCCCGGTCGCTCACCGCGTCGAGCGAATTGGCCATCGGCCGATCGAAGCCGAGCGCCGTCGACGTCATCTCCCGGTCGATGGCGAACCCGGTGCCCGCCAGCGCCGCCGCCCCGAGCGGGCTCTCGTTCATCCGCGCCCGCGCGTCGGCAAACCGCCCCCGGTCCCTGTAGAACATCTCGACATAGGCGAGCATATGGTGCCCCCAGGTCACCGGCTGCGCGACCTGCAGGTGCGTGAATCCCGGCATTACCATCTCCGCACCGGCTTCCGCCTGCGCCACCAGCGCCCGCATCAGCGCGGTCAGCCCCTCGAGGGCGGCATCACACTGGCCGCGCACCCACAACCGGAAGTCGGTCGCCACCTGATCGTTGCGCGACCGCGCGGTGTGCAGCCGTCCCGCCGGCGCGCCGATCAGCTCGCGCAACCGGCTCTCCACGTTCATGTGGATGTCCTCGAGTGCGGTGGAGAATGCGAACGCCCCCGCCTCGATCTCTGACAACACCGTGAGCAGCCCTTCCCGGATCGCCTGCGCGTCGCTATCACCGATGATGCCGGTGGCGCCGAGCATGGCGGCATGGGCGCGGCTCGCCTCGATATCCTCGCGCGCGAGCCGCCTGTCGAAGCCGATCGAGGCGTTGATCGCCTCCATGACCGCATCGGGCCCGCTGGCGAACCGGCCGCCCCACATCGCATTGGACCGCGTCTTGTCGCCCATCCTGCCCGTCCTGCCCCTCGCCTCGCCCCGTCTTCGCCTGCCCGCGCTCGCGGCGGCCCTGCTATACGCCGCGCTCGGCCCGTTCGCAAACCCAGCCACCGCCGCGGGCCTCACCGCGCCCGAGCATGCGGAACTCGACGCGCTGCGCGCCGGCGACATGCGCAAGCTCGTCGTCCTCTCCGAGCCGATCCCGGCGCCCGACACCGCCTTCACCGGCGCGGACGGCGCCGACACCACGCTTGCCGCCTCGAACGGCCGCCTGCGCCTCGTCAACTTCTGGGCCACCTGGTGCGCCCCCTGCCGCCACGAGATGCCGGCGCTCGACGCGCTCCAGCGGACCCGCGGCGGCGACGACTTCCAGGTCATCACGATCGCCACCGGCCGCAACAGCCCCGACGCCATCGCCGACTTCCGCAACGAGGCCGCCATCGAGACGCTCCCGAACGCGCTCGACCCCAAGAGCGCGCTGGCACGTGCCATGGATGTCCCCGGCCTTCCGGTCAGCGTGCTGCTCGACGCCGATGGCTTCGAGATCGCGCGCCTGCTGGGCGACGCCGACTGGGACGCCCCGGACGCACGCGCCGTGATCGACTATCTCGCCAGCCGCTGACGTTCAGGTCGCAATCGGGCGGCGCGCCGGCCCCTTGCCTGCCGCCGATCGCCCGGGCTAACTCGGGCGATGCTGCGCTTCATCGGCCTCGCCGTCATCGCCCTCGCCCTCGTCGCGGTCGTCACCCGCTCGCGCCCCCTGCACCGGGTCCTGTACGTCGTCTTCGGCCTGATGGTCGTCTACGCCGTTCTCAAGCTGGCGGGCGTCATTGACGCGATCGCACCGGCCCGCGATGGGGTATTTTGATACCTTATTTGCAAGACACTGTAACATATACGATAAACCGAACGTTCAGCAATTGACGCCACCGCGAATCTCGGTCACAACGCCAGCCGTTCGGGCTGGGCCGCTCCGGCGCCGCTCTGCCTGACCTGACACGGGAACCGACCTCAGATGAAGACCTTTTCCGCCCGTCCGGGCGACATCGACAAGAAGTGGGTGCTGATCGACGCCCAGGGCATCGTGCTCGGCCGTCTCGCGACCCACGTCGCCATGCGCCTGCGCGGCAAGCACAAGGCCACCTTCACGCCGCACATGGACATGGGCGACAACGTCATCGTCATCAACGCCGAGAAGGTGCAGATGACCGGCAACAAGCGCGCCGACAAGCGCTACTACTGGCACACCGGCTTCCCGGGCGGCATCAAGCACCGCACCGCCGGCCAGATCCTCGAGGGGCAAGCTTTCCCGAGCGGGTGATCCTGAAGGCCATCGAGCGCATGCTCCCCGGCGGGCCGCTCAGCCGCAAGCAGATGGGCAACCTGCAGGGTCTACGGCGGGGCCGAGCATCCGCACGGCGCCCAGAACCCGGAGGTCATCGACCTCGCGGCCCTCAATCCCAAGAACACCCGGAGCGCGTGACCATGTCCGACCTGACTTCGCTCGACCAGCTGCGCGACTCGGTCGTTGCACCCGCCGTCGAGGAGACCCCCAAGCGCGAGCCGGTCCGCGACAGCCTCGGCCGCTCCTACGCCACCGGCAAGCGCAAGGACGCGGTCGCCCGCGTCTGGATCAAGCCCGGCAACGGCACTGTCACGGTGAACGGCAAGGAGATGAACACCTACTTCGCCCGTCCCGTGCTGCAGATGCTGATCGGCCAGGCCTTCTCGGTCGCGGGCGTCGCCGGCGAGTTCGACGTGATGTGCACCGTCAAGGGCGGCGGCCTGTCCGGCCAGGCCGGCGCGGTCAAGCACGGCATCAGCCAGGCGCTCACGCTCTACGAGCCGGGCCTGCGCCCCGCCCTGAAGGCCGCCGGCTTCCTCACCCGCGACAGCCGCGTGGTCGAGCGCAAGAAGTACGGCAAGCGCAAGGCGCGGCGGAGCTTCCAGTTCTCCAAGCGCTGACCGGGGGAATCCCGCCGAGAATCGAAGGGCGCGCCCACGGGCGCGCCCTTTCCCGTTTGGCGATGTTCGCATGGCGATGGTAGCATCTCGACGGCCCCGATGAGAGGGCCCACCCGCGCCGGACGCGCGGGATTGCACCCCATGGAGGATACATGTCCAACGGAATACGCAGGGCCGGATCCGCACTGGCCACCGCAGCGTGTCTTGCCCTCGCCACGCCCGCGCTTTCGCAGGGAACCGGCGACTGGATCGGTGTCTGGTCCGCGAGTCCGCAACCAGACTGGGGAGCCGACTTCTTTGCCCCTGTCGGCATCCCGCGTTCGCTCCGCGACCAGACGATACGCCAGGTCGCACGCGTGAGCCTTGGAGGCGACAAGGTACTGATCGAGATTTCCAACGAGTTCGGCGATCTGCCAATGGTGGTCGGGAGCGCGCACATCGCCAAGGCAGGCGCCGACGGCGCCATCGACCCCGCGACTGACAAGGCCCTGACGTTCGGCGGCGAGACCTCGGCGACGATCCCGCCCGGCGCGCTGATCTGGAGCGACCCGGCCGATCTGTCCGTCGCCGCGCTCGACACGCTCTCGGTCAGCCTCTACCTGCCCGAAATCACGCCGACCACGACCTGGCACAACGACGGCCGGCAGACGGCCTGGATCGGCGCGGGCGATCAGACTGGCGCCGCGACCTTCGCTCCCGACGTCACCACCAATTCGCGCATCTTCCTCAGCGGCATTCTCGTCGACGCCAAACCCGATGCACGTTCCATCGTGCTGTTTGGCGACTCGATTACCGACGGCGACGGCTCGACGCCCGACGAGAATCACCGCTGGGGCGATTTCCTGGCGGAGCGGATCGTCGATACCGGTGCCGACGTCTCGCTGCTGAACGAGGGGATCTCCGGTGCCCGCGTGCTGCGTGACCGCATGGGAACCAACGCGCTCGCCCGCTTCGACGAGGATGTGCTCACCCACCCGCGCGCCGACACCGTGGTGCTGATGATGGGGATCAACGACATCGGCTGGCCCGGGTCGCTTCTCGTGCCCGAAGGCGAGCCCGCGCCGTCCGCCAACGACATCATCGCCGGCTACAAGCAGCTCATCGAGCGCGCCCACGCCCATGACTTCAAGATCATCGGCGCAACCCTGACGCCCTTCGAGGACACGTTCGAGGGCGGGCCGCTCGAGGGATATTACGATACCGACAAGGAGATGAAGCGCGAGGCTGTGAACGAGTGGATCCGCAACGGCGGCTTCGACGCAGTGATCGACTTCGACGCCCTTGCGGCCGACCCGGACAATCCGAAGCACATCAAGGCGGAGTTCGATTCCGGGGACCACCTGCATCCGAACGATGCGGGCTATCAGGCGATGGCGGATTCGATCGACCTCGGGCTGCTCGGTATCACGCAGTAATCCCTTAGGCGGCCGACAAAAAGCGGCCGCCTATTTCCGTCCGGACTGCCATTCCGAGAAGGCCGCTGCCGGCATCGGCCGGCCGAAGTGCCAGCCCTGCCCGTAGTCGCAGCCCCAGCCGGTGAGCAGATCGCGCTCCGCGACCGTCTCGATCCCCTCGGCGACCATGCGATAGCCGAGGTCGCGGCCCATCTGCACGATGCTCGACACCAGCCGCCCGCCGAGGGTGTCAGCCTGAACCCCGCGCACCAGCGTCTGGTCGATCTTCAGCGTGTGCGCCGACAGCCGGGTCAGATAGCTCATGTTGCTGTAGCCCGAGCCGAAGTCGTCAATCGCGATCGAGAAGCCGAGATCGCGCAACCGCGCCAGCCGCTCCAGCATCTGGCCGCCATGCGCCGCGCTGACCCCTTCGGTGATCTCGAGCTCGAGACGCGACCGGTCGATCCCACGCGCGGCGCAGCAGAACAGCAGATACTCGACGAAATCCGGCTCCTCGAGATTCTTCGGCGAGATGTTCACCGCCAGCGACAGCTCCAGCCCCTCGTGCGCCCAGATCGCCGCCTGACGGGTCGCGGCGTCGATCACCCAGCGGGTCATCGGCGTGACCAGCGCCGTGGTCTCGGCCAGCTCGACGAACTCGCCGGGCGACACCGGCCCGAGTTGCGGATGCGTCCAGCGCAACAGTGCCTCGGCGCTGAAACACGTGCCGCTGTCGAGGATCACCTTCGGCTGGAAGTGCAACTCCAGCTGCTGGTCGTCCTCGAGCGCGAGCTTCAGGTCGGTCAGCAGCCGGAACGCCCGGCGGTGCGCCTCGTCGCTCTTGCGATCGAACCAGCACCAGCCGTTGCGAGCGCTGCGGCTGTCCTGAGACGCGGACAGCGCGGCGCGCAGATCTTCGCCGGGGCTGCCGCCGGCCCGTCCGATCGGCTTGAGGCCAATGCCGATCCGGGTGTCGATCGGCACGTCGTCGCAAAGGATCGGCGCCCGGAACCCATCGATGATCCGGTCGATCATCGCCGGGCGATCGGGCTCGGCGTGGCCGGGCAGACGGAAGGCAAAGCTCAGCAGGTTGACGTGATAGATCGCCGTGCCCGGCCCGAGCAGCTCGACAAGTCGCGCCGCGCCCGAGCGGATGAAGGCGTCCGAACGGGCGTGACCGAGCACCCGCAGAATTTCGTTGAACGCCTGAGCGTCAGCCAGCGTCACCAAGACCAGCGTGGAGCGGTAGTTGCCCCAGTAGGCCGCGTCGGTGATGTACTGCCTACGGTTGGGCATCATCGTTATCGGATCGAGCCGGCTCGGCTCGGGCCGACGCAACTCCGGTGTCCATTGCCGCAATGCTGCCAAGGCCATGCCCTGTCCCCCGACTGCCCCCGGAGACCTTGCGGCCCCGCCCACCGGTGCAGTCATCGCAGCGTGGTCATAAAATCGGGTTAACCGCCGTCAGCTGCCACCCGCTGCCCGCGCCTTGTCCGCCACGCTGGCCAGTTCGGCATCGTCGACGTCATCATCACCTTCCGGTTGCGGCGGCTCCGGCTGCGGTTCCGTCTGTGGTTCCGGCTCGGGAGCCGGCACTTCCGGTGCGCTGCCGATGATCACCGGCAGCATCGCCGAATCGGTGAGGCCGGTGTCCTCGGTATGGGCGGGCGTCTTCCAGTCGAGGGTGTCGAAGGCGCCGCAGTTGTCACAGACCGGCTCCCACCCCGCGTGCACGTGGCCGCAGGCGCCGCAGATCCATTGCGGCCCGCGCGATGCCCCGAGCGCCTTGGCGAGCCAACCGCGCACCACCGTGTCCGGCGCGCCCTGGCCACGCTCGATCGCCGCCATCAACGCCAGGCTGCGGGTGGTCGGCTCGGTCTCGGCAAGATCGCCGAGCGCCTTGCGTGCCGCCGGGAAATCCTCGGCGGCCAGCGCCAGTTCCGCGTCGAGCAGCCGGCTCTCCGGGTGCCCCGGCGCCGCGGCGATCAGCTTCTCGAATCGCCTGCGCCGCGCCTCGGGCGTTTCGTCCGGCTCGATCGCCGCGAATGCAGCCGCGAGATCGGGATGCGGCGAATGCGCCCAGGCGGCGGTCAAGGTGCGCGTGGCCCTGCGTTTCGATCCGCCGTCCGCCTGTACGCGCGCCGCGAGTGCCGCGGCGGGAACCAGCGTCGGGGCGAGCCGGTTCGCCTGCAATGCGGCCTCGTTGCCCCGGTCGGTATCGCCGGCGGCGAGCGCGGCGCGCGCATCCGCGAGCGACAGGACGGCGTCGCGCCGGGTTCCGACGTCCCGCGGCAGCAGACGCGCATGCATCGACGCGTTCAGCGTCTCGCGCGCCCCGGCCCAGTCCGCCTGCTTCGACTGCATGTCGAACAGCGTCCGCAACACCTTCGGGTTGTCCGGCCGCAGGGCGAACGCCTTCTTGGCAAGCGCCAGCGCGGTGTCGGTGTCGCCCTCCTCGAGCTTCAGCCGCATCAGTCCGTCGATGCCCAGCGGCCGGGTCCGATCATTCGGGAGCATCGCCTTGTAGGCCTCGTAGGCCTTGTTCCTGTCCCCGTTCAGTTCGGCGGCCTGCGCGGTCAGCAGTTGCGTCAGATCGGGCCGGTTCAGAAGCTTGTCGGCCTTTTGTGCCTTCTTGCTCGCGGTCTTCGGATCTCCCGAAGCCACGGCGACCATTCCGTCCGCCAGCGCATCGAACCCGCGCCGCTCCCGGCTGCGCGAGAAGTGCCGGCTGATCGCGGTCTCATCGCCGAGCAGGAAACGAACGACAGCACCGAGAAGAGCGAGGAGCTTCACAAGGATCAGCGCCATCACCACCAGGGCGACCAGCGCGATCACGAAACCGAGTGGTGAAAGGAAGACCTCGCGGCTGCCGAAGGCGATCTTCACGGCGCCGGGCGTCTCGAGCACCCATGCGGCCGCGAAGGCCAGCCCGGCGGCGATGGCGAGGAAGATGAGAATTTTCAGGATCGACCAGAGCATCGTTCCGCCCCCCTCAGTTCGTCGCCGGAGCGGCAGCATCGAGGGCCGCGAGCCCCTCGACCGCGCTTCCGAGCTGTCGCGCCGAATCGAGCCAGCCGCTCATCGCTGCGGCAGCCTCCGAGGGCAGGTGCTGGGCTTCGGCCAGGACACCCTTCAGATCGTCGTGGTTCAACCGGTCCTCCATCCGGGACAGGATCGCGTCCGGAGTCATGCCCTGCTGGGGCGTCAGCGACCGGCTGGCCATCTGCGCTTCGAGAAAGGCCTTCGAGCGCGCCAGCACGCCGCTGCCGGCACTCGCCATGATGCTCGCCTGGATCGCATCGTGCGCGGCGTCCGGAAACCGGTCGCGCAGCGTCGCCATCGTGACGACGCCGGACGACGCGGCGGCCTTCAGGCCATCGGGGACGGTCAGGTTCGGCTGGGATTCAAGCTTGCCCAGCGGCTCTTCGAACGGCTGGCCGGCAATGATTGCGGCGCGGATCTGGGCGACGTCCGCCTCGATCTCGGCGGCGCCGAGCGCGCTGTCCGCCTGGGACTGGACCTCGGAGACCTTGGATTGCGCGGCCTGGATCTGGCGGTCGGCGTTTGCGGACACTTGTTCGACGCGGGCGTCGAGCGCACCGACGCTGTCCCGCAGCGCGGCCATTTCCGCGCGCACGCCGTCGAGCTCGGCCTTGTAGACGTCGATCTTCTTGGCCGCGTCGCTGCTGATCTGGCCGCTCGTCGCGACGGTTCCCGACAGTTGATCCTTCAGCGTCGTCAACTCCGCCGACTGCCCGTCCAGCGTGGACTCGAGCTTTCCCAGCCGCGACCGGATTTCCGCGCCGTCGATCTGGTCGGTGGTTTCCTGAAGCGCCCCGATTTCCGCCGACAGCCGCGTGTCGACGTTGCCGACCGCCGACGAGATGCGGCTGTCGATGTCGTCCGGTCCCGGAACGTTGGCAAGGCGCGAATCGACCTTGTCGAACTCCTCGTCGACGTGCGCCCGGAGCGCCGCGACCTCCGCCTCCGCCTGCCCGCGTCCGGGCGTCAGCCAGTCGGCGACCGGTGCCAGCCCCGACGGGAGCATCGGCGCGACCCTCGGTGCGCCCCAGATCCCAAGAGCGGCACCTGCCAGCAGCAGCAGCAGTATCGTCAGCGCCCAGGCGGCGAACGACATGCCTTCGTGCCCGTCCTCGGCATAGTCCTCGCGCGTCGCCTCGGTCGCGACTTCCGGTTCCGGTTCCGGCTGGAACCCCTCGTCGACGGTGACGGTCTGGTCAGGCTCGGCCGGTTCTTCCGCCCGAGCCGCTACCGTCGGCTCCGATTCGGCGCCGGCGGGCGGGAGAGACGAGTCGCCATCCGTGACCCGCTGACCTTCGTCATCCGTCCCGGGCGTGACGGCGGCTTCTTCGGTCGCATCGGGTTTCTTGTTCGGCATCCGGTCCCTCGTCCCCTGATCGCGTGTGCGGCGCAAAACCGATACTAGGGCAAGCGTTTTGGAGGGACAAGCCGATGGCCGCCAACGCTTCGGTGTCGAAGCAGCGAGGGGCGTTCAAAGCGGAGCGAGCGCCGCCAGCATCCCCTCCCGTGTCGGCTCGCGCGCCACGATCCGTCCCGCCGTCGTCAGCCCCTGGAGCGCCGCGTCGGTCGCCGCGCTCAACGAAACCAATGTGGCTGATCCGAGCCGCCAGCCGGAGGCGCGCGCCTGCGCCCCGAACAGGCTCGCCGTTCGGGGCGAGAAGAAGGCCAGCACGTCGACGCGTCCCTGCTCCAGCAACGAGCGCGCTGGACTCGGCAGCGGGATCGGGGTCTGGTCGTATATCTTCGACGCGCGCGCCGCCACGCCCGCAGCCCTCAGCCGCACAACGAGGTTTCCCGCGGAATGCCGCCCGCGCACATGCAGGACCGCCCCGCCACCAGTCGCCACCTCCGAGGTCACCAGCGTTTCCAGCGCTGCCACGTCGCCATCGGCGGATCGCGCCCGGAACCCGGCTCGCCGTGCCGCGGCGGCGGTCATCTCGCCGACGCAATAGGCCGGCAAATCCCGCTCCGGCGATCGCGCCGCGAACTGCTCCACCCCGTTGGCCGACGTGAAGATGAGCCCCTGCAGACCGGAAAGGTCCAGCGGCCCGTCCACCGGCGCGATCTCGATCAGCGGCGCGATTTCCGGGCGGAACCGTCCGGGAAGGCGCTCGGCCAGCACGGTCGCGAAGGCCTCGGATTGAGCTCTCGGCCGGGTCAGGAGCAGGATTGCGGCGTCGGACATGCGGGCTCCGTCGCGGGGGCCGCCGTTGCGCGGGGCCGGTCGCGGTGTTACCTGCGTCGCGCGCCCGGCGCAATCGGAGAGGCGAGTTGCGGGTCATCCTCGGCATCGAGAGCAGTTGCGACGACACCGCCGCCGCGGTGATCCGCGCCTGCCCTGGGCGCCCGGTCGGCGACATCCTCGCCTCGGAGGTCCACGGCCAGGATGCGCTTCACGCGACCTTCGGCGGCGTGGTGCCCGAGATCGCCGCCCGCGCCCACGCCGAGCGGATCGATCTCGTGGTGGCAGCCGCGCTTCGCGGCGCCGGTGTTTCACTCAGCGACCTCGAGGCGGTCGCCGTCACCGCCGGGCCGGGACTGATCGGCGGCGTGCTCGCGGGCGTGATGTTCGCCAAGGGGCTCGCCGCTGCGCGCGCCCTGCCGATCTGGGGGATCAACCACCTCGCTGGCCACGCGCTGACCCCGCGGCTGGTCGGCGACACCGCGTTTCCCTACCTCACGCTGCTGGTATCCGGCGGTCACGGCCAGTTCCTGATCGTAGAGGGCCCCGACCGGTTCCACCGCCTCGGCGGCACCATCGACGACGCGCCCGGCGAGGCGTTCGACAAGGTCGCGAAGCTGCTCGGTCTCGGACAGCCCGGAGGGCCGGCGGTCGAGGCCGAGGCGCGCTACGGCGATCCGGCCCGGTTCGGGTTTCCCCGGCCGCTGCTCGACCGCGAGGGCTGCGATCTGTCGTTCTCCGGCCTGAAGACCGCGGTGCGCCGTGCCCGCGACAAGCTGGTAGCGATGCAGGACGGGCTGACCCGCGCCGACCGCGCCGATCTCTGCGCAGGCTTTCAGGCTGCGGTCGCCGATACGCTGGCCGCCAAGACCCGGCGCGCGGTGGCGGCGTTTCGCGCGGCGCATCCGGCGGTCCGGCCGGTCCTCGCGGTCGCCGGAGGGGTCGCGGCCAACGCCTCGATCCGCGCGGCGCTCGATGCCGTCGCCGCCGAGGGGGACGCCACCTTCGTCGCGCCGCCGCTGGCGCTCTGCACCGACAACGGCGCGATGATCGCCTGGGCGGCGGCGGAACGGATGGCAGTGTCCGGTCCCGACGACTTCACGCTCGCAGCCCGACCGCGCTGGCCGCTCGACACCGTCGCGACGCCGATGCTCGGCGCGGGCCGGAAGGGAGCGAAGGCGTGATCGCGGTGATCGGGGCTGGGGCATTCGGCACGGCGCTCGCGGTGGCGCAGGCGGCGGAGGGCCGCCCGGTGCGGCTCTGGGGACGCGATCCGGCGGCGATGGTCGCGGCGGAGCGCAGCCGGACGGTCCCCCGCCTGCCCGGCGTTTCGCTGCCGCCGGGCCTCGTCTGCGTTCCCGACCTCGCGGCGCTCGGGGGAGCGGAGGTGGTGCTGCTGGCGTTGCCGGCGCAGGCGAGCGAAGGCTTTCTCGCCGGCCATGCCGCGGCGCTTCCCGCCGTGCCGCTGGTGCTCTGCGCCAAGGGCATCGAGGCGCGGGGGCTGCGGCTGCAGACCGGCATCGCCGAAGCCCTCGCGCCGGACCACGCGCTGGCGGCGCTGACCGGTCCGGGGTTCGCGGGCGAGATCGCGCGGGGGCTGCCGACGGCGCTGGCGCTCGCGTGCGCCGATCCGGCGATCGGGCGCAGCCTTCAGAGCCGTCTCGCGACCCGGCGGCTGCGGCTCTACCTGACCGACGACGTGACCGGGGCGCAACTCGGCGGGGCGCTGAAGAACGTCACCGCCATCGCCTGCGGCATGGTCGAGGGCGCGGGGCTCGGGGCCTCGGCACGGGCGGCGCTGATGACCCGGGGATTTGCCGAGATCGCCCGGCTGGCGGTGGCGATGGGAGCGCGGGCGGAGACGCTGGCGGGGCTGTCCGGGCTCGGGGACCTGTCGCTCACCTGCAACTCGATGCAGTCGCGGAACTTCGCGCTCGGCCGGGCGCTCGGGGCGGGTGAGGTGCGGCCCGGCGGCACGGTCGAAGGGGTTGCGACGGCGCGGGCGGCCTGCCAGCTTGGCGCGCGGCATGGCGTCGAGTTGCCGATCGCGGCGGCGGTGGCGGACGTGCTGGACGGGACGGCGACGATCGGCGGCGCGATGGAAGCGCTGCTGGCGCGACCGCTCAGGGAGGAATGGGGATGAGCTACTGGCTGTTCAAGTCGGAGCCCGAGACGTGGAGCTGGGACGATCAGGCCGCGAAGGGCGCCGGCGGGCAGGAGTGGGACGGCGTGCGCAACTATCAGGCGCGCAACCAGATGAAGGCGATGCAGCGGGGCGATCTGGGGTTCTTCTACCACTCGGGCGGCGGGAGAGCGGTGGTCGGCGTCGTCGAGGTGATCGCCGAGGCGCACCCGGATTCCACGGCCGACGACCCGCGCTGGGAATGCGTGGACCTGCGGGCGGTGGCGCCGTTCCCGACGCCGGTGACGCTCGATGCGATCAAGCAGGACCCCCGGCTCTCGGAGATGGTGCTGGTGAAGAACTCTCGCCTGTCGGTCCAGCCGGTCAGCGACGAGGAGTGGCGGATCGTCTGCGACGAAGGCGGCTACCGGGGGTAAAGGGGGCGTTCGCGCGGGCGGTGCGAACGCGTTAAATAGGCCTAAGCCGTTGTCGCCAAAGGGTTAGCCTTCGTAAACGAGGGCGCTCTCGTGCGTGGCTCTGCCTGCGTTTGGCACTGTGGCGTGACAGCATGTTTGCGATGACCGGACAAGCGGCAGGAAACGAGATCGGGAGGGCCCTCCCCTCAAAGGGCCCTCCCGACCCGCTGCGTGCGGGTGCTATGGACCCCAATCCGCGGGCTCGGCCACCTGCGGCGGAGAAGCGGACGGACCCCACGCCGTCCGCACTCTCCCGATTGCCGCTGGAGACTGGCCCCGCCGACCCGCACGACCCTCCAGCTCGAGAAAGCCGTTAGGTGCAACCTGCGAATGTCATGAGGTCGATGGTGAGAGGGGGCGTTTCTGCCGCGGCCATCGATGGGTCCGAATATGGCCGCAATCGCGCTTCGGGTCAATCGCCAAGCGCCTATAACTCAATGTGAATCAGAGATTACGGCCGGGGCCGGACAACCGGCCCCGGCCGGTAGATCAGTAGCGGTAGTGCTCGGGCTTGAACGGGCCCTGGGCCGGCACGCCGATGTAGTCGGCCTGCTCGACACTGAGCTCGGTCAGCTTCACGCCGATGCGGGCGAGGTGGAGCCGCGCGACCTTCTCGTCGAGGTGCTTGGGCAGGGTGTAGACCCTGTTCTCGTAGTGCTCGCCGCGGGTCCAGAGCTCGATCTGCGCCAGCGTCTGGTTGGTGAAGCTCGCGGACATCACGAACGACGGATGGCCGGTGGCGTTGCCGAGGTTCAGGAGGCGCCCCTGGCTCAGCAGGATCATCCGCTTGCCGTCGGGGAAATGGACCATGTCGACCTGGTCCTTGATGTTGGTCCATTTCAGGTTCTTCAGCGCAGCGACCTGGATCTCGTTGTCGAAGTGGCCGATGTTTCCGACGATCGCCATGTCCTTCATCGCCCGCATGTCGTCGAGCGTGATGACGTCCTTGTTGCCGGTGCAGGTGATGAAGATGTCGGCCTTGGGCGCCGCGTCCTTCAGCGTCGTCACCTCGAAGCCGTCCATCGCCGCCTGCAGGGCGCAGATCGGATCGACCTCGGTCACCATCACCCGAGCGCCGGCGCCGCGCAGGCTCGCCGCCGAGCCCTTGCCGACGTCGCCGTAGCCGAGCACCAGCGCGGACTTTCCGGCCATCATCGTGTCGGTGCCGCGGCGGATGCCGTCGACCAGCGATTCCTTGCAGCCGTACTTGTTGTCGAACTTCGACTTGGTGACGCTGTCGTTGACGTTGATCGCCGGGAACGGCAGGCGGCCCTTCTCCATCAGCTGGTAGAGGCGGTGGACGCCCGTGGTGGTCTCCTCGGAGACGCCCTTGATCGCGTGGCGCTGCTTGCCGAACCAGCCCGGCGACTGCGCCATTCGCTTTTTGATCTGCGCGAAGAAATACTCGGCTTCCTCGCTGTCGGGGTTCTCGATCAGGCTCGTCTCGCCCTCCTCGACCCGGGCGCCGGTCAGGATGTACATCGTCGCGTCGCCGCCGTCGTCGAGGATCATGTTGGCGCCACCTTCGAAGTCGAAGATGCGGTCGGTGTAGCGCCAGTAGTCCTCGAGCGTCTCGCCCTTGATCGCGAAGACCGGGGTGCCGCCGGCGGCGATGGCGGCGGCGGCGTGGTCCTGGGTCGAGTAGATGTTGCACGAGGCCCAGCGGACGTCGGCGCCGAGCGCGGTCAGCGTCTCGATCAGCACGGCGGTCTGGATCGTCATGTGCAGGCTGCCGGCGATGCGGGCGCCCCTCAGCGGCTTCTCGGCCCCGAATTCCTCGCGGAGCGCCATCAGCCCGGGCATCTCGGTCTCGGCGATCTCGATTTCCTTGCGGCCGTAGTCCGCGAGGGCGATGTCCTTCACGACGTAGTCGGCGGCCTTGACGGCCTGATCCATGCTCATGCGCTTACAACTCCTGTGGGACCTTCGGGTCCGGCTACCTTGGGCGCATTTAGCAAGAAGCCCCGCGCTCGACAACCGCGCGCGCGCCACGTAGTAACCGGCGGATCTTCCGCCCGGAGTTTGCCGATGGCCGTGACACTCGAGGCCGCAACCCCGCCGCGCGCCGAACGGGCCGTGGTCTTCGCCTGCGACGGGCATTACGCGCGGTTCGCCATGGTGGCCGCCGAGCAGATCGCCCGGCTGCACCCGGAGCGCGATTTCGACATCTGCCTCTGCTACATGGACGAGCGCCCGCCGGAGCCGCCGGGGCTGGCGCACGTGGGGATCCGCTACTGCCGGGTGACGACGGGCGATCTGTTCGACGGTTTGCGGCTCGACAAGGGTCGCACGCAGATCGTCTACCTGCGGCTGGCGCTGCCGGCGGCGTTCGCGGCCGAGTACCGGCGGCTGCTCTATCTCGACGGCGACGTGTTCGTGCAGCGCGGCGATTTCGCCGGCCTGATGGACGTCGACCTGGGGCGGCATGCGATCGCGGCGGTGCGGGACAACTCGCAGTGGCGCACCCCGGAACGGCGGCCGCTGCAATTCCGGCGGCTCGGGGTCGGGACCGCGCCCTACTTCAACGCCGGCGTCATGCTGATCGACGCGGCCGAGTTCAACGATGCCGACCTGCTCGAGCGGTGCGTGAGCCTCGGGCGGGCGAACCGCGAGGTGATGATCCGGCACGACCAGAACCTGCTCAACGCGACGCTGCAGGGGGACTGGGCCGAGATCTCGCCGCGGTGGAACTGGCAGTACACCTGGGCGTCGCGGCTCTACGAGGCAATGGAGGACGCCAACATCGTGCATTTCATCGGACCGCGGAAGCCGTGGAAGGACGACAATGGCGAGTATCCGCTGCGGTTCCGGCGGGCCTACCGGGACTTCATGGCCGAGCACTTTCCCGACCAGCCGGTTGGGCCGGACGGAACGCCGCCGCACCGCAATCCGGCGTTCCTGCGCCGGATGCTGGTCAAGCACCTGCTGTCGCTGGGCAAGACGGCCGCCTATCTCGACCGGTTTCCGGACGACCTGACGGTGATCCGCTAGAGAGGGAGGCGACGGTGGCGGCGCGGGCATGGCAGCGGATGCTCTCGGGGCGCAGGCTCGACCTGCTCGACCCCTCGCCGCTCGACGTGGAGGTCGAGGACATCGCGCACGGGCTGGCGTTCGTGGCGCGGTGGAACGGGCAGACCCGTGGCGAGCACCCCTATTCGGTGGCGGAGCATTCGCTGCTGGTCGAGGAGATCTACGGCCGGATCGCGGGGTCGAGCGCGGTGCCGCGATGGCGGCTGGCGGCGCTGCTGCACGACGCGCCGGAGTACGTGATCGGCGACATGATCTCGCCGGTGAAGGGCGCGGTCGGCCCGGAGTACGCCGCGCTCGACGCCCGGCTGGCGCGGGCGGTCCATGTCCGCTTCGGCCTGCCGGCGGAATTGCCGAAGGCGGTGAAGGCGACGATCAAGCGGGCCGACCGGACTTCGGCCTGGCTCGAGGCGGTGCAGCTTGCCGGGTTCGGCGCCGGCGAGGCGAACCGGTTCTTCGGGGTGCCGAAGATCGAGGGGCTGGGCGAGATGGCGCTGGCGCTGCGGCCGCCTTCGGAGGTGAAGCGGGCGTTCCTGACCCGGCACGCGGCGCTGGTCGCGGCCTGCTGAGGTGTGCGAAACAGGGGCGTTTCGCGCGCGAAATTCCGGGCAAGTTGTTGTTATCGCCTGGGTTAATCTTAATTAACCCGCGCGACAATTGCCCACACGGCACAAACTCGGCCGGTCCCTCCTTGCCCATCGAGAGCGGCACCGTCAAGCGCGAAGGGCAGCGGCAGGCCCGCGGGGTGGGCGCGAAAGCGGCCGCCCGTCGTGCCACATGCACGCCTTTGGCGTGACGGTTACGGGTCGGCCGCTGCCCGGGCGGAACGGCGGAGCGGGAGCCTCTCATTCTTTGTCGTGTAGCATGACGAAAAAAGGCTCGCCAAGTCTTCGGTGCGTGCCCAGCAATCCCCCCGGGCACGCGGATTTCGAGCGACGCTCAGACGCTCGTCAAGCGCCTGCGGACCGCCACCAGCCCGACGAGGCCGCCCGCCAGCAGCCAGAGCGATCCCGGCACCGGCACCTGCGAGGCCGTCACCGTGACGCCGCCGACATAATCGAGAGCGCGTTTGGGCGTGACCACTGCCACGCCGTAGTCCGGGAACTCACCGCCCGGAAACACGCCGTTGCTCCAGAAGTTCACCACCTTTCCGCCGGTGATCCGGAACAAGAGACCGTAGATGTCGAGCACACCGCCGTGGAACGGATAGTCGGACGCGGTCTGCGGCGAGCCGCCGGGCCAGAGGAGATTGTCATAGGACAGCGTCCCGTGATTTTCGTCCGGCAGGCCCGTGGCGACCGCGAACCGGCTGAAGGCGTGCGGCGCCAGCAGGTTCTCCGGTTCCGGCGTGGCGTAGTTGACCGCGACCAGCGACTTGACCTTGGCATCGGTGATGTTCAGGGCGCTGTTCGAGAACGTGCCGGAGATCCCGGTGACCCGGTGCGCGTCCGGATACTTCGAGTCCGTCGCGCCCCCGTACTTCACCGCCAGCGAGCTGCTGATCCCCGAGCCCGACAGGTCCAGATGCATGGTCTCGGCGCGCGCCTGCCCTTGGAAGGCAAAGAGCAGCCCGACAATTGCCACTGATAGTATTTTCACCCTCAACCCCCGATATTGTGCGGATTCCGACGAAGCGGATCCTCCCGAAGACTCACTGCCTTCGATACTGATATTTCACCGTTCTGGACGCGCTGCAATCTTGATGAGCGGCTGCGATCGCGCTTCGGACCGGCCGGGCACCCGGACCTTGCGGTCGGGGATTGCGCTTGACGCAAGGGGGGCGCTACCCCACCTAAGCCCCCAACACGTGGAGACAGTGATTTCATGGAACTGAAAGCCCCGATTCAGGCGCGCCCGATCAAGGACGGATCCGAGGCGACCTTCATGGAGGACGTGATCGACGCCTCGCGCGAGGTGCCGGTGATCGTCGACTTCTGGGCGCCGTGGTGCGGGCCGTGCAAGACGCTGGGGCCGGCGCTGGAGAAGGCCGTGACCGAGGCCAAGGGCAAGGTCAGGCTGGTCAAGATCGACGTCGACCAGAACCAGGGGATCGCCGCGCAGTTGCGGGTGCAGTCGATCCCGGCGGTGTTCGCGTTCGTGGACGGCCAGCCGGTGGACGGCTTCATGGGGGCGCAGTCGCCGGCGCAGATCAAGGCGTTCATCGACCGGCTGGTGCAGATGTCCGGCGGCAACGACGGGCTGGAACAGGCGCTGGCCGCGGCGGAAGAGATGCTGGGCGAAGGGGCGGCCGCCGACGCGGCGCAGACCTTCGCCGCGATCCTGACCGAGGACGAGGGCAACCTCGCGGCCCTGGGCGGGCTGGCGCGATCGCACCTGGCGCTCGGCGAGATCGGGCGAGCGCGCGAGATCCTGGCGCTGACGCCGAAGGGCAAGGAAGGCGATTTGGCGATCGCGGCGGCACGGGCGCAGATCGAACTCGCCGAGGCGAGCGCGGACGCGGGCGACACCGCCGAGCTCGAGGCGGCGCTGGCGAAGGATCCGGACGATCACCAGGCGCGGTTCGACCTGGCGCTGGCGCTGGTGGCCAGGGGCGACAGCGAGGGCGCGGTGGACACGCTGCTCGAGTTGTTCCGGCGCGACCGCGAGTGGAACGACGGCGCGGCGAAGACCCAGCTCTTCAAGCTGTTCGACAGTCTCGGTCCCAAGAGCGAGGCGGCGCAAAAGGGGCGGCGGCGCCTGAGTTCGATGATCTTCGCCTGACACCCACAGGGCGGAGACGGCATGGCCAGACGGTTCAACCTCGGCGACCTTCCGGAGACGCTCCCGGTCTTTCCCCTGCCCGGCGCGCTGCTTCTGCCGCGCGCCCGTCTGCCGCTCAACATCTTCGAGCCGCGCTATCTCGCCATGCTCGAGGACGCGCTGAAGACCCCGCACCGGCTGATCGGCATGGTCCAGCCGGTGCTGATGCCCGAGGGCAAGCCGACCGGACAGCTGCACCAGATCGGTTGCGCCGGGCGCGTCACCGCCTTCCAGGAGACCGACGACGGACGCTACCTGATCACGCTGACCGGGATGAGCAGGTTCCGCCTCGGCGCGATGCAGGAGGGCTTCGCGCCATACCTGAAGGGCAAGGCCGACTGGACGAGCTTCGAGCGCGATCTCGGCCGGGCGGAGAAGGACGAGGGATTCGACCGGCCGGCGTTCCTCGAGGTGCTGGCGCGGTTCTTCGACACGGCGCAGCTTTCCTCGGACTGGGACAGCCTGAAGGAGGCGGACGCCGAGCTTCTGGTGAATTCGCTGTCGATCCTGTGCCCGTTCGACCCGGAGGAGAAGCAGGCGCTGCTCGAGGCGCCGTCGCTGACCGAGCGGCGCGAGACGCTGGTGACACTGATGGAGTTCGCGCTGCGCTCGGGCGGCGATGACGGGACGATCCAGTGACGGTTACGCGCAGGGCAGCACCCTTCGAACCGGCAGGAGCGAGGCACCGCCTCGCGCCGGTTCGTCGGCTGGAGCGCGCGAGCGCGGAGGCCGAGAGGGGTGCGGCCCGGACCGATCCTCTGCAATCCGCGCGCGCCTGCCTGGGGTGGGCGCGGAATCGCGCCTGCCGTCACGCCGAAGGCGTGCCTTTGGCACGACGGGCAGGCAGGCGCGCGCGGATTTGTCGACGGACAAATCCACGAAGTGGATGCGGCACTGATGCGCCCGACACCAGGCGATCGCGGCGAAGCAATCAACGGGACGTCGCATGACAGGCGACCCGGTCAGCCACGGCGCAGCAAGCGAGGCCGGCGGCGGCGCCGGAATAGACCGCAGGATGCTGGAGTTCCTCGTCTGCCCGGTGACCCGCGGGCCGCTCGTCTACGACGCCGCGCGGAGGGAGCTGGTTTCCAGGGGCGCAGGGCTCGCCTTCCCGATCCAGAACGGCATTCCGATCATGCTGATCGACGAGGCGCGCAAGCTCTGACGCCGGTTGCCCGGGCCGCCGCCGGGCAGCGCTTCCTTGCGACAATTCTGTCACGGAACATTCAACTTTACGTTGCATTCGGACTATAGCATCATCCGCGCGATCCATTTCCCAAGCGCCCGGAACCGCCGATGCCACCGTTCGAATTCAGCCGCCGCCAGCTGCTCGCCGCCAGCGGGGCCGTGCTCGCATCGCGAGTAGCGCTGCCTGGGATCCTCAGGGCATCGACCCGGCCGGTGTTCACCCACGGCGTCCAGTCGGGCGATGTCGATGCCTCCGCCGGCATGATCTGGACGCGGGTGGACCGCCCCGCCCGCATCTACGTGGAGTACGACACCACCGGACGCTTCGTCGATCCGATCCGGTACGAGGCGATCGACGCGCTGCCCGAGACCGACCTCGCGGTGAAGTGCCTGCTCGACGGCCTGCCCGCGGACCAGGACATCTTCTATCGCTTCACCGCCGAGGATCTCGCCTCCCCCGGCCCCCGCTCGGAGCCGGCGACGGGGCGCTTCCGCACCGCGCCCGCCACCCGGCGCGACGTCCGCTTCGCCTGGTCGGGCGACTGCGCCGGCCAGGGGTTCGGCATCGACGCCGAGGGGATGCGGACCTTCGGCACGGTCGCCGGCCACGCGCCGGACTTCCTCATCCACTGCGGCGACGCGATCTACGCCGACAACCCGCTGGTGGAGGAGGTGACGCTCGGAAACGGCGTGGTGTGGAAGAACGCGCTCATCACCGACGCCAAGCGCAAGGTGGCGGAGACGCTGGACGAGTTCCGCGGCCAGTGGACCTACAATCTGCACGATCAGAACGTCCTCGACCTCTATGCCCAGACCCCGGTGTTCTACCAGTGGGACGACCACGAGGTCTGCAACAACTGGTCGCCGTCGCGCTCGCTGCTCGAGGACGACCGGTATCGGGAAAAGTCGATCTCGCTGCTCGCCGCGCGGTCCAGGCGGGCATTTCCACGAGATGACGCCGGTGCGCGCGGATCCGACCGATCCAGGACGCATCTACCGGCGGATCCCCTACGGGCCGCTGCTCGACGTGTTCTTTCTCGATTTCCGCTCGTATCGGGGCGCGAACTACCTCCCCGCCAACCAGGACAGCGCCGACGCCCGGCACCTGCTCGGGGACCGGCAGCTCGCCTGGCTGAAGCGGGAGCTCGTCGCCAGCCGCGCCACCTGGAAGGTGATCGCCGCGGACATGCCGATCGGTCTCGTCTCCTGGGAGGACACGGCCGGCGGCCGGGCCGCCGAGGCGATCTCCAACGGCGCCGGCGGCGCCCCGCGCGGGCGGGAGCGCGAGTTCGCGGACCTGCTCGGCCACATCCGGGCGGCCGGCATCGCCAACACCATCTGGCTGACCGCGGACATCCACTATGCGGCGGCCCACCACTATGATCCGGCGAGGGCCGACTTCGATGACTTCCTGCCGTTCTGGGAGTTCGTCGCCGGGCCGCTGCACGCCGGCAGCTTCGCCCAGAAGGAGCTCGACGCGACGTTCGGGCCGGAGGTCCGGTTCGTCAAGGCGCCGCCGCCGGGGGCCGGCCTGGTCCCGCCGTCGCAGGGGTTCCAGTCCTTCGGCCTCGTCGACATCGACGGCGCCACGGCCCAGCTGACCGTCCGGCTGATGGACCGCGACAACGCCGAACTGTGGCGCATCGTTCTGGACCCCGCGCCGGCCGCCTGAGGCACGGCGCGGGAAAGCGCCGCTGGCCGAACCACCGAAACGACGGTGCCCGCCGGGAAGACCGGCGGGCACCGCCTGCTGACCGTCAGGGGACGGCGGTCAGCTCGCTTGGTAGGGAGGCATTCCTTCGAGCCCCTCGGGCATCAGGTCGCTCTCGAGAAGCGACTGCCGCCATCAGTTGCTTGACCATGATTACCTCCAATTGCAGCCCACCCCGCGCATTTGCGCACGGCGGTGACTGCGGGATCAACGGTGGCGTTCGGGCGGCGGTTGCGGCGCCGGCATCGCCCGAGCGGGTTGTTGCCGACGACCGTCCGGGGTCCTTCGGGCGGCCACCGAAGCCGGAAACCCGCTCGCTCACGGCGCGGGCGGCGGCGGAATCGAATAGGTGAGACCGGCGCGGGCGACCGGACCCTCGACGCCCGCGGAGAAGATCAGCACGTCGCCGACCGAGAGGGTCCGGCCGAGCTTCAGCACCCGCGCCTCGGCCTCGAGGTCGCCGGGGCCGGGCTTGCGCATGAAATCGATGGCGCAACTGGTGGTGACGGTGAGGGCCTGGCGGCCGATCACCGCGAGGGTCGCCATGTAGTAGGCGCAGTCCGCCAGCGCGAAGATCGTCGGGCCCGACACCGTGCCGCCGGGGCGCAGGTCGGCCTCGGTGGTGCGCATCCGCACCCGCACGAAGGCGGGACGCAGCTCGCGCACCTCGAAGCGGGGGCCGAGCTGGGGAAAGACCTCGGCCAGATAGGCGTGCATCTCGGGAATGGTGAACTGGAGCTGCATGCGAGAGGGCCTTTCGCAGGGCGGCGGAACCGGTGCAAGGTGGCAAGGTGACGGGCCGATCGCAAGGGAGGGAAGAGGTTTGAGCGAAGACATCCTGCTGCGCGAGGACGATGGGCCGGTGGCGACGCTGACCCTGAACAATCCCGCGAAACTCAACGCGCTGTCGGACGCGATGCTGCAGGCGCTGGAGGCCGAGCTGGGGCGGCTGGCGGGCGAGACCGAAATCCGGGTGGTGATCCTGCGCGGGGCGGGACGGGCGTTCTGCGCCGGGCACGACCTGCGGGAGATGACCGCCGCGCGGCAGGCGGAGGACGCGGGCCTGTCGCGGTTCAGGGCGCTGTTCGAGCACTGCAGCCGGGTGATGCTGGCGATCACCCGGCTGCCGCAGCCGGTGATCGCGCAAGTCCAAGGCATCGCCACCGCGGCGGGGTGCCAGCTGGTGGCGAGCTGCGATCTGGCGGTGGCGGCGGAGGGCACGCGGTTCGGGGTGAACGGGGTCAACATCGGGCTGTTCTGCTCGACGCCGATGGTGGCGCTCAGCCGGGTGGTGCCGAGGAAGCGCGCGTTCGAGATGCTGACGACCGGCGGGTTCGTCGAAGCCACCGAGGCGCGGGCACTGGGGCTGGTCAACCGGGTGGTGCCGGAAGCGGCGCTCGGGGCGGCGAGCCGGGAGCTCGCGGACACCATCGCGGCCAAGCTCGGGCCGGCGGTCAGGATCGGCAAGCGGGCGTTCTACGAGCAGGCGGAAATGACGCTCGAGGCGGCCTACGCCCATACCGGCCAGGTGATGGTCGAGAACATGATGCGACAGGACACCGCGGAGGGCATCGACGCGTTCCTCGACAAGCGGGCGCCGGAGTGGCGGCAGTAGCCGGCGGGTCTACCGCTCCGGTCCCTCGGCGGCGGCGTCGCGCAGCCCCAGCACGTCGATCATGTCATACTCCCCGGGCGCCTTGCCCTGCCCCCAGAGCGCGGCCCGCACCGCGCCCCGCGCGAACAGCATCCGGTCGGTCGCGATATGCTTCAGCGCCACCCGCTCGCCGGGTCCCGCGAAGATCACCTCGTGCTCGCCGACCACGTCGCCGCCCCGCAGGCTGGCAAACCCGATCGTCCCCTCCTCCCGGGCGCCGGTCACCCCGTCGCGCCCGCGCACCGCCGCGTCGGCGAGGCTCACCCCCCGGCCCGCCGCCGCCGCCTCGCCCAGCATCAGCGCGGTGCCGGAAGGCGCGTCCACCTTCGCCCGGTGATGCATCTCGACGATCTCGATGTCGTAGTCCGGCCCCAGCACCGCCGCCACCCGCCGGGCGAGCACGGTCAGCAGGTTGACGCCCACGCTCATGTTCCCCGCCCGCACGATCACCGCCTGCCGCGCCGCCGCCGCCAGCCGCGCGAGATCGTCCGGCGCCAGCCCGGTGGTGCCGATCACGTGGGTCAGCCCCGCCTCGGCCGCCAGACGCTCCATGCGCCACCGTGGCGGCCGGGGTGGTGAAATCCAGCACCGCCCGGCTTTGCGCGAAGACCTGCCGCGGATCGTCGCCGACCACCACGCCCAGCGCCGGCCCGCCCAGCGCCTCGCCGAGGTCGCGCCCGACCCAGTCGTGCCCCGGCCGCACCGTCGCACCGCTCAGGCGCGCCCCCGGCGCCTCGCAGACCGCGCGCACCAGCATCCGCCCCATCCGCCCGGCCGCGCCGACCACCGCGATCCCGACCGGCTCCGTCATCAACCTGCCCCGCCCTTGACTTCGCACGCGCCCGATAGGATGTGAGCCGAATGGCAAAGACAAGACCCTTGGCCGGCAGCCCCCCGAACCAGCGCCAGCTCCGCGTCGGCGAGGTGATCCGCCGCGCGCTGTCCGAGATCCTCGCCCGTGGCGACATCCATGACGAGGAGCTCGCCCACGTCTCGGTCACCGTCGCCGAGGTGCGGGTCTCGCCCGACCTGCGCCACGCCACCGCCTACGTGCTGCCGCTCGGCGGCGTGAACACCGCCGAGGTGGTCCGCGCGCTCGGCCGCAACCGCGTGGAGCTGCGCCGGCTCGTCACCGACCGGATCGACCTGAAGTATTCGCCCGAGCTGACCTTCGAGGCCGACACCCGGTTCGACCAGATGGACCGGACCCGCGAGCTGCTGCGCTCGCCGTCGGTCCGCCGCGACCTCGAAGACTGATGCCCCGCCGTCCCCGCGGCCGGCCGGTCCACGGCTGGCTGATCCTCGACAAGCCCGCCGGCATCTCCTCCGCGACCGCGGTCGCCAAGGCGAAATGGGCGCTCGACGCCGCCAAGGCCGGTCACGCCGGCACGCTCGACCCCGACGCCACCGGGCTGCTCGCGGTCGCGTTCGGCGAGGCGACCAAGACCGTTCCCTTCGTCGCCGACGCCCGCAAGGCCTACCGCTTCACCGTCCGCTGGGGCGCCGCCACCTCCACCGACGACGCCAGCGGCGAGGTCATCGCCACCGCCGAGGCCCGCCCCGACGCCGACGCCATCCGCGCCGCCCTCCCCGGCTTCACCGGCGACATCGAGCAGATCCCGCCCCAGGTCTCCGCGGTCAAGGTCGACGGCCAGCGCGCCTATGCCCGCGCCCGCGCCGGCGAGACCCTCGATCTCGCCTCCCGTCCGCTCCACGTCGAACGCCTCGACCTCGTCGACACCCCCGACCGCGACACCGCCATCCTCGAGATGACCTGCGGCAAGGGCGGCTACGTGCGCAGCATCGCCCGCGACCTCGGGAAAACCCTCGGCTGCCTCGGCCACGTCGCGTCGCTGCGCCGCCTCTGGTCCGGCCCCTTCACCCTCGAGCAGGCCCTCGACTGGCAGACGCTCGAGGCGGAGGCCCGCACCCCCGCCCTCGCCGGGCGGCTCCTGCCGCTGCAGACCGCCCTCGCCGGCCTCCCCGAACTCGCCTGCCCGCCCTTCGCCGCCACCCGGCTCGCCAACGGCAACCCGGTCCCGCTCCCCGCACCCGGCCTCCCCGACGGCGCCCTGGCCTGGGCCAGCCGCGACGGCACCCCGCTCGCCGTCGGCACCTGGGAGAACGGCGCCCTCCACCCCTCCCGGGTCTTCGTCCTCGGATGACAGGGGACCTTTCCGCACCGATTCGCGAGCGGCCGCGCGGACGTTCATGGCAAGCTAGAGAAGATCAATTCATGCCAGATATCACACCCCCCATTGGCCTGGCGTCCGGCGCGACAGCGCCGCATTCACTCCGCGGATTTGTCCGTCGACAAATTCGCGCGCGCCCGCCCGCCCCCGGCAGGCGCGTCTGCAATGCGCCAGCCAGGCAGGCGCGTGCGGATTGGAGAGGATCGGTTCAGGCCGCACCCCTTTCGGCCTCCGCGCCCACGCGCTCCGGCCGACGAACCGGCGCGACGCAGTGCGTCGCTCCTGCCGGTTCGCTGGACGGCGGTTGCCGCGGCGACCGATTCGACCCGAACCCGCATCACCCGTCCCGCCTCGAACCCGCGCGGCTGCCATGATCCCCGACCTCGCCCGCTGGCGCGCGCGCCTCACCGCCTACATCGAACTGCCGGCGCTGATCGCGATCCTGCTGGTCGCCGCCGGCATCTGGGCCTTCGTCGGTCTGGCCGGCGAAGTATTCGAAGGCGAGACCCACGCCTTCGACACCGCGATCCTGCTCGCGCTCCGCGTGTCCGGCGACCCCGCCGATCCGCTCGGGCCGGCTTGGCTCGAGGAATTCGGCCGCGACGTCACCGCGCTCGGCGGCTTCGGCGTGCTCGCCTTCCTGACCCTCGCGGTCGCGGGCTTCCTCTGGCTCCAGGGCAACCGCCGCTCGTTGTGGCTGATCCTGTTCTCGGTCGGCGGCGGCCAGCTTATCTCGACGCTGGCAAAGTACGGCTTCGACCGCCCGCGCCCCGACCTGGTGCCGCACGGCATGGCGGTCTACACCTCGAGCTTCCCGTCCGGTCACTCGATGATGTCCGCCGTCACCTACCTGACGCTCGCCGCCCTCGTCGCCCGGGTGCAGCCCACCCGTGCGCTCAAGGCCTACGTGCTCGCTCTCGCCGTGCTCCTGACCGTCTCGATCGGCATCAGCCGGGTCTATCTCGGCGTCCACTGGCCGACCGACGTCCTCGCCGGCTGGACCGCGGGCGCGGCCTGGGCGCTGTTCTGCTGGCTGGTCGCGAACTGGCTGGCGCCGCGCGCGCCGGAAGCCTGACGCCGGGTGAAGTGACGCGAGGGATCAATCCACCGTCGTCGCGCCCGGCTCGTCCTTCTCCATCCGCATCCGCCGCTTCACCGCCTTGCCGAACAGGATCGGCAGCACGAAGCCGACCACCGCGATTCCCCAGAGCGTCAGCGACAGCGGCGAGGCGAACAGCGCGGTCCAGTCGCCGTCCGATATGGTCATCGCCCGGCGCAGGTTCGCCTCCATCAGGTTGCCGAGCAGCACGCCCAGGATCACCGGCACCAGCGGCACGTCGAACTTCCGCAGCACCCAGCCCAGCACCCCGAAGATCACCATCACGATCAGATCGAAGCTCGAGCCGGAAATCCCGTAGATCCCGACGAAACTCACCATCGCCACGATCGGCATCAGGAACTTCGGCGGGATCAAGAGCACCCGCACGAACATCCCCACCATCGGAATGTTCATCGCCAGCAGCATGAAGTTGGCGATGAACAGCGCCGCGATCAGCCCCCAGACCACGTCCGGGTTCTGCTGGAACAGCAGCGGCCCCGGCGTGATGTTGAGCGCGAGCAGCATCGCCAGCAGCACCGCGGTGGTCCCCGACCCCGGCACGCCCAGCGCCAGCATCGGCACCAGCGCCCCGCCGGCGGCGGCGTTGTTGCCGGCCTCCGGTGCGGCCACCCCGCGCGGATCGCCCTTGCCGAAGGTGCCGTCCCGGTCGGAGATCGCCTTCTCCGCCGAATAGGCCATGAACGACCCGAGCGAGGCCCCGGCGCCCGGCAGCACACCGGCGACGAACCCGAGCACGGTGGAGCGGATCATCGCCGGGGTGCAGAACCGCAGCGTCGCCCAGGACGGCGTGATCCGCCCGATCCCGACCTGTGCGTGCTTGCCCTCGCCCGACCCGTCGCCGCGATGCTCGAGGAAGATGAACACCTCGCTGAGCGCGAACAGCCCGACGATCGCCACCAGGAAATCGATTCCGTCGTAGAGATGCACCTCGCCGAACGAGAAGCGCGGCACCCCGGTCTGGCCGTCCACCCCGATCATCGCGATCCCGAGCCCCAGCGCCGCGGCGAACGCCGCCTTCGCCTGATTGGTCGAGGAGATGCCGCCGAGCGTCGCGAACGCCAGCGCGAACAGCGCGAAGTACTCTGCCGGCCCGAACAGCAGCGCCACCTTGACCAAGAGCGGCGCGAGGAACACCAGCCCGATGGTGGCGAACAACGACCCGACGAACGACGCGATCCCCGAGATCGACAGCGCCTCGCCCGCGCGCCCCGCCTTGGCCATCGGATAGCCGTCGAGCGTGGTCATCAGCGCCGGCTCGTCGCCGGGGATATTGAGCAGGATCGACGAGATTCGGCCCCCGTACATCGCCCCGTAGTAGACGCTGGTCAGCAGGATCAGCGCCGGCGTCGGCGGCAGCCCGAGCGAGAACGCCAGCGGGATCAGGATCGCCACCCCGTTCGACGGCCCGAGCCCCGGCAGCGCGCCGATGATCGTCCCGAGAAAGCAGCCGATCAGCGCCAGCCCTAGGTTCTGGAACGTCAGCGCGACCTCGAAGCCATGCGCCAGCGACGAAAGGGCTTCCATGGCGGTCTCCTCAGAACCCGAACGGACCCCTGGCCAGCGTCAGGCCGAGGATCAGGTGAAAGACCACGTAGATGCCGACCGCGATGGCGACGCCGGCGAGGATCGCGTGCAGCGCCGAGGCGCCCAGCCGCCAGGCCAGATAGGCCGAGGCGAGCGTCGTCGCGACGATGAAGCCGATGTCGGGCAGCACCCAGGCATAGGCGAGCAGCACGAGCACCGCCGCGCCGATCTCCATCAGCCGCCCCGCCGCCGGCCAGTCCGGCTTCGGATCCGGCCGCAGCAGGATCACGAGGCTCGAGATCCCGAGCAGCAGGCCGATGATGATCGGAAAGGTCTTCGGCCCGACCGGATCCTGGATGAAGCTCTCCTGGATCGTCGTCGCCTGCCAGATGAAGAACGCGGCCAGCGCGATGCCGATGCCGCCGAACAGCCTGTCGCCCATCGCGAACCCCTTTCGGGCATGGGTGCGGCCCGGCGCGGGCCGCACCCTGCGAGCCTTACTGGATCAGGCCGATGTTCTTGGAAATCTCGGTGATCTTGTCCACCGACTCCTGGACGAACGCCTGGAACTCGTCTCCGCTCAGGTCGAGCGGTGCCAGGCCGTTCTGGGCCATGATCTGCTTCCATTCGTCGCTGGCGTAGACCTTGCCGATCGCGTCCACCCAGTAGGCATAGGCGTCGTCGGACATGCCGCCGGGGCCGTAGAACCCGCGCCAGTTGGCGCCGACCGCGTCGATCCCCTGCTCCTTGGCAGTCGGGAACTCGGCGAAATCGCCCTCCAGCCGCTCCGGCGCCAGCACCGCGAGCACCTTGATGTCGCCCGAATCGACGAAGCCCTTCGCCTCCGACGCATCACCGGTGAACGCCTGCACGGAGCCCGCGAGCAGCTGGGTCACCGCCTCGCCGCCGCCGTCGAACGCCACGTACTTGATCGTGCGCACGTCCTCGATCCCGGCGGCTTGTGCTGCGATCAGCACCTTCAGGTGATCCCAGCCGCCCACCGCCGAGCCGCCGGCGATCGACACGCTCGACGGGTCCGACTTGATCTTGTCCATCAACTCGGGAAGCGTGTTGATCGGGCTGTCCGCCGCGACCGCGATGATCCCGTAGTCCGCCCCGACCGACCCGAGCCAGCGCACCTGATCCATGGTGTTGCCCGGAAACGCGTTCTGCGCCAGCCGCGTCGCGGTTGCCGAGGACGCCGCCACGATCAGGTCGTTGTCGTCGTTGCGCTTGTTCACCACCTCGGCGAAGGCCACACCGCCGCCGCCGCCGTTGATGTTGGTCACCTGCATCGTGCCCGGCACCAGCTTCAGATCCTGCATCACCTTGCCGACCTGCCGGCAGGTGAAGTCCCAGCCGCCGCCCGGCGCCGCCGGCGCGATGCACTCGGTCGCCTCCGGCTCGAAGGCGAGCGCGGGCAGCCCCGGCAGCGCGCAAGCGAGCGCCAGCCCTGCCGCGACGCGTCTGATCGATTGCAATGTCGGCATCGTGTCGTCTCCCCCTTGGTTTTCGCCGCTCTCGCATCGGACCGGCGCTGACCGCAACACTGACGTCCTGCCGGCCCGAACGGCAAGTCTTTTCACCGCCGACAGCGAATTCGCACCCACCGTCACGCCCGGCGCCTCCCCCCGGAGCCGCCGTCCCGAAACGGAGTCGCGCACGAACAATCGCGCAATCCGGCGACGAACGCCACAGCGCCGCGCCACGCTGACAAGCAGATCACGAGCGCCGCATTCTTGGATCAGCAACCTGCGTGGGACTTGGCGCGCCAAGTCGAACCAGGCATCGCGCTCAGCCTTTGAACTCCCGCGCCAGCGCCTCAGCACCACGTGCCAGCAGCACCGTGTCGATCCCCACGGCGACGAAGATCGCGCCCCGCTCGAGGCAGACCTTCGCAAATGCCCGGTCCGGCGTGAGGATGCCCGCGGGCTTACCCGCCCGCCCGACCCGGTCGATCGCGTCGCCGATCGCCGTGATCACTTCCGGATGCCCCAGCTCGCCGAGATGCCCGAGACTCGCCGCCAGATCGGCCGGCCCGATGAAGATGCCGTCGATGCCGTCCACCGCCGCGATCGCCTCGATCTCCGCCAGCGCCTCCGCCGTCTCGACCTGGACCAGCAGGCAGAGCTCTTCCTCCGCCCGTCGCGCATAGCGCTCGATCCGTCCGAACCCCGTCGCCCGGCTCGTGCCGCTGACGCCGCGCACGCCACGCGGCGGATAGCGGATCGCCGCCACCGCCGCTCGCGCCTCCTCCGCCGACTGCACGTAGGGGACCAGAAGCGACTGCGCGCCGATGTCGAGAAACCGCTTGATCAGCACCGTATCGTTCCAGGCCGACCCGCACGACGCTCGCGGTCCGTAGGGTGCGGCCGCCTGCAACTGAGCCAGGACGGTGATCGGGTCGCCCGGCGAATGCTCGGTGTCGAACAGCAGCCAGTCGAACCCGGCCCCCGCCAGCAGTTCTGCCACGTACCCGCCCGGCAGCCCGCACCAGATCCCGATCTGCGGTCTGCGCGCCGCCAGCGCGCGTTTGAACCCGTTCTGCGGCAGCTGCATCGCCTCTCTCCCGTCGATCCGAGCGCGACCATGCCGCGCCGCAGCCGCCGCGGCAAGCGACCCGCTACCCCGGATCCGCCGCGAAATGCGCCCCGTGCGTCGACCGGATGCGCGCCATGATGTCCTCGATCCGCCCGAGATGCTCGCGCATCGCCGCCACCGCCCGGCCGACGTCGTGCGCCTTCATCGCCGCCAGGATCGCCAGATGGTCGTCGAGCGCCGCCTGCGCCCCGAAGCTCAGGCTCAGGAACCGCACCCGGTCCATGTGCGCCTTGGTCTCGCGGATCATCGCCCAGGCGAAGTCGAGCGCCGACAGCTCGCAGATCCGCCGATGGAACGCGTCGTCGAGTCGGTGGAACCGCACGGCATCCCCCGCCGCCACCGCCTCGGCCTGCTCCGACATGATCTCGTCGAGCGCCGCGAACTCCGCCGCCCCGAACCGCTCCGCCGCCAGCCGCACCGTCTCGACCTCGAGCGCCGTGCGGACGAATTGCGCCTGCCGCACCGCCCGCTCGGAGATCGCGCTGACCTCGGTCGAGCGCTGCGGCCTGATGGTCAGGAACCCGAGCTGCGACAGCCGCCAGAACGCGTCGCGCACCGGCTGCCGCGACACGCCGGCCGCCCGCGCCACCTCCGCCTCCGACAGCCGCGCGCCCGGCGGCAGCGTCAGGGTCACCACCTGCCGGTAGAGGGCCTCGAACACCTGGTCGGCCGCGCTCGGCGCCCGGACTGGCTCGAAACCCTGCAGCACGATCCGCTCCGCCATCCGCGTCTCCTCGTTGACTCGAATCGCATACTAGCATATCAGGCCGGCCAGCGGGCGCGAAGTTCAAGCGCACAGAGGTTCGACCGGACCGCAGGGGGAGCAATGGCGTTACTGGATCCCGATCGGCTGTTTCCGCCCGACCCTGCGGTGCGCAGCCTCGCCCGCGATCTCTACGCCGCGGTCTCGCGAGCTGCCGCTGATCAGCCCGCACGGCCACACCGACCCGCGGTGGTATGCCGAGGACACGCCGTTCCCGGACCCCGCCCAGCTGTTCGTCGTGCCCGACCACTACGTGTTCCGCATGCTCTGCTCGCAGGGCGTCCCGCTCAGCGATCTCGGCATCCCGCGCGCCGACGGCGGCCCCACCGAAACCGATGGCCGCAGGATCTGGCGCCGGTTCGCCGAGAACTATCACCTGTTCCGCGGCACGCCCTCGCGGCTCTGGCTCGACCATACCTTCGAGACCCTGTTCGGCTTCACCGAGCGGTTGTCCGCCACCACCGCCGATCGCTACTACGACCACATCGCCGACTGCCTCGCCCGGCCCGAATTCCGCCCGCGCGCGCTCTACAAGCGCTTCAACATCGAGGCGATCTCGACGACCGACAGCGCGCTCGACGACCTGCGCTGGCACCAGGCGATCCGCGACTCGGACTGGGACGGCCGCGTCGTCCCGGCCTACCGCCCGGACGCGGTGGTCGATCCCGAGGCCGACGGCTTCGCCAGCCAACGTCGCCCGGCTCGGCGAGATCACCGGCTGCGACACCGCGACCTGGGAGGGCTATCTCGAAGCCCACGCCAGGCGCCGCGGCTTCTTCAAGTCGCTCGGCGCGACCAGCTCGGACCACGGCCACCCGACCGCCCGCACCGAGAACCTCGCGCCGGCCGACGCCGCCGCGCTGTTCGCCAGAGCGCTCGCCGGCACGGCGACGCCGGACGAGGCCGACGCCTTCCGCGGCCAGATGCTGACCGAGATGGCCCGCATGAGCCTCGAGGACGGCCTCGTGCTGCAGATCCACCCCGGCTCCTGGCGCAACCACTCCGGGCCCATCCTCGCCCGTCACGGCCGCGACAAGGGCTTCGACATCCCGACCCGCACCGACTACGTCGCAGCGCTCAAGCCGCTGCTCGACGCCGTCGGCATGGAGCCGGACCTGACGATCATCGTCTTCATGCTCGACGAGACCGCGCTCTCGCGCGAACTCGCGCCGCTCGCCGGCGTCTACCCGGCGCTGAAGCTCGGGCCGCCCTGGTGGTTCTTCGACAGCCCCGAGGGCATGCGCCGGTTCCGCGAGCTCGTCACCGAGACCGCGGGGTTCTGCAACACCGTCGGCTTCAACGACGACACCCGTGCATTCTGCTCGATCCCCGCCCGCCACGACATGGCCCGGCGGGTGGACTGCGCCTATCTCGCCACGCTGGTCGCCACGGGGCGGCTGGCGGAGGACGAGGCCCACGAGGTCGCCCACGACCTCGCCTACCGGCTGGCCAAGAACGCCTACCGGCTCTGATCCAACAAGGGAGGACCTACGCGTGAAACTGACCGCAACCTTCGCCGCGCTGATGGCCGGCACCACGATCGCCGGCGGCGCCTTCGCCTGCGACACCACGCTGCGCTCGTCGGACACCCATCCGGACGGCTACCCGACCGTCGAGGCGGTGAACTACATGGGCAAGCTGATCGAGGAGAGGACCGACGGACGCTACTGCGTCGACGTCGCCTTCGGCGCCCAGCTCGGCGAAGAGAAGGACACCATCGAGCAGACCCGATTCGGGGTGATCGACCTCAACCGCGTCAGCCTCGGGCCGTTCAACGGCCTGGTGAAGGAAACCGACGTGGTCTCGCTGCCCTACATCTTCAAGTCGGTCGACCAGATGCACCATGTGATGGACGGGCCGATCGGCGACGAGATCCTCGCCGCCTTCGAGCCCTACGATCTCGTCGGCCTCGCCTTCTACGACTCCGGCGCGCGGTCGTTCTACAACACCCAGCACCCGATCAAGACGATCGACGACATGAAGGGCATGAAGTTCCGGGTCATCCAGTCCGACGTCTTCGTCGACATGACCAACGCGCTCGGCGCCAACGCGACGCCGATGCCTTACGGCGAGGTCTACTCGGCGCTCCAGACCGGCGTCATCGACGGCGCCGAGAACAACTGGCCCTCCTACGAATCCTCGCACCACTACGAGGTGGCCAAGTACTACACGCTGGACGAGCACCTGATCGTCCCCGAGGTGCTGGTGATGTCCAAGACGAGCTGGGACAAGCTCAGCCCCGAGGACCAGGCCATCGTCAAGCAGGCCGCCAAGGACTCGGTGCCCTACATGCGCGACCTCTGGGTCAAGCAGGAGAAGAAGTCCGAGGAGATCGTCCGCGCCGCCGGCGTCGAGGTCGTCACCGACATCGACAAGCAGCCGTTCATCGACGCGATGCAGCCGGTCTACGACAAGTATCTGACCGACCCGAAGCTCAAGGATCTCGCCGACCGGATTCAGGCGACCGAGTGACGCTATTGCCCGCGGCGACGCACGCCGCGGGCCTCATCCCGGGGGGGATCCCATGCAGGATCGGCTGATCGGAATTGCGCGGGTGCTGGGCGTCGTGGCCCGCATCGCGCTCTGGCTTTCGGGCATCGGCCTCGTCGCGATGACCGCCATCGTGGCCTGGCAGGTCTTCGGGCGCTACGTGCTGAACCAAAGTCCGAGCTGGACCGAGGTCACGTCGGTCATGCTGATGGCCTGGTTCATCTTCCTCGGCGCCGCGGTTGGCATCCGCGAGGGTTATCACCTCAGCTTCGACGTGCTGCTCTACGTGCTGCCGGAACGCGCGCGGCAGGTCATGTTCACCATCTCCGACCTGGTCGTGACCGCGTTCGGCGCGGGCATGGTGATCTTCGGCACCAAGCTCGTCTACGGCACCTGGGATGCCATCATCCCGGCGATCGGTCTGCCCGGCGGCGTCACCTACCTGCCGCTGGTGGCGGGGGGAGTGCTCGTGGTGATCTTCTCGCTCGAACGCATCGCCCGCCGCCTCGCCGGCCTCCCCACCGTCCGCTTCGGCGACGAAACCGTACCGCAGGAGTAAGGGATCATGGAGCTCTGGGTCCTTTTCGGCAGCTTCGTGGTGCTGCTCCTGATCGGCACGCCCGTCGCCTTCTGCCTCGGCGTCGCCTCGTTCGCGACCGTGCTGGCGCTCGGCATCCCGCCGCTCATCGTCTTCCAGCGGATGAATTCCGGCATCTCGATCTTCGCACTGATGGCGATTCCGTTCTTCATCTTTGCCGGCGAACTTATGGTGCGCGGCGACATCGCCCGGCGGCTGGTGGCGCTCGCGGGCTCGCTCGTCGGCCACTTCCGCGGCGGCCTCGGCCAGGTCAACATCGCCGCCTCCGTGCTGTTCGGCGGCGTCTCCGGCTCGGCCGCCGCGGACGCCTCGGCGATCGGCGGCCTGATGATCCCGCAGATGAAGGCGCGCGGCTACGACGTCGACTTCGCCGTCAACATCACCGTCGTCGGCTCGATCATCGCCTTGATGATCCCGCCCTCGCACAACCTCATCATCTACTCGATCTCCGCCGGCGGGCAGATCTCGATCGCCGACCTGTTCACCGCCGGCATCATCCCGGGCCTGATCCTCGCGCTCTGCCTGATGGTCGCGGCGCGCTTCGTGGCGATCCGCCGCGGCTACCCCACCGAGGCCTTCCCCGGCTGGGCGATGGTCGGCCAGCTGTTCATCACCGCGGTGCCGGGGCTGATCCTGATCGGCATCATCTTCGGCGGCGTGCGCTCGGGCGTCTTCACCGCCTCGGAAAGCTCGTGCATCGCCGTGGTCTACGCGCTCCTCGTCACCGTGCTCGCCTACCGCACCATGCACTGGCGCGAGTTCGTCGACGCCACGCTGAGCTCGGTGCGCACCACCGCGATGGTGCTCCTCGTCATCGCCTCGGCCGCGGCCTTCGGCTGGCTGCTCGCCTACCTCAAGGTGCCGACGATGCTCGTCGAATACATGAAGGGCATCTCAGACAACCCGCTGGTGATCCTCCTGATGATCAACGTCGTGCTGCTGATCCTCGGCACCTTCATGGACATGTCGCCGCTGATCGTCATCACCACGCCGATCTTCCTGCCGGTCGCCACCGCGTTCGGCGTCGATCCGGTGCACTTCGGCATCATCCTGATCCTCAACCTCGGCATCGGTCTCTGCACGCCGCCCGTCGGCGCGGTGCTCTTCGTCGGCTGCGCCGTGGGCAAGATCTCGATCTGGCAGGCGATGCGCACCATCTGGCCGTTCTACCTCGCCGCGGTGGTCACGCTGCTGCTCGTCACCTACATCCCCTTCCTGTCGCTCGCGCTCCCGGCGCTGTTCCACTGAGAGGAGATCCCATGACCGACCACGTCCGCACCTTCCCCGTCGTCGACGCCGGCAACAACGTCCACCGCCGGGTCCTCGCCGAGAACGAACAGCTGATGGTCGTCGAGTTCGCGTTCGCCGGCAACGGCATCGGCGCCGCCCACAGCCACCCCCACGTCCAGTCGACCTTCGTGAAGTCCGGCCACTTCGAGTTCACCATCGCCGGCGAGACCTTCGCGGTCGGCCCCGGCGACAGCTTCATCGTCCCCTCCGGCGCCGCCCATTCCTGCCGCGCCCTCGGGGATCCCGGCGTGCTGATCGACACCTTCACCCCGCGCCGCGACGATTTCCTCTGATCCCCGGAGCCTGCCCATGCTGACCGTCGAGACCCGCCACGCCATCGACCCCGCCACCGCGAAGGGCTTCGACACCGACGCGCTGCGCGCCCACTTCCACGTCGGCGGCATCTTCCGGGACGGCGAGATCCGGCTGATCTACACCCACTACGACCGGATGATCGTCGGCGGCGCGGTGCCGGCAGGCGGCTCCCTCACCCTCGACAAGGTGGCCGAGGCCGGCACCGAGAGCGTGCTCGACCGCCGCGAGATGGTCGTCGTCAACATCGGCGGCGACGGCACCGTCTCCGCCGCGGGCCAGGATCACGCCATGGTCAAGGGCGACATGCTCTACCTCGGCATGGCCTCCGGCCCGGTCACCTTCGCCGGCGACGGCCGCTTCTACATCCTCTCCGCCCCCGCGCACGCCACCCACCCGACCCGCCTGATCCGGATCGCCGAGGCCGCCACCGTCACCCTCGGCTCGGCCGAGACCGCGAACGCCCGCACCATCTACCAGTTCGTCCACCCCGACGTGATGACCGCCTGCCAGCTCGTCGTCGGCCTCACCCGCCTCGAGCCCGGCTCGGTCTGGAACACCATGCCCGCCCACGTCCACGACCGCCGGATGGAGGCCTACCTCTACATCGACCTCCCCGAGACCGCCCGCGCCATCCACCTTATGGGCGAACCGACCGAGACCCGCCACATGGTCCTCGCCAACGAGGAAGGCGCGCATCTCGCCGCCCTGGTCGATCCACGCCGGCGCCGGCACCTCGGCCTACACCTTCATCTGGGCGATGGCCGGCGACAACGTCGACTACAAGGACGTCGACATGGTGGCGATGGAGACCCTGCGTTGACCGCCGACCCCTTCCGCCTCGACGGCAGGGTCGCGCTGGTCACCGGCGCCAACACCGGCATCGGCCAGGCGATCGCCGTCGCCATGGCCCGGGCCGGCGCCGAGGTGATCGCCGCCGGCCGCTCGTCGCTCGACCACACCCTCGACCTGATCGCCGCCGACGGCCTCAAGGCCCGCCCGCTCGACCTCGCCCTCGACGACCCGAAGACCGCCGCGGCGAAGCTCCTGACCCTCGGCCCCCTCGACATCCTGGTGAACAACGCCGGGGTGATCCGCCGCGCCGACGCCGTCGATTTCACCGAGGCCGACTGGGACGAGGTGATGGACGTCAACCTCAAGGCAGTGTTCTTCCTCTGCCAGTCCTTCGCCCGCGCCGCCTTCGCCAGGGACTCCGGCGGGGCCATCGTCAACATCGCCTCGCTGCTCGCCTTCCAGGGCGGCATCCGCATCCCGTCCTACACCGCCTCCAAGCACGGCGTCGCCGGCCTCACCAAGCTGCTCGCCAACGAGTGGGCGGCGCGGGGCATCAACGTCAACGCCATCGCCCCGGGCTACATCGAGACCAGCAACACCGAGGCGCTGCGCGCCGACCCCGACCGCAGCCGCTCGATCCTCGAGCGCATCCCGGCCGGCCGCTGGGGCGAGGCCTCCGACATCGCCGGCGCCGCGGTGTTTCTCGCCTCCCCCGCCGCGCGCTACATCCACGGCACCGTCCTCCCCGTCGACGGAGGCTGGCTTGCCCGCTGACCCCGCCCCTCGGGCATCGTCCCCTCTTCCCGCAAGAAACCTGGAGAGCAGTGCCCGGGGTGCGGGGGCGGCGAGCGCCCCGCCGGCGTGGGCGAACACGCCCACGCCCAGCAAGAAGCCGCGCGCGCACCTGCGCGCACGATCTGGCCGCCAACCGGCGGCCTCCCGCCCCCGCCGCAGCACCGGAGCCCGCCCTTGCCCGCTGACACGCCCCGCCTGACCCGCGCCTCGGCCCATCGCCCCGGCGTCGGCATCGTCCACCTCGGCCTCGGCGCCTTCTTCCGCGCCCACGGCGCCATCTACGTCGAGGAGGCGATGGCGGCCTCCGGCGGCGACTGGGGCATCGTCGGCGTCAGCCTGATGAGCCCGACCCAACGCGACCTGCTCGCCCCGCAGGACTTCGCCTACACCGCCCTCGAGCTCGGCCCCGACGGCGAGACCCCCCGCGTCGTCGAGGTGGTGCAGAACGTGCTCGTCGCCCGCGAGAACCCGGAGGCGGTGATCGCCGCCATGGCCTATCCGGCCGTGCGCATCGTCACCCTCACCGTCACCGAGAAGGGCTACTGCCACGAGCCCTCGACCGGCCGGCTGAACCGCGCGCACCCCGACATCGTCCACGACCTCGCCCACCCCGACGCCCCGCGCTCGGCCCCGGGCTTCCTCGTCCGGGCGCTCGCCCGCCGCCGCGACGACGGCCTGCGCCCCTTCACCGTCCTCTGCTGCGACAACCTGCCCGAGAACGGCCGCCTGGTGCGCGGCGTCACCCTCGAGCTTGCCCGGCTGATCGACCCCGCCCTCGCCGACTGGATCGAGGCCGAGGGCGCCTTCCCCTCCACCATGGTCGACCGCATCGTGCCGGCCACCCAGCCCCGAGGACATCGAGCGGCTGACCGCGCTCACCGGCGTCACCGACCTCTCGCCGGTGATGCACGAGCCGTTCCGCCAGTGGGTGGTCGAGGACCGCTTCGTCGACGGCGCCCGCCCCGACCTCGCCGCCGCCGGCGTGCAGCTCGTCGACGACGTCACCCCGTTCGAGCTGATGAAGCTGCCGGATGCTGAACGGCACCCACTCGTCGCTCGCCTATCTCGGCTATCTCGCCGGCCACGAGACCATCGCCGACACCGTCGCCGACGACGCCTTCGCGGGCTTCGTCCGCCACCTCTGGACCGCCGAGATCATCCCGACCCTCGCCCCGCCCCCCGGCGAGGACCTCGCCGCCTACGCCGACGCGCTCTTCGCCCGCTACGCCAACCCGAGGATCCGCCACCGCACCTGGCAGATCGCGATGGACGGCAGCCAGAAGCTGCCGCAGCGCATCCTCGGCACCATCGCCGACAACCGCGCCGCGGGCCGACCCTGCCCCGGCCTCACCCTCGCCGTCGCCGGCTGGATGGCCTACGTCGGCGGCACCGACGAGAAGGGCCAGCCCATCGACGTCCGCGACCCGCTGGCCGACCGGCTGAAATCCCTCAGCACCGAGGCCCCCGACACCGCCGCCCGCGTCGACGCCCTGCTCGGCGTCAGCGACGTCTTTCCCCGCGCGCTCGCCGCCGACCGCGGCTTCCGCGAGGACCTCGTCGCCGCGCTCGGCCGGCTCGAAACCGAGGGCGCGCGGGCCGCCGTCGCCCGGATCGCTTGATCCCGCCCGCCCGGGGCATGATATGGTGAGGAACGCGCCGCCCCGGCGCCCGCAAGGAAGCCCGATGCTCGATACCCCCGCCCCCCTCGTCCTGCACCCCTCCGACAACGTGGCGATCCTGACCGGCCGCGCCCCCGAGGGCGCCCGCCCGCTCGGCCTCGGCGACGCGCTGACCAGACCGGTCTCCTCCGGACACAAGATCGCCCGCGAGCCGATCCCCGAGGGCGGGGCCATCGTCAAGTTCGGCCAGACCATCGGCTACGCCAGCCAGCCGATCGCCCCGGGCGAGCACGTCCACACCCACAACTGCACCTTCGGCGCCCACGACCAGGAGTACCGGATCGGCGTCGACCTCGACACCGCCCGCGCCGCGATCCCGAAGGTCGACACCCCGACCTTCCAGGGCTACCGCCGCGCCAACGGCCAGACGGCACTCGCAACATGATCGCCGTCTGCGCCACGGTGAACTGCTCGGCCACCGTGATCCGCCGCGCCGCCGACCAGGTGATGGCGTCCGGCATCCTCGCGGACTACCCCAACGTCGACGGCGTCGTCGCCTTCGCCCACGGCACCGGCTGCGGCATGGCCGCCGAGGGCCCGGGCTTCGACAACCTCCAGCGCGTGCTCTGGGGCCACGCCACCCACCCCAACGTCGGCGCCGCTGTGTTCGTCGGCCTCGGCTGCGAGGTGATGCAGGTCGCCCGGATGAAGTCCCGCTTCGGCTCGACCAACGCCGAGCGCTTCCACGGCCTGACCATCCAGGACACCGGCGGCACCACCAAGACCGTGGCGATGATCGTCTCCCAGATCCACGACCTGCTGCCCGAGGTGAACAAGGCCGTCCGCGAGCCGGTCCCCGCCTCCGAGCTCCGGCTCGCGCTGCAGTGCGGCGGCTCCGACGGCTTCTCCGGCATCACCGCCAACCCCGCGCTCGGCTGCGCCTCGGACCTGCTGGTCGGCATGGGCGGCACCGCCATCCTCTCGGAGACCCCGGAGATCTACGGCGCCGAGCAGCTGCTGCTGCGCCGCGCCGCCAGCCCCGAAGTGGCGGAGAAGCTGATCGAGCGCATCCGCTGGTGGGAGCGCTACACCGAGATGAACGGCGGCTCGATGGACAACAACCCCTCGCCCGGCAACAAGCAGGGCGGGCTGACCACCATCCTCGAGAAGTCGCTCGGCGCCGCGGCCAAGGGCGGCTCGACGCCGCTGACCGAGGTCTACCAGTACGCCGAGATCGTGACCGCGCCGGGTTTCGTGTTCATGGACACTCCCGGCTACGACCCGGTATCGGCCACGGGCCAGATCGCCGGCGGCGCCCAGGTCGTGGTCTTCACGACCGGCCGCGGCTCCGCCTTCGGCTCCAAGCCCGCGCCGACGATCAAGGTCGCCACCTCCGACCGGCTCTACGCCCAGATGCCCGACGACATGGACATCAACTGCGGCGACATCGTCAGCCGCGGCGTCTCGATCCAGGACAAGGGCCGCGAGATCATCGACAAGGTGCTCGCCGTCGCCTCGGGCGAGCACACCAAGAGCGAGGACCTCGGCCTCGGCGACAACGAGTTCGTGCCCTGGCAGGTCGGCGCGGTGATGTAGCCCTCACGCCTGCATCGCCGCGCAGACCGCAAGGACCTGCGCCCGCAGCCAGCTCAGACCGGAATCGCCGGCGTAGCGGGCATGCCAGTACATCATCACCTCGATCTGCGGCCCCGGCACCGGCAGCTCGTAGACCTCGAGCCCGAGCCGTGGTGCCACGGCGTGGGCGAAGTGCCGCGGCAGCGCCGCGAAGATCCCGCTCTGCGCCGCGGCGAGCGCGATCGCGTGGAAATGCGGCAGAGTCAGCACCACGCGCCGGGAGATGCCCCGCGCCGCCAGCTGCGCATCGAGGGTGCCGCGCGCGGTGCCGTCGCCGGAGACCAGGCCATGCCGCAGCGAGGCATAGACCGCATCCGGTACCGTCGTCCCGGGCGGCACGTCGGCCAGCAGGGGATTGCCGCGCGACGCCACCCCGACGAGGTACGACTCGAACAGCCGCTCCGCCCCGACCCAGTCCGGCATCGGCCGGCGGATGTCGAACCAGAGATCGGCGGCCCCGTCGGCGAGCCGCTCTTCCGGCCCGCCGGGCAGGTCGAGCAGGTGCAGGACCACCCGCGGCGCCTCCGCCTCGGCCCGCGCCGCGAGCGGCGGCATCAGCAAGGTCGAGAAATAGTCCGAGCCGCCGAGCCTGAACCGCCGTTCCGCGGTTGCCGGATCGAACGCAACCGGCGCCGTCAGCGTCCGCTCGATGGTGCTGAGCGCTGTCCGGACCGGCTCCGCCATCTCCTCCGCCCGCGCCGTCGGCACCATGCGGTTGCCCTCGCGCAGGAACAGCGGATCGCCGGTGATGTGCCGCAGCCGGTTCAGCGCCGCGCTCACCGCCGGCTGGCTCAGGCCCACCCTCTCGCCGGCCCGTGTGGTGTTTCCCGTGCCGACCATCGCGTCGAACACCCGGAGCAGGTTCAGATCGAGGGCCTGAAAATTCATCGCGTGAATACCCGTTAGACAAACATTCGATTTCATGGATAGCGCTGATTTGTCTAGGGTCCATGTCGGCGCCAGACATCGTTTCATCAACAGGAAGTCATCATGAACCGCCTGACCTCGATCGCCCCCGCGGCGACCGTGCCGTCCGTGTCCTGGCTCGGCACCGACTACTCCATCCCGCTTGCCTCCGCCGCCTCCGGTGGCCTGATCGGTGCATTCACGTCGCTGGTGCCGCCCCTGTCCGGGCCGCCGCTCCATGTCCACCACGGCGAGGACGAAGTGATCCACGTCATCGAGGGCGTCGCCGACTTCTGGCTCGACGGCCAGATCACCCGCCTCGTCGCGGGCCAGGCGGCGTTCCTGCCGCGCGACGTGCCCCACACCTTCCGCGTGGTCGGCGACCGGCCCGGCCGGTTCCTCGGCGTGGTGACCCCCGGCGGCTTCGAGGGCTTCTTCGCGGCCGCCGCCGCGGCCGACGTCGGGCCGCATGACCCGGCCGCTCTCGCAGCCTTCGGCGACCTGTGGAAGCTCCGGTTCCTCGGCCCGTCGCCGCTCGCGGACTGACCGCGGCGCGGCATTCACTCCCGAAGAGCAAGAGTCGCTCTTTTCCCGAGCGTGTACTTCCCATATAGTGGTGTCTCACAATTGCGAGGCGCAATTTATGGGAAGTGCAATCACCTTCGCCCAGCAAAAGGGCGGCGCCGGCAAGACCACCATCCTCGCGCACCTCGCCGCCGCCTGGGCCGAGGCCGGCCGCAGCGTCGCGCTGATCGACCTCGATCCGCAGCAGTCGCTGACCCGCTGGGCCGCCCTGCGTGCCGATCCGGCGATCACCTTGATCGAGTCCAGGGACTACCGCGCCGGCGGCGACATCAAGACCGCCCGGCGCAACCACGACTTCGTGCTCGTCGACTGCCCCGGCGCCGCCTCCTCGCTGCTCGAGAACGCGATGCGCGAAAGCGACCTCGTCATCGCGCCCTGCCAGCCGTCGGTGATGGACGTCTGGGCGCTCGAGAGCGTCGCGAAGACCGCGCAGAAGCTCAAGCGCCCGCTCCGCATCCTGCTCAACCGCGTGCCGCCGCGGCTGGCCAGCCTCGACGAGGTGCTCGCCGCGCTCGGCGAGCACCGCGCGCTGCTCCTCGCCACCCAGATCGGCAACCGCAACGGCTTCTCCAAGGCGATGCTGGACGGCCGCACCGCCGCCGAGCTCGCCCGCCGCTCCACCGCCGCCGCCGAGACCTACGGGTTGCGCGCCGAACTCGGCGTGCTGCTCGCCCGCCTCTGATCGCCGTCCGCAGCCGGGCCGGGACGGGATCGCAAGCATCCGGACAGACGAAGATGCACGCGGCGCGGCCGAACTCCGCCGGCGGGCCGCCGCCTGTCACGCGGGCGTCCGAAGGCTTGACACCGCCCAATTCATCCCGGATGCAAGGTCAGCCGGGATGCAGGGGGGGACGTCATCGATGAAGAAAGTCTACGCCAACGCCGGGGCCGCGCTCGACGGCCTGCTCTTTGACGGCATGACCATCGCCGCCGGCGGCTTCGGCCTCTGCGGCATCCCCGAGAACCTGATCGCCGCCATCCACGAGGCCGGAACCAAGGACATCACGGTTGCCTCGAACAACGCCGGCGTCGACGATTTCGGTCTCGGCATCCTGCTGCAGTCGCGGCAGATCCGGAAGATGATCTCCTCGTACGTGGGCGAGAACGCCGAATTCATGCGTCAGTATCTCAGCGGGGAACTGGAGCTCGAGTTCAACCCCCAGGGCACGCTCGCCGAACGGATGCGCGCCGGCGGCTGCGGCATCCCGGGCTTCTACACCAAGACCGGCGTCGGCACGGTCATTGCAGAAGGCAAGGAACACAAGGAGTTCGACGGCGAGACTTACCTTCTCGAACGCGCCATCATCGCCGACCTCGCCATCGTCAAGGCCTGGAAGGCCGACGACACCGGCAACCTCGTGTTCCGCAAGACCGCCCGCAACTTCAACCCTCCCGCCGCGATGTGCGGCCGGGTCTGCGTTGCCGAGGTCGAGGAGATCGTCGAGCGCGGCGCGCTCGATCCCGACGGCATCCACCTGCCCGGCATCTACGTCCACCGCCTGATCCAGGGCGCGCACGAGAAACGCATCGAGCAGCGCACCATTCGGGCCGCTTAGGGAGAACGTGCAATGTTTCCAGAGGAAGACGGCCCGGGCGAGGCCGCCACCGGTCTCGCCGACGAGTTCATCGACGCCGGCATCGCCAAGCTCGACGGGGTGTTTGGCGCCGGCTACGCCAAGGAAAACCCGCAGGCGCTGGCCGCCTACATCGCGGCATGTTCGGGCAATCTCAACGCCTTCATGACCGCAGCGACGGCGATGGAGGATGCCGCGATCGAAGATGCCCTGATGGCCTTCGAGGACGAACTGCCGCCCCCGCGCGATCCGAAGCACAAGGGGAAACGCCGCTGATGCCCTCGGACCACGGCCAACGCCTGATCCGCGGCACGGATGGCATCGAACGGTGAACGGCTAGCGCGACATGAGCAGCGACAGCGACCACGGGCCCGCGTCTCCCTACACAGGCCTTCCGCCGCGCGCCTTCTGGCGCACCGGCGTCTCGGAGCGCGCCCCCCTCGATCCCGGCGGTCTCTTCACGAACTGGCAGGAACCCAACCTCCTGCTCTGCCCGCGCGCTCGTCCCGCCGAGGGCTGCCTCGCGAGCAGCGACCCGGCATACGAGGCCGATCGCCGCCTCGCCGGCGATCCGCGCGGCCTCGACACCGCCGTCGCCCGCCACCTCGACCGGTTCGAGGACCACTCCGCATCCGGCGGGATCGGCCTGCTCCGCCAGCCGGCCGCGACGGTCTCGCCCGAAGGCCTTACCTACGACGCCTATCGCGAGGCTCGGAGCGGATCAGGACCGGCCGCAAGCACCGCGAAGAGGATCACGAGCACATGAACGCCGACTACGGGGTCGCCTGCATCGAGGCGCTGCTGTCGTCCCTGGAGCCGGCATCCACCCAACCGCCGTCCGGCAGATAGGAGGCACGACCATGCCCTGGGACCGCAACCAGATGGCCGCCCGCGCGGCGCAGGAACTCGAGGATGGCATGTACGTGAACCTCGGCATCGGCATCCCGACGCTGGTGGCAAACTACATCCCCGACGGCGTCGATGTCACGCTTCAGTCGGAGAACGGCATGCTCGGCATCGGTCCCTACCCGACGGAGGACCAGGTCGATCCCGACCTGATCAACGCCGGCAAGCAGACCGTCACCGAGCTCGCCCGGACCGCCTACTTCGACAGCGCCACCAGCTTCGGCATGATCCGCGGCGGCAAGATCGCCATGGCGATCCTCGGCGCGATGGAGGTTTCGGAAAAGGGCGACCTCGCCAACTGGATGATCCCGAAGAAGCTCGTCAAGGGCATGGGCGGCGCGATGGACCTCGTCGCGGGCGTCAAGCGGGTGGTCGTCGTCATGGACCACACCTCCAAGCACGGCGAGCCGAAGCTGCTGCACGAGTGCAGCCTGCCGCTCACCGGCAAGGCCGTCGTCGACCGCATCATCACCAACTTCGGCGTGTTCGACGTGGTCGAGGACGGACTGAAGCTTGTCGAGCTCGCCGACGGCGTGACCGAGGACGAGGTGCGCGCCGCCACCGAGGCCCGGCTGGTCTGAACGGCGCCATTTCGCTGCGATCTCCGCCGGCTCTCGCCAAAACCTCGTCTCCGTCCTAATATGCTGTTGGGGGAGGCCCGTTGCGGGAATGGCAGACGGCGCGGAACAATTCGGTCTGGCGGGCAGCGGTGGGTCGGCTGCGTCCGACCTCTGCGACCCGATCGCCTTCGAGGCGCGGCTGGCCGAGGCCCGCGCGCGTCGCGCCGCCGCCCTGGCGGCGAGCGCGCCGGCCCGCTCGGCCGAGCCCACCGCCATCCCGGTCCTCACCGCCCCGCCCGACCAGCGCCCCCGCGAGCCGGCAGCCCGGAGGCCCGGCCTCCTCCGGCCGGTTCTGCTTGCGGGCCTGGTCGTCGCGGCGGGCGCGGCAGCGGTCCTGACGCTCGCGCCCCTGGCCCGCGCCCCGGCGCCGGCCGCCAACGCGGTCGCACCGGTCCTCGCCGGCCTGCCGGCTCCGGTCGCGCTCCCGGCTCCGGCCCCCGCCCAGGCGGCGGTGGCGAACGCGCCGCTGCCGCACCTGCAGATCGCCGCCGGCCCCGACCTCCTCCACGCGTCCCTCCTGCAGGCGGCAATCGTGCCGCCGCACGCGTTCCCCCGGCCCCTCACCGCGGGTGTTGTCTCCAAGGCGCGCACCGAGCCACAGGAGACCGCCGCCACGTCTCCCTTCCTCGACACGGCCGGCCGCGACCCGGGCGCTCGCCCGCCAGACCCGCACCGCCGCAGCCGACCCCACGACGCTCGCGGCCGCATTTCCGCTCCCTCCGAGCGCTCGCCCGACCCCCGCGCGCAGCGGCCCGGCGCGGCAGGCCGCCCCGCCGGCCGATCCGATCCAGGCTGCGCTCGACCGTGCAAGCAGGCGGCTCTCCAATTGGGTGAAGCGCGCCAGGCGGTCCCTCGCCGAGTCCGCGGCGCATCGCGGCCGAGGCGGGGACCGCTGACGGCAGAAACCCGCGCGGCGCGATCCGGCCCGGCGTCCCTGTGCTGGCAACGGTCGGCGAACTGGGCTATAATCGCCGTATTATGCCCTTCCGATCCCACCGGCAGACCATCGGGGGGCCAAAGATGCGAGCGGGATCGCCGGCCATACCGGCGAGGGGAATGGATATGGCGAAGGACGGGTTCGCCGCACGAGCGCCGGACGAAAGAACACTTGCGGAACTGATGGATCCCGCGGCGCTCGAAAAGCGTCTGCGCGAGGCGCGTGCGCGGCGTGCCGCCGCAATCGCCCTGCGCGATGCCCCGGCAACGCCATCCGCGGCCGAATCCACCCGGCACGATGCCCCGGCCCCGCCGCCCGCGCCTCCGTCGCGGCCGCTCGTCCCCCCCGAGCCGCCGCTGACGGCGCCCGCCGCCGTCGATGGGGCCCCGCTGCGGGCGATCCCGCCCACGCCCCGGCTCGATCTTCGGGCCGAGCCCGCGACGGCGGAGACGCGACGTTCCCGCCGCCGGCCGGCGGCGGTGTTCATGGCCGGCCTCGGCCTCGGCGGCGCCGCGGTCGCGGCCACCGCCTTCGTCCTGCTTCCGGACCGGATCGATACAGCGCCGCCGCCGCAGCCCCCGAACGTGGTGGCCTCCGCCGTCGAGCCCGCCGCGGCACCGCCACGCGTCGCCGGGGAGCAGCCGGCCGCGCAGACCACCCCGGCCGCGTCCGCGCCGCTTGCCGACCTCGCCGCACCGGCGATCGATTCGGCGCCCGTGGCCTTCGTGTCCGTCACGCCGCAGCCGGCGCCCCCACCCGCCGATGTCGCCCGCGTCGACCCCGCCTTGCCCGTGACGCCGCTCGGCGCGACACCAACCTCCGCCGCCTTGGCGGCGCCGTCGCCCGCGGCTCCCCTCCTCGTCGCGACACGGCCAACTCCCCCGCCGGCCGATATCGCCCGCGCAGACCCCGCTCCGCCCGCACCGCCTGCCGCCGCAAGCCCGGCCGCCGCGCCGGCGCCGACGCCGTCGCCCGAGGCTTCCGTCCCCGTCCCGACGCAGCAGACGCCCCCGTCGGCCGAGGTCGCCCGCGCCGACCCCGCTCCGCCCGCGACGCCTGCCGCCGCGTCCCTGCCGGCGCAGGTCGCCATCCACTATCCCGCTTCGGCCGAAGCCGTGGCGCAGTCCACCCGCGCGGCCTTGCAGGACGCCGGCGTCCCGCGAGTCGAGATCATCCCGGTCCGCTTCTCCATCAGCCGATCCAACATCCGCTACTACCACGACGCCGACCGCGAGGCCGCGGGCGCGGTCGCCACCCTGATCGCCCCGGATCTGCCCGCCTCCCAGACCCCGCCGGCCCGCGATTTCACCGACTACGCAACCCCTGCCGCCCCCGGCAACATCGAGCTCTGGCTCGCCGGCACGTCCGCGACCACCTCCGCCGCTCCGGCCCCCGCCGCCCCCCCGCCGGCGCCCGCCGCGCCCGCCGCCGTGACGGACCCCGACAGCCAGCTCCAGGCCGTGGAGAACCTCCTGATCAAGCGCAACGGCGGCATCCCGGCCACGGCGATGCCCGCCCCCGACCCGGATCTCGCCCAAGCCGTCGAGCGCATCCTGATCCAACGCCTCACCAGCCCGTAGCCGGCCCCCGCGCCGCCCCCGACCACCGGTTCGTTGACGCCTCCGCCGCACCCTGCGATCGCCGTTCAGGTCGAAGGGTGGGAGGCGAACCGTAAGCCTGCTCCGAGGGCCACGGTCAGGATGCTTTCAAGGCGGCGGGCGGGGTCCAGTTCCACGGTAGTTGTTGGTCGAGCCGAGACGTTGGAGTGCCGGCGATGCGCCCGAGCACGTCGGCAAGCCAGGCCTGCGGATCGACCTCATTGAGCCGCGCGGTGTCGATCAGGCCGCAAATGAAGGCGGCCCTCTCGCCGCCCCGGTCGGAGCCGGCGAAGAGCCAGGCTTTTCTACCGAGGGCGATGCCACGCAGAACTCGTTCGGCGGCGTTGTTGGTGAGGCAGATACGGGCGTCGGCGAGGATTCGGGTGAAGCCGTCCACCGCTGCAGCATGTAGTCCATCGCCTTGGCGACCGGGGCATGGCGGGAGAGCGCGGCCCGGTCGCGGCGCATCCAGGTTTCGAAGTTGGCGACCAACGGAGCGATTTCGTTTTGCCGAACAGCGAGACGGGCGCCGGCGTCGAGGCCGTTGATCGCCCGCGCGGCATCGAAGATGGCGTCGATGCGGGTCCCGGCCTCCTGGGTGAGCGGCGAGATCGGCGGCGCATGGGCACCGCGGCGGGCGGAGGCGACGATGTCGGCGAGCTCGAGGAACTTCCGCCGCGCGTGGGCCTAGCAGAGCGGCTCACCGGTGCGGGGGAACGGTCCGGCGCGTGAAGCGGAGCCGAAGCTAGCGTCGGCGTCAGACTGGAGGACGCCGCTCCAGCCGGCGAGATGCGCGCCGGCCGGTTGCGGGGATAGCGGTAGAGGGCGGCGGGCGGAGCGCCACCGGCGAAGGGACGGTCGTCGCGGACATAGACCCAGAGCCGACCGGTCTCGGTCCGGCGCCGTTCGCCAGCACCGGCACCGGGGTGTAGTCGCCGTGCAGCCGCTCGCCGGCGAGCACGTGCACGGCGATCCGGTCGTGCAGGGGTGCCAGTGCCGCGGCGCAGGCGCCAACCTGGTGGGCGAGGGGTGAGAGACTGAGCGCGACGCTCGCGCGGGTATCCCCCTCGGCCTGGCGGTTCAGCGGTTGGTGCTGGCCGAACTTCTCAAAGAGGATCGTCGCCAGCAGGTTCGGCCCGGCCCAGCCGCGCGGGGTCGGATGAAACTGGTCTGCTCCCTGAAAAGTGATCCTCTGTGAAGTAGGCTTTCGAGCCTTTGGAGAATGCCAGGAATGCCGCAGAGAAAGCACAAACGCTGAGGCAGGTCGACGTGGTGTTGTCGCGGGGTCGACCGATCTCAGAGGCGATCCGGACGATCACCGGGTGGCGTCGCGTAGGTGGTGGAAATTCCGGATCGGCGGTTCTCCGGGCGGGTTGAGAGTTGGCCGCGTCAGGCGGCGTGGTCAAGCGTATCCGGATCGAGAGGCTCGGCGAGCGTCTCCCAACCATCGACCTTGCGCATGACGATCTGGCCGGAGGCGAGCAGCGCCCAGAACAGCATCGGCGCGGTCTCGGCCTCGGGCAGGACGGTCTGGGTCTTGATCCGGCGCCGGAACTCCTCGTGCAGCCGCTCGATGGCATTGGTGGTCCGGGCCGATTTCCATTGGCCGGGCGGCAGGCGCGTGAAGGTGAAGAGCCGGTCGCCGGCTTCCTCGAGGCTGTCGGCGACCGCCCGGCACTTCAGCCGCCATTTCCGCAGGAAGGCCTTGCGACGGGCCTCCACGATCGGCGGCGGTCTCGGCGTAGATCATGTCGCGGTAGTCGTTGGTCAGCTCGTCGTGGAGCCGCTTCGGCGCATGCGCGAGCAGGTTGCGGTGCTTGTGAACCGTGCACCGCTGAACCGGGACCTCCGGCCAGAGCGCGGCCAGCGCCGCCTCGAGCCCGGCGGCGCCGTCGACGATGACGAACTCGGGCACGTTCAGGCCGCGCCGGGTCATGTCCTCGAGGAAGGCGGTCCAGGCGGCGGTGCTCTCGCCGCCCATGTTCCTGAGCGCCAGCAGCACCTTCTGGCCGTCCCGGCGCACGCCGATCGCCACCAGCAGCGAGATGGCGGTCGCCTTGCGGTCGATCTTGGCCCTGACCACCGTGCCGTCGAGGATCAGCCGAACGATGTCTTCGTCGTGGCAGATCGCGGGCGTTCCAAGCCTCCCAGTCGGTCCGGACCTTGCGCCAGGCGCGGCTGACCACGTCCTTGCCACGGCGCCGTCGAACAGCGCCGCCAGCGCCCGGCGTCACCCGCCGGGTGTTGGTCCCGGCGAGATAGGCGCCGGCGATCAGCGCCTCGGCGCGCCTGGTCAGCCGCTGATACCGGCGCAGCGCCTTCGAGCGCCATTCCGCCGTCCCGCCATCCTCGCGCACGAGCCGCGCCCGCGGCACGCGAACCGTCTCGGCGCCGAACGTGCCGATCACCTGTCGGTCGCGGTGGCCGTTGCGCCAGCCGCGCCCGGCGTCCTCGGCGCGCTCGTAGCGGCCCCGCCCGAGCGCGGCCGAAAGCTCCTCCTCGAGGATCGTCCTCGATGAAGGCGCGGACCCGGCCGCGCACCCCGTCTTCCAGCGGATCAAAGGCGTTGTCGCTGGCCAGTAGCGCGAATGTCGAAGTCTCAGTATCTTCCTTCATGGCGTGATCTCCTTGGCGGTAGCAGCCGCCCGTTGGTGCTTCGGGGCACCCGGAGATTACGCCGCCAACCAATTTCCACCACGTTCGAGACACAACCGCCGCCCGGACCAGTCGCCGGAAGCCTTCCTTCCGTTCCTGCAGGTCATCAAGCAGCGCTCGCCGGTGATCGTGAACCTGACAACGGGCGGCGCGCCGACGATGACGATCGAGGAGCGGATGCGGCCCGCCGCGGTCTTTCGCCCCGAGGTCGCCTCGATGAACATGGGGACGATGAACTTCGGCCTGTTTCCGATGCTCGAGCGCTTTGAGGACAAACTCAAGCACCAGTGGGAGCGCGACTACCTCGGCAACCGTGACATCGTCTTCCGCAACACCTTCGGCGACGTCGAGAAGCTGATGACGACGCTGGGCGCCAACGGCACCCGCTTCGAATTCGAGTGCTACGATGTATCGCACCTCTACAACCTGAAGCACTTCTATGACCGAGGCGTGGTCCGGGGACCCTTGTTCGTCCAGACGGTGTTCGGGCTGATGGGCGGCATCGGCGCACATCCCGAGGACGTGATGCACATGAAGCGCACCGCCGACCGGCTGTTCGGCGACGACTACCGCTGGTCGGTCCTCGGCGCCGGCCGCAACCAGATGCCGGTCGCCGCCATGGCCGCCGCCATGAGCGCCAACGTCCGCGTCGGGCTCGAGGATTCGCTTTGGGCCGGACCGGGCAAGCTGGCCGAGACAAGCGCTGTACAGGTGCGTCTGGTGCGCCAGATCATCGAGGGCCTCGGGCTCGAGGTCGCAACTCCCGAGGAGGCGCGCGAAATCCTGGCGCTGAAAGGACCCGACGATCTCGGCTTCT
>CAVZCB010000022.1:0-106615 GCA_963773555.1 uncultured Alphaproteobacteria bacterium
CGCCGGTTTCACTGATTCGAACGTGAGTTGCGGGGATCGTCCGGGTCTGAATCTCTGCTCCCGGAGCAGGGGGATCGGTGATGACGATTGCGATCACGCGGACGGGTCTGGACGCCGCAGGTTTTCGGAGGGCGGCCGCGCGGGAGAAGGATGCGGCTGCGTCGCGGCGGATGCTTGCGCTGGCTTTGGTGCTGGAAGGCCGGACCCGGACGGAGGCGGCGCAGGCGGCGGGGATGGACCGGCAGACCTTACGCGACTGGGTGCATCGCTACAACGAGGCCGGGCTTGCAGGCCTGACGAACCGGGCCGGCGCCCGTGGCCGCCGGCGCAAGCTGACCGCGGCGCAGGAGGCCACGTTCGCGGCGTGGGTCCGTGAGGGGCCGAAACCGGATGTGCACAAGGTGGTGCGCTGGCGGTGCCGGGATCTGCAGGGCGAGATCGCCCGGCACTTCGGGGTGGAGATGCACGAGCGCACCGTGGGCAAGCTGCTGGCGCGGCTGAACTTCTCGCGGGTCTCGGTGCGTCCGCGCCACCCCGAGCAGGACATCGCCGCCCAGGAGGCGCATAAAAAAACTTCGCCGAGCTGGTCGCCGCGGCCCTTCCCGAGCATGCTCGGGGCAAGCCGGTCGAGCTGTGGTGGCAGGATGAAGCACGCGTCGGCCAGCAAGGAAGCCTGACCTACGTCTGGGCCGACAAGGGCAGCCGCCCGCGTGCGCCGCGCGATCAACGCTACGCCTCGGCCTATCTGTTCGGCGCCGTCTGTCCGGCGCGCGGCGTCGGCGCCGCACTGGTGCTGCCGTGCGTCAACATCAAGGCGATGAACCTGCACCTGGCGGAGATCAGCACCCAGATCACCCCCGGCGCGCACGCCGTCCTCATCCTCGACGGCGCCGGCTGGCATCGGCCTGGCGGCAAACTCGACATGCCGGCCAACATCAGCCTGCTGCGCTTGCCGTCCTACTCACCCGAACTGAACCCGGTCGAGAATATCTGGCAGTATCTGCGCCAGAACCATCTCGCCAATCGGGTCTTCGACACCTACACCGCCATCGTCGACGCTTGTTGCGAAGCTTGGAAGGCCCTCGTTGCAAGACCCGCCACGATCACCTCAATCGCCACACGCGACTGGGCCAAAGCGGTCAACGCATAGGGCGATTGGTATCATAAGGACTCCGGCTGAATCGCTCGCCGGAGAGCAGTTGCCTTTCGAACCGGCAAGAGCGACGCATCGCGTCGCGCCGGTTCGTCGGCTGGAGCGCGTGAGCGCGGAGGCCGAGGGGGGTGCAACCGGGACCTTCGGTCTCCAATCCGCGCGCGCCTGCCTGGCGGGTGCGTCGGAGACGCGCCTGCCCTCACGCCGAAGGCGTGCCTCCGGCACGACGGCAGGCAGGGGCGCGCGGATTTGTCGACGGACAAATCCGCGAAGGGCCTGCTTTCGCGCGGCGCCCTGACGGCCCAGCGCGTGCGGCGAGGCGATCGAATGGAGACGGTATGATGATGCGCCGTTCGTCCGAATCTGTCGGCGGGCGACGGACATAGCCGCGAAGCCGGGCATTAAGGGGCCGTGGCCGTGGCCGTGGCCGCGGCCACGGTCACCGGCACGTCAGCGCCAGAACGGCTTCGCCGCCGCAAGCTCGTCCCACCGCGCGAACAGCCCTTTGCGCTCATCCTGCGCGCGGCTCGCGAGCGTCCCGAGCGTCCAGCCGATCGCCCGCTGCGCCGCGGGATCGTCGCTGCCCGGCGCCTCCGGCCCGGACAGCGCCGCCTCGCCCATCGCCGCGTCGTTGAGGGCGCCGAAGCCGTCCTGCAGATGTTTCAGCGAGCCGAGAAATCCCTCGAGCTTCCTCGCCTTGTAGATCGGACCGAGCATCTCGACGGCGTAGCGCAGCTTCTTCAGCTGTTTGCGCAAGGCATGCAGGCCCTCCGGATCGAGCTTGCGGATCCTGCGGCCGCGCTTCAGCACCTTGTCGAAGCGATGGTCGAGAATGCCGGGGGCGACCTCGGAAATCGAGGTCGCCAGCCGCGCCGTCTGCGAGTGGTCCGACGGCGCCAGCCAGCCTCGGCCCTCGATGAAGCCGGCGAGGTCGAACAGAAATCCGGTCGCCTCCGGCCCGGCCAGCCCGCGTCGCACCTCTTCCCGAACGACGTCCCGGCGCGCCGCGAGCGCGGCGGCCAGCGCGCGCTGCGCCTCGTCGTCCAGACCGCCCCCGGCCGCGTCCGCGAGCACCTCGATCAGAACGTCGGCGTCCCGGAGCCGGCCGACGACGCTGCCGAGCTGCTTCGCCTGATCCGCGAACGGCGCCAGCGCCTCCTTCCCGAGAGTCGCTCCGAACAACAGGCAGGCGGTCCGCAAGCGACGGAGCCCGATCCGCAGCTGGTGCGGCCCCTCGGTCGCCGTGGTGTCGGCGACGACCTCGATGTTGGCGCCGATCTGCGCCAGACAATCGCGAAACACCGCACACGCCACGGCCTCGACGGAAGCCTCCCCGTCTATCTCGACGGTGCCCGCCTTGCGCGGCGCCGCGGGCACATCGGCCACCCCGCCTCCTGCCAGCCGATAGCCGCGCGTCGCCTTGTTCGCCGTGGCGAACCGAACCGGTCCCGTCGGAAAGAGGCGCCGCGCCAGATCGAACAGCGCAGCCACCTCGCCGCCCTTGAGTTCCAGCTCCGCCTCGCAGATCGGCGCCTGCGCCTCGCCCGCGTGGATCGCGCCCCGGTCGAGCGCCAGTTCCACCTCGCCGCCGGCCAGCCGCAGCCGCTCGACGATCCGCTCGACCCGGGTCTCGAACACCGGCACCAGCGGCGCCTCCCTTGCAGCCGCGGCCACCGCCGCCAGCGCCCCGTCGGCGTCCGGTCCGTCGAGGGCCAGCCGCCCGCCGGGCGCCGGGCGCTCGTCCTCGCGGTTGGCGAACAGCCCGCCGCTTCCGGCGCCCTCCACGCGGCGTTTCACCGTCTGGACCCAGGCCCGCCCGACCCGGCGCAGCCGGAGCGACACCCCGGCCGCCGCCAGCGCGTGGTCCGTCGTGTCGTAGTAGACCGACGCCAGTCGCTCGGTCCGCCGCGGTTCGATCCGGAGCTCGGTCAGCACCGGGCTGCGCCTCAGCCGCGCGACGCCCGCCGCGTCGAGCGTGATCTTCAGTTCGGTCTCGATCACGGCGCCAGCAGCCTTTCACGGCAAAGTATTGGTCCGCGTGACGGATTCATGATACCGTAGACTTTGTGGATGTCCTTCGATTGACCGGTTCGATGGCTGCAGGCAGACCCTTCATTTCCACCGCTCCGCGCCACGCCGCCGCCCGCCTTCGATTTTTCCCGACCTCACCGCCGCATGCGCCCCGCCGACGCAGGAACCCCTGCGGTCAGGGAGGGTTAAGAATTGTGCCCTAGAGTTGCAAGCACGAAAGGCCCGGTCGGGCCGTCCAGGATGAGGTGACCATGGCCCAAAGCGTCCAGGGGAGCACTCGCGAAAACCGGCAGGGGGGCGGACCCCACCGCCCGTATCGCTGCCGCACCGGGACGCCACGGCCATGAACGACGCAACCCTCGGCATCGCCTCGGATTTCGTCAAGGTCGGCATCGAGAAGGCCGGCATCCCGCTCACCCAGACGCTCGAGGCCTACCTCTCGATCACCTTCGCCCGCTTCATCGGCGCCAGCATCGTGGTCGACCGGCTCACGGTGCGGGTCACCCAGGCGCTGGACGCCGATGCGCCGCGCGACATCCTGCGCGGGCTGGCCGACGAATGCCTGATCGCCTGCGCGCTGTTCGAGCGGCGGCTGCGGCGCAACGGCACCGTGCGACACTACGTCGGCCTCGGGCAGATGAGCTACGACGCGGCCGAGCTTACCGAGCAGGCCTACGGCTTCGTCCACATGCGCGACGTGATGGCCAGCGCCGCCGGGCAGGACGCGGCGGAAGACGGCCGGGTGCTGGTGGACCGCGCGCAGGCCGGCAGCCAGACCGCGCGTGCCGAGCTTGCCCAGCAGAACGTGGTGCTCGGGCCCTGGAACAACCCGGCCAGGACCGGCCTTCTCTGGCGCTAGCCGCCCGCGCCCACCCGGCCCGGCACCCGTGACAGCTGCACCATCAGGATGCCGGCCATGATGATCACGACGCCGACTACGTCGCGCAGCGTCACCCGCTCGCCGAGGATCGCCGCCGCGGTGGCGACGCCGATGAACGGATTGAGAAAGTGGAACGACGCCGCCCGCGTCGCTCCGATCCGGCCCACCAGCACGAACCAGATCATCGTCGCCGCGATCCCGGGCACCAGCACCGTGTAGACGAAGGCGTAGAACAGCGGCCACGACCAGGTGACGCGCCAGCTCTCGAACAGCACCGCCACCGGCAGCAGCACGACGCTGCCGACCAGCATCTGCAGGCCCACCACCATCCAGAGGTTGCCGCCCCCGAGCGCGCCGCGCACCGTGATCGTCGCCACGCTCAGCGCCAGCACGCCGAGGACACAGAGCGCCAGACCGAGCGGGTCGGCCCCTGCCCCGAGCCGCGCCTCCATGATCACCAGGACCCCGCCGAACCCGGCCGCGAGCCCGATCATCGCCTGCCGGCCGAGACGTTCGCCGAAGAACATCCGCCCGAGCGCCGCCACGATCAGCGGGAGCAGGCTCGCGATCACCACGGCAACGCTGGCCTCGACGGTCCGCATCGCCTCGAAGTTGAGCCCGAGATAGAGCGCGTTCTGGCAGACTCCGAAGATCACCACCGCCCGCCACTCGGCGCGGCTGAGCCGGATGCGCTGGCCGAGCGCCCAACCGATGCCGAGCGCGATCAGCCCGGAGATCAGGAAACGCACCGAAAGCGCGAGGAACGGCGGCGCATAGGCGACCACGATGCGCGCCGAGGTGAAGGCCGAACTCCACATCGCGACGAACGTCAGCCCGAGCGCCAGCGCGCGCCACTCCATTGTCGCACTCCTGAAAACGAACAGGCCGCGCTCACCGCGCGGCCTGTGCGACTTGAACCGGTTTCAGGCGCGGATCAAGCGTTGATCACGTCCTTGAGCTGCTTGGCGATCGTGACCTTGGCAACCCGGTCGGCGGGCTTCTGCATCTGCTCGCCGGTGGACGGATTGCGGACCATCCGCTCCGGACGGGCGCGGCAGGCGAACTTCCCGAGGCCCGGCAGCGTCACCGCGCCGCCATCGGCGACTTCCTTGGTAACGATTTCGGTCAGGGCCTCGAGCGTGCGGTTGGCGGTGGCCTTGTCCACGGAGGCGTTCTCGGCGAGAGCGGCGACCAGCTGCGTTTTCGTCATCGGCTTTTGAGTCATCCAGCTTTTCCTGTCGTGCGGATTGGTGATGCCAGACCGGCGAACCCGGAGCGGCGTGGCGGCACTTAAACCAAGCATTCACGAAAACTCAATCAGGGATCGACGCTGAAACCCCTTTTTTTATGGGCCCAAGCACAATCATGAGGAGAGTGTTGCAGAAAAGGTGCGCGCCCGCCGCCTCAGGTTCACAGAAAGGCAGTCTCGTCGAAGCTGCGCAGCTTGCGCGAATGCAGCCGGTCGAGCGGCATTTCCCGCAGCGATTCCATCGCGCGGATGCCGATCCGCAGGTGCTGCGCCACCTGCCGCTTGTAGAAATCCGTGGCCATCCCCGGCAACTTCAACTCGCCATGCAGCGGCTTGTCGCTGACGCAGAGCAGCGTGCCGTAGGGCACCCGGAACCGGAAGCCGTTGGCGGCGATGGTCGCGCTTTCCATGTCGAGCGCGATCGCCCGGGCCTGGGAGAGCCGCGCCACCGGACCGCGGGTGTCGACCAGTTCCCAGTTGCGATTGTCGATGGTCGCGACCGTGCCGGTGCGCATGATCTTCTTCAGCTCGTAGCCGGCGACGCCGGTCACTTCCGCCACCGCGTTCTCCAGCGCCTGCTGCACCTCGGCGAGCGGCGGGATCGGCACCCAGACCGGCAGGTCGTCGTCGAGCACGTGGTCCTCGCGCATGTAGGCGTGCGCCAGCACGTAGTCGCCCAGAGATTGCGAGTTCCGCAGGCCCGCGCAATGCCCCACCATCAGCCAGACGTGCGGGCGCAGCACGGCGACGTGGTCGGTGATCGTCTTGGCGTTCGACGGCCCGACGCCGATGTTGACCATCGAGATCCCCGAGTGGTCCGGCCGGATCAGGTGGAACGCCGGCATCTGCGGCAGGCGCGCGGTCGGCGCGCCGGTCCGCCCCTCGCGGGTGATGACCGCGTTGCCGGGCTCGACGAACGCCGTATAGCCCGACGCCGGATCGGCCAGCGCCGCCAGCGCGTACTCCACGAACTCGTCGAGGTAGAACTGGTAGTTGGTGAACAGCACGTGGTTCTGGAAATGCGTCGGCGAGGTCGCGGTGTAGTGCGCGAGCCGCGCCAGCGAATAGTCGATGCGCTGCGCGGTGAACGGCGCCAGCGGCCGCGCCCCCGACGGCACAGGCCGGGCCTGGCCGTTGACGATGTGGTCGTCGGTGGTGTTGAGGTCCGGCACGTCGAACAGATCGCGCAGCGGGCGATGCAACGTGTCCTCGATCGAGCCCTCGACGAACGCGCCCTCGCCCATGGCGAAGTGCACCGGGATCGCGGTGTCCGACGTGCCGATGCGGACCGGCATCCCGTGGTTCTGGATCAGGAGCCCGATCTGCTGGGTCAGGTAGCCCTCGAACAGGTCGGGCCGGGTGATCGTCGTCTCGTAGACCCCCGGCTCGGTCACGTGTCCGAACGACAGCCGCGAGTCGACCGCGGCGAAGCTCGAGGTGGTCAGGCCGACCGACGGATAGAACGCCCGGTAGCGGCCCTCCGGCGCCTTGCCCCGCATCACCTCGGCAAACCGGATCCTGAGAAAGCCCGTCGCCGTCTCGTAGCGTGACTTGAGCTCCGCCACCGCCGCCGCGGCGTCGCTGAACACGCCGTCCGGCTCCAGCGGCGGCGAGATCAGCGGCAGTTCCGCAAGCGAGCGTCCGGTGATCCATGGTCAGGCCGGCAGCAGCAGGTCGGTCCGGGCGAACCGGGTCACGTCGATCAGCCCGAGGTCGGAAATCCGCAACGCCGGGATCACCACCAGCGCCAGCAGCGAATGCTGCATGTAGGCGTTGTTGAGCGAGCAGCCGCAGTCCTGCATCGCCGCCACCATCTGCCCGGCCGCCGCCGCCACCTCCTCGGCCGGCGCGTCCGACATCAGCCCGGCGATCGGCAGCCGCACCAGCGCAAGCTCGCGCCCCTCGCGCCAGACCGTCACGCCGCCGCCGACCTCGCCCAGCCGGTTCGCCGCCAGCGCCATGTCGGCCTTCGAGGTGCCGACCACGATCATGTGGTGGCTGTCGTGCGCCACCGTCGAGGCGACCGCGCAGGGCACGTCGTAGCCGAACCCCGACACGAAGCCGTTGACCACGCCGCCAGTCCCGCGATGCCGCTCGACCAGCGCGATCTGGCAGACGTCCGCGGCACGCGTCCATCGCCACCACCCCGCCCTCGACGCCCAGTTCCGCCTCGAGCGCCCGGGTCGGCGCCTGGTTCTCCACCACGCCGATCACCCGCGCCCGCACCGCGTTCGCGCCCTCCGGCGCCGGAACGTCGAAATCCGCCGCCGACGAGCGTCCGCCCCATCTTCACCGTCCGCCGCGCCGTCTCCGGCCATTCGAACGCCCGGCTGCGGCGCGAGGCACCGCCCGTCCTCGGCCACCACCTCGCCCCGCGCGATCACCGTCTCGATCGGCAGCGTCGTCGAGGTCCGAGGTCAGGATGCAGTCCGCCCGCCGCCCCGGCGCGATCGACCCGAGCTCGCGCTCCATGCCGAAATGCGTCGCGGTGTTGATCGTCGCCATCTGCAGCGCCACCAGCGGATCCAGCCCGCACTCGATCGCGTGCCGCACCACCCGGTCCATGTGCCCGTCGTGGACCAGCGTTCCGGAATGGCAGTCGTCGGTGCAGAGCACGAAGTTGCGCGGATCGAGCCCCTTCTCGGTCACCGCCGTGATCTGCGCCTTCACGTCGTACCAGGCCGAGCCGAGCCGCAGCATCGCCCGCATTCCCTGCCGCACCCGCGCGATCGCATCCTCCTCGCGGGTGCCCTCGTGGTCGTCCGCCGGCCCGCCGGCGGCATAGGCCGGGAAATCCGTCAGGTCCGGATTGGCGTAGTGTCCGCCGACCACCTTGCCCGCCCTTTGCGTCGCCGCGATCTCGCCCAGCATCTTGGGATCCGCGCCGATCACGCCGGGATAGTTCATCATCTCGCCGAGGCCGACGATCCCCGGCCAGCCCATCGCCTCGGCGACCTCCTCGGGCCCCAGTTCGGCGCCGGTCGTCTCCAGCCCCGGCGCGGACGGCGCGCACGACGGCATCTGCACGAAGACGTTGATCGGCTGCACCATCGCCTCGTCGTGCATCAGCCGCACACCCTCGAGGCCCAGCACGTTCGCCACCTCGTGCGGGTCGGTGAACATGCTGGTCGTGCCGTGCGGCACCACGGCGCGGACGAACTGGCTTGTCGTCAGCATGCCGCTCTCGACGTGCATGTGCGCGTCGCACAGACCGGGGATCAGGTATCGCCCGCCCGCGTCGATCACCCGCGTCTCAGGCCCGATCATCGCGGTCGCATCCGGCCCGCACGACGCGAACCGCCCCGCCTTGATCGCGATGTCAGCGCCCTCGATCACCTCGCGCGAATGCACGTTCACCCAGGCGCAGTTGCGGATCACCAGGTCGGCCGGGGCGCGGCGGGCGGCGACGGCGATCAGGTCGGCCGCGACGTCCGGCCAGGCGGGAAACGGGGATGCGTTGCTCATGGCGCAAGCTTCGACCGGCAGTCGAGCGGCTTCAAGCGATATTTCTGCGACGCCTCAGACCGCCACGACCACGAGCGCCGAGCACGGCGCCGCCCCGCGCTGGCGATAGCTGTGCGACACCTCGGGGTGGATGTACGCCGAGTCGCCCTCCCCGAGCGGCACTTCGGTCGCATCCACCGTCAGCGCCAGCGACCCCGCCACCACGTAGAGGAACTCCGCGCCCGGATGGCTGTGCGGCTCCGACGGGCCCGAGCCCGCCGGGAACACGGCGAGAAACGCGTTCATCGCCCGGTCGGTCGCGGTGAAGTCGAGGCTCTCGAACAGATAGCTCGGCCGCTCCGACCCGGGCCGGTCGGGCAGCTGCATCCGCTCGCTCCGGCGCACCACCGACACGCCCGGGCCCGCCTCGCTCTCGACGAAGAAGTGGTCGAGGCCGACGCCGAACACCATGGCGATCCGCAAGAGCGTCGGCAGCGTCGGCACGATCTGACCGCGTTCGATCTTCGACAGCATGCCCGGCGACAGGCCGCTGTGCTCGCCGAGTTGGGCCAGTCCGAGCTTCTTGGCCGACCGCATCGCGCGGATCTTCTGCCCGATCCCGTATTCTGCCACCCGATCCGCCAGCGTGTCCGAGATCACTGCCCACCTCCTGATTCCCTGACGGACAGCAATCTTTAACACAAAGAACGCGAATTTTCACCTCACGCAAATGTGCCTTACATGATAACCAGTTTTCATTATATTCAAATTCCAGGGGCGCCGGGGAGCGGGGTCCCACGATACGACACTGGAGAAAGCCGACATGACTTCCAAACTCTTCACCCTCGCCGCCGCTGCCACCACCGCAGCCGTGCTTGCCGGCGGCGTAGCGCGGGCGGCCGACGCCGATATCGTCGACACCGCGGTTGCCAACGGCAACTTCACCACGCTGGCCGCGGCGCTGGACGCTGCGGGGCTCGTCGATACCCTGAAGGGCGACGGCCCGTTCACCGTCTTCGCCCCGACCGACGACGCCTTCGCGAAGCTGCCGGAGGGCACCGTCGACACGCTTCTGAAGCCCGAGAACAAGGACCAGCTCACCGCGATCCTGACCTATCACGTGGTCCCGGGCGAGGTGACGGCGGAGCAGGTCAGCGGCATGACCGAGGCGGAGACCGTCAACGGCAAGATGGTCGAGATCGACGCGTCGGGCGGCAAGGTGATGGTCAACGACGCGACCGTGACCACCGCCGATGTGATGGCCACCAACGGCGTGATCCACGTCATCGACACGGTGCTGTTGCCACCGGAGTCGTGAGCCCGGGCGAAACCCTGCGCCGCGCCCCTATCCTCCAGGAAGCGCGAAGCCGCAGGGTTTCGGACCGAAGTGCGCCGGCCACGGTCGACCGCGGCCGGCGCACCGCTGTTCAAGAGGGTGCGGACTTCGTTGCCATTCGGTTAAATTAACGAATGTTAACGCGTAATTTCAATCACTTACCATAATATCCCGCGCGGACACCCTCTCGACCTGCCGCGAGCTCGCGTCTCCCTCGAAGTCCGGAGCCGACCCGTCGAGGCCGGCTTCAGACCGAGCCGAACTCGCCGGTGTCGAGGAAATGCTCCAGCATCCGACGATACGGCGCGATGTCGAGACCGCGGTCCGCCAGCCACGCCGGGTCGTAGTAGGTGCCGGCGTAGCGGTCGCCGCTGTCGCAGATCAGCGACACCAGCGATCCCTCGCGCCCCTCCCGCATCATGCTGGCCGCCACCCTGCACAGCCCGAAGAAATTCGTCCCCGTCGATCCGCCCACCCGCCGGAACAGCCGGTCCGACAGCACGTGCGCCGCCGCGATCGAGGCGGCGTCCGGCACCCGGATCATGTGGTCGATCACCCCGGGCAGGAACGACGGCTCGACCCGCGGCCGGCCGATCCCCTCGATCCGCGAACCGCGGGCACAGGTGACGTCTCGGTCACCCCCGCGCCAGGCATCGAAGAACACCGAGTCCTCGACATCGACCACGCACAGCCGCGTGTCGAGGCTGCGATACCGGATATACCGCCCGATCGTGGCCGACGTGCCGCCGGTGCCGGCGCTCATCACCACCCACTCCGGCACCGGATGGGTCTCACCCTGCATCTGGTCGAAGATGCTCTCGGCGATGTTGTTGTTGCCGCGCCAGTCGGTCGCGCGCTCGGCGTTGGTGAACTGGTCGAGATAATGTCCGCCCGCCTCCGCCGCCAGCCGCGCGGCCACCGCATAGATCTCCGCCGCGCTGTCGACGAAATGACACCGCCCCCCGAACCGCTCGATGGCCACCACCTTCATCTCGCTGGTGCTGCGCGGCATCACCGCGACGAACGGCAGATCCAGCATCTGGGCGAAATACGCCTCAGACACCGCCGTCGATCCCGACGAGGCCTCGACCAGCGTGGTCTTCGGCCCGATCAGCCCGTTGCAGATGCCGTAGAGAAACAGCGACCGCGCCAGACGGTGCTTGAGGCTCCCGGTCGGATGGGTGCTCTCGTCCTTCAGATAGACCGAGATCCCGCGCAACCCCGGAAAGCTCGGCTTGACCAGGTGGGTGTCGGCCGAGCGCCGGCCGTCGCCCTGCAACAGCCCGACCGCGGCCTGCGTCCACGCCCGATCCGCCCCCGCCGGCAGCGGCGTGAGTTCGGGGCAGCGGGAGGGGGCGCTTTCCGTCATGACGCACGGCCTTTCTCGACGACTCCGAACCGGCACGCCGCCCGCGATCGATGGCAAGCGACACGGCCTCGATCCCGCCACCCGGCACCAAAGTCGGACCCTTTGAAGCCCCGCTCGCCACTGATATTGGTTTGGCGCATGCGGTGACTGCGCCTAGACTGCCGCATCGCGGGCTGAATGAACAGCCGGACGATCAAAAGGGGAGGGACCGACATGGCCCAGGAACTTTCTGGCGGCTGCCAGCACATTCATACACACACCGAACATGGCCCGATCGACAACCACACCTGCCATTGCTCGGTCTGCAAGGCCGTGACCGGGCAGCAGACCACCCACGTGGCGTTCTTCAAGCACGGCGACGTCAAGGTGGACCACGAGGAGAAGCTGAACCGCCAGCCGTTCAACGCCAAGAACCCGGACGGACCGCTGGAACTGTGTACCTGCGCGGAGTGCGGGACGCCGATCATGCTCGACGACAAGCAGGACCGCATCCGGGTGATCGTTCCGAACCTGATGGGCTACGAAGCTTCCTCGTTCCCGGCGGCGACCTATCACGCCTTCTACGATCCCTCGACCGGGGAGCCGAAGCCCGATGACGGTCGTCCGGTCTACGAGGCGCTGCAGCCGAGCTTTTCCTGGCCAGAGCCGTCCTGAACCCGAAGCGCGAAACGAGGGGGGCGCGCACCGGACCCGGTGCGCGCCCCTTTTGCATCAGTAGACGTAGGCGCGTTCGCCGTGCTCCGACAGGTCCAGGCCCTCGCGCTCGACCTCGGGCGCAACCCGCAGGCCGACGATCATGTCGACGAGCTTGTAGAGGATCAGGGACGCCACGCCGCACCAGACGATGGTGACGCAGACCGCCTTGATCTGGATCACCACCTGCCCCGCCATCGCCACGCCGTCGGGATACCCGACCCCGCCGAGCGCGGTGGAGGCGAAGAAGCCGGTGCCGATCGCCCCGACGATGCCGCCGATGCCGTGAACCCCGAACACGTCGAGGCTGTCGTCGTAGCCGAACCTCTCCTTCACCACCTGCACGAAGAAGTAGCAGAATGCCGAGGCGATCACCCCGAGCACGATCGCGCCAACCGGCCCGACGAAGCCCGCCGCCGGCGTGACCGCGACGAGGCCCGCGACCATGCCGGAGGCCGCGCCGAGCATCGACGCCTTGCCGCGCAGGATCGCCTCGAGCGCCGACCACCCCAGCACCGCGCCCGCGGTCGCGACGAAGGTGTTCATCATCGCCAGCCCGGCGCTGCCGCCGGCCGAAAGCGCCGAACCCGCGTTGAAGCCGAACCAGCCGACCCACAGGATCGCGGCGCCGACCATGGTCAGCGTCATCGAATGCGGCGCCATGATCTCCTTGCGGTAGCCGACCCGCGGCCCGACCATGAACGCGCCGACCAGCGCGGCGATGCCGGCGTTGATGTGGACCACCGTGCCACCCGCGAAGTCGTAGGCACCCCAGTTGAAGTAGAGCCCCGCCGCGTCCCAGGCCATGTGGGCGATCGGGAAGTAGACGATCGTCACCCACAGGATCACGAACAGGATCACCGCGGAAAACCTCATCCGCTCGGCGAAGCCGCCGACGATCAGCGCCGGGGTGATGCAGGCAAAGGTCATCTGGAACGCGACGAACACCAGCTCCGGTATCGTGCCGGATTCCGAATCCGGCGTGACGCCGGCGAGGAACGCCTTGCCGAGGCCCCCCCAGTAGGCGCTCTCACCGCCGCCGAACGACATCGAGTAGCCGTAGAGCACGTAGATCACCATCACCACGGCGGTGATGATCGTGCACTGCATCAAGACCGAAAGCATGTTCTTGGTCCGCACCAAGCCGCCGTAAAACAGCGCGAGGCCGGGCAGGATCATGAACAGCACGAGCAGCGACGAGGTGAGCATCCAGGCGGTATCGCCGCTGTTGATGTTGGACACCGCCTCCACCACCGTCTCGACCGGCGCGGACTCGGTGGCCTCCTGGGCGAGGGCCGGTCCGGCCGCGGCCAGCCCGAGGCCGAACCAGGCCAGCTTGTTGAGCATTCTCATGGTCTCTCTTCCTTGCACTTTCTCTTGTCCGCGTCCGCTCACAGGGCATCCTCCCCGGTCTCGCCGGTGCGGACCCGCATCGCCTGCTCGACGGGGAGGACGAAGATCTTGCCGTCGCCGATCTTTCCGGTCTTGGCGGTGGCGGCGAGCGAGTCCACCACCGGGGCGACCAGAGCTTCCGGCACCACCAGTTCGAGCCTGATCTTCGGGACGAAGTTCACGACGTATTCCGCGCCGCGGTAGATCTCGGTGTGGCCGGACTGGCGCCCGTAGCCCTTGACCTCAGACACCATCAGGCCCTGCACCCCGAGGGCGGTCAGCGCTTCGCGCACCTCCTCGAGCTTGAACGGCTTGATCACCGCGATGATTAATCTCATTCCAGTCGCCTCGCTGTTGTTGCCCCCGCGGCGACGCAAACCGCGTCACGCCAGACTCAAGCAGGTTCTGTGCCAAACCGGTCCATGCCAAGCAACTAGCTGCTTTTGTTGTTAAAAATGGCGGCGCCACGAGCGCCCCTTCCCCGATATGCCCATTATTAAGCCGCTGCGCTGATTCTGATGATGAAATCGGCATCTCACGAATCCGCCAGTCCCGCGTCAACACGGCGCAATCAGTGTGGCGCTCCGGCGGATTTCCGCGTACCATCCCCGGAAAACGAGCAGACCGGATCAGGGGCAATGGCCCGCACAGGCAAACGTCGGAAAAAGGCCGGGCCGCGTCCCGGCACGGTGAGGCGCACCCTGCGTGGCCCGTTGATGCGGCTGCTGCGGCTCGTCTGGTGGGTCGGCATCCGTGCGGCGGTCGCGGGCGCGATCGTCCTTGCCGTCGCCACCGCCTGGTATGCCCAGCAGCTGCCCGATTTCGACACCCTGCTGGACCCGCGCGAGGGCAGCGGCTCGGTGACGCTGCTCGACAACTCCGGCCGGACCTTCGCCTGGCGCGGGCAGCAGTACGGCGTCGCTCGCGCGGCCGACATCTCGCCGCACCTCGTCAACGCGATCGTCGCCACCGAGGACCGCCGGTTCTACTGGCACTTCGGCATCGACCTGCAGGGCACCGCCCGGGCGCTCCTCGTCAACCTGCGCGCCGGCCACACCGTGCAGGGCGGCTCGTCGATCACCCAGCAGGTCGCCAAGCTGATCTTCTTCGACAACACCCGCACGATGGAGCGCAAGATCAAGGAGATCCCCGCTTCCCTCGCGCTGGAGTGGAAGTTCTCCAAGAACCAGATCCTGTCGATCTACCTCAACCGCGCCTATCTCGGCGCCGGCACCACTGGCTTCGAGGCGGCTTCCGAGCGCTACTTCGGCAAGTCCGCCGCCGACGTGACCCCGGCCGAGGCGGCGATGCTCGCGGGCCTGCTGCGCGCGCCGTCACGGTTCGCGCCGACCAACGACCTCGCCCGCGCCCAGACCCGCGCCAGGACCATCGTCGACCTGATGGAGGACCAGGGCTACCTCAGCCCGGCCCAGGCCAGCCAGGCCCGCGCCCACCCGGCTCAGCTTTCCAAGGCCGCGGCCGCCCGCGCCGGCGGCGCGTTCGCGGACTGGGTGATGTCGTCGGGGCCGGATTTCCTCACCAGCAAGACCACCGAGGACGTCGAGGTGCTGACCACCTTCGACCCGCGCCTCCAGCGCGCCGCCGAGGAGGGTCTCCAGGCGGTGTTCGACAGCCAGGCTCAAGCCCGGCTCCAACGCCCAGGCCGCGATCGTCATCATGTCGCCCGACGGCGCGGTGCGCGCGATGGTCGGCGGGCGCGAGCTCGGCGCCGGCGAGGGCCAGTTCAACCGCGCCACCATGGCCGAGCGCCAGACCGGTTCGCTGTTCAAGACCTTCGTCTACGCCGCGGCGCTGCAGTCGGGCGCGAACCCCTACGACCCCGTGCTCGACGCGCCGCTCTCGATCTACGTCCCCGGCTCAGGCGAGTGGTCGCCGAAGAACTACAGCCGCGAGTATCGCGGCCAGATCGACCTCGTGACCGCGCTGACCCATTCGGTGAACACCGCGACCGTGCGGGTCTCCGAGGCCACCGGGCGCGCCCGGGTCCGCGCCGTCGCCCGCGATCTCGGCATCACCACCCCGATCGCCGAGGGACCGGCGCTGGCGCTCGGCGTCTCCGAGGCGACGCCGCTCGAGATGACCGGAGCCTACGCCGGCATCCTCAACCACGGGCTGCGCACCGAGCCCTACGGCCTGACCGAGCTGCGCCGCAAGTCGGACGGCACGATGCTGATGCGCGGCGGCGGCGGTGGCACGGGGATGCGCGTGCTCGACGAAAAGGCCGACGGCGAACTGATCTGGATGATGCAGCAGGTGGTCGACCAGGGCACCGGCGCCCGCGCCCGGCTGCCCGACGGCCGCCCGGCCGCAGGCAAGACCGGCACCACCCAGGCCGCCCGCGACGCCTGGTTCATCGGCTTCACCGCCGACTACGTCACCGGCGTCTGGATGGGCTACGACGACAACACGCCGCTCTCGGGCACCACCGGCGGCGGCCTGCCCGCCGAGATCTGGCGCGAGGTGATGGTCCGCGCCGAGGACGGCCTGCCGATCCGCCCGCTGCCCGAGTGGGTGCCGGAACGCCCGGTCGTCTCGGCCCAGCAGCTTCCCGCCCCGGTCGCAGGCGTCCAGACCGCGGTCCGCACCGTGGTCCAGAACGTGCTGCAGGGGCTCTTCGGCAGCAACTGATCCGGCATCGTCGGTTGCTTCGCCCCACGCCCGCCGAGAGCGTGTCCACGCGGGATATTATCCAAGTTATTGAAATCGCCGGATTCGATTTCCTAATTAACCGAATGGCAAGGAAGTCCACGCTTTCTCGGCACAACCGACGGTCCTCCGGTCTGGCCATCGGCGACCCGTAGATTGCACCTTCACCCCGCCTCGGCCGGCAGCACCGGGAACCGGCGCGGCGCGGCGAGCAGAACGATCGTGATCACCACCGCGATCGCCGCCATCCCCAGGTAGAGATCGCGCGTGGCCAGCCCGATCGTGTCGCGGAGGTAGGCCGCCGTTCCCGCTTCCGCCGGCACGGAATGCAGGGCTGCGATCACCCCGTTCACGTCCTCCGGCAGCCCCGCGGCGACCGCCGCCGGCGCGTCGGCCAGACGGCCGGCCACGACCGCGTTGAAGATGGCGCCGAACAGCGCCGCGCCGAGGCTCTGGCCGAGATAGCGCGAGAACATGTTGGCCCCGGTCACCACGCCGCGCCGGTCCCAGCCGACCACCGACTGCACCCCGACCAGCAGCGACGTGGAGACCAGACCCAGGCCCGCGCCGAGCGTGACCTGGACCGCCACCACCGCCCAGACCGCCTGCGGCGCCGGGATCAGCACGAAGCCGATCGATGCGGCGAGGAGCAGCAGCGCCCCGGCAAGCGCCGTGTCGCGAAAGCCGACGCGCATGTAGAGCTGGCCGGACACCGCCGACGCCGCGGGCCAGCCGAGGCTCATGGTGGCGAGCACCAGCCCCGCGGCGATGGCGCCGAGCCCCTGCACCGATTGCGCGAAGGTCGGCAGATAGGCGCTCGGCGCCATCAGGACGGCGCCCATGCCGAGCATGGCGAGGTTCGGCACGGCGAGCTCGCGCCGCCGCCACAGCCAGCCGGGCATCACCGGCTCGGCCGCCCGCCGCTCGACCCAGACCGTCAGCGCCAGCAGCACCGCCGCGGCGGCGAAGATCGCGAGGCTGGTCGCCGACAGCCACGGCCACGCCTGCCCGCCCTGCAGCAGGCCGAAGATCGCCGTCCCCACCGACGCGAGCACCAGCACCGCGCCGGCGTAGTCGATGCGCGGATGGCGCTGCTCGAACTCCTCGTGCAGCAGCGTGCCGATCAGCCCCAGCGCCAGCGCCCCCACCGGCAGGTTGACCAGAAAGATCCAGCGCCACGAGACGTATTCCGCGAAGGCGCCGCCGAGTAAGCGGCCCGGCGACCGCCGCGACCCCCCAGACGCTCGACAGCCACCCCTGGACCGCCCCGCGCTCGCGCACCGAATAGAGATCGCCCGCGAGCGTCGAGACCGTCGCCATGATCGCCCCGGCGCCCAGCCCCTGCAGGCCGCGGAACCCGATCAACGAGACCATGTTCCAGGACAGCGACGACGCGGCGGATCCGGCGAGAAAGATCAGGGTGCCGGTCATCAGCACCGGCTTGCGGCCGAACAGGTCCGACAGCTTGCCGTAGACCGGAATCGTCACGGTCTGCGCCAGCAGGTAGATCGAGAACACCCAGCTGAACAGCCGGAACCCGCCCAGGTCGCCGACGATCTGCGGGATCGCCGTCGACACGATGGTGACGTCCATCGCCGCAAGCATCATGGTGCACATCAGCGCGGCGAGGATCAGCCTGCGCGGATCGTCCCGCCGCTCCTGCCTCGTGCTCATTCGCGCCCCCCGAACCCGTCGGACCCGAGCCTTCAGGCCCGTTCGACCGACACGCTCTGCGTCTTCAGCTCGCTCTCGGCCTGCATGATCAGGAAGGCGACATCGGCGGCGTCGCGGCCGACGCCGATCCGCACCATGGTGTCGGGCTGCGCCATGCCGGTCGCGTCGATCAGCCGCCACACGCCGCCGACGAACACCTCCGCCACCGCGTGGAAATCCGGCGGCGTCACGTCGGGCGCATAGACGCTCACCATCCGCGCCGGGATGCCGGAGGCGCGCGCCAGCGTGACCATCACGTGGGCATAGTCCCGGCAGATCCCCTGGCGCTGCACGAAGGTGTCCACCACGGTGGTCTGCTCGTCGCTCGAGCCGCGGACATAGTCGAAGCTGGCTTCGATCCATTCGCGCATCGCCGCGACCTTCTCGCCGCCTTCGAGCCCGCCGAATTCGCGCGCCACGAACGGGCCGAACACGTCGGACTGGCAGTAGCGCGACGGCATCAGGAACTTCACCGCCTCGCCGGGCAGCGCCGGCAGCGGCACCTGGGCGAGACCGCGGATGTCGGACAGCGTGCGGTCGATCTCCACCTCTGCCGCATAGCGGCAGAGCAGGCGATCGCGGACGCGGAACAGGCTGCGCTCGCCGATCCCCTCGTCGGCGGGCACCCGGACGAAGTCGCGGGCGTCGGTGATGTCGAGGTCGCGGCGAACGACGCGCTGGTCGGGCAGGTCGGCCGCCTCGATCTGCATGAGCACGGGGCAGTCGCCTTCGACGGTGTAGTCGAGGCTGCATTGAATCTGGACGAGCATCTGCGGGGCTTCCTTGCGTGCGGATGGGAGCGGGGGGGTGCCGGCGGCGTCCCCCGGCGCTTGCAGCCGCCCCTCGCACGTGCGACAGCCGATGGCAACGTCTCCTGGTGGCTCACATGGCAACGACAACGTCGAACCCGGCCCGCTCGGTCGAGACCCGCACGGCTTTCGCGATCCTCGCCGCCCTCAGTCTCTGCCACCTGCTCAACGACACCATCCAGTCGCTGCTGCCGGCGATCTATCCGTTGCTGCAGCAGAACTACGCGCTGACCTTCACCCAGATCGGCGTGCTGCACTTCTGCTTCCAGGCCACCGCCTCGCTGCTGCAACCCGCCGTCGGGCTCTACACCGACCGACGGCCGATGTTCCGCATCTCCACCGCCGGCATGGGCGCGAGCCTGATCGGCCTCCTCACCCTGGCCTTCGCCCACCACTACTGGGTGCTGCTGGTGGCGGCGATGTGCATCGGCCTCGGCTCGTCGATCTTCCACCCGGACTCGTCGCGCATCGCCCGCGCCGCCTCGGGCGGCCGCTACGGCCTCGCCCAGTCGGTGTTCCAGGTCGGCGGCAACACCGGCACCGCGATCGGCCCGCTGCTCGCGGCCTTCGTGGTTCTGCCGTTCGGCCAGCCGTCGATCGCCTGGTTCTCGGTCCTGGCGCTTCTCGGCATGATCGTGCTCTGGAACGTCGGCAGCTGGGCCCGCGCCCAGCACCTCAGCCGCGCCCGCGCGGCGAAGACCGCCCCGCCCGTCTCCAGCCTTCCGCCGCGCCGGGTGGTCGCGGTGATCGCCGTCCTCGCGATGCTGGTGTTCTCGAAGTACATCTACCTCGCGAGCCTGACGAGCTACTACACCTTCTTCCTGATCGAGCAGGTTCGGCGTCAGCGTGCGCGATTCGCAGCTGCTGCTGTTCGTCTTCCTCGCCGCCGTCGCGGCCGGGACGCTCGCCGGCGGTCCGATCGGCGACCGGGTCGGGCGCAAGGCGGTGATCTGGGTCTCGATCCTCGGCGTGCTGCCGTTCACGCTGGCGCTGCCCTACGCCAGCCTGTTCTGGACCGCGGTGCTGTCGGTGATCATCGGCCTGGTGATCTCGTCGGCGTTCTCGGCGATCCTCGTCTACGCGCAACAACTGGTGCCGGGCCACGTCGGCGCGATCTCCGGGCTGTTCTTCGGCTTCGCCTTCGGCATGGCCGGCATCGGCGCCGCCGCCCTCGGCGTGCTCGCCGACGCCAAGGGCATCGTCTTCGTCTACCACGTCTGCTCGTTCCTGCCGCTGCTCGGCCTGCTGACGGTGTTCCTTCCCGCCGACAGCGTGCTCAGGCCCCGGGCCTGAGCCGACGGCTCACATCGAGCGCAGCTTGGCGGTCAGCTTGTCGATGCTGCCCCCCTGCGCGTCGAGCATCGCCCCGACCTCGGCCCGCTCGTTGGCCAGCATCGAGACGCCCTCGATGACGAGGTTCACCACCCGCGCCGATCCGCTGCGCTCGCTGACCTGCCAGTCGACGCCGATCGTCTCCTGCCCCGGCCGCAGCACCTGGGTGTTGACCAGCACCCCGGCGCGCCCACCGTCGCGCGATCCGGTCACGTTGATCCGTGCGTCGCGGTAGGCATTGAACTGCTTGCCGTACTTGCGCGACAGGTAGTGCTGGAACGCGGCGACGAACGCCGTGCGCTGGCTGGCGCTCGCCCCGCGCCACGGCGGCCCGAGCACGCTGGCGGCAATCGCCGGCATGTCGGCGTAGCGCGCCAGGATGTTCTCGAAGCCCGCATACATCTGGCTCTCGCCGCGGCCGGAGTTCACCAGCTGCGTCAGCTCCTGCGCCAGCGTCGTCACCAGCGCCTCGGCCCGTTCGGTGGCCGCGGCCCGCACCGGTGCGCCCAGCGCCAGCACGGCGCCGGTGGCCAAGAGGCCCAGCACCACCGCGCGCCGGGTCAGTCCTGCGGGAAACTCAGTAATCCGCATAGATATCCTCCAACTGGTCCGTACCTTGGCCCTCGTTCAGCCGGGCCCGCATGTTCTGTATGTAGCTCAGCCTCAGCGCTTCGTAGCTGTCGGCGGATTCGTGCATCAGCGACTGCATCACCGTGTTGAGTTCGTAGCGCTCGTTCACCAGATCCAGTCCGCCGAGCACCAGCAGCGCGTTGGTGGCCGCCACCGGCAGCACATACCAGGTCGGATCGAGCGCCTGATCGAGCACGTACCCCGTCCAGTCGCGCTGCGTTCCCGGCCCGATCAGCGGCAGCTCCAGATAGCCGCCCTCGGGAATGCCCCAGCGATAGAAGGTCTCGTCGAAGTTGGTCTCGTCGTAGGGAAGGCCCATGTCCGTCGCCATGTCGACCAGCCCGCCGAGCCCGAGCAGCGTGTTCACCAGGAACCGCGTCGTCGACGCCGCCGCGTCGACGCCCCGCCCCTGCAGCCCGTACTGGATCACCTGCGCCGGCAACCGCCAGTTGTCGCGGACGTTGGTGACTGTCTTGCGCACCGGCTGCGGCACCACGCGCCCGTAGCCTCGCGCGACCGGCCCGTAGACCGCCCCGTCCACCGGCACGTTGATCTCCTCGTGCGTCGGCCGGTTCGACGGCTCGAACGGATCGAAGCTGAGGCTGTCGGGGTCCGGTGACACCGCGCAACCGGCGAGCAGCGTGCTGAATCCCAGTCCCAGAACGAGTTGCCGCACTCAAGATCCTCCCAGACCCACGCATGCATATCGGGCTTCCCGGCCGGACGCCACCTCCCCCGCTCCGGCAAATCTTCGCCTATCGCTAACCGAGCGTTCTCCGGCTGCTAGACAATCGAAGGATACGTCCCATCGTGGGTGTCAACATGGTTCGGAGAAGGAAGCGCCGAATGCAACTGATCGTTCATTTCGGGACCTTCAAGACCGGCACGACATCGATCCAGGAACTCTATTTCAGACATCAGGCCGCGTTCCTCGAGCGAGGCGTCCTCTACCCCAAGATCGCCGCGACCCGGGACCGTCACGCAGGCCACCACGCGCTCCTTCCGCTGTTTCACACGTCGATGTCCGAGCGGGTCATGCGGGAGATGCGTTTCGAGCCCGCCAGAATGGTGGATCGGGCCCGCCGCGCCTGGAATGCGGTCAAGCGGGACATCGGTCGGACGAAGCCGGAGAAGGTGGTCCTGAGCAGCGAGCTGTTCCTGCGCGATCCGTCCCTCGACGGGTTTCGGCGATTCCGGACGTTTCTCGACGAAGTCGGCGCCACGATCACGCCCTGCGCCTACGTCCGCGCGCCGGCACCCTACTACCTTTCTTATGTCCAGCAGAACGCCAAGGTCAGCGGCCGGGTCGATCCGCCCCGGCCCCTGGAGATCCGCGCCGCCGTGGACCTGGTGGAAGAGGCATTCGGGCAGCGGATGATCCTCCGCGCCTTCGATCCGGCGCAATTGCTCGACGGGGACGTGGTGACGGATTTCACCCGCAAGATCGTCGGCGCCGCCCTCCCGGCGAGCGTGGATACCGGGCCAGCGGTTCAACGAGACGCTTTCCGCCGAGGCGATGTCGATCTCGGTGGCCGCGCGACGGGAGAACTGCGCCGGCCGGGACCATCACCCGATCCGCGCGCATCAGCGGCTTCTGAACGTGATGCGCGACTACGAGCCCCTCGTCGGCGGAGCCTCGAAACCGCGCCTGAAACCGGAAGTCGCGGACGCCGTCACCCGCGCCTCCGGGGATTTGCACTGGCTGCGCGAGACGCGGGGGATCGAGTTCCCCGGCATCGACTACGACACGATCGAGGGTCCATTGCCCGAAGCGATCGCCAACCTGCACGAGATTGAACAGATTTGCGCGATCGACGGCGCGCGGCGCGACAGGATGATGATGCGTCTGCTGCGGCGCGGCCTCGATGCCGAGATCGACCTGAACCGGCTGAACCGCATTCTCCCCGTGCACCGCATACTCTCGGCGAAGCGCGGGCTGCGCACGGTGTCGTCCGGCCTGCAGGCGGTGACGCGGATCGCACGGGAAGCTCGCTTTCGACGCGCCTGACCGCGACGGTTGAAACGGACGGCGGGCCGAACCGCGCCCGCCCGGTCCTTCAACCCACCACGAAGACGTGCAGCGCCACCGGCCCGTGCGCCCCGAGCTGCAGCACCTGGCCGATGTCGGCCGAGCGCGACGGCCCGGTGACGAGGTTGATCGTGCGCGGGTCGCGGCCGCGTTCCCGCCAGGCGGCCCAGAAATCCTCGAAGCCGCCGCAGAGGTCGGCCTCGCGCAGGACCACGAAATGCGTCTCCCCGAGAAAGGTCAGCGTCACCGGATTGTCCGGCCCCGATCCGAGCGCCAGGGTGCCGGTTTCCGCGATCCCGAAATCCGCCCGGCTGAGGGTGACCGGCTCCTCGAGCCGCCCGACCCCTTCGCTCGCCTCGATCGCGCCCCAGTCGAGCCCCCGGAACATCGGCTCGGCGCCGTGCCGCACCACCGCCGGCAGGTTGCGGTTCCTGAGCTCGTGCGCCAGCGCCTTCGGCAGCTCGGCGATCGCCGACACCCGGCTCACCGTCGCCGCCGCCGCCTCGAGCTTGGTCATGAACTGCGTCAGCCGTCCCGCGCCCTGGCTCATCGCCTGCTGCGGCACCGGGCCTGCCGGGTGCTCGCCCAGCCGCGCGTCCACCTCGGCCCGCCGCCCCTCGTCGCCGGTGGCCGCGCGGACCCGCCCGAGAATGCGCTCGCGCGCGCTCACCGCCTGCCCGCCTTCCACTGCGCCATGAACGTGCCGCCCTGCGGCACCGGCATGTCGCGCTCGCCGGTCCAGCCGCCCGCGAACGGCAGCGATCGCAGGCTTCCGCGCCGGCCGCCCATCGCTCGCAATACGCCGATCCCGGCCCGCGTCGCTGCGCGGTAGAGACCCGGCCGCGCCGCGAACCACGCCCAGAGCCCCAGCCCGGTGCGCATCGTCCCCGGGGTCAGGCGCTTCTCGAACTCCCGCTCGCGCCAGTGCCGCATCAGCTTGGGCAGCGGGATCCGCACCGGGCAGACCTCCTCGCAGCGCCCGCAGAAGCTCGAGGCGTTGGGCAGCTGCCCGCCCTTCTCGATCCCGATCAGCGCCGGCGTGAGCACCGCCCCCATCGGCCCCGGATAGACCCAGCCGTAGGCGTGCCCGCCCACCGCCTGATAGACCGGACAGTGGTTCATGCACGCGCCGCAGCGGATGCAGCGCAGCATGTCCTGGAACTCGCTGCCGACCATGTTCGACCGCCCGTTGTCGAGCATGCACCACGTGGTACTCCTCCGGCCCGTCCGGATCCTCCGCCCGCCGCGGTCCCTTGGAGAAGGTGGTGTAGACGCTCATCTCCTGCCCGGTCGCCGAGCGCGCCAGCAACCGCAGAAGCGTGCTCGCATCGTCGAGGGTCGGGACAATCTTCTCGAGCGACGCCATCACGATGTGCACCCTGGGCAGCGACTGGCTGAGATCGCCGTTGCCCTCGTTCGTCACGATCACCGAGTGCCCGGTCTCCGCGATCAGCATGTTGGCGCCGGTGATCCCGACGTCCGCCTCGAAGTACTTCTCCCGCAGGATCCCCCGCGCCTCGCCCAGAAGGTCGGCGTATTCGGTCAGGCTGCGGTCCGGGGCCAGATGGGTGTGCGCCTTGCGAAACGCCGTCTCGACCTCCGGCACCGTCACGTGGATCGCCGGCGCGATGATGTGGCTCGGAACCTCGCCGCGCAGCTGGATGATGTATTCGCCGAGATCGGTCTCGACCGGCTTGATCCCGTTCGCCTCCAGATGATCGTTGATCCCGCACTCCTCGGAGATCATCGTCTTGCCCTTGTTGACCGTCTTCGCGCCGGCCTTGCGGCAGATGTCGAGCACGATGGTCCGCGCGTCCTCGGCGGTCTCGGCCCAGTGCACCACGCCGCCGCTCTCGGTCACCCGCGCCTCGTAGGCCTCCAGGTAGAGATCGAGGTTGTCGAGCGCATGGTCCTTCAGATCCCGCGCCCGGTCGCGCAGCGCGTCGAACTCGGGCAGCGCCGCCCGCGCCTTGTTGCGCTTGAGCACGAAGTTGCCGCGACTGCCCCGCAGCGCCGACTGCAGGTTCTGGTCGGCCAGCGCCGCATGGGCGTTGGCGTTGAACGCCGGTGTCGTCGGCTCGTGCAGGCTCATTCCGCCTCTCCGATCGCGGGGCCATCGAGATCGCCGGCCAGCACCTCGACCACATGCCGCGCCCTGAACCCGCGCCCCTCGCGCCGCGCCTTGCCGGCGATGTTCAACAGGCACCCCAGATCGCCGGCCAGCACCGTGCCCGCGCCGGTCGCCTCGATGTTGCGGGTCTTGTCGCCGGCCATCACGTTGGAGATCTCCGGATACTTCACGCAGAACGTGCCGCCGAAGCCGCAGCAGACCTCGCGCTCCGGCAACTCGCGCAACTCCAGCCCGTCGATGCTGCGCGAGCAGCTTGCGCGGCTGGGCCTCGACCCCGAGGCCGCGCAGGCTCGAGCAGCTGTCGTGATAGGTGACCACCTCCGGCACCGCCTGCGCCACGCGCTCCACCCCGAGCACGTCGACGAGGAAGCTGGTGATCTCGAACGTCCGCCCCGCCAGCGCCCGCGCCCGTTCGGCCCAGGCCGGATCGTCGGCCAGCATCTGCGGATAGTCCCTGGCGATCGTCGCCCCGCACGACCCCGACGGCGCCACCACGTAGTCGTAGCCCTCGAACGCGGCGATCACCTGCCGCGCGATCGCCTTCGCGGTCTCCCTGTCGCCGGAATTCCATGCCGGCTGGCCGCAACAGGTCTGCGCCTCCGGCACCTCGACCTCGCAGCCGGCGTCGCGCAGCAGCTTGACGGTCGCGAATCCGACCGAAGGACGGAACAGGTCGACCAGACAGGTGACGAACAGCGCGACGCGCGGACCCGGCATGCCTTCTCCTCTCGTTCTTCCCGAGCGTTAGCCGCTCCGCCCGTCCCTGACAAGCGGCCCCCGGGGCCGCACCGGCGCAGTGGGAGGTGCGCCCTGGGGATTGGACCTTCGGTGGCGCGCATCAACTCGGTTCGAAGGCGGGTTGCGGGCGGGGTTGCGGAGTTCCGGCGCCGGTGTCGTTGACAGCGCGGAGGGCCGCGTCTAACGTCCTATCAACAAAGAGAATTCGGGATGCGAAACAGACGCCCGCGCGGCTCATTTCAGCTTGATGCAATTTGCGAGTAACGAAGGTCCCAAGCATGGGTATCGCCTTGAAAGCCGAGGGACTGACGAAGGAATTCAAGGGATTTGTCGCGGTCAACAATGTCGATCTGGAGGTCGAGGACGGCACGATTCACGCGCTGATCGGACCCAACGGTGCGGGCAAGACGACGTGCTTCAATCTGTTGACCAAGTTTCTGCAGCCGACGGCCGGGCGGATCACCTATCGGGACCGCGACATCACCGCGATGTCGCCGGCGGGCATCGCCCGGCTGGGACTGGTCCGGTCGTTCCAGATTTCGGCGGTGTTTCCCGACCTGAGCGTGCTCGAGAACGTGCGGATCGCGGTCCAGCGCAAGCGGGGCGAAAGCTTCGATTTCTGGCGGTCGGAGAAGATGCTGTCGCGGTTCGACGCCACCGCGACGGGCTATCTCGAGGAGGTCGGGCTGGCGGAGTTCGCCCATGCCCGCGCGGCGGAGTTGCCCTACGGGCGCAAGCGGGCGCTGGAGATCGCGACGACGCTGGCGCTGGAGCCGGACATGCTGCTGCTCGACGAGCCGATGGCGGGCATGGCGCAGGCGGACGTGGAGCGGATTTCGGCGCTGATCCGGCGCATATCGCAGAACCGCACGATCCTGATGGTGGAGCACAACCTGTCGGTGGTGGCGGACCTTTCGGACCGGATCACGGTGCTGGCGCGTGGCGAGATCCTGGCCGAGGGCACCTACGCGGAGGTCTCGGCGAGCCCCGCGGTGATCGAGGCCTACATCGGGGCGGCGGATGCCTGAGCGGACCGAAACTCCGGCGAATGGATCCGGCGGGGCATTGCTGAGCGTCGCCGGCCTCGAGGGCTGGTACGGCGAGAGCCATGTGCTGCACGGCATCGATTTCGACGTGAACGAGGGCGAGGTGGTGACCTTGCTCGGGCGCAACGGCGCGGGCAAGACATCGACGCTGCTGGCGATCATGGGGATCCTCGCCAAGCGCAAGGGGTCGGTGAAATTCGCCGGGACCGAGACTATCGACATGCAGCCGCGCCACATCGCGCGGCTGGGCATCGCGCTCTGTCCGGAGGAGCGGGGGATCTTCTCGTCGCTGAACGTCGAGGAGAACCTGATGCTGCCGCCGCGCATCGGCGAGGGCGGGTCTGAGCATCGAGCGGATCCATGGCCTGTTCCCCAACCTTGAGGAGCGGCGGCGCAGCCAGGGCACCAAGCTGTCGGGCGGCGAGCAGCAGATGCTGGCGATCGCGCGGATCCTGCGCACCGGCGCGCGGCTGCTGCTGCTCGACGAGCCGACGGAAGGGCTGGCGCCGGTGATCGTCCAGCAAATCGGCCGCACCATCGAGGCGCTGAAGGGGGAGGGCTTCACCATCGTGCTGGTGGAACAGAACCTGCGGTTTGCCGCGTCGATCGCCGACGGCATTTCGTCGTCGAGCAGGGCCGGGTGATCGACATGATCCGCAGCGGCGATCTCGAGGCGAACATGGACCGGCTGCACGCCCATCTGGGCGTCTGAAACCAGAAGGGCGCGTTCGCGCCACAACGAGGAGGATGGATATGATCAGGAAACCAGTCGTCGGCATGACGGCGATGGCGCTACTGGCGGGGATTCCGGCGATGGCGCAGGATATCAACGTGAAGCTCGGGGTGCTGAACGATCGCTCGGGTGTCTATGCCGATCTGTCGGGCGAAGGCTCGGTGGTCGCGGCGCGCATGGCGGTGGCGGACTTCGGCGCCGAGGACAAGAACATCAAGGTGGAGGTGGTCTCGGCGGACCACCAGAACAAGCCCGACATCGGCTCGAGCATCGCCCGGAAGTGGTACGACGAGGAGGGGGTGGACGCGATCCTCGACGTGCCGACCTCGTCGGTGGCGCTGGCGGTGGCCGACATCTCGGCCCAGGACAACAAGGTCTTCATCAACTCCGGGGCCGGCTCGACCGACCTGACCGGCGCGCAATGCAAGCCGACGACGATCCACTGGACCTATGACACCGCCGCGCTCGCCAACGGCACCGGCAAGGCGATGACCGAGGCCGGCGGCAAGAAGTGGTTCTTCCTGACCGCGGACTACGCCTTCGGCCATTCGCTGGAGGAGCAGACGAGCAAGGTGGTGGAGGCCAACGGCGGCGAGGTCGTGGGCAGTGTCAACGTGCCGTTCCCGGCCACCGACTTCTCGTCGTTCCTGCTGCAGGCCCAGGGCAGCGGCGCCGACGTGATCGGGCTCGCCAACGCCGGCGGCGACACGGTGAACGCGATCAAGCAGGCGTCGGAGTTCGGCGTGACGCAAGCGGGGCAGAAGCTCGCGGCGCTGCTGATGTTCGTGACCGACGTGCATGCGCTCGGGCCGCAGACGGCCCAGGGGCTGTCGCTGACCGAGGCGTTCTACTGGGACCAGAACGACGCGACGCGGGAGTGGTCGGCGCGGTTCGAGAAGGAGCACGGCAGCAAGCCGACGATGGTCCAGGCCGGGGTCTATTCCGGCACCATGGCCTACCTGCGCGCGGTCGAGGCGGTGGGCAGCACCGACACCGACGCGGTGATCGCCAAGATGAAGGAGACGGCGATCGACGATCCGCTGTTCGGGAAGGTCACGATCCGCGGCGACGGGCGGGCGATCCACGACATGTATCTCTACGAGGTCAAGACGCCGGACGAATCGACCGGGGAGTGGGATCTCTACAACCTCAAGGCCACGATCAGCGGCGACGACGCGTTCCTGCCGATGCTGGACGAATGCGACTTCACCAAGAAGTAGGCTGAAACCCTGCCGCCGCGTCCCCGTGCGGGCGCGGCGGCCCTTCGCGAGCAAACGGGAGCGGGGCATGTTCGAGCTTCTGGGAGTGCCGCCGCAGGTGCTGATGGGTCAGCTTCTGCTCGGGCTGATCAACGGGTCGTTCTATGCGGTCCTGTCGCTGGGGCTGGCGGTGATCTTCGGCCTGCTCAACATCATCAACTTCGCCCACGGGGCGCAGTACATGATGGGGGCCTTCGTGGCGTGGATGCTGCTGCAACTATCTCGGTATCGGCTACTGGCCGGCGCTGATCCTCGCGCCGCTGATCATGGGCGCGACCGGCGTGGTCCTCGAGCGGACGATGATCTCGCGGCTCTACCACCTCGATCATCTCTACGGGCTGCTGCTGACCTTCGGGCTGGCGCTGATCATCCAGGGGCTGTTTCGCAACTACTACGGCATCTCCGGGCTGCCGTACCAGATCCCCGGCTCGCTTTCGGGGGGCTACAACCTCGGGTTCATGTTCCTGCCGACGTACCGGGGCTGGGTGGTGGTGGCCTCGGTGGTGGTGTGCTTTTCCACCTGGTTCATGATCGAGAAGACGAGGCTCGGGGCGCTGTTGCGCGCGGCCACCGAGAACCCGACGCTGGTCGGCGCGTTCGGGATCAACGTGCCGCGGATGGTGACGCTGACCTACGGCTTCGGGGTGGCGCTGGCGGGGTTCGCGGGCGTGCTGGCCGCGCCGATCTATTCGGTCAATCCCAACATGGGCGCCGACCTGATCATCGTGGTGTTCGCGGTGGTGGTGATCGGCGGGATGGGCTCGATCATGGGCGCGATCGTCACCGGCTACGGGCTCGGGATCATCGAGGGGCTGACGCGGGTGTTCTACCCCGAAGGCTCGGCGGTGGTGATCTTCGTGATCATGGCGATCGTGTTGCTGATCCGGCCCGAGGGCCTGTTCGGGAGGGCGCCGTGATGGCCGTGTCCGCCGACCCCCAGCTTGCACCGGAAGCGCGGCGGGCGGGGATGCCGCTCCTGCACAAGGCGATCTTCGCGGGGTTGCTCGTGGTGCTGGTCGCGCTGCCGTTCCTGGTCTATCCGGTGTTCGCGATGAAGGTGATGTGCTTCGCGCTGTTCGCGGCGGCCTTCAACCTGCTGCTGGGCTTCGGCGGCCTGCTGTCGTTCGGGCACGCGGCGTTCTTCGGGACCGCGAGCTATGTCGCCGCCCACGCCGCCAAGGTCTGGGGCCTCACGCCGGAGCTCGCGATCCTGAGCGGCACCCTGGCCGCGGCGGTGCTGGGGCTCGGCATCGGCGCGCTGTCGATCCGCCGGCAGGGCATCTACTTCGCGATGGTGACGCTCGCGTTCGCGCAGATGGTGTATTTCGTGGCGCTGCAGGCGCCGTTCACCGGCGGCGAGGACGGCATCCAGTCGGTGCCGCGCGGCGATCTGTTCGGGGTGATCCCGCTACGGGCCAACGATTCGCTCTATTTCTTCGTGCTGGTGGTGACCTTCGGCGGGATCCTGTCTCTCTACCGGATCGTGCATTCGCCGTTCGGACAGGTGCTGAAGGCGATCCGCGAGAACGAGCCGCGCGCGATCTCGCTCGGCTACAACGTCAACCGCTACAAGCTGATGGTGTTCACGCTGTCGGCGACGTTCTCGGGGCTCGCCGGCGCGACCAAGAGCCAGGTGTTCCAGCTGGCGTCGCTGACCGACGTGCACTGGTCGATGTCGGGCGAGGTGGTGCTGATGACGCTGCTCGGCGGCATGGGCACGATCTTCGGCCCGCTGGTGGGCGCGGCTGTGGTGGTGACGATGCAGAACTACCTCGCCACGTTCGGCGCCTGGGTGACGGTGATCCAGGGGGTGATCTTCGTGCTCGGCGTGCTGTTGTTCCGCGAGGGCATCGTCGGCGTGCTGTCGCGCTGGCTGAAGCGGCCGCTGTAGCGGGAGCACCTGCGCGTCGATCAGCAGATGGCGGTCGGCGAGCGGGGCGAGCAACATCCGTTGGACCATCCGGGAGGCACCGCGAAAAGCCGGCGTTGCGCGCGCGCAATTCTGGCCATGTCCTTCATAATGCTCGAATTAATGATTATTAATTCCACCCGCCCGCGCTACACGACAGTATGGATCAGGCCGCGCCGGCCGAGCCGTTCCGCCCGGGCTTCAGCCCGGGCAGCGGCCGAACCGCCCCCCCGGGGCGGCCGCTTTCGCGCCCGCCCCGCGGTCTGGCCGCTGCCCTTCGCGCCCGACGGTGGCGTTCTTGGTGCGGGAAGAACGGAGCAGTTGACGTGTGTCGTCTAGCGTGCCACCCGCCCGCGCGGAAGCCCTCTTCGATCGTCTCTGCACGCCGAGAGAGTTGGCCGCCGGACGGGTGCCGGTCAAGCCGAGCTCGCCTCGGGGAGCGGTCAGGTATCGGCCGGTGCCGGCGGAGGCTCGCGTCGGGTTGTCCGGTCGTCTCCGCGGCCGATGTGCCGCGACATGAACCGGTCGATTTCGGACGGCCTCGGCGTGTGTCCGGTGAAGGCCTCCGCATAGGCCGGCATCCGCGCCAGACGCAGATCCAGCGGTTCCTCGGCCATCATCGAGATGTAGCCGACCTGGGTGAGATAGATGGTGCGCGCCCGGATGTCGGCCTGGTCCGGTCCGTATCCGTGGCGCGCGAACATCGCCCGGATCGCGTCGATCCGGTCCGAATCGGTTCGCTCCACGACGGGTTTCAGCGCAGGCGCGGTCCGGGCCCAGTTGCGGATGGCGAACTCCAGCCGGGCGTCGAACAGCTCCGGCGCGATCCAGCAGTCGAAGAGGTTCAGGACCGCCTCGACGATCGAGGCGGCGTAGAGCTCGGTGCGGGCGACGAGATTGGCGGTGTTCTTCTCGCGCCAGCGCCGGACCAGCGCATCGAGCAGGGCCTCGCGATCGGGAAAATGCCAGTAGAAGCTGGTGCGCGACGTTCCGAGCGCCTTGGCCACGGTCATGACCTTGACCGACTCGACGCCGGATTCGATCAGCAGCGCGTAGGCCGCGTCGATCCAGAGGTCTTCCGACCCGCGCCTGCCTTTCGTTGGAGGTCCGGTCTGATCGTCCATCGCAGCTGAATAGCAGAAAGCCGCGGCCAATGGCAAATTTCTTGACATTCGTGTCGATATAATCGACAGCAGTGTCGAGATCGTTAGGCGCCGGTCTCGTCACGGGGGAAACGATGTCAAAGGATCCGCTGCTCCAGCCCTACACGCTCAAGCATCTGACGCTGAAGAACCGGATCATGACCACGAGCCACGAGCCGGCATATCCCGAGGACGGGATGCCGAAGGACCGCTACCGGGTCTACCATGAGGTGCGGGCGAAGGCGGGCGTGGCGCTGACGATGACGGCGGGCTCGGCGGCGGTGTCGCGCAACTCGCCGCCGGTGTTCAACAACATCCTCGCCTACAAGGACGAGGTGGTGCCGTGGATGGCGAAGCTGGCCGACGCCTGCCATGCCCACGGTTGTGCGGTGATGATCCAGCTGACCCATCTCGGGCGGCGCACGCACTGGAACAAGGGCGACTGGCTGCCGGCGGTCTCGCCCAGCCACGAGCGCGAGGCGGCGCACCGGGCGTTCCCGAAGAAGCTCGAGGACTGGGACATCGCGCGGATCATCACCGACTACGCCGACGCGGCGGAGCGGATGCAGGCAGCCGGACTCGACGGGATCGAGCTGCAGGCCTACGGGCACCTGATGGACCAGTTCTGGTCGGAGCGGACCAACACGCTGGACGCGCCCTACGGCGGGTCGCTCGACAACCGGTTGCGCTTCACCTTCGAGGTGCTCGACGCGGTGCGCCGGCGGGTCGGCCCGGAGTTCATCGTCGGGCTGCGCTACACCGCCGACGAGGCGGTCGAGGGCGGCATCGGCGTCGCGGAGGGGATCGAGATCTCGAAGCGGCTGGCGGCGTGCGGCCAGGTCGACTTCCTCAACGTGATCCGGGGGCACATCGACACCGATCCGGGGCTGACCGACGTGATCCCGATCCAGGGAATGAAGAGCGCGCCGCACCTCGACTTCGCCGGCGAGGTCCGCAAGGCCACCGGCATGCCGACGTTCCATGCCGCGCGCATTCCCGACGTTGCCACCGCGCGCCACGCCATCGCGGCGGGCAAGCTCGACATGGTCGGCATGACCCGGGCGCACATGGCCGACCCGCATATCGTGCAGAAGATCGTCGAGGGGCGCGAGGACGACATCCGGCCGTGCGTCGGGGCGACCTACTGCCTCGACCGGATCTATCAGGGGGGCGACGCGCTCTGCATCCACAACGCCGCCACCGGGCGCGAGCTGAGCATGCCGCACGAGATCGCCGAAGGCCGCGCGCGCGCGCACCGTGGTGGTGGTGGGCGCCGGGCCTGCGGGCCTCGAGGCGGCGCGGGTCGCGGCGGAGCGCGGGCACAAGGTGACGGTGTTCGAGGCGGCGCCCGATCCGGGCGGGCAGGTGCGGCTGACCGCGCAGAACCCGCGGCGGCGCGAGATGATCGGCATCATCGACTGGCGCATGGCGCAGTGCGCGGCGCGCGACGTGGAGTTCCGGTTCAACACCTTCGCGGAGGCCTCCGACGTGACGGCGCTGGAGCCCGACGTGGTGATCGTCGCCACGGGGGGGCTGCCGCATACCGAGGTGCTGGGGGCGGGCAATGATCTGGTGATCTCGGCCTGGGACATCATCTCGGGCGATGCGAAGCCGGGGCAGTCGGTGCTGGTCTTCGACGACGCGGGCGACCATCCGGCGCTGCAGGCCGCCGAGACGATCGCCGCGACCGGCGCGCACGTGGAGGTGATGACGCCCGACCGCAGTTTCGCGCCGGACGTGATGGCGATGAACCTGGTGCCCTACATGCGCTCGATGCAGGGCCGGGACGTGACGTTCACCGTCACCTATCGGTTGAAGGCGGTGCGGCGGGACGGCAACCGGCTGACGGCGGTGGTCGGCAGCGACTACATCGACGGGCTGGCGCTGGAGCGCAGCTTCGACCAGATCGTGGTCAACCACGGCACGATCCCGCTGGACGAGCTGTACTTCGATCTCCGGCCGCTTTCGAGCAACCTCGGGGCGGTGGATCAGGATGCGCTGCTGGCGGGCCAGCCGCAGGCGAGCGCGGCCAATCCCGAGGGCGGGTTCCAGCTCTTCCGCATCGGGGACGCGGTGGCCGCGCGGAACACCCATGCGGCGATCTACGACGCGCTGCGGCTGGTGAAGGATCTTCTGACAGGCGGCCGCGCGGTCGTCCCTGTCGGTGAAGCGTCGGTGCGGTCGTCGGTCCGATGCGATCGCCCCCGGACCAGGCGAATCGCATTTGACAGAGCACTGTGGCGGAAGGTTGCACGCCCCGGACGTCGCTGGCCCGCCCGGCCGCTGGCGCCCGCGATGAGGGCAGCGGCACGCCCGCGCCCGGTGGGGCGGGCGGCCGCTGCCCGGCGTCGGGTCGCCGGGCGGGACGGCGTCACCCGCGCACGCTCCGCCCCGCGGTCGATATATACGATAGCCCTGGTCCCCGGACCGGCTTCGATTGACCGCGTCGGCGGCGGTCTCTACAAGCGCGCGACCCCACCCGGGATGCCGCCGATGCCGACCGCCCCGCGAAGCTTCCAGGAGATCATCCTGCGCCTGCAGGCCTACTGGGCCGCGCAGGGATGCGCCATCCTGCAGCCCTACGACATGGAGGTGGGCGCGGGCACCTTTCACCCGGCGACCACGCTGCGGGCGCTGGGGCCGAAGCCGTGGGCGGCGGCCTACGTCCAGCCGTCGCGCCGTCCGACCGACGGGCGCTACGGCGACAGCCCGAACCGGTGGCAGCACTACTACCAGTTCCAGGTCATCATCAAACCCTCGCCCGCCGACTTCCAGGACATCTACCTCGGCTCGCTCGCCGCCATCGGCATCGACATGGACCTCCACGACATCCGCTTCGTCGAGGACGACTGGGAGAGCCCGACGCTCGGCGCCTGGGGGCTCGGCTGGGAGGTGTGGTGCGACGGGATGGAGGTGAGCCAGTTCACCTATTTCCAGCAGGTCGGCGGCCACGAGTGCCGGCCGGTGTCGGGCGAGCTCACCTACGGGCTGGAGCGGCTGGCGATGTACGTGCTCGGGCACGACGACGGCAACGAGATGCCGTTCAACGCGCCGGACGCGCCGATCCCGCTCACCTACGGCGACGTGTTCCGCGAGGCCGAGGCGGAATACGCCCGCTGGAACTTCGACGTGGCCGACACCGACATGCTGCTGCGCCACTTCGAGGACGCCGAGGCGGAATGCGCGCGCATCCTCGGGGAGCCCGACATCGATCCGAAGACCGGCCGGCGCATCGTCATGGCGCTGCCGGCCTACGACCAGTGCATCAAGGCTAGCCACCTCTTCAACCTGCTCGACGCCCGCGGGGTGATCTCGGTCACCGAGCGGCAGGCCTACATCGGGCGGGTGCGGGCGCTGGCCAGGGCCTGCGCCGACGCTTTCGTGAGGGCGGGCGAGGCGGTGGAGGCGTGAGCGTTCGGTCACCCGAGCCCGGGCAGCAGCGCCTTCAGCCCGTCGGTGATCATCGCCGCCGCGATCGCCGCCAGGATCATGCCCATCAGCCGGGTCATGATCACCCGGAGCGTCTGGCTGAGCAGATGGCCGATCTGGGCGGCGAAGTAGAGCACGACCGCCAGCACCGCCAGCACCACCGCCGTCGCGACCGCGACCGAGGCGTACTGCTCGGGCGACTTCGCCTCGCCGATGAAGATCAGCAGGGTGGTGATGGTGCCCGGCCCGACGATCATCGGGAACGCCATCGGGTAGAACGCCACGTTGTCGCCGTCGGGCTGTTGCGCCTTCTCGGCCGGGGTCCCGTGGTGGGCGGTGTTCTCGTGGCCGTTGAGCATGCCGAGCCCGATCAGCAGCAGCACCAGCCCGCCGGCCACCCGGAAGTCGTTGACGGTGATGCCGAACAACTTCAGCAGCGCCTGCCCGCCCACCGCCACCACCACGCACATCACCGCGCTGTAGAAGGTCGCGGCCAGCGCCGTGCGCCGCATGTCGGCCGAGGTGTCGCCGTCGGTCAGCGACAGGAAGATCGGCAGGCTGACGAACGGGTTCATGATCGCGAACATCGCGCCGAACACGCGTGCGAGAAAATCGGTGTCCATCGGCGGCGGCTCCCTGCGGTTTCCGCCGGTCTTACCCGTCCGTCGTCCGGGGGCCAAGCGCCGATCGGGGCTGTGCCATGACCGTGCAGCCGGGCCGGGCGATGCGGGGCCGGACGCTGGTGCTGGGGTTTCTCGGGTTCCTGATCGTCTTCGTCGGGGCGCTGGTCTGGACCCAGTTCTTCGCCTACTACCATCGCGAGACCGCGACGCCGGTGCTCGCGGGGCTGGACGTGAGCGACTACCAGGGGATCGACGCCGGATCCTCGCCACTGAAGCTGCGCGGTTGCTTCCGGATCGACCCGGCGAGCGTCGCGGATCTTCCGCCGGCGCCGGATGCGACCCCGCTCAACGCCCCGTTCTGGTTCCGCTGTTTCGATGCGGGCGCGCTGACCGGCGCCCTGGCCTCGGGTGCCGCAACCGCCTACGACATCGGCCGCGACCAGCCGCCGGGGTTCGACGCGATGATCGCGGTCTATCCCGACGGGCGCGGCTATCTCTGGCGCCAGCTCAACGGCGCGTTCGACTGACATGGCGGGACGCCCCCTCGACCCCGCCCCGACCGCCGCCTATGAGGGGGCCGCACCATCCCCGACCCGAGACCCCACGGAACCCGATGCCCGATCTACTGCTCGAACTCCTGTCCGAGGAAATCCCCGCCCGCATGCAGCCGAAGGCGAGCGCGGACCTGAAGCGGCTCGTCACCGACGGGCTGGTCGAGCGCGGCCTCACCTACGCCCACGCCGCCGCCTTCGCCACGCCGCGCCGCCTGACGCTCGCCATCGAGGGCCTGGCCGAGCGCTCGCCCGCGTTGCGGGAGGAGCGCAAGGGGCCGCGCGCCGACGCGCCGGACAAGGCGATCGAGGGGTTCCTGCGGTCCACCGGGCCTGACCCGCGACCGGCTCGAGACCCGGGCCGACAAGAAGGGCGACGTGCTCTTCGCCGTCATCGAGCAGCCGGGACGCCCCGCCGCCGAGATCGTCGCCGAGACCGTCGAGGCGACGGTGCGCGGGTTCCCCTGGCCGAAGTCGATGCGCTGGGGCGACGGGGCCTTGCGCTGGGTCCGGCCGCTGCAGTCGATCCTCTGCATCCTGACCCGCGAGAGCGGGCCCGAGACCGTGCCGCTGGTCATCGACGGGCTGACGGCCGGCAACACCACCCGCGGCCACCGCTTCCACGCGCCCGACGAATTCGCGGTGACCTCGTTCGAGGACTACGCCGGAAAGCTGCAGCGCGCCCACGTCATCCTCGATCCGGCCGCGCGGGCCGAGACCATCGCCCACGACGCGGCCCAGCTCGCGTTCGCCTCGGGCCTCGATCTGGTGGACGATCCCGGGCTTCTCGCGGAGAACGCCGGCCTCACCGAATGGCCGGTGACGCTGATGGGCCGGATCGAGCCGCGCTTCCTCGACCTGCCGCCCGAGGTGCTGCAGACCACGATGCGGGCGAACCAGAAGTTCTTCTCGCTGCGCGATCCGGCGACGGGACGCATCACCGCCTACATCCTCGTCGCCAACCGCGACACCGCCGACGACGGCGCCACCATCCTCGCCGGCAACGCCCGCGTGCTGACCGCGCGGCTCGCCGACGCCGAGTTCTTCTGGCAGAACGACCTGCGGACGCCGCTGGAGGAGATGGCGAAGAAGCTGGAGTCGGTGACGTTTCACAGCAGGCTCGGCACCCAGGGCGAGCGCATCGCCCGCATCGCCGCCCTCGCCCGCGAGATCGCGCCCGTCGGTCGGCGCCGATCCCGATCAGGCCGAACGCGCCGCGAAGCTCGCCAAGGCCGACCTCGCCAGCCAGATGGTCTACGAGTTCCCCGAACTCCAGGGCACGATGGGCCGCTACTACGCCGAGCGGGCAGGGGAGGACCCCGCCGTCGCCGCCGCTGCCGCAGGAGCACTATCCCCCCTCGGCCCCTCCGACGCCGTGCCGACCGCCCCCGTCTCCGTCGCAGTGGCGCTGGCCGACAAGCTCGACACTGCTGACCGGCTTTTGGGCGATCGACGAGAAGCCGACCGGCTCCAAGGATCCCTTCGCGCTGCGCCGCGCCGCGCTCGGCGTAATTCGCCTACTCACAGGACAGGCTGCCAAGCGCGTCAAACTCTCTAACTGCTCTGATGCCGCGGCTTCAAGATCGTCGACATGTTCGCATAGATCGAAACGACTCGAGGCGGAGCTGCGGGAATCTCAGAGCTGGGCGAGACGGCTATCGCTTCGGACTTACACTCTGATCAGAGATTTGCTGGAGAAACGGAGTCGCGTCGTAGGCGTCACCGGTGGCATTCGGCAGCGCGACAGCTGAGTGACGAATGCTGCGAAGATCGCTGAAGATCTCCTCGCCTTCCTCGCCGACCGCCTCAAGGTCCACCTCCGCGACCAGGGCATCCGCCACGACGTCATCGACGCCTGCTTCCAGCTCGGCGGCCAGGACGACCTCGTGCTGCTCGTCGCCCGGGTCCGGGCGCTGCAGGACTTCCTCGCCACCGAGGACGGCGCCAACCTGCTGACCGGCTACAAGCGCGCCGCCAACATCCTGACGCAGGAGGAGAAGAAGGACGGCGTCGAATACTCGCTCGACCCCGACCTGCGCTTCGCCGAGACCGACGCGGAGAAGGCGCTGTTCGCCGCGCTCGACGACGCCGAGGCCGCGATCGCCCCGGCGCTGGACGCCGAGGACTTCGCGGCGGCGATGACCGCGCTCGCCCGGCTGCGCGCGCCGATCGACGCGTTCTTCGACACCACCACCGTCAACGCCGACAGCGCGGCGGTCCGGCGCAACCGGCTGTGCCTGCTCAACCGGATCCGGGCGGTGATGAACCGGGTGGCGGTGTTTTCGGCGGTCGAGGGCGGCTGAGGCAGGCGGGTCCGGCCGTCGTGTGACCGGACGATGACGTTTCGGTTTACCGCCGGGCGGTCCTTCCGCTATGCTGCACTGCAATGAAAGCCGGGAAGCACCTCCGCGAGCCGTCCGACGCCGTCATCCCGCTCGATGCCGGTGACGCGGTCCGTGCCGACAGGTATGGCCGGCGCGCCGCCGATCTCGCGGGCCTGAAGGCGCTTGGGCTGCCGGTGCCGGACGGGGTGGCGCTGTCGTTCGACTGCGTCGCGGCGCTTGCGGCGGGCGGCGATCTGCCCGATCTGCCGCTGGCGCTGGCCCCGGGCGATCTGTTCGCGGTGCGCTGCAGTCCCGGGGACCGGCGCTGGGGCGGTCCCGGCGCGCTTCTCAACGTCGGGGCCTGCGACCGCAGCCTCGCGGCGCTGACGACGGAGGTTGGCGCGGCCGAGGCGCTGAAGCGGCAGATGCGGGCGATCCCGGCCTTCGCCCACGCCGTTCATGGTCTCGATCCGGCGGACTTCGAGGCGCTGTCGCGAACCGAGGCCGACGCGGCGGGCCTGCGCCGGCGGCTCGCCGAGATGCTGGCGCTGTTCGAGACCGGGACCGGCGAGCCGTGGCCGCAGGATCCGGGGGTCCAGATCGCCGCCGCGGCCCGCGCCCTCGCCCGCGCCTGGAACGCGCCTTCGGCCCGCATTCTCCGGCAGGCGAGCGGCGCGCCGGAGACTGCAGGCCTCGGCCTCGTCGTCCAGCGGATGGCGGCGGGGCCGAGCGGCCATGTCCAGCTCGTCTCCAGCCGCACCGGCGCGCCGGAGCTTTCGGGGGCGTTCCGCGCGCGCCCCGGCGAAGCCGCCGCCGGGATCGAGGCGCTCGATCCGCCGGCGCGCGAGGCGGTCCACGCCGTCGCGACGCAGGCCGCCGCGGGCCTGGGCGATGCGTGCCTGCTGGATTTCGCGGTTCAGGGGACCGGTGTCGCCGTACTCGACGCGGTGCCGGTGCGCCGGTCGGCGCGCGCTGCGGTCCGCATTGCCGTCGATCTCGCCGACGCCGGGGTGATCACGCGGTCCGAGGCACTGCTGCGGATCGAGCCGCGCGGCCTGATCGAGCACCTGCATCCGCAGATCGACCCGGCCGCGAAGCGCGACGTGTTCGCCACCGGCCTCGCTGCCAGCCCGGGGGCCGCCACCGGCCGGATCGTCTTCACCGCCGAGGACGCCCAGGCGGCTGCGGCGAGCGACGAGGCGACGATCCTGGTGCGGCTCGAGACCAGCCCCGAGGACATCCGCGGCATGCATGCCGCCCGCGGCGTCCTGACCATCCGCGGCGGCATGACCAGCCACGCGGCGGTGATCGCGCGCGGCATCGGGCTGCCCTGCGTGGTCGGCGCGGGCGAGCTGCGCCTCGATCCGGTGGAGCGGACGCTGACGAGCCGGGACGGGCGGGTGTTCGGGGAAGGCGCGCGGGTGACGCTCGACGGCACGCGCGGCGAGGTGATGGCCGGCGCACCGGCGATGATCGCGCCGGAGCTCGGCGGCGCGTTCTCGCGACTGCTCGAGTGGGCCGACGCCGCCCGCGACCTCGGGGTGCGCGCCAACGCCGACACGCCGGCGGAGGCGCGGATGGCCCGCGAGTTCGCCGCCGACGGGCTGGGGCTCTGCCGCACCGAGCACATGTTCTTCGATCCCGAACGGCTGACGGTGATGCGCGAGATGATCCTCGCCGACACCGACGCGGACCGGCAGGCGGCGCTCGATCGCCTGCTGCCGATGCAGCGCGCCGATTTCCACGAGCTGTTCGAGATCATGCACGGGCTGCCGGTCACCATCCGGCTGCTCGATCCGCCGCTGCACGAGTTCCTGCCGCAGGAGCCCGAGGGTCTGCACGCGCTGGCCGCGGCGATGGGGCTGCCGGTCGGCCAGGTGACGGCGCGCGCGCGCGATCTGGCCGAGGTCAACCCGATGCTCGGGATGCGCGGCGTGCGCCTCGGGGTGACGATGCCGGCGATCTACGACATGCAGGCGCGGGCGATCTTCGAGGCGGCGATCGCGGTCAACCGGGAGGCGGAGGCGCCGGTGGTGCCGGAGGTGATGATCCCGCTGGTGTCGGCGTTCCGCGAGGTCGAGCTGGTCAAGGCCCGGGTCGACGCGATCGCCGCGGCGGTCCAGCGGGAGCAGGGGGTGACGCTGCCCTACCGGCTCGGGGTGATGGTCGAGACCCCGCGGGCGGCGCTGCGCGCCGGCGATCTGGCCGCCTCGTCGGCGTTTCTGAGCTTCGGCACCAACGACCTGACGCAGATGACCTACGGGCTCAGCCGCGACGACGCCGGGCGGTTCATGCGCGACTACGTCAACCGCGGCGTGTTCCCGGAGGATCCGTTCCACTCGCTCGACCTCGAGGGGGTGGGGGAGCTGATGCTGATGGCCGCGAGGCGCGGCCGCGCGCGCAACCCGGACATCGTCCTCGGCCTCTGCGGCGAGCACGGTGGCGATCCCGTCCTCCGTGCGGTTCTGCAAGGTGGCGGGCTTCGACTATGTCTCCTGCTCGCCGTTCCGCGTGCCGATCGCCCGGCTGGCGGCGGCACAGGCGACATTGCTGTCGAGCGAGGCCGAGCGCCGGTGAAGCCGCTGCCGGGCGATCTGGCCGCCCTCGCCGCCGGGGGCAAGGCCGCGCTGGCGCGCTGCCTGACGGCGCTCGAGAGCACGCCCGACCACCCGGAGCTGCTCGGCGCTGCTGGAGGCGGCCTGGGCGGCGCCGCGGGGGATCGCGATCGGGCTGACCGGTCCGCCCGGCGTCGGCAAGTCGACGTTGACCAACGCGCTGGTGGCGCGGTTCCGGGCGCGGGGCGAGAGCGTCGCCGTCCTCGCCGTCGATCCGTCGTCGCGGCGCTCGGGGGGGGCGCTGCTCGGGCGACCGGGTCCGCATCGCCAGCGACCCGGAGGACGGCGGGGTGTTCGTCCGTTCGATGGCCGCGCGGCAACGCCTCGGCGGTCTCGCCGAGTACGCCTTTCCGGCGGTGGTGCTGATGCGCGCCTGCTTCGACCGGGTGATCGTCGAGACCGTGGGCGTCGGGCAATCCGAGGCCGAGATCGCCGATGTGGCCGATCTGGTGGTGTTCTGCATCCAGCCGGGATCGGGGGACGCGCTGCAGTACATGAAGGCCGGCATCATGGAGGTGCCCGACGTGGTGCTGGTCACCAAGGGCGATCTCGGCGCCGCGGCCCGGCGCGCCGCGGCGGACGCCAGGGGGGCGCTGTCGCTCTCGGAGACCGCGGCGCCGGCCGTCGCGGTGGTGTCCGCCCTCGCTGGCGACGGCCTGTCGGCGGCCGTCGAGCTGATCGACGCGCGCCGTCCCGGCGTCCGCCGAGCTCGCGGCACGACGCCGGGCGCAGGGCGAGGCCTGGGTCGCCGCGAGCCTGCTCGAATCGTTCGGTAGGGTCGGCCGGGACGCGCTCGGCCCGCGGCCCCCGGGCGACGCCAGCCCGTTCGGCGGTCTTGCGAGCCTGACCGGACGCGCTCGCGCGGCGGTTCACGAAAGCCTTAAAAAGGTCTGAATCGGCGGCGCATTCACGTCAAGACGCGCGGCATGTTCGCATGGCGATTGGCAGGAATCCGCTTAGATATTGGATTGGCTGGACTTTCCCCCGGCCTGAGCGGGCACATCCCGAATCAGAAGCTAGGGTGTTTGACACCAAACTATGTCGCCGGGCGATCCGTCGAACGGCCTGAACGATGGACACGTGATGACTTCGAAAATGCCCCGCCGGGCCTTCTCGGCGGCTCTGATATCTGCGCTTTTCGCCGTGGTTGGTTTCGCCCACCCGGCGTTTGCCGGACCCGGCGATTCGGCCGCGGTCCGCGCCGTCGGTCAGGAACGCGCGGCGCTCGACGCCGCCTCCGACCGGGTTACCGAACTCACCGAGGCGATGCGCCCGCTGGCGCGGGAGGACGGGGAGATCACCGTCGCCAGCCGCTCGGTCGAGCCAGGGAGCGTCGCGGAGATCGCCGCCGCGACGAAGACGCCGAAGCAACCCAAGGCGCTGGATCTGCGGACGCTCGATTCGCTGCCCGCGGCAGATGGCGGCGCGCAGATGCAGTGCCTCGCGCAGGCGATCTATTTCGAATCCCGCGGCGAGCCGCTCGCCGGGCAGATCGCCGTTGCCGAGGTGGTGCTGAACCGGGTCGACGACCGGCGGTTTCCCAACACCGTCTGCGGGGTGACCAAGCAGGGCGCCGGGTCCGGGCATTCCTGCCAGTTCTCCTATGCCTGCGACGGCCGGTCCGACGCGATGAAGAGCGCGTTGCCGCGGGAGCGGAGCGAAAAGCTCGCGAGCCTGATGCTGGGCGGCCGCTCCCGAAGCGTCACCGGCGGCGCCACGTATTTCCATACCAGCGCCATCCGACCGAGCTGGTCGCGCCGGTTCTCCCGAACCGCGGCCATCGGCCACCACATCTTCTATCGCGCGCCGACCCAGGTGGCTGGCGGCTGACGCCGCGGCCCCTGGGTTCCGGCCGCCGCCCGGGGCATTGAAGCGAAGAGCAGGTCTTCTGCTTGCTCTAGTCGGCGAAGTCCTGAACCAGATAGAAGTCGCCGCAGGCCGGGCCGCGCGGATCCACCCCGATGCCCGCCCCCAGCCGCTCATAGTTGGCGTTGAGCAGCGAGGCGCGGTGCTTCGGCGAGGCGAGCCAGCGCGCCACCACCTCGCGCGCGAGGCTGGCGTAGGTGTGGACAGGCACCGGCTCCCGCGTGTCGCCGTAGACGAAGTTGCACCCGCGCGAGCTCATGGAGATCGGACGCCCGAGCAGCCGGTAGACCTTGTCCATCGCGATGTTCTCGGCGGCCTTGCGGAACTCGAGCGACTGGCGGTGCATCCGCTGCGACAGGTCGCGCTGGCCGCGCACCGGCAGATTGTGACTGTGGGTCCTGAGCCGCGCCATGTTCCGCGCGTGGTCCGCGGCGGCCCGCGACAGCGCCGGATCGGCGTGCAACGGAGCCCGCCCGTGCTGGCGACGCACCTGGTTGGAGTAGATCAGCACCGCCTGGTTGAACAGCGTCTGGTCCGGCCGCTCCAGCGAGATCGGCTGGTAGAGCTGCTTCGGCAGGGCGGCGTCCTGCGCCCCCGCCGCTCCAGCGGCGATCATCGCGAACCCTGCAGCGAGCAGGAAAAGCGCCTGGCGCATCTCGTCCCTCCGGCTTCCGGTGCCCGAAGAGGCGGGCGATTGGATGCGCGGAAGTCTGGTCGTCGCGGGCTTTTCAGGGCGTTAACGTGCAGCCCGGCGGGAGCGGGTTTCCGCCGGATCGGTTAACGGGGCGTTGCGCTTGGGGAGTCGGGACCGCTACTCCGCCGCCTCCAGCCGGTCGGGCGGGATGTAGTTCAGCACCGGCGAGAGCCAGCGTTCGACCTCGGCGATCTCCATGCCCTTGCGCCGGGCGTAGTCCTCGGCCTGGTCGCGCTCGATCCGGGCGACGCCGAAATAGTAGCTTTCGGGATGCGACAGGTAGAGGCCCGAGACCGAGGAGCCGGGCCACATGGCGAAGCTCTCGGTCAGCGACACGCCGGTCGCGGCCTCCGCGTCGAGCAGGCGGAACAGCGTCGCCTTCTCGGTATGGTCGGGCTGGGCCGGATAGCCCGGCGCGGGACGGATGCCGGCGTAGGGCTCGGAGACGAGCTCCTCCGGGGTGAAGGCCTCGTCCGGGGCGTAACCCCAGAGCGTGCGGCGGACCTCCTGGTGCAGCCGCTCGGCGAACGCCTCGGCAAACCGGTCGGCGAGCGCCTTGACGAGGATCGACGAATAGTCGTCGTTGGCGCGCTCGAACCGCTCGGCGATCGCCACCTCCTCGATGCCGGCGGTGACGACGAAGCCGCCAACGTAGTCGGGCTTGCCGGTCTCGAGCGGCGCGATGAAGTCCGAGAGCGCCACGTTCATCTGTCCGAGCCGCTTGGTGCGCTGCTGGCGCAGGGTGAAGAGAGTGGCGAGATCCGCCGTGCGGGCGTCGTCGGTGAAGAGCCGGATGTCGTCGCCGACCGCGTTGGCCGGCCAGAAGCCGACGACGCCGCGGGGAACGAACCAGCGCTCCTCGATGATCTGCGCCAGCATCGCCTGCGCGTCGGCGAACAGCGGGCGCGCGGCCGGTCCCTGGGTCTCGTCCTCGAGGATCTTCGGGTAGCGGCCCTTCAGCTCCCAGGTCTGGAAGAACGGGGTCCAGTCGATGTAGCGGGCGAGATCGGCCAGATCCCAGGTCTCGAAGGTGCGGGTGCCGAGAAACGACGGCTTCGGCGGCGTGTAGCCGGACCAGTCGATCTTCTGGCCGTTGGCGCGCGCGTCGGCCAGCGGCAGCCGCTGCTTGTCGGCCTCGGCGCGTTCGTGGGCCTCGGCGAGCTTGCGGTATTCGTCGCGCACGCCGGCGACGTAGGGCGCCTTGGCGCCCGCCGACAGCAGGTTCCCCACCACGCCGACCGCGCGGCTCGCGTCGTTGACGTGGATGGTGTTGCCGCGCCCGTAGCGGGGGTCGATCTTGACCGCGGTGTGGACCCGGCTGGTGGTGGCGCCGCCGATCAGCAGCGGAATGTCGAAGCCGTCGCGCTCCATCTCGGCGGCGACGTGGGCCATCTCGTCGAGCGATGGGGTGATCAGGCCCGAGAGGCCGATGATGTCGACGCCTTCCGCCTTCGCGGTCTCGAGGATCTTCGTCGCGGGAACCATCACCCCGAGGTCGATGATCTCGTAGTTGTTGCAGGCGAGCACGACGCCGACGATGTTCTTGCCGATGTCGTGGACGTCGCCCTTGACCGTCGCCATCAGGATCTTGCCGGCGGTCCGGCGCTCGTCGCCGCCGTTCGCTTCCTTTTCGGCCTCCATGTAGGGGAGCAGGATCGCCACAGCCTGCTTCATCACCCGGGCCGACTTCACCACCTGCGGCAGGAACATTTGCCCTGAGCCGAACAGGTCGCCCACCACGTTCATGCCGGCCATCAGCGGGCCTTCGATGACGTGCAGCGGCCGTTCGGCCGACTGGCGCGCCTCCTCGGTGTCGATGTCGATGAACTCGGTGATGCCGTTGACCAGCGCGTGCTCGATGCGCTTCTCGACCGGCCACTCGCGCCAGGCCAGATCGCGCTCGCGGGCCTCGCGGCCGCCGGCGCCCTTGAAGCGCTCGGCCAGATCGAGCAGCCGCTCGGTGGCGTCGGGGCGGCGGTTCAGCACCACGTCCTCGCAGGCCTCGCGCAGCTCCGGCTCGATCGAATCGTAGACCGCGAGCTGACCGGCGTTGACGATCCCCATGTCCATGCCGGCCTGGATGGCGTGGTAGAGGAACACCGCGTGCATCGCCTCGCGGACCTTCTCGTTGCCGCGGAACGAGAACGAGAGGTTGGAGACGCCGCCCGAGATGTGGACGTGCGGCAGGGTCTCGATGATGGTCTTCGTCGCCTCGATGAAATCGACGCCGTAGTTGTTGTGCTCGTCGATGCCGGTGGCGATGGCGAAGATGTTGGGGTCGAAGACGATGTCCTCAGGCGGGAACCCCACGTCTCCGGTAAGGAGATCGTAGGCGCGGGTGCAGATCTGAACCTTCCGCTGCATGGTGTCGGCCTGGCCCTGCTCGTCGAACGCCATCACCACGACGGCGGCGCCGTAGGCGCGGCAGAGGCGGGCATGGCGGAGGAACGTCTCCTCGCCCTCCTTGAGCGAGATCGAGTTGACGATGGGCTTGCCCTGCACGCACTTCAGGCCGGCCTCGATCACCTCCCACTTCGATGAGTCGATCATCACCGGCACCCGCGCGATGTCAGGCTCGGCGGCGATGAGGTTGAGGAACGTGGTCATCGCCTTGACCGAGTCGAGCAGCCCCTCGTCCATGTTGACGTCGATGATCTGCGCGCCGTTCTCGACCTGATCGAGCGCGACCGCGAGCGCCGCCGGATAGTCACCGGCGGTGATCAGCTTGCGGAAGCGCGCCGAGCCGGTGATGTTGGTGCGCTCGCCGACGTTCACGAACGGGATTTCCTCGGTGAGCGTGAACGGCTCCAGCCCGGACAGCCGCATCAGCGGCTCGATCGTCGGCACCTGGCGCGGCGGATACTTCGCCACGGTCTCGGCGATGACGCGGATGTGCTCGGGCGTGGTGCCGCAGCAGCCGCCGACGACGTTGACGAGGCCCTCGCGGGCGAAGTCCTCGATCTGGGCGGCCATGAACTCCGGGCTCTCGTCGTACTGGCCGAAGGCGTTGGGCAGGCCGGCGTTGGGGTAGGCGCAGACGAAGGTGTCGGCGGCCTCGGAGATCTCGGAGAGGTGCGCGCGCATCGCCTCGGCGCCGAGCGCGCAGTTGAGCCCGACGGTGAAGGGGCGCGCATGGCGGATCGAGTGCCAGAACGCGGTCGGGGTCTGGCCCGACAGGGTGCGGCCGGACAGATCGGTGATGGTGCCGGAGATCATGATCGGCAGCCGCACGCCCTTCTCGGTGAACACCTCGTCGCAGGCGAAGATCGCGGCCTTGGCGTTCAGGGTGTCGAAGATCGTCTCGATCAGGATCAGGTCGGCGCCGCCGTCGATCAGCCCGCGGAGCTGCTCGCCGTAGGCCTCGCGCAGGTCGTCGAAGCTGACCGCGCGGAAGCCCGGATCGTTCACGTCGGGCGAGATCGAGGCGGTGCGGTTGGTCGGCCCGAGCGCGCCGGCGACGAACCGGCGACGGCCGTCCTCGGCCTCGGCGCGGCGGCAGGCGTTGCGGACCAGCCGCGCGCCCTGGCGGTTCAGGTCGTAGACCTTGTCCTGCATCCCGTAGTCGGCCTGGGCGATGCGGGTCGAGGAGAAGGTGTTGGTCTCGATGATGTCGGCGCCGGCGATGGCGTAGCGGTAGTGGATGTCCTCGATCGCCTGCGGCTGGGTCAGGATCAAGAGATCGTTGTTGCCCTGCTGCGGGTGGTCGTGGACCGCGCAGGCGCCGTGCCCGGTGAAGTCGTCCTCGCCGAGCCCGAGCCCCTGGATCTGGGTGCCCATCGCCCCGTCGAGGATCAGGATGCGCTCGCGCGCGGCGGCGGTCAGTGCCGTGATGGCATCTTGGCGGGGAGCGTCGGGCAGGTCGTTCATGGCATACAGTCCACTTGTCAAGCGGGCCCGCCGTGGGGCCGCGTCACCGGGTCATCGCGGGCCTCTATATCGGGCTTTTCGGCAACATACAAAGCACCCGGCTCTTTTGCCCTCGGGGTCTCGCCACCGGCCGTCTCGTCGACGTCGGCATTCCTGCCGGCGTCAGTCGCGATCGGGAGCGCCGAGCGGGAAGTAGTGCCGATACGGGCGGCCTTCGTCGACGGCGCGGGCGAAGGACGGCCGCGCCAGCAGTTGCGACCGATAGTCCCGCAGTCGTGGATACGCCGGGCCGATCCGGTGCACCCAGTCGGCGTAGAACAGCGACGGCGCGGCGGCGCAATCGGCCATACCGAAGCTGTCGCCCGCGGCCCAGGTGCGATGCGAAAGCCGCTGTTCAAGCCAGGCGTAGGCGGTGTCGAGCGCCTGTCGCGCCTCGGCGAGGGCCTCCTCCTTGTCGCCGCCCTTCAACGCCACGGCCACCGGCTTCTGCATCGGGGTCATGACATGATTGTCGAAGAAGCGGTCCATGAACCGGACCTCAAGCGCCGCCTTCTGCTCCTCGGGCAAGAGGCGGACGGGCCCCGGATGGAAGAGGTCGAGATGCTCGATGATGATGCTCGATTCCGCCACCGTCCTGCCGTCGTCGACCAGCACCGGGAAGCGGCCGAGCGGCCAGAGCGCCGCGCGTTCCTCCGCCGCGCCGGGCGCTTCGAGGTGGCGGTAGGTGAAGGCGGTCTCGTTCTCCCAGAGCGCGGTCAGGACCTTCTGGCAGTAGGACGAGAACGGGTGGGAATAGAGCGTCAGCGACATCGGACCCTCTTGAACTGCGGCTTCTCCGGGCGGTGTTCAGGTGACACCCGAGCCGGCGGGAATGGCAACGAAAAACGCGCCGCGATGGTCGCGGCGCGTTTTAACATTGGGGAACCGGCGGAGAGATCAGTCCTCCGCTTCCTCGGCCGCCTCCTCGGAGGTCTCGCTCTCCTCGGAGCGCAGGCCCGACGGCGCCTGGATGTTGGCGATCGCGAAGTCGCGGTCGGTGATGGTCGGCGTGGCCCCGGCGGGCAGCGTCACCATCGAGATGTGGATGGTGTCGTTGATATCGGCGCCGGAGAGGTCGATCGTCACCTTCTCGGGGATGTCGCCGGCGGTGACCATCAGCTCGATCTCGGGGCGCACCTCGGTCAGCACGCCGCCGCGCTTCAGGCCCGGAGACATCTCGCGGTTGATGTACTCGACCGGGATGAACAGCGCGATGCGGGAGCGGTCGCTGAGGCGCAGGAAATCGACGTGGGTCGGGAGATCCTTGACCACGTCGCGCTGCACGGCGCGGCAGATCACGGTGTTGTCCTTGCCGTCGACCTTGACGTTGATCATGGTCGACAGGAAGCGGCCGGCCTTCAGCTGCTTCAGGAGCGTGTTGAACTTGACGTTGATCGGCTGCGGCGCGTCGCCGCCGCCATAGATCACGCCGGGAACCAATCCCTCGCGACGCGCTTGCCGGGCGGCCCCCTTGCCGACCCCTCCGCGCGCCACGGCTTCGAGAACCGGTGTCTCTGCCATGTGGCTTCTCCTAAGATTACAAGTGCCCGGCCTTCCTCCAAGGGTGCAAGACCGAGAGGCGGGTGCTTAGGGGAAATCTCTCAGAAAGGAAAGAGCCGATCTGTCCGGCCGGGGTTCCGCCATGGTCTGTCAGGTGTTCTCCCCGCCCAGGGCTGCCATCGCCTCGTGACCGGTTCGCGACTGGACCTCGAGGAAGAGCCGCTTCACCACCGGGAACCGCTCCCGGATCCGCTGTTCCGCCTTGGTCACGATCGTCTCGATCCGCTGCGACGGAACATCGTCGGCGAAGTCGATGCTGAGGGTGAGAAGCACGTCGTGGGGCCCGAAGTGCAGGCTGCGGATGTCGTTGATGGCGCTGATTTCAGGCAGGCCCTCGAGCCTCGCGCGGACGCTCTCGATGATGTCGGGATCGGTGCCCTCGCCGATCAGGAGGCCCTTGACCTCGATGGCCAGAAACAGCGCCGTCAGCCCGAGCACGCCGCCGATCGCGATCGAGGCCGACGCATCCCAGACCGGATCGCCGGTCAGCCACGACGCCGTCAGTCCGGCCGCCGCGATCAGCAGACCGATGCAGGCGGCGCTGTCCTCGGCGAGAACCACGAAGATGGAGGGGTCCTTGAGGTCCCGGAGATCGCGCAGGTAGCCGCGTCGCTTGCGGATCTCCCCGAACCTGCGGGCCGCGACCGTCAGCGAGTATCCCTCGAAGCAGAACGAGATGGCCAGCACGCCGAACGGGATCCAGGGCACGCCCTCGGCTTCGTGCCCGCCGTGCAGCAGCGCCCGGACGCCTTCGTAGACCGACAGGCCGGATCCCAGGGCGAAGATCATCACGGCGACGATGAACGCCCAGAAATACATCTCGACGCCGTAGCCGAACGGATGCGCGTCATCGGGCGGCTTTTCTGCCCGCGCCATGCCGAGCAGCAGGAACCCTTCGTTGGCGGTGTCGATGGTCGAGTGGATGCCTTCGGCCAGCATGGCCGATGAACCCGACAGCGCGGCGGCAATGAACTTGGTCACGGCGATGCCGCAGTTGGCGGCCAGCGCCGCGTATACGGTCGCCTCTCCGCCGCCTCGCGGGTCGCTCTTCCCGGTCGCTTCGCTCAATGGCCGTTCCTCTTCTGGCGCAACAGGAGGGCAACGTCCGGCCTGCGGGGCGGTTGCGACGAGCTTGCCGCGGATGGTGCGAAGCCGTGTCGCAGGCCCGACCGGTCCAGGAAGGCGCGGGCACGATTCAGCCAGGCGCGGCCCCGCGGGCCGACCTTGCAGACGGCGGGTGTCCGGACGGAATATCCCGTTCGCACCCCCCGCGCGACACGCCGGACGACGAATGGGCCGCATTTTCCCAGTGCCGCCCGTCCCCGCCCCGTGCTAGCAGGCGGCCATGACACGGCTTCCCTCCCCCGACGACATCCTCGCCTTCCTGCGCGACAACCCGACGCAGACCGGCAAGCGCGAGATCGCCCGCGCCTTCGGCCTGAAGGGCGCGGCCAAGGTCGAGCTCAAGCAGCTCCTCGCCCGCATGACCCGCGAGGGCCAGCTCGAGAAGCGCCGCCGCCAGGTCCGCCCGCAGGGCGAACTGCCGCCGGTCCTCGTGCTCCGGGTGACCGGCCCCGACGCCGACGGCGACCTCTGGGCCGAACCCGCCGACTGGGAAAGCGACGGCACGCCCCCGCGCATCCAGATCCTCGCCCGCCGCGACGATCCCGCGCTCGGCGCCGGCGACCGGCTGCTCGGTCGGATGACCGCGCTCGAGGGTCCCGACGCCCCCCTCGCCGCCCGGGTGATCCGCCGCATCGGCATGGGGCCGAAGCGGGTCATCGGCATCTATCACGACGCCGAGTCCGGCGGCCGGATCGCCGCCATCGACAAGCGCACCGACCGCGACTGGATGGTCGCGCCCTCCGACCGCGCCGGCGCCCGCGACGGCGAACTGGTCGAGGCCGAGCAGATCGGTCCGGCCCGCGGCCACGGCCTGCCCCGCGCCCGCGTCGTCGCGCGCCTCGGCGACCCCTCCGCCCCGAAGTCGGTGTCGCTGATCGCGATCCACGAGCACGGCATCCCCGACGCCTTCCCCGACGCCGTGCTGGCGGAAGCCGACGCCGCCCGCCCGACGCCCCTCGGCAAGCGCGAGGACCTGCGCGCCCTCCCCCTCGTCACCATCGACCCATCGGATGCCCGCGACCACGACGACGCGGTCTGCGCCGAGCCGGACGACGACCCCGCCAACCCCGGCGGCCACGTCGTCTGGGTCGCCATCGCCGACGTCGCCGCCTACGTCCGCCCCGACAGCGCGCTCGACCGCGAGGCCCGCCGCCGCGGCAACTCCACCTACTTCCCCGACCGCGTCGTGCCGATGCTCCCCGACCGCCTCTCGGGCGATCTCTGCTCGCTGATCGACGGCGTCGACCGGCCCTGCCTCGCGGTGCGAATAGTGCTCGACGCCGACGGCAACAAGCGCAGCCACCGCTTCACCCGCGGGCTGATGCGCTCGCAGGCGACCCTCAGCTACGCCCAGGCGCAGGCCGCGGCCGACGGCGCGCCCGACGCGGACACCGAGCCGCTGCTCGAGACCGTCATCCGCCCGCTCTGGGCGGCATGGGGCGCCGCCCACCGTGCCCGGGACCAGCGCCAGCCGCTGAACCTCGACCTGCCGGAACGGCGGATCGTGCTGTCGGACGAAGGCAAGGTGCTGTCCGTCGCCTTCCGCGAACGGCTCGACGCCCACCGCCTGATCGAGGACTTCATGATCCTCGCCAACGTCGCCGCCGCCGAGGCCCTGGAGAAAAAGCGCCTGCGCCTGCTCTACCGGGTGCACGAGGAGCCGAGCCCGGAAAAGCTCGAGGCGCTGCGCGAGGTGGTGGAATCCGTCGGCCTGACGCTTGCCAAGGGGCAGGTGCTGAAGACCGCACATCTCAACCGCCTGCTCGACGGAGTCGCCGGCACCGAGCACGCCGAGATGGTCAACATGTCGGTGCTGCGGGCGATGACCCAGGCCTACTACGCGCCGGAGAACTTCGGGCACTTCGGCCTCAACCTCGCGTGCCTACGGCCACTTCACCTCGCCGATCCGCCGCTACGCCGATCTCGTCGTCCACCGCGCGCTGATCCGCGCGCATCGCTGGGGGGACGACGGACTGACCAACACGGAGGAGGAACAGCTCTCCGACACCGGCGAGCACATCTCGATGACCGAGCGCCGCTCGATGATGGCCGAGCGCGACACCACCGACCGCTACCTCGCCGCCTATCTCGCCGACCGCGTCGGCGCCGAGTTCGAGGGCACCGTCGCCGGCATCGCCCGCTTCGGGCTGTTCGTGAAGCTCGACGAGACCGGCGCCGACGGCCTGGTGCCGATCTCGGCCCTCGGCAACGAGTACTTCCGGCACGACCCCGACACCCAGACCCTGACCGGCGAGCGCAGCCACCGCGTCATCGCCCTCGGCCAGCGCGTCACCGTCCGCCTTGCCGAGGCGGTGCCGATCACCGGCGGCCTGCTGTTCGAGCTGCTCGAGATCGAGGGCCGCAAGATGCCGACGCCGCCCCGCCGCGCCGGCCCCGGCACCCCCCGGCGCAAGCTCGCCCAGCGCCGGATCAAGCGCGCCAAGGACAGCCGCCGCAACTAGCAGCGACCGACGTCACCGGAGCTGTGCGGCGAGCCCCGCCACCAGCGCGTCGAACGTCGCGCGGCAGCGCGGGCTCGTGCGCAGATCCTCGTGCATGACCACCCAGACCGGCAGCTCCAGTGCGAACGCGGGCAGGACCCGCCGCAGCCCGCCATTGCCGGCCAGTCCCACCTGACAGACGCCGATGCCCAGCCCCGCGCGGATCGCCGCCAGCTGCGCCACGTCGCTGTCCGTGGCGAGCGCGTAGCCGCCCCGCAGCATGTCGGGATGGTTCGCCAGCAGCGCCCGCACCGCAGGCGTGCCCCGGTCGTAGCCGATGGTGTCGAGGTTCGCGAGATCGTCCAGCTTTCGCCGGCTCGCCTCGACGGGACAGGTATTCCTCGGTGGCGTGGAGACCGAGCTCGACCACGCCGACGTGCCGCGCCACGAGGGCGCCCTGCGACGGTTCGACCATCCTGACCGCGATGTCCGCGTCGCGGCGAAGCAGATCCTCCACCGCGTTCGACACCACGAGTTCGACCGCGAGCCCCGCGTGCGCCGCCCGCAACCCGGCCAGCACCGGGGGCAGCCGCTCGATCGCCACCACCTCGCTCGCGCTGATCCGGACGGTCCCGGCGACCTCCGCCCGGCCGGCGGAGGCGGCGCGCCGCAGCGCCGCGCCCGCCGCCGCCATCGCCTCCGCGTGCGGCCGGATCGCCTCCGCCGCCTCGGTCGGCGACAGCCCGCGCTGGCTCCGCACGAAGAGACGCCGACCCAGCGCCGCCTCCAGCAGCTCCAGATGGCGCGCCACCGTCGGCTGCGTCAGGCCGAGGGCCCGGGCCGCGCCCGAGAGCGAGCCTTCCTCGAGCACCGAACGCAGCGTGCGATAGTGGTCCCAGCTCGACTCGGGGTTCATACATTTCTCTATAACGACCGCACGGATTCCGGCAATTCCGCATAGCAGGCTGCCCGCCTATCTTCCCCATGACGATTTTCGGATTTGGGAGATACCGATGACCAACCAAACAGCTCTCGTGCTCGGCGCCACCGGCGGCATCGGCGGCGAAGTGGCCCGCACGCTTCACGCCCGAGGCTGGCGGGTGCGGGCCTTCAGCCGCCATCCCGGAACCGACACCCGCTTCGACTGGCGGACGGGTGACGCCATGTCGTCCTCCGACGTCCGCGCCGCCGCGGTCGACGCGGATCTGATCGTCCACGCGGTGAACCCGCCGGGCTACCGCAACTGGGGCAAGCTGGTGCTGCCGATGGTCGACAGCACGATCGCCGCGGCGAAGGCCTCCGGGGCCACCGTGCTCCTGCCGGGCTCCGTCTACAACTACGGCCCGGACGTCTTTCCGCTGCTGGCCGAGGACGCGCCGCAGCACCCGCTCACCCGCAAGGGCGCGATCCGCGTCGAGCTGGAGCGGCGTCTGCAGGCCGCGGCCGACACCGGCGTCGGGACCATCGTGGTGCGGGCCGGCGACTTCTTCGGGCCGCGGGCCGGCAACAACTGGTTCTCCCAACTCGTCAGGCCGGGGCGCCGACCGCGCGCGGTCACCGCACCGGGCGCGCCGGGCGTCGGGCATCAGTGGGGCTACCTTCCGGACGTCGCCGAGACGATGGCGCGGCTGGTGGAAGCCGGTCGGCCGGACGGGTTCTCGGCCTATCACATGGCCGGCCACTGGGATCCCGACGGCACCGCGATGACCGCGGCGATCCGCAACGCGCTCGGCGACCCGGACCTGCCGCAGCGCCGCTTCCCCTGGCCGCTGGTGCGGCTGGCGCAACCGGTGGTGCCGCTGTTCCGCGAGCTTGCCGAGATGCGCTACCTCTGGACGAGCCCGGTTCACATGGACAATCGCAAACTGGTCGAGGCAATCGGTCCGGAGCCGCACACACCGCTCGATGAGGCCGTCCGCGCCACGCTCGCAGGGCTCGGCTGCCTGTCCGATCCGGCGGCGGAGCGCGCGCCCGCGAGAACCGTGGCGTCCGGCTGAGAAGGCTTGCATCCCGCCCGCCGGCGCGGTTCTCTGGACGGGGGAGGAGGACATCCCGCATGGCACATGACCCCGCCGCCGGCTTTCGCGCCCTGCACCGACCGGGCGAGCCGTTCGTGTTGATGAACGCCTGGGACGCCGGAAGCGCCCGGGTGATGGCCGCGCTGGGCGCGCAGGCGATCGGCACCACCTCGGCCGGTTTCGCCTTCACCCTCGGGCGGCCGGACGGCGCCTGGATCAGCCGCGATGAGGCGCTGGGCCATGCGGAACGGCTGGTCGCGGCGACGCCGCTGCCGGTCAGCGCCGATCTGGAGCACGGCTACGCCGATGGCCCCGAAGGTGTGGCCGAGACCATCCGGCTGGCCGGCGAGGTCGGCCTTGCCGGCGCCTCGATCGAGGACACCGAGCTGCCGGGCGGCGGCGCCTACTGGCCGGCGGTCGCGGTCGAACGGATCCGGGCGGCGGTTTCCGCGGCCCGGGCGCTGAAGCGGGACTTCGTGCTCGTCGCCCGCGCCGACGGGATGCTGACCGGCGCCTACGACCTCAAGGAGGCCATGTCCCGGTTGCAGGCGTTCGCCGAGGCCGGCGCGGACTGCGTCTATGCGCCGCTGCTGCCTGACCTCGACGCGGTGGCGCGGGTGTGTGCCGCCGTGCGGGTGCCGGTGAACGTGCTCGCGGCCGGCCCGCTTCTCGGCGCCAGCCGGGTCGACCTGTCCCGGGCCGGGGTCGCCCGGATCAGCCTGGGCTCCGGCCTCGCACGGCTGGCGCAGGCGAGCGTGATCGAGGCGGTGAGGCAGATTGTCGAAAGGGGCAACTTCCGTGCGCTGACGGGTGGGGCCAGCGGATCGGATGTCGATGATCTGCTCGCCGCCGGCGCGCGGCCCCGGGCAGATGCGTGACATCATCGTAACACGCGCGCAATTCCCGGTATGTGTCTGATTTTATGTGAGTTAATGTTCATTAATTCTAGGCCAGCACACTGCACGACAGTATGGATCAGCGCGCGCCGGCCGAGCCGTCTTGCCCGGGCTTCAGCCCGGGCAGCGGCCGAACCGCCCCCCCCGGGGCGGCCGCTTTCGCGCCCACCCCGCGGTCCGGCCGCTGCCCTTTGCGCCCCGACGGTGCGGTTGGTGCGGAAGAGCGGAACGTCTGGCTTGTGTCGTGCGGCGTGTTGAGCCAGTCACGCGGGTTCGAAATCCGATCGCATCGAGGGCGTTGCGCCCTGGTCCCGGTCGATGCCCGGATACCGGTCGCCCGAGCCTTCGGCTACCGGTTCACCCGCTCGGCGATCGTCTGGCCGGCGAAGGCCGCGGCGACCGAAACGAGCACAACGATGGCGAGGTATGCCGCCGCGCCGCCGGGACGGCCTGCCGCGACCAGGATGAAGGCGTCGAGGCTCATCGCCGAGAAGGTGGTGAGGCCGCCGCAGAAGCCGCTCATCACGAACTGACGTGCAGCGGGCCTGACCAGCAACCGTCCGTCGGGCCCGGAGATGGTCGCCACGAAGCCGATCACGAGCGACCCGACCACGTTGACGATCCCCGTGGCCCAGAACACCGGGAAACCGGTCGCCAGGACCGCGAGCCCGACGAAGAAGCGCAGGAGTGCGCCGAGCGCCGCGCCGCAGCCCACCGCGAGCATGATCCGGCCGTTCACGGCGCGAGCGCCGAGGGCGCGAGGTATCCAGCGGCGACGGCGATCATGCTGAGACCGGTCGAAACGACGATGTTGAAGAGCGCGGAGCGGCGCTCCCCGTCGAGCCCGAGCGCGACGGTCTGCAGCGCGAAGGACGACACGGTGGTGTAGCCGCCGCAGAACCCGGTGAGCAGGAAGTCGCGGGCGAGGGGACCGGAGAGGACACCGTCGCCGCGCGCCGCGAGCCCCGCAAGCAGACCGATCAGGGCGGCGCCGGTGACGTTGACGAAAAGCGTGCCCCAGGGGAACAGCTCGCCCACCCGCATGCCGACGAAGCCGGACAGCCAGAAGCGCGCCACGCCCCCGAGAAATCCCCCCGCGAGCACCGCGAGGATGGCGGCAGCCATCATGCGCCGGCCATCACGGGGTGTCGGAGGCGAGGCCCGAGTCGTCCTCGCCGTAACGGACGACCTGAACCTTCTCGAGCGTGACGAGGCAACTTGCGCGATAGTCTTCGAGGCACTGCAGAAACGCCTGGATCTTTTCCTCGGAGTCGACGATCTCGACGATGATCGGCAGGTCGTCCGACAGCCGCAGGATCTTCGCGGTGTGCAGTCGGCTGGTCCGGCCGAACCCGATCGGGCCGCGCAGAACGGTGGCCCCGGCGAGGTGCTGCTCGCGGGCGCGGACGACGATCTCCTCGTAGAGCGGCCGGCCGTTGGCACGATCGGCCTCGCCGAGAAAGATCCGGAGCAGGGTCGCGTTCTTCGGTACCTGCATCGTCGGTCTCCACGTGGACGGCGCGACCCACGCGCGCCCGAGGACGCCCTACATCAGATCGCGCACGTCCGTGAGCCGTCCGGTGATCGCCGCCGCCGCAGCCATCGCGGGCGAGAGCAGATGGGTGCGGCCGCCGCGACCCTGCCGGCCCTCGAAGTTGCGGTTCGAGGTCGAGGCGCAGCGCTCGCCGGGGCTGAGCTGGTCGGGGTTCATGCCGAGGCACATCGAGCAGCCGGCCATCCGCCAGTCGAAGCCGGCCTCGATCAGCTTCTGGGCGATGCCTTCCTCCTCGGCCTGGGCCCGCACGAGACCGGAGCCCGGCACGATCATCGCGCGCAGGCCCTCCTTGACCCGGTGGCCTTCCATCACGCGGGCGACCTCGCGCAGATCCTCGATGCGGCCGTTGGTGCAGGAGCCGATGAACACGGTGTCGATCTCGATGTCGCTGAGTCGCGTGCCGGGTTTCAGGCCCATGTAGTCGAGGCTTCGGCGGGCGGCGTCGACCTTGCCGCCCTTGAAGTCGGCCGGATCGGGCACGACGCCGGTGATCGGCAGCACGTCCTCCGGGCTGGTTCCCCAGGTGACGACCGGCGCGATGTCGGCAGCGTCGAGGGTCACCTCGCGGTCGAACTGGGCTCCCTCGTCGCTGAAGAGCGTGCGCCAGTGGCTCTCCGCCATCTCCCACGCCCCGGCCTTGGGCGCGTGCGCGCGGCCCTTGACGTAGGCGAATGTCGTGTCGTCCGGAGCGATCAGCCCGGCGCGCGCGCCGCCTTCGATCGCCATGTTGCAGACCGTCATCCGGCCTTCCATCGAAAGGGCGCGGATCGCCTCACCGCAGTATTCGATCACGTGGCCGGTGCCCCCGGCGGTGCCCGTCGCGCCGATGATCGAGAGCGTGATGTCCTTGGCGGTGACGCCGGGTCCGAGCGCGCCCCGGACCTCGACCTTCATGTTCTTCGATTTCTTCTGGATCAGCGTCTGGGTGGCGAGCACGTGCTCGACCTCGGAGGTGCCGATGCCGTGCGCCAGAGCGCCGAAGGCGCCATGGGTCGCGGTGTGGCTGTCGCCGCAGACGATGGTCATGCCGGGCTGGGTCAGGCCCTGCTCGGGGCCGATGATATGGACGATCCCCTGGCGGATGTCGGCCACGTCGTAGAGCTCGACGCCGAACTCGGCCGCGTTGCTGCGCAGCGTGTCGACCTGGATGCGGCTTTCCTCGTTCTCGATGCCGCGGGCGCGATGGATGTCGGTCGGCACGTTGTGATCGGGCACGGCGATGGTCTTGCCCGGCGCGCGCACCTTGCGTCCGGTGAGGCGCAGGCCTTCGAAGGCCTGCGGGCTCGTCACCTCGTGGACGAGATGGCGGTCGATGTAGATGAGGCAGGTCCCGTCGGGCGCTTCGTGCACCAGGTGGGAGTCCCAGATCTTGTCATAGAGGGTCTTCGAGCTGGACATGAATTCCTCCGGCGAGGATGGTTCGGACGGACGACGGCGGCGGAGGGCTCGGGTTCAGCCCCCGGCGAATAGCCCGAGCGCGCGACCGTGGAAGCGCCACGGCAGACGCGCACGGTCGTCCATGTCGAAAATCCTGCGCATGGCGGAGTGTCTAGCTCCGATTCGGTTGCGCCACAAGCCGTCTGCGCCGGGGACGGTCCGACTGCGCGCCCCTGGTCAGCCGAAGGCGGCGTCCTTCTCGATGAAGCGGATGGTGCCGGCCTTGGCCTGGGCCTGTATCGCCTTGGTGACCTCGATCTGCGCTGCTTCGCCTTCCTTGCGGCCGATGTCCTCGAGCGCGGCCAGCTCCTCCTGATAGCGCTCGGCGAGCCGGCGCGGCAGGTTCTCCAGCACGAAGGCGACGGTGGCGCTCGCCTGAGCCTCGCCGAGCTTCAGCGCCTTCAGGAGCACCTCCTCCGGCACGTCGCGCAGCACACCCGCCACGTCGCGGCCGTGGAGGCGCACGGAGATGTCGTCGAAGGTGAACATCGTGCGCTGCACGTCCTGGGCGAGGCTCGGCTCCTGCGCCTCGAGGTAGCTGAGGAACCCTTCGCGCACCTCGGTGGAGATGTTGTTCATCAGGCCGGCGATCAGGTCGGCCGGGCGGCGCTTGGAGAGGTTGCGCTGGAGGACCGACAGGAAGTCCCTTTCGATCGCGCCGTCGATCGCCGCGGCGATCGGCGGGTCGAGGGTGGGCACGCGCGACAGGCGGAGCACGATGGTCTGGGCAAAGCTGCGTTCCAGCCGTTCGAGCACGCTCGCCGCGATCTCGGCGCGCATCTCGCTCAGGATCACCGCGGCGGTCTGCGGATGCTCGCCCTGCAGGAAGCTCGCCAGCGACGCCACGGGCGTCTCGTTCAGGCGCTCCCAGATCGAGCGGACCTCGCTGCGCCTGCGGCCGTCGATCAGCCGCTGCACCTCGTCCTCGTCGTCGAGGACCGCGGCGAGCAGCTTGCGCGCCGCCTGCGAGCCGCCCGAGATCTCCGGGCCGGTGGTCAGGAGCTCGAGGAACTCGACGATCACCGCGTCGAGGATCTCCTGGCTGATCTTGCCGAGACCGCCGATGGCGCGGGCGAACCGCTCCATGTCCGGCTCGGCGAGATCGCGCAGGAATCCCGAGGCGAGCTCCGGGCCGATCGCGGTCAGGATCATCGCCGCCTTCTCGATCGGGCGGGGCATCAGCTCGGGGCGCACCGACGGGCGCGGCCGGTCGGGCTTCTTGGGGACCAGCGCGGTCTCGGTGTTCATTGGGCGTAGCTCCGGACCAGGGCGCCGGCGAGCAGGCTCCAGCCGTCGGCGATGACGAAGAAGGCGAGCTTGAAGGGCAGCGAGACCACCGCCGGCGGCACCATCATCATGCCCATCGACATCAGCACCGCCGCGATCACCAGGTCGATGACGAGAAACGGCAGGAAGATCAGGAAGCCGACCTCGAAGCCGCGCTGGATCTCGCTGAGAAGGAACGCGGGCACCAAGAGCGCCAGCGGCGTCTCGTCGCCCTCGACCCGGTCGCGGGGGACGGCGTCCTCGAGCATCTCGACGGTCTGGGGATCGACGCGGCCGGCCATGAAGGTGCGGAACGGCGCCATCACCGGCGCGAACGCCTCCTCGGGCTGGAGGTCGCCCGCGATCATCGGCTGGATGCCGTTGGCCCAGGCCTCGGTGAACACCGGCTCCATCACGAAGTAGGTGAGAAACAGCGCGAGGCTGACGATCATCATGTTGGGCGGCGCCTGCTGCACGCCGATCGCCTGGCGCAGGATCGAGAGCACGGTGACCATGAACGGGAAGCAGGTGACCATGATCGCGAGGCCCGGCGCGAGGCTGAGCAGCGTGACCAGCAGGAACAGCTGGACGGTACGCAGGCTGAACGACTGTCCGTCGCCGAGGTCGATGGAGATCTGCTGGGCCGCCACGGGATGGGCGACAAAGAGGAGCCCCGCCGCCAGCGCGAGGAGGAGGATCGCGCGCCGGCGGCCGGGCTCAGAGTTCATGCGAGAAGTCGGCCACTTCGGTCAGCCGCACCCCCAGGCGACCCGATTCGTCGCCGATCTCCTGCAACTCGCCGCGGGCGATCAGACGGTCACCGATGTAGAGTTCGACCGGATCGTCGATCGAGGAGTCCAGCGTCAGCACCGAGTCGCGGCGCAGCTCGACCAGTTCGCTCACCAGCGGGCGGGCCTTTCCGACCGAGATCGTCACCTCGATCGGCACGCCGAGAAACGCCCCGGCCCGGGTCGGCCGCGTCGGCCGATCGGACAGAGCCTCCTGCGACGGCTGGGCGGCGTCGGCCGCGGCGGTCTCGCCCTCGGTTCCGGTCCCGCGGGGGTCCTCGGGGGCGTCCTCGGGGTCGGGCCGCGGTTCAGCCATATCGTCTTGGGTCATCGTCCTCGCCTTCGCTGCCCGAGTGCAGGTGCGACGCGATGCAGGCGCGGAGTTCCGCTATGCACGCGTCGAGATCGAGATGGTCGTAGCCCTGGTCCCAGAAGATCTGCGCCTCACGCGGCAGGAGCTCGGGCGCCTCCTCGATGGTGGCGTCCAGCCCGCGCGCGGAGAGCAGCGCGCCGATCCGCCGCGACAATTCCGGCGCGACGCGCAGGCGCGGGCGGGCCGCGGGCGCCTGAGCCAGCGCACGCTCGACCCGGCGGACGATCTCGGTTCCGAGCCCCGCGTCCGCCAACGCGGGCGCGAGCGCCGAAGCCATCGCCGCGAGCGCCGGTGCGAGGCTCGCCGCGACGTGGCGGCGGGCGGCTTCGTTGGTCACCTGCGCATCGGCGATCGCCTCGACGAGGTCGCTGGTGAGACGGCCCTCGTCGGCGAGGAAGTCCTCGGTCGCCATGGCCTGGCCGGCGAGGAAGCCGTCGCGATAGGCCGCCTCGCGCGTTTCCTCGAGGCGGCGCGCGGCGGGATCGACCCGCGCCGGGACCGGACCGGAGAACGGGGCGAAGGTCTCGAGGCGAAAGGCGTTCATGATCCGGCAGGCTCCTTGCGGGTGTCGGGGGATTCGATCCAGCTGCGCAGCACCGCGGCGCTGTCCTCGCCCCGGCTGGTGATGACGTCGCGCAGGCGCTCGATCTTGTTGACGGTGTGCGCCGGCAGCTCGAGCAGATCGCCGCCGATCTGCGGGACGTGGCTGCGGCTGGTCTCGTCGGCCAGCGCGCGCGGTCCGGTCAGCTCGCTGAGCTCGAGCGGCGATCTGCGGGCGGTCATCGGCCGGAGCACGAAGAAGATCAGCGCCAGCACGATCATGCCCAGCACCCCGAGCTGGGCGAGCCGGGCGCCGTAGGCGTCGAGAAAGCCCGAGCCCGCGCGGGTGGCGAGCGAGCCCTGCTCCGGGGGCGCGGTGAACTGCAGCGATTCGAGCGTGACCGTATCGCCGCGCTTCTCGTCGAAGCCGACCGCCGACTGCACCAGCTGGCGCAGGGTGTCCATCTCCTCGGCCGGGCGCGGCGCCCAGGTCTCGGTGCCGTCCGCCGCGGTCTGGGTGATGCCGTCGACCATCACCGCGACGCTGATCCGGCGGACCTGGCCCGGCTGGATCACCCGCTCGCGCCGGGTCTCGGAGACATCGAAGTTCTGCCGCTCGCGGCTGTTGGACGCATTGCGCTTGTTCTCGCCCGCGGCGCCGCCGGTGTTGCCGTCGGGCAGGTTGCTGGCGACCGTCACGCTCGGAGAGGTACCGGTGGCGTTTTCGCTGCTCTGCTCGGTATCCGAGCTGATGGCCACCCGGCTGTCGGGGTCGATGGTGCGCTCGTTGATGGTCTGGCTGTCCATGTCGGCGTCGACGTTGACCTCGACGATGGCGTGCCCCTGTCCCACCCGTGCCTCGAGCAGGCGCTGGACGTTGGCGCGCAGCGTCTCGGCGCGCTCGTTGGGGCTGGCGCCGCTGCCGTCGAAGCCGTCCTCCTTGCCGGCGAGCACCACGCCCCGCGCCGAATCGATCACCGCGACGGCGTCGGGTGCGACGCCGGCGACCGCGGAGGAGACGAGATAGCGGATCGCCTCGGCCTGGCCGCGATCGAGATCGCCGCGCGACATCGTCACGGTCACCGACGCGGAGCCGGCGGGGGTGCGCGAGAACGGCTGGGACACCGGGTTGGCGAGGTGCACGCGCGCGGTGCGCACGTTCGGCGAGCCGGTGATGGTGCGGGCGAGCTCGCCCTCCTTGGCGCGCCAGTAGGCGGCGTCGAACATCTGGCTGGTGGTGCCGAAGCCCGAGAGATTGTCGAGGATCTCGTAGCCCGCAGGGCCGCCCGCCGGCAGGTCCTTCGCGGCGAGCTGCATGCGGATACGGTCCCGGGCGGCGCGGTCGACGAGGATGGAGCTGCCGTCGACCTCGAAGGCGACGCCCTCGGCCTCGAGCTCGGCCACCACTTCGCCGGCGGCCGCCGAATCGAGGCCGGAATAGAGCATGGCCATCGACGGCTCGGTGGCGACCCGACTGATCCCGAAGACCGCGGCGAGAATCGCCAGCGCGCTGAGGCCCGCGATCAGGCGACGGCGCGGGTCCAGGCCTTCCCAGAACTTCTGAAGTTGCTTCACGGGGGTCCTTCGGGTCACTCGATCGTGCGGTTGGGGCCGCAATTTGCGCTTGTCGCGATACTTCGGTCCCCATGTTTAAGAATTGGTTAGTGATGCTGCGGTTTACCTTTGGCCGAAACGCGAACTTTAACCGATCGAGGGGTCATGACCGACGTCGCTGACATCGCCGATGCCGAACCCGTTGCGAAGAAGGGCAAGCTCGGCCTGATCCTCGGGCTCGTCGGTGCGCTCGCCCTCGGCGGCGGCGGGTTCTACGCGATCTATGCCGGCTACTTCGACCCCGCGTCGCTGTTCGGGGGTGGACACGGGGCGGCCTCCGACAGCCACGAAATCCCGGTGACAGACGTGGCCTTCGTGCCGATGGAGCCGATCATGATCTCGCTCCCGCCGGGTTCGAGCTCGAAGCACCTGCGCTTCACCGGCCAGCTCGAGGTGGCGCCGGGGTCGGCGGCCGAGGTGGCGGCGCTGATGCCGCGCGTGCTCGACGTGCTCAATACCTACCTGCGGGCGGTGCAGGCGCGCGATCTCGAGGATCCGGCGGCGCTGGCGCGGCTGCGGGCGCAGATGCTCCGGCGCATCCAGGTGGTGATCGGCGACGGGCAGGTGCGAGATCTTCTGATCACCGAATTCGTCCTGAACTAGGAGAGCGCCGATGGACCTGCTGATGAACGGCCTGCTGATGGCCGCCTCGCTGTTCGCCGGCGGCTACTGCTGGGTGCTCGCCCGCCGGGTGCGCGACCTGAAGTCGCTCGACAAGGGGCTCGGCGCTGCCATCGTCACGCTCACCCGCCAGATCGAGCTTGCCCGCACCACGCTCGAGGAGGCCCGCGCCTCGTCGAGCGACACCCGTCAGGACCTGGCGAAGCTGATCTCGCGCGCCGATGGCGCCGCCGGTCAGCTGCGCCTTCTGCTCGCCGCCGGTCCGAAGCCGCACGTTGACGCGGAGGCCGCCGCGCCCGCCGCCGTCGCGCCGGCGCCCCACGCGCCCGAGGGCAAGCCCGCGTCGTCCGCGCAGCCGGTCGCGCTGCACGCCGTTCCGGAGGCCGCTCCCAGGACGCCCGGGGGCCCCGCCGATCTCGCCGAGGTGCCCAAGCCGCGCGTGCTGGCGCCGGTGGAGAACCCGTTGCGCCGGTTCAAGGGGCGACAGGACGACGCGCCCGAGGCGAGCGAGGACGAACTGCTCGAGGCCCTGACCATGCTGGCCGGAGGCCGCTGAGCCATGGGCGCCAACGCCCGGCCGGCCCTGAGCGGTCTCGGCCTGATCGTGGTCTGCTTCTTCGGCTCCGCCGCGCTGCGGCTGACCGACGACGGCTGGGCGCTGGCCGAGGGCATCGGCGACGTGGCCCGCACCGCCCCCGACGCCGCCCCCTCCGACGATCGCGACGAACTGCTGAGCGCGATCAAGACCCGCGAGGCGCAGCTCGATGCCGAGGAGAAGCGGCTCGCCGATCGCAAGCAGAGCCTGAACGTCGCCGAGGACAAGCTCAAGGAACAGCTCGCCGCCTTCGACAAGGCGCAGAAGAACCTGGAGAAGACCCTCGCCCTCGCCGACCAGGCGGCGGAGAAGGACATCGCCCGGATGACCACGGTCTACGAGAACATGAAGCCGGCGGACGCGGCGAAGATCTTCGAGCGCATGGACGTCAAGTTCGCCGCCGGCCTGCTCGCGCGGATGCGGCCGGACGTGGCGGCTTCGGTGCTGACCGGCATGCAGCCCGACAGCGCCTATGCCGTCACCCTGACCATCGCCAGCCGGAACGCCGCGGTTCCAAAGCAGTAGGGCACGGCTTGAGGCTTTCTTAATCCTGGATCCGCTAAGTCAGACCCAGAGGGCGCGACCGGCCCCAATGACCACGACCCCGAGACCACGGAGAGCACATGATCGGTATCGTCGGCATCTGCGTGGTGTTCGTGATGGTCTTCGGCGGCTATGTGTTCGCCGGCGGCAACCTCGAGATCATCATGCACTCGCTGCCCCACGAGATGATCATCATCCTCGGTGCCGCGATCGGTGCGTTCGTGATCGGCAACAACAAGCACGGCATCGTCCACACGCTCAAGGACATCGGCAAGGTGTTCAAGGGCCCGCAGTGGAAGCCGCAGGACTTCCAGGACCTCCTCTGCCTGATGTTCCAGCTCATCAAGATCGCCCGCTCCAACCCGGTCGAGCTCGACACCCACATCGAGGACCCGGGCGCCTCGCCGATCTTCGGAGCCTATCCGCGCATTCTCGCGGACTCCGAGGCCGTGGCCCTGGTGTGCGACACGCTGCGGTCGGCCTCGATGAACTATGACGATCCGCACCAGGTCGAAGAAGTGCTGATGAAGCGGATCGAGAAGAACTACGCCGAGGCGCAGCACTCGGCGCACACCCTGCAGACGATGGCCGACGGCCTGCCGGCGCTCGGGATCGTCGCGGCCGTGCTCGGCGTGATCAAGACGATGGCGTCGATCGACCAGCCGCCGGAGATCCTCGGCAAGATGATCGGCGGCGCGCTGGTCGGCACCTTCATGGGCGTGTTTCTCGCCTACGGGCTGGTCGGCCCGTTCGCGGCCCGGGTGAAGTCGGTGATCGACGAGGACCAGCACTTCTACAACCTGATCCGCGAGGTGATGGTCGCGGCCCTGCACAACCACGCGCCCAACATCTGCGTCGAGGTCGGCCGGCAGAACACGCCGTCGAACCTGCGGCCGTCCTACAACGAGCTCGAAGGCGCGCTCCGGGCCTCGAAACAGAGCCTCGCGGCGTGATCCCGCGCGCCGTACTCGGCCTCGCGGCGCTGCTCGGCTCCGCCGCTCCGCTCGTGGCCGCCGAAGGCGGCGCGATCCGCACCGGCGAGCACGACGGCTTCACCCGCGTGGTGCTGACCATCGAGCCGACCACCGAATGGTCGCTCGAAACCGACGCCGGTCGGGCGACCCTGCACTTTCCGGGCCGGAAGCTCGCGTTCGGCACCGACGAGGCCTTCGATCGGATCCCGCGCACCCGCGTTCTCGCGATCTCGACCGCGGCCGACGCGGCGGGAACCGACGTCACCGTCGATCTCGGCTGCGACTGCCGCATCAGCGCGTCGTTCGTCGGCGCGCGCTACCTCGCGCTCGACATCGCCGATCGCGACGCGGTCGCGGCGGCCCCGCCGCCCGCCCCCGCCGCGGAGTCGCCGGAGCACCGCTCCCGACGCGAGGCGGCCGTCGTGGCGACCGCCGAGCAGATCCTGCTCCGCCAGATCGAGCGCGCCGCCGACCAGGGCCTGGTTCGTCTCTCGGAGCAGGGACCGCCGGCGCCACCGGAGGAACCCGAGGCCGCCGCGGCGACGCCCATCGAACCGCCCGACACGCCGGCAGACGCCGGACCGGCACTGCGTCCGGCAGACGCTGCGGAGCCCGGGAAGGATTCGCCGGCGCTGGCCGAGGACGATCCGTCGCTGGCAGCCAGCCTTTCGGCGCTGAACGACCAGATCGAGGCGACGACGGTGTTCGACCGCGACGGCCGCAATGCCCGTTCGGACGCCCAGACGGCGAAAGTGCCCGAGGTCTGCCTGCCCGACGAGCGCCTGGACGTCGGCGCCTGGTCGAACGATCTGCCGTTCGACCGGCAGTTGCCGCCGCTGCGCCGCCGGCTGATCGGCGAGTTCGACGTCCCGGATCCCGTAGCGGTCGGCGATCTCGCCCGTCTCTACATCCGGTTCGGTCTCGGGGTGGAGGCGGAGTCGCTGCTCGGCGCCTTCGCCTCCGCCGGGATCGAGGATCGGGCGCTGCTCGTCGATCTGGCAAGGGTGGTCGAGGCCGGCCCCGAGATGCCCGAAGGGCCGCTCGCCATCGGTGCCTCCTGCCCGGGACGGCATGGGCTCTGGCTGGCGCTCGGCGGGGTCGCGCCGGCGTTCCGCGACGCCGACAGCTTCGCCGAGGTCCAGGCCGCCTTCGGCGCCCTGCCGCCGGAGATGCGCGCGATGCTGGCGCCCCGGCTGATCGATCGCCTGATCGACTCCGGCCATGTCGCGGAGGCGCGGCTGATCTACGAGACGGCGATCCGGCCGGGGGAGCGGCCCGATGCCGGCCTCGCGCTCGCCGACGCGCGGCTGGCCGCGGCCGAAGGGCACCCGATCGAGGCCGCGAAGGGCATGTCCGTCCTGCTCGAGGCGAGCGGGCACACCTCGGTCGAGGCCCTGATCGACCTGGTCCGGGTCGCCCTCGACGCCGGGCTGCCGATCCCGGACCGGATCGTCGTCGACCTGCGGGCCGCCGCGTTGCAGTACCGCGGCTCGGATCTGGAGCCCGACCTGCGGGCCCTGCTGACCGAATCGCTGGCCAGCCGGTCGGATCTGCCGGAAGCGCTGCGGGAGGCGCGCGCGGCAATCCGCGACATGCCTGCCGAGAGCGCCCGTTTCGCGGATCTCGCGGTGCGTGCGATCGCCGCCGCCGATCCGGCGACGGTCGGACCGGCGGCCTATGCCGGAACCGCGCTCGGCGCCACGGATCTGGTGACGGCCACGGCCGCGACCGACCCCGCCCGCGACGCGATCGCGGCGAAGCTGATCGATATCGGACTGCCGCAGCCGGCGCTGGCGATGCTGCCGGCGAGCAAGGAAGAAACCGATGCCCGCCGTCTGATCTCCGCCCGCGCCCGGCTCCGGCTCGGCGAACCGACCGGCGCGCGCGCGACGCTCGCGTCGATGCCGGAGCCGGAGGCCGCGGAACTGCGCGCCCGTGCCTTCGCGCTCGACGGTGCCTGGGACCAGGCCCTCGCCACGCTCGACAGCCGCGGCCTCGACGCCGTCGCCGCGCCCTATGTCTGGCCGTCCGGTGCCTGGTCGCGCATCCCTGACACCGCGGCCGAGGATCCGAAACGCCTCGCGATGGCGCGCTACATGATGCTGCGCAGCGGGGAGGCGGCCCCGTCCCCGCCGGCCGATGATCCCGCCGCCCTGCCCCCCGAAGCCGCCTTTGCCGAACCGCTCCCCCCACTCGACCGGCCGAGCCTTGCCGCCGCGCGTCGTCTGATCGCCACCGGCGGCCAGATCGGCGGGTTGATCGAGGGTGTCCTGGCAGACGAGGGACAATGATGCGGGCGAAGCCGCCCTGGTTCGCTCGCGGATTTGCTCCGCGCCCGCATCGGTGATATCAAACCATCGCTGCCCTGGATTGTTCGGGCCTGTTTGCTCAGTGAGATGGCAAGGTGAGCCAGACATTCCTACGCGACGAACCGCTCCCGCCATCTCGCCGCCTTGTCGCCAGTCTCGAGGTTGATCGCCCATGACATCGCATTCTCCGGTTCGCGCGAACGCCGTCACCTCGGGCCTCGTCGTGCCCGCCATCCTGTGCGGCGGGTCCGGGTCGCGGCTGTGGCCGGTGTCGCGCAAGGACTTCGCCAAGCAGCACGTGCCGATCCTCGGCGGCGCCTCGCCGTTTCAGCGGACGCTGGAGCGGCTCGGCGGCGAGATCTTCGCCGAGCCGATCGTGGTCAGCGCCGGCACGTCGCGGTTCCTCGTCTCCGACCAGGCCGCGGAGGTCGGCCGCGAGATCGAGATCGCGCTCGAGCCGCAGGGCCGCGACACGCTCGCCGCGGTCACCCTGGCGGCCTGCCTCGCCGAGCGGCGGGATCCGCAGGCAATCGTGCTGGTCATGCCGTCGGACCACCTGATCCCCGATACCGCCGCCTTCGAGAAGGCCGTGGCGTCCGCGGCGCGGGCGGCAACGGACGGACGCATCGTCGTGCTCGGAATCACCCCCACCGGACCTTCGACCGCCTACGGCTACATCACCAAGGGCGAGAAGATCGGCGACGAGACGTATGCGGTCGAGAAGTTCGTGGAGAAGCCCGACGCGGCCCGCGCCATGCGAGCTGATCGCCGCCGACGCGCTTTGGAACGCCGGCCTGTTCTGCTTCCGCGCCGACGTCGGGCTTGCCGAGATCGAGCGGCTGGCGCCCGATGCGCTGAAGACCGTGCGGCGGGCGATCGAGGAGGGCGTCGACGACCTTGGCGCGCTCCGGCTCGGAGAGAGCTTCGCCAGCGCCCCGAAGATCAGCTTCGACCACGCGATCATGGAGCACACCACCAGTGCCGCCGTGGTCGAAACGAGCTTCGACTGGTCCGACATCGGCGACTGGAAGGCGGTCTGGGAACAGAGCGCACGCGACGAGCACGGCATCGCCCGCGAGGGCATGGTGCACGCGCGCGACGTCACCGACAGCTACCTCCGCTCCGACGGCCGGCTGCTCTGCGTGCTCGGCGTGCACGGGTCTCGCGGTGATCGATACCGCCGACGCGGTGCTGGTCGCGCCGATCGAGCGCGCCCAGGAGGTCAAGGACGCTGGTCGAGCGATCTCGAAAGCCAGGGCCGGTCGGAGGCCCGGACGCCGGCGCGGGTGCACCGGCCCTGGGGCTGGTATCAGACCATGGACCTCGGCGACCGGTTCCGGGTGAAGCGCATCTTCGTGCCGCCCGGCAAGAAGCTCTCGCTGCAGAGGCATCACCACCGGGCCGAGCACTGGATCGTGGTGCGCGGCACGGCCGAGGTCACCCGCGACGACGAGGTGTTCCTGGTGCGCGAGAACGAGTCGGTCTACCTGCCGTTCGGCTGCGTGCACCGGCTGGCGAACCCCGGCCGGATCCCGGTCGAGATCGTCGAGGTGCAGACCGGCGGCTATCTCGAGGAGGACGACATCGTCCGCATCGAGGACGACTTCGGCCGTTCGTGAGCCGCGCATGGGCCTGAAGTTCGGCACCAGCGGCCTGCGCGGCCTCGTCACCGAGATGACCGACGAGGTCTGCGCCGCGCACGCCGCCGCTTTCCTGCGGCACCTTCGCCGCTCCGGCGGCCGCTTCGACGCGGTGCTCGTCGGCGAGGACCTGCGGCCGAGCTCGCCGCGCATAGCGGCCGCCTGCCGCCGTGCCATCCGCGGCGAGGGCGCCGCCGCCATCGCCTGCGGCGTCGTGCCCACCCCCGCGCTGGCGCTCGAGGCGGCACGGCGAGGCGTCCCGGCAATCATGGTGACCGGCAGCCACATTCCCTTCGATCGCAACGGCCTGAAGTTCTACCGCCCCGACGGGGAGATCACCAAGACCGACGAGGCGGGCCTGATCGCCGCGCTGTCGGAGCCCTCCCCCCAGAGGGCCTCTCGGTCCGGAGGAACCCGGCGACGGGATCGGCGCGCGCTACGTCGCACGCTGCGTCGATTTCTTCGGACCCGCGCGGCTCGCCGGACGGCGGATCGGCGTCTACGCCCACAGCGCCGCCGGGCGCGACCTGACGGTCCAGGACGCTGCGCACCCTCGGCGCCGAGGTGATCGAGCTCGGCCGCACCGACGACTTCGTCCCCGATCGACACCGAGGCGATCGCGCCCGCGGACGCCGCGCGCATCGCCCGCTGGGTGGCCGAGCACGGGCTCGACGCGCTGGTCTCGACCGACGGCGACGGCGACCGGCCGCTGGTCGCCGACGAGACCGGCGCGGTGCTGCGCGGCGACAGCCTCGGCGCGCTCACCGCCCGGGCGCTCGGCGCGGACGCGGTGGCGACGCCGATCAACGCCAGCACCGCGCTCGAACGCTCCGGCTGGGTGGCGCGCATCCTGCGCACCCGCATCGGCTCGCCCTTCGTGATCGAGGGGATCGAGGCGCTGGCCGCCGCCGGTGCGCGCCTGCCCGTCGGCTACGAGGCGAACGGCGGCTTCCTGCTGGGCGGAACCGCCGTTGGCCCCGGTGGCCGCACGCTCGCGCCGCTGCCGACCCGGGACGCGATGGTGCCGATGGTGGCGCTGCTGGCGGCCGCCGCCGACGAGGGGATCGCCCTGTCGGCGCTCGCCGCCCGCCTGCCGACCCGGATCACCGCCAGCGATCGGCTGCAGGAGATTCCCCGCGCGAAGGCCCAGCCGCTCCTCGACGATCTCGCCACCGATCCCGCGGCCCGCGAGCAACTGCTGGCCGGGATCGGCAACGTCACCGGGATCGACACCCTCGACGGCGTACGGCTGACGCTGGCCTCGGGCGACATCGTGCATCTGCGCATGTCGGGCAACGCGCCCGAACTGCGCTGCTACGCCGAGGCCGCGGATGCGGCCCGGGCCGAGAGCCTCGTCGCCACGCTCCTCTCCCGCGCCGCTGCCGCGTTGCGCGGCGACGACGCAAGCTAGCGGCTCAAGCCAGCCAGAACGCGCTCCCGAGGGCGGCCAGCGCGTCGCGCAGCCCGAGCACCTCGGGAGCCGCAAGCCCGCGCGCCAGTCCCGCCACGGCGATCGAACGCCGCGAATTGGCACCCGTGCCCCAGAGACCGACCTCCGTCGCGCTGACCGGCTGGCTCGCCGCGCTGTTGGTGCCGACGCTGGTGCCGGCCGGACCGTAGAGCGTGGTCAAGGACCCGCCGGTCCGCGAGGCGCAGCGGAACCCCGGCGCCGTTCCGACCGCCAGCAGGTTCTGGCTGCCGCCCGTGTTCACCCGCGCCGACAGCAGGCCGTTGGCGCTCTGCTGGCGCAACTGCAGCGAGTTGTCGTCGGAGGTGAAGTCGAAGATGCTCTGGTTGGTGCTCGGGGTGGCATCGGTGTACCAGAGAAACACCGCGGCGCTGTCGCCGGCCACCGCGTCGGTCGGGACCACCGCGAAGGCGACCTTGGCGTTGTTCTTCGCGGTCCACCCGAGGCCCGGGCTCCAGCTGGCCGGCGCTTCGGATCCGGAGTGGACAGCGATGCGGGCGGGATCGACCAGGTCGATGTCGGCTGCGTGCCGATCGTGCAGCCCGGGGACGTGCAGCGCGGCGATCTTTCCCCACCAGGTCGATGCCCGGGCGGCGGCATAGAACGCATCGAGCGCGAACAGCTGGCCCCCATCCATCTCCGCGCCGCCGAGCGCCGCCAGTCGCGCGGCGAAGGCCAGCGTCTCCGGCTGATGGCTCTCCTCCTCGGCGTTCACCGCGACCGGCGCCGTGGCGACCGTCGCCGTACCTTGCGCGTTCGTCGCGGTCAGGACGCAGGTGAGCGCCCCGCCGACATCGCCCGCGCCCGGGACATAGGTCGCCGCCGCGCCGACCTCGCTCCCGTCGCGGCGCCAGGAATAGGCGAGCGATGGCGTCGGCACCCCGCTGACGGTAAAACCCGTGACGCTCTGCGCCACGCCGACCAGACCGTCACCGGATATCGCGGCGGTGCCGGAAATCATCGGCGCCGCGGCGGCCGCTGCCGCCACCGGCCGCGGGTAGGTGGTCCAGCGGGTCGTTCCGACCGCGTTGACGGCGCTGACGACGCACCCGAGGCTGTGCCCGGCTTCGGACACCGGCGGCGTGAAGCTCGGCGCGGTCGCGCCGGCGATATCGACGCCATCGAGCTGCCACTGGTAGCCGAATGTGATGGCGTTGGGCTTGCCGAACCAGCTGCCCGCGCTGACCGTGATCTCTTCGCCCGCCACCGCTGCGGGGATCTCCGGCACCAGGCCGCGATCGAGCACCGGCGCGAAGTCGGGCACCAGCCGCTTCCAGACCGCCACGTTCCAGACCCGCAGGGTCAGCGACTTGCCGGCCGGACAGCGCGCCTCCACCATCACCGGCACCGCGGAACCGGCGTTCGTGCGCGGCAGGTTGTAGCCAGCGGACCGCCAGACGCCGCTCGTGGTGCTGGTCGACGGCTCGTTGCCCGCCGCCGGCCGCGACGGGAAGTTGTAGAGGTCGAACCGGTCGTAGGTTCCGGCCACCAGACGGCCCGAGAACACGCCGTCGAGGAAGTCGCCGGGCGCAGAGGAAAGCGGCAGACCGGGGTTCGGCAGCTGCAGGAACGCCGCCGTCGCCGTGCTGCCGCCGGTGATCGTGATCTCGACGGCAGCAAGCCCGGCTTCCTCGACGCAGGCGAAGCTCACCGCGCCGTCGCCCGAGCCGCGGCTGCCGACCCAGCCCGTCGGAACCTGGCCGGTGGCCGGGCCGGTGATCGCCCCGCCCGCGCCGGTCATCGCGATCGGCTGCAGGCCGTGGCGCGCGTAGAGGCTGGCCGCATCGGTGCCGAAGGCCGCCGCCATCGCCGGCAGAAGCGCGTCGCGCACCACCAGATCACCCGCTTCGTTGAGGTGGTTGTTGTCGACGGTGTGCGCCGCCTGCGACAGCAGCAGATCGCCGCGGATCAGCTGCACCTTCGGATCGGCGGCATAGGTCGAGACGAGGCCCGGGACGAACTGCCCCGCCGCCGTCGTCCACGGGCCGGGAACGATCCACACGACGCGGTGACCCATCGCCTTGGCCGCCTCGAACACCGCGGTGGCCTCGCTCGGCGCTGCGGCCGAATAATTGTAGCCGTGATGATACCAGACGACGCCCGGTCCCCAGGCGTCGGTCAGCGCCTGCAGCAGCGGCAGCTGATGCGCGGCCATGGTGGCGGAGGTGCCGGCCGCGCCCATGTTGCCGCCCGGGGGCATGAAGAACCGGCCGTCGAGGGCGGCCAGCGTCCGTCCGACCCAGGAGCCCGGCGAGTAGATCGGATCGGAGTTCGAATCCCCGAAGACGAAGACCGGAACCGCCGGCCCGGGCAGCTCCGGCAACCCGCCGCCGTCCGCCTCCAGAAGGCCCGCGACCTCTCCCAGTGCATTGGCGTTCAGCCGGTGCCCGCCGAGACCGCCGAGCCGTACGCTGATTTCGTTCAGCGCCCGGACATTGCGCGCGTGGCCGCCCGCGCCACCGAGCCGGACGCTGATCTCGTTCAGCGCCGAGACATTGCGCGCGTGCCCGCCGGACCCGCCGAGCAGGACGGCCCACTCGTTGAGCGCCCGGAGAATGCGGCGGTGCCCGCCGTTTCCTCCGGCCTGCCGGCAAATCTGGTTCAGCGCGTCGATGGTTCGAAAGGCCATGGCGATGTCTCTCCCGGGTGCGGGGCGCCCGGCCGGCGCCGCGATGCGGGGGCGGCAACAGGTGAGGGCGATCGCCACCCGCCTGCCGCCGCCCGTCCCGTCCGGGCGGTCGCCGACCCGACCCCCGTCGACCGGCGCACGACCTGCCCGCGGTCTGCCCGGACGGGAGCCGACGTTATACTCGCGTCCGAGCGGTGTTGCGCCGGGAGGCTTGCCGCAGCGCGGTGCCCCCGCCTGTCGCTTGGCTCCGGTCGAGAGCAGGGTCAATCGCGAGCGCGAGGGCTCTGGCCGTCCACGGGGCGACCGCTCGGCCGTCCGGGCCGCAACCGCGAGACCGGCACGGGGGCGACGGCGGCCGCGAGCCCGTAGAGGAAGGCCAGCAGCAGGCCGAAGTCCGCGCTGATCCCGATCAGCAGGCTGTTGGCGAACGGCGGGAGGAACGCCCAGCGCACCCCGGACATCAGCCGCTCCCCCTCGCCATCCCCCGGCGCGGCCCGCCGGAGCAGGGTCTGGAGCACGAAGGCATAGTAGAGCACGGCGCCGAGGAGGCCGGTGCCGCTTGCCACCCCGACCGCCGAACTCGACGAACGGGTCGATCCCACGCCGACGCCGACGCCACCCGAATCGAGCAGCGCCTGCCAGGACGTGGCGGTCCACATGCTGCGCTCGTGGTAGGAGAGCGACGCGGTCTTCCTCAGAACCATGGTGTCGAACAGCGCCGCCACGTGATCGAGGATCTGGGGCGCGACGAGCACGACCAGCATCAGCCCGCCCGCGGTGGCCGCGGTTCCCCAGAACTCCGCGGCAAGCCCGGACCGACCGGGCGCGCCCGGCCGCAGCGCCCCGGCCCGCCAGATCCACTCGATGACCGCCACGGTCCCGAGGAGGATCAGCCCGACATAGGCCGCCGACGAGGTCGACAGCCAGACGCAGAGCGTCAGCGCCCCGAGCAGTCCCGGCACGGTGCGGGTCCGCAGCCGGTCGCTCTCGATCGCCCGCCGCAGGAACCAGAGCATCGCCAGCAGCCCGAGGCAGAGCTGCCCGTAGGTCGAGGCCTCCGGCGTCAGTCCGACGATGCGCTTGGCCCCGAGCACCTCGTGCGACGTCAGGAGCGCGTAGCTCGCCGTCCGGAACGGCGCCAGCAGCGGGCCGAGGGGAAGCCAAGAACTCGTCAGGTCCAGCACGCCCGTGCCCACCGCCACCGCGCAGCCGAGACACAGCGCCCGCAGCGCATGCTGCCGCATCGCATGCGTCCGCAGCAGGGTGGCGAAGGCGATCGCGGCAAGGACCGACATCGTCAGGTAGAGGAGCTGCGACAGGTTCTGCGCCGACGGCTGCAGCGGTACCCGGCCGAGAAACTCGGCCCGGAACGGGATCACCACCGTCCGCCCGGCAAGGATCCGCGGCATGAACACCGTCACCACCACCGCCACCACCCAGAACAGAACCAGCAGCAGCAACCGCTCCGGCCGAAGCGCCGCAGTGAGCAGGCCGTCGAGCCCGCGACGACTCGAGCAGACAGCGGCAGACGAGCAGCAGCGCCACCAGCGGCCCCGGCGTCAGCGTCGAGCCGCCGGTCACCGCCGGCGGCAGCACGGCGAGCGTCTGCAGCGGCAACAGCGCGAAGAACAGGTACACCAGCCGATGCCTCGGGCCGACGAAACCCCAGCCGACGAGGGCCCAGAAAAGCACGATCGGAATTGCCGTCATCGCCGTCCGGTCAGGTCATGCATCGTTGTGTCGACCGCCCGGAGCCCGGGCTTGTCGCGCTTGGCAGAATACTCGTATTCAGATAGTGTGCACAGCTATAAGGTGAGTGCCCCTGTCACGGAGAATGCCCGGTGCGGTTGTCCTGGCTGGATTTCCTGCGTTTCCTCGCCGCCACCGCGGTCTTCCTGCAGCATCTGCTCGAGACGCTCGACGCACAGCGTTTTCGCCCTTTCCTCTCGCTCGGACCCGGCGTGTTCGGCGTCGTGCTGTTCTTCCTGGTGAGCGGCTACGTCATCCCCTTCAGCGTGCGACGCGGCTTCTCGCCCACCGAATTCGCCGTGCGCCGTCTCTTCCGGATCTTCCCCGCATATCTGACCGTGCTCGGCATCCTCGTCTGCCTCGGGCTCGCGGGCCTCGCCCCCTGGCGCGCCATCCTCGGCGCCGACGGACCCGCCGGGCTGATCGCCAACGCCCTGCTCGTCCAGGACTATACCGGGCATGCCGCCCTGCTCGGCGTCTCCTGGACCCTGTCGCTCGAGATCGTCTGGTACGCCGGATTTGCCTTCTCCCTGCTGGTGTTCGGCGGCCGCCACGTCCACCTGATCTCTCTCGCCGGCTCCGCGGGGCTCGCAGCGCTGGCCGTCGCCGCGCTGATGATCGAGGTGCGGATACCGCTCGGCCGGATCGGCATGCTCAACGCCGCCCTCTTCGGTTATGCCGCCTGCCGCGCGGACCAGGGCCGGCTCGGCCCCAAGGCGTTCTACATCGCGCTCGGCGCGTTTCTCGCGGCGGTGACGCTCTCGCAATGGATCGCCTTCGGCCACTTCCACCACGCGCGCGTCACGCTTTCCAGCGACCTCACCGGCTGGCTGGCAGCGGCCGCGGTGTTCATCGCGTTCCACGGCATCCGCGCGGTGCGGGAGAGCCGGCTGGCGGTCAGTCCCCTGGCAGCCCGGCTCGGCGCGATCAGCTACCCGATCTACCTCGTCCACGCGCCGTTAATCGCGCTGTGGTTCCAGTGGTTCGGAGCATCCCTGGCCTTGCTCGCAGTTCCGGCGCTGACGCTCGCTCTCTCGCTTCTCCTGCACCGCCACGTCGAGGTGCCCGGGATGGCTCTGGGCAGACGCGCCACCCCTGGCGTCGGGCGGCAGCCGGCCGTTCGACTGGAGACCCACCGATGAAGATGCCCGATCACCAGACGAGCTTCGCGGCGCTCGACAGCCCGACGGTCAGTTTCAACGGCAAGTTTCTCTCCGCCGAAATGACCGGCGTCCACCGGGTCGCCGAGGAACTGATCGGCGGGATCGACCGGCTGCTCGCCGAGGCCGGCGAGGACCCCCGGTTCGGAATTCTCTGCCCCGGCGGCCCGCTTCGCCGGCTCGACACCCACCGTTTGCGTCGACATCAGGCGGGCCTGCTGCGATGGATCGCGTGGGAGCAGATCGAGCTTCCGCTTCGCACCCGCGGCCACCTGCTCGTCAACCTGTGCAACCTCGGCCCCCTCGCATCGCGGCGCGCGTTCACGCTGGTCCATGATGCCCAGGTCTACCTGACACCCCGCTCCTACTCGCGCGCCTTTCGCCTGTGGTACCGTCTCTGTCTTCCGATCCTTGGCCGCCGCAACCTCCGCATTCTCACCGTATCGCACTACTCGCGAGCCCAGCTTGCGGCCTTCGGCATCGCATCCGCCGACCGGATCGCGGTCATTCCCAACGGCGTCGATCACGTGCTGCGCAGCGTTGCCGACTGCACGGTGACCCGCCGCCACGGCCTGGTTCCCCGACGCTATGCCTGCGCCCTTGCCAACACCCAGAAGCACAAGAACATTCCCCTGCTGTTCGAAGCCTTCGCCCGACCGGACCTTCAGGACCTGTCTCTGGTCCTGATCGGGGCCGCCGGGCCCGACGACTTCCGCCGCCAAGGGTACCCGCCGCCGCCCAACGTCGTGTTCGCCGGTCGCCTGACCGACGGCGAGTTCCGCGGCCTGATCGAGGATGCCGTGGCATTCCTCTGCCCCTCCACCACCGAAGGCTTCGGCCTGCCGCCGCTCGAGAGCATGGCGCTCGGCACCCCCGCGATCGCCGCGCCGGAAGGCGCGCTGCCCGAGGTCTGCGGCGACGCGGCGCTCTACGCCGATGCGCGCGACCCCGCCGCCTGGGCGCGCGCCATTTGCAGCCTCGCCGACGACCCGGAGGCGCGCGAAGCCCGCAGCCGGATCGGCCGCGCCCACGCGGCGCAGTTCACCTGGCGAAAGGCCGCGCTCGCCCTGCTCGCGGTCATTGCCGAATCGGCCCCGACGCGCGCCGCATGACGCCGAGCCGATCCCCAGCGCCGCGCATCTCGGTCGTCATCGCCAGCAGCGGCCGTCCCGAGGGCCTCGCCCACCTCGGCCGCCGGCTGGCCCGTCAGACATGCCCGCCGCACCGGGTGGTGCTGTCGGTGACCGGGAGCGGACGACCTGCCTCCGTCCGGGCAGGGCTATCCCGACCCGATCGTCCTGACCGGACAGCGAGGCCTCCCCGGTCAACGCAACCGTGGTCTGGAACGCGTGCTCCGGGACAGCGACCTGATCGCCTTCTTCGACGACGACTATCTTCCCTCGCACCACGCGCTGGCCGGGATCGCGCAGTTCTTCGACCGGCACCCCGACCATGTCGGCGTGAACGGCCGCCTCGTCGCCGACGGCATCAACTCCGCGGGCATCCCGCTTGACCGGGCCGAGCGGCTGATCGCGCCCTGGGACCGGCGCCCGCCGCCAGCCACACCGGCGATCCTGAACGATCTCCACGGCCTCTACGGCTGCAACATGGCCTTCCGTGCCAGCGCGATCGGCGCGATGCGCTTCGACGAGCGCCTGCCGCTCTACGGCTGGCAGGAAGACATCGACTTCTCAGCCCGCCTGCGCCCGATGGGACGGCTGTGCCGGAGCGATGCCTTCACCGGCATCCATTGCGGGCTCAAGTCGGCGCGCGCGAGCGGCTTGCGGCTCGGATACTCGCAGATCGCCAACCCGGTCTATCTGGCGCACAAGGGAACCATGCGCCGCGCGCATTCGGCCCGGCTCATCGCCGGCAATGTCGCCGTCAACCTCCTGCGGTCGCTCTACCAGGAGCCCTGGATCGACCGGCGCGGTCGAGTTCGCGGCAACTGGCTGGCGCTGCGTCATGCCGCCTCGGGCACGCTCCGCCCCGAACACGTCCTGCAGCTGTGAGGGGGCCGGCGGTGCCACCTCGCCTGCAAGCACCGACGGCCGCCGCCGACGTCGGGCGGCGGCGTGGGACCTCCCTCGGGGACAGCTCGTGGGTCGTCGCCTCCCGCATCGTTCCGCAGATCAGCGGCGTGCTGCTGCTGGTGCTCGGCGGCCGCTTCCTCGATCCCGCCGCCCTCGGCAGCTTCGTGCTGGTGTTCGCCGGCGTGGAGCTGCTGCGCAAGCTCGTTCGCGCCGGATGGCGCGAGGCCGTCCTGATGGACGCCGACGGCACGGCCACGCCGGTCGTCACCACGCTGTCCCTGCTCGGCGGCGTCGTGACCATGGCGGCCGCGCTCGTCGCCGCGGGCGCTCTCCAGCGCTGGACCGCGCTCGACCCGGTGGTGCCGCGCTCGATCGCCCTTCTCGCCGCAACCCTCCCCCCGCTCGCGCTCTCGGTGATCTGGGAAGGCATGCTGCTGCGACGCGAGCGCACCGCCGCGGCCTCGAAACCGCTGATCGTGGCCGAGATCGCGCACGTGGCGCTGGCGTTCCTGCTGCTGGCGTCAGGACATGGCATTCTTGCGCTCGCGTGGGCGCGCGTCGCCCGCGCGGTCGTGCTGACGCTCGGACTGGGCCATGCGGCCGGCTGGCCGCTCGCGCTCTCCGCCGACTGGCGGCGCGCGGCCGGGGTCTTGCCGGTCTCCGCCAACGTGACGCTGTCCTCGCTGATCGGCTTCGCCACCACGTCCGGCGCGGATCTCGTGGTCGGCCTGCTCCTCGGCCCCGCCAGCGTCGCCTTCTACCGCGTCGCATCACGGGTCGCCGGGGCCGTGGCCGAGGCGGTCGGCGAGACCGTCCGCGTCCTCGCCTGGTCCTCGCTCTCCGCCGAGACCCGGCGCGGAGCCGACGAGGCGGCGGTCGCGCGCAGCATCGAGGCGTTCTTCGACCGGATGATGGTGCTTGTCGTGCCGGTCTTCGTCGGCCTCGCCCTGGTCGCGGAGCCGCTCATGCTCCTGCTGATGGGCGATACCTGGCGGCTGGCCGGACAGATCGTCGCGCTTCGCGCCCTCGCCGCCCTGCTGCAGGCGCCATCGATCGTCGCCTGGCCGGCGCTGGCGATCGTCGGCAAGTCCCGCTATCTGCCGGTCCTGACCGCGATCGTCACCGGCTCCGCAACGCTGCTGCTCATCGTCGTCGCGCCCTTCGGACTGATGGCCGTCGCCTGGTCGCAGGTGGCCGCCGCCCTGCTCGGCTGCGTGGCGACCCTCGTCCTCGTCAACCGCCTGGTCTTCACCAGCTCGCCCCTCCGGCCGCGCGCCGACATCCTCCTCGGCATCGTCGCGCTCGCGGCCGCGGTCGTGGCCGCCCGCCACGCCACGGCCGGCCTCGCCCTGCCGGTGGCCCTCGCGCTGCAGATCGCCGCCGGCACGCTCGCCTGGCTCGGCTTCCTGCGTCTCGGCCGACCGGTGCTGCTCGCCGAACTGATGCAGGGGAGCACCGGGCGATGACCGCGCACTTCCCGTCCGCGCCTCTCCATCTGGCCGCAGCCCAGCGCCGCGACCGCAACGCGACGCTCGACATCGCCCGGGGCATCGGCATCATCCTGGTGGTCTGGGGCCATGGCATCATCGGCGTGCAGGGCGCCCTCGGCGACACGCCCGCCGGCCGCTTCGCGATCACGGCGATCTACGCCGTGCACATGCCGCTGTTCTTCTTCATCTCCGGCCTGCTCTCCCGATCCGCCGCCATCGAGCCCGCGCGCAGCTTCGCGGGCCGGATCACCAGCCGGATCCTCTATCCCTACCTGCTCTGGGGCGCGGCGATCCTCGCCATCCATCATGGCATGAGCGACGTCACAAACACCCGGGTCGAAAGCTTCGATCCGATGAAGCTGCTCTATCGCCCACCCGCGGTGATGTGGTTCCTCTACGTGCTGTTCTTCTGCTTTCTGGCGGCTCGCGCGCTCCGCAGCGCTTCGCCATCCGTCCGCCTCGGGGTGGGCCTCGCCCTGGCCATCACCGGATGCCTCGTCGAGGGCTGGCTGCTCCCATACCTGCGCTTTGTCGGGATCTTCATCGCCGGGACCGCGTTCCGACCCGCGCAGGTCCTCTCCGCCCTCGACAGCCCGCGACTGCTCGCTCTCGCCGCCGTCGCGCTGGCATCCGCCCTCGTCTTCGCCTGGGCCGCCGCAGACGAGCCGCTGCACGGCTACCCCGCCGCCGGGCTCCGCTACCTGCCAGCCGCCGCCGGAGGCATCGTGCTCGCGCTGGCCGGCGCCCGGGCCATCGCAGGCGCCCCCCTGCTGGCGCGGCCGCTCGCCTGGCTCGGCGCAGGCACCATGCCGATCTACGTCACCCACATCCTCGTGCTCGCCGCCCTCCGGATCGTTCTTCTGCGGTCGGGAGTGGCCGACCCCGTCCTGATCGTCGCGATCATCGTGCCCTGCGGCCTTCTGCTGCCGCTCGCAGCCTCCGCCATCGCCGACCGCCTCGGCATCTCGCGCGCGCTCGGCTGGAAATGACCGTGTCCCTGTCGACATCCCTCCCGCTGCCCGGCCGCCTGAAACATCTCGCCGGCGGGCTCGTCACGCTGGCGCCCGCGTATCGCTACGACCGGTGCATCTTTCTCATCGGTCACATGCGCTGCGGATCCACGGCGCTCGCCAACGTGCTCTGCGCCCATCCTTCGATCTCGGGCTATGGCGAATCGCACGTACGCTACGACGGACGCGCCGCGCCGGGCGTGCTCCTCCTCAACCAGATCCGTCGGCAACGCTGGAAACCGACCGCCCGCTTCCTGTTCGACAAGCTTCTCCACGACGACCTCGACGCAGCGGTTCCACCGGAATTCTTTTCCGCCCACGCGATCTTCCTCTCGCGCGGCCCGGAGCGATCGGTCCCATCGATCCTTCGCCTGTTTCGCGCCATCGGATCGGCCGAGTACGCCACCGAGGCCCAGGCGGCCGCCTACTACGCGCGCCGCCTCGAGCGGATGCGCGCCCTGTTCCAGCGGTTTCCTGCAACCAGACGGATCGCGCTCGACTGCGACCGCCTCGTCGCCGACCCTGCTGCGGAACTTCGCCGCCTCACGATGTTTCTCGGACTTTCGCCGGATATTTCCAACGCCTACCCGCCGCACCGGACGGCCGTTGCGCGGGGTGCGGGCGATCCGCTCGGCGCCCCGCACTTCGACTCGATCGCAACGTCGGGAGCGACGGCAAGGGCCTCGACCGTCAGCGATTGCGATTTCGCTCCGGCCCGCAGAGCCAGGGCTGCCTTCCTGGCCACCACCGTCGAGGCTGACGCCGCATGCCCCCGCGAGCGGGAGACCGTGGCATGAAGATCGAGCCGCGGATCGCCGACACGTCCGGTGCGCGGCTCCGCGGCGACGTCACAGAGCCCGACCATGACCTCCTGACCCTGCGCGTGCTCCTCACGCGGCTCTGGCGCGGCCGCTGGACCGTCGTCGGGACCGTCGCACTGTTCGCGCTGGTGGCAGTTCTCGCCGTCTCCCGGATGCAGGACCGCTACCGCGCCTCGGCGAGCGTCATGTTCGGCAACCCGAAGGCCAACATCGTCGATCTGAAGGACATCCTCACCGACCCGATCGTCAGCAAGGACACCCTGCAGAACGAAATCGAAGTGCTCCGCTCGACCAGCCTGCTGCAACGTGTCGCGTCGGACCTCGACCTCGCCGCCGACCCCGAGTTCAACCCCGATCTCGACGCCGCCGGGCCGGGACTGCTCGGCCGGCTCGGCGCCGCCCTGCCGGCCGGGTTGCGACCTGCTGCCCCAGAACCGCCTGCCGACCCGGCGCGGCGAACCCGTCTCGTGGTCATCGAGCGCATCCTGCAACGCCTGACCCTGACACCGGTCACGGGAACCCGGGTGATCGAGATTTCCCTCGCCTCTCGATCGCCCGAAACATCGGCCGCGATCGTCAACGCGATCGCGGATCAGTACATCGTCGATCAGCTCTCGGCCAAGATGCAGACGACGCGGTCCGCGATCGAGTGGCTGACCACGCGGGTGGACGAAGCCCGCGGCCAGGTCCGCGCCGCGGAGGACGCGGTCGAGCAGGTCCGCGCCGATCTGGCCGAGGAGGCGGGCCAGGGCCTCGACATAACCCGCCAGCAGCTCCTGGCTCTGAACGCCGCGCTCTCCGAGGCACAAGGCAGGACCGCCGAGACCACCGCCCGCTATCGTAGGCTCGATGCCGCCCTGAAGGATGGCACCGACATGGCCACCGTGCCGGAGTTCCGCCAGTCCGGCAGGATCGTCGAATACCGGGACCAGGAGACGGCGCTTCTCGCCCGGCTTGACACGCTCTCGCCCCAGCATCCTGAGGCGCGTCAGATCCGCAGCGACCTCGCCGCCCTGCGCGCTTCGATCCAGGTGGAGGCCCGCGACATCGTTGCCGCGATAGGCATCGATCTCCAGGCGGCGCGCGCGAACGAGGCCTCGCTCACCGAGTCGGTGCGCGATCTCGAGACAAAGGCGCTCGACCAGTCGCGCGAGGGGCTCCGCCTCCGCCAGCTGGAACGCGACGCCGACGCGAACCGCCTGATCTACGAGACCATGCTGAACCGGCTGAAGGAAGCCTCCGAGCAGGTCGGCCTGCAGGAGGTCAACGCGCGGGTCCTCTCGCCGGCCGAGCCGCCTCTGGATCCGGAATCGAGCCGCAAGAAGCTGATCGTCGCCATGGCCGCGGCGCTCGGAAGTCTCGCCGGCGTCGGCCTCGTCTTCCTGTCCGAGCAGCTGAGCAACACCTTTCGCGCCGCTCAGCAGGTCGAGGCACTGACCGGCCGGCCGGTGCTGGCAAGCGTTCCCCGCGTCGGCTCCCGCCGCTCGCGCCCCGACCTGGTGCGGCAGATGCGCGAAAAGCCGAATGCAGCCTTCGCCGAATCGATCCGCAGCCTGCGCACGCATCTCCTTTTCTGCCATGCGGACCGCTCGCCGCGGGTCGTCATGTTCACGTCCTCTGCACCCCAGGAAGGCAAATCGACCACCGCGATGCTCACCGCGCTGACCAGCCGGCAGATGGGCAAGACGACGATCCTCGTTGACTGCGACCTGCGACGGCCCTCGGTGGGACCGATCCCCGGGGCGGATCGCGACGCTCCGGGCCTGCTCGCGGTTCTCGACCGGACGGCGGCGCTGCACGAGGCGATCCAGGTCGACCCCGGAAGCGGACTGCACCTGCTGATGTCCGGTCGTATGGCCGATCGCGGTTGCCCCAACGCAGCCGACGCCCTGGCGTCGCCCGGGTTCGGCGAGCTTATCCGCGACCTGGAACGGCACTACGATCTGATCGTGCTCGACGCACCGCCCACACTGGTGCTGGCCGACGCCCGGATTCTCTCCGCGCTGTGCGATGCCGTGGTCTACGCGCTGCGCTGGGACAGCACACCGCGCGAAGCCGTGCTCGAAGGCCTGCGCGAACTCAACTCGGTCGACGCGCCGATCGCGGGAATCGTGATCACGATGGTAAATGAATCCCGGGCCGCGAAATACGGCTTCGACGGCTCGGCGTATGTTCGACGCCGGTTCCGCACCTACTATCGGGAGTAGGCTTCTCGACGTGCGCCAAATGGCCGTGCACATGCGATTGTCAGGCAGCAAGGCGTGGACCCCACGTCGATCTTCGCAAACCGTTGATAGGGGCTAACCGACCCGCCCGGCGGTTGAAACTGCCGGCCGAACGCGACGCCGCGCCGCGATCGAGCCAACCGTTGTGCGGACCGGCCTTTCCGCACAAGTCCACGCAAGTATTCTCGCTCTGAGAATTCATTTGATCCAAGTCGACAGAGGCTCTATATTTCATGCGACGTGCGAGCTGGGAGGTCTCAGCACGGCCAGCAACAAAACGAGCCTCCGAGGGAGTGAACATGCACCAGATCGTCGGGGCGTGCGCCGTCGGCGTATTGACCTGTGGTATGGCTTTCGCGGAAACGCCGGTTGAGCGTGGCGAGTACCTGGTGCGGGGGCCGATGAGTTGCGGCAACTGCCACACGCCCCAGGGGCCGGACGGGCCGGACATGACGAAAGAACTGGCAGGCGGGCAGCTGGTCATCGACGACCCGATGATGACGGCATATTCAGCCAACATCACGCCTGCAGGCGAGATCGGCGACTGGACGGACGCAGAGCTTGCCCGGGCGATCCGCGAGGGCATCCGGCCGGATGGCAGCTTGATCAGGCCGCCGATGCCGTTTTCGGTCTACAACCGGCTGTCGGACACCGATCTGACGGCTATCGTTGCATTCCTTCGCACCCTGAAGCCAGTCGAGACCGAGGTGCCGGACTCGGTCTATCGCATTCCGTTACCGCCGGCCTATGGCCCGCCTGTCGCGCACGTGGCTGACATTCCACGCGGCCCGACGGCGGAATACGGCGCCTATATGGTGGGGCCGATCGCCCATTGCATCGAGTGCCACACCCCGTTCGGGCCGCAGGGGCCAATGTATGAAGGGCACCTCGGGCAGGGCGGATTCGTCTTCCCCGGGCCGTGGGGGGAGTCGGTCTCTGCCAACATCACCACCAGCGAGGACGGACTGAAGAACTTCACTGATGACGAGATCGCCACGATGATTACCGATGGAACCCAGCCGGACGGATCGAAGATGCTGCCTCCGATGCCCTACGCGTGGCTCGCGAAGATGACGCCGGACGATCTGGCCGCGGTGATCGCGTATCTCAGGACGATCCCGCCGCTGCCCAACGCACCTGGCTGACATCATGTGCCGGTGCGCAGTTCGACCGCACGCAGGTCCTGCCTGGGCATCGGGATAATGGACCCGCGCCGGTCTGTGACGAGGCAGCTCGCGATGAAGCCGCGCAGGTTCTCGACGAAGCGCGGCGTGTCGAAGCGTTCCGCGTGCGCGCGAATGACCCTCGGCTCGAACGTCCCGGCCGAGGCCTCGAACCTGTCGACCGCCGCCATGACCGCCTCCGGCGTCTGCTCGTCGAAGAAGACGCCGGTGACCCCGTCCACCACCGTCTCGACCGCTCCGCCGCGCGCATAGGCGATGACCGGGCGCCCGCTGGCCATCGCCTCGAGCGGCACGATCCCGAAATCCTCCACCCCCGGAAACACCAGCGCCCGGCAGCGCGCGAGCCAGCCCGCCATCGTGGCGTCGTCCACGACCCCGAGGAAGCGCACGTTGGGGGCCGCCGCCGCGCGCAACGCCTTGCCGGCGCCGCCTCCCGCGACCACCAGCGGCTTGCCGCTGCGACTGAACGCCTCGACCGCCACCTCGATCTTCTTGTAGGGCGTGATCTGACCGGCACAGAGATAGCTGTCGCCGATCTCGCCCGCGACGGCGAACCGCGCGACGTCGACCGGCGGATGAATGACATGCGCCGCCCGCCGATAGTACTTCTCGATCCGCTGCGCCACGAAGCGCGAGTTGGCAACGAAATGATCGACCCGCGCCGCCGTCGTAACGTCCCACTGCCGCAGGCCGGAGCCGAACATCCGCATCGCCTGGCGCCCCGCCCAGCCGACCTCGCGCCGGTAGTGCGGTTCCAGATCCCAGATGTAGCGCATCGGCGAGTGGCAGTAGCAGACATGCACCGCGTCCGGACGCGGGATGATCCCCTTGGCGGGACCGGCCTCGCTCGACACCACCAGATCGTAGTCCGACAGATCGAACGCCTCGAGCGCCCTCGGCATCAGCGGCAGCATCTTCCGGTAGTGCCGCCGCCCACCGATACGCTGCAGGAACGACGTATGGATCGTGTGCCGGGCGATCCGGGGCGAGATCGCCGCCGGATCGAGGACGAGCGTGAAGATATCGGCATCCGGAAACATCCCGCAGAGCGCTTCCAGCACCTTTTCCCCGCCGCGCATCCCGACGAGCCAGTAGTGAACCAGGGCAACCTTCATCTGTCCGGGTATCCGTCCGCTCAGTAGGCCCCCCTGCAGGCGATGATGGCGAACGCCGTGCGCCACAGGATCCGCAGATCCCGTCTCAGGCTCGGCGCCTGCGCATACTGAACGTCCAGCCCGACCCGGGTCGCATAGTCGGTGTCGCTGCGACCGCCGATCTGCCACGGCCCGGTCAGTCCCGGCCGCACGGCAAAATACCATTCCGACTGGGTGTCGTAGTGGACAAGTTCGTCCGCCACGATCGGGCGGGGCCCGACCAGGCTCATGTCCCCGACGAGCACGTTCCAGAGCTGCGGCAGTTCGTCGAGGCTCCAACGGCGCAGGAACCGCCCGACTGCGCCGAGCACCCGCGGATCGTCCCGCAGCTTCCGCGTCGCCGTCCACTCCGCCGCCGCCTCGGGCGAGCGCTCCAGCAGGTCCGCAAGCACCTGGTCGGCCTCGCGGCGCATCGTCCGGAACTTGAGGCAACGGAACGGCCGCCCGTCCCGCCCCAGCCGTACGTGCGCGAAGACGACCGGAAACCCGTCACAGATCCAGATCGCGACCGACAGTCCCACCAGCACCGGCGACGCCAGCAGGAGGGCCAGGCCCGCCCCGCAGATATCGAGACGGCGCTTCAGGGCATGACGCCGCGACTGGATGCGCGGGAGCACGCCGGTCGCCAGACGCGATCCGATCTGCCTTACCGGAACGGGCCCGGACAACTCTTTTGCTATGGACGGCACGCGACACTCCACGGAATACCAGTTCACATCCCGCTCCGAGATTAAGAAAGGATTTACCAGTATCTCGACCGAAACTGGGGTCAGCTTCATCATTATGCGTTTTCAAGTCAATACGCAGAACATTATAGAATAGATCAAGGTAAAGAGTTCACCCGCAGCTTTCAAAAAATTATATTACAATTTTAGAGATGCGACGGGAAATATCCCCGGGACCCTTGCGGCACGTCTCGCCGGTTCGGGTTGCGACAGAAACGGACCCCTACCAGCGCAAACCGCCGAAAGCCCCGAGGGTGGCCCTCGTTGCCATCATGGGTAAGCTCGTCGTGCTGGCGGACCCTCTGCTCCGTGACGGGGGTAGTCGGAAATCCGCGCTGACTGCGGACACCTAAACCCGGCGCCAACTCGGTTCCCTCTTCTGGAAGAATGCGTCGATCCCCTCGGTTGCCTCGTCACTTTCCCATCTCTCGGCGAGCGCCGCGGCGGTGGCGGCCAGCAGCGCGTCGTCGATCGGGGGCGCGAACGAGCGAAGGAGCGCCTTGGCTTCGGCGACCGCGCCGGGGGCGCACGAAAGATACGGCGCTACCTCGGCCTCGACCGCCGCATCCAGGTCCTGCGCCGGCACCGTCCGGGTCACGATGCCGAGCCGTGTGGCCTCGGCCGCGTCGAAACGGCGGCCGGACATGAAGACCGCGCGAGCCCTGGCCGGACCGATCCGCGCGGCAACGTAGGGACCGATCGTGGCAGGGATCAGTCCGAGCCGGGTCTCGGTCAGCCCCATCAGCAGGTCGTGCGTTCCGATCGTGACGTCGCAGACGCAGGCAAGGCCCACGCCGCCGCCGAACGCGTTCCCGTGGATGCGCCCGACCAGCGGCTTCGGCAGGGTGTCGAACGCTCGCAGCATCCGTGCGAGATCGAGCGCCGCCGCGATCCTGGTGTCGCGGTCGGCGCCGATCTGCGCACGCATCCAGCCGAGATCGCCGCCGGCGCAGAAGGTCGGCCCCTCCGCAGCCAGGACCACTGCGCGCACCTTCGGGTCGGCGCCCAGGCGGGCAGCGGCGTCGGCAAGCTCGGCGATCATCTCGGCCGACATGGCGTTGTGCTTCTCCGGCCGGGCGAGGCGCAGCGTCGCGATACCGCGTTCGTCCGTTCCAAGGGTTATCGTCTCGCTCATCCAGCACCCCTCCCGACGAGGCTCCGCGCCATCCGTGCGGCCTCGGTCACCACCCCGGCGTCGAGGCCGGTTTCCAGTCCCATCCCGGTCAGGCGCGCCAGCACCTTCTCCGTCGCGACATTGCCCCTGGCGCCGGGCGCGAACGGACAGCCGCCGAGCCCGCCCGCGGCAGCATCGAACACCCGGATCCCACGTCCGATGGAGACCTCGATGTTCTCCAGCGCCCGGCCCGATGTGTCGTGAAAATGCCCGGCCAGCCGTTCGGCCGGCAGGAGGTCGAGCACCGCGTCGAGCATCGCGCCGATCTGTTCGGGCGTGGCTTTTCCCACGGTGTCGCCAAGGCTGATCTCGTAGCACCCCATGGCGTCGAGGGCCGCCGCGACACGAGCGACCTCCGCGGGAGGCGTCGGTCCGTCATAGGGGCAGACCGCCACGCAGGAGACGTAGCCGCGCACCGGAACGCCGGAGCCGCGCGCGGCGTCCGCCACCTCGGCATACCGCGCGAGGCTCTCGTCGATCGAGGCGCCGAGGTTCGCACGGCTGAACCCTTCGGAGGCCGAGGCGAAGATGGCGATCTCGTCGGCGCCTGCAGCACGCGCGGCTTCGTAGCCGCGCAGGTTGGGCGCCAGCGCCGCGTAGGAAACCCCGGGCATGCGAGCGAGGCCCGCGAACACCTCGGCGCTGTCTGCCATCTGCGGCACCCGGACGGCGCTGACGAACGCCCCGACCTCGATCCGACGGAATCCCGCTCGCGACAGAAGGTCGACGAAGGCGATCTTGTCGGCCGTCGGGATCTTCCGCGCCTCGTTCTGGAGGCCGTCGCGAGGCCCCACCTCGAAGATCTCGGCGCGGTCGGTCATTCCTCCGCCTCCAGCCGGATCAGCGGCGCGCCCGCCTCGACCTGCGCCCCGGGTTCGGCCAGGGTTTCCGCCACGATGCCGTCCCTTGGCGCGACAAGGGCGTGCTCCATCTTCATCGCCTCGAGGATGGCGAGGCGCTGGCCAGCCTCCACCCGGTCGCCCACCCTTACCGAGACGGTCTGGACCAGCCCCGGCATCGGTGCCTCGACGATGTCGGCGCCTGCGGCCACTTGCCCGGCGCTCTCCAGCGGGTCCACGATCCGCGCTTCGAAGCCGTTCGGCCCGAAGATCGTCACTGTGCCCTCCGCCGCGTGCCACTGCGCGGCAGGACGATCGTCGAAACGCCAGAGACCTGCGGTCCGCCGCGCCGCGACCGACGCGCCGGCAACCTCGATCCCGGCCGCGCCTGCTCCGGTCACGGTGATCCGCATCGGCAACTCGTCGCCACCCACCTCGAGCACCAGGGGCCGCGCAAGCGGGGTCCAGAGCGCGAACCCGGCATGCGGCGGGACACATCGTCGATCAGCAGGCCCAGCCCGGCCATTGCCGCCTGGGCCAGCGCCTGCGGCGACGGCGGCTCCTGCCGGGTCAGCGCGGCAAGATCGCGCTCGATGAGCCCGGTGTCGACGTCGCCGCCCGCAAACCCCGGGTGTCGCGCCAGCGCCGACAGGAAGGCGAGGTTGGTGACGCTGCCCGCAACCTCGGTCCGGTCGAGCCCGGCCGCGAGGCGGGCAAGCGCGATCGCGCGCGTCGGCCCGTGGACGATGACCTTGGCGATCATCGGATCGTAGTAGGGGCTGATCGCGTCTCCCGACCTCACGCCGGTATCGGCGCGGACGCCTTCGGGGAAGCGGAGATGGGTCAGCCGTCCCGGTGGCGGGCAGGAAGCCGGCCGGCACGTCTTCGGCATAGAGCCGCGCCTCGAATGCATGTCCGGTGAGGCACAACTCTTCCTGACGCATCGGCAAGGGCTCGCCGGCGGCGACGCGGATCTGCCACGCCACCAGATCGATGCCGGTCACCATCTCCGTCACCGGATGCTCGACCTGCAGGCGCGTGTTCATCTCCATGAACCAGAACCCGTCGGGGCGGAGCCCCCGGCTGCCGTCCGCGATGAACTCGATCGTGCCCGCGCCCGCGTAGCCGATCGCCTTTGCCGCGCGGACCGCCGCGTCGCCCATCGCGGCGCGCATCTCGGCGGTCATGCCGGGAGCGGGCGCCTCCTCGATGACCTTCTGATGGCGGCGCTGCAGCGAGCAGTCCCGCTCGAACAGATGCAGGGCGTCCGTCCCGTCGCCGAACACCTGCACCTCGATATGGCGCGGCGCGGTGACGTACCTCTCGATCAAGACCGCCGAGTTGCCGAACGCCGCCTGCGCCTCGCCACGGGCGGAAACGAGGGCGTCGGCGAACCCGTCCCCGGCGTCGACGCGGCGCATCCCCTTGCCGCCGCCGCCCGCAACCGCCTTGATGAGCACCGGCCAACCGATGCGCGCCGCCTCGGCCGCCAGCCGCTCGTCGGCCTGGTCGGAGCCGTGGTAGCCGGGCACGACGGGCACGCCCGCCTCCTCCATCAGCGACTTGGCGGCGTCCTTGAGGCCCATCGCCCGGATCGCCTTCGCCGACGGGCCGATGAAGGTCAGCCCCGCCGCCTCCACCGAATCGACGAACTCCGGGTTCTCGGACAGGAACCCGTAGCCCGGATGGATCGCCTGCGCCCCGGTCGCCCGTGCCGCCGCGACGATGACGTCGCCGCGCAAGTAGCTCTCGGCCGGCGCGGGCGGGCCGATCCGCACCGCGTCGTCCGCCATCGCGACATGACGCGCGCCGGCATCCGCGTCCGAATACACGGCCACGGTGCCGATCCCCATCGCCCTTGCCGTGTTGATGACGCGACAGGCGATCTCGCCCCGGTTCGCGATCAGGATCCTGTCGAACATGCCGTCCCTCACATCCGGAACACGCCGAAGCGCGTGTCTTCGACCGGTGCATTCGCCGCCGCGGCCAACTCAGGGCCAGCACCTGCCGCGTCTTCCGCGGATCGACGATCCCGTCGTCCCAGAGCCGCGCCGAGGCGTAGAGCGGATGGCTCTGCCGCTCGAACATCTCGATCGTCGGGCGCTTGAACTCGGCTTCCGCCTCGACGGACCAGTCCTCGCCAGCCCGTTCCAGAGCGTCGCGCCTCACCGTCGCAAGGACGCCCGCCGCCTGCTCTCCGCCCATGACGCTGATCCGGCTGTTGGGCCAGGTCCACAGGAACCTCGGCTGGTACGCCCGCCCCGCCATCCCGTAGTTCCCCGCCCCGAACGAACCGCCGATCAGCATGGTGATCTTCGGGACCGAAGTCGTCGCGACCGCCGTCACCATCTTGGCACCGTGCCGCGCGATCCCTTCGTTCTCGTAGCGCCGACCGACCATGAACCCGGTGATATTCTGCAGGAAGACAAGCGGGATGCGCCGCTGGCTGCACAGCTCGACGAAATGCGCACCCTTCTGCGCGCTCTCGCTGAACAACACTCCGTTGTTGCCGACGATTCCGACCGGCCAGCCGTCGATATGGGCGAAACCGGTCACCAGCGTCTCGCCGAACCGCGCCTTGAACTCGTCGAAGCGGCTGCCGTCGACCACCCGGGCGATCACCTCGCGAATGTCGTAAGGTGTCCGCAGGCCCGCCGGCACGACGCCGAGAATCTCTTCGGGATCGTGGGCCGGAGCCTCCACCGCCTCGCGCCCGGCGACCGGGTCGATGTTCAGCGAGCCCACCGCCTGGCGTGCCAGTGCCAGCGCGTGAGCGTCGTCCTCGGCGAGATAGTCCGCCACGCCGGACAGCCGCGTATGCACGTCGCCGCCCCCCAGGTCCTCGGCAGTGACCACCTCGCCCGTCGCCGCCTTCACCAGCGGCGGGCCGGCGAGAAAGATCGTGCCCTGGTCGCGGACGATGATGGAGACGTCCGACATCGCCGGCACGTAGGCGCCGCCGGCCGTGCAGGAGCCCATCACTGCGGCGATCTGGGCGATGCCCTTCGCGCTCATCCGCGCCTGATTGTAGAAGATGCGGCCGAAATGGTCGCGGTCGGGAAAGACCTCGTCCTGGTTCGGCAGGTTCGCCCCGCCCGAATCCACGAGATAGACGCAGGGGAGCCGGTTCTCCTCGGCGATCTCCTGCGCGCGCAGATGCTTCTTGACGGTGATCGGGTAGTAGGTGCCGCCCTTCACGGTCGCGTCGTTGCAGACGACCATCACCTGCCGCCCGTGTACCAGCCCGACCCCGACGATGACGCCCGCGCATGGCGCCGCTCCGTCGTACATGCCGTGCGCGGCGAAGGCGCCGATCTCCAGGAACGGCGAACCCGGATCCAGCAGCCCCGCCACCCGTTCCCGCGGGAGCATCTTGCCGCGGCTGACGTGCCGCTCTCGCGCCCGCTCGCCACCGCCTGCGGCCGCGAGCGCCGCAGCCTCGGCCACCTCGGCCAGGGCTGCCTCGTGCGCCACGCGGTTCGCGCGGAATTCCTCCGAAGAAGGGCGCGCCTGGGTTCCGATCTTCATTGGTCTACTCCGCCATGTGGAGGGTCTCGGGAACCGCCACCACGCCCTCCTCGATCAGTCGCCGACACTCCGCCTCGTCGAAGCCGAGGCGGCGGATCAGCACCTCGACGGAGTGCTCCCCGAGCAGCGGCGGAGGGGCTGCTCTGCGCCGCGCCCCCCGTCGAACCGGATCGGTCCGCGTACCATCCGCATGTCTCCCGCCTCGGCATGGCATACCGTCTCGACCAGCCCGCGGGCAACCACGTGCGGCTCTGCCAGTGCCTCGCCCACATCGAGGATCGGCGCGTTCGGCCTCACGTCTGAAGGCGTCGCCTCCGTCGTCATCGCCGGCTTCCTCTTCGTCCCCGGCCCGCGCCTCGCCGCCGGAGCGCGCGGCTTCGCCAGCCGGCTCATCGCCCCGCGCGGAGGGCATTTCGTCGACCTCGCCGGCGCCACCATCCGAAACGTCTCCCGCGGCGTGATCGGCGTCGCCCTGCTGCAGGCGCTGCTCGCCGGGATCATCCTCGCCCTCGCCGCCATCCCCGGCGCCGGCCTGATCGCCTTCGGGGTGCTCCTGCTCTGCATCGTCCAGATCGGCCCGGCGCCGATCCTGCTGCCGGTGCTGGTCTGGATCTGGACGACCCAGCCGACGACCTTCGCCCTGATCCTCACCTTGCTGCTGGTCCCGGTCATCCAGCCTGCCGAGCCAGAAGGCCGTATCCTGCTTCCGCATCCGCTCTTCGATCAGCCGCTCGAGAGCGTCGCGGTTCTCGAGCCTCCGGCTGTACTCGTGGAAGCGCCCGGCGCCGATCCTGCTGCCGGTGCTTGTCTGGATCTGGGTGACCCATTCTACGAGCTTCGCCCTTATCCTGACCCTGCTTTTGGTCCCGGTCGCCCTCGTCGACAACGTGCTGAAGCCGATCCTGATGGCCCACGGCCTGACCACGCCGATGCTCGTGATCCTGACCGGGGTGATCGGCGGCACCCTGACCCACGGCCTCGTCGGCCTGTTCCTCGGCCCTGTGGTGCTGTCGGTGTTCTACGAACTCGTCGTCGCATGGACCCGGCTCGGCGCAAGCCCTATAGGTGCCGTCGCTACCCCCGTCGCCACACCCGTCGCCGACGGCAGCCAGCCGTGACCCCCGCCGCATCCGGAGCCGCATGATGGACCATCCCTCCCTGAACCCGGCGGCGCCGCACTACCTGCCGTCCTTCGTCACCGGCCCCGGCCAGTCCGACTGGCTGATGACGGTGATGCTGATCTTCCTACTCGTCACCGTCGTCTCGGTGGGCCTGATCTACCTCAAGCTCCACGCGCTCCCCGAGCACATGGCGCACCGCGCCAACAAGGTGCAACTCCAGTTCGTCGCCGTCCTCGCGCTCCTGGCGCTCTTCACCCACAACGCCGTCTTCTGGATCGCGGCACTGCTCCTCGCCCTCGTCGAGCTGCCGAACTTCTCCACCCCGATGAACTCGATCGCCCTCTCGCTCGAGAAGCTCTCCGGCCGCGACCGGCTGGCCCGCACCGAACCGGGCGACGATCTCCTGTCCGACGACGTAGCGGCGGAGCGACCCGGGCCGCCCGCCGCGGCCCCCACGACGGCCGGGGAGGCCTGACATGCTCGAACTCCTGCTCTGCTCCGCCGTCACCATCCTGCCGGACTTCCTCTACCGCCGCTTCGCTGAAGGAAAGCGCATCGGCCACGAGATCACCCTCTTCTCGGTCTGGTACGAGCTGCGCTGGGGCATCACCCTCTGCGTCATCCTGACCGTCTCGCTCATCACCACCATCTTCTACTTCCACCCCTCGACGAACAGCGCGGTCTCGGTGTTCCGCACCGTCACCATCCTGCCGGAGTCAAACGGCCGGGTTGCCGAGACCTTCGTCGACATCAACCAGCACGTCACCCAGGGCCAGCCGCTCTTCCGCCTCGACACCACCGAGCAGGAGGCGGCGATCGCCACCGCCGAGCGCAAGATCGCCGAGGTCGACGCCGAGATGACCGTGGCGAAGTCGCAGCTCGACGAAGCCGAGGGCCGGATCAGACAGGCCCGCGGGGCGCTCAAGCAGGCCCAGGACGAGTACGACACCCGCGCCGAGCTGATGCGCCGCAACCCCAACGCCATCTCCCAGCGCGAGGTGGACCGGGCGCAGGTCGCCGTCGACACCGCTCAGGGCGCGGTCGACGCCGCCGTCGCCGGCAAGGCCGCGGTCCAGTCGCAGATCGACTTCGCGCTCCCGGCGCAGAAGGCCAGTGCCGAGGCTGCCCACCGCGAGGCCGAGGTCGCCCGCGACAAGGCGCTGGTGGTGGCCGGCACCGACGGCACCGTCCAGCAGTTCGCGCTCCGCCGCGGCGACGTGGTGAACCCGATGCTGCGCCCCGCCGGCATCCTGATCCCCGACCGCCGGGTGACCGGCCTGATCGCCGGCTTCGGCCAGATCGAGAGCCAGGTGATGAAGGTCGGCATGATCGGCGAGGTCGCGTGCAGCGCCGTGCCCTTCACCGTCATCCCGGTGGTGGTGACCCAGATCCAGGACGTGATCGCCTCGGGCCAGGTGCGATCGACCGACCAGCTGGTCGACGCGCAGCAGTTCGCCCAGCCGGGCACGATCACCGCCTTCATGGAGCCGCTCTACGAGGGTGCGTTCGACCGCCTGCCGCAAGGCGCGAGCTGCGTCGCCAACGCCTACACCTCAAACCACGACGCGCTGCAGGATCCGAACATCGGCGCCTTCCACGCCTTCGTCCTGCACGCCATCGACGCCACCGGCCTCGTCCACGCCGCGCTCCTGCGGCTCCAGGCGCTGGTCCTGCCGGTCCGCACCCTGGTCCTCTCCGGAGGCCACTGATGCGCGCCGCAGGAAGGCACCCATGGAGTGGGCGATGACATTTATCTTCATCGCCTGCGAACCCGCCATCGCGCGGAGCGTCGCCTCGAGCGCGCCGCGCGAGTAGAGCGCTTTGTCGAGGTCGTAGACGTATCCCTGCCCCGACGCGGCCGAAGGCCAGGCGAAGTGCACGGACGCCGAATGCGCGTCGTAGTCATGCAGCAACTGCGCCTGCCGATAGAGCCCCTCGGCGAAGTTGGTGTTGTAGCCGTGGACGAAAACCGACGTCGTCCCCTCGCTCATCGGATCCGCCCGCAGCCGCCGGTTGATCTCGGCGACGAACGCGGCCTCGCGAGCGAGCCGCCGACCTGAAACCACGAAGAAGTCGGTGTGCGGGTCCAGCGAATCCGCCGCGCGGGAAGGTCACCTGCCCCGGCGTTCGCTCGAGCGGGATACGTCGAACGCCGCAAAGGTCGTCGTCTCCGCCCTGTCCCCGTTAAACAGCGGCTGCGCGTCGACCTCCTGCCGGTTGGTCGCGACCAGCACGGTCTCGACGTTCGCGGGCTGCACTCCCGCCGGCGCGAAGCTCAGCGCGCCGCGCTCGGCGCAGCCGGCGGCCAGGACGCAGATCGCGAGACAGCACCAGAGGGCAAGCGCGCCGGGGCGCCACCCTGCCGCCCGCCCGTCTACCGCCCGCCCGCGCGCGACGTGCGCGGGAGTTCACGGAAAATTATTGAAGATGAATCCATTCAAAATCAGTGCGATAGCCGGAGTTTCGCGCGCGAAAGGCCTCGATTTCACACCGCCGGTGGTGCCCAGTTCAGGAAGAAGCCGATGTCGCCCGGCACCCGGCCGGGAAAGTTGATCACCATCGCCTTCAGCTTGTAGCCGCCCGGCTTGCCGAACTCCTGGTAGCGGTCGTGGAACTCCTTCGCCTGCCCTGCAGCGTCTCCGGCCAGCGTGGATCGCCGTTGTTGATCGCCCGGCCGCTGTCGGTGCAGATCGGACGGCAAGCTGTAGACCATCGCTTCCATCTTGCCGTCCTTGACCGCATTCCCGACCAGTCGCCGCACCATGGCGATCTCGTCCCCGCTGACTTGCTTTTGCAGGAAATCGTCGGTGAAGGCCGTGAGCTTCTTCTGCTCCGCCTCCCGCGCCCTCCGCTCCCCGTCCATCTTGCCCATCTCCTTCTTCAGGATGGACATGCGCATCTCGTCCGCCGAGATCGGCATCGCCGTCGGATCGATCTTCTCGCTCATGACAAACGTCTCCCTTTGCCGTCGGAAGTCCTGCGTCCTTTTTACCAGACGAGCCGGGTAGGGAACGTTACATACTGTAGCTTACCCCAATTGATGCTTGACGCCCGCCCTTCGCACCTGCACACGGAGCCGGAACAGTCCGCCCGCCTTCCCTGAACGAAAGGGACACACAATGGCCCAGCGCGAGACTCCGCGGCTTCCGAGCCCGGCCGCCACCAACGAATACCTGACCGACGCCTGGCAACGCTCGATCCTCTTCCTCGACGTGATGCGCCGCCGGGCCGCCCAGCACGAGGAGCATGCCGCCGAGCTGCCGCCGAGCGTCCTCGCGCTCGTGACCAGCCGCGAGGCATCCTGATGTCGGAGGGACCGACAACCGGGACGACCGAGAAGTACGAGCGGCTGATCGCCGCCGCCCGGGACGGCTCGCCGGCGGTGACGATCGTCGCCCATCCCTGCGACGAGACCTCGCTCCGAGGCGCGATGCAGGCCGCGGCCGAGCAGCTGATCGAGCCGGTTCTCGTCGGCCCGGAGCTGAAGATCCGCGACGTCGCCGCCGAACACGGCATCGACCTCACCGGCCGCACCATCGTCGACGCCCCGCACAGCCACGCCGCCGCCGCCCAGGCCGTCGCGCTGATCCGCGAGGGCAAGGGCGAGCTGCTGATGAAGGGCAGCCTGCACACCGACGAGCTGATGAAGGAGGTCACCTCCTCGGCGACGGGCCTGCGCACCGAGCGGCGGATCAGCCACGTCTTCATCATGGACGTCCCCGGCCACCCGGAGACGCTCTTCATCACCGACGCCGCGATCAACATCTTCCCCGACCTCGACACCAAGCGCGACATCATCCAGAACGCCATCGACCTCTGGATCGGCATCGGCATGGGTACGCCGAAGGTCGCGATCCTCTCCGCCGTCGAGACGGTGACGACCAAGATCCCCTCGACGATCGAGGCCGCCGCGCTCTGCAAGATGGCCGACCGCGGCCAGATCACCGGCGGCCTCCTCGACGGCCCGCTCGCCTTCGACAACGCCATCGACCCCGAGGCCGCCCGCATCAAGGGCATCACCGGCCCGGTCGCCGGCCACGGCCAGATCCTGGTCGTCCCCGACCTCGAGGCCGGCAACATGCTGGCGAAGAACCTCACCTTCCTCGCCCATGCCGACGCCGCCGGCATCGTGCTCGGCGCCCGCGTGCCGATCGTGCTCACCTCGCGCGCCGACAGCGTCCGTACCCGCCTCGCCTCCTGCGCGGTGGCGGCGATCTACGCCAACGCCCGACGGGCGCTCGCCGTCCCCGCCTGATGGATGCGATCCTCGTCGTCAACGCCGGCTCCTCGAGCCTGAAGTTCCAGCTCTTCGCCGCCGACGGGCTGGCGCGCCGGGTCCGTGGCCAGATCGACGGCATCGGTGTCCGGCCCCGCCTCAAGGCCGCCGACGGTGTTGGCGCCCCCCTCGTCGACCGCAGCTACGAACCCGCCAGGATCGCCGACCTCCCCGCCGCCATCGCCGAGGTCGCCGACTGGCTCGGCGGCCTCGAAGGTCTCGAGCTCCGCGCCATCGGCCATCGCGTCGTGCACGGCGGCCCGGACTTCGCCCACCCGATCCTGATCGACGAGGCGATCCTCGACCGCCTCGCCCGCTACCAGACCCTGGCGCCCCTGCACCAGCCGAACAACCTCGCGCCGATCCGCCTCGCGATGGCGATCAACCCGGACGTGCCGCAGGTCGCCTGCTTCGACACCGCCTTCCACCGCGGCCACGCCCCGCACACCGACTGCTACGCGCTCCCTCGCGGCTTCTACGACGAGGGCATCCGCCGCTACGGCTTCCACGGCCTCAGCTACGAATACATCGCCCACCGCCTCCCCGAGGTGGCGCCCGAGGTGGCCGCCGGCCGCGTCATCGTCGCCCACCTCGGCAGCGGCGCCTCGATGTGCGCCCTCCTCGGCGGCCGCAGCATCGAGAGCACCATGGGCTTCACCGCCCTCGACGGCCTGCCGATGGGCACCCGCCCCGGCCAGCTCGACCCCGGCGTCGTCCTGCACCTGATCGAGGAGCGGGGCATGACCGCCCCCGAGGTCACCCGCCTCCTCTACAATGCCTCCGGCCTCAAGGGCCTCTCCGGCGTCTCCAACGACATGCGCGACCTTCTCGCCAGCCCCGACCCCGCCGCCGCCTTCGCCATCGACCACTTCATCCACCGCGCCGCGCTCAGCGCCGGCGCGCTCGCCGCCGCCCTCGGCGGCCTCGACGCCTTCGTCTTCACCGCCGGCATCGGCGAGCACGCCTCCGCGATCCGCGCCCGCCTCGCCGCGCGCCTCGCCTGGCTCGGCGCCGACCCTCGACCCCGCCGCCAACGCGGCCGGCGCCACCCGCATCTCCACCCCCGACAGCCGCGTCGCCCTCCTCGTCATCCCCACCGACGAGGAGCTGATGATCGCCCGCCACACCCTCGCCCTGATAGGAGGCGCCGCATGACCCTGCCGCACGTCAAGGCGAAGCTGCTCGACGGCAAGAAGGGCCTGATCGTCGGCATCGCCAACGACCGCTCGATGGCCTGGGGCTGCGCCCGCGCCTTCCGCGCCCTCGGCGCCGAGCTCGCGATCACCTACCTCAACGAAAAGGCGAAGCCGCACGTCGAGCCCCTCGCACGCGAGGTCGAGGCGCCGATCTTCCTGCCGATGGACGTGATGCAGGACGGCGAGCTCGAAGCCGTCTTCGACCGTATCGCGCAGGACTGGGGCAAGCTCGACTTCCTCGTCCACTCGATCGCCTACTCGACGAAGGACGCGCTCGGCGGCCGCGTCACGGACGTGCCATGCGAAGGCTTCGCCACCACCATGGACGTCTCGGTCTGGTCCTTCCTGCGCATGGCCCATCTCGCCGAGCCGCTGATCACGGACGGCGGCACCCTCTTCACCATGACCTACTACGGCTCCGAGAAGGTGGTGGAGAACTACAACATCATGGGAGTCGCCAAGGCCGCGCTGGAATCCGCCGTCCGCTACGTCGCCGCCGAGCTCGGCCCCAAGGGCATCCGCGTCCACGCGATTTCCCCGGGGCCGCTTGCCACCCGCGCCGCCTCCGGCATCCCCGAGTTCGACGAATTGCTCGACAAGGCCAAGGTGAAGGCCCCCGCCCGCGCCCTCGTCGATATCGACGACGTCGGCGCCGCCTGCGCCTTCCTCGCCCACGACGCCGCCCGCCTGATCACCGGACAGGTGCTCTACATCGACGGAGGATATCACATCATCGACTGATCGGCGCTCGCCGGGCGAACCCGCTGCCCCTGGCCTGACCGCGCCGATCTTCCTGAGGCGCGGCCGCTCGACGAATGGGGCGGCCCGGCGACTCCCGCGGGGCCGGTGAGAATGTCGCCAGCGGCGCCCACTCGGCCCGTCTGGCGCCACCATGAGCTTCCGCCCGCCGCGCTTCCTGAACGTGAGCGGGATGTGGACGGTATGACGGTATCGTCTCGCCGTCCGCCGCGACCGTCGTCCAATTCATGCCGCTGCCCTCCTGCTGCCCGCCGCTTCGCGCACCAACCCGGCAAGCCCGTTCGGCCCACTACGCCGTGCATCCGCACGTCATCCCGCTCGACCAGGAGCTGGACAATCCGCGCCCGCTCGGCAAGGGTAATGTCCTCCCCAGGTGGCTCGATCCGTTCCGGAACCGTCTGCCCGGCCTCACATCAGCGGCGAAGCACCGGTAGCGCCCTGGCAGGCATCGGCCACGAGCCGACCGTCGACGAGCTCGAGGCGTCGGTCGGTGCGGGCAGCGAGCGCGAGGTCGTGGGTGACCGCCACCACGGTCTTGCCGCCTTCCCGCACCAGGGCCTCGAGGATCGCGAACACCTGGCCCGAGCTCTTGGTGTCGAGGCTGCCTGTCGGCTCGTCGGCCAGCACCAGCGGCGGGTCGTTGGCGAGCGCGCGGGCGACCGCGACCCTCTGGCGTTGGCCACCGGAGAGCTGATCGGGGCGCTTGTCGAGATGACCCGCGAGCCCGAGGCGCTCGAGGATTTCGCCCGCCCGCGACCGGATCGCTCGGCGGGGCAGGCGGCCGAGCTTGCGCATCGGAATCTCCACGTTCTCCCGGACGCTGAACTCGGGCAGAAGGAAGTGAAACTGAAAGACGAAGCCGATCGACGAGAGGCGCAGGTCCGAGCGTTCCGCCTCGCTCATTGGCGCGGTGTCGCGGCCGGCGACGCGGAGCGTCCCGCTCGTGGGACGGTCGAGCAGGCCGAGAAGATAGAGCAGCGAGGACTTTCCAGAGCCGGAGGGGCCGGTGATCGCCACAAGCTCGGGCGCGCCGATTGTCAGCGTCACGTCCCGCACGAGCGTGACCGGCACCTCCGCAGGCAAGGTGCGGGTGAGCGCCTCGGCCTCTATAAGCGCGGTCACGTGGCGCCCCGGATGATGTCGACGGGGTTGAGGCGCGCCGCCCGGCGCGCCGGCAGGTAGCCCGCGACGCCGGCAGCGGCCAGGGCGAAGCCCGCCGCGATGGCGTAGTGCCAGGCGCTCCAGGCGAGCGGCAGCCCGGATACCTCGCCCATCGGCCCGCTGAACTCGAAGCGCACGCTCGCGAGCATGAGGGAGAGCCCGAAGCCGACACCCCAGCCGAGGATCGAGCCGGCGATGCCGATCGCCAGCCCCTCGACGAGGAAGAGCCGGCGCATGTCAGCCTCGCGGAAGCCGAGCGACTTCAGGATGGCGATGTCGCGTGCCTTCTCGTGGGTGATGGTCGAGACGATGTTGAAGATGCCGAAGCCAGCTACCAGCAGGATCGCCGCCACCACGGTATACATGATGACGTTCCGGATGATCAGGACTTCCATGATCAACTCGTTGGCTTCCTGCCAGGACACCGCCTTGTAACCGAGCTGCGCCTCGGCGCGGGCGGCCACCACCCGCGCCTGGTCGGGATCATCGAGCCGGATGCGGATGTCGTTGATCACGTTCGGGCGTCGGGCGAGGATCTGGGCGGTCTTCATCGCGACGAAGACCTCACCCTCGTCGCGAGCCTGCGACCCGGTGTGGAACAGCCCGACCACCCGGTAGCGGCGGACCTCGCCGCTCGCGGAGACGAGGTCTATCGTAGCGCCCATTCGGGTGCCGAGCTTGGCGGCGAGCGCGTTTCCGATCGCCACGTTGTTGCCGCCGGCAGCGAGCGACGCGAAGCTGCCGGCGGTGAAGTCGCCGGCGACGGAGGAGACCGCGGCCTCCCGCGCGGGCTCGATGCCGGTGACGGTGACGGCAGCCTCCTGCCCGGCGTAGCGCACCAGGGCCTGGGTGCGCAGCGCCGGTGCGATGCGCCCCGGCACCCAGGCCTCCAGCGCCGCGCGCGCGGCGGTCGGATTGCGGATCCCGCGGCGGTCGTCCACCGGCCGGAGCCCGAAGTACTCCGCGGCGGCGAAGGCCTGCTCGGCCGGCTGCGGCGCCGGCGTCCGCGCCTCATCGGTGATCTCCACGTGGGGCATGGTGTCGACGAGCTGGCGGACGAAATCCTCCTGCGATCCCTCCATCAGCGCCGCCATCGCGATCGAGAAGCCGACCCCCAGCGCGACGCCGAGCCCGGCCACGATCGTCTGCCGCGACCGGCCAAAGACGTGGGCGGCGGCGAGCTCGATCAGGAGCCTCACGGCGCCGGCTCCACCGCGACCCGCGCGCCGTCTTCAAGGCCGTCCGGCACCGGCACGACCACCGCCGCGCCGTCCTCGATGCCGTCGAGGACCTCCACCTGGGTGCTGCCGCGAATCCCGATGGATACCTCGCGGCTCCGTGCCCGGCCGTTCTCGACGACGAACACCGCGCCGTCCGCGGTGAGCGCACCGACCGGGACCAGCAGCGCATCCTGCCGCGTCGCCGTCACCACGTTGACCTCGACCGTCATCCCGATCATCAGCGGCGTGTCCTCGGGCAGGGCGAAGCGCACGCGGTATGTCTTGGCGACCGGATCGCCCATGGGCGTGATGCTCGCCACCCTCGCCTCGAGCGCCTCATCCGGAAAGGCGTCGGCGCGCAGCAGCGTGCGCTGCCCCGGTGCGACGCGGGGGATGTCCTCTTCGTTCACTTCCGCGACGATCTGGAGCGGGCGCGGCTGGCCGACCCAGAAGAGCACGACGGCCGGGTCGGCAACCTCGCCGACCTCGCCCTCCTGGCGCAGAACGACGCCGTCGAGCTGCGCTTGGAGCACATACGACTGGAGACGGGATTCCTGCGCGGCGATCAGCGCCTCAATGCGCGCCGCCTCGCTCTCGGCCCGCTCAAGTTCCTGCCGGGTGCCGACGTTGCGGGCGGCGAGGTCGCGGAGCCTGGCGAGGTCGCGGACCGCGAAGCTCTGGCGCGCGACGAGTTCCCGAAGGACAGCCTGCGGCTCGCTGTCGTCGAGACGCGCCAGCACGTCTCCCCTGGCGACCCGGCTGCCCTCGCAGTTGCAGAGCTCGACGATCCGCTCGCGGATCAGGGGCGCCACCTTGGCCCAGGTGCGCGGTTCGACGACGCCCGTGGCATAGACGATCTCTGCCGCGTCTCCCCGAGTCGCTGCGGCGACGGTCACCGAGGCCGGCCGCGACAGGTAGACATAGGCGCCCGCGGCCGCCCCGAGCGCCGCAAGCAGGATCAAGGTGAGCCGCCACATGCCGAACTTAATACCAACCGCGGTCGCCAGAGAAAATGCTACGGGACAGGGTTGAGAGGCTCGATATTGCTTAGCCTACGTCGCGGTCTCGGCGGATAGGTCATCCCGGCGCTGAACCCCATTCGCTAGCAACTTTTCGCTCCTGGCCGTGCGGGGCGTCGATTGCAAAGCACTTGGCGCTGCCCCTCCCACTCCAGCGGAAACCCCGCCAAGAGATCATCCAGCTGGAGCCCAGCTGGCTGCAGCCCGGCTGGCCGTCGACCGTCCAGGATCGCCTCGACAATCTCCGGCGCCAGCAGGGTCAGCCGTAGGAGCTGGCTGACATAGGTCTTCGCGATCCCCTTGCTCTTCGCCAGATCCTCAATCGTCGCGTGCACACCGGCGTCGAGCATCCGCCGCCACCGGAACGCACGCGCCAACGCCTTCACCATGGCGTTGTCGACCCGCGGTCGCGGCGCCCACGTGGCCCCGTCCGGCGTCACCACCAGCTTTCGACCGCCGCGCTTCCGGAACGTCATCGGGATGCTGACAACGATTGGTCCGCCGTCCGCCGAGACCGTCGCCCGCGTCACGTAGCTGCCCTCCTGCCGCCCGCCACTTCCCGCACCAGTCCGCGAGCCCGTTCGGCCGCAGCCGGACCTCCACGCGGTGCATTCGCACATCAACTCGCTCGACCAGCAATTGTACGATCCGCGCCTGCTCGGGCGGGAAGAGTTCGTCCCGTAGCGGGTTGGACTGCGTGATCGGCTCCGCCATATCGTGCTCGATGCTTTTCTGCCGGTCACGGCAGCCGCCAGGCTGAGATACCCCGCGCTGCCCAGACCTGCTGGTCCGTAGAGGCCGTGGCAGATCAGCTCCGGTCACTCCGTTGGTCCGATGCGACCGGCCGCCTTATACCTAGGCGATGACCGGCGGTCGCCGATCCGGATTGACAAATGGGAGAGGCACCTTGCAAGTGCAGATTCGGAACCTAGCGTGTGCGATCGCTATCTCGCCGGGGCGCTGAGAGATGTCATTGCTCGATCCTTTCTTGACCCGGCCCCGCATCGCATACTTCTCGATGGAGATAGCGCTTCGGCCCGAGATCCACACCTACTCGGGTGGGCTCGGCGTGCTGGCAGGCGACACCGCCCGCTCCTGCGCCGATCTCGACCTGCCGGTCGTTTTCGTCACGCTTGCCAGCCGCGAGGGATATCTGCGCCAGGAGATCGACGCGGAAGGCCGGCAGACCGATTACCCCGACCCCTGGGACCCGGCGGACTGGGCGACCCCCCTCGGTGCGATGATCGAGATGACCATCGAATCTCGGCCGGTCTGGATCCGTCCATGGCTCTACGTCCTGACCTCTCCGGTCGGCCACTCGACGCCGATCCTGCTTCTGGACACACATCTCGAGCAGAATGCGCCAGAGGACCGCGGCATCACCGACCGCCTCTACGGAGGCGATACCACATCGCGGCTGAAGCAGGAGATCGTCCTGGGGATCGGCGGCGAGCAGCTGCTGCAGGCGCTAGGCTTTGAGATCGAGACCTACCACCTCAATGAAGGTCATGCGGCCCTGCTGACGGCGGAGCTTCTTCGCCGTCATCCGCGCAGCACGCACCTGGGGACAGGCGACGTGTTGCACTACGACGACGACCGGGTGCGTGAAGTCTGCGTGTTCACGACGCACACCCCGGTGGAAGCCGGGCATGATCATTTCCCCTATGAGTTGGTGCAGCGGCTGCTCGACGGCCTCCTCCCGATAAGTCAGCTCCGGTTACTCGGGGGTGAGGACCGGCTCAACATGACGCGCCTTGCCCTGAACCTCAGTGGTTTCGTCAATGGCGTCGCGATCCGGCACGCGGAGACGACGCGCGCGATGTTTCCGGGCTACACCATCAAGGCGGTGACCAACGGCGTGCACGTCCCAACCTGGGCCCATCCTGCCTTCGCCGGTCTCTTCCAGCGGATCGCACCTGCCTGGGGGCACGACCCCGAGCAGCTGGCGATTGCTGACACCCTTTCCGATGCCGAGGTCTTGGGTGCGCATTCTGAAGCCAAGGCGGAGCTCATCGCCGAGGTTCGAGCGCGAACAGGCGTCGAGATGCGAGCGGACCTCCCGCTGTTAGCGTTCGCGCGGCGCATGACCGGCTACAAGCGGGCCGACCTGATCTTCGCGGACCTCGAGCGGCTCAGGAAGATCCACAAGGAGCACCCCTTCCAGCTGGTGATGGCAGGCAAGGCGCACCCTGCGGACGCGGATGGCAAGGCTCTCATCCAGCGCATTCATGGAATCATGGCTGAGATGCAGGGCAACGCGGCGATGGCTTTTCTGCCGGGCTACGACATGGCGCTTGCCAAGAAGCTGGTTTCCGGCGCTGACATTTGGCTCAACACGCCGCTTCCGCCAATGGAAGCTTCCGGCACCAGCGGGATGAAGGCCGCGGTCAACGGTGTCCTGAACCTCAGCGTGCTTGATGGCTGGTGGGTCGAGGCGTGGACCGAGGGCGTGACAGGCTGGGCCGTGGGCCGCGACGACCGGCGCCACCATGACGACGCGCAGGATCTCTACGCCAAGCTCGAGGATGTCGTCCTGCCGCTCTACTCCGACGACCGTGCGCGCTGGATCTGGATGATGAAGCAGGCGATCGCCAAGATTGCACCACGATTCAACAGCCAGCGAATGATGCGCCGTTATGCGAGCGAGGCGTATCTGCGCTAATTTCCGAGCTAGCGGCACCGCGCT
>CAVZCB010000023.1:0-17066 GCA_963773555.1 uncultured Alphaproteobacteria bacterium
CGGTGCGTCCGGTCACGGGCGCCGCGTCCGGGACCCTTCTCGGGCCGGCCGTCGCCCTGCACGCCGTCGTCGCTGGCCATCGCCTTTCGGCGCGATCCATCGCCGGACTGGGCGGGCAGCCACAAGCCCTTCGCCTGACCGCATCGCGTCACCGGACTGGCCTCGGCGGTGCCGCGCGGGGCGTCGACCAGCGGACACGCTCCTGTCTTACTGGCGCCGACCCCCGCCGCGTCCGGCTTGCCCCTCGCCGGTCAGGAACCGCAGTGTGCGCCACACAATGACCGCTCCCACCCCCGGGCTGACCCTCGACCACCGGATGCTGGCGTCGCTCGCCCGCGAGGTCGAGGCGGGTGACCCGATCGCCTGGGACGGCGTCGAGATGGACCGCGAGGCAGTCTACGAGTTGATCGCCTCGCAGATCGCCGAGACCTTCGGCGGCTACGAGACCCGCGGCGTTGATCGCGACCGCCAGATGGTGATCGCCCTCGCCACCGTGGTGAAGCTGACCGTCGAGAACTTCATCCTGCACCAGCGTTTGATGCGCCGCAGCCCCGATCCGGAGTGAATCCGCCGCAAGGCGCCGAAACTACGTGATTTTCGGCGTATGGGTTCCGTATGGAACGCATATGGACTCCGTATGGGCGTTCTTTGCGGCGCGGGTCAGGTGGCGCGGCCGCTGGTGTCATATCAGTCCCGCGCCTTCGCCCCCCACCAGGTTCCGCCGAGCGGCGCGCCGCCCACGAACCGGCCCATTCCCGGCATCTCCTGCATGCGCAGGCATTCGTTCCATTTCGCCATCCGCTCGGAGCGGGTGAACGAGCCGACCTTCAGCTGCCCGGTGCCGAGCCCCGCGGCGAGGTGGCTGATCGACACGTCCTCGGTCTCGCCGGACCGGGCCGAGACGATGGCGCCGAACCCGTGCCTGGCCGCCGCCTCCGCCGCCGCCATCGTCTCGCTCACCGTGCCCGCCTGGTTGACCTTCAGGAGCACCGCGTTGCAGGCCCCCGCGGCGGCGGCGGCGTCCACCAGCCCCGCGTTCGTCACCAGATAGTCGTCGCCGATGATCTGCACCCGGTCGCCACAGGCCCGGCTGAACGCGACCATCCCTTCCGGATCGTCCTCGGCCAGCGGATCCTCGATCGACACGATCGGATAGCGGTCGAGCCAGCCGCCCAGCAGGTCGATCATCTCCGCGGTATCGAACTCGCGATCCTCCAGCGCCAGGCGATACCGCCCCGCCCTGCCGAATTCCGAGGCCGCGATGTCGAGCGAGATCACCACCCGCTCCCCCGGCACCTCGCCCGCCGCCTCGATGGCGGCGACCAGCGTCTCGAGCGCCTGCTCGTTGCTGTCGAACACCGGCCACCACCCGCCTTCGTCCGCCACACCCGCCAGACGCCCCCGTCCCGCCATGATCCTGCCGGCGGCGAAGTAAACCCGCGCGGTGATCTCCATCACCTCGTCGAAGTCGCCGGCGCCGGGGACCATGATCATGAAGTCCTGGATGTCGACCCGCCGACCGGCGTGCGCACCGCCGCCGAAGATTTGGATCTCCGGCAAGGGGATCGCCGGCGCGCGCCCGTAGCTTTCCGCCACGTGCTTCCAGAGCGGCCTGCCCGCGGATGCCGCCGCGGCATGGAGGACGGCCAGCGACGTGGCGACCAGCGCGTTGCCCCCGAGCGCCGATTTCAGCCGGGTTCCGTCAAGCGCGATCAGCCGCCCGTCGATCGCCGCCTGGTCGGTCGCATCCTGCCCGGCCAGCGCCCGCGCGATCGGGCCGCGCACGTTCTCCACGGCCTGCATCACGTCGCGCCCGGCGAGGGGGCCGCCGGGGTCGCGCAGGTCCACCGCCTCGCGCGAGCCGCGCGAGGCGCCGGCGGGGGCGATGGCGCGGCCGAAGGCGCCGTCCGACAGGGTCACGTCCGCCTCGACGGTGGGGTTGCCGCGGGAGTCCCACACCCGGCGGGCGTCGATCCTGGAGATCACCGGGGTCGTCATGAAAATCCTGCGCCGAAGCCGGCGACGAGATCGTCGAGCCGCGGCGCCGGCGCGGCGATCGCCGGAATGGCGAGTTCGCGAACCCGCTGCCGCGCCGCGGGGTCGAGATACTCGACCGGGGACTTGCCGTCGACCCGGGCCAGCATCAGCGCGGGGAGGAGGGCCGCGACCCGCGCCTCGAGCCCTGCCGGCGCCTCCCAGCTCACGTGCGGGGCGTAGGCGGTCCAGAGGGCGGCGAGCGAGGTCCGCAGGAGCGGGGCGTGCGCAGGCCGGTGCACGGCCTTCAGGACGAGGTGGTTCAGGCAGAACGCGAGGTCGAAGCAGGGGTCGCCCATGGTGGCGCACTCGGCGTCGAGCAGGATCGGCGTGGCTCCGCGCAGGAAGATGTTCTTGGGGCTGACGTCGCCGTGGATCAGGACGATGCTCGCGGCGTGGAGCCGGTCCGCGAGCGCGGTCAGCGGTGCGGCCAGCGACGGGTGGCGGGCGGCGGTGAAGATCAGGTAGGGCTCGAGGCGAAGGGCCCAGAAGTCGCCGTGGTTGTGGAACGGGCCGCGGTCGAAAGCTGGGCCGCTGGTGCCGGCGTGGATACGGCCGAGCAGGGTGCCGACGGCGGCGGCGTCGCGCGGGTCTGGGGTGCCGGCCAGCAGCCTCGTCTTCCAGAGCTCGGTCCGCGCGCCGTCGAGGTATTCCATGGCGAAGCCGTTCAGTCGGTCGGAGCGGCCAAACAGCTTCGGGACCGAGGCCGGGGCGATGCCGGAGACGACGGTGAGCCAGGCGTATTCGGCGGCGTTGCGATGGACCGGGGCGCGCCAGTCCTCGGCGACCTTGAGCTTTTCCAGGGCGAACTTCACGCAGAAGGAGCGGCCGTTCAGATCGACCCGGGCGATGTCGGAGGCGACGCCGCCGGTGAGGGGCTCGACGGCGGTCACGTCGCAGGCCCGGCCGAGGCCGATGTCCTCGACGAGGGCCTGGCATCGCCGGTCGAAGGCTGCGCTGTCGTTCACGAGGATGGCTCCGTCCGGAGGCGAGGTTCGGGCAAATCCGGGCGGCTGTCCAGCCCGTTCGCGCGGGGGTGCGAACGCGTTAAATACCATTAAGCTCATGATTCCATGGCTTAGTTTTTGGTAAACGCGCACAGGAGACTGGCGCGGCGCGCGCGGGCGTGCGAGGATCCGGGCCGCAACTTCGGGAGCGGGAGATGACGGCGGAGACGTGGCTGATCCTGGCGGCGGCGGGCCAGGCGGCGATCGTGGCGGCGAGCTACGCGCTGCTGGGGCGCGGGCGGATCGCGGCGCTGAAGGCCGGGGAATACCGGATGCGCGACATCGCCACCGACCGCAGCCGGTATCCCGAACGGCTGCACAAGCTCGCCAACAACGTCGGCAACCAGTTCGAGACGCCGGTGCTGTTTCTCGCCGCCATCGCCATCGCGCTGACCGCCGGGCTGGCGGGGACGGTGCTGGCGGTGCTGGCCTGGGCGTGGCTGGCGAGCCGGGCGGTGCACATGGGCATCCACGTCGGGCGGAACGACGTGCGGCAGCGGTTCTATGCCTTCGGGGCCGGGTGCCTGATCCTGCTGGCGATGTGGGTGGTGCTGGTGGCGGCGGCGCTGGCCTGACCAACGGAATTTGCGAGGCGGCGGCAGAGGCCTATCGTTCACGGCGATGCCCGTATTTCCGGTCGGAGAGGATGAACCATATGTGGCGCTCAGCGCGATGATCGAGGGCGACTTCGAGCTTGATGGCGGAGGCCTGTTGGAACGAGCCGTCGGTGACGGCGATGCACCCGATCGGGGGCAGCAGCATCGGCTGGGACAGGGTCGAGGACTCCTTCGCGCAGGTGGCGAAGCTGAGTTCTGGCTGCGAGGCGAAGATCCGGGACCAGCGTATCGTCGCCGGCAGCGACGTGGCGTATGAACTCGGCTTTGTGGACGGGAAGGTGACCTTGGCCGGGACGCCGCCGTGATCGATCACCGGGTCACCAACGTCTATCGGAAGCAGGACGGCGAATGACCGCTGGTGCACCATCTCGCCGGCGAAGCTCGACGTGCTCGCCGAAATCCTGCACGCCTGAGGCGGGGCGGCCGCGCCTCTTCAGCCGCTGAGTTGGCTGGAAAATGAGTCCCAGCGCCTCTCCACCGACCTCTTGCCGTTCTCCGAGCCCGCCGGGGCTGCCCGGGTAGCGGCCTTCCAATCCATGGCTAGTGACACGAATCGGCCAAAATTCGTGGCGGGATGTACGAAATAAAATATACAAAAAGCACAATAAATGACCCAAGAATAATAACCGGCCAAATACGATCTTGGTAGTCAACAGGTTTAGTATGTTCTCTAAGGGAGATTTGCTTGAAAATGGAGCGCAGGGCCGCACGAACGCGCGGGCTTTTTACTATTACCTTTGACCGGGAGAGCGGTCGAGCATTGTCAATGAAATTTTCCCAACCAGAAAATTTAAAGCACACCAAAGATTTTTGCCCAACAGAGTAATCCGCCTTCGGGTATGTCGTCCGCATCTCGGCGCCGGTAAAGTACTTGTCCTCAACGTGCCGCAAGTAGTGCGCTATGTTACCAATTGTATTCTGTCGATCCTTTGCGCGATAAAGGTTCAAAATCGCCATCGCGAAAGCCACAGTCAACATGCCAAGAACTACGTACGGCCTCTCGTCCATTACACTTAGTCCATACCAGTATAGGGCACCAACGGCGAATATCGTCTGAAGCTCGATTCCATGGATGGCCTTAATGTGCTCAAGGATCTCTGCCCTCAATGACTTGTATTCTTCAATCCTAAGATCAATCTCTCGACTTATCATTGAGACCCCTCTCAAACTCCCGCCACTCTCCAGCGCTCATCCCTGCATTCTCGCGCGTCACCGTCTCGCCTGCAAGCATCCGCCGCAGCGCGTCCATCCCCTTCCCCGAGAACTGCACCGCGTTGAGGCGGTAGTCCTCGAAGGCCGAATACGCCGCCGGCACCCAGTCGCGGACCACCTCGCAGAGCGCCTCGGCATAGGCGCGGATCTGGTACTGGGCGTGGGGGTCGGCACGCAGGCGCAGGAAGTGGAAGAGGTTGTGCAGGTCCACCTTCCAGTACCACTGGGTGTAGACGTTGGCGGGCAGGTTCATCCGGGCGAGCTCGCGGGCGAGGCCCTGCTGGCCGTCCTGGGAGAGCATGGCCTGGTAGTGGTCGTAGGCGGTGTCGGCGTCGGCGCGGAGCATGGCGAGGACCCGGGCGGCCTCAGGCCCTTCGAGGGTCTCGCCGCGGCCCTGGTTGTTGACGCGGGACTGGGCGGCGAGGTGCTCCGGCGCCGGGATGTAGAACTCGCGGTCGAGGATCGAGTAGCGGGCGGAGTACTCGTTGACGTTGGCGGTGCGGTGGCGGATCCACTGGCGGGCGACGAACACCGGCAGCTTAACGTGCAGCTTGATCTCGCACATCTCGAACGGCGTCGAGTGCCAGTGGCGCATCAGGTAGCGGATCAGGCCGGCGTCGTCGCGGGCGGTCCTGGTGCCGGCGCCGTAGGAGACCCGGGCGGCCTGGACGATGGCGGCATCGTCGCCCATGTAGTCGACGACGCGGATGAAGCCGTGGTCGAGGACCGCGATCGGCTCGGCCAGGCGGGCCTCGAGGCCGGGGGCCGTGGGGCGGCGCGTGGGGGCCTCCGCGGTGGCGGCGGCGATCTCGGCCTTCTGTTCCAGCGTGAGCGACATATAACTACCCTTGCAGAGCGGCCCGGAGGGATTCGGGCGGAAACCATATCTGGCATTATTCCTCAAGGGGGGCACAATATGAAGACGAAATATCTGCACACCATGGTGCGGGTGAAGGACCTCGACGCCTCGATGAAGTTCTATGGCCTGCTGGGGCTGAAGGAGACGCGCCGGATCGAGAACGACAAGGCGCGGTTCACGCTGGTGTTCATGGCGCCGGAGGGCCAGGAGGAGGCGCCAGTGGAGCTGACCTACAACTGGGACGGCGACGAGGGGCTGCCCTCGGACAGCCGGCATTTCGGGCACCTCGCCTACGGCGTCGGCAACATCTACGAGATGTGCCAGCGGTTGCAGGATGCGGGCGTGACGATCAACCGGCCGCCCCGCGACGGGCACATGGCGTTCGTGCGCTCGCCCGACAACATCTCGATCGAGCTGCTGCAGATCGGCGACGCGCTGTCGCCGGCCGAGCCCTGGGCCAGCATGGAAAACACCGGGCATTGGTAGCGCGCCTCGCCCGCGCCGGGTGCCTTGCCGCCGCGCTGGCCGCGGCGGGCGGGGCGGCGCGGGCGGAGTGCCGGCTGGCGCTGGCGCTCGGGCTCGACGTGTCGTCCTCGGTCGATGCGCGGGAGTACCGGTTGCAGACCGAGGGGCTGGCGGCGGCGCTGCTGTCGCCGGAGGTGCAGGACGCGTTCCTCGCCACGCCGGGCGATCCGGTGCGGCTGCTGGTCTTCGAATGGAGCGGCTGGCAGCAGCAGATGGTGCGCCAGGACTGGGTGACGGTCGAGACGGCGGGCGATCTCGACCGGGTGGCGGCGCGGCTTCTGGCGCAGGCGCGAAGCTTCGATCTCTACCCGACGGCGATCGGCTTCGCGCTGATCTTCGGCGGGCGGCTGCTCAGCCAGCGCACCGACTGCGATGAGCGGACGCTCGATCTGTCGGGCGACGGCACCAGCAACGACGGGGTGTCGCCGGAGGTGGCGCGGCGGGACTATCCGCTCGAGCGGACCACGGTGAACGGCCTGGTGATCGGGCGGCAGGCCGAGGCGCTCGGGCGCTACTACCGGCAGTTCGTGATCCAGGGGCCGGGGGCGTTCGTCGAGCGGGCGGACGGCTACGAGGACTTCGAGCGGGCGATGCGGCGCAAGCTGCTGCGTGAGCTCGGGGTGATGCAGGTGAGCCGGGGCGAGGCGCGGCTGCGCTGAGGCCCGGTGTCAGTGCTTGCGGAACTGGTCGAGGCTGACCACCTCGCCTTCGCCTGGCTTGACAGGCGCGGACCGGTGGACCATCTCCCGGGCCTCGTCGGCCTCGCTCGAACCGCGCTCCTCGTGGGCGTCGAACTTGAAGCCGAACTCGACGGAGGGATCGACGAAGGTCCGGACAGCGTCGAACGGGACGACGATCGGCTCGGGCACGTTGCCGAAGTTGAGGGTGACGGTGAAGCGGTCCTTCATCACCGCGAGGTCGGCGAACCAGTCCTGCAGGACGATCATCATCTCGTCGGGATAGCGCTTCCTGAGCGCGGGCGACATGTCGACGCCGGGATGGGTGGTGTCGAAGTTGATGAAGAAGTGGTGCTTGCCGGGCAGGCCCTCGCGCGCAACCTGGGCGAGCACGTCCACCATGACCTGGCGGAACGCCTTCTGCGTCAGCAGTCCGTAGTTGATCGACTTCGCCATTCTGCCCGGACCCGTTCGAGACCCCCCGACCTTAGCCAATTCTGCGGGGGAAGAAAGGTCGTTGTGGCGGGCGGCGGCGCAGGCCGCGGTCGTCAGGCGCCGCCGCGGCGGAGGGTGCGCGACGGTCGGTTCTGAGACGGGCGGGGTCGGGACGTGTGCGCCCATCGTCGAGTACAGCCGGGAACTCCAAGCGCCGGCAGAGGAACTGGCGCTATTGCCGGATGGCTCGGCCATTTTCGAGATGCTGAGCGACCACGCACTGATGCGCGACCAGGCGAGGGCGTTTGCATCCCGCATGCCGTCCAGTGAGCAGTTTGCGACGACCGGCCCGGGATTACCTATGGGTCACGATGTTCGCGATCGCCAGTGTGCCCCTGCCCCCATCAGGTGGCCCGGGGCAAATCCAATGCATTGTCGGCCGAACCGCGACGGCTGGCGTTGCGGGTGAAGTGGGTTGGGGCCGTGTCGGCCGCCATGTCAGATCGACTGGAGCCGGTGGTTTGCATCCCAGGGACGAGTGGGGACGCTGGGTGTTGCAGTGCAGACGCCAGCCCTCGATGACGATCCGCGCCCCGGCGAGTCTATAGAAAACTCGCCATTCAGCAGCTCGTCGCGGAGCTTTGGTGAAGCTCTCGCAATAGGTTCCCAAGGTCTGCCAGGCTCGATGAACGCGGTCTTGGCCCCCACCGACGGTCGGCTCGTCGTCCGGTTCATGGCCTCGGGTTGGCTCGAGATGGCCTTGCATCTCTATCAGTGGCGGGACACCGCCGAGGTCCTGGCTCCCGAAGGGCTGCGCGCGACAGTCGGGCGCCATCGGCGCAGCGACTTCGAGGCGTTGCCATAGGGCCTGGCAACGTCCCGAAAACTCTCGGCCGGCCGGTTTCAACTCTGCCGCCATCTGGCGCCTGAACTGCCTCGGAAAGAGCAGAAACTTCGCCTGACCTGCTTCCCACTTTCACGCACGTCTTGTCGCAACCGGCCGAAAGGCTGGCGAGCGTGCCCCGATTCTGATAGCTCTTTTGCCACGGCAAAACCGGGGTTGGTCCGCGCGGGCGTCGGGGGAGGCGACCGTCCGGGTCTGGCATAGGAGCACGAAACCCATGAGCTTTGGCAGCATTCTCGGACAGATCATGCAGGACGGTCTCGGCAATCAGGGTCAGACCCGCGGGCGCCTGCAGACCACCGGCCGCAACCTTGACCAGGGCGGCGGGGGCGGCCTCGACTCGATCTTCGGCCAGCTCCAGAGTGCCCTCGGCGGCCTCGGGGGCGGGACCGGCGGCACCGGCCAGTCCGCGGGCGGCGGCTTCGCCGACAAGGCGCGCGATTTCATCAAGAAGGATCAGGTCGGCAGCCTCTCGGGCGCGCAGATCGGCGGCATCGGCGCGGCAGCCGGCGCGCTGCTCGGCGGCGGGCTCGGCGGTGCTGCGCGCGGCGGCGCAATGGCAATTCTCGGCACGCTGGCGCTCGGTGCGCTGAAGCGTGCCCAGGCGAGCCGCGCGGGCGCGCCGGACCCGACGGCCGCGGCCGCGCCCTCGACACCGAACCTGGAGCCGGTCGATCGGGAGGAGATCAACTCCGTGACCGGCCCCGACGCCGAGCGCATGGTGCTAAAGGCGATGATCAGCGCCGCCAAGGCGGACGGCGAGATCGACCAGGCCGAGATGCAGAAGATCATCGGCAAGATCAGCAAGGACGACGTGACGCCGGAGGAAAGGCAGTTCGTGCTCGACGAGATGGGTAGGCCGCTCGATGTCCAGGGCCTCGCCGCCGAGGCCCGCACCCCCGGCCAGGCGGCCCAGATCTACGCCGCCTCGCTGCTGGCGATCGACGTGGACAGCGATCAGGAGCGGCGCTACCTCGCAGACCTCGTCGGCGCCCTGCAGCTCGACCCCGAGACCGTGAGCCAGCTCCACGGCATGACCGGCACGCCCGCCGCGGCCTGACGGAAAAGGGCCGGCGCCAAGATGGCGCCGGCCCGTCCTCCAGCCCAATCCCGCGCAGTCGCGTTGGCCCGGTGTCTACTGGGCCATGATCTGCTCGATCCGGCCCCTCTTGATCTGGTCCGTGTCGCTCGATGACATCACGTTCTCGATCTGGCCGAGCTGCGACAGCGTCAGCATGTCCACCCCTTCCGTATCGACGCCGAGCGACGCGAGATCGGTGCTCACCGAATCCTGAAGCTGCGAAACGCCGATCCGGCCGGTCGCGGTCGCCTCGTTGCCCATGATCTCCTTGACGCGCGCCCGTTGCACGTCCTGGCTGTCACCGCCGCTCATCACGTTCTCGATCTCGGCGAGCTGGCCGACGGTGAGCATGTCGACGTTGTCGGCATCGACGCCGATGTCGGCGAGATCGGACTCGACCGAGTCGCGCAGCATGTTCACGTCGAGGCGACCGGTGGCTGTCGCCTGGTTTCCGAGGATCTGCTGGATACGCTGCCGCTTCGTCGTATCCATGTCCGTCGAGCTCAGCACGTTCTGGATCTGGCTCACCTGGTCGGTGGTCATGGTCGCCGGCGCGTCGACACCGAGGGCGGCCAGGCCGCTGGCGACCGCATCGTCGGTCCCCTGGGCCATCGCCGGCGCGCCCGTCACCAGCGCGAGCGACAGAGCAGCTGCAGAAGCGGCAGTGATAAGATTGCGTTTCATGACTCGTCCTTTTCTGTCGTTCCTAGACTGCAAAGGGCGGCCTCCCGCCGCCCAGCTACACGACCATCAAACGCCAGGTTTTCCCGAAAGGTTCCCGGGCGCTCCCCGACGGGTTGCACGAAGTCGTGACCGCATCATATCGAGCCCATGACCTGCACCGGCTTTCGTCCCGAACAGACCCACGCCCGGCTCGGCCCGGCCTTCTACGACCCCGTGCATCCGGCCGATTTCCCGCAGACACGGCTGCGGTTCCGCAACGACCGGTGGGCCGTGCGCATCGGCCTCGACACGCTCTCCGACGCCGACTGGATCCGCCACTTCGGCCGCTTCGAGCCGTTGCCCGGCAGCTTCCCCGAGCCGCTGGCGCTGCGCTACCACGGCCATCAGTTCCGCGCCTGGAACCCGGACCTCGGCGACGGCAGGGGGTTCCTGTTCGCGCAAGGGCGCGACCTCGTGGACGGCCGCCTGCTCGATCTCGGCACAAAGGGCTCTGGCACCACGCCCTGGTCGCGCGGCGGCGACGGCCGGCTGACGCTGAAGGGCGGCGTGCGGGAGATCCTCGCCACCGAAATGCTCGAGGCGCTCGGGGTCTACACCTCCAAGACCCTGTCGCTGATCGAGACCGGCGAGGCGCTCCACCGCGGCGACGAGCCCTCGCCCACCCGCTCGGCCGTGCTGGTCCGCCTTTCGCACAGCCACATCCGCATCGGCAGCTTCCAGCGCCTCGCAGCCCTCGGCCAGACCGAGGAGCTGCTCCGCCTCGTCGAGCATTCGATCGCGCATTTCTGGCCGGACGCAGCCGCGGACCCCGATCCGGTCGCCGGGCTCTACGACCGCATCCTCGGCGCGGTCGCCACTTTGGCCGCCGAGTGGTTCGCCGCCGGCTTCGTCCACGGCGTCCTCAACACCGACAACATCAACATCACCGGCGAGAGCTTCGACTACGGCCCATGGCGGTTCCTCGACCGCTTCGATCCGGCCTTCACCGCCGCCTACTTCGACCACACCGGCCTCTACGCCTTCGCCCGCCAGCCCGAGGCGCTGAACTGGAACATCGCGCGGCTCGGCGAATGCCTGATGCCGCTTGCGAGCCGCGAAGCGCTGGAGCCGGTGTTCGGGAGCTTCCCCGGGCGCTTCCAGACCGAGCTTGCCCGCCAGACCTTCGCACGCCTCGGGCTGCTCCCCGGCGAGCCGGTCGCGGCGCTCGCCCTGATGCACCGGTTCTGGGGGGCGATGCAGGAGACCTCCCCGCCCTTCCAGCAGATCTTCCACGACCTGCTCGGCGGCGCCCTTCCCGAACGGCTGCGCGCAAGCCCGCTGCTGCCGCTGTTCGAGACCGCGGCCTGGGCCGAGGTGATCGATGGCCTGCGCGGCCTGCCCCCGGCGCCCGGCCTCGAGCCGGCGCTCGCCCACCCGGCCTCAGCCGAGCCGCCGCAGACCATGACCATCGACGAGGTCGAGGCGATCTGGTCCGCGATCGACCGCGACGACGACTGGACGCCGCTCGAGGCGAAGGTCGCGCGCCTGCGGCGCACCGCCGACTTCAACCGCGCCCTCGGGCTCCTCGCCGGCCCGAACGCGCGCCCCGGCCACATGCCGCCTGACACGGTAGACGCACCGCCGGAGCCACCGGCCTAAAAAGGGGCCGGGCTTGTGCCAGCCCGGCCCCGATACTCGTTACTCCCTTACATGGCGCCCCGGGGCGATACACATCCCCGGGGCACCCCGCGCGCGCCCACCCACGCCGCGTCCCGGACCCCCCGTGCTCCGGGAGGGATCCCTGAACCTCGATCACGATGCCGGCAGCAGCACCTTGTCGATCACGTGGATCACGCCGTTCGACTGCTGGACGTCGGCGATCGTCACGTCGGCGACGTTGCCCTGACCGTCGCGGATCATCAGCTTGCCGCCCTCGACCATCGCGGTGAACGCGCAGCCGCCGACGGTCTTGAGGCCGACCGAGCCGCCGTACTGCATCGCCGCCTTCTCGATCGCCGCCGCCATCTCGTCGGCCGCCAGCACGTGGCAGGTCAGCACCTTGGTCAGCTGGTCCTTGTTCTCGGGCTTCAGCAGCGTCTCGACCGTGCCCGCGGGCAGCGCGTCGAACGCCGCGTTGGTCGGCGCGAACACCGTGAAGGGGCCCCTGCCCTGCAGCGTGTCGACCAGGCCGGCCGCCTTGACGGCGGCAACCAGCGTGGTGTGATCGGCGGAATTGACCGCGTTCTCGACGATGTTCTTCGTCGGATACATCGCGGCACCCCCGACCATCGGGTTCTCGGCCTGCGCGGCGATCGCGCTGCCGGCCAGCAGGGCCGCACCAAGCGCAAGGCGAACATTCAAGCGTGTCATCGAGGCTCTCCATCCGTTCCAAGCCCGCTGGTTGCGGGACAGGACAAGCTACGGAACATCGGCCCGACAAGTTTCAGCCCGCGGGAAATCCGGACGGAAACCTTTGATTTGGGATGATTTCTCCTCAAATGGCGGGTAACATTTCCGTGGGGTATAGGGGGAATCACCATGCCGAAGCACCGGAACCACCGGGCAGCCGCGTCCGCGGCGACCAATCATAACGATACGCTCGACGCGATCGCCGACAGCGACGTCCTGCACGGACTTGGCGGGCGGGACCTGCTGCGCAGCCACTTCAACGATACCGAATTATTCGGCGACGGTGGCCGTGACCGGCTGGTGACCAAGCTCGATTTCGAGGACATCGGGCCGGTCTCGGCTCGCCAGTTCGGCGGCGCGGGGAACGACGTTCTCAAGGCCTACGCCAATGTCTCGGGATACTCCGAATTCACGTCGGAGATCGTTCAGGAGGGCGGGAGCGGCAGGGACCATATAGTCGCAAGCAATGTCGTCTTTGGAGCCTATGGCGGTGACGACTGGAGCGATCAAAACATTGAAGCGGTAACCCGTGTCACCGGCGGCTCCGGTAACGACCAAATCGACCTGACCGCCATCGCCGACGGCTACGGTTTCCGGGCCTTCGCGACAAACATCGCTTTTGGCGGCGAGGGCGATGATACGATCGTCGCCTATGCGGCCACCACTTTCCCCTACGAAGGCAGCGGCGGCGACGAGACAATCTCTACGAACACCATAGACGGCGGTGAGGGCGACGACCGCATTGAGGCGACCGCATCTGTGGGGGCGAATGGCGGCTACCACGCCCTCAACGATATTAAGGGCGGTGCCGGCGACGACACGATCATAGCCTCGGCATCCGGGGGGTCCAACGATTCCGGTGAGATCACCGAGAACATCATCGACGGCGGCGATGGGGACGACGATATCAGCATCCAGACTGGCGGTGTCTGGGGATTTGTGGAACTCCGGGCGAACGTGACGGGCGGAGCAGGAAACGATACGATCTCTTCGGACAGCAGCATCGGCTCCCACTATGGGGCGAAGGCGATGCTGGGCTTCGACGGTGGGCTCGGGAACGACCGGATCGAATCGACGGTCACGGCTGACGATGGTCTGGGCACCGTGCGCATCAGCAACCGGGTCGATGGCTACGACGGCAACGACCAACTCGTTGCCCGTCTCGAAACACCCTCTCCGTCCGAAGACTGGACAACGCCGGTCGCGGCAGTAAACCGCCTCGACGGCGGCAGCGGCGGCGACGAAATGACCGGCTCCGTGACCGGGCTCGGGCGCAGCATCTTCAACGGCGGCAGCGGCTGGGACGTAATGCACGTCGAAGGCGGGCAGAACAACCTGCTCTCGGGCGGCAGCGGTCGGGATCGGATGTTCGCGGGCGACGGCACCGACAGGATGATCGGCGGCGCCGGCGCGGACGATTTCGTGTTCGACGTGACCGAGGATCAGGGCGCCAACCGGATCCTCGACTTCGAGGGCGACCGCGACCGGCTCTGCTTCATCGGTCTGAGCGATACCGGCGCGAAGGGCCTCGCCGACGATCTCGCCGGCATCGCGACCGTGATCGACCAGGGTGCCGGCCTCGACGTGGTGGCGACCCTCGACAGCGGCACGGTCATCACCTTCGAGGGCTGCGGCTTGGGTTCGGATTTCTGGAGCGGTAACCCGCTGATCGACGGTCTGGCCGATCTCGTCGAGAACACTCAGACTCAGCTGGTGGTCGAAGCGCTCTGAGGAACCGGGGACGGGAGGCGGACGGGCACCCTGGCGCTCGGCCGCCGCACCGGCCCGCCCGGCGACGCGGTCAGGCCGACAGCGCCCGGCGGAGGTGGGCCATCGACTTGGTGATCGCGTCCTTGTCGCGCGAGAACCCCTGCCCGCCGTCGAGCAGCGTCTCGAGCCGGGCGCGCGCCCGGCTGACCCGGCTCTTCACCGTGCCGATGCGGGTGCCGAGCACCTCCGCCGCCGCCTCGTAGGAGAGACCGCTCGCGCCGACCAGCACCAGCGCCTCGCGCTGGTCCGCCGGAAGCTGCTGCAGCGCGCCAAGGAACTCCTGCATCTCGAGGTGGCTGTCGTGGCCCGGCGCCTGGGTCAGCCGCGCGGCATAGGTGCCCTCTGCGTCGGACACCTCGCGCCAGCGCCGGCGCCCCTCCGAATAGTACTGGTTGCGCAGGATGGTCACCAGCCAGGCGTGCAGGTTGGTGCCTTCCCGGTACTTGTCGCGGTTGGCGATCGCCTTGGCCAGCGTCTCCTGCACCAGGTCGTCGGCCCGGTCGCGGTTGCCGCTCAGCGACCGTGCGAAGCCGCGCAGCATCGGAATCGCCTCGACCAGCCCGCGCTTGAAGCTCGCAGCGCTCAATCTTCCTGCTCCTCGGAGGAATCGAGTTGGTCGAGCAGCCGCAGCATGTCCTCCGGAATCGACTCCTGCAGCGCCTCGTCATAGACGCGGCGGAGCTGGTTGCCGATCCAGTCCTCCTTGCGACCTTTGCCCTGACCGGGGGGACCGGGTGGCTTTCCGCCGCCCTTGCCCGGTCCACTTTCGACCGACATCATACAGCTATCCCGTTTCAGCTTGCGTGGCTTGCCGTCCGCCGGCACTACTCGTCCCCTAAAATGCGTGGCCATCCGTCTAGTTCCGTTCTCGACGGAACTTTTCCGCTCCCCGGCGCTTGAGAGGCTGACCCGGAAAGCGCCCGGGTCGCCTCGCGCGACGAGTGGTTCTGTCGAAGGACAATTTCAGAATGCCGACCAGCCTTTCTCAAGAAATCGCCCCGCACCTGCCCTACCTGCGCCGTTACGCCCGCGCGCTGAGCGGGTCGCAGAGCAGCGGGGACGCCCACGTCAAAGCCTGTCTCGAGGCCATCCTCGCCGATCCGAAGATCTTCGATCGCGGCCATGGGGTCAAGGTGGGCCTCTACCGGTTATTCCAGCAGCTTGCGCGTGGCCTCGACATCGATATCGATATCGACGCGCCCGATACCGAGGGCTCGGCGCACGAGCGCACCACCCGCGAGCGCCTCTCCTCCATGACGCCCGAGAGTCGGCAGGTCCTGCTTCTGACCACGCTCGAGGGCTTTCGCACCGACCAGGCCGCGGTGATCGCCGGCCGCAGCGAAGCGGAGATCGTCGATCTCGTCGCGGCCGCGGTCCGCGAAATCGACCGCCAGATCGCCACCCGGGTGCTGATCATCGAGGACGAGCCGCTGATCTCCCTCGACCTCACCGAGATCGTCGAGGGCCTCGGGCATCAGGTCACCGGCATCGCCCGAACCGCGGCGCAGGCGGTCGCCGCCGCCAACGCCGACGAACCGGGACTGGTGCTCGCCGACATCCAGCTCGCCGACGGCTCGTCCGGCCTCGACGCGGTCCGCGATATCCTCGCCGAGCTGACCATGCCGGTGATCTTCATCACGTCGTTCCCCGAGCGCCTGCTGACCGGGAAGCGCCCCGAGCCGACCTTCCTGATCACCAAGCCCTACGATCCCAACGCGGTGAAGGCCGCGATCAGCCAGGCGCTGTTCTTCCGCACCACCGCCGCGCTCGAGGCGTGAGGCCGGCGCTGCGGTAGCCGTCCCCGTGGGTCCGTATCCGGCAAAGGGGCCTGCCGCGCGGTGGCGGCAGACCCCCCTCTTTCGCTGTAGATCGCACACCCGATCCGCGGGTGCGGTCACGGTGCAAGCGTCAGTTCCTGGCGAGCCAGCCGTCCACTTCCTTTTCGGCCTCCTCGCGCGACTTGCCGTACCGCTCCTGCACCACGCCGACAAATTCCTCGCGGCTGCCCTCGGCCTTGGCAAGGTCGTCGTCCGTGAGTTCACCCCACTGCTGCCGCGCCTTGCCCTTGACCTGCTGCCAGTTGCCTTTGACCTGATCCCAATTCATCCTGATCCTCTCTTGGCTTTGGACGTTACACAACCAACAATGCGTCACCCGCTCGTCGGTTCCGGCGGGCGGCGCCCGCCGCTGGCCGGAACCACTCAAAATTCCGGGCGAAGCCGATGATCCACAGTCCAACGCTGGTGGCGCTCCACGGCGTCTCGGACCTGCTGGGCGGCATCGCCTTCCTGGTGATCGCGGCGGCGATGGCCACCGTGTTGTGGCGCCGCCGCGATCTGAGCCGCGAAGCCCGGCTGGTGGGCGGCCTCTTCGCCCTCTTTCTCGCCACCAGCGGCCTGTCGCACCTCAGCGCCCTGGTCCCGGCCTATGGCCTCCATGGTGTGCTGAAGGCGCTGTCCGCCCTCACCGCCGGAATGACCGCAATCATTGCCTGGCCGCAGATCCCGAAGCTCCTCGCCCTGCCCACGCCGCGCGACCTCGCGCACGCCAACCTGGCGCTCGTGCAGGCGAACGCGTCGCTGGAGACCACAATCGCCTGGCGCACCCACGAACTCGAGCGCGCCACCCAGCGCTTCGAGCAGGCGCTGTCGCGCTCCAACATCACCGTATTCACCCAGGACACCGATCTTCGCTACACATGGGTCTACAACCCGCGCATCGGCTTGAGCGAGGAGCAGCTTCTCGGCCACACCACCGAGGAGATCATGCCCGACGAGCTCCCCGACGCAGCGCTGGCCCTGAAGCGCGAGGCGCTGGAGACCGGCCGGACCGTCGGCGGCACCATAACGGTTCCTACCGGCAAGGAGGCGTGG
>CAVZCB010000024.1:0-24147 GCA_963773555.1 uncultured Alphaproteobacteria bacterium
ATGGTGGACAAGCCCTACACGCCACAGGCCCTGTGCACGGCGCTGACCGCCGCCCTCGAACCGAGCGAGCCGTCCGCAACCGCGATGTGATCGCTGCCGCCGGCTCCGCGCGCGGCGCCTTGCTGCGACGCGCCGTTGACGGACCGGCCTCGGTGGTCGATGAGTTCCCGATGCCCGTCCCGTGCCACATCCTCGAGACCGCGCTCTACGCACCCGATCTCGATGCTGCCGAGGGTTTCTACGGCGCTCTGCTCGGCCTCGAGCGGGTGACCCGCGCTGCCGGCCGCCACGTCTTCTTCCGCTGCGGCCGGGCGATGCTGCTGATCTTCGATCCCGCCGCGACCGCCAAGGCGCCCGGTGACGCCGCGCTGCCCGTGCCGCCCCACGGGGCGCGCGGCCCCGGCCACGTCGCCTTCGCCGCGCCGCCGGCCGATCTCGACCGCTGGCACGCCCGGCTCACCGCGGCGGGCGTGGCGATCGAGGCCGATTTCCGCTGGCCGAACGGCGCGCGCTCGATCTACGTCCGCGATCCGGCCGGGAACTCGGTGGAATTCGCCGAACCCGCGCTCTGGGGCTTCGACGGCTGATCCGCTCCCGCAGGCTCCCGATGCCGGCCGTATCGGCCAGATCGGATTCTGGGGAATTGCCCACGGCCGACAGGCATCCGAATTCGAACTCGAGGCCTGGTGGGACGCGCGACTACCGGGTCCGTTGCGCGGTGGCTTCTGCACGGGTGTCCGCCGCGGCATGGCGGCGGGCGCGCTCGATCGCGTCCATGATGAGCGGCGCGACGAGGCTGGAGCCGGTGTTGTTCAGGTGGTCGCCGTCCAGGTAGAGCGGCTGGTCGCCGATGCTGTTGAGACAGCGGCCGGGTAGCGTGGTGTCGCAGAGCACGTCCGACGGACGGACGCGAAAAAGGTTGGGGCTGTCGATCGCGTCGAACGCGGCGAGCACCGGCGCCTGGCGGGCGCGGAACACGTCGAAGGATGTCGAGAGGTCGACGGGCTCGGGCGAGGCCCCGCGGCGGCGGGCGAGCTCCTCGATGACGTTCCAGCCGGCCTCGGGGATCGGATAGACGAGCACGACCTGGAGACCCTCGCCAATCAGCGCGCGGATGGTCTTCACGTATTCGGCGATCACCGCCGCTTCGCGCGCCGCCGGGTCCGAAATATCCTGGCCCATCGGCACGAGGAAGTCGGACGGCGGCAGATCGACCCCGCCCTCGCCGTTGTCGAAGGCATCGGGCGCCGCATTCTGCATCCAGCGGCCCGCGAGCACGACGACGTCGAACCCGGCCTTGCGCACGTAGTCCTCGACGCCGCGCACGAAGTTGTCGCAGGCGGGCGAGGACGCCTCGCCGGTGCGGTCGAGGCCGCGAATCGGGCGGCACGCGCTGCGGGTGACGGAGTAGAAGCGAAACCCGGCCGCCTCGGCCAGCGGCCAGACGCCGCCCTGCAGCGCGTCGGCGTGGCTGTCGCCGTAGAGCGCGACGGCGGGATCGTCGCCCGGCAGCAGGCACGCGGCGACCGGGTGGACCGGGTTGGCCTGGTCGAGGTTGGTCTTGCAGTCCTTGCGGTGGGGGTTGATGTCGGTGACGCTGGCAAGGATGCGCTGCACGGCCAGCGGTTTGAGGTCCATCAGGCCGTTGGTCGCGACGCCGAAGCCGCCGATGGCGAGCATCACCCCAAGCGCGGCGGACGCGACGACGAGGGGCCGGCGCGGCGAGCCGGTGCCGGGGCGTCGGAACGGGCGCTCGACGAAGGCCCAGGTCGGCCATGCGAGGACGAGCGCGAGGCCGCCGAGGGCAAGGATCGCCGTGGGGGGAAGCCCGTCGCCGAAGCGCAGGCGGGCGAAGGCGAGGATCGGCTGGTGCCAGAGGTAGGCCGAATAGCTGACGAGCCCGATGCCGACCAGCGGCGGGCTGGCCAGCAGGCTGCCGGCGGGGCCCGAGGCCGTGGCGTAGCGGATGACGAGGCCGGTGCCGGCGGCGGCGAGCACGATCGGCAGGACGTTCGGCAGCTGCGGCGCCGCGGCGATGGCGGCAAGGATCGCCACAAGGCCGGCGAGAGCGAGGGCCGGAGCCGCGCGGGTGACGGCGGCGGGGAGCATGGCCAGCGCCGCGCCGAGCAGCAGCTCCCACGCCCGGAACGGCAGCAGGAAGAAGCCGGCCTGGGGGTGGAAATGCTTCGCCCAGACGGCCAGCGCCAGACCGCCGGCGGCCATGGCCACGGTCGGGCCGAGCAGGCGGCGCCAGCGCCACAGCATGGCGAGCGCCAGCGGGAACAGCAGGTAGAACTGCTCCTCGATGCCGAGGCTCCAGGTGTGCAGCAGCGGCAGGTGCTCGGCGGCCGGGCCGAAGTAGTCGAGCTCCCTCCAGTAGAGCACGTTCGAGACCGAGAGCGTCGTCGCGACGAAGCCGCGCGAGAAGTCGCGCAGCTGGAGCGGCGAGAGCCAGCCGACGGCGAAGGGCACGCACGCGAGCAGCACCGCGATCAGCGCCGGCAGGATGCGGCGGGCCCGGCGCTCGTAGAAGCGGGCGATGGAGAAGCGGCCGCGGGACGAGGTCGCGCAGCAGGATGCCGGTGATCAGGTAGCCGGAGATGACGAAGAACACGTCGACCCCGAGCCAGCCGCCGGCGAAGGCACTGAGCCCCGCGTGGTAGAGGATGACCGGCAGCACGGCGACCGCGCGCAGACCGTCGATCTCGCGCCGCCAGCCGCGCGCCGTCGGCGCGGCCGCGGCCACGCCCGGTTCGCTCAGAGTCGTCATGCCCCCTCGCGCGACAGCCCGGATACCGCAAGCACATTGCGCGACGGCGGGGTGGAGTGCAACCGGCGGCGGCCGTCGGGATCCGCTCTCGATCCGCTCTCGCGCGGCGATTGACATGAGACGGCAGTCCAACCACAATCCGCGCAGCAACGGCGGGGAGAACCGTCCCGCTGAAAAAGATCGGCGCCGGCAATCGGCGCGATACCTGGGGAGGAAATCATGAAGACCATCCAAGGACTGACTGCGCTTGCCTTCGTCCTGTCGGCGACCACCGCCTTCGCCGGCCCGGAGACCGTATCGGGACCCGGCGCGGACCCGGAGTGCTTCGCTCCGGCGACCGCCGACACCGGCTACATGCAGTGGCCGGCAAAGGAGGGCCCCTACCGGGTCGCCGTGGTCAACGGCTTCGTCGGCAACACCTGGCGCATCCAGATGATCAAGACCGCCAAGGCCTACGCCGAGGATCCGGCGGTCAAGGACAAGATCAAGGAATTCAAGGTCGTCTCCACCGGCACCGACGCCCCGGCGCAGCTCGGCGCCATCGAGGACTTCATCAACCAGGGCTTCGACACCATCATCGTCAATGCCGTCTCGACCGAGGGCTTCGACCGGGTGATCCGGCTCGCCGACAAGCAGAACGTGGTCCTGGTGCCGTTCGACAACATCCTCGACACCGACAAGGTGATGCAGGTCACCGAGGACCAGACCCAGATGGGCCGCGACTGGGCGAACTTCGTGATCGACCAGCTCAAGGAGCAGGGAAAGACCGGCGGCAAGATCCTCGAGGTCCGCGGCCTGCCCGGAAACTCGGTCGACCGTGACCGCTCCATCGGCATCCACGAGGCGTTCGACAAGACCGGCGGCGACTGGGACATCGTCCAGGTCGTCGGCAACTGGGACACCGGCACCGGCCAGAAGGTCACCGCCGACGCGATCGCCAGCCAGGGCCAGTTCGACGCATTCATCGTCCAGGGCGGCACCGACGGCGTCGTGCAGGCGATGATGGACGCCGGCCACCCGTTCGTCCCGGTCGCCGGAGAATCGGAGAACGGCTTCCGCAAGCAGATGGCCGAGCACGCCGCCGACGGCCTGAAGGGCATCTCGATCGGCCAGTCCCCGGCGCTCGCCGCCATCGCGATCAAGGCGGCGATCTCGGCGCTGGAAGGCAACGCGATGCCTCAGCTGATCTCGGTCCCCCTGCCCGAAGTCACCGATTCCGAGCTCGAGGCCGGCGTGAACTACTGGCCGGACCTGCCCGACAACTTCTTCACGGTGAACGAGTTCCCGCCGTGCGGCGTGAACATCACCGCGCCGTCGATCATGGCGCAGAGCGAGGCCGACGTTAACTGACCCTACCCTTCCCGCCGGCGGCCGCGATTGCCGCCGCCGGCTTTACCCCTACATGAGGCCGCCTTGCCGAGCGACCAGTCCCGTGTTGCATCCTCGATGGAACCCCACGTCCACCTGACCGGCGTTTCCAAGCATTTCCAGGGCATCCGCGCGCTGGAGGGCGTGGACTTCTCCTGCCGTCGCGGCTCGATCCACGCCGTGCTCGGCGAGAACGGCGCCGGCAAATCCACCCTGATCAAGATCATGTCAGGCGTGCTGCAGCCCGACACCGGCGAGATGCGCCTCGACGGCCGCCCGGTGAGCTTCACCAACCCCTCGGAGGCCGCCCGCGCCGGCATCGTCTGCATCTTCCAGGAACTGTCGCTGATCCCCGACCTCACGGTCGCCGACAACATCTCGCTCTCCGATCCCCCGAAGCGTTTCGGCCTGATCGACCGACGCGCCCAGCGGACCCGCGCCGAAGGCCTGCTCGCCCGCATCAAGTGCGAGGACGTCGACCCCCGGACGCTGGTGCGCGACCTCAGCCTCTCGCGCCGGCAGATGGTCGAGATCGCCAAGGCGATCGGCCGCGAGCCCTCGGTGCTGATCCTCGACGAGGCGACCTCGGCACTCACCTCGCGCGACGTCGAGACGGTCTATGGCCTCCTGCGCGACCTGCGGGACCGGGGCACCGCCTCGATCTTCATCTCCCACCGCATGAACGAGGTCGAGGCGCTGTGCGACACCCTCTCGGTGTTCCGCAACGGCCGCCACATCGAGACCTTCGCCAAGGGCACGCATCCCCCGCGCGAGATCGTCCGGCTGATGATCGGCCGCGACGTCGAGACCCAGTTCCCGCCCCGGCCCGAGCGCCCGGAGCGCCCGGCGCCGCTCCTCACCGCCTCGGGCCTCGCCTGGGAGAACCGGCTCAAGGGCGTCGATCTCACCGTCGGCCGCGGCGAGATCGTCGGTCTCGGCGGCCTCGACGGCCAGGGCCAGAAGGAGCTGCTGCTCGCGCTGTTCGGCGTGCTGCGCGGCGTCGAGGGCAAGGTCACCGTCGGCGAGCGGACCGGCATCCCGACCTCTCCGGCCGCCGCGAAATCCGGCAAGGCCCGGATCGCGCTGGTTCCCGAGGACCGCAAGACCGAAGGCCTGATGCTCGCCCGCCCGATCGCCGACAACCTGCTCGCCGCCTCCTACGCCGAGGTGTCGCGCGGCCCCTTCATCGACGAGACCCGGGCGCGGGCCGCCATCGACGACGGCCTCGCCAAGCTCCAGATCAAGATCGGCCGCCCCGAGGATCCGGTCTCCACCCTGTCGGGCGGCAACCAGCAGAAGGTGGTGATCGCCAAGTGGCTGATGATCCGCCCCGACCTGATCCTGCTCAACGACCCCACCCGCGGCATCGACGTCGGCACCAAGCAGGAGATCTACCGCCTGATGCGCGAGCTCGCGGACGAGGGCCGGGCGCTGCTGCTCTACTCCACCGACTACGCCGAGCTGATCGGCTGCTGCGACCGGGTCTCGGTGATGTACGACGGCGCCATCGTCTCCGAGCTCGAAGGCAACGCCATCACCGAGGAAGCGATCGTCGCAGCTTCGCTCAACCTCGGAACCGCCGCGTGACCCGCATCCGGCTGACCATCGCCCAGAACCGCGGCTTCGTCGGCGCCTGTCTGCTGCTCGCCGTGATCTGGATCGCCTACAACTTCCTCCACCCGCGCGGCTTCTCCGCCGCCGTCCTCGTCCAGAACACCAACGAGTCCGTCGCCATCGCCTTCGTCGCCATGGCCCAGACCGTGCCCGTCCTGCTCGGCGGCCTCGACCTCTCGGTCGGGGCGGTGATGACGCTCGCCAACTGCATCGCCTCCGAGCTCGTCAACGGCTCGCCGGCGCAGATCGCGTTCGGCATGATCGCCACCCTCGCCTGCGGCGCCGCCTTCGGCTTCATGAACGGCATGATCGTCGTCTACGGCCGGATCCAGCCGATCATCACCACGCTCGCCACCGGCGCCATCGCAATCGGCCTCGCGCTGATCATCCGCCCCCGCCCCGGCGGAAGCGTCGACGACGACCTCTCGTGGGCGCTCACCAACCAGCTCTCCGACTTCGCCGACACCTACGGCCTCGCCCAGAACGGCGATGCGGCGTGGTTCCAGCCCATCGCCTGGATCCCGGTCCCGCTGCTCATCATGCTGGTCATCGCCTTCGCGGTCTGGATCCCGTTCCGCCGTTCGGTCACCGGCCGCACCGTCTACGCCATCGGCTCCGCCGAAGGGGCGGCCTACATGTCAGGCCTGCCGATCGCCCGGGCCAAGATCGCGGCCTTCACGCTCGCGGGCTTCTTCGCGGCCTGCGGCGGGCTCTACCTCGCGATCCAGACCTCCTCGGGCAACGCCGACGTCACCCAGGCCGGCGCCTACACGCTAAACTCCATCGCCGCCGTGGTCCTCGGCGGCTCGTCGCTCTACGGCGGCATCGGCGGCGCCATCGCCTCGCTCGTCGGCGCGCTGATCCTGCGCGTGATTTCCTTCTACTTCCGGATCCTGTCGATCGACCCGCTGCTCCAGCCGCTGATCGAGGGCATGGTGCTGCTCGCCGCCGTCAGCCTCGGCGCCATCCGCACCCTGCGGGTCCGCAACCGTCTCGAGCTGTTCCGATGACCGCGTTCTTCGCCCGTCCCGAAAACCGCCCGATCGTCATCGCGCTCGGATTCGTCGCGCTGATCCTCGCCTTCGGCACGGTCTACACCGTGTCGACCCGAGGCACGGCCCCCCTGCTCTCGCCCGGCTACCTGCTCCAGCAGCTGCAGATCGGCTCGTTCCTCGGCATCGTCGCGGCCGGCATGATGATGGTGATCCTGCTCGGGCACATCGACCTTTCGGTCCCCTGGACGCTCGCCGCCGGCGCGATGATGGCGACCGCCGTGGGCGGCGACCTCGCCATCCCGACCGGCATCGCCGTGGGCGTCATCGTCGGGCTCTTCAACGGCTTCGGCGTCGCCTACCTGCGCATCCCGTCGATGATCTTCACCCTCGGGGTCGATTCGGTGATGCGCGGCCTGATGGTCGCCCAGACCGGCGGCTTCGCCCCGCGCACAGAGGCGACGCCGCTGATGCGGTTTCTCGCCGCGCACAAGCTCGCCGGCATCCCCGTCGCGATCTTCGTCTGGCTCGCGGTCTCGATCGTGATCGCCACCATCCTGGCGCGCACCGGCTTCGGCCGGGCGATCTACGCCACCGGCACCCGTGAGGGCGCGGCCTATCTCTCGGGCATCCGCACCCGCCTCGTGATCGTCGGCGCTTTCGTCACATCCGGTGTCTGCGCCGCGCTTGCCGGCGTGCTGCTGGCCGGCTACTCGACCCAGGCCTACCAGGGCATGGGCAACTCCTATCTGCTGCCCTCGATCGCCGCCGTGGTGCTCGGGGGCACCCGCATCCTCGGCGGCAGCGGCCGCTATATCGGCACCGTGGTCGGCGTGATCCTGATCGTCCTCCTGAACTCGGTGCTCTCGATCATGCAGATGCCCGAAGCCGGCCGCCAGGTCATCTACGGCTCCGTCATCATCGTCATGCTGCTGGTCTACGGCCGCAGCGAGAAGATCACGTCCTGAAAACGAGGGGGAAGCCTTGATGCCAGACTTCATCGACAGCCGCGACGACCGCTTCGGACGCCTGCTCCAGGGCAACGCCGGCCTCGACCGCATCTGGACCGGTGGCCGCTGGTGCGAGGGCCCGGCCTACCTTCCCGCCGGCCGCTACCTGATCTGGTCCGACATCCCCAACGACCGGGTGATGCGCTGGGATGAATCCTCCGGCGAGACCTCGGTATTCGAGGCGCAATGCCGCAACCAGAACGGCCACACCGTCGACCTCCAGGGGCGCCTCGCTCGCCTGCGAGCACCGCGGTCGCTGCGTCAGCCGGATCGAGCCAGACGGCTCTCGCACCGTCCTCGCCGACAACTACGCCGGCAAGCGGCTGAACTCCCCCAACGACGTGGTGGTGAAGTCCGACGGCTCGGTGTGGTTCACCGATCCCACCTACGGCATCGACAGCGACTACGAGGGCGACGCCGCCACCTCCGAGATCGGATCCTCGAACGTCTACCGCATCGATCCGGGCGATGGCGCGGTGACACTGGTGATCGACGATATGGTGAAGCCGAACGGCCTCGCCTTCTCCCCCGACGAGACCACGCTCTACGTCGCCGACACCGGCTGGACCCACGAGCGCGACTGCACGCCTAAAATCCGTGCCTACCCGGTCGCCGCCGATGGCCGCTCGGTCGAGCGTGGCGTCGATTTCGTCACCTGCGACAACGGCCTGTTCGACGGCTTCCGCTTCGACACCAAGGGCAACCTCTGGTCCTCCGCCGCCGACGGCGTCCACTGCTTCGCGCCCGACGGCACGCTGCTCGGCAAGATCCTGATCCCGGAGGTGGTCGCTAACGTCACCTTCGGCGGCCCCAAGCGCAACCGGCTGTTCATCTGCGCCACCACCTCGATGTTCTCGCTCTACGTCAACGCCCGCGGCGTCGGGCTCTGGGAAGGGGAGGGAGATACCCATGCGGCAAACCTGGCGCTGGTTCGGCCCCAAGGACCTGGTCTCCACCGAGGACATGCTCCAGGCAGGCGTCGAAGGCGTCGTCTCCGCCCTGCACCACGTGCCGACCGGCGCGCTCTGGACCCCCGACGAAATCGCCCGGCGCAAGGCCGAGATCGCCGCCCGTGCCGACGGCAGCGCCTCCGGTCTCGCCTGGGAGGTGGTCGAGAGCCTGCCGGTCTCCGAGGACATCAAGAAGCAGAAGGGTGACTGGCGCGCCCACCTCGCGACCTACCGCGATAGCCTAAAGACCCTCGCCGACGCCGGCATCGAGGTGATCTGCTACAACTTCATGCCGGTCCTCGACTGGACCCGCACCGACCTCGCCTGGCGCGTCGGCCACGGCGGCACGGCGATGCGCTTCGACTGGCCCGACTTCGCCGCCTTCGATCTGCACATCCTCGCCCGCCCCGGCGCTGCCGACGACTACGACGAGGCCACCCGCGAGCTCGCTGCCACCCGGTTCGCCGCGATGGACGACGGCGCACAGAAGCACCTCACCCGCAACCTCGTCTTCGGCCTCCCCGGCTCCAACGAAGGCATGACGCTCGACGACGTCCGCGCCCACCTCGCCGAATACGGCGAGATCTCGCCCGACACCCTGCGCGCGCACTTCGCCGCCTTCCTCGAGGAGGTGATCCCCACCGCCGAAAGCCTCGGCCTCCGGATGTGCTGCCACCCCGACGACCCGCCGTTCCCGCTGCTCGGCCTGCCGCGCATCGCCTCGACCGAGGCCGACTACCAGGCGCTCCTCGCCGCCGTCGACAGCCCGGCCAACGGCATCACCCTCTGCTCCGGCTCGCTCGGCGCGCGTCCCGACAACGACCTGCCGGGCATGATGCGCCGCCTCGGGCACCGCGTGCACTTCCTGCACCTGCGCAACGTCACCCGCGAGACGTCCGACATCCGCGGATCGTTTCACGAGGCCGAGCACCTCGGCGGCGGCACCGACATGGTGGCACTGGTCGCCGCCGCGCTGGCCGAGGAGCGCCGCCGCGCCGCCGAGGGCCGCACCGATGTCTCGATCCCGTTCCGGCCCGACCACGGCCAGGACATCCTCGACGACCTCGGGCGCCACGCCCAGCCCGGCTATCCCGCCATCGGCCGCCTCAAGGGGCTCGCCGAGCTACGCGGCATCCTTACGGCACTTGATCACCCGGGACTTGGCCTGCCCGCCTAACCAGACCCCCCGCCGGGTCAGGCCTGCGCCCGCTCCAGCGTGACCCCGGCTTCGGTGACGATCACGTCCATCGGGACGTCGTGGGGCTGCGGATAGATCGTCGGCACCGCCCCGACGGCGAGCCCGACACCGATCACCTTCGGACGCGGCGACAGCGCCGCGAGCGTCCGGTCATAGAACCCCCCGCCATAACCGAGCCGGAAGCAGCCGGGATCGAACCCGACCAGCGGCGAGATCACCACGTCCGGCACGACCGGCGCGCCCTCCGCCGGGACAGGGATGTTCCACACGCCACGCTCCATGGCGCAGCCGGGCCGCCAGTCGCGAAAGATCAGCGGCCGCGCCTTCTCCACCACCACCGGCAGCACGACCCGGGCGCCCGATCCGTGCGCGCGTTCCGCCCAGCCGCGCAGATCCAGCTCACCTCTGAACGGCCAGTAGACCCCGACGGTCACGCCCGGCCCGGGCGCCACCAGCCGGTCGAGGCTCACCGCCACGGCAAAAGCGGCCTCGCGCCTCTCGGCCGCAGACACCGCAAGCCGGGCGGCGATCAGCCGTGCCCGCTCGGCCTTGCGCCACCGGGCGACATCACGCGCGGCCACCGGATCGACGGCGACATAGCCCGCATCGGACAGCTCGAGCTCGTGCGCGAAGCACGGCGGGGACGCCACAGGCTCCGGGCCGTCCCCCGCCATCCTCACCCCAGCCCCAGCTTCGCCAGCCGGGCCGCGCGCAGCCGCTCGAAATCGGCGCCGGCGTGATAGCTCGACCGGGTGAGCGGCGTCGCCGACACCATCAGGAACCCCTTGCCGAACGCCGCCCTCTCGTAACCCGCGAACTCCTCCGGAGTCACGAAGCGCGCCACCGCGTGGTGCTTCGGCGTCGGCTGCAGGTACTGGCCGATGGTCAGGAAATCGACGTCCGCGGCGCGCATGTCCTCCATCACCTGCACCACCGCCTGCCGTTCCTCGCCGAGGCCCACCATGATCCCCGACTTGGTGAACATCGCCGGATCGAGCTCCTTCACCCGCTGCAGCAGCCGCAGCGAATGGAAATACCGCGCCCCGGGCCGCACCTCGGGATAGAGGCCGGGCACCGTCTCGAGGTTGTGGTTGAACACGTCCGGCTTCGCCGCCACCACCACCTCGAGCGCATCCGGCCCGCAGCGCAGGAAGTCCGGCACCAGCACCTCGATCGTGGTCTCCGGGTTCTTGCGCCGCACCGCCCGGATCGTCTGGGCGATGTGCTCGGCCCCGCCGTCCGCGAGGTCGTCGCGGTCGACGCTGGTGATCACCACGTGGTTCAGCCCCAGCTTCTCCACCGCCACCGCGACCCGCCCCGGCTCGAACACGTCGAGCGCGTCCGGTCGCCCGGTCGCCACGTTGCAGAACGTGCAGCCGCGGGTGCAGATCTCGCCCATGATCATCATGGTGGCGTGGCCCTGGCTCCAGCACTCGCCGACGTTCGGACAGCCGGCCTCCTCACAGACGGTGACGAGCTTGTTCTCGCGCAGGATGTCGCGGGTCTTGCGGTAGCCCTGCGAGGTCGGGGCCTTCACCCGGATCCAGTCCGGCTTGCGCAAAGCCGGCGCGTCGGCGCGATGCGCCTTCTCCGGGTGGCGCTGGGCCCGGTCCTGCAGGTCGCGCGGGGTCGTCGTCATGCGGATGTCCTCGTGGCGGTCGCGCCACAGGATAGGGCGACGCTTCCCGAAAGTCAGGTGGCAAAACGATGAAAGCCGTTCCGAAAGCCTTGCCTGCGTCCGGCGCAGCCCCGAAATGGGAGAGGCAGCCACACGGGGACCGCGCGCGAATGACCCTCCTGCCGATCGTCGCCATCGCCGGCGGCCTCGCCGTTCTCGTCTGGAGCGCGGACCGTTTCGTCGCCGGCGCGGCCGGGCTGGCGCGCGCCTTCGGCATGCCGCCGCTTCTGATCGGCATGCTGGTGGTGGGCTTCGGCACCTCCGCGCCCGAGATGCTGATCTCGGCCCTCGCCGCGCTCGACGGCCGGCCGGCCCTCGCGCTCGGCAACGCCTACGGCTCGAACATCGCCAACATCGCGCTGATCCTCGGGCTGACCGCGCTGGTCGCGCCGATCGCGGTCAACTCGATGGTGCTCAAGCGTGAGGTGCCGGTCTTGCTGGCCGTCACGCTCCTCAGCTTCGGCTTGCTCCTCGATCGCGAACTGTCGCGGTTCGACGCGCTGATCCTGCTGGCGGTCTTCGCGGGGTATCTCGTGTGGTCGATCCGGCAGGCCGACCCGAAAGACAGCTTCGTCGAGGAGACGGCACGCATGGGCGAGGGCGCGATGCCCCCGGGCCGTGCCGCCGCCTGGACCGCCATCGGCCTCGTGGTCCTCGTCGCCAGCTCGCGCGTGCTGATCTGGGGCGCGGTCAAGACCGCCGCGGCGCTTGGCGTCAGCGACCTTGTCATCGGCCTCACCGTCGTCGCGGTCGGCACCTCGCTGCCCGAACTCGCCTCGTCGTTGACGGCGATTCGCCGCAAGCAGCACGACATGGCGCTCGGCAACGTGATCGGCTCGAACCTTTTCAATACCCTCGCGGTCGTCGGCATCGCCGGGCTGATCCGCGGCTTCCCCGTCCCCCCTGGGGTCCTGACCCGCGACATGCCGTTCATGCTCTTGCTGACCGTCGCGCTCGTCCTCGTCTGCGCCGGATTCGGCCGCCAGGGTCGGGTGAACCGCGTGGAGGGCGGCGGGCTGCTCGCGGCGTTCCTTTGCTACACCGGCTACCTGTTCTACACCGCCGGGTGAGGACCTGACCGCCGGACTTCAAACTCCCCGGCCCATCTGCTAGATGAGAATCATTCCAAGTTTCGAAACCCGGAGGGGGATAACGTCGATGGCCACACGGCTCACCACCAGTTCCGGCGCACCAGTTGCGGACAACCAGAACTCGCTCACCGCCGGCCCCCGCGGCCCGGTGCTGATGCAGGACCACGAACTGCTCGAGAAGCTCGCCCACCAGAACCGCGAGCGCATCCCCGAGCGGGTGGTCCACGCCAAGGGCTGGGGCGCGTTCGGCACCCTGACGATCACCGGCGACATCTCGAATTACACCCGCGCCAAGGTGCTGCAGCCGGGTGCGCGGACCGACATGCTCGCCCGCTTCTCCACCGTTGCCGGCGAACTGGGCGCGGCCGACGCCGAGCGCGACGTGCGCGGCTTTGCGCTGAAGTTCTACACCGAGGACGGCAACTGGGATCTGGTCGGCAACAACACGCCCGTCTTCTTCGTGCGCGACCCGATGAAGTTTCCGGACTTCATCCACACCCAGAAGCGCCACCCGGCCACCAACATGCGTTCGCCCACCGCGATGTGGGACTTCTGGTCGCTCTCCCCCGAGAGCCTGCACCAGGTCACCATCCTGATGTCCGACCGCGGCATTCCGGTCGCACCGATGTACATGAACGGCTACGGCAGCCACACCTATTCGCTCTGGAACGACGCGGGCGAGCGGTTCTGGGTCAAGTTCCACTTCAAGACCCGGCAGGGGCACCGCCACCATACCAACGCCGAGGCCGAGGCCCTGATCGGCAAGACCCGCGAAAGCTATCAGGAAGAACTCTACGGCGGCATCGCCGAAGGGAACTTCCCGCAGTGGACCGTCCAGGTCCAGATCATGCCGGAGACCGACGCCGACAAGCAGGCCTACAACCCGTTTGACCTGACCAAGGTGTGGCCGCACGCCGACTATCCGCCGATCGACATCGGGGTGATGGAACTCAACCGCAACGCCGAGAACTACTTCGCCGAGATCGAGAACGCTGCCTTCAGCCCCTCTAACGTGGTGCCGGGTATCGCCCACAGCCCGGACAAGATGCTGCAGGCCCGCGTGTTCTCCTACGCCGACGCCCACCGCTACCGCCTCGGCACCCACTACGAGGCGCTGCCGGTCAACGCGCCGAGGGTCGCGGTGAGCCACTACAACAAGGACGGCGCGATGCGGTTCTTCCGCAACGACAGCGGCAACCCGGACGCCTACTACGAGCCGAACTCCTTCGACGGCCCGAAGGAGGATCCCAACGTGGCCGAGCCGCCGCTCCGCATCGACGGCAACGCCGCCCGCTACGACCACCGGATCGGCAACGACGACTTCGGCCAGCCCCGCGCGCTGTTCGAGCTGTTTGACGCCGGCGAGCGGTCGCGGCTGTTCTCAAACGTCGCCGCGGCGATGGGCGGGGTGCCCGACGAGATCACCGAGCGCCAGTGCCGGCTGTTCGACCAGGTTCACCCGGACTACGGCGCCGGTGTCCGCGAGGCGCTGGCCAAGGGCCGCGACGACGCCGCCAACGCGGTTCCGGTGACCGAGGAGACGCCACAGCACGCCGCCCAGTAGGCGAAGGCGGAGCGCTCGCGCGGGCGCTCCGCTCTCCTGTTCGTGAGGAAACGACTGCCCGCCTCACCTGTTGGTCCTGCTGACCCTCCGCAGGAGAAGCCAATGGCAACGACCGTCCGCGCCGCCGCCCTCACCATACTGCTGGTGCCATCTGCTGGCCTGGCCCAGACTGACACCCCCGTCGCGCAAGGCCCGAAGAACGTGCCCGCCTTCGAGCCGGCCTTCCCCGAACAGGCCCGCGCTCCCGAGGCACGCTCCGGCGTCACGCTGGCCCGGGAAACCGTCGCGGACGGCTTGATCCACCCGTGGGGCCTCGCCCTGACGCCTGCGGGCGACATGCTGGTCACCGAACGGCCGGGCCGCCTGCGACTGATCCGCGCCGATGGCCAGGTTTCCGACCCGATCGACGGCCTGCCCGATGTCTACGCCAGCGGCCAGGGCGGCCTGCTCGACGTGGCCGTCTCCCCGGATTTTGCAAACGACCGGACGGTCTTCTGGACCTACGCCAAGCCGATGGGCGACGGCACCTCGGCGACCGCCGCCGCCCGGGGCACCCTCTCCGACGACCTCACGACCCTGACTGACGTCCGCGACATCTTCGTGCAGGAGCCCGCCTCGCCCACTCACAATCACTACGGCTCGCGCATCGTCCCCGATGGCAAGGGCCACCTCTTCATCACCACCGGCGAGCACTTCACCCCCCGCGAGCGCCAGTTCGCCCAGGACCTCGACAAGACCTACGGCAAGGTGATCCGCGTCAACCTCGACGGATCCACCCCCGACGACAATCCCTATGCCGGCGACCCGGACGCGGTCGGCACGATCTGGTCCTACGGCCACCGCAACCTCCAGGCCGCCGCGCTCGACGCCGACGGCCAGCTCTGGACCATCGAGCACGGCCCCAAGGGCGGCGACGAACTCAACCGTATAGAGCCCGGCGCCAACTACGGCTGGCCGGTCATCAGCTATGGCGAGAACTACGACGGCTCGGCCGTGGGCGACGGCATCACCGCCCGCGACGGCATGGAGCAGCCGGTCTACTACTGGGACCCGGTGATCGCTCCGAGCGGCATGGTATTCTACGAAGGGCCGATGTTCCCCGACTGGCAGGGCGACATCCTCGCGGGTTCGCTCAGCCCCGGCGCGCTGGTCCGCCTCGAGCTCACCGACGGCAAGGTGACCGGCGAGGAGCGCCTGTTGACCGACGCCGGCCGCATCCGCGACGTCGCCCTCGCCCCCGACGGCGCGATCCTGGTGCTGACCGACGCGTCCCCCGGCGCACTGCTGCGGCTCACCCCGCAGGACCCGCCGACGGACTGACGCGAGATCCGTTCGATCGCTTGGCGGTCGGGCACAGCGGCTCCGCGAGCACTTCTCGGATCCGTCCGTCGACAATCTGCGCGCGAAATCCGCGTGCGCCTGCCTGCCTGTCTGGGCAAGTTGCGTCATTGTGAGCTTCCGGTGGTGAGCCCGTTGCCTGCCTGGGCTGTGTGGAGGTGGCCCGACAGCTTCTCACCATGGCCAAAGCGATCCTGCGCACCGGCGTCCCATTCAAGGGCGCGCCCTCCGAGGCCTCTGACCGGAGACCCTCTCTCCACAGTTGCCACTGGCTGCGATCGAGCGCGAGATGCCACGAGCCGGCGAGTCCGAGCGGTAACGCAACCTGACGTCTGGATATTCGGCTTGCGCGGGGTTGCGCCCGCGCCGGGGCATGCCCCGGCGCGGGCGGCCCATCCTGATATCCGATGGAGTTGCGAAACCACCCATGGAGAAGCGCGAATGGACGAGCGGAAGGATACGGCGGTCGAGGACCTCCTGGAACATCTGATCGAGCATGGCCCCGGCGATATAGCGCCGGTCTTTGGCCGCGCGTTCGAGCTTGCGATGCAGATCGAGCGGGAGCGGTTCCTGCGCGCCGGCCCCTACGAGCGCACCGCCGAGCGCCAGGGCTATGCCAACGGCTACAAGCCCAAGCGCATCGACCCGCCGGCCGGCACGGTCACCGTCGACGTTCCCAAGACCGCCGGCCATGGTGGCGCGCCGTTCTACCCGCAATCGCTGGAGCGCGGCCGCCGAAAGGTCACGCGCCGTGATGCTGGCGGTGGCGGAGATGTACATCAAGGGCGTGTCGACCCGCGAGGTCGAGGCGGTGATGCGCGTTCGGCATCGAGAGCCTGTCCTCCTCGCAGGTCAGCCGCGCGGCGAAGCTTCTCGACGATGAGCTGGACGCCTGGCGCACCCGGCCTCTCGGCGAGATCCGGTATCTGATCCTCGATGCGCGTTACGAGAAGATGCGCCACGGCGGGATCGTCCGCGACGCCGCCGTGCTGTCGGCGATCGGCATCGGCCCGGACGAGCGCCGCCGGGTTCTCGGGGTCTCGGTCGCCCTCTCCGAGGCGGAGGTCCATTGGCGGGGCTTTCCTCGAAAGCCTCCAGGCCCGCGGCCTGCGCGGGGTCGAATACGTGGTCTCCGACGACCACGCCGGCCTGCGCGCCGCCCGCAGGGCCGTGCTCGGCGGCGCGAAATGGCAGCGCTGTCAGTTCCACCTCGCCCGAGACACGCCATCCATCACGCGCCGAGCCTCGCGATCCGCAAGCGCATCGGTGCCGAACTGCGCGCCGTCCGGAACGCAGCCTCTTCGGCGAAGGCAGAAGCCGCCCTCGCCGAGCTCGTCAAGCTGACCATGTGGCGTCGCAAATCCAGGCCATTTGTCGAGCGCCAAGCGGCATGACGCGCTCGCTTTCCAGATAGCTGGCGCGTGTCATGGCGCTTTGGCCCGGAGGGCCAATCCTGCAACGGGTGATCAGACGCTGACGTCGGCTTTCCGGGCGCGGCTCTGCCCAAGCCTGTAGCTGTCGCCATTCGTCTCGATGATGTGGACGTGGTGCGTCAGTCTGTCGAGAAGGGCGCCGGTGAGGCGCTCGGTGCCGAAGGTCTCGGTCCATTCGTCGAACGGCAGGTTGCTGGTGATCAGCGTGGCGCCGCGCTCATAGCGCTGGGAGATCAGTTCGAACAGCAGCTCGGCGCCGGTCTTGGACAGCGGCACGAAGCCCAGCTCGTCGATGATGAGAAGCTTGTGGCCGGCCATCTGTTTCTGGAAGCGCAGCAGCCGACGCTCGTCACGGGCTTCCATCAGCTCGTTGACCAGAGCGGCGGCGGTGGTGAACCCGACCGACATGCCCTTCTGGCAGGCGGCCAGCCCGAGGCCGAGGGCCACATGATCGTGTACCGAGGGCGCAAGCGTTTTTTCTGCCCTATGCGGCGCTGCGGAGGCGGTTGACCCGGCGCCCCGCGCGGACGTCCGGGGACACGGTGTAGCGTTCGGCGATGATCGCCCTGGCCTCCGCGACCTCGATCGGCCGGCCGTCGAGGTCGCGGAGGCCATAGGGTTTGCCGGTGCGCAGGACGCGGAAGATGCGGTTGACCAGGCGGTTGGCGACCGCGCAGAGGGCCTGCTTGTGGTGGTGGCCCTTGGTCGTCATCAGCCGCCAGTAGACCTCGGCCAGTTCCGGGTCGATGCGCCTTGCAGTATCGGCAGCGAGGATCAGGGCGCATTTGATGCGGTTGTTGCCGGATTGGCTGATCCTCTGGCCGGGCCGCTCGGCGCCGCCGGAGTCAGACCGGTTGGGGAAGAGGCCGCAGAACCCGCGGATGTGGCGTTCGGAGCGGAAGCGCTCGGGCGTTTGCAGCACGCCGATCAGCACCGGGGCGAGGTGCGGGCCGATGTCCGGGATGGTGCGCAAGGCGTCGGAAGGGTGGATCTCGGCGTAGAGCGCGGCGATGCGGCGCTCGAGCCCGGTTATGGCATCGAGATGGTGCACGACAATGTCGACCTCGAAGGCGACCTCGGCCTGCAGCTCGGCAAAGTCGATGTGGTCCCCGTGCAGCGCCAGAGCGTCGCGGGCGGCCCGCTTCAGGCCGTCAACCAGCGTCTCGACGAACGGCCCGGAATGGGGATGATTGCCGCTGGCGCTGCGCGCGATGAATCGGGTCAGGGTCGAGCGACGGGCCCCGAGGACAGAGCCTGGGTCGAACCAACTCCTGAGGAGCGCGAGGGACAGTCGGGTTCGCAGCTCGGGCAGCACGGCCTCAAGGCTTGGCGAGGCCCAGCGCACGAGATCGAGCAGACGCCGCGTAGCGCCCGCGACCGCGTCCTGATACCGCCCCCGCTGCTTGGTCAGCCGCTGGAGGGCATGGCTCTTCGGGGCCGGAATGTGGACCGGATCGAAGCTTGGCCCGCCGAACAGCGGCATGGCCGCGAGCACATGGGCATCGGCAAGGTCGGTCTTGGCGTGCTCGGAGAGATAGCGCCGCAGCGCCCGGACGCGCTGGCCTTTGACGCGGATGACCGCGACGCCGGCATCGGCCAGTCGGTGCGCGACCGGGAACCAGCTCATGCCGGTCGGTTCCATCAGGGCCTGGACGGTCGCGCCGGCCGGCAGGCCCTCGACCGCCTTCGCAACAAAGCGATCGAGTGAGGTGGGATCAAGGCGGAAGCGCATCGGCTTGCCGACCGGGTGGCCGTCGTCGAAGATCTGGGCGACCTGGTCGCCGCGGATGGCGAGGTCGATACCGATGGTTCGTCTTGTCATGGCGTGCTCCTTGGCTTGGGATGCGAACCACGCGCCGACCGGCACAGTCAGGTATGTCATTCGTGGCCGGCAGGCCGAACTGGCGCTGGCCGCCACAATCGCGTTACACTTGCCCTCGTCGGCGCGGCCGGACCGGGCTGACAGCATCACGGTCACGAGACGATCCGTCGGATCTCTCAGGGTCTTCGGAGCCCGAACCGGCTTGGCTCGCGCCGACACCTTGGCCCGGTTCCCTATATGCCGGGAACCGGGCTCGACCCGCGATCACGTCGCCGAAGCCAAAAGCTCCTCCGTCTTTCCCCGTGGCGCCGAACCCGGCGTTGCTATGGATACCTGGGTCTTGCCGGTGCCGCTGGGCCCCAGAGCGATGACATTCTCGCGCCGGTCGATGAATTCTCCTCGCGCCAGCTCCAGGGTCAGCGTCTTGTTGAGCTGGCGGGATCGCCTTGAAGTCGAAGCTGTCGAGGCTCCTGGTGGCCGGGAACTTCGCCGCCTTGATGCGGCGCTCGACCATGCGCCGCTCGCGGTCGATCAGTTCCAGTTCGACCAGCCGGGTCAGGAACCGGACGTGGTCCGGACCTTCGGCCGCGCATTGGCGGGCGAGCTTGTCGTACTCCCGGAGGAAGGTCGGCAGCTTCAGGGTCTTCAGGTGATGCGCGAGCAGGATCTTCGGAGCCTCGGTCATGCCGCCTTACCCCTTTTCACAGCACATTCGGTGGTGGGAAGCTGCCGGCGTGCAGGTGATGCGGGTATGGCTGTCATGCCGGCTGTCCGCGATGGCTTGGGACGCTTGGCCGCCCGTGTCGCCGCCTCTGATCGACCGCCGATTACGCGATGCCCGCGATGGCTTTGTAAGGCGATGCAGGCGAGACGAGGCATGCGTTCCAGAGCCGGAAGGGAGGGCGGAGTATGCGGATCTGCGTCGGAATTGACGCTGCGAAGGTCACACATTGGGCGGTGGCCGTTGACGCTGAGGGCCGGGTCGTTCTCGACCGCGCGGTCGAGAACGACCCCGACGCGATCGACAGCCTGGTTGCCGAGCTGCGCGGCCTCGGCGGGGAGGCGATGATCGGGCTCGACGTGGTGGGCTCCTGCGCCCGTTTCCTCGAGGCGGTCCTGCTGGCGGAGGGCTTCGCCCTCGTGCATACGCCCGGCATCGCGGTGAACCGCGCCGGTCAGGGTTTCTCGGGGGGCGAACGCAAGTCCGACCCGCGGGATGCACGCACCATCGCGGACCTGGTGCGCACGCGCGACCTGCGCCCGATCCTGCCGGACGACGACACGCTCGTCGCGCTGCGGCTCAAGGTCGGCCGCCGGCGCGAGCTGATCCAGGACCAGACACGGCGGATAACGCGTCTGCGCGGGCTTCTCCGCGGCATCCATCCCGGCCTCGAACGGACGCTGGACCTTACCTGCAAGGGACCGCTGGCGCTGCTTTCGCGCTATGTCACGCCGGCCGAGATCAGGCGCGCCGGGAAGACCCGGCTGCGGGCGCATCTGATGAAGACGCCGCATCTGCACGGCATCGACGCCCTGATTGACCGGGCCCTGGAGGCGGCTCGCGCTCAGAAGATCGTCGTACCGGGCGAAGCGCCCACGGCCGACCTGATCCGGGACATGGCCGCAGAAGCGCTCGAGTCGCGCGCCCAGATCGTCCGGATCGACCGCGATCTCGAGGGTCTGCTCGCCGACCACCCTGACGGCGCCCTCATCCGTTCGCTGCCGGGGATGGGGGCGGTGCTCGCGGCTGAGTTCGTCGCCTGTGTCGGCGACATCCGGCGCTTCGCGTCGGCCGACGCACTGGCTTCCGCCGCCGGCCTCGCACCCGTCCAGCGCCAGTCCGGCAAGCGCGCCGGCTGGCGTCGCGCCTACGGCGGCGACAAGGCCCTCAAACGCGTCTTCTACCAGAGCGCCTTCTGCGCCGTCACGACCCGCGACCCGCTCTCCAAGGCCTTCTACGACCGCAAACGTCGAGAAGGGAAACATCACAGCCAGGCCCTCATCGCGCTCGCCCGCCGCCGTGTCACGGTGATCTGGACCATGCTCCAACGACGCGAGGCCTTCGATCCGGATCGAAAAGCAGCTTGACTTGCCCATTACGCAGCATCCCCCGACATCAGGCACATGTAGTCTGCGGCCGAAGTGGACGCGACATGGGCGCGCGGCAGGTAGGGATAGACGTCGAGGTCGAGCTTCGGTGGCCGCTTCTCGACCTGGCAAAGAACGAGATGCTTGACGGCATCGAAGCCGACCGCCCCCAGTTGCAGGGCCTTCTTCACGGCGGCATGGAGATCGTCGATGCCGAAGGTCTCGAGCAGGCGCAGAACCCGGACGTACTCGCGGCGTCCCATCTTGAGCATGCGCGCTTGCATCAGCCGGCGCAGGGTCGCGACCTCGGGCGGCAGGTCCCATTCGGCGAGAGGCGCCGCCTGGTCGAGAGCCTTGATCTTCCGCTCGATCAGCGGGAGGTAGTGGACGGGGTCGAAGACCATGTCCTCGCGGTCGTGGCAGCGCGGATGGCGTGCGATGACCTCGCCACCGCAGCCGATCACGACCGTGTCGACATAGCCCCGGATCCAGACAGCGCGATGGCCGTAGGCGACCGGGACCGAGTGGTCGTTGGTCTCGTAGCGCACCAGCGCCTGGGAGCTGACCCGTCCGGTGGCCTGGTCGCAGGCATCGAACGGCGCCGCAGGAAGTTCGGGCATCGCGGCCAGATCCCGCGCGAGGCGTTGCCCGATCGTCTCGGACCGGCCCCGCAGAACATCAGCCTGACGCTTGCGACACTGCTCCTCAAGGTGAGCGTTGAACTCGTCCCAGGTCGCGAACCGCGGGATCGGCACCATGAAGTTGCGGCGCGACAACCCCACCAGCCCCTCGACCTTGCCCTTGTCGTTGCCCTTGCCGGGCCGCCCGTAGCGGTCGCGGAACAGGTAATGCGACAGGAACCCGGCTCGAAGAGCGTGGCCCGCTGCCGCGTCCCGTCGGGCAGGATCTTCGAGACCAGGCAGCGGTCGGTGTCGTAGAGCACCGACAGCGGCGCCTTGCCGAAGAAGGCGAAGGCGTGGATGTGGCCGTCCACCCAGGCCTCCGCCGTCGCCGCCGGATAGGCTCGCACGAAGCACGCATCGCTCTGCGGCAGGTCCAGGACGAAGAAGTGCGCCTTCCGCTCGACCCCACCGATGATCACGATGGCTTCGCCGAAGTCCGCCTGCGCATGTCCGGGCGGATGCGCCAGCGGCACGAACATCTCCCGCCCGCGGCGTTCTCGCTCCCGCACATAGTCCTTCACGATCGTGTAGCCGCCGGTGAAGCCGTGCTCATCGCGAAGCCGGTCGAACACCCGCTTGGCCGTGTGCCGCTGCTTGTGGCGGGACCCGCGATCCTCCTCGAGCCAGCCGTCGATGATCTCGGTGAACCCGTCCAGCTTCGGCCGCTTCACGGGGGCGGTGCGCCGATATCCTGGAGGCACCGAGAACGCCAGCATCCTGCGGACGCTGTCGCGAGAGATATTGAAATGCCGAGCGGCCTCCCGCTGGCTCATGCCCTCCGCACAAGCCAGACGACCCTTCCGCTACATGTCCAAGGTGATGATCCTCCCGCCCTCCCTCCAACTGCAGAGAGGGCAAAGGTGGACGACTATTGCGCCGCCCGCAGCGGGCCTCCCCCGCCGCTACCGTGGCCGACTTTCTCACCGCCGTTCTCAGCGAGAGTTTCACCGCGCTGACCGAGAACCTCCAGGACGCGCTCTGGACCCTCGGCGGCGTGCCGCGTGAGCATCGCGCCGACAGCCTCTCGGCCGCCGATCACGACCCTCGCCGCGGAGACGGGTCGCCACCGGAACGCCCTGCGCGGTCAGCTGGCCGCGAACGGGGTCGGCCGGTTCGCGCCCGACGGGCAGGAGTTCGGCGCCGTTTATCTGATACCAGGCGCCGGTTTCACTGACTCGAACGTGAGTTGCGGGGATCGTCCGGGTCTGAATCTCTGCTCCCGGAGCAGGGGGATCGGTGATGACGATTGCGATCACGCGGACGGGTCTGGACGCCGCAGGTTTTCGGAGTGCGGCCGCGCGGGAGAAGGATGCGGCTGCGTCGCGGCGGATGCTTGCGCTGGCTTTGGTGCTGGAAGGCCGGACCCGGACGGAGGCGGCGCAGGCGGCGGGGATGGACCGGCAGACCTTACGCGACTGGGTGCATCGCTACAACGAGGCCGGGCTTGCAGGCCTGACGAACCGGGCCGGCGCCCGTGGCCGCCGGCGCAAGCTGACCGCGGCGCAGGAGGCCACGTTCGCGGCGTGGGTCCGTGAGGGGCCGAAACCGGATGTGCACAAGGTGGTGCGCTGGCGGTGCCGGGATCTGCAGGGCGAGATCGCCCGGCACTTCGGGGTGGAGATGCACGAGCGCACCGTGGGCAAGCTGCTGGCGCGGCTGAACTTCTCGCGGGTCTCGGTGCGTCCGCGCCACCCCGAGCAGGACATCGCCGCCCAGGAGGCGCATAAAAAAACTTCGCCGAGCTGGTCGCCGCGGCCCTTCCCGAGCATGCTCGGGGCAAGCCGGTCGAGCTGTGGTGGCAGGATGAAGCACGCGTCGGCCAGCAAGGAAGCCTGACCTACGTCTGGGCCGACAAGGGCAGCCGCCCGCGTGCGCCGCGCGATCAACGCTACGCCTCGGCCTATCTGTTCGGCGCCGTCTGTCCGGCGCGCGGCGTCGGCGCCGCACTGGTGCTGCCGTGCGTCAACATCAAGGCGATGAACCTGCACCTGGCGGAGATCAGCACCCAGATCACCCCCGGCGCGCACGCCGTCCTCATCCTCGACGGCGCCGGCTGGCATCGGCCTGGCGGCAAACTCGACATGCCGGCCAACATCAGCCTGCTGCGCTTGCCGTCCTACTCACCCGAACTGAACCCGGTCGAGAATATCTGGCAGTATCTGCGCCAGAACCATCTCGCCAATCGGGTCTTCGACACCTACACCGCCATCGTCGACGCTTGTTGCGACGCCTGGAAGGCCCTCGTTGCAAGACCCGCCACGATCACCTCAATCGCCACACGCGACTGGGCCAAAGCGGTCAACGCATAGGGCGATTGGTATGAGGGCGGACGTCGTCTCGGGGCTCGAGCAAACGCAGGTCGCCGATCCGCAGACCAAGAATCGGAAAACACGGTCGAAAGAGGCTTGAGGCGACTGCGCGCTGCTTTGATCGCAAAACAAAGTCAAACCAAGGTTTTGTAGAAATCAGCCGGAGTGCGCGAAAAAGTACATGTCAGGGTGCGCACACAAAACCGCCTTTTTGCGCACACTTATGAGCACTTGGCACC
>CAVZCB010000025.1:0-41417 GCA_963773555.1 uncultured Alphaproteobacteria bacterium
GGCGAGGACGGCGAGCGAGATCAGTTCGCCCACGAGAAAGCATACCGCAACGGTCAGCGAAGAACCGGCCCGCGCGCGTGCTGGTAGAGCAGCGCAAGCGGGGACCGCCAATGCCGGTGGAGGTCTCGGTGATGCCCGTGAATACGCCGACGCCCAATGCCATCGGCCGTGTCGGATCGAACCGCGGCGCGATCAGCGCCGATGCGGCCGCGATGATGGTGAAGCCGTCGACCGCCAGATCCAGCTGGTGCACCGAAAGCGCTGCGAGCGGCCACAGACCGGCGAAGGTTCCGGCGAAGCGGCCCACGGTGATCCACTTCGCGCCGGTCCAGTCCACATGAGCGCGCTCGCGCCTATCGATGCTCCGGATTCGACTGCGCCGAGCAAGTCTGCCGCAGACGCAACCAGATGGACACAGCCAAAGCGGCCGCAGCAGCCGAGCGCTGTGAAGGGAGCGCAACCGTATTGATAATCATCCATTAGGAGCAACCGGTTGGCCGGCGCGAAAGCCTTTACAATATGCCCAACAGTCGCGCTCGCACGACCTTCTCGACTTCGGCAACGAAAGACTTCACTCACATATCAGTCCGGCCGACGGGTATGTTTGAAACTTCGCGCGGATTCATGTCTGAGGTTGCGAGAACGTGGCAATATCCAATGTCCGATAGGTCCAGCCAAGCTTTGCTGCGACTGCTAACGACCGCTTCCCGCACGGAACGACGGAAAGGTCGATGTCGGTCGTGCTCGGCCCAGACCTGCCCTTCGCGACGCGTCACGATTCGCCACGGTCCTCCAAGGCTGCCGTTCGTGCACCGCGCGGCATTTCACCCGGTGGAAGGTCCGCTATGCGGACCTGAGCTTTGCGCATCACGTCAATCGCCGGGTTGAGGCTGCGCGCAAATGCCGTGGGTTTCCGCTGCGGCCCATGGCAGCGTTACGTCCGTCGGGACGCTGTGACGGGCGAGACCAGGCAGAACAGGGCGTAAAAGGTCGTAAAGGCGCTCCGTACGGAGACCCTCTGGATCGAGGGCGCGGCAGCAGACGAATTCTTCGACCAGAGACGCCTGCTGTTCGAAATCATAGTCGGCAAAGGTTCGGTCGGGTGCGAGATCGAAAAGGTAAGGGTCGCCCTTCCGACTGTGCTCTGAAGCCGCGCGCCAAGGGGCGTAGCCGGTACTTTCGCGGTGCTGCCACTGCCAGATGTGGGTCATCTCATGGGCGACGAACATTGCGTCGGCGAGCGGTAGCGTCACGGGGTAGTCGCCAAGAAAATCGTCCTTCCAAACGCTGCGCGAAACATAGAGGTGCTGGCCGACCACAAAACCGGCCACGGACCAAGCCACCTTCTGCTCGGTCTCCGGCGGAAGGATCCTCTCGCGGCAGGAAACGTAGGGGCGGGGCTCGCGGGTCGACGAAAAACCTCCGATAACCGCACCTCGGGTAACACGCACCGCGCCGGTGTCGAGCCCTCCACCCTGGACTGTGGCGGTGAACGCCCGCTCCGCCCCGGTCATCGGCCGGGTAGCGCAGGCCACGAGCGCCGCGAGCGCAAACGCTGAGAGGGCACGGAACGGAACGCGGGGCATATCAAGTCGTGTTGCGGACCGCAGAAGAAAGCCTTTCAACGAGCATGATCGGCGGCTTTGTCGGCTGAGTGGGGGTCCCGATCAGGCCGACGACGCCGACTTCACGGTCATCCGGCCGCTCCACGTCTTCGCCGTTAGCGCGCTCGACGGCCTGTCCGAGTCGGGACCTACTGATTCTCGGAACCCAGCGCGGCCAAGACGATGGCGCGCATCCGGGCGTTGTGCCTCATCAGGGCTTCGGTGACGTCCTGGATCTGCCGGCTGTAAATCTCGACATACTGCGGCAGGCTGCGGGCCTGTGTGAACTCCTGGGCCCGGGCCGTGCTGTCCTCGAGGACGCTGCGGGCAAAGGCGGCCACCTCTTCGCCGAGGGCTCCGGCCATTGCGATACCTCCGGCGGCGCGCTGCGCCGGCTTTGCCGCCGGCCTGGGCGGGCGTTTGCCGTCACGGGAGGCCGTTGCTAATGCCGTCATGGCAGGGGTCGCGACCGGAGGCGATACGACCGGAGACGCTGACGATTTCCTGCGCGTCGGCGCCTTTTCTTTCGGCTTGCGACCGCGCCGCTTGGGCGTTGTGATGGATTGTGTGGCAGCAGCCGGAGACGCGTCGGCTGGTGGAGAGGCCTTGGCTGCCGGGGCGGGGTTGGCGTTAGCCGTGCGGCGCGGTGTCCGGGGAGCCTTCCTGGTCTTGCGACCGCTCCCGATTGCTGGGGGCTCAGCAGAAATTTCGATTGCGGCATCCGGCGCAGCGGAGGCAGGCGCCTTTGCAGCGGCCGCCCGACGGCGCCGTGGTTCTCCCGCAGGTTTTGCCGCGGGCTCCTCGGCGCTCTTGGATCGGCCCCGCCGTTTCGGGGACTCTGCGGACACGGCTTCGGCAGGCGCGGCTTCTGCGGGCGTGCTATCTGCAGGTACATCCGGAGACGTCGCGGTCGCTCGCGGCGATGCGTCTGTTGCGGGTTCGGTCCCGACCGAAATCTCGGGCGCCTCATCCGTGGGCTGGGCAAAGGTCTCAACGGGAGCCTCTGCTGCAGCCTCGACGACAGTCACTAACGCCGTCTCTGCCTCAGTCTCTGGGGCCGCGCCAGTCTTGGCAGAGCGCTGGCGCAGACGCTGCGAGGCGCTGGCGGGCTTTTCGGCAAGGCTGTTGCGCGGCCGCGATCCGGGGCGGACCCGGGGCGGGCGCGTTGTTGTCGATCGAGGGGGTTTTGCCATCGTCGGGGATCCTGATGTTCTACTGGCTGCTTCAAGAATTCGGACGACTCGGACAGCGTCGGTTGATGCAGGTCAGGTCCCGCGGTCTCCGCTTCGCATAAGGTGAAGGGAAGGAATCCTGATATGGATGAACGCCGATGCATGCCGTGCGCCCCGCGAGAGCCCCAGCCGCGATGCCGACGGTGGCGCTGCTGTCTTTCCTCGCCATCACCTTTGCGATCACCTGGGGGGTGATCGGCCTCTACGTCTTCGCGCCCGCGTGGACCTCGGACCGGTTCGGCGCGATCAGCGGCTCGCACCCGCTGTTCTTCCTCGCGACTTGGGCGCCTGCCATCTCGGCGATCATCGTCGTGTTCGCCTGCGCCGGTGCCGCGGGACTGCGGAGTTTCCTGTCGCGGCTGCTGCTCTGGCGCTGTCCGGCAGGCTGGGTGGCGTTCGTCCTGATAGGGCTGCCGCTGGTCTTCGTCGCGGGGTCGCTGGTCAAGGGCGGGCCAGTGCTGGCCCCGCTGCCATCGGAGGGCGCGGGGCCGGTCTTCGCCGTGATGTTCATGATGCTCTTCCTCGGCCCGGTCGAGGAGCTCGGGTGGCGCGGCGTCGCGCAGCCGCTCTTGCAGCGCCACATGGCGCCGCTCTGGGCCGGGATGCTGATCGGCGCCACCTGGGGATTGTGGCACCTGCCGGCCTTCTTCCTCTCGGGCGTCGTCTTCGCGGGCTGGAACTTCCTGCCGTTCTTCATCGGCAACGTCGTGCTCGCCGTGCTCGTCACGCCGATCCTCAACCGGACCGGCGGCAGCCTTCTGTGGCCGATGCTGTTCCACTGGCAGCTCATCAATCCGTTCTGGCCGGACGCGCAGCCGTGGGACACGTGGATCCTCGTGGCCGTGGCGGTGGCGGTCGTCTGGCGGAACCGCGACACGATGCTGACGCGCGAGGGCGCGGTCATCGAGATCGTCCCTGAGTCGGACCGGCCTGCGCTGCGGGCGGGGGAATGCCGGCGATGCGTCCGAGACGGCTGATGGCGGCAGCGCTTTTCTCGCTCGCGACGGCAGGCTCGGTGGCGGCAGATGAGGCCGCCGCCGCGCTCGCGGTCGGCCACACCATGACGGACAACCCCTTCGGGCGGCCGGAGCGGACCGTGGACGCCGACGGCTACCTCGTCTGGCCGGGCGTGGAGCGGACCAGAGGCGGGCGCGCCTCCACCTCCCAGAACCTCGCGCGCTGGGGCCACGCGCTCTTCGGCGGCGCGGCGATGGAGGCGCCCTGCCTCGAAGGCGTGCCGGTGGCGTCCGACGCGCCCGGCATCCTCTACGGCGTAAGCGTCGCGATCCACGCAGAGACGTTGCGCGGGCCGGTCTACGGCCACGGCGGCTGGATCCCCGCCTCCGTCTCCAGCCTGCGCCATTGCGCCGACCACGGCGTGACCGTCGCGTTCCAGATCAACAGCGACGCCAGCATCGTCGACGACGGCAGCGAGCTTGTGCCGGCGCTGGAGGCGCCGCTCGCCAACCTCGCGATCGCTGCGGCGCGATGATCCGGCGCCGCGTCCTCCTCGCCGGTTTGGGCGGCCTCGCGGTGGCGGGCGGCGCCTATGCCACCGGGGCGTACCGCGAGTCGATGCGCGGGGCGGAGACGCGGCTCGCCCGGCGCAGCAGCGTTGTCGAAACCAGCGCCGGCGACCTGGAATACGCCGTGGCGGGGCACGGGCCGCCGCTTCTGATGATCCACGGCACCGGGGGCGGCTTCGACCAGGGGCTCCTCTTCGCCGACCGGCTGCGCGAGAGCGGGTTCCAGATCGTCGCGCCGTCGCGGTTCGGCTACCTGCGCAGCGCCTTTCCCGACGACGCTTCGCCGGCGCATCAGGCCGACGTGTTGGTCGAGCTTCTCGACCTCCTCGAGATCGATCGAATCCCGGTAGTCGGCGGATCGGCCGGTGCGCTGACGGCGGCCGAACTTGCGCTCCGGCATCCCAGGCGGTGTTCGCACCTCGTCCTGCTGGTGCCGGCTGCGAACCTCGCGCAGCGCGACCCGGTGGAGTTCACCGCCCTCCAGCGGGTGGCGGTCGAGACCGTCCTCGGCTCCGACCTCGCCTTCTGGGCGCTGTCCTCGCTGGCGCCACGACGGATGCTCCGCACCCTGCTCGCGACCGACCCCGCCCTGCTGGACCGGGTCGAGGACGATGAGCGGCGCCGCGCCGAGCTGATCCTCGAGGGGCTGATGCCGATCAGCCGGAAGGCCGGCGGACTGCGAGCCGACGCCTTCTGGGCCGGAACACCGTCGCCCGTTGCCTACGAGCGCATCGCCGTGCCGACGCTGATCCTCTCCTGCGAGGACGACCTCTTCGGCACTGCCGAGACCTCCCGGCTTCTCGCCGCGCGGATCCCCGATGCCCGGCTGACGATCTGGCCCGAGGGTGGCCACATCTGGCTCGGCCACGACTCCGACGTGGCCGACGAGATTGCCGCGTTCGTCCTGCCGCGAGCCTGAACGAAAGTCCCCATCGAATGCGGCCCATACAGAGGAAGCGCCATGACGACCTGGAGAAAATCGTGCGGGCGCGCCTTGGCCGATCGAGGAGCAGAAAGCCCTCCAGCAGCGGATCGAAAGCGGCAAGGTGCTCAGGCCGCGCTTCGTCCTTTCAGGCGCCCGGGTGGATGCGTCGTGCTGGGCAATTCCTGGGGCACGATGCGCGGCGCGCGGCTGGTGGCGCGATGGCCGGAGGATTACGTGGCTACATCGGTGTCGGCCAGCAGGTGGACACGCTGGGCGGCGCGGCGGTCGCGCTCGAGTGGCTGCGCGAGGTCGCGCCCGCTACACGACACCCGGGCAAGCCCGGACGACTTCCGCTCTTCCGACCACTACCTGCGCCTCTGAGGGCGTAAAGGGCAGCGGCCGGACGCGTCTCTCGCCAGGCTGACGCCTCGCGCGCTCGCGGCGCCGGAGTACCGGCTGCGCGACCATCCCGCTGGCTGTGGGGCGCGAACCGTGGCACGCCCCGATGTGGCGCGAGTATCTGCCCCGCGACCTGACCCGGGACGTCCCGGAGATGCCGGTGCCGATGCTGCTGATCTCCGGTGCGCGGGACATGATCACGCCCGTTGCCCTCGTGCAGGGAGGCGTTCGATGCGGTCGAGGCGCAGAACGGCGAGCGCATCGAGCTGTCGAGGAGCGCGGGCCGCGCCCCGTCCTGATGGAGACCGCACGCTTCGTGGATGTGGTGCGGGATTTTCCGCGATCGTTGTCGCGGCGGAGCCGCAGGGCGGGTGATACTTCGTCGGAAGCTGTCGGAGCCCCTCCTGATGCCGGGTGGCGCAACAGGCGGTGGATGCGTGGTTGAGCAGGAGCTGCACGGTCCGCAAGCTGCCGATTCCACCGGAAGGGAGGAGTGGCTCAGGGGCGAGTGCGCCGACTGCCGCCGCGTTCATCCGCTGCACCCGCCGCCTCGACAGGACTTGCGAGGGAAGTAAGTCCAGCTTGATATGGCTCAAGACGCGGCCTCGCGGGTCCGGTTAGCAGGTCATGAACGCGAGAGGCGTCCGAAGATGAAGACCGCTTTCCTTGTCGGCACGCTCTCCGCCGCAGCGCTGCTCGGCGGCACGGCGGCCTGGCGCGCCGCCGACCACCGGGCCGACCGTTCGGAGGCACGGCGACTGGCCCGGTTTCAGCCATCCGACCCCGGGCGCTTCGACCCGTCGCTCGTCGTCGATCTGCCGGAGCCCGCGCGGCGCTACTTCACCTTCGCGATCGCGCCAGGCACGCCGCTCTGGACCGTGGCCGAGTTCTCGATGTCGGGGCGGTTCAGCCTCGGCAACCAGGACGAGCCGGGCTACATGCCGATGACGGCGGAGCAGACGCTGGCGGCGCCGCACGGCTTCCTCTGGACAATGCGCGCCGCGCGCTGGGCGATGCGGGTCTCCGGCTCCGACAGCGGCCGCTGGACGCGGTTCTGGGCGATGGGCCTGGTTCCGGTGGCCCGAGCGGGAGGCGATGCCGACCACGCCCGCTCGGCGTTCGGCCGGTACGTGTCCGAGGCCGTGTTCTGGACGCCGGCGGCACTCCTGCCCGGACCGGGGATCCGGTGGGAGGCGGTCGACGACAGCACGGCGCGGGTGATCGTCACGCGTGGCGGACTGAGCCAGTCCGTCGATGTCACCGTCGACGTCGACGGTCGGCCCCTCGAGGTCGAGTTCCCGCGCTGGACCAACGCGAACCCGGAGAAGGAGTATCGCCTCCAGCCCTTCGGCGGTTATCTGTCCGGGTTCCGAGATTTCGACGGCTTCACGCTGCCGACGCACGTCGAGGCCGGCAACCACTTCGGCACGGAGGAGTACTTTCCCTTCTTCATCGCGGATGTCCGGGATGTCCGCTTTCCCGCGCCGGAACCCGGCGGCCAATGACGGCGTGGGTCGTCCTGCTCCAGGTCGTCCTGCCGGTGGCGCTGCTCGTCTGGCTGGCGCGGTCCCCCGCGTCGGGTCGGGCCGTCTATGCGCTGCACGCGGGCGCGACTGCCATCATCCTGCTGGCCCTCTCGCTCGTCGCGATGTGGGCGATGCCGCCGTGGTGGCTGCCATGGGTCTACGCGCTTTCCCTCCTCACGATCGTCGCCTGGCAGATAACGACCGGAAAGGTGCAGGCGTCGGCGCCCCGGTCCATGGCGTGGACGGGCTCGGCGGCGCTGATCGCCCTCGGGGTGCTCGCCGTCTGCGGCGGCTACGCCGCGACCCGAGCGGTGCAGGGGCGGCAGCTGCCGGGGGTCGAGGTGGTGGACATCGCCGTTCCGTTCGGGCCGGGCACCTACATGGTCGCCCATGGCGGCTCGACCGAAATGGTCAACGCGCATCTCCACACGCTCGACCCGTCGGTGGAACGGTTTCGCCCCTGGCGCGGCCAGAGCCGGGCGCTCGACTTCTTCAAGGTGACGCCGCTCGGCCTCCGCACCGACGGCTGGCGCCCGGTCGACCCCGCGCGCTACGAGACCTTCGGCGCGAAGGTCGTGGCGCCCTGCGCGGGCACCGTCGCGCTGGCGCAGGACGGTCTGCCCGACATGCCCGTCCCGGTGATGGACAGCGATAACAGGCTCGGCAACTTCGTCGCGATCGATTGCGGCGGGTTCGCCGTCTTCCTCGCGCACCTGCGGAAAGGCAGCGTCCTCGTGACGACCGGACAGGAGGTCGCCGTCGGCGACCCACTCGGCGAAGTCGGCAACTCGGGCAACAGCTCGGAGCCGCACCTCCACATCCACGCGCAGCGCGGCATCCCTGAAGAAGCACCGGCCGGCGGCGGGCCGCTCGGCCTCACCATCGACGGGCGCTTCCTCGTCCGCAACGACCGGCTGACCGTGGCCGGTTGATGCTGTCGGCGAGCTCGATCGATCTCTTTTGCATCGAGCGGATGTCGCTGAGAGGCGAACCGGATCGAAGCCGAGATGCAACGCGTCCAGCCCGGCCTTCGTTCAGGGGCGCGGTAGGAATCGGCTTCGCGCTCATCATCGCGCCGACATTGGCGCTGGTGGACGCGAGCCTCCTGCCGGTGACGCTGCTGATCCTGATGCTGCCGCTGAACTTCGTCGTCGCGTGGCGCGAGCGGGACGCCATCGATCGCCAAGGGACAACATGGATCACGGTGGGCCGGTTCTTTGGCACCTTCCTCGGCATGGCGGTGCTGGTCGCGGTGATCCGGAGTGGCGCGCCGCCGCGTTGCTCCGCGCCGGGCAGTACGCCGAGGCTGCAGCGCTGCTCGCACCGATCCAGACCGCCACGGCGCAGTACGACCGGGGCACGGCGCTGGCGCGCGGGCGGGACTACCCCGGCGCGGCCGCTGCCTTCGAGGCCGCGCTGGCGCTCGATCCAGGCGACGCGGCCGCCGCCCACAACCTCGACGTGACCCGCCGCATCATCGCGTATCTGACCGAGGCGCGGCAGGACGAGGACGAGGAGGAGGGCGCCGAGCCGCCCGACGACACGGTCGTCGACCTGACCGGCGACCAGGGCCGGCCCGCGCGCATCGACGCAGAGTCGCAGCTCTCCGAGGACGCCGCCGAGGACTGGATGCGCGGCGTCGAGACAAAACCCGCGGACTTCCTCAAGTCCCGCTTCGCCGTCGAGGCCGCCCGGTGAGGCGCACAGTGATACGCGGCCTCGTCCTCGCAGCCCTCATCGCCGCGCCCGCCTTCGCGCAGGATGGCCCGCAGGCCGGGGTGACGCTCTACCCCGAGGGGCCGGTGACCGTGGGAACGCCCTTGCGGGTGACGGCGACGCTGCTCGTCCCGACCTTCATGCCCCGGCCGCCGGTCTGGCCCGACCTGCAGATCGCCGACGCGATCACCCGCCTGCCGGACCGCGCCACCCATCCGGTGACGCGGCGCATCGGCGCGGAGAGCTGGTCCGGTATCGCGCGGACCTGGGAAATCATCCCGCAACGGCCGGCCGACTACGACCTCGGCGCCCCCGAGGCGGTGGTCACCTACGCCGATCCGGAGACGAACGCGCCGGTGGAGGTCCGACTGGCGCTGCCCGACGTCGCCTTCTCGGCGACGGTTCCGGCGGGGGCGGAGGGGATGGACCCCTTCCTCGCCGCGACCAGCCTGACGCTGACCGCGACGCTCGACGGTCTGCCCGAAGCGCCGAAACCCGGCGACGCCTTCACCCTGACGCTGACGACCACCGCCGAGACCCGTCTACGGGCCGTCGACCGGAGCGGAGGCGGAAGCGGCCGCGCGGCGGGCGCTCGTCGCCGAGTTGGACGCGGCGCGATATGAGTTCGAGCCAATCACAGCATCTCTGCCGGATCTAAATCCTGAATGACGGGGGGCCAAGACGAGGAGCGTTACTTGTCATCGGCATGGGTGCCGGCGGCCGTCCAATGACAGCAGCTTGGCGTCGGTCCGCTTCGGTCAAACTGCAACCGCCGGCCCAAAATACACGCCTTCAGAGATGATATCTCTTTGCATAAAACCTTCGTGGTTTTCGAGCTGATGCTCTCTACAGACGCCTCGCCGCATGCTGCCTCTGAAGCAGCCGAATGACAGCATCCCTCAGTAAGGAAGCGCCCATACTGCCCGTGCGAAGGTCCGCTGTCCGCCCTTCGTGTCCACGAAGCTCTCCGCCCGGCACGGGAGCCGCTGCAAACACGATAGCGAAGCATCTTCCATGCCTGCTTGCGTCGGCGGTCGGGACACGTAAGGTCCGGGTCCCCGGACCAGGAGCGAGGGCAAATGTCCATCGACACGCACCGCCGCATCGCCGGAGCCATCGCCTCCGAGATCGGGGCGCGCCCCGACCAGGTCGCTGCCGCCGCTGGGCTGCTGGACGGGGGCGCCACGGTGCCGTTCGTGGCGCGCTACCGCAAGGAGGCGACGGGCGGACTCGACGACGTGCAGTTGCGGACGCTCGCCGACCGGCTGGCCTACCTGCGCGAGCTCGAGGCGCGGCGCGAGGCGATCCTCGGCTCGATCCGGGAGCAGGGCAAGCTGACGCCGGCGCTCGAGAGCCAGGTCGCGGCGGCCGAGACCAAGGCGGTGCTCGAGGACCTCTACCTGCCCTTCAAGCCAAAGCGTCGCACCAAGGCGATGATCGCGCGAGAACGGGGACTGGGCCCGCTCGCCGAGGCCATCCTCGCCGACCGCAGGACGCCACCGGAGGTGCTTGCCGCGGCCTATCAGGGCGGCGAGATCCCCGACGCAAAGCAGGCGCTGGCCGGGGCGCGGGATATCGTCACCGAGCAGCTGGGCGAGAATGCAGCGCTACTCGGGCGGCTGCGTGTCTTCCTTCAGCGCGATGGAGTGATGAGCGCCCGGCTGGTGAAGGGGCAGGAAGAGCAGGGCGCAAAGTTCAGCGACTACTTCGCCCACAGCGAGCGTTGGTCAGGTGTTCCGAGCCACCGGGCGCTGGCGATGTTCCGGGGTGCGAACGAAGGCGCGCTGACGCTCGACATCGGCCCGGACCCGGCCGGCCTGCTCCGGGTCGAGGCGATGGTCGAGGCAGCACTCGCTGTTGCCGGAGACGCGCCCGGCGATCGCTGGCTGAAGGAGACGGCACGCTGGGCCTGGCGGGTGAAGCTCGGGCCGTCGATGATGCTCGACCTCATGCGCGACCTGCGCGAGCGGGCGCAGGACGAGGCGATCCGGGTCTTCGCTCGGAACCTCAAGGCCCTGCTGCTCGCAGCGCCGGCGGGTGCACGGACGACGATGGGGCTCGATCCGGGGGTGCGGACCGGGGTGAAGGTCGCGGTGGTCGACGCGACCGGCAAGCTTCGGCCACCGACACGGTCTATCCGTTCCAGCCCAAGAACGACGTGCGGGGCGCGCAGGCGGCCCTAAGCGCGCTGATCCGGCAGCACGGGGTCGAGCTGATCGCCATCGGCAACGGGACGGCCAGCCGGGAAACCGAGCGGCTGGTCGCGGAACTGCTTGCGCTGCTGCCGGGTTCGGCGAAGCCGACGAAGGTGGTCGTTTCCGAGGCCGGGGCTTCTGTCTATTCGGCCTCGGAGCTGGGGTCGAAGGAGTTCCCGGATCTCGACGTGTCACTGAGGGGCGCCGTCTCGATCGCGCGGCGGCTGCAGGATCCGCTGGCGGAACTGGTCAAGATCGAGCCCAGGGCGATTGGCGTCGGCCAGTACCAGCACGACGTCGACCAGCACAGGCTGGGCCGGTCGCTCGAAGCGGTGGTCGAGGACGCGGTCAACGCGGTCGGGGTCGATCTCAACACCGCCTCCGCACCGCTCCTCGCCCACGTGTCGGGGCTCGGGCCGTCCCTCGCCGAGGCGATCGTCGCGCACCGCAACGAAAAGGGGGCCTTCCGCAGCCGCAAGGAGCTGCTTGCGGTTGCGCGCCTCGGGCCGCGGGCCTTCGAGCAGGCGGCGGGGTTCCTGCGGATTCGCGATGGCGCCGAGCCGCTCGACGCCTCGGCGGTGCATCCGGAGGCCTATGAGGTGGCGCGGCGGATCGTGAAGGCCTGCGGACGGGATCTGCGCAGCCTGATGGGCGATGAAGCCCGGCTCAAGGGCGCCGATCCGGCCGATTTCGTCGATGCGCGGTTCGGCCTGCCGACGGTGCAGGACATTCTCGCCGAACTCGCCAAGCCGGGGCGCGATCCGCGGCCGGCCTTCGTGAGCGCGACGTTCCAGGAAGGTGTAGAGAAGATCTCCGACCTGAAGCCGGGCATGCTGCTGGAGGGAACGGTGACCAACGTCGCGGCTTTCGGGGCCTTCGTCGACGTCGGCGTGCATCAGGACGGGCTGGTACACGTTTCCCAACTCGCGGATCGCTTCGTGAAGGACCCGCACGAGGTGGTGAGGGCGGGAGATGTGGTGACGGTGCGGGTGCTCGAGGTTGACGTGCCGCGCAAGCGGATCAGCCTTTCGATGCGCAAGGACGCAAGCGAGCGCGCGGTGCCGAAGGCGGAGAAGGGGCAACAACGATCGGCCATGCCGGAGCGCGGACCAGCGCGGACAGCTGATCCACTTACAGGCAGCTTCGGGGCGGCGCTGCTTGACGCGATGAAGTCGCGGTAGATCGATCCCGGAGAGGTAGGCCGCATCACCCCTTCATCAGCAGATCGAAGAACGGGTCCGGATCGTCGACTTCGACCAGCCTGCGATCGGAGATGATCCAGATGCGGGTTGCCACGGCGCGGACGAAGGCCCGGTCGTGGCTGATCAACAGGCACGCGGCGCTGTGTTCGAGAAGCTCGTCTTCCAGCATGTCCTGTCCGTCGATGGTTGGTCGGCTCGTCGAGAAGGTAGAGGTTCGGCCGGATCAGCCGCAGCAGCAGCATCACAAGCCGCGCCCTTTGCCCGCCCGACAGGCGGGACAACGGCGCGATCTGGGCGTCGATGCTGATCCCCGCTCCGGCGAGTTGCGCCCGCGCCTGATGGTCGCTTAGGTCACTCGACCGTTTGGCCGCCTCCCAAGGAGTCGGGAAGTCATCAAGCAGCGATAGCGCTTGGTCGGAATAGCCGACCCTGAGGCTCGCCGCTCCTCCGATGTTCGCGTCTGATACGGCGAGTGCCGCCCGCAGTCTCTTGACCAGAAGCGTCTTGCCGGCGCCGTTGGGACCAAGCAGGGCGACCCGATCCCCGTTCTCGATCCAGAGTCGGCCGGTGCGGAAGAGGAGGCACCCATCCGGTGTCGTGATCGCCGCATCGTCGATGCTGACCAGTGCCTTGGCATGGGTGCCGCTGTTGGCCAGACGGATCGCCCCGGCAGAGCGTTCCTCATGCGCCGGGCTCGCACGTTCTTCCAGCTGATCGGCCCGTTCGGAAAGCTGCTTGGTCTTCACCACCAGCAGATCGGAGCCGGAATTGATGCCGATGTTCTTCAGCTTCGCCGCCTGCTGTCGCAGCGCTCGGACCTTTCGCATGTCGTTCTCAAACTGTCGATGTCGCGCCGCGTCGCGCTCTTCCAGCGCTTGGCGAGCGCGGGAAGGGGTGCTCGCAAATCCGATCGAGCAGCTTTGCGGTGCAGGCGAACTTGGCGGCTCTCCTTCGGTCGCCGGCGGAGCGGCATGCCTCGATCCAGGCGAGGTCGGCGTGCTGCACACGCCCGAGCGCTTCCGCTCCGAACGCCACATCCGCCGGGTTCTGCGGCATCTTACCGAGCCGGTCTGCTCCGGCGGCGCCGAGCGGCCCGGCCAGAGGCCCAGCCAATCCGGCAACGACCGCACCAAATGCGCCCTGATCCTCGCTGCTGCCGATACTGCCTGGCGCTCTCGACCCGGAACCGAACTGGCCGAGGTTTGCTGGCGGCTGATGACGACCAAGGGGCCATTACAAGCAGGCCCTCTGCGCCGTCCCCAACCGCGTGGTCAACCGCATCTCCCGCGACCTCGGAGATGAATGGAGAGCCGCGGCTTCATGGTGTTCTCATGGGGGTGCGTCCAGCGGCCAAGTGATACCAATCGCCCTATGCGTTGACCGCTTTGGCCCAGTCGCGTGTGGCGATTGAGGTGATCGTGGCGGGTCTTGCAACGAGGGCCTTCCAGGCGTCGCAACAAGCGTCGACGATGGCGGTGTAGGTGTCGAAGACCCGATTGGCGAGATGGTTCTGGCGCAGATACTGCCAGATATTCTCGACCGGGTTCAGTTCGGGTGAGTAGGACGGCAAGCGCAGCAGGCTGATGTTGGCCGGCATGTCGAGTTTGCCGCCAGGCCGATGCCAGCCGGCGCCGTCGAGGATGAGGACGGCGTGCGCGCCGGGGGTGATCTGGGTGCTGATCTCCGCCAGGTGCAGGTTCATCGCCTTGATGTTGACGCACGGCAGCACCAGTGCGGCGCCGACGCCGCGCGCCGGACAGACGGCGCCGAACAGATAGGCCGAGGCGTAGCGTTGATCGCGCGGCGCACGCGGGCGGCTGCCCTTGTCGGCCCAGACGTAGGTCAGGCTTCCTTGCTGGCCGACGCGTGCTTCATCCTGCCACCACAGCTCGACCGGCTTGCCCCGAGCATGCTCGGGAAGGGCCGCGGCGACCAGCTCGGCGAAGTTTTTTTATGCGCCTCCTGGGCGGCGATGTCCTGCTCGGGGTGGCGCGGACGCACCGAGACCCGCGAGAAGTTCAGCCGCGCCAGCAGCTTGCCCACGGTGCGCTCGTGCATCTCCACCCCGAAGTGCCGGGCGATCTCGCCCTGCAGATCCCGGCACCGCCAGCGCACCACCTTGTGCACATCCGGTTTCGGCCCCTCACGGACCCACGCCGCGAACGTGGCCTCCTGCGCCGCGGTCAGCTTGCGCCGGCGGCCACGGGCGCCGGCCCGGTTCGTCAGGCCTGCAAGCCCGGCCTCGTTGTAGCGATGCACCCAGTCGCGTAAGGTCTGCCGGTCCATCCCCGCCGCCTGCGCCGCCTCCGTCCGGGTCCGGCCTTCCAGCACCAAAGCCAGCGCAAGCATCCGCCGCGACGCAGCCGCATCCTTCTCCCGCGCGGCCGCCCTCCGAAAACCTGCGGCGTCCAGACCCGTCCGCGTGATCGCAATCGTCATCACCGATCCCCCTGCTCCGGGAGCAGAGATTCAGACCCGGACGATCCCCGCAACTCACGTTCGAGTCAGTGAAACCGGCGCCTGGTATGAGGCCGAGCTTGGCCGCGCTGGCAGCGAGAACCTCCACGACCAACGGATCGACTGGCACACCCTCTCTGAGCGCGACGTGTCGTGAGTTGGCGGCTCCGTCGCCGGGGACACGGACACTGGTGACGCCCGGGCCGGGCGGGACGGCGCGGCAGCCGCCGCGGTGAAACTGGCATGGCCCGCGAAGGCGGCGCGTCCGCCGAAGGCTTCGGGGTCAATGACCTGCAAGAAGACGGCGAGCGACATCGGCCCCGGCGGGTTCTCGCGCGCGAATCGGCAAGCCCCTGGGAGAGCACGTCGACCATCAGAGCGAGACCGAAGCCCTTGTAGCCCTTGTGGGCGCCACCGAGCGGCATGAGGGTGCCGCCGCCCACAGTCACCTCGCACGGATCGTCGGTGGGCTCACCGGTGGCCGTCAGCGCCCACTGCTCCGGGTAGCGCTCGCCCTTCGCCGCGAGGGATCGGGTCATGGTGGTGGTGGTGATCGAGGCGGAGAGGTCGATCAGGATCGGATCGCCGTCGGTCGGAAATCCAATGGCGAGCGGGTTCGGGGTAAGGACCGGCCTGGTGCCGCCGAACGGCGCCATGCGGGCGGCCGAGGTGGTCGAGCAGCAGATTTCGCCAACCAGGCCGCGCTCCGTTACCTGGCGCAGGTAGGCGGCGAGCGCGCCGGTGCGGTGGCTGCCGCCGATCGCGACGGTGACTACACCGTATTGCGGTGCGCGCTCGCAGGCGAGGTCGAGGGCCTGCCGGATAAGCCACGCGCCGGGGAGGCGGTTGCCGCGCCAGGTGACGCAGGAGCCGCGGTCGGCGACGACGTCGGGGACGCCGGAACCGTTCAATTCTCCGGCGGCGAGCGCGCCGAGATAGCTCCCGGCCAGGGCGCTGCCGTGAGTGCTGTGACCGATCAGATCGGCCTCGACCAGCATCTCGGCGACGACCGCGGCCTTGTCGGCATCCATGCCGGAAGCGGCGAACAGGCCGGAGATCCCGGCCCGCAGCTGGCTGGCGTCCACCCGTATCACGCGGCCGCCCATGTTCTGGCATCAACGGCGGGCGTCGTCTTGCGGTTCATCGTGTGCTCCTTCGGTCAGGGCGAGGTGTGGCAGACCTTGTGGCGCTTCAGAGCGCGCGGCTGCTCAGGCGCTTTCGCGACGGACGATTTCGAAGCCGATGTCGGTCACCGCTCCCGCCGGATTGCCGTCGCTGAGGCGTCCCAGGATCGCCTGCGCCGCGCAGGCCCCGAGGGCGGAGCGGTCGACCCGGAAGCTTGTCAGCGACGGGGAGGTATAGGGCGCGAAGCCTTGGTCGCCGAAACCCACGACGGCGATGTCACCCGGGACGGCGAGGCCGCGCGTCTGCGCTTCGACAATGATTCCATGCGCGATCAGATCGGAGCTGCAATACACGAGACCCGACTCGAAGCCCTCGACATCGAGCAGCCTCGCCAGCGCCATCCGCCCCATTTCGAGGCTCGCCTCGCTCTCGACGCAGACCTCCGGAACAGATACGCCCGTAAGGGTGGAGAACTCGGCTCGGAAGGCGTCCTTGCGGCGCAGGGCGCGCTCGTCGCTGGCGGTGGCGCACGCCGCTCGGGTGTAGCCGGCGTCGACGGCAAAGCGGGCGGCGGCCCTGCCGGCCTCGACGTGAGAGAAGCCGACGCAGATGTCGATCGGCGACTGGGTGATGTCCCAGACCTCGACGACCGGGATGGCCGTCGCCAGCAGCACCTTCCGGGCATTGGCCGTATGCTGGGTTCCCACCAGAAGCATCGCGTCCGGGCGGCGGGAGAGGTGGGTGATGATCACCGCCTCCTCCTCGGCGGCGTTGAAGCCGCACTCGGAAAGCATGATCTGGTAGCCGTGGGCGCGCATCTGCTCGCCGAACGACTTCACCATCGAGGAATAGGTGATGTTGGTGATCGACGGCACCAATGTGCTGATCAGCCTGCTCCGGCGCGAGGCGAGCGCACCCGCCAGCGCATTGGGGACGAAACCGGTCACGGCGATCGCATCGCGGATCTTCTTCAGCGTCGCCGGGGACACCTTGGCCGGGTCGCTCAGGGCGCGCGACACGGTGACCTGCGACACGCCGGCGATCCGGCCGACCATCTCCATGGTGACGGCCTGGCGCGGCGGCGTTCGTGAGACGGTGACCTTCTCGGTCAGTTCGTTCATGTGATCGATCCTTCGGTTTTCGCCCGATGCGGGGCGGAAGCGCAGGTCAGTGGCTTCAGGACCCCTTCTCGTTCCGCCGCGCCTTGCGAGCAAGATAGATCGACCCTGCCACCGAACCGGCGATCATTATCCAGAGCACCACGGCGATCCAGCTCTTGGTGAAGAAGATGGTGAGATCGCCGAACGACTCGAGGCTCTTTACGAAATAGATCTCCGCGGCCGGACCCAGGATGAAGCCGATGATGAACGGGGCGATCTCGAGGCGCAGCTTCAGCGCCAGCCAGCCGAACACGCCGAAGATCAGCAGGGTCCAGACATCGAACATGATGCCGTAGTTGATGGTGTAGGCGCCGATCACACACATCATCAGGATGATCGGAAACAGGATGTGCTTGGGTACCGTGACGATCCGGGCGACGTGACGGATCGCGAAATACATCATCACAACCATCGCGATGTTGGCGATCAGCATCGCGACGATGATCGCATCCCACGTCGTCGGGTTCTGGCCGATGAACAGCGGGCCGACCTGGATACCCTGCAGCGTGAAGGCGCCGATCAGCAGCGCGGTGGTGGAATCGCCCGGAATGCGGAGCGAGAGCAGCGGCACCAGCGCGCCGCCGGTGAGGCCGTTGTTGCCAGACTCCGAGGCGATGATGCCCGCGGGCTCGCCCTTCCCGAAGGTCTCCGGGTGCTTGGAGAAGGTCTTGGCCCCGGTGTAGGCGAGGATGAAGGCGGCCGACCCGCCGACGCCGGGAAGGATCCCTACGAAGGTGCCGATCCGGGACGAACGGATCAGATTGACGATTTGCCCGCGTAATATCGAGAACGAGAACGTGGACTGAGCGCCGATCTTCACGTCCTTGGCCGACTGGCCCTCGGGAACGCCGAGTTCGGCTTCGTCGAGGATCGCCGCCAGCCCGAACAGGCGGATCAGCACCGGCAGCAGGGCAAAGCCGCCCTCCAGCCAGTATTCCAGCCCGGGCGGGATCAGCCGGATCTCGCCGTTGCCGCCGTTTTCGATGCTGTAGGTGCCGATCAAACTGACGAACAGGCCAAGAAATCCCGAAAAGATGCCAATCAGCATGTTCGAGCTCAGTGCTGCCATCACAGTGAGCGCGAAGAGGATGATGAGAAACTTCTCCACGTAGGAGAAGCGGATGGCGAAGTCCGCCAGAGCCGGCGCGAAGAGATAGAGAATGAGGAGGCTGATCAGGCCGCCGACCAGCGAGGCGCAGATGCCGAGGCGCAACGCCTTCTCCCCTTCGCCGGCCTGGGTCATCGGGTAGCCGTCGAAACAGGTGGTGATCGACGACGGGAATCCTTGGGCAGGAGGTAGGCGTTGCCCGGATTCACCGAGACGGTCGGGCCGATGTTGTAGTGGCGAAGATGTCCTCGTAGCCGCGCATTCCGTAGAGGTAGCCGAGATACGACTGGTCGTGGTGGATCATCAGCGTGGTGCCGCGGCTGTCGCGCCCCACCGCCTTGAAGGCCTCGGTCGGGCCGACCGCGTCGACCTTGATGTTGATACCGAGCTTTTCGGCAAGGGCGTCGGCCACGATCGCCGAGTTCTAATAGGTGTCGCCGCCGGTGGAGGTCGAGCCGATTACCAGGCGCACGTTGCGGGGCAGTTCCTGTGCGGCCGCCGCGAACGGCTGCGTCAGAAGCGCCGTCGCAGCGGCGGCGGCGAGAAGAATCGTTTTGCGGGTGCGTTGCATTCTGGTGTTCGACCCGCTTCGCGATGAGCATGGCTTCTACGATTTCGGACGTCGGTGTGGCCCCGGTCGAATCGCACTTATGAAAGCGCATTCATGCCATGCTGGAGCAGTGCGGGTTCTGTCAACCACTCTGATCGACAGAGCTCATGTGCATGCCAAATCCGCTCCGTTTCAACTTGACAGGCCAATATGAATACGCATACACCACAACTGGTTCGCGCTTTCGGGGAGGGGGCAGTATGTTCGACGCCAGGAAGAAGACCTCAGACGAGCTGCGCAGCGCCCGCTGGTTTGCCCCTGACGACCTGCGCAGCTTCGGCCACCGCTCGCGGATGATGCAGCTCGGCTATGCCGAGGAGGAGTTCATGGGCAAGCCGATCATCGGCGTCCTGAACACCTGGTCCGAGCTCAACTCCTGCCACGGCCACTTCCCCGAGCGGGTCAAGGACGTGAAGCGCGGCGTGGCGCAGGCCGGTGGCTTTGCCGTCGAGATGCCGACGCTCAGCGTGGACGAAAGCTTCACCAAACCCACCTCGATGCTCTACCGCAACCTCTTGGCGATGGAGACCGAGGAGACGATCCGGTCGCACCCGCTCGACGGCGTGGTGCTGATGGGCGGCTGCGACAAGACCACGCCTGGCCTGGTGATGGGCGCGCTGACGGCGGGCGTGCCGATGATCTTCCTGCCCGCCGGACCGATGCTGCGAGGACACTACGCCGGCCGGATCCTCGGGTCCGGCTCGGACGCCTGGAAATACTGGGACGAGCGACGGGCCGGCAACGTCACGGACGAGGAATGGCTCGGCGTCCAGGGCGGCATCGCCCGCTCGGTCGGCACCTGCATGACCATGGGCACCGCCTCGACCATGACCTCGATCACCGAGGCCATGGGCCTGACCCTGCCGAACGCCTCGTCGATCCCGGCGGCCGATTCCGGGCACCAGCGCATGAGCTCGGCCTGCGGCCGGCGCATCGTCGAGATGGTATGGGAGGATCTGACCCCCGACCGGATCGTGACCGACGCCTCGGTGCGCAATGCCGCGATCGTCGCGATGGCGACGGGCTGCTCGACCAACGCCGTCGTCCACCTGATCGCCATGGCGCGGCGGGCGGGGGTCGCGCTCTCGCTCGACGATCTCGATGCGCTGGGGCGCACCACGCCGTTGATCGCCAACGTCCGGCCGTCGGGCAAGGATTACCTGATGGAGGATTTCTTCTATGCCGGCGGCCTCAGGGCGCTGATGAAGCAGATCGAAGAGCGGCTCGATACCTCCGTCATCACCGTCACCGGCAAGACCCTCGCCCAATGCCTCGACGGCGCGAAAGTCTACAACGACGACGTGATCCGTCCGCTCTCCAATCCGGTCTACCACGAGGGGTCGCTGGCGGTGCTGCGCGGCAACCTCTGCCCCGACGGCGCGGTGATCAAGCCGGCCGCCTGCGATCCGAAGTACCACCAGCACGAAGGGCCGGCGCTGGTGTTCGACAGCTATCCCGAGATGAAGAAGGCCGTCGATGACGAGACCCTTGAGGTCACGCCCGACCACGTGATGGTGTTGCGCAACGCCGGGCCGCAGGGTGGGCCGGGGATGCCGGAATGGGGCATGCTGCCGCTGCCGAAGCGGCTGGTCAAGGGAGGCCACCGGGACATGCTGCGCATCTCCGACGCGCGAATGTCGGGGACTTCCTACGGCGCCTGCGTGCTGCACGTGGCACCCGAGAGCTTCGTCGGCGGGCCGCTGGCCTTGCTGCAGACGGGAGACATCGTGCGCATCGACCTCGCCAACCGCCGGCTCGACATGCTGGTGGACGAGGCGGAGCTCGAGCGGCGGCGGGCGGCCTGGGTGGCGCCGGAACCGCACTACCATCGCGGCTATGGCTACATGTTCCAGCGGCATGTCGGGCAGGCCGACGAGGGCTGCGACTTCGACTACCTCGCGCACGGCTTCGGCAAGGTCGCCGACGAGCCCGAGATTCACTGAACCGAGAGGACTGGCATGGCTTTCGACCTCGACGCGGCGCTGGCTGGTATCTCGGGCATTCTGGTCACGCCTTACGACGACAACGGCGACGTCGCGCCGGGCAAGCTCGCGCCGATCATCGACCGCGCGCTCGGCGCCGGGGTCCACCTGCCGGTGATCAACGGCAACACCGGCGAGTTCTACGCCCTGACCACCGACGAGGCCTGCCGCATGGCGCAGGAGGTCACGGAGCTGATCGCCGGCCGAGCCCCGGTGCTGGCCGGCGTCGGCCGCGGTGTCCGGGACGCCTGCCGCCTGGCGAAGGCGTCCGCTGACGCCGGCGCCACGGCGCTGATGATCCACCAGCCGCCGGACCCGTTCGCCGCGCCTCGCGGCACCGTCGACTACGTCAAGGCGATCAGCGACGCCTCGGGCGGTCTTCCGATCATGCTCTACCTGCGCAACGATGCGATCGGCACCTCCGGCATCGCCGCGCTTTGCGCGCTGCCCGGCGTCAAGGGCGTCAAGTGGGCGACCCCGAACCCGCTGAAGCTCGCCGAAGCCCGCGATGCCTGCGATCCCGGAATCGCCTGGGTCGGCGGCCTCGCCGAGGTCTGGGCGCCGACCTTCTACGCCGTCGGTGCGCGCGGCTTCACCTCCGGCCTGATCAATGTCTGGCCGGAGCGCTCGATTGCCATACATGCCGCTCTGGAGGCCTCGGACTACGCCAGGGCGCGCGACCTGATCGCCGACATGCGGGTCTTCGAGGACATCCGCGCCGAGGAGCTGAACGGAACCAATGTCACCACCGTCAAGGCCGCGCTCCAGGCGCTCGGCCAGGACTGCGGCCCGACGAGGCCGCCCTCGGCCTGGCCCTTGACCGAAGGCCAGCAGGGCCTGATGACGGGTTTTCTGAAGGCCAACGGCCTGATCTGAACCGAACAATAAGGGCACAAGTATGCTCGACACCCTCACCTTCACCCCGCACGGCAAGCACCTGATCGCAGGCGAATGGGTCGCCGGCGAGACCAGCTTTACCTCCGAACCGGCCACCGGCGCCTCACATGCCTTCTGCGCCGGCACCCCGGCGCTGGTCGACCGTGCCGCACGGGCCGCCGAGGAGGCCTTCTGGTCCTACGGCTACTCCGGGCGCGAGGAGCGCGCGAAATTCCTCGAGACCATCGCCGACGAGATCGAGGCGCGCGCCGCCCAGATCACCGAGATCGGCACTTCCGAGACCGGCCTGCCCACCGCCCGGCTCGAAGGCGAGCGCGGCCGCACCACCGGGCAGTTGCGGCTTTTCGCCTCCCACATCCGCGATGGCGCCTATCTCGATCGCCGGTATGACAAAGCGCTGCCCGACCGCAAGCCGCTGCCGCGCCCGGACATGCGCATGATCGAGCGCCCGATCGGCCCGGTCGCGGTGTTCGGCGCCTCGAACTTCCCGCTCGCCTTCTCGACCGCCGGCGGCGACACCGCCGCCGCGCTGTCCGCCGGTTGCCCCGTGATCGTCAAGGGCCACTCGGCGCATCCGGGCACCGGCGAGATCGTCGCCGAGGCGATCCACGCCGCCATCGTCACCTGCGGCTTGCATCCGGGCGTTTTCAGCCTGATCCAGCGCGGCCGCCGCGACGTCGGCGAGGCGCTGGTCCAGCACCCGCTGATCAAGGCGGTCGGCTTCACCGGCTCGCTCGCCGGCGGCCGGGCTCTGTTCGACCTCTGCGCCGCCCGGCCCGAGCCGATCCCGTTCTTCGGCGAACTCGGCAGCGTCAACCCGATGTTCCTGCTGCCCGAGGCGGTCAAGGCGCGCGGTGCGGAGATCGGCAAGGGCTGGGCCGGCTCGCTGACCATGGGCGCGGGCCAGTTCTGCACCAATCCCGGCATCGCCGTGGTCGGGCGCGGCGCGCCGGGCGATGCCTTCGTCGTCGCCGCCGCCGAGGCCCTGAAGGACGTCGCCAGCCAGTGCATGCTCACCGACGGCATCGCCGGCGCCTACCGCGACGGCAAGGCCCGCTTCGACGGGCGCAACGCCGTGAAGCCCGTCGTTGCCACTGACAGCGACGGCCGCAACGCCAGTCCAAACCTCTACGAGACCGACGCCTCAGTCTATCTGCAGGACCACGCGCTCGGCAAGGAGGTGTTCGGCCCGCTCGGCCTCGTGGTGCGGGTCGAGGGACCGGACGAGATGGAGACGCTGGCGCGCGGCTTCGAGGGCCAGCTCACCGCGACGCTGCACATGGACGACGGCGACGCCGCGCTCGCCCGGCGCCTCCTGCCGATCCTCGAGCGTAAGGCGGGCCGAATTCTCGCTAACGGCTTCCCGACCGGCGTCGAGGTGGCCGACGCCATGGTCCACGGCGGCCCCTACCCGGCCTCGACCAACTTCGGCGCCACCTCGGTCGGCACGCTGTCGATCCGCCGCTTCCTGCGGCCGGTCTGCTATCAGGGGCTCCCCGAGGCCATCCTGCCCGAAGATCTGAAGTGAGGCCAGTTATGAATCTCGAGACCCGCAAGAAGCTCATGAGCGTGTCGGTCGCCACGCTGGCCACCGCGGTCTACAAGCGCGGCCTGCGGTCGCAGGTGATCCAAGACGTGCGACCCGTCGCGCGCAAGGGCCGCAACATGGTCGGCCCGGCCTTCACCCTGCGCTACATGCCGGCCCGCGAGGACCGCAACCAGCTGACTGAGTTCCGCAACCCGAAGCATCCCCAGCGGGTCGCGATCGAGACCTGTCCGGAAGGCCACGTTCTGGTGATGGACAGCCGGAAGGATCCGCGCGCGGCCAGTGCGGGCGATATCCTGATCACCCGGTTGATGGTGCGCGGCGGCGCCGGCGTCGTCACCGATGGCGGGTTCCGCGACTCGATGCGGATCGGCGAGCTCGACATGCCAGCCTACCATAGCCGGCCGTCGAGCCCGACCAACCTGACGCTCCACGAGGCGATCGAGATCGACGTCCCGATCGGCTGCGGCGATGCGCCGGTGTTTCCCGGCGACATCGTCGTCGGCGACGACGACAGCGTGATCGTGCTACCTGCCGGAATCGCCGATGAACTCGCCGACGAGGCGCTGGCGATGACGACGTACGAGGACTTCGTCGTGGAACGGGTCAAGGCGGGCGACACCATCATCGGGCTCTATCCCCGCACCAAAGACGAACATCTGTCCGCGTTCCAGGCCTGGCGGGACAAGAACGGGCGGTAGCCGTATCGACGGCGGGAACGGTGTTCGACTTCCGAAGGACCGATAAGGCGATCATGACAACGTCGCACAGCAAGTCTCTGGCGTCCTACTTCCGGTGGGCCATCGTTGTCACGGTTCTCGGACTGGTGCTGGGCGGCTATGTCGGGTGGCTGAACACCGGGACGCCGTCCGGGGCCGCCGGGACGCTGCTTGTCTGCGCCGTTCTGGCGGTCCTCGAGATCTCGCTCTCGTTCGACAACGCGATCGTCAACGCCAACAAGCTGCGGGAGATGACGCCGCTGTGGCAGAAGCGGTTCCTGACGTGGGGAATCGTGATCGCGGTCTTCGGGATGCGGGTGGTCTTTCCGCTTGCGATCGTCGCGGTCGCGGGGCGCATCGGTCCGATCGAGGCGCTGCGTCTCGCCGCCGCCGAGCCGCAGGAGTACGCCCGGATCATGCACGAGGCGCATCTGGGAATCGCCGCGTTCGGCGGCAGTTTTCTGATGATGGTTGGCCTCAGCTTCTTCTTCGACCGCGAAAAGGACGTGCACTGGGTGAAGTTCGTCGAGACCCGCATGGCGCGATTCGCGACCGTCCGCGGCGTCGAGGTGGCGATCGTGCTGACGCTGATCCTCGGCTTCTCGGCGCAGCTGCCGGACGCCGAGGCCAGCACCTTCTTCCATGCGGCGATCTACGGCCTGCTGACCTTCCTGGTCATCGAGGTCGTCGCGGGCATGCTGGACGCCGCCGAGGAGGCGATGAGCGCCGCCGCGCGCGGCGGGCTCGGCGCCTTTATCTATCTCGAGGTGCTGGACGCGAGCTTCTCGTTCGATGGGGTGATCGGCGCGTTCGCGCTGACCCAGAACCTCTTCGTCATCGCGATCGGTCTCGGGATCGGGGCAATGTATGTGCGATCGATGACGATCATGCTGGTCGATCGCCAGACGCTGGCCGCCTACCGCTACCTCGAGCACGGCGCTTTCTGGGCGATCCTGATCCTCGCGGTGATCATGTATGCGCAGGCGCTGATGCACGTTCCCGAAGCGGTCACGGGACTCGCGGGCGCGGGGCTGATCGCCGTCTCGCTCTGGTCGTCGATACGGCACAAGAAGGCGCAGGCCGGCGTTGGGTCCTGACAGGGATCGGGGGCGGTTGGACCTTTGGCGATGTCAGAGGTTTACGGCGCTTCGTGGTGTCTGGAATGCCTATGGCACGCGTATGGATTCAATATGGCACCTAAAACAGTCAGGATTGAACCGTTGATTTCCGTGTTTCGGCCAGTCGGCCAGCATAGGCGAGCGCCGAGAGCATGTTGACGTGGTTGGCCTTGCCGGTGCCGGCGATGTCGAAGGCGGTGCCGTGATCGACCGACGCGCGATCGATCGGCATCCCGAGCGAGACGTTGACCGCGGTGTCGAAGGCCACGAGCTTGATCGGAATGTGCCCCTGGTCGTGATACTGCGCCACCACAAGGTCGAAGGCTCCCTGATAGGCGCGATGGTAGACCGTATCCGCCGAGATCGGCCCGGAGACTTCGATGCCGTCGGCCCGCGCGGCGGCTACGGCGGGCACAAGCTGTTCGTCGTCCTCCGTGCCGAAGAGGCCGTTCTCGCCGCAGTGCGGGTTGATCCCGGCCACGGCGATCCGCGGGCGTTCGATGCCCATCCGCTTCAGGTGCGCGTTGCCGGTACGAATCGTCGCCAGCACGCGCTCGGGCGTGGCCCGGCCGATCGCGGTCCTGAGCGAGACATGGGTGGAGACATGGATCACGTTGAGCCGCTCCGAGGCGAGCAGCATCCACGACGCGCCGCCGCCGGTCAGGTGTGCGAGCAACCCGGTGTGGCCGTCATAGTGATGGCCGGCGGCGTTCAAGGCTTCCTTGTTGATCGGGGCGGTGACGATCCCGGCGGCCGCGCCGGCCTGAGTCAGCTCCACCGCGGTGCGGATGTATTGGAACACGGCCTCGCCGCAGCGGGGACTGAGGACGCCGAACCGCTCCGGCAGGTCCGTCACCGGCACGTCGATCAGGGTCACGGCGTGGGGCGCCCGGCCGGTTGCGAGCGCCAGCGTCACGCCGCTCGCGGCGATGGCGCGGTTCAGGACCGCCCGATCGCCGATGATGGCGAAGCGGTCGCGCTCGGCGGAAGCGAGCGCGGCCAGCGCCTTGACCGTCACCTCGGGTCCGACGCCCGAAGGGTCGCCCATGGTGATGACGATCGGCGGTTGCTGGTTGGTCTTGGTCACTTGAGGTGCCTCCCGCCCGATGTTCCGGTTCTCGATTGGGTGTAGTCTCGCATCATGACGGTTGAGCGAGACGCGGAGCCTTGGATTTTGTCGTGCGGGTGCTGATCGTCGCGGACGACCTGACTGGGGCACTCGACAGCGCGGTGATGCTGGCGGCAGCGGGGATGCGCTGCTCGGTCGCGCGCCGGCCGTCCGACATCGCCGCCGCCATCGCAACCCGGCCCGACGTTCTCGCGGTGAGCACGGCGTCGCGCGAGGGTGGCGAAGCGGCTGCGCGTGATGCCGTCGATCGGGTCCTCACCGCGACCGCCGACGCGGCGCCGGAGGTGCTGTTCAAGAAGGTCGACTCGCGGCTGAAGGGCCACGTCGCGGCGGAACTCCGCATTGTCGCCGAACGGGCGGGCGTCCCTCGCGCACTGGTGGCGCCGGCGATTCCGGCGCAGGGCCGGTTCACGGAGCGCGGACGTCTGATCGGAGCCGGCATCGCGGCGCCGATCGACGTGGCCGCCCGCTTCGCGGGCAGCGGGGTCGATCTGGACGTTCCCGAGACGCGCGACGAGGCGGGCATGGATGCCGCGCTTGCCCGGTTCATCGATCGGCCGCCGACGCTGCTGGTCGGGGCGGCCGGTCTGGCGGCGGCGCTGGGGCGACGCCTCGCGCCAGGCGGACAGGCCCGTCGGCTGGACCGACTTTCGGCTCCGATGCTGCTCGCGATCGGTTCCCGCGATCCAATCACGCTGGCCCAGGTGAAGGCGGTTCACGCTGAGCGACAGGTGACAGACCTGCCGGCGCCCGATGGGCGCGTGACGGGAGTGCGCCCAATCGGCGAGATCGTGCTGTTGCAACTGGTTCAAGGCGGTCCGGATGCCGATCCGGGCAAGGTCGGGGCCAGCTTCGCCCGAACCGCGGCGGCTTTGTCGAACGACGTGGGCGCGCGCACGCTCTTTGCCTGCGGGGGCGAGACCGCCGACGGGATCCTCGGCGAGCTCGGCGTCGCGGTCCTCGTGGTCGAGGGAGAGTTGCTGCCGGGCGTTCCGGTGTCGCGCATGGATGTGGGCGGCCGACCGATGCGACTGGTGACCAAATCCGGTGGGTTCGGGGGAGCGGATACGCTGGTGTCCGTCATCGATGCGGCGAGCGGTCCGCCATGACCGCCTGTGCTGCGGTGAGGTTATCGCGGTGATCAAACCGGCGCCTCCGTCAGCAGGCCGTGCTTCCGGAGCAGGTCGGCAATCCTGGCGTCCTGAGCCGGGTCGGGAAGCAGCGCCGGCTGGCGGCTGGCGCCGACCGAGGGGTCCATGACGTAGAGCGCCCGTTTCACCAGCGCCGGCGGATAGCCGAGACCGTAGAGATCCTGGCGGAAGGCGGTGAACGCCGTCTGATGGCGCTCGGCGGCAGTGGTGTCGCCGGCGTTACAGGCCGCGACGATGCCGGCGAGCACCCGCGGCATGACGTTGCCGAGGCCGGAGATGCAGCCGCGCGCACCGTTCCGGAGCGACCAGAGCACCAGGTTGTCGGGGCCGGAGTAGACGTCGAAACCGGCGACGTCCTTGCCCACTGTGAGGTAGGCTTCGAGCGTGTCCTGCGCGCCACCCGAGTCCTTGATGCCGGCGATGTTGCCGTGGGCGGCGAGGGTCCGCGCGGTCTCGGGCTCGATGTGGTTCTGGGTGCGCGCGGGGATGTCGTAGAGATAGACCGGCGTGGTGATCGCGTCGGCCACGGACGAGAAATGGCGGATGAGGCCGTCCTGGGTGCAGGCGATGAAGAACGGGGTGATGACGGCGATGCCGTCGACGCCGAGCTTCTCGAATTCGCGGGCAAGCAGGATGGTCTCGAAGGTCGCGGGCATCCCGGCGTTGACGATGACGCGGGCGCGGCCGGCCACCTCTTCGACGACCTCGCCGGTCAGCCGCACCTTCTCGTCGAAGGTAAGAGCGGTGAAGTCGCCGTTGGTGCCCGCGCACATAATGTTGTTGCCGGCGGCGATCTGCCGGCGCACCTGGGCGCGGGTCGCGGCGTAGTTCAGGGTCTCGTCGTCGTTGAAGCAGGTGACGAGGGCGACGAAGGCTTCCTTGGTCATGGGGGTCTCCGGTGCGGTGGCGGTCAGTAGGCCGCCTCGTAGATTTCCAGGATGTCGGCCTCGCTCAGGTCGACGGGATTGAAGTCGAGAAGCCGCCGAATGGCGTGGGCCTCGCTGGCGGAAGCGGGCAGGTCGTCGTGGGGGACGCCGTGGTTGCGCAGGGCCATGTCGAGGCCAAGACCTTCGCAGAAAGTGCGGGCGCCGGCGAGCACGGCCTGCCGCCCGTCGGCGCGGAAGCCGAGCGCCTTGCCGATGAGGCCGGTCTTTTCCGGGACCGCCGGGAAGTTCGCCGCCAGGGTGTGCGGGAAGATCAGCGCGTTGGCGATGCCGTGCGCCAGCTTGTGGCGGGTGCCGAGGGGATAGGCGAGGGCGTGGCCGGCGGCGGTGTTGACCGGCCCGAGGCATATCCCGCCATGGAAGGCGGCGAGCGACAGGCCGGCGCGGGCCTCGATGTCGGTGCCGTCCTCGACCGCGCGGCGGAGGTAGCGGCCGACCAGTTCGATGCCGCGAAGCGCGTGGTCGTCGATGATCGGATGCGCGCGCCGGCTGGTGAACGCCTCGACGCAGTGTGCCATCGCATCCACGCCGGTCGCCGCCGTCACCATCGGCGGCACCGAGACGGTCAGCGCCGGGTCGATGATCGCGATGTCGGCCAGCATCTGCAGGCTCTCGGTCGCGATCTTGTTCCTGGTTTCGGGGTCGGTGATCAGCGCGCGGGTTCCGACCTCGCTGCCGGTCCCCGCCGTGGTCGGGATCTGCACGAGCTTCACGGTGCGGGCGGGCGCGCGGTTCGGGCCGGATATGTCGCGCAGGACCTTGTCACTTGTGACCAGCACCGCGACGAGCTTCGCGAGGTCCATCGCGCTGCCGCCGCCGAAGCCGATCACCACGTCGGGATCGATCGCCTTCGCCGCCGCGACGGCCGCCTCGAGGTTCGGCAGGTCCGGCTCGGGTTCGGCGTCGCCGAAGACGCTGACCTCCGTCAGGCCGAGGACGTGGATCCGCGCAGCGTTCGATCTGCTGGCGACCACGAAGCATCGCCTGGCGCCGACCCCGGCGATCCACTCCGCGAGGCTCGCCACCTGTCCCGCGCCGAAACGGATGACCGGCGGGCGCTGCAGTTCGATCGGCTGGTCAAGGCTGGGCATCGCGGATTCCTCCTGCCAGCGGGTGGTGCGGGCCGGTTGTTCGGCCGGCTGGTTTGCGGGGCGAGGCAGTGCTATCGCACGGGGACCTCGGTGGGTCGAGCCGAAGCGGGAGGGTCCAATGACGCCGGATGAAATCGCGGCCCACATGGATGGAAGCGTCAGGGCGGTCGGTGGCGGCCGCGCCGAGGCGTTCCTCGCGTCGCCGGTGGTGCACAACCACGCCGCGTTCCTGGAGTGGCTGCCCGACGGAACGCTGGCGTGCGCGTGGTTCGCGGGCACGCTGGAGGGACGGTCGGACATCTTCGTTCATCTCGCCACGCTGGCGCCGGGCGCAGATCGCTGGAGCGGCGCGGACAGGGTTTCGGATGACGAGTCCCGGTCCGAGCAGAATCCGGTAATCTTCGTCGATCCGGCCGATGGCGCGATCGACCTCATTCACACGGCCCAGCCCGGCGGGCGGCAGGAAGACTGCGAGGTGCTGTTCCGCGCGCTCGAGCGCACCGGCGCGGGGCTGCGTCCGGGATCGGTCCGGACGCTGGACCTGCCGCGCGGCAGCTTCGTGCGCTCGCCGCTGGTGATCCGCGACGATGGCGCCTGGATGCTGCCGCTGTTTCTCTGCAAGGTGCAGGCGGGCGCGCGCTGGACGGGCAGCCACGACACCGCCGCCGTCGCGGTCAGTCACGACCGGGGCGCGCGGTGGTCGCTGGTGCATGTGCCGGAGTCGACCGGGTGCGTCCACATGACCATCGTGCCGCTTGACGGCGCCGTCATGGCGGCCTTTTTCCGGCGCCGCCAGGCCGATTTCGTCTATCGCACCGAGAGCCACGATGGCGGGCGGAGCTGGTCGGTGCCGGAACCGACGGACGTTCCGAACAACAATTCGTCGATCGTTGCGCTGCGGTTGCGCGACGGGCGTGTCGCGCTGCTCTGCAATCCGGTCTCGGCGGCCGTGGCGACCGAGCGTCGCGCCTCGCTCTACGACGAACTGGGCGAGCAGGACGACGGCCGGGGCGACCCGACCGGCGGCGTGCAGGCGATCTGGGGCGTGCCGCGCGCGCCGCTTACGCTCTGTGTCTCCACGGACGGCGGGCGAACGTTTCCGCGGCGCCGGGTCGTGGCGGATGGGCCGGGCACCTGCCTGTCGAACAACGCGCTGGACGGACGCAACCACGAGCTTTCCTACCCCGCCATGGCGGAGGCGCCGGACGGCACGCTTCACCTCGCCTACACCTACCACCGGCGGGCGATCAAACATGTCCGTCTGGCGCCCGGCTGGATCGACGAAGGGTGAGCGAGAGCCGATCACGTCACGACCGGTCGCGGATGAGATCCTGCATCAGCTCGACCTCCTCGCCGGTCAGGTCCGTCAGCGGAGTGCGGACCGGACCGGCGTCGAAGCCACGCAGTCGCACGCCGGCCTTGATCGCCGAGACGGCGTAGCCGGTCTTGCGGTCGCGGATTCTGGCGAAGGGATAGTAGAACTCCTTCAGCAGCTTCTCACAGGTGGCATCGTCGCCGCTGCTGAAGGCGTTGAAGAACTGGAGCGCCGTCGCGGGTACGAAATTGAACACCGCCGAGGAATAGGTCGGCATCCCGGCGCCGCGATAGGCCTGGGCGAACAGTTCATGCGTGGGCATCCCGCCGATGTAGCTGAGCCGGTCGCCGAGTGTCAGGGTGACGCGGCGCACGGTGTCGATGTCGCCGGTGCCGTCCTTGAAGCCGATCAGGTTGGGGCAGTCCTCGGCCAGCCGCGCCAGCGTCTCGGCGCTGACCCGGCTCTGGCCGCGGTTGTAGACGATCACCGCCATCCGCGTTGCCTTGCACACCGCGCGGATGTGCGCCTCGATCCCGTCCTGCGGTGCGGAGATCAGGTAGTGCGGCAGCAGAAGGATACCGTCGCCGCCCGCCGCCTCGATTCCCTGCGCCATCTCGCAGGCCTGGCGCGTGCCGTAGCCGCAGCCGGAAATGATGGGCTGACCGGACTGCGCTTCCTTGGCGTTTCGGACTACCTCGACGACTTCGGTGGGCGTCAGCGAGAACAGCTCACCGGTGCCGCCCGCGACGATCAGGCCCGCAACCGGATGGTCCGACAGCCATTCCAGATGGGCGCGGAACGGGCCTGGAGCGAAGGCGCCGTCGTCGCCGAACGGCGTCACCGGAAAGGACAGCAGTCCGTTCCGGATGCGGGCCTTGAGGTCGAGATTGTCGATCATGGTCGTCTCCTCGATGGGCAGGTCACAACGAGGCGCCGCCGCAGATGGTGATGGTCTGGCCGATGATCGCACCGGCGGCGGGTGACAGCAGGAACGCCGCAGTCGCGGCGACCTCTTCGGGCCGGATCATCCGGCCGATCGGCGGCAGGCGCGGGGCCTCGGACGCGCGCGCGGGATCGCGCAGCATCGGCGTGTCGGTGGCGCCGGGGGCGACGACGTTGACGGTGATCCCGCGCGGCGCGAGTTCGGCGGCAACGGAGCGTGCGAGGCCGATCAGCCCGGCCTTGGAGGCGGCGTAGAGGGCGCGGTTCTTCGCGCCCCGGGCGACGCGACTGCCGATGAGGACGATCCGGCCGCCGTCCGGCATGCGTGGGGCAAGGCCGCCGATCAGGCGGGCGGCGACATCGACGTGCAGGCGCCACATCAGGTCGCCTTCGGCATGGTCGAAGCTTTCGAGCGGACCGACGCGCATGAGGCCGGCGGCGTGGACCACTGCGTCCGGCGCGGGCAGGCTTGGCAACAGCGTGTCCAGCGCGCCGGCGTAGGAGAGATCGACGGCGACGTGGCGATAGGCCGGTCCGAGGCTCTCCGGCGCATGTCGGCTCAGGCCCGTGACCTGCCATCCGTCGGCCAGCAGGGTCCGGGCGATGCAGAGGCCGATGCCGGAACTGGCCCCGGTGACCAGGGCATGCGGCATCTCAGGCCTTTCCGTCCGCCGGCACGTAGGCCGACAGATCAACGGGCGTCAGCAGGGGGCGGCCCGCGTAGTAGGCGGCGAGATTGTCGACCAAGAGCTGCGCCATGGCGTCGCGCGTCTCGACCGTTCCCGAGGCGTGGTGCGGATAGAGCGTCACGTTCGGCAGGGCGGTCAGGCGCGGGTCGGGGTTGGGCTCGCTGGCATAGACGTCGAGCGCGGCCGATCCGAGGCGGCCGTCGGTCAGGGCCGCGATCAGGGCCGCCTCGTCAACGACGGAGCCGCGCGAGACGTTGATCAGCAGGCCATCGGGGCCGAGGGCGTCCATCGCCTCGGCGTCGATCAGGTGGCGGGTGCCCTCGCCGCCCGCGACGATGACGACAAGGTTGTCGCTCTCGCGGGCCAGCGCGACGAGGTCGGGCTGGAACGGCCATGGCAGGTCCTTGGGGCGGCGGTTCCAGTAGCTGACGCGGAGTTCCATCGCCTCGGCGCGGCGGGCGATGGCTTGGCCGATGGTGCCCATGCCGACGATGCCGAGGCGTTTTCCGTGCAGCGTCCGCTGCAGCGGGAACATGCCCTTGCGGGCCCAATCGCCGGAGCGCACGTAGGCCTCCGCCGGGACCATGCCACGCCGGGCGGCGAGCATGAGCATGATCGCGGTGTCCGCGACGTCGCCGCTCAGCGCCGCCGAGGTGTTGGTCAGGGCAATGCCGCGCTCGGCCAGGGCGGCCACGTCGAAAGACTCGAACCCCGCCGAGGAACAGGCGACGATCTCGAGGGCGGGCATTGCCGCGATCATCTCGCGGGTGACTGGGGCGTGGCCGTTGGTGGCGATGGCGCGGCAGTGCGGGCCGTGCGCGGCGAGAAGGCCGGGCTTGTCCTCGGCCAGGTCCCAGCGATGCAGGGTGTAGGCGGCCTCGAGCTGCTCCATCGCGGCCGGGCGCTGCGGGTAGAGCATCATCACATCGGGTCTGGTCACGTCACGCGGGCTCCGGTTGATTGGCTCGAGGGCCGGCAGGGTTGGGCAGGGCACGGTTTGGGCACGCGTGCGCGGCCGCTCATGCCATTGATATATAACGATAAAATCGTTGTCAACACTATGCGGATTCCGTTCGCCGCTGGCAGAGCGCAACGATGCCGTATGTCACTTCGCGGATTTGTCCGACAAATCCGCGCGCGCCTGCCTGCCCCCGGCTGCCCCGGCAGACGCGCTTCGGCCGACGAACCGGCGCGAGGCAGCGCCTCGCTCGTGCCGGTTCGAAGATCGGCGCTTGACGGTCCGAACGATGGGGGCGTGCGGGCCTGTGTCGTGCACTCTGCCGCATGGCAACCTTTCCTAAGCGGGCGCGCGGGCCAGCCGGGCTTCCCGGCGGCGGGCCTGGACCTGGGGGTCCGGGTCCAGCGAGGCGGCCAGCAGGTTCTGGGTGTAGGGCTCGCGCGGATGATCGAAGATCTGGCGCACGGTGCCCTCCTCGACGATCCGGCCGCCCTGCATCACGATTACCCGGTCGGCGAAGTCGCGGACCACGGGCAGATCGTGGGCGATGAAGATGTAGCTCAGCCCGAACTCGCCCTTCAGCCGGTCCAAGAGGTCGATCACCTGCGCCTGCACCTGCACGTCGAGGGCGGACACCGCCTCGTCGCAGACGATCACCCGCGGCTCCAGCGCCAGCGCGCGGGCGATGGCGATGCGCTGGCGCTGGCCGCCGGAGAACTGGTGCGGGTAGCGGTGCATGTGCTCGGCCTTCAGCCCGACCTGTTCGAGCAGGGTCTCCACCCGCTCGCGCCAGCGCGGCTTTGGCACGATCTCGGGGTGGATCGCCCAGGCCTCGGCGATCAACTGATAGACGGTCATGCGGGGATTGAGGCTCTGGGTCGGGTCCTGGAACACCATCTGGATGTCGCGGCGCATGGCGAAGAGCTCGCGCGGCGACAGGGTGAAGAGATCGCGCCCCTGGTAGAGCGCTCGGCCGCCGCTCGCGTCCTCCAGCCGCAGCAGCAGCCGTGCCGTGGTGGACTTTCCCGATCCGCTCTCGCCGACGATGGCCAGCGTCTCGCCCTCGCGCAGCACCAGGTCGATGCCGTCGAGGGCGTGGAACGTGCCGTAGATCTTCGAGACGTTCTCCATCCGCAGGATCGGCTCGGTTCCGAGCGGGTCGTCGTGGATCTCGCCGTTGCCCGGCGCCGAGCCGATCAGGCGCTTGGTGTAGGGGTGCTGGGGGTTGGCGTAGACCTCCGCGGCGGTGCCCTGTTCGACGATCTCGCCGGCGTTCATCACCACCACCCGGTCGGCGACCTCGGCCACCACGCCGAGGTCGTGGGTGATGATCAGCAGCGCCATGCCGGTCTCGTGCTGCAACTGCTCCAGCAGCGCCAGGATCTGCGCCTGCACGGTGACGTCGAGTGCGGTGGTGGGCTCGTCTGCGATCAGGACGTCAGGGCGAAGCGCCAGCGCCATCGCGATCATCAGGCGCTGGCGCTGGCCGCCAGAGAACTGGTGCGGATACTTGTTCGCCGAGGCCTCCGGGCTTGGGATGCCGACCTTCGCCAGAAGCGCCACGGTCTCGGCCTTCGCGTTGGCGCGCGAGGTGCCGTGGATCCGCATGGTCTCCTCGATCTGCCAGCCGACGGAGTAGACCGGGTTGAGATGGCTCAGCGGATCCTGGAAGATCATCGCGATCTTCTTGCCGTTGATGTCGCGGCGCTCGCCGCGCCCCATCGTCAGGAGATCGCGGCCTTCGTAGAAGATCTCGCCGCTGGTGATCTCGCCGGGAGGGCAGTCGATCAGGTCCATCACCGCGGAGGCCGAGACCGACTTGCCGGAGCCGGACTCGCCGAGGATCGCCAGCACGTCACCCCGATCGATCGACCAGCTCACGTTGCGGACCGCTTCGACCGGACCGCGGGCGGTGTGAAAGGTGACCGAGAGGTTGCGAACCTCCAGCAGCGGTTCAGCCATTCTTCCGGCCTCCCATTTCAAGACGCCAACGTTGCGTCGGATCGAGCGCGATGCGCATCCAGTTCGACAGGAGGTTCAGCGACAGCGTGGTCAGGATGATCGTGAGCCCCGGCCAGAACGACAGCCCCCAGGCGGTGGTGAGGTACGGGCGGCCCTGGCTGACCATCAGGCCCCAGGTCACCTCGGGCGGCTGGATGCCGATGCCGAGGAAGGAGAGCGACGATTCCGCCAGCATCACGAAGGCGAAGTCCAGGGTGGCGATGGTCAGGATCGTTGGCAGGATCATCGGCAGGATGTGGCGGAAGACGATCCGGCGGCTGGAGGCGCCCATCACCTGCGCGGCCTGAACGAACATGCGCTCGCGGATCTCCAGGACCTCGGCGCGGGTGGTCCGGAGGTAGACCGGGATCCGGGTGATCGCCAGAACCAGGATCAGGTTCCCGACCGAGGGCTCCAGCATGTAGAGCACGATCACCGCCAGAAGCAGCGAGGGGAAGGACATGATCACGTCGGCGAGACGCGGGATGATCTCGGCCAGGCGCCCGCGGGAATATCCGCCGATCAGCCCCAGGCTGGAGCCGATCGCCATCGAAGCGAGGACGGCGCCTGTGGCGATCGCCATGGTGTTCGAGGCGGCCACGATGATCCGCGCCAGCAGCGGCCGGCCCAGCTGGTCGCCGCCGAGGAACATCAGCCAGCCCTGCGCCAGGTCGAACGGCGGGGCGTTGCGGCCGCGCAGGTTCTGCTTCGAGGCGACCTCCTCCAGCAGCATCGGTCCGAACAGGGCGCAGAGCACGACGATGATCAGGAAGATCGCGGCGAGGGTCGCGAGCTTGTCGGCCCACAGCAGCCCGAGGGCGGTCCTGAACCGGCTGGGCTCCGGCTTTGCGGCGACGGTGCGGGTGTCGGCCATGGTCAGTACCTGATCCGCGGATCGAGGGCGGCATAGGCCAGGTCGATCACAATGTTCATGATGAAGATCGCGAGGGCGGTGACCATGATCGAGGCCAGGATCACCGCGAAATCGCGTTGCAGGATCGAGTCGATCATCAGCTTGCCGATGCCGGGAAAGCCGAAGATCGTCTCCACCACCACGGCGCCGTTCAGGATGCCCGCCGTCTGATCGCCGATGACGGTTATGACGGGCAGCATCGCGTTGCGCAGGGCATGGATGAAGATCGTCGCCCGCGCCGGCACGCCCTTGGCGCGCGCGGTCTTGACGTAAGCCGATGACAGCGCGTTGATCATCGATCCGCGCACCACCTGCAGGATCAGCCCGAACGGCCGGATGAACAGCACCGCGACCGGCAGGATCCAGTGCCAGAACGATCCGGTGCCCGAGGTGGGTAGCCATTCCAGTCTCACGGCGAAAAGCACGATCGCGACGATGGCGATCCAGAAGTCGGGGGCCGATGCGCCGATCAGCGAAAAGAACGTGGCGATGCGGTCGAAAAGTCCGCCGACCCGCACCGCGGCAAGCGAGCCGAGCACGATTGCGCTGACGGATACGAGCAGCATGGTGAGCCCCGCGAGCCGCAGGGTCCAGGCGAACGCTTCGAGCACGACGTCGAGGGCGGGACGCGCGCGGCGGATCGACTCGCCGAAATCGAGTCTCACCAGATCGAGCATATAGTGCCAGAACTGGACGATCAGCGGGTCGTTGAGCCCGTGCAGTTCGCGGAAGTTCTCACGCGCCGCGGCGGAGGCGTCCACCGGCAGGTAGAGGTCGGTCGGGTCGCCGGTCAGGCGCGACAGGAAGAAGACGGCGACGACCAGCAGGATCAGCGAGATCGCACTGGAAACCGCCCGCTTCAGAAGAAACTTCTGCATTGCTGAACCCCCATGGTCCGGTTGGGGCGGCGGAGGATCCGCCGCCCCAAGAGGCTTCACTTGAACTTGATCTGGGACAGCTGAAGCTCAGAGTTGGTGGCGATGGTCGGCGTGAAGTCGAGCCGTTCGGACACGCGGCTGTATCCAACCATGTGGAACAGGAAGACGTCCGCAGCGAGGTCGTGTGCGCGGGCGAAGACCTTGCGCCAGGCGTCGGCACGCGCGTCGCCCGCCGCGCCGGTCGCGGCTTCGATGTCGGCATCCAGTTGCGGATCGCAGATCCCCGACTGCAGGCCGTCACAGGCGTACTTGAAGTACATCGAGAACACCGGGTCGCCGCGGTTGTTGTCGTGCATCGCCTCCGTAAGCGACGGGGTATCGCCCGCGGCGAAGGGCTTGGAATAATATTTCACCCACTCGGCGACCTCAACCATCTGCAGCTTGGTGTTGAAGCCGACGTCGGCGAACATCTGCTGCAACGCCTCCATGACCTCGGTGACGTTCGGGAAGTTGCCGAGCCGGCCCAGCAGCAGGATTTCGGTGTCGACGGGAACGCCGTCGGCCTTGGCTTCCGCCAGCAGCTTCTTGGCTTCGTCGGGATTGTACTCCCAGACCGGAAGCTTCTCGTCGGCGCCGAGCGTGGTCGGGACCGTCATGTGCGTGGCGATCTCGGCGGCTTCGGGAACCAGCGTTCCGAGGAAGGCTTCGCGGTCCACCGCCATGTTGAGCGCCTTGCGCACCCGGATGTCGTCGAGTGGCGGTATGCTGCTGTCGATCCGCAGATAGGTGGTTTCCGAGTTCGGATAGGAGAAGTCGGTCTTCGGGTTGGTTGCGTCGGTCTGGCTGATCAGCGGGACGATGTCGGCCTCGCCGGTTTCCACCATGGCCGCCCGCACCGCGTCGTCGGAACGGAACACGTAGGTCGCCTTGGTCACCGCAGGCTCCTCGCCCCAGTAGTCGTCGCGGCGGTCGAGGACGATCGACTGGCCGGGGTTCCACTCCGAGAGGACATACGGGCCGGTGCCGATCGGGTTGCGGGTGAACTCCATCGGGGTCTCGGAGGGCACGATGGTCAGCGTCGAGAGCAGCAGCGGCAGGATCGGCTGCGCTGGATCGGACTTGATGTCGATGGTCAGGTCATCGACGACGGTCGGGGTGATGGTCATGCCGCCGAAATACTTCGCGCCGATCTCGCAGGTCAGGTCGGGCGACAGGGTGCGCTCGATCGAGTGGGCGACGTCGTTTGCGTCGAACGCGGTTCCGTCGGAGAAGGTCACGTCGGGGCGCAGATGGAAGCGCCAGGTGCCGTCGCCCATGTCCTCCCAGCTTTCCGCGAGGCGGGGCATCAGCGAGCCGTCCTTGGTGTTCAGCTCGGTCATGGTCTCGGAGATGTTCTGCAGCAGCACGCGGCCGATGTTCGACTGCGAGGCCATGCATGGTTCGACGACTTCCAACTCTTCGTTGAGCGCAATCGTCACGTCGGTATCTGCGGCGAAACTCGGCCCGGCAAGGGCAAGTAGCGCTGCGAAGCCTGTCAGAGCAGCCTGGTATTTCACTGAGTTAACCTCCCAAGGTTTGATGTTCTGGTTCACCCGACGGCCACCGCAGCCCGCCCGGCCTTCCTCGGTCCGGGGCGCAAGGGCTGCTTCCGCAGCGGGCGAAGTTGGGTGCCGGATCGGGCCGCCCGTCGATGACGAAGCCGACCAACGCTCCAGCCGGTATCCTGAAAGTTCCGGTGCTACCCTCCTTTCAAATCAGCCCCCAGCGGCGCTCGCCGCGTTCGGGCACTGTGCGTGATCGCCAGGATGGCGACGAATATCATGACCGCCCCGGCCCAGGTCGCCGCGTGGGGGATTTCCGCGAAGAACAGCCATCCCGCGAGCGCGACCAGCGGCAGACGGAGAAAGTCGATCGGCGCCACCAGCGAGGCATCCGCCAGCTGGAAGGCGCGCGTCACGCCCAGTTGGCTGAAGGTGCCGATGGCGCCCTGCAGCGCCAGCAGGCCCCACTGGGCCGGCGTCGGCTGGGTCCAGAACCAGAACGCAGGGATCGCGGCCAGCGGAACGCTGACGATCAGGTTCCACGCCACCAGCGTGTCGGCACTGTCATTGCGGCCCATCACCTTGAGCATCAGTTGGATCGTCGCCGTCAGGGCCGCGCCGAGGAGCGCCAGCAGCAGGGCCCTGCCCTGCCCCAGACCCAGCGCCGGGGCGAGAATGACGACCACCCCGAAGAACCCGAGCCAGAGGCCGGTGAGCCGCGACACGCCGGGTCGCTCCGCAAACAGCAGCCAGGCGCCCAGCGTGACGAACAGCGGCGCGGCGAAACCGATGGCCGTGACCGTTGCGATGGGGGCTGCCTGCAGCGCGGCGAACATCGCCACCAGCGAGCCCAGCTTGAGCGCGGCGCGCAGCACATGGCCGAAGCGGGCCCTGGTCCTCAGCAGCTGCGGCCGGCGCACGATCAGCGGAAGCATCGCGATCAGTCCGAAGCTGACGCGGGTGAAGCCGATCACGAAGGGATGCACCTCGCCCGCGAGCATGCGGACGATCGCGCTGTCAACGGCGCCGCCAAGCGCCACCAGCACCATGATCGACACACCGGCAAGTGCGGCCCGCTCGTGCATCTCAGGCCTCCACAGGCGGACGTTCGCCGGCGATCGTCACCGCGACGTCCCTGGCGCCAGCATGCCCCGCGCGTGGCGCCACATCAACCGCGGCCGATGAACGGCATGGCCGACGCCATCACCGTCATGAACTGGATGTTCGCTTCCGCGGGCAGGCTCGCCATGTAGACCACCGAGCGCGCCACGTTCGCGACATCCATCATCGGCTCGACCGCGATCGAGCCGTCCGCCTGCGGCACGCCCTTGGCCTGGGATGCGGCCATGTCGGTCATCGCGTTGCCGATGTCGATCTGGCCGCAGGTGATCGCGAAGGCCCGGCCGTCCAGCGACAGGCTGCGGGTCATGCCGGTCACGGCGTGCTTCGAAGCGGTATAGGCGATCGACCCCGGGCGCGGCGCGTGCGCCGAGATCGAGCCATTGTTGATGATGCGGCCGCCGTGCGGATCCTGCCGGCGCATCCGCCCGAAGGCGGCGCGCGGGCAAAGAAACATCCCGGTGACGTTGGTGTCGATCACCTTGCGCCATTGTTCGATGTGATGTCGTCGATCAGAACCGACTTCAGGCCGACGCCGGCATTGTTGAACAGCGCGTCGATCCGGCCCCACCGCGCCGAGGCGGTATCGAACGCCGCCTCGACCTCCGCCGGATCGGTCACGTCGCAAAGCAGGGGCAGCGCTCCGGAGCAGTCCGCGGCCACGGCCTCCAGCGCGTCCGCGCGCCGCCCGATCAGGCCGACGCGCCACCCGGCTTCGAGAAAGGCCAGGGCGGTGGCCTTGCCGATCCCCGACGACGCGCCGGTCACCACGATGCTCCTGCCGGTCACGCGACTTTTCTCCCTCAGGTCCGACTGCTGATGTATGCGCAATCATCTGCGGCCTGTCAATCACCGGTCCTTAGAAATATCAGAATATAGCGGCACTGGCATAGAGAATGCGGGGCTCATTCGCAGAAATGTAAGCGCAACCATGCGACCGCCGATGGGAGAGCCCTCAGTTTCGAGGCGCCGAGAAGCCGTGGTCCGCTTAATGGCCGAGCGCTGCTTCCTCGCAGCGGCGTGTCTGCGAACACGCAGGCCCAGGAGGCTTTCAAAACGTATGGCCCGCCCCGTCTGCAAACTTGTTTTCGATCCTGCCGTTTCAGTCTGCGCCAACGTATCCGGCATCGGAGCCTTGCTCCCCGCCCAGATGGAGCTCCGCGCGACCCGGTCCTCACAAAACTCCCGGCGTCTCGGCGCCATTTTTCGAACCAGGGTTTCAGGTCGCCGTTCAACTGTCAGGCCATCTCGATCCACCACTTGCAGACATCGTGGGCCGTGCGACGGTGTCGCGCGGCCGTTCCTTCTCTACGCAGCCGCCGCTCCGGCACCGCGATCGTAGTCAGCGCCGCTGCGCAGCACCGCCCAGGCGATCCGCGCCAGCTTTGCCGCCAGGGCGACGACGGCGACGTTGACATGGGCCCGCGCCATCAGGTCGCGCAACCAGGCCCCGAGGGGCGTGTCGCTTCGGCTCGGGCCGGGCAAAGCCGCCCGGGCGCCATGGATGAGCATCGTCCGGAGATAGACGTTGCCGCGCTTGCTGATCCCGCCGAGCCGGGGCTTTCCGCCAGTGGTCATCTGCCGCGGCACCAGCCCGAGCCAGGCGGCCAGGTCGCGGCCGTGCGCGAAGTCTTCGGCCTCGCCGACCGCGGCTACCAGCGCCGTGGCATTGAGGGCACCGATGCCAAGGATCGTCGCC